>NZ_CP091851.1:2841666-4262500 GCF_022059845.1 Terrirubrum flagellatum | reverse complement strand
TAGCGAACTAGTACCGTGAGGGAAAGGTGAAAAGCACCCCGACAAGGGGAGTGAAATAGTATCTGAAACCGAATGCCTACAAACAGTCGGAGCCCGCAAGGGTGACGGCGTACCTTTTGTATAATGGGTCAGCGACTTAGTGTAACGAGCAAGCCTAAGCCGATAGGTGGAGGCGCAGCGAAAGCGAGTCTGAACAGGGCGTTCAGTTCGTTGCATTAGACCCGAAACCGGGTGATCTAGCCATGAGCAGGTTGAAGGTGCGGTAACACGCACTGGAGGACCGAACCGGTGCCTGTTGAAAAAGTCTCGGATGACTTGTGGCTAGGGGTGAAAGGCCAATCAAACTCGGAAATAGCTGGTTCTCCGCGAAAGCTATTTAGGTAGCGCCTCGAGCGAATACTCCAGGGGGTAGAGCACTGGATGGGTGCGGGGGTCCCACAGACCTACCAAACCTAACCAAACTCCGAATACCTGGAAGTACTACTCGGGAGACACACGGCGGGTGCTAACGTCCGTCGTGAAGAGGGAAAAAACCCTGACCTACAGCTAAGGCCCCTAATTCGTGGCTAAGTGGGAAAGGATGTGGGAATCCCAAAACAACCAGGAGGTTGGCTTAGAAGCAGCCATCCTTTAAAGAAAGCGTAACAGCTCACTGGTCTAAATAAGGGTTTCTGCGCCGAAAATGTAACGGGGCTCAAGCCACGAGCCGAAGCTTAGGGTGCATCGCAAGATGCGCGGTAGCGGAGCGTTCCATAGACCGTCGAAGGAGGACTCGTGAGAGCCTCTGGAGGTATTGGAAGTGCGAATGCTGACATGAGTAACGACAAACAGTGTGAGAGACACTGTCGCCGAAAGTCCAAGGGTTCCTGCGTAAAGTTAATCTTCGCAGGGTCAGCCGGCCCCTAAGGCGAGGCAGAAATGCGTAGCCGATGGGAACCACGTGAATATTCGTGGGCCAGCAGGTGGTGACGGACTTGGGAAGCTGTTCGATCTTATCGGATTGATTGGGCAGCCCAAGAGTTCCAGGAAATAGCCCCTGCATCAGACCGTACCCTAAACCGACACAGGTGGACTGGTAGAGAATACCAAGGCGCTTGAGAGAACTATGTTGAAGGAACTCGGCAAATTACCTCCGTAACTTCGGGATAAGGAGGCCCTGTGCATGCGCAAGCATGTGCGGGGGGCACAGACCAGGGGGTGGCGACTGTTTACCTAAAACACAGGGCTCTGCGAAGTCGCAAGACGACGTATAGGGTCTGACGCCTGCCCGGTGCCGGAAGGTTAAGAGGAGTTGTGCAAGCAGCGAATCGAAGCCCCGGTAAACGGCGGCCGTAACTATAACGGTCCTAAGGTAGCGAAATTCCTTGTCGGGTAAGTTCCGACCTGCACGAATGGCGTAACGACTTCCCCGCTGTCTCCAACATAGACTCAGTGAAATTGAATTCCCCGTGAAGATGCGGGGTTCCTGCGATCAGACGGAAAGACCCCGTGCACCTTTACTGCAACTTTGCGCTGGCATTCGTGTCGGCATGTGTAGGATAGGTGGTAGACGTTGAAGTCCGGGCGCCAGCTCGGATGGAGTCACCCTTGAAATACCACCCTTATCGTCATGGATGTCTAACCGCGACCCTTCAGCAGGGTCCGGGACAGCGCATGGTGGGCAGTTTGACTGGGGCGGTCGCCTCCGAAAGAGTAACGGAGGCGCGCGATGGTGGGCTCAGACCGGTCGGAAATCGGTCGTCGAGTGCAATGGCATAAGCCCGCCTGACTGCAAGACTGACAAGTCGAGCAGAGTCGAAAGACGGTCATAGTGATCCGGTGGTTCCTCGTGGAAGGGCCATCGCTCAACGGATAAAAGGTACGCCGGGGATAACAGGCTGATGACGCCCAAGAGTCCATATCGACGGCGTCGTTTGGCACCTCGATGTCGACTCATCACATCCTGGGGCTGGAGAAGGTCCCAAGGGTTCGGCTGTTCGCCGATTAAAGTGGTACGTGAGTTGGGTTCAGAACGTCGTGAGACAGTTCGGTCCCTATCTGTCGTGGGTGTAGGAGAATTGAGAGGATCTGTCCTTAGTACGAGAGGACCGGGATGGACGTACCTCTGGTGGACCTGTTGTGGCGCCAGCCGCAGTGCAGGGTAGCTATGTACGGTCGGGATAACCGCTGAATGCATCTAAGCGGGAAACCCACCTCAAAACGAGTTCTCCCTTGAGAGCCGTGGAAGACGACCACGTTGATAGGCTGGATGTGTAAGCTGCCGAACTCAATGAGGCGCTTAGCTGACCAGTACTAATAGCTCGATCGACTTGAACGTTCTCATGATCCATGTCCGTGACATTGGATCGTGACGCTTCAACCAAGCGACTTCAAAATAACCAGTGCTTGCCAAATCTGTCCTTTGCCGGCCCGGTGGCTCGAGCGAAGAGTCCACACCCGATCCCATCCCGAACTCGGCCGTTAATCTCTTCAGCGCCAATGGTACTGTGTCTCAAGACCCGGGAGAGTAGGTCGTTGCCGGGCCTGCCAAGGACAGATTGATCTCTTCACCTCAGCATGATCCCCGAAAAGTGGATTCCGGTTTTCGGAAAAGGATCATGCTCTGGAAATGCAAAACCCCGACGCGAAAGCGTCGGGGTTTTGTTTGTGCAAAATTGGCTGTCTATTTTTCGGATGATGGTTCGATGCGCGGGCTGATCGCCCACAGCCAGTGAAGCGCGGCGCCAAGCGTCACAGCCATCGAAATGAGCGGGATCAAAGACGCGGCTGAGAAAGGCCCATCGTTCATCGCGTATGCCAGATCAACCAGCTTCGTGAACCCGAAGACAATCATCGGGCCGAAAAGGATCATCGCGATAAACTCATCGGCCAGCCATCCAGCTCGCTCCGCGCGATTCCGCTGGGCGTAATCAATCATCTCTTGCGACGGATTCTCCCTGAAGTGCTTCAGGAATCTCGTCGGCGCCACGAAAACAAATCCGCTTGAAAGCAAGAGATAGATCGCGTGAATTCGGGGCCAGATGATGCCCAGCGCGCACGCGCCAGTCATCGCGCAGAGCCACGCGACAACGAGCCGATCTCGTCGAACGACAGAGACAGCCGAGCGAATCAGGATGGACATGTAGTGTGCGAAGCTGTCCTAACGGATTCACGCTACGAAAGATTCGCGCAAAAGCAGTTTGGCGCGCGAGGCGAATCCCAAGGAAGCGTTTCAGACTTCGTTCACTGTGGCGATTCGGCTTCCGAAAAGCAGACCGTTTCAGGGGCTGACGCGCATGCATTCGCGCCCGGGCTGTCCCTCGACATTCAGAACAAGCGGCCTCGCACCCCTCTCAAACACTTCGACATTGCCGCCGACATAGCGAACGCCCGAGCCGGACATGGCTTTCGTCATCCGCAGCGACGTCCCGTTCGGAAAGGCGACGGTGATGGAGTTGCCGCCGGAGTTGAAATCGACCGAGACCCGCTTGCCCGCCGGCAGGCTCGGCGAGCATTCGTAGTCGACGGTCGCTGGATTGGCTGCAGCCGCAACAGCCCAAAGAGCGATTGCAAGGAATCCCGCGGTTGCGAGCGCGCGCCGGTGAAGTCGTGATGATTCGATCATGCCGTCCTCCGGGCTCGCCACAGCAAAGCGGCCGCCGTCACTGATGGGAACCGCGATCGCTTAACCTCAAAAAGACGGCTGCGCATTTGCCGTACGTCTCAATCGCGCGACCGTTAGCGAACGAACCGACGATTCAGGGAGAGAGGCTGGTCGCAATTCCAAGCGACAGCGCGGTCGGACCGGACACGCGATAGAGCCGGTTGAAATTCGCCTTCGTCACGAGCGCCGCCGCGCCGCCGACGCCCATCTCGTAATAGGTGTTGATCATCTCGCCGGACGCGCGGCCGGAATATTCCTTTTGTCCGGAGGGGCCGCGCGGATTGTTGCCCTCGTGGAAGCCGAGGCCGAGATTGCCGGCGCCGCCGTCAGCAACCGCATTGGCGTTGAGATAGAGCCGCCGGACGCCGCCGCTGAAGATCGCGGTGCAGGCGCTGTTGCAGAAGGCGCGCGAGGCATCGACCGCCGTCGTCATTCCCGCATTGCGCACGATGCGCGCGATCTCCCGCGCTTCGAGCACTTTCCCTCCAGGGCTATGCAGATAGAGCGTGCGGATCTGCGCCGCGCCTGGTCGCGCGAGAAATTCGCGAAAGATGATATCGTCGCCGGTCTTGATTTCGCCGCGCAGCATCGCCGATGCGCCGGATTGCGACAGTTCGATCGCATGCGCGCTCAAGCCCAACGTGATCGCAAATGCGATCCCGGCCCAAAATTTCACCATGTGAAAGTCCGGCCCCGTAATGCGCCAGCCCCGGCGCGATCAGGCTATCCGCGAGGCGCGGGACCGACAAGCCGCGGCGCCTCAGGGAAAGTTCGCGACGATCCGATCGCTCAGCAGCTTGCGCATCGCGGCGTCAGGGTTGCCGAAGAAGCGTTCGCTCTTCGGCAGCGCGCCACGGGTCCGTTGCGCCGCCCAGATTTTCTTCGTCCTGGGATCGAAGAGCAGAATGAGATGATTGTCGCTGCAATTGTGCGGATGGCACACATTCCCTTCGATCCAGACGCCGCCCGACGGGTCGCGATAGCTCGCGGAAGAGCCCGGCCCGGTCAGTTTCGGAATCCAGGAGTCGCGTCGCTCGAATCGCTGCTTCGCGATCAGTCCGGACCAGGCCGCGCTATAGCCGGGCTGTGCGATGAGATCGGACGGGTGCGGCGTCGCCTGCGCATGCGCGGCGCTCGTTGCAGTGATGATCGCGACGGTGAACAACAGTCGCTTCAACATGTGGGATATGCCCCCATGAGGCGTGCTCTGACGCGAGGCGGTGATTCGCCGCGCTCCAGACTGTCACTGCGCCGTGACGCTATCCAGACGAATCACGCCGTCGGGATAGGCTTTCAAACCCTTGAGATTCGCGCGCGCCGCAAACGTCCATTTGCCGTGATAGATGTAGCTCAGCGGCAGATCATCAAGCAGGATCTTCGCGACCTGCGCATAGAGCGGCTTGCGCGACTCGGGGTCGGCGATCGCGCGCGCTTTCGCCAGAATCGCGTCCATATCCCTGTTGCAATATTTTCCGTCATTGCCGGCGGCGCCGCAGCCGAGCAGCGGCCCATAATTGAGATCGGGATCGACGCGTCCCGACCAGCCGACAAGATGAGCCTGGAATTTTCCTTCACGACCAGCGGCCAGCAGGCTCATCAGCTCGACGGAGCGAATCGTCATGGTGATTCCGGCTTCCGCGACCATGGATTGCACGATCTGCGCGACCTGCTGTCGTTGCGGATCGGTCGGCACGAGAAGCTCGATCTTGGCGTCCTTGATTCCCGCTTCCTTCAATTTCGCCTTCGCCGCATCGAGATCGCGCGGCTTCACCGGCTGCGCCTTGTCGTACCAGGGCGACTGCGGCGGGAAGGCCTGATTGCCCGCGTCGAATCGTCCTTCGAACGCGACCTGATTGATGGCGTTGCGATCGATCGCGAGATCGAAGGCCTGCCGCAGCGCGCGACTTTTTGAGAACTCGCTCGACGCCGCGCCGTCGCCATTCGCCATGTTGAAGGTGATCGCATAATAGCCGAGCGTCGCGCTCTCGAACACCTGCAGCGTCTTGTCTTTCTCGACCGCGCTGATGTCGGTCGGCGACAGGCGCTCGATGAGCTGAAGCTGATTCGATTTCAGATTGAGCAGCCGCACGTTCGAATCGGGCATGCCCTGGAAGATCAGCCGGTTGAAGGCGAAATCCTTGGCGCGATAATGCTGCGGGAATTTTTCAAGCACGATGCGGTCCTGCGCCTTGTGCTCGACGAATTTGTAAGGCCCGGCGCAAACCGGATTCTTCGCGAAATTGTCGCCGGCCGCCTGGGCCGCGGTGGGGCTGACCATCATGCCTGCGCGATCCGTCAGCGCCGCGAGCAGCGGCACCGACGCCGCCTTGAGATTGATGCGCAAAGTCAGGGGATCGACGACGTCCATTGTGTCGATGGCGTCGATCTCGGCGCGCCGGCGCGACGATTTCATCGTCAGGCCGCGATCGAGGCTGAACTTCGCCGCCGCGGCGTCGAAGGGCGTGCCGTCATGGAAGACGACGTTCGGCCGCAGATTCAGCGTCAGCGTCTTGCCGTCTTCCGACCAGGCCCATTTGGTCGCCAGCATCGGCGCGATATTGCCCTGGCTGTCGATGTCGACGAGCTTGTCGCACATCGATTGCAGCACATGGCGGCCGACGAAGCTCCAGTTCTGAGCGGGATCAAGCGAGTCGGGATCGTCCTGCAATCCGATGCGCAGCTCGCTCTGCGCCAGCGCCGAGGGGCTGAGCGCGGCCAATCCGAGAAGCGCGGCGCCGGCGAACAACGCGGCGCGCAAAGGCGATAGAGTGCGATGCGTCATGACGGCTCCCCTCCGGAGGCGCGGAGTAGAGAGCCCTTCCATCGCGGCTGCAAGCGCAGCGCGGGAATGTCAGCCCGGCGGTTTCGCCGCTGCGCTCTTCGCCTCGACCAGCCGGATTGCGGCGGCCAGCACATCCTCGATCGACATGGCGCTGGTGTCGAGAAGCACTGCATCCTCCGCGATCTTCAACGGCGCGGCCGAGCGCCCGGAATCGCGCTCGTCGCGCTTGCGGATGTCGGCGAGGATGACGTCGTATTCGACCTCTTCGCCGCGGCCGAGCGCTTCCTTGTAGCGCCGGTCGGCCCGCACCTCGGGCGAGGCGGTCACGAAGATTTTCAGATTGGCGTGCGGGGCGATCACCGTACCGATATCTCGCCCGTCGAGCACCGCGCCGCCGGGCTGGTTGGCGAAGCGCCGCTGTGCGTCGATCAGGGCGGCGCGCACGGACGGGATCGCCGCGACCACGGACGCCGCTTCGCCCATGGCCGCGCCGCGCAGGTCGTGTTCGTCGATTTTCGCGATGTCGAGCGATTGCGCGGCGCGTGTGGCGTGCGCCGCGTCGTTGAGCGGCGCGCCGGCGCTCAGAAGCGCGCGCGCGGTCGCACGATAGAGAAGCCCGGTGTCGAGGAGCGGCAGGCTGAAATGGGCGGCGAGCTTCTTCGCCAGCGTGCCTTTGCCGGAAGCGGCCGGCCCGTCGATCGCGATGATCATGCCGCTGGCGCTCGGCCGCGGCGAGAGAATTCGGAACAGTGCGGCGCGTCGGTCATTTCGGGGCGAAAGCAGCGAAACGCAGGCGGCCTAGCACGCGAAATCGACCCGGTCATCCCGCTGGAAAAGGCTGTCAAAAGCTGTTTGACACCCGCCGCCGGAGCGACTAACGCGACCCACTTCCCGAATTCCAGAGCAGGTTAAGTCCGTGGCCAACCCCGAACTTGGAACCAAACGCATTTGCCCGGTCACTGGCCGCAAATTCTACGATCTGAACAAGGACCCGGTCGTTTCTCCTTACACCGGCCAGTCCTATCCCCGTTCGGCCTTCGAGCCGACGGCCGCCGCCTCTCGCGCCGCCGCCGCCAAGCCCGAGGCGGACGAGGAAGAGGATGAGACGGAAGCCGAAGCCAACGCGCCGGAGACCGTGTCTCTTGAGGAGGCGGCAAGCGAAGAGGCCGCCGCCACCACCACCGGCGACGATGTCGAAGTCGAGGATGACGGCGAAGAGGACGACACCTTCCTCGAGGAGGAAGAGGAAGGCGACGACGACGTCTCTGATCTCATCGACGGCGATATCGAAAGCGACGAGGAGGCTTGAGCCTCCTCAACTGCGCGTCTATAGAGGCGCGCGAAGCGGGAGCCCAATCTCCCGTTCAGCAGCTGCGACGGTCCCTTTCAAGGTTGCGCCGTCGCCTCGCTGGAATCAGTCCGCGCCGGCTTTCAGGCAGGCGGCTGACATGGGGCCGTAGCTCAGTTGGGAGAGCGCGTGAATGGCATTCACGAGGTCAGGGGTTCGATTCCCCTCGGCTCCACCATCCCTTCCCTCGACATCGCATCAGGCCGCGCCGCCCGCGCGCCATGACCTCGCGCTGCTGGCGCGCCGAAGCCGACCGCTGGTCGGCGCGGCTTGATGAACGCCTTTCATCAATCGCTCCAAACTGATCATTTGCTGGCGGAATGCCGTCCGACGCATGGTGTGCAGGTGGGGGAGCCGCTCAATCATCTCGGCGACAAGAGGGCGTTCGGATCGCGAACAAGGGTCCGAATGGGCTTTTCCGATCCATTGTCTAACTTGCGGAGAGGTCGGCTCGGCCTCTAATTTGTTCGCAACGGGATAATATGTTCGATCAACGAACGACCATCGGGAGGATGAGATGCTGAATCGGCGTTACGCCGCGGCTGTAGCCGCCGGCGCTGCGATGCTGGCCTCAGGCGCCGCGATCGCGCAGGAGACCGTGAAAGTCGGCCTGATCCTGCCGATGACCGGCCCTTTTACATCGACGGGCAAACAGATCGACGCAGCCGCAAAACTCTATCTCGCGCAGCATGGCGCGACCGTCGCCGGCAAGAAGATCGAGATCGTGCTGCGCGACGATGGCGGCGTCGCCGACCAGACCAAGCGCATCGCGCAGGAGCTCGTGGTCAATGAGAAGGTCAGCGTGCTGGCGGGCTTCGGCCTGACGCCGTTGGCGATGGCGACGGCGCCGATCGCGACGCAGGCCAAGACGCCGATGGTCGTGATGGCCGCCGGCACCACGGCCATCATCGACGCGTCTCCCTTCGTCACCCGCACGAGCTTCACCCAGGCCCAGTCGGCCGCAAGCATTGCGGAGTGGGCGGCGAAGAACGGCGTGAAGAAGGTCGTCACGCTTGTATCGGACTATGCGCCCGGCATCGACAGCGAGCGGTTCTTCTCGGAACCCTTCAAGACCGCGGGCGGCGAAGTGTTGCAGCAATTGCGCGTGCCGCTGCAGAATCCTGACTTCGCGCCCTTCCTTCAGCGCGTGATCGACGCCAAGCCGGACGCGCTCTTCGTGTTCGTGCCTTCAGGCGTCGGAGCCGTGCTGATGAAGCAGTTCGTCGAGCGCGGCATGGACAAGGCGGGCGTGAAGCTGATCGGCCCCGGCGACATCACCGATGATGATTTGCTCAATGGCTACGGCGACTCGGCGCTCGGCATTATCACCGCTCATCTCTATTCGGCGGCGCATCTGTCGGCGATGAACAAGGCCTATGTCGAAGCCTTCAAGAAGGCGAACAATGGCATGCGTCCCAATTTCATGTCGGTCGGCGGCTATGACGGCATGCATCTCATCATTGAGGCGCTGAAGAAGACCAATGGCGCGACCGACGGCGCCGGCCTCATCGCCGCGATGAAGGGCATGTCCTGGGAAAGCCCGCGCGGCCCGATCTCGATCGATCCGGAAACCCGCGAGATCGTGCAGGACATCTATGTCCGCAAGGTCGAGAAGGTCGATGGCGAGCTCTACAATGTCGAGTTCGACAAATTCGCCGCGGTCAAGGACCCGGCTCGCAAGAAATAACAATCAGAAAAGAGAAGAAGCGATGAGTCCGCCGCCGAAAGCTGCGGGCTAGAGCATGGCGCGAAAAAGTGGACACCGGTTTTTCGCTAAAGCCATGCTCTAAACTTTTGGAATCGATCACGTTCCCGCATTTTGATTGATTCAATCAAAATGCGGCGTGATCTTAAAATACGAAGGAGGGGCATGATGATTTCGCGTCGCGTATGGGTTTCCCTGATGGGGGCCGCTGGCCTCGCATCGGCGTCGAGCGGAGCGCTGGCGCAGGAGACCGTGAAGATCGGCATGATTTTGCCGCTGACCGGACCTTTCACGCCTATCGGCAAACAGGTCGAAGCTGGAGCGAAGCTCTATCTCTCCCAGATCGGCGGCGTCGTGGCCGGCAAGAAGATCGAGATCGTGCTGCGCGACGACGGCGGCGTGCCTGATGCGACAAAACGCATCGCGACCGAACTCGTCGTCAACGAGAAGGTCAATGTGCTTGCGGGCTTCGGCTTGACGCCGCTGGCGATGGCGACGGCGCCGATCGCGACGCAATCGAAGACGCCGCTGGTTGTGATGGCCGCCGGCACCACGGCGATCGTCGACGCCTCGCCCTTTATCGCGCGCACCAGTTTCACCCAGGCGCAATCGGCCGCGACCATCGCCGACTGGGCGGCGAAGAACGGGATCAAGAAAGTCGTCACGCTCGTGACCGACTATGCGCCGGGCATCGACAGCGAGAAATTCTTCTCCGAACCGTTCAAGGCGGCGGGCGGCGAGGTGCTAGCGCAACTGCGCGCGCCTTTGCAGAACCCGGATTATGCGCCGTTCCTGCAACGCGTGATCGACGCCAAGCCTGATGCGATTTTCGTCTTCGTGCCGGCTGGCGTCGGCGCCGCGCTGATGAAGCAATATGTCGAGCGCGGCATGGACAAGTCGGGCATCAGGCTGATCGGGCCGGGTGACATCACCGATGACGATCTGCTCAACGGCTATGGCGATTCCGCGCTCGGCGTCGTCACCGCTCACCTTTATTCCGCGAACCATCCGTCCGCCGCGAACAAGGCCTATGTCGAGGCCTTCAAAAAGGCGAACAATATGCGCCCGAACTTCATGTCGCTCGGCGGCTATGACGGCATGCGGCTGATCACGGAAGCGCTGAAGAAGACCAACGGCGCGACCGATGGTCCGGGCCTGATCGCGGCGATGAAGGGCATGTCCTGGGAAAGTCCGCGCGGGCCGATCTCGATCGATCCCGACACCCGCGACATCGTCCAGAATATCTATATCCGCAAGGTCGAGAAGGTGGATGGCGAGCTTTACAATGTGGAGTTCGAGACCTACCCCTCGGTGAAGGATCCCGCGCGGAAGAAATGATCTTTCGCGTGGCTCAGCGGGGCGGCTGACAGGTCCAATGTTGACGATTCTCTTTGACGGCGTCGCGTACGGGATGCTGCTGTTTGTGATCGCCTGCGGATTGGCGATCACGCTGGGATTGATGAACTTCGTCAATCTCGCCCATGGCGCTTTCGCGATGGCGGGCGGCTATGTCGCCGTGGTTTTGGCGAACCGCTATGGCGTTCCCTTCCTGCTCTGCCTGCCGCTCGCTTTCATCGCGAGCGCGCTCATCGGCCTGCTGCTCGAGCGCACGCTCTATGTGCGCGTTTACGGCAAGAGCCATCTCGACCAGGTGCTGTTCACCATCGGCCTCGTCTTCATGTCTGTCGCCGCGGTCGACTATGTCATGGGCTCGCAGCAGCAATTCATCAATCTGCCGGAATGGCTGCGCGGCCGCATCGACATCATGGGCGTCGGCGTCGGCCGTTACCGGCTGCTGATCATCGTCATCTGCGGCGCGCTGACGATTCTCCTGCAGTCGATTCTCTCGCGCAGCTCGTTTGGCGCCAAGCTGCGGGCTTCGGTCGATGATGCGCGCGTGGCGCGCGGTCTCGGCATTCCGGTCGACCGCATCTTCGCCATCACCTTTGCGGTCGGCTCCGGCCTCGCAGGACTTGGCGGCGCGCTGGGAGCCGAAATCCTCGGACTTGATCCGACCTTTCCGCTCAAATTCATGATCTACTTCCTGATCGTCGTGACGGTCGGCGGCACCTCGGGTGTGACGGGCCCGCTGGTCGCGGCGCTGCTGCTCGGCGTCGCCGACGTCGCCGGCAAATATTATGTTCCGCAGATCGGCTCCTTCGTCATCTACACCATCATGATCGTCGTGCTGATCCTCAGGCCGCAGGGCCTGTTCGCGCGCGCCCGCTGAGACCGGGACATGGATTCGCTTCACGCTGCGGCGGCGAAAAGTCTGGCGATGCGCACGCGCCTCCACCCCGCCGAGATCGCGTTCTGGCTATGCGCCGTCGCGAGCTATTTCCTGTTGCCGGGCAAGCATCTCATTCTGTCGGAGATCGCGATCATGGCGCTCTTCGCGCTATCGGTCGATCTCCTGCTCGGCTATGCCGGCATCGTCTCGCTCGGACACGCCGCCTTCTTCGGCGTTGGAGCCTATGTCGCCGGCCTGCTGGGGAAATATGGTTATGGCGAACCTGTGTTGGGCCTCGTCGTTGGCGGATTCGGCGCAGCGGTCTTCGGTTTCGCGACAAGCTTCCTCGTGTTGCGCGGCACCGATCTCACGCGCCTGATGGTGACGCTCGGCGTCGCGCTGGTGTTCTACGAAATCGCCAACAAGGCAGGCTTCACCGGCGGCGCCGACGGCCTTCAGGGCGTGATGATGGGACCGGTCATTGGCCTGTTCGAGTTCGATATCTTCGGCCATGTCGCTTACGCTTATTCGCTCATCGTTCTCTTCGTGATGATCATGGCGGCGCGGCGCATCGTCGGCTCGCCGTTTGGCCTGTCGCTCGTCGCGATCAAGGGAAACCCGCTGCGCGCCCGCGCGGTTGGCGTGCCCGTCAATGCGCGGTTGGTTGGCGTCTATACGCTGGCTGCTTTCTACGCCGGCGTCGCCGGCGCGCTGCTGGCGCAGACGCAAGCGTTCGTCTCGCTCGACGTGCTCGCCTTTCACCGCTCGGCCGATGGTTTGCTGGTGCTGCTGATCGGCGGCGCCGGCTATCTCTATGGCGGCGTGATCGGCGCGGTTATTTTCAAGCTGATGCAAGACCAGATCGCGGCGCTGACGCCGCAATACTGGCAGTTCTGGATCGGGCTGTTCCTCGTGGCGCTGGTGATCATCGGTCGCGACCGGTTGATCGCCGGGCCGGCGGCGCTCCTTAATTTGCTTAGGAGGCGCTCATGACGCCTTCGATCACGACAGGCGCCCTCGCGCTCGAAACCCGCGTCCTTTCCAAGAGCTTCGGCGGCTTCAAGGCGAACACCGACGTCTCGTTGAAGCTCGAAGCCGGCGATCGTCATGCGCTGATCGGGCCGAACGGCGCCGGCAAGACCACCTTCATCAATCTCCTCACTGGCGTGCTCGCGCCAACGTCGGGATCGGTGTTCCTCAATGGCGAGGACGTCACCTCCTTCACGCCGCAGTCGCGCGTTCGTCGCGGCATGGCGCGCACCTTCCAGATCAACCAGCTCTTTATCGATCTGACGCCGCTGGAGACGGTGGCGCTGTCGGTCGGCGAGCGGGTCGGCGCCGGCGCGCAATGGTGGCGCGGCGTCGGCGCGAACAGCGCCGTGATCGATGAAGCGGCCGCGCTGTTGAACAGCATGCGGCTTTCGGACGTCATGACGCGGCCGGTGAAGCTTCTGCCCTACGGCAAGCAGCGCCTGCTCGAAGTCGCTCTCGCGCTCGCCTGCAAGCCCACGCTGCTGCTGCTCGACGAGCCGGCCGCCGGCGTTCCCGAGGAAGAGCGCCACGAGATTCTCGACATCGTCAACGCGCTGCCAGACAACGTCACCGTGCTGTTGATCGAGCATGACATGGAGCTCGTCTTCTCCTTCGCGCGCCGCATGTCTGTGCTGGTGCAGGGCATGCTGTTCACGCAAGGGACGGTCGAGGAGATCGCGCGCGATCCGCGCGTGAAGGCCGTCTATCTTGGCGAGGACGCGGAGACAGCGCATGGCTGAGCTTCTCGCGATCGACAATCTGACAGCGGGCTATCGAGACGCAACCGTCCTCAACAATCTCAGCTTCGCTCTCGAAGCGGGCGAATCGCTTGCGCTGCTTGGCCGCAACGGCGTCGGCAAGACGACCTTGATCGACACGATCATCGGCCTGACGCGCCGCACCACTGGAACGATCCGCTTCGGCGGCCGCGACATTTCGAATCTCAAGGCGCAGCAGCGCGCTGTGCTCGGCGTCGGCTGGACGCCGCAGGAGCGCAACATCTTCCGCTCGCTGACGGTCGAGGAGAATCTGACCGCGGTCGCCCGCGGCAAGGGCTGGGACCTGGCCCGCGTCTATGCGATGTTTCCTCGGCTGAAGGAGCGGCGCGGCAATCTCGGCAACCAGCTCTCCGGCGGCGAGCAGCAAATGCTTGCGGTGACGCGCGCATTGATGCTCAACCCGAAGCTGCTGCTGCTCGATGAGCCGCTTGAGGGCTTGGCCCCGATCATCGTCGACGAACTGCTGGCCGCCATCCGCCGGCTGATCGTCGAGGAGCGGCTGACGGTCATTCTCGTCGAGCAGAAGGCGCGCAAGATTCTGCCCATCACCGACCGCGCCATCATTCTCGATCGCGGCGCGATCGTCTGGCGCGGCGCCTCGTCCGATCTTCTCGCCGACGAAGCAGCCATGGCGACCCATCTCGGCGTCGCCGAGCGATCGGGCCGCGCGAAGCCCGCGGCCTTGCGCGATTCGTCGCCCGGGAGCAGATGACAATCGCGGCGGAAATTTTGATCCCGATATTCCATCGCGAACGATGTTGAGGAGGACGCCATGAGACGCACCAAGCCGCCATTCCGCGCCGATATGGTCGGAAGCCTGCTGCGCACCGTGCCACTCAAGGAAGCTCGGGAGAAACGCGAGAAGGGTGAAATTTCGGCCGAAGCGCTGCGCGAGATCGAGGATCGGGAAATCCGCAAGATCGTAAAGCGCCAGGAGGACATCGGACTGCAGGCCGTCACCGACGGCGAGTTCCGACGGACCTGGTGGCATTTCGACTTTCTGTTCAATCTCGACGGCGTCGAGCGCGTCATTCTTGATCACGGCATCCAGTTCGCCGGCGTGCAGACGAAAGCGGAAGCGCCGCGCGTCACAAGCAAGATCGGCTTCTCCAACCATCCCTTCCTTGAGCATTTCAGATTTCTGAAGGGCGCGACCGATCGCGTCGCGAAGATGACGATCCCGTCGCCGAGCATGCTGCACTATCGCGGCGGCCGGAAGATGATCCAGATGGGTCTCTATCCTGATATGGAGGAGTATTACCGTGATCTCGCGAACGCCTATGCGACGGCGGTGAAGTCATTCTACGAAGCCGGCTGTCGTTACCTCCAGCTCGACGACACCAGCCTGTCCTATTTCTGCGATCCCGAGCAGCGCAAGATGCTGGCCGAGCGAGGCGATGATCCCGACCTGCTGATCCAGCGCTATCGCGACATGATCAACACGGCGACGAAGAATCGTCCCGCCGACATGACGATCACGAGCCACACCTGCCGCGGCAATTTCAAATCGACCTTCGTCGCTTCCGGCGGCTATGAGCCGGTCGCCGATCTCGTCTTCAACCAGATCGATATCGACGGCTATTTCATGGAATGGGACGATGATCGCTCCGGCGGGTTTGCGCCGCTGCGCCTCCTGCCGAAGGGCAAATATGTCGTGCTCGGCCTCGTCACCACCAAGACCGGCGCGCTCGAGAAGAAGGATGACATCAAGCGCCGCATCGACGCTGCGGCCAAATACGTCGATCTCGATCAGCTCTGCCTATCGCCGCAATGCGGCTTCGCCTCGACCGAGGAAGGCAATGTGCTGGCGGAGGACGAGCAGTGGTGGAAGCTTGAGATGATCGTCGAGATCGCCCGCGAGGTCTGGGGATAATCCCGGGAGCCGGCGCGCCGCTGCCTTAAGGTAAGTTTTACCTTAATGGGGCCAAATGAGAGCCTCCGCCGTCCGGCGCGTCGCCAGAGCGATCATGGAAAAGAAGTATCTTTCCGACAGCGACCGGTACGCGCTGTACGGGCTGAACGACGCTGGCGTCCTTGCGATGCTGGATGCGATCGCGCGCGGCGGTCTCGCCTTTGTCGCCGAGGGCGTTGACGACTTCATGGGGACGATCGTGTCGGCGCCCGTTATCGGCGACTCGTATCGCCGCCACGGCCCGATGATCGCAAGCGCGCTCAAGGCCCATTTTGAAACCATCATTTCTCCGGCCTTCGTCGAGCGCCATGGCGAGAGCCTGCGCGCGGTCGTGAAAGCTCTTTCCGACGGCGAAACCGACATGCGCGCGCTCTACTCCAGCGCAAGTTACCTCATGACCGCCTATGCGCGCCGCAGATCGACCCGCTGGGGTCTCCCGCGCCGCGCCGCGCCGCGCGAGATGGCGGTGTTGCAGAGGGTCTTCATGTGCACCGTTGCGACCGCGCTCACCCACCAGCAGACCGAGCTCATCGCCGAAAATAGCGATCGTCGCGAAAGGCTTTCCCTGCAGCTCGCCGATTTCCGCGGCGTGGTCGAGGGCGTATCCGGCGAGTTGGGCCAGGCCGCATCGCTGGTCGATCGCGCGCTTGCCGCAGTCGCATCCGCCGCGCGCCAAGCGCTGGAGCGCAGCCGCTCGGCCGCCGGCGCCACCGAGCTCAGCAACGCCAATCTGACGTCTTCGGCGGCCAGCACCGAAGAGCTCGCCATCTCGATCAATGAACTCGCCCGGCAGTCGGAGCTTGGCCGCAATGTCGTCGCCCGGGTCGAGCGCGCGGTCGGCAGCGGCAATGCGGCGATCCAGGAGCTCGACGTCTCGGCGCGCACGATCGGTTCGATCGTCGATCTGATCAGCCAGATCGCCGAGCAGACCAACCTGCTTTCCCTCAACGCCACCATCGAAGCCGCTCGCGCCGGGGAGGCCGGCCGCGGCTTCGCCGTCGTCGCGCAGGAGGTGAAGGCGCTCGCCAGCCAGACCACCAAGGCGACGCAGGATATCGTCGATCAGATCACCGCCGTGCAGAGCGCGACGGCGCGCTCCGTGAACGAGATCGCGGCCATTGGCGGCGCGATGGAGGACATGTCGCGCAACGCCGCGGAGGTCGCAGCCGCCATCAGCCAGCAGAACGGTCTGACCGGCGATTTGAGCCGCAATCTCCACGAGACGGTGAGCCAGGTCATGTCCGCCAATGAGGGCTATGGCGCCGCCGTCGATCTGATCGAGAGCGCCGGCGCGGAGGCGGAGAAGCTGCGCAGCGCGGTCGCGCAGCTCTCGCGCATCGGCTCGGAATTGGTCGGCGACGTCGAAGCCTTCGCGACCCGCATCAAGGCTGCCTGACAGGCTCTAAGCTTGCCAAGCGCTCTCGCCTCCCCGAAGAGAGCGGGGTGAGCGAAGACCTGCCGGATTATCTGCGCGCGCGGGGCGCGATCTCCCTGTCCTGCGCGCCGTCGGAAAGGCGCACCATCGCCGCCCGCGTCCGCCAGGAAGGCGCTCTTAACATCCGCTTCCCCCGCCACTCTTCGCGCGGACTTGAGGGTGTGATCGTCAATATCGCCGGCGGCGTCGCCGCAGGCGACCGGCATGCGATCGATATCCACGCCGGGCGCGGAGCTAACGCAACGATCACGACGCCGGCCGCCGAGAAGGTGTATCGTTCTCCAGGCGGCGTCTCGCGCATCGAAGTCGCGCTTTCCGTTGAAGGCGATCTCGCCTGGCTGCCGCAGGAGACTATTCTCTTCGATCAGGCGCGGCTTGCACGGCGATTGCATGCGACCTTGTCGGAGGAAGCGAGTTTGCTGGCCTGCGACATCACGGTGCTTGGCCGCGCAGCCATGGGCGAGCGTGTGCGTTCCGGTTTTCTGCGCGACGAATGGCGCGTGCGCCGCGGCGGGCGGCTGATCTACGCCGACACGCTGCTTCTCGACGGCGACATCGAAGCGACGCTTGCGCGCCCGGGAGCGGCGGCCGGCGCGTCCGCCTTCGCCACCATCCTCTATGTCGCGCCCGACGCTGAAGCGCGTCTCGACGAAACGCGCGCGCTTCTCGATCCTCTCCGATCGCAAGCGTGCGACGTCGCCGCCAGCGCCTGGGACGGGCTTCTGGCGTTGCGATGGCTGGCCCAAGATGCAAGGCTGCTGCGCGCGTCAGTGGCGCGGTTTCTCGAATCATTTCGCGGCGCTGCGTTGCCGCGCGTTTGGATGACCTGACGGACTACACGGATGAATCTGACTCCCCGGGAAAAGGACAAGCTTCTGATCGCCATGGCGGCCATCGTCGCGCGCAAGCGGCTCGAGCGCGGCGTGAAGCTCAATCATCCCGAGGCGATTGCGCTGATCACCGAATATGTCGTCGAAGGCGCGCGCGACGGGCGCAGCGTCGCCGATCTCATGGAGGAGGGCGCGCATGTGGTGACGCGCGCGCAGGTGATGGAAGGCGTCGCCGACATGATCCATGACGTGCAGGTGGAGGCGACGTTCCCGGACGGGACGAAGCTCGTCACCGTGCATGATCCGATCCGCTGACGCGCAAAAGGACAGCGCATGATCCCCGGTGAAATCATCACGCAGGACGGCGACATCACGCTCAACAAGGGCCGCAGGACGGTGACGCTCACCGTCGCCAATTCAGGCGATCGGCCGATCCAGGTCGGCAGCCACTATCATTTCTTCGAAACCAATCCGGCGCTGAAATTCGATCGCAAGAAAGCGCGCGGGATGCGGCTGAATATTCCCTCGGGAACGGCGGTTCGCTTCGAGCCGGGACAGGAGCGCGAGGTCACGCTTGTCGCGCTTGGCGGCAAGCTGCGCGTCTATGGCTTCCGGCAGGAGGTTATGGGTAAACTATGAGCGGCCAAGCGGACATGGCGCAGCGGCGCGTCCGCCGCCGCGCTCCGCAGGCTTTAGCCGCCTTTCTTCTTCGTGATCAGCGTCAGCGTGCCTTCATCGTCCAGCGCGGCCGCGATGACCTGCTCGGAGGTTGCGCCTTTTTGCTGCAGCGCCGACGAAACCTGCGGCATGGCGTCGATCGAGCGCCGGAGCGCGACGATGTCGTCGGGCTTTTGCTTGGCGGCGTTCGCCGTCACCTGAGTCTTGGTGCTCGCAGGCAATTCATCGACATCGACGACTTTGATCGTGCGGACGCCCGGCGCCGGCTTTTCGGCGGGAGCGGCTTCCGAGGGCGAGTCGGATTGCGACTGCGTCTGCGCGAACGCGACTCCCATGGCCGCCGGCGTCACAGCGAGCGCCGCGCTGAGCGCGGATATGATGATCCTTCGCATTCTCTGTCCTTTTCGTCAGTGCATGGATGGCCATCTGCGGATGACGTCGTCATGGCACACGAGAAATGGGATCAGGGACTGTTCTCCATCGGGTCGTTTCGCGACCATATCGCGTCAGAAATGTGCGCGCCGTCGCGCGCGGATAAGACAAAATAAACATGGAGGATGCGCGATGAAGCAGATCTATTCCGGCGGCTGTCAATGCGGCGCGGTGCGCTATGAAGCTGATGTCGATATCGACGAAGTGATTTCCTGCAACTGCTCGCGTTGCGGCCGCCTTGGCACGCTTCTCGCTTTCACCGGCAAATCCGATTTCAGATTGACCTCGGGCGAAGGCGCGACGACGGAATATCTCTTCAACAAGCACGTCATCCATCATCTCTTCTGCGCAACCTGCGGCGTTGAATCTTTCGCTATGGGCAAGCGGCCGGATGGCGCCGAGATGATCGCCGTCAATGCGCGCTGCCTCGACGGCGTCGATCCCGACAGTCTTAAGATCAAGAAGTTCGACGGCAAGAATCTGAGATAGCGAATCCTTATCGAGGCTCCGACAGGACGACTGCATGTTCACGATGAAGCGTAGCGTCTATGCCGATATGTTCGGCCCGACCAAGGGCGATCGCATTCGCCTGGCCGACACCGATCTGATCATTGAGGTCGAGAAGGATTTCACGAGCTATGGCGAGGAGGTGAAATTCGGCGGCGGCAAGGTGATCCGCGACGGCATGGGTCAGAGCCAGGTGACGCGTGCGCGGGGCGCGGTCGACACGGTGATCACAAACGCCGTCATTCTCGATCACTGGGGAATCGTGAAGGCTGACGTGGCGCTGCGCGACGGCCGCATTCATGCGATCGGCAAGGCGGGCAATCCCGATATTCAACCCGGCGTCGACATTATCATTGGGCCGGGCACGGAAATCATCGCTGGCGAAGGCAAGATCCTCACCGCCGGCGGCTTCGACAGCCATATCCATTTCATTTGCCCGCAGCAGATCGAGGATGCGCTGATGTCGGGCGTGACGAGCCTGCTTGGCGGCGGCACCGGCCCCGCCCATGGCACGCTCGCGACCACCTGCACGCCGGGTCCCTGGCATATCGGCCGCATGATCCAGGCGGCGGAAGCCTTCCCTGTGAATATCGGCATCTCGGCCAAGGGCAACGCGTCGCTGCCCGGCGCGCTGGAGGAGATGGTGAAGGGCGGCGCCTGCGCGCTCAAACTGCATGAAGACTGGGGCACGACGCCGGCCGCGATCGATTGCTGCCTGTCCGTCGCCGATGATCACGACGTGCAGGTGATGATCCACACCGACACGTTGAACGAGTCGGGCTTCGTCGAGGACACGGTGAAGGCGTTCAAGGGCCGCACCATTCACGCCTTCCACACTGAAGGCGCCGGCGGCGGCCATGCGCCTGACATCATCAAGGTGGCGAGCCTGAAGAATGTGCTGCCGTCATCGACAAATCCGACGCGGCCCTTCACCGTCAACACGCTCGATGAGCATCTCGACATGCTCATGGTCTGCCATCATCTCGATCCGTCAATCGCGGAGGATCTGGCGTTCGCCGAGAGCCGCATCCGCAAGGAGACGATCGCGGCCGAAGACATCCTGCACGATATCGGCGCGCTCTCGATGATGTCGTCGGATTCGCAAGCCATGGGCCGCATCGGCGAAGTCATCATCCGGACCTGGCAGACCGCCGACAAGATGAAGAAGCAGCGCGGCCGCCTGAAGGAAGACAAGGGCGACAACGACAATTTCCGCGCGAAACGCTACATCGCGAAATACACGATCAATCCCGCCATCGCCCAGGGCGTATCGAAGCACATCGGCTCCATCGAGAAAGGCAAGCTCGCCGATCTCGTTTTGTGGTCGCCGGCCTTCTTCGGCGTGAAGCCCGACATGATCCTGAAGGGCGGCATGATCATCGCGGCGCCCATGGGCGATCCCAACGCCTCGATCCCGACGCCGCAGCCCGTGCATTATCGACCTATGTTCGGCCACTACGGCAAGGCGCTGACGCAGAGCGCTGTGATCTTCACCTCGCAGGCGGCGATCGACGGTAAGCTGCGCAACAAGCTTGGCGTCGACAAGGAGTTCGTCGCGGTCGAGAATGTCCGCGGCGGCATCTCGAAGAAGTCGATGATCCACAATGGCGCGACGCCGAAGATCACGGTCGATCCCGAGACCTATGTCGTGACCGCGGACGGCGAGCCGTTGGTTTGCGAGCCCGCGAAGGTGCTGCCGATGGCGCAGCGCTATTTCCTGTTCTGATGCTGCGCGCGACGAAAGTGCTGGCCGCCGGCGACTGGTCAGCGACGCCCGCCGACACGGTGGTGCTCGATTTCGACGATCGCCATCGCCGGCGCGTGTCGATGACGGGTGTGCGCGGCCTCGAATTCCTGCTCGATCTCGCCGAGCCCGTGGCGCTGCGCCATGGCGACGGGCTCGCGCTGGAGGACGGGCGCGTCGTGGAGGTCAGCGCTGCGCCTGAACCACTCGCTGAAATTCGCGCGCAGAATCCCGATCACATGATCCGCATCGCCTGGCATCTCGGCAATCGCCATCTGCCAACGCAGATGGTCGGACGTCGCCTGCGCATCAGGCGCGACCATGTCATCGAGGAGATGTTGCGCGGCCTCGGCGCCGAGGTCATGCAGATCGAAGCGGCTTTCGATCCCGAAGGCGGCGCCTATGCGCAAGGACACTCACACGGCCATTCGCATTCCCATGGCCACGGGCATCATGACCACATGCATGATCACGATCACGACCATGGACACGGACATTGGCGCCGCCACTGAGGCGGCGGCGCTGCCGCTGTTCGCCTGGCTGTCGCCGTCCTATCCCGTCGGCGCCTACGCCTATTCCCACGGGCTGGAATGGCTTGTTGAAACCGGCGAGGTGAAAGATCGGGACACGCTGATCGAATTCCTGCGTGATATCCTCGCGCATGGCGGCGGCCGCAACGACGCGATTTTCTTTGTCGAGACCTACAGGGCGGCGCTGAACGACACGGAGCGCCTTGGCGAGATCGCTGAACTTGCCGCCGCCTTCGCGCCTTCGCGCGAGCGCAAGCTTGAATCGCTGCAGCAGGGCCGCGCCTTCATGGATGCGACGCTTGCGGCGTGGCCGGCGCATGATCTCGCGATGTGGGCGGCAAAGACGGGTGACGAGATCGCCTATCCCGTCGCAGTCGCACTCGCCTGCGCGGCGCATCGCATGCCGCTTCAATCTTCGCTCGAAGCCTATCTGCTGGCGTTC
Source organism: Terrirubrum flagellatum (assembly GCF_022059845.1). Lineage (GTDB taxonomy): Bacteria > Pseudomonadota > Alphaproteobacteria > Rhizobiales > Beijerinckiaceae > Terrirubrum > Terrirubrum flagellatum. The sequence goes on along the minus strand of NZ_CP091851.1, from coordinate 4,240,471 downwards.
GCATCGAATCTTGCGTCCGCCGTCGTGCGCGCCGTTCCGTTGGGCCAGACCGACGGGCAAAGAGCCATCGCCGCGCTTGCGCCACTCGTTCGCGAGATCGCCGCATCTGCGCTGGAGATGACGCTCGATGATCTCGGCGGCGCCGCGCTGCGCATCGATCTCGCGGCCATGCATCACGAAACCCAATATACGAGGCTGTTCCGCTCATGACGGGAAAAAGCGCTCACGGCCCGCTCAGGGTCGGCATCGGCGGGCCGGTCGGCTCGGGAAAAACGGCGCTCATGGAGGCGCTCTGCAAGCGCATGCGCGCGGCTTATGATCTCTGCGCCATCACCAATGACATCTACACCAAGGAGGATGCGCGCATCCTCACCGTGTCAGGCGCTTTGCCGGAAGAGCGCATCATGGGCGTTGAAACAGGCGGCTGCCCGCATACCGCAATTCGCGAAGATTGCTCTATCAATCTCCACGCCATCGCCGAGATGCGGAAGAAGTTTCCCGCGCTCGATGTGATCCTGATCGAGTCCGGCGGCGACAATCTCGCCGCGACCTTCTCGCCTGAACTCGCCGATCTCACGATCTATGTCATCGATGTGGCGCAGGGCGAGAAGATTCCGCGCAAGGGCGGGCCGGGCGTGACGCGCTCTGATCTCCTCGTGATCAACAAGATCGATCTCGCGCCTTTCGTCGGCGCTGATCTCTCGGTCATGGAAGCGGATACGAAGCGCATGCGCGGGCAGCGCCCTTACGTTTTCGCCAATATGCGCGATGGAACGGGCGTCGATGTCGTGATCGATTTCATCAAGAAGAAGGGCGGGCTGGAATAGTCGAGCGCTTCCACCTCTTTCCAGATCGTCATTCCGGGGCGCGCCGCAGGCGCGAGCCCGGAACCCAGAAATGGTTCAGCGCTGCGCGTCAGGGAAATTGTAGCAAGCGCAGCAATGGATTCCGGGATCGACGCTTCGCGTCGCCCCGGAATGACGTAACTTTTGAGATGGCGCGCTAAAACGGCAGCCCCACATAATTCTCCGCCAGCGCCGCGCGCGCATGCTCCGACGACGCGAGATAGTCGAGCTCCGCCTGCTGGATCTTCGCGCCGAAGCCCTGATCGTCGTCGAAGCGATGCATCAGCGAGGTCATCCACCAGGAGAAGCGCACCGCTTTCCACACGCGCGCCAGCGCGCGCCTGGAATAGGCGTCGATCCCGGCATCTGATTTTTCGCTGTAGTGCTCGATCAGCGCCTCGGCGAGATAATGCGCGTCGCCCGCTGCGAGATTGAGCCCCTTCGCGCCGGTCGGCGGCACGATGTGGGCGGCGTCGCCGGCAAGGAACAGTTTTCCGAAGCGCATGGGCTCGGCGACGAAGCTGCGCAGCGGCGCGATCGATTTCTCGATTGAGGGGCCGGTCACGAGCGACGCGGCGGTCGCGGGATCAAGCCGTCGCCGCAGCTCGTTCCAGAAGCGATCATCGCTCCAGTTCTCGACGCGATCATCGAGCGCGCATTGCACATAGTAGCGGCTGCGCGTCATCGAGCGCATCGAGCAGAGCGCAAAGCCGCGCGCGCTGTTGGCGTAGATCAGCTCATGCGAAACCGGCGGCGTGTCCGACAGCAGCCCGAGCCAGCCGAAGGGATAGATGCGCTCGAATGTCTGCATCGCGGAGGCGGGAACGCTGCCGCGGCTGACGCCGTGATAGCCGTCGCACCCCGCGATGAAATCGCAGGCGATTTCTTGCGCCTTTCCGTCCTTTTCGAAGGTCACGCGCGGGCGTTCGCCGTCAAAATCATGCAGGGCGACGTTCTCCGCCTCGTAGATCGTGACCGCGCCGGAGGCGAGCCGCGCATCCATGAGGTCGCGCGTCAGCTCCGTCTGGCCATAGACGGTGACGTTCGTCCCCGTGAGCCCCTTGAGGTCGATGCGACGCCGGCCGCCGCCATAGAGCAGGTCGAAGCCGTCATGGGGCAAGCCTTCGGCGTGCAGCCTTGCGCTCGCTCCTGCTTCATCGAGCAGCCGGACCGTCCCGCTCTCGAGAACGCCTGCACGAATCCGGCCGAGCACATAGTCGCGACTGCGGCGCTCCACGATGACGGCGTCGATCCCGACCTTGTGCAAAAGCGCGCCGAGAAAGAGCCCGGCCGGCCCGGACCCCACGATCGCGACCTGCGCGCGCATTGCTCCCTCCCGCATTTTTCCGATTCTTAGCTGGCGGCGGGCTCTCAAAGCCATGGACGGCGACCGCCGATTCTTGCACTTTTCCGATAATGCGCGACGTCGTCCCGAGTTACGATCTCTACGCGGAAAACCGCAGCTACGCCGATCCCGGCTTCCTCCACGCCGAGAAGATCAGGGCGCGGGCGCGCCCGCTCGGCTGGTCCATCCGCAGCCATCGCCACGCGGCCATGTGGCAGGCGATGTTCCTGACAGGCGGCGGCGGGAGGGCGTTGATCGAGGGACGATCCATCACAATGGAGCCGCCCTGGTTCTTCTGGATTCCGGCCGGCTGCATCCACGCCTTCGATTTTCTTCCCGACACCGAAGGCGCGGTGATCACGGCTGCGCAGGATCTGCTGGAGTCGGCTCTGGCGCGGGACGGGTTCGGCGCTTTCGATTTTTTGCGCACACGCTTCGTTGGCGTGCGGGTGGAGCGGCCGGACATGGCCGCGGAGCTCGGGCGAATGGCCGACGCTCTGCTTGGCGAGCTTGGCCTCGGAGGCTTCGGCGGGCGGGCCGCCTGCGCCGCTTTGTTCGATCTCTTGCTGGTGGCCGCCGCGCGGCTCGCCGGGCCGCCTTCGCAGCCGTCAGCGCCGGCGGCTGATCTTGATCTCTATCAGCGCTTCCGCACGCTGGTTGAGGCCTCCTATCGCGAGCAATGGCGGCTCTCGCGCTACGCCGCTGCGCTTGGCGTGAGCCAGGACCGGCTCTATGCCGGCATACGTCGCGCCGCCGGCCGCTCGCCGCAGGAGGTGCTGCATGATCGCGTGCTTGTCGAAGCGAAGAGGGGCCTGCTCTACAGCACCATGTCGGTGAGCGAGATTGGTCATGCCCTCGGCTTCGATGATCCTGCTTACTTCACGCGGTTTTTTTCCGCGCGCGCAGGAATGGCCCCCTCGCATTTTCGCGAAACGCAGGGAGCATGAGCCGGCAATTCGCCCGGCGAAGGGTTATGATGCGCCGGCAAATTGTTCATTTGTGCTTGCGAGAGGACCGATGTACGCCTGTCATCGGGATGTCACGTTAAGAGCCAACTAACCAAAGGCCTGTCGCTTTTCGCGTCCATCGGGCGTTCCCAGGAGGAATTGATGTCTCCGATTGATCGCCGTCGCCTCGTCGCGGCTGGCGCCGCCACGATGGCCGCGCCGTTTGTCGCCCGCGCCCAGTCCGGCGCCTCGGGCAAACTCGTTCTCTACACCTCGCAGCCGGAGAAGGACGCCAATCAGACCGCGGCCGGCTACAAGAAGGCCAATCCCGGCGTCGAGGTCGAGATTTTCCGCTCCGGCACGACTGAAGTGATGGCGAAGCTGGCGGCCGAATTCTCCGCCGGCCAGCCGCGGCCCGACGTGCTGCTGATCGCCGACAGCGTCAGCATGGAGGCGCTGAAGCGCGAGAATCGTCTTGAGGCCTATGCGCCCGCGAAGACCGACGGCTTCGCGCCTGAGGCTTATGACAAGGACAAGGCCTATTTCGGCACCAAGCTGATCACGACAGGCATCGCTTACAACAAGGCGGCGAAGCTCGTTCCGACGTCCTGGACCGATCTGATGAAGCCCGAGCTCAAGGGCCTCATCTCCATGCCGAGTCCGCTCTATTCCGGCGCTGCGGCGATCATGATGGGCGCCGTGACGAAGCGGCCCGATCTCGGCTGGAAATTCTACGATGCGCTGAAGGCCAACGAGACGGTGGCGGTGCGCGGCAACGGCGCCGTGCTGAAGTCGGTCGCCACAGGCGAAAAGCCCTATGGCGTGCTGGTCGACTATCTCGCCTACAATGCGAAGGCTCAAGGGTCGCCGGTGGAGTTCGTCTTTCCGAAGGAGGGCGTCACCGCCGTCACCGAGCCGGTCGCGATGCTGAAGACGGCGCCGAACAAGGCGGCCGCGCGCGCCTTCATTGATTTCATCCTGTCAGATGACGGCCAGAAGCTCGCGCTGAGCCAGGGCTATCTCGCGGCGAAAGCTTCTGTCGGCGCGCCGCCCTGGATGCCGGCCGGTCAGTCGGCCAATCTGATGCCGATGGATATCGAAGCGGTGCTGAAGACCACGGAGGACGACAAGCGTCGCTTCGCCGATATGTTCGGCTCCGCCTGATCTTCTGATGAGGGCAGGGGGGGCGAGGTCGCGATTCGGCGAGCATGGACTCCTCGGAGCGCTGGTTCTCATCGTCGGCGTTTTCTCGGTCCTGCCGCTGGCGCGAATCCTCATCGAGGCTTTCGCGTCGCCGGCGGGATTTTCGCTGCGATCCTGGGCGCGCGTGCTCGCGAGTCCCACCACATGGATCGCGACCCAGCACAGTCTCGAAACCGCATTCGGCGGCACGTTGCTCGCTGTCATCATCGGCGCGGCGATGGCGCTGGTCGTCGCGTTGACCGACATCAGGGGCCGCAACGCGCTCGTCTTCTGCTTCGTGCTGCCCGTGATGATCGCGCCGCAGGTGACCGCGCTCGCTTGGCTGCAACTATTCGGCCCTTCGAGCCCGATCCTCGCGGCGATCGGCCTCGCGCCGCCGCTTGGCGCGAAAAATCCGCTCTATTCCCGTGGCGGAATCATTCTGCTGCTCGGCGTGCAATATGCGCCTTTGGTGTTTCTCACCTTGCGCGCCGGTTTGCGCGCCTTGCCACGCGAACTGATTGAAGCGGCGCGCGCTGCGGGCGCGGGCCGCTGGACGATCCTGCGCACGATCGTGCTGCCATTGATGCAGCCGGCGCTGATCGCGGGCGTCGCGCTCTGCTTCGTCTCCTGCCTCGGCAATTTCGGCATTCCCGCCTTCCTCGGAATCCCCGCGAATTATCTCACGTTGCCGACGCTCATCTATCAACGCCTCTCGGGCCTCGGGCCCTCCGTGCTCTCCGATGTCTCCGTGCTCTCGCTGCTGATCGGCGCCGTCGCGATGATCGGCATCCTCGCGCAGAACGCCATGACGGGCCGGCGCGACGCGCGCATCGTCACGACATCGAGCGCAGCCCAGCCGATGGAGTTGGGGCCATGGCGTGCGCCTGTCGAAATCGGATTGTGGATTCTCGCGCTCGCCGTGCTCGTCCTGCCTTTTCTCGCGCTGCTTATGACGTCGCTGACGCCGGCGTTGGGCGTGCCGCTCAACGCCAACACGGCGACATCAGCGAATTACGCTTTCGTTCTGTTCGAGCATGAGGGATCGCGCCGCGCCTTCCGCAACAGTTTTGCGCTGTCTTTCACGGCGGCGCTAGTGATTGTCGCGATTGCGGTCCCGCTCGCCTATTTCATCGTCTGGCGCGGCTCGAAACTCTTGCGCGCGCTCAACGCCATCGTGGAGCTTCCCTACGCGCTGCCCGGCGTTGTGCTGTCGATCGCCGCGGTGCTGCTGTTTCTCAGGCCGATCCCTCTTGTCGGATTCTCCATCTACAACACCGTCTGGATTATCCTCTTCGCCTATCTCGCGCGCTTTCTCGTGCTTGGCCTGCGGCCCGTGGTCAGCGGCTATCATCAACTTGATCGCGCGGTGGAAGAAGCCGCGCAGATCGCAGGCGCGCGGCTGCCGAAGCGGATCATCACCGTGATCCTGCCTCTCGTTGCGCCGGCTGCCGCGGCGGGCGCGCTTCTGATCTTCTTGACCGCCTTCAACGAGCTGACGGTCTCGGCGCTGCTCTGGTCCTCAGGCGCGGAGACATTAGGCGTCATCGTCTTCGCCTTCGAGCAGGGCGGCGATTCCGGCTACGCCGCCGCGATCGCGACGCTGACGGTGCTGGCGACGATCGGCCTCATGGCCTCGACGCTTCTGTTCGCGCGGCGGTTGCCGCAAGGGGTTCTGCCGTGGCGCGATTGAAAGTCGACAATGTCACCAAGCAGTTCGCCGCCTATCGCGCGCTCGATTCCGTTTCGATCGATGTCGCCGATGGCGAATTCATCGCGGTGCTCGGGCCTTCAGGATGCGGCAAGACCACACTGCTGCGTCTTATCGCGGGTTTCGAACCGCTCGATGGCGGCTCGATCACGATCGGCGATCGGCTGATGTCATCGGCGACGACGCGCGTGCCGCCCGAGGATCGGCGCATCGGCATCGTCTTCCAGAATTACGCGCTCTGGCCGCATATGACGGTGAGCGAGAATGTCGCCTACAGCCTGAAGATCGCAGGCGTGCGCGAGCCCGACCTGTCGAAGCGCGTCAACGCCGCGCTCGATCTCGTGGGATTGACGGGCCTCGGCGCGCGCCGGCCCGCATTGCTTTCGGGCGGACAGCGCCAGCGCGTGGCGCTGGCGCGTTGTCTTGTGGCTGAACCATCGCTTGTGCTGCTTGATGAACCGCTTGCCAATCTCGACGTGCATCTGCGCGCCGCGATGGAGGAGGAGTTCAGCCGCTTCCACAAGCGCACTGGCCGCACCATGGTTTACATCACCCATGATCAGGCGGAAGCCATGGCGCTTGCCGATCGCATCGCCGTGATGGAGCAGGGCAAACTCCTGCAACTCGCCTCGCCCTCGCAGCTCTATCGCGAGCCCGCGAATGAGGTCGTCGGCCGCTTCATCGGCAATGGCTTCATTCTGCCGATCGATAATGTCGCGCCGCAATCGGGCGGTCGTGCGCGCGCGTCTTTGTTCGGCGCGATGATCGATGTGCGCTGCGCAGCCGAACAGAAGCCGGCTGCGAGTGCGAAGCTATGCCTGCGCGCGCGTGATCTGCGCGTCGCGGAAAATGGCTTCGCGGCGAGGATCGAAAGGCTTGTCTATCAGGGCGGCCGTTTCCGCGCCGATGCGCGCGTGGAGGCCGATCCCTCGATCGCCCTGAGGCTCGAACTTGATGAGCCCGTGAGCGTCAATGAGGGCGATCGCGTCACGCTTGCCGTGCAGGACGGGTGGGTGTTGCCGCAAACACAGCGTTGCGCGGCATATCCAGCACGTCATCCCGGGACGCGCTGAAAGCGCGGGCCCGGGACCCAGAAAACGATCGAGCCTTACATATCTCTGGATTCCGGGCTCGCTCCCGCGGAGCGCCCCGGAATGACAAATATTTTGATGACGCGCTGTGGAACTCACGGCCTCACGCCGGGCGCGTCCATCGCCATGCCGGCGGCGCGCTGCATGAGATAGGCTTCGAGCGCGATATATTCGGCGGAGCCGGACGGGAACGGTTCGGCCCGCACGCCGATCATGCAGTTGCGCAAACGCCGTTGCAGCGAGCCGATATCCTGCCATTCCAGGCGATAGATGGGATAGCCGGTCGGATGCGCCTGCGGGATCAGGCTGCCGCCAAGCTTCTGTCCGGCGTTCGCATCGTGGCAGGCGGCGCAGGAGAGATTGAGTTGCCCCATGCGCGCATTGAAAAGGGCCGCGCCTTGCGCCCGCGTCGCGTCAAGGCGCGCGTCCTGCGGCGGCGTGATGGCGAGGCCGCGCGATTGCAGCGAGACATAGCTTGCGAGCGCATTGAGTCCGCGGCTTTCGCGCGCAAGCGGCGTCGCGTGCTGACGCTCCGTTCGGCATTGCTGGATGCGCCCGGCGAGATCGATCGGCTTCTGCGCCGCTGCGTCGAAGGCGGGATAGCGCGCCGCTGCGCCGCGCATCGTTTGCGTCGCATCGCCGTGACAGTCGGCGCAGGACTTCGCGTCCGGGCCAAGCTTCTGCGACCACAGGCTCTTGCCTTCCCTGACCCAGAGCATGGCGGGGTTGGTGCCGTCATCGCGCTCCATCTCCTGCAGCGAAGGCTGCATCATGTCGTAGCCGGAGCGACGCGAATCGCCCGCCTGCTGCGCAAAACCAGCGCCGGCGAGGACGAGGGCGGCGAAGAGAATCGGCGCTTGCGCGCGGTGCATCAGGTCACCGTCAGCGGAACGGTTTCCGTATGCGTCTGCCCGTCATCGCCGATCCAGGTGAATTCGAGCGGGCCGGATTTCGTCGCGATGGTGGTGAAACTGATGAAGGGATTGGCCGCGACGGCCGGGAAGAAATCCGAACGGAACACGACTTCGCCGGCGTAGCGACAGATGAAAGTGTGCAGGATGTCGCGCGGGATGATGTCGCCCGAGATGTCATGGCGATAACCCGTCTCCATGGGGTGCGCGAACATCGCCTTCAGCGTGATGACTTCACCTTTGATCGCCGTCTTGGGCGCGGTGATGAGCGCATTCGCCATCTCATTCCTCCGTGCAGGCGGCGATGGTGACGATCACTTCGATCGCGTCGGACCAGTAACTGCCGTCGCTGAGCCTCGCGATGGCGGTGATCTGCTGCGTCGTGGCGAGCCTGATGCGCGCCGAGATTTCGGCGCGGCCGGAGCGAGGGCTCAAATAGAAATTCGCCACGTTTGGCTGCGGATTCTTTTCGTTGAAGACGGCGATGACCTTCACATGATCCTCGGCCGTCATCGGGCTGTCGACCTTGACCGTCATCGGCGCCGAATTGCCGTTTTCGACGAGCGGGGGAATGTCGAGCTTCACCTTGCCGCGCTTCACCTCCGCGCCGTTGGTGAAGGCGTGGATGGCTTCATCGATCGTCGCGGGGATGGCGGCGCGCGCCGGCCTGACGATCGTGATGAAGGCGAGGCCAGCGCCTGTAACGAGCGCCTCGCGTCGCGAGATAAGAGAAACCGCGCTCATCGCGCCTCAGTCCTTCAATTGCGTGAGATAGGCCACGACATCCTCGATCTGCTGCGCGCTGAGAATCGGCTTGTCGCGGAACGCAGCCGCCACGCGCGTCAGCTCTTCGCTGCCATAGTAGGATGGCATGATCGTGGTCGGATTGACACGGCGGGATGAGACCAGTCGCAGGCGGAGCTGCCCCTCGCTCAGACGTGATCCGGCGCCGGCGAGATTGGGCGCCAGCGTGCCCTGGAAACGCTCCTCCGGAATTGGCCCGCTGTGGCAGAGCAGGCAAAGGCCGGTTTGTCGGCTGGCGACAATCGAGCGTCCGCGCGCGGCGTCGCCCGGCCCGCCGGTGAGCGATGTGGGGATCGCGTCGCCTTCGATCTTGACGCCGTTCTGCTGAATCGTTTGCGCTATCGATGCATTCGCGCCGATCGCGGCGAAACCTGCTGCAATCAACAAGGCCGTTGAAGAACTTCGAGTTTGGCCGCGACGTGCGAGCGCTTTCCCTCGCCCCGCTTGCGGGGAGAGGGTGCTTTGCGCAGCGCGATGCGCAGCATCGTCGCGAGCAAAGCGGGTGAGGGGCTGACGCCGTTTGTCGATGTTCAAAGCCCCTCATCCGTCCGCTTCGCGGACACCTTCTCCCCGTAAACGGGGAGAAGGAAGCGCGGCGCGATTGCGCATCACGAACAAAATGCGATCGCCGCGGCCTTCACGCCTTCTTCAGATCGATGTTCTTCAGCGGCAGCTCGCGCACGCGCTTGCCGGTCGCCGCAAAGATCGCATTGAGCACCGCAGGCGCCGCAACCGCGATCGTCGGCTCGCCGACGCCGCCCCAGAAGCCGCCCGAAGGCATCACAATGCTCTCGACCTTCGGCATCTCGTCCATGCGCAGCACATTGTAACTGTCGAAATTCTCCTGCTCGATGCGCCCGCCGCCGACGGTGCATTCGCCATAGAGGCAGGCGGAGAGACCGTACACGAAAGAGCCTTCGACCTGCGCCGCGATCTGGTCGGGATTGACCGCGTGGCCGGGATCGGTCGCCGCGACAATGCGCTGGATCTTCACCGTGCCGCTGGGATTGACGCTCACTTCAGCCGCGGCCGCGACATAGCTGCCAAAACCCATGATCTGGCACAGGCCGCGGAAGACGCCTTGCGGGGGCTTTGAATCCCAGCCGATCTTCATCGCGACCGCGTTCAGCACCGCGAGATGCTTCGGCGATTTCTGCAGCAGCTTCTGGCGGAAGGCGAGCGGGTCCATGCCGGCGGCATTCGCCAGCTCATCCATGAAGCATTCGAGATAGATGGCGTTGTGATTGAGGTTCACGCCGCGCCAGAAGCCCGGCGGCACATGCGGATTGCGCATCGCATGATCGATCAGCAGATCGGGCACGGCGTAGCCGAACTGTCCTTCCGGCCCCTGCGGATTGAGGCCCTGGAAGGTGACGGGATCGCGCCCGTTCTGCAGCGCCTGCGGATTGAGCCCGGCGAGGATCGATTGGCCGGAAATGCGCATATGCAGGCCGACGAGATTGCCGTCCGCGTCGAGACCGCCCGTGAGCTTGCACTGCGTGATCGGGTGATAGAACCCGTGCAGCATGTCTTCTTCGCGGGTCCAGATCAGCTTGATCGGCGCGCCAGGCATCTCTTTCGCGATCGCCACCGCCTGCCGGACGTAATCGGTCTGGCCGCGCCGACCGAAGCCGCCGCCGAGATGCACCTTATAGACGTCGACCTTAGGCGCCGGCAGGCCGGACGCTTCGATCGCCGCCGCCAGCGCCGCCTCGCCATTCTGCGTCGGGCACCAGACTTCGCATTTGTCAGGCGTCCAGATCGCCGTGGCGTTCATCGGCTCCATGCAGGCATGGTTCTGGTAAGGATAGGAATAGACCGCCTCGACCTTTTTCGCGGCCTTGGCGATCGCGGCCTTCGCGTCTCCCTGTTTGTTGCCGATGAAAGCCTGCTCGGCGTCAAGTCCCTCCTTCAGCACCGCCGCGATGGTGGTGCTGGTGACTTTCGCATTCGGCCCTTCGTCCCAGACGATCGGCAACGTATCGAGCGCCGTCTTCGCCTGCCAGAAGGTGTCGGCGACAACGGCGACCGCGACATCGCCGATCTGCACGACCTTCTTCACGCCCGGCATGCTCGCGACCTTCGCGGCGTCGAAGCTCTTCACCTTGCCGCCGAAAACCGGGCACGCCTTGATCGTCGCGGTCAGCATGTTCGGCAGCTTGATGTCGACGCCGTAGATCTGCTTGCCGACGAGCTTGTCGAACGTGTCGAGCCGCTTCAGCGGCTTGCCGGCGATCGTCCAGTCCTTCGGGTCCTTCAGCGGCGGATTGTCAGGAATTTGAATCTGCGCCGCCGCGGCCGCGACTTTTCCATAGGTGGTCGAGCGTCCCGACGCCGTATGCGTGATGACGCCCTTCAGCACCTTGCATTCGCTGGCCGGGACCTTCCATTCATTCGCCGCCGCCTGCACCAACATGAGGCGCGCCTGCGCGCCGCCCTGGCGCACATATTCGTTTGACTGGCGCACGCCCTGGCTGCCGCCGGTGGAGAAATTCTTCCACACGCGGTTGCGCCGCAGATTTTCGCCGGGCGTCGGATATTCCCACGTCACCTTGTCCCAGTCGCATTCCAGCTCTTCGGCGACGAGCTGCGCGAGGCCGGTCAGCGTGCCCTGACCCATCTCCGATCGCGCGATGCGCACGATCACGGTGTCATCGGGCTTGATGACGACCCAGGCGTTGACTTCAGGCTCCTTCAGCGCGCCCTGCGCCAGAGCGCGCTCGGTCGGAATCGTGAAGCCGAAGGTGAAAGCGCCGGCGGCGGCGGTCTGGACGAAGCGGCGGCGGGAGAGATCAAGAGCTGTCGACATGATCGCGCCTCCTCAGCCGTTGCTCGTTCCGGCCGCCTGCTTGATGGCGGCGCGCACGCGATTGTAGGTCCCGCAGCGACAGATGTTGGTCATCTCCGCATTGATGTCGTCGTCGGTCGGCTTCGGCGTCTTCTTGAGCAGCGCCGCCGCGGCCATGATCATGCCCGCCTGGCAATAGCCGCATTGCGGCACTTCGAGCGCGAGCCACGCCTTCTGCACGGGATGCGAACCATCAGGCGAGAGACCTTCGATGGTGACGATCTTCTGCGCTTCGGTCAGCGCGCTGATCGGCATCGAGCAGGAGCGCACCGCCTCGCCATCGATATGCACGGTGCAGGCGCCGCATTGCGCAATGCCGCAGCCGAATTTCGTGCCGGTGAGGCCAGCCTGCTCGCGCAGCGCCCACAGGAGCGGCGTATCCGGATGCGCATCGATTTCGCGCGCCGCGCCATTGATCGTCAGACGTGCCATTGCGCGCCTCTCGTTTGATTTGGATGGTTCCAGACTAGCCGCCCCTTCCCGAAAGTCATCGAAAAGCGGAGCCTCCCTCCTCATCTTTCACGGGAATGTGAGACGCTATTTCCGTTTGAATATAACGGCTTGAATATGACCGCTTGGCTTTCGCAGGCGCGAAGGATCGCGTCCACGAGCGGGCAGATTGGCGCTTGCGATGTGTCACTTCGTCGTCATTGCGCCAAGGTCATCGCATCGAGACGCGACAAGCGCGCGCGATCGGCCTATGCTGCGCATGCAGGTCGCCGGCGGAGTGATCGGCGGTCTCGCGCATCGTGGAGGAGAAATCCACATGGCGAATGTGCATGGGCTCGCCGACGGCCACAATATGTCGGCGCAACCCACAATCCATCGCATCGGCATCGACGATCTTAGGGATGCGCTGCGTCTGGGCTATGAAGATTTTAAGGAAATACCGACGCATGCGGTGTTTCTCTGCCTCATCTATCCCGTGATCGGTCTCTTTCTCGGCTTCGCCTCCATGGGCGGCCGCGTCACGCATCTCGTTTTTCCGCTTGCGGCGGGTTTCGCGCTGATCGGGCCTTTCGCCGCCATCGGCCTTTATGAGTTGAGCCGGCGCAGGGAAGACGGCCTGCCGCTCTCCTGGAAGCATGCGTTCGACATCGTGCGCTCGCACTCCTTCGTGTCGATCCTCGGCGTCGGCCTCGTGCTGCTCGCGATCTTCCTGGGCTGGCTCGTCGCCGCGCAGGCGATCTACACCTTCACCATGGGAACCGAGGTCGATCGCGCGCCGCTGTCGCTCGTGCAATTTCTGCGCGACACGCTGACCACGCCGCAGGGCTGGATGATGATCATCATCGGCAATCTCGTCGGCTTCTGCTTTGCGGTGCTGGCGCTCACCGTGAGCGTCGTGTCGTTTCCGCTATTGATCGATCGCGATGTTGGCGTAGCCAACGCGATTCAGACCTCGATCCGCGCGGTGGCGGAAAATCCGCAGACCATGGCGATCTGGGGCCTGATTGTGGCGGTCGCGCTGGCGCTCGGCTCGATCCCGCTTTTCGTAGGTCTGGCGATCGTGATGCCGATCCTCGGCCATGCGACATGGCATCTGTATCGGAAGGTCGTGTCGCTTTAGGCGCGTGAGATAGCGCGGCGCTGACGAAGCGCCGCGTTGTCAGTTGGCTCTGTTGAAGCGGGACGCAGGTCCCGCTTCCTCCCCGCTCAGTGAGACCTCATCGCAGGCTTGTTGCGCATGCCGGAATGGCCCTTGCCGGGCCTGAGAGCCTGCTTGGGGCCATACTGCTTCGGAGCGTTGCTGAGCGCCCGTTTCAGAATGGCGTCGCGCCGCTGATCGGCTTCGGAGAGCGGGTCCGGCGCGGCCGGGGTGGAATCGGCAGGCGCCGATGTTGTGGATTTGGTGTTTGTCATCGCCCCTCATCGCATGGTTCGGGGATTGGGGACAGAGCGAGGGTTTTGGAGAACTGGCGCGGGGCGACGGCCGAGGGTGAACTCAGTTGAGAGCGATCACGACTTGATCCGGTTCGATCGGATGATTCACCCAGATACGCACGCGCGTCTGCTTTGTTTCGACTGCAATTTTCGTCAGGCTTTTCCATGCGACCATCGAAAGCATCACGACCTTGTCCGGCGTCCGCAAAATCTCGTCGAAGTTGGGTACGGTGATTTGTTCGATTTCTGAGGAGTCGCCGATTGTCACATCGGTCTCTCCATCATGTTCCATGAGGCAGCGGAACGAAATGCAAGTTGGAGAGAACAGGAACAGGCGATCTTCAAATTCTGCCGCCACGCCGCCCTTCGGACCGGAGAGAAACAGGATGGAGTGGGGCGGCGCGATCCTGAGATTCACCTTCACCATGTTGCTTCCCTGCTGTCGGCGCTCACGGAGCGGCCAGATCTCGTGCGTAGACCGCGGCTTCCGCAGATGTGGCGCCCGGTCTCGCGCCCGATGCGATCAATCTCGCCTCGCGCTTGCGACGAGGGAGGAAAGAGCCGTCTGGCGTCGCGATTTCGGCTGCGGCGCGCCGGCGCAGATTAGCGACACATCGAGCGAGCGGCGATCAACATGGATGCAGAAGCGTTCATGAATTATCCGACAGGCGAGGTTTGCTCGATGCCTCGCCGGCGATGCCGCTTGTTCAATCGAGCCTGATCCAGACTCGGTCTGGAAACGTCTTGCCGTTGGTCCAGATGCGCACGCGCGTGCGGGTGGTTCGCACCGAAGCGATAAGGCAGGTTTCCAATTCGGCGGTCGTCACGGCGACGCGCCGGCTCGGCGTTTCAAGGCTGAGACATCACCACAATCGCCGCGATCCATCGCTTGACGGACGCCGCCCGTCTCATCGCTCTTTCGCCCGCTCGACGAAGGTCGCGCCGGGAATCTCTTCGACCGCGCGCCGCAACGCCTCGAACACTTGCGCGACCGCTTCCGGTTTCGCCGGGTGCGCCATATAGGTGTCGTGGAGCCTCAACTCTGCTTCGCGTGCAGTGAACGGCGTAAAACTTGAAATCCGGATATCATCGCGAAAGATGGTGACGACGAAATCTTCCGGATCGGGTCGCGCTTGGCTAAAGCGGATGGCGAAGGCATTGGCTTCGGCGAAAGCTTTGAATTGCCCCAGGAGCTTGAGGCGCGCCCCGGGCGGTATGCTGATGCGCGCCATACGCTGCGGCGATTGACCGTCGCGATTCCCCAGCGTCGGATCATAAGTCGCCAATATCTGTTGGGAAACATATACGTCTGGAATTTGCGCGACGATTCCGCGCAGGAGGCTGACGGCCCGGTCGAGCGCCCACATCGGCGCCGGGTCTCCGGGCGTCTTGTAGAGAGCGATGCTGAATTCCGATCGGCGGGCGTCGGTCGCGCCGATCATCTTCATGTCGCCGCGATAGAGTTGCAGAAAAAGCTCGCTGGGATGAGCCGAGTCGTCGCCGAGTCGGATGGCGAAGCCGTTCTTGTCGGCGAAGAATTTGATTCCCTCGATCAGGGCGGCGCGCCTGGTTTCGGGGAAGCGGATCGTGATCAGCCGCATCGGCTTCTGGCGCGTTTCAGCTGACATGGATGTCTCCTGCGCGAAAGCCGCTGATATAAAAAGCAGCAGCATTGCCATGATCGCCGCGATCCATCGCAGGATGGAACCCGCCCGTCTCATCGCTCTTTCGCCCGCTCGACAAAGGTCGCGCCGGGAACCTCTTCGACCGCGCGCCGCAACGCCTCGAACACCTGCGCGACCGCTTCTGGTTTCGCCGGCTGAACCACATAGGTATCGTACAGCCCGAACTCAGCCTCGCGCACAGTGAACGGCGTTGAACCGGTAATCGTGATGTCGTCGCGAAACATATCGACTGCGAAATTTTCCGGATCTGGAGTCGTCTGGCTGAGGCGGATAGCGAAGGCGTTCACATTGGCGAAGGCCTTGAACTGCTCGAGCAATTCGAGGCGCGCGCCCGGCAGCACGCCGATCCGCGCCAGGCGTAGCGGCGCCTGGCTGTCGGGAGTTTTCGGCGTCGGATCAAAGGTCGCCAAAATCTGTTGGGAAACATATACGTCTGGAATTTGTTCAACGATTCCGCGCAGGAGGCTGACGGCCCGGTCGAGCGCCCACATCGGCGTCGGGTCTCCGGGCGTCTTGTAGAGCGCGACGCCGAATTCCGATCGGCTTCGGTCGGTCGAGCCGACCATCTTCATATCGCCGCGATAGAGCTGCAAAAAAAGCTCGCCGGGATGAGCCGAGTCGTTGCTGAGCCGGATAGCGAAACCATTTTTCTCAGCGAAGAGTTTAATTCCGTCGATCAGGGCGGCGCGCTTGGTTTCGGGGAAGCGGATGGTGATCAGCCGCATCGGCTTCTGGCGGGAGTCAGCCCACATAGGCGTCTCCTGCGCGAAAGCCGCTGACATAAAAAGCAGCAGCATTGCCATGATCGCCGCGATCCATCGCCGGATGGAAAGACTTGCGGGATCGCCCACGAAGCTGCTCCTGTGAAAGAAAGTATCGTCTGATGGAGTGATCTCGGCCATGGCTCCCCCGGCCGGCGTAGGTTAGCGACGCATGGAGCGAGCGGCGATCAACATGGATGCAGAAGCGCTCATGAGTTATCCGACAGGCGAGGTTTGCTCGATGCCTATCGGCAATGCTGCTTATTTGTTCAGTCCAGCCCGATCCAAACTCGATCGGGAAACGTCTCGCCGTTGGTCCAGATGCGCACGTGCGTGCGGGTGGTTCGCACCGAAGCGGTAAGGCAGGTTTCCAGTTCGGCGGTCGTGACGGCGACGCGCCGGCTCGGCGTTTCAAGGAAGCCCTCAAAGACAGGCGGATGAGGCAAAACAAATTCGCCTGAAGCTCCTACAATAATATCTGTTCCCTCGTCGACCGCTGGCGAACAGGGAAATGAGATCATCGAGGGTGTCGATCGAATTGAAGGGTTGCGATCGGATATTGGCGGTTCGCCGCCCTCAACATCTTCGAGAAATAGGATCGCGTGAGTGGGAAGCGCGCGTGCGGATTGCATGTGCTCGCTCTTATAGGGCGGCCTCAACACCGATCATAATTTGATCTGGCCATTTGGGATGGTTGGTCCAGACCCGGATATGGGCGCGAGGTTTCGCGCCTTCCGCCTCCATCAGCTTCTCAAGCTCTGATGTCGAGGCCATGAGAACGCCATTCGGCGTTTCGATCGTCCCGTCGAAGAGGGGCTCTACGGCGAGCGCGACTTCGTTCATGGCGCCGATGACGATGGTTGTCGGACCATCCTGCTCTGGATAGCAGGCGACCGATACGCCAGAAGGCGAAGCGAGAATCATTGCGCCTCGCACCGGCATCGGCGGCGTTCCGCCGTCGATGTCGGAGATGAAGAGTATCGAGTTGGGCGGAGACACGTCGATGGAGCGGCGCGTGATCGTTGGCATTTAGCGGAGTCCTTCAGAGGAGCATGTCGCAAAGTGTCGATGCCGGGACGATGCTTTGAGAGAGTGAACTCAGTTGAGCGCGATGACGACTTGATCTGGCTCGATCGGACGATTCACTCAGATACGCACGCGTGTTTGCTCTGTTTCGACTGCGACCTTCGCCAGGCTTTCCCAGCCGACCATCGAAAGCATCACGATCTTGTCCGGCGTTTGCAAAATCTCATCGAAGTTTGCGGGCGCGCTTGGCCTGATTTCTGAAGAAGCTTCGATTGTCACGGCAGTCTCTCCGTCATTTTCCATGAGGCACCGAAACGAAATGCGGGAAGGCGAGAACTAGAATAGGCGATCTTCGTATTCCGGCAATACGCCGCCCCGCAGCCCAGAGAGAAGCAGCATGGAATTGGGCGGCGCGATCTTGAGATTCACCTTTACCATTTTGTTTCCTTGCTGTTTGCGATCGCGGGGCGGCCGGGCCTCGCGCGCAGATCGCGGCTTCCGTAGGTGTGGCATCCCGTCTCGCTCCCGATGCGATCGATCTCGTCGCACGCCTGCGGCGAGCGGAGCGGACGGCGATCAACGTGGATGTAGAAGCGTTCCCGAATTATTCGAGATGCGACATTGGTGCCTTTCATCGGTCAATCTAGCCCGATCCAGACTTTGTCGGACCATGTCTCGCTGTTGATCCAGATGCGTACGCGCGTGCGGCTCGTCCGCACAGAAGCAGTAAGGCAAGTTTCCAACTCTGGGGTGGTGACGGCGACCCGGCGGCTCGGAGTCTCAAGGAAGCCCTCAAAAACAGGCGAGTAGGGCAAAATGAATTCGTCCGATACGCCCATAAAGATAGTCGTTCCACCGTCGACTGCCGGCGAACACGGAAATGAGATCACCGAAGGCGTCGATTGGATAGTCGCATAGTTATCTGCAATGGGAGGTTCGCCGCCTTTGATATCGGAGAGGAAAAGGATTCCGTTATTGGGTAGTGCATGCGCGGATAGCATAACTCATTTTCCCCCAATCAAGCGCAAAATCGATCCAACGATACCTCCTTGCGACCTGCTGCAAGCAAGGCAATGTGGAAAAAATGACTGATTTCTGCCCGGCGGATTTAAAGCGTTAGGGGCTTGGTGGTCTCCTACCCAAGAACCTGTTTTTGTACCTGGAGTGGACGTGCCGCACGTGCTGCATCCGTTTTTATCCCCCAGTCGATTGATTTCGCGCTGTGTAGCTGCACTAGGTCGTCCTGGGCTTTCAGCAGGGGTGCCTTCAGCTCCGGGGCGCGGCTTTACCGCATCAAACAGTAAATCCAGATACCGTAGGCGGGCTTCCTCAGCTTCGGCGTTTCGCGCACGAATCGCGCCTTCGATGGTTTCGTAGATCTGGGGTCTCGGATTCCAGGTCGGGTCCCGCTCCTGAACTTTGGTGATCGCCATCCGTGCAGCGATTGTGGCGCTGTCAAGTTCTGCTCCCTGCCTGACTGTTGCGCCGGGAAATTGAGTGGGGCCGCCGCCTTGGAAGCGCGCGCCGCCGTTTGCGCCGCCGCGACCAGACTCACGCGTACTACCGGCGACCCGCGTCCAGCCGCTGTCTGCCCGCGTCCATTCCCCACTAATGTCGCCATTTCCCGCCGGCACGCGCGGCTGGTTGGGGTTATAGGCCTTGAGCATGAGCCCGAGCCGCAGCAGGCCGATCATCGCCCTCAGCCGGACGATGTTGCCGCGGATGTCGAGAAGTTCCTGAATGTCGGCGGCGGTGAGAGACATGGATGCTCCTTTCGACCTTGAGGAGCATCATATAGGAACAAAGACCTATTGTCAAATATTCCTATTTCTAGGAATGTGCGGTCGGGACAGCAGCGTCCGGCAGGCTGTCGCCCCAACCCCTTCCCCTCCGCCCCCATCCATGTCATAGGCCCGCGCGCCTGCCGGCTTTTCGAGCCTGCGGGCCTCATCGCGTGGGAGGCGTTCCGGTCAGCCAGCCGGGCAAAAGCGCCGCACCACGCCCTGCAAACCGCCCGTGGGGAGGCTTCAATAAGTCGCTCGCGGGCTGTCGACGTTCCGGCGAGGCTGCCGGGCGGCGACAGGAGCAGCCATCATGGCGAAGAAGATCACAGGCTATGTGAAGCTTCAGGTGCCGGCGGGCGCGGCCAATCCGGCCCCCCCCATCGGCCCCGCGCTCGGTCAGCGCGGTCTTAACATCATGGAATTCTGCAAGGCCTTCAACGCGAAGACCGCGCAGATGGAAAAGGGCACGCCGATCCCGGTGATCATCACCGCCTATCAGGATCGGTCCTTCACCTTCGAAATGAAGCAGCCCCCCGTGACCTTCTTCCTGAAGAAGGCGGCGGGCCTGAAGATCGGCAAGAAGCCGGCCTCCGGCTCGAAGACGCCGGGCCGCGGCGCCAATGTCGGCAAGGTGACGGCAGCCCAGATCCGCGAGATCGCCGAGAAGAAGATGCCCGATCTCAACTGCGACACGGTCGAGGCCGCGATGCAGATGATCCGTGGCTCGGCCCGGGCCATGGGCCTGGAAGTGGTGGGGTGACGCGATGACCGGCAAGAGAATCGTCAAGGCCCGCGAGGGCGTCGAGCGCACCAGGCTCTATCCGCTCGCTGAGGCGGTGAAGATGGTGAAGGCGCGCGCCAACGCCAAATTCGACGAGACCGTCGAGATCGCCATGAATCTCGGCGTCGATCCCAAGCATGCGGATCAGATGGTGCGCGGCGTGTGCAACCTGCCGAACGGCTCGGGCCGCACGCTGAAGGTCGCCGTGTTCGCGCGCGGCGCGAAGGCGGAAGAGGCGAAGGCCGCCGGCGCCGACATCGTCGGCGCGGAGGACCTCGTCGAGACCGTCAACTCCGGCAAGATCGAGTTCGATCGCTGCATCGCGACGCCCGACATGATGGGTCTCGTCGGCCGTCTCGGTAAGGTGCTGGGCCCGCGCGGCCTGATGCCGAACCCGCGCGTCGGCACCGTCACCATGGACGTCAAGGCTGCGGTCGCGGCGTCGAAGGGCGGCTCGGTCGAGTTCCGCGTGGAGAAGGCGGGCATCGTTCACTCCGCCGTCGGCAAGGTCTCGTTCGGCGAGGACAAGCTGGTGCAGAACATCAAGGCGTTCGCTGACGCGGTGTCCAAGGCCAAGCCGACCGGCGCCAAGGGCAACTACATCCAGCGCATCGCGATCTCTTCGACGATGGGGCCTGGCGTGAAGATCGAGCTCGCGAGCGTGATGTCGGGCGCGGCGCAGTAAGCATTTCGCTTTGCGTCTCTAAAATATAAAGCCCGCCGGAAGGCGGGCTTTTTGTTTGGCGATGAATGTCTGCGGCGCGCCGGCCGATTATCCCGCCTCCCGTTTTTCCCGTGGCGATTTTGGATTGGCTTCGCCGCGGCTCTGCGCAAACACGGCGCGCATCTCATCGAGGTCGAGCGGCTTGGGCAGGACATAATCGACATGTCCGGCGGGCTCGTCGCGCCCGCCCATTTTTCGTCCCCAGCCGGTCACCAGAATGACGGTCGTCGAGGGGTGAAGCTCTTTCGTCGCGCGCGCCACCTGCCTGCCGTCGACATAGGGCATGCCGAGATCGGTCACGACCACATCGAACGTCCGCCCTTCGTCTCTTGCGCTTCGCAACGCTTCGAGGGCGGCGGCGCCTCCATCGGCGACGGTGACCCTGTGGCCGTCGAGCTCCAGCACGAATTGCGTCGCGTCGCGAACGGCTGGGTCGTCATCCACGAGCAGGAGACTGAGCGGCTGAATTTCCCGCGAGCTGATAGTGGCGGCCGCGGCGGGCGTTTGCGCGCTCGCTGCGAATTCCAGCTTCATGCGCGCGCCCTTGCCCGGCGCGCTGTCGATATCGAGCGCCGCCTTGTGCCGCTGCGCCGCGCCGTAGACCATGGCGAGCCCGAGCCCGGTGCCGCGTTCGCCCTTGGTCGTGAAAAACGGTTCGAGACAGCGGGCGCGCTCATTCTCATTCATGCCGACGCCGGTGTCCCCGACCAGGAATTCGACGCGCTTCCCGTTCGGCGATGCAGGAGAGGCGAAGGAGGAGGTCCTTATCGTGATGGTTCCGCCGTCGGGCATCGCATCGACCGCGTTGAAGACGAGATTGATCGCGGCTTCGCGCAGTTCCGTCGCGTTGCCCATGATCAGCGGAAGATTCGGTTCAAGTTCGGTCATGACATTGATCGTGACGCCGCGTTGTCGCGGCATGTCGCTCCAGCGCGCGCGCGTGAGTTCAACGACCTGGGGAACGAGGTCGTTGAGGCGCAGCGGCGCGAAATCAAGATCGGCCTCGTCCCGTCGATAGAAGTCACGCATGCGCGCGACCGTCGACGACACGTCGTTGATCACGCGCCGCACGACCTCGAGATAATCCCGCGTTCGTGATGAAAGGTCCGGTTCGCGCTCGAGCAGCGATTTCGTATAGACGGCGATGGGCGAGATCGCGTTGTTGATGTCGTGGGCGATGCCGCTCGCCATCTGGCCGAGCGCTCCCAGGCGCTCCTGCTGCATGACCGCCTGCTGGGTCTGTTTGAGATCGTCATAGGCCTTCTGCAGGTTTTCGCTCAGGCGCGTCTGATGGGTCGCAAGCGCCACATGCTCGCCAAGCTGCCGCAGGAATTCGCAATCGGTGCTGGTGAAGGACTCTTTCGCCAGGCGCGCGACGATCAGGACGCCGAAGACCTCCGACTCCGCGATCAGCGGCGTGATGACGAGAGAGCGCAGGCCCTGTCCGGCGAGGCGCGCCGGAAAGGGAAAGTCGACCTCCGAGATATCGGGCTCATAGACCAGCGTCCCTCGAACGCATTGCGAAAGGCCGTTTTCGTCGATCGGAATCTGGGCTTGCTCGACCATTCCAAGCTTGCGTCCGAGCGCGATGCTCTTCGCGCCGACATGATCGATGATGACGACCTGCTTTGCGCGGTCATACATGCCGATGCACGCGAAATCCGCGGGCAGCCCGTCTTCGAGGCTGCCGAGAACCGCTTGAAAGATGCTGGGGAGGTCCTGCCTCTGGCCGATCGCGCGTGTGATATGGTCGAGCAGCCTGAGACGGTCGAGCTGGGTCTGGAGCTTCGTTTCCGCCGATTTGCGCTCGGTGATATCGCGCGCGAATCCCGCGAACGCGACATTGTCTTCAGTCTGGATCGCGGTGATCGAGAGCTCGACGGGAAATTCACGCCCGTCGCGGTGCAGACCAGTGATCTCGATCCGCCGGTTGAGGACTTTCGCTTCTCCGGTGGCGAGATAACGCGCCAATCCGCGCTTGTGCGCGTCGCGATAGCGGTCGGGCATGATGAGTTGCTCGGCCGGGCGACCGAGGGCTTCGGCGCGCGTCCAGCCGAATGTTGTCTCCGCCTGCTGGCTCCAGCCCGTGATCACGCCTGCGCGGTCGAGCGTGATGACCGCATCGAGAGCGGTTTCAATGATTTGGCGCGTCCGCTCTTCACTTGCGCTCAGCGCGCGCTCGGCGCGCTTGCGATCGGTGATGTCGGTCGAGATGCCAAAAATCCCGTAGACGCGGCCTGACTCGTCGCGAAGCGGGGACTTCACCGAGATATAATCATGGAGTCCGTCGTCATGCGGCGCGACCTCTTCCACAGTGAGCGCGTAGTCGGTTTGCGCCACGCGCTCATCCACGAGGCGGAAGGCGTCCGCTTCGCTCTTCGGAAAGATCTCGTGGTCGGTCTTTCCGATCGTTTTCTCGCGATCGATGTGAAAGATGTCGGCGTAGCGCCGATTCATCATGAGGTAGCGCCCTCTGATGTCTTTCACGTAGACGACCGCAGGCGTGTTCTCCATGATGGCGTTGAGGAGCTCCTGGCTCCGATGTCGTTCGACGTCATATCGCGTGAGCCATGCCGCGATCATGACGACGATGACGCCAAGACCCACCGAGGTGCCGACGGCGAGCACGGCGAATCCGAAAGGAGCGTCGAATGTTGTCGAGCGATAGGCCAGAACCATCAGCCCCGCGAGAATGATCGGAAAGACGATCGCCGCCGGCAGGAGCCGCCGCGCGGCGAGGCCGCCGCTGTCATTGCTCAGGATGCGCGCGATCCAGCCGGCGTCCGGTCTGGCGAGGAGAGCGGATGCAAAGAGGAACGCGAATGAAAGGGCGACCGGCAGCGCCATCGCCGTGAATGGAAGGAGCCGATAGAGGTCCTCCACTCCATAGATGTAACCGACGAGGTTAAGCGCGGTGACCACGAGTCCGAGCGCGATAAGGCCTGCGTAAATGGTCCCCGCTCTGGCGCTGGCGCCCGGTGGAACAAGCAGGGCGAGCCCGATGATCGCGAAATTGAACGCGGTCGCCGGCGCCATTCGACCCATATTGGGGCCAAACAGGAAACCGCTCTTCAACGCCGCGGCGGCGCCGACGAGGCCGCCCGCCGCAACAAAATCCAGGAGCGCATAGAGACCGACGAGGAGGACAAGCGATCCGACGATCGCGCGCCCGAAATAGAGGCGCCGATTCCCGTCATCTTGCAATGTCAACGCGAACACGGCGGCGCTGCAGAGGAGGAACGCGGAGGCCGTTGGCGCAGACATGCGCGGCAGGCCAGGCCCGCCGCTCGCGAGCACCGGGATGTTCAGGAGCCAGCTTGCGAGCGCTGCGATCGACAAGGCGAGAGCGAGCAAGGCGCCGATGCGTGGCGGCGTTGTCGAGAGCGCGGTGCGACCGGCCATGGCGTGACCTTGACGTCAATGGGACCGAAGTTCGACAGAGCCGGGCAGCGGTCTGTCGCAATCATACAACCGATGAAGCCGATGAAGTCATCAACGTCATCGGCAGGACTTTATTGGTTTCGCACAGGAAGGTGAAGGCGTCCGGGCGGTTGGAGCCTCCGGCCCGCGCCGGGCGGATATTCCCGGCGCGTCTGATCTCACGCGTCCAGCGACGCAAGCTCTTCGGCCAGGGGCCCGTTCAGCTTCTCCGCGATCACGCCCATCGTCTCCGCGATCAGTGCGCCGTCGAACGTGCGATGATCAAACGACATGGTGATTTCGACGTCGCCATTCGGCTCGAACGGCCCGTAGCTCAGGAAGCTCGTCACGGGCGAGACCGGGAAATTGATGTTCGCGGATTTATGCCCGAGCACCGACATGCCGAAGGTGCCGAAGAAATTCGGCCGCATGCGTCCGATATTGAAGGCGAAGAACCAGAGCAGGCGGCGGATCAGCAGCGGCCATTTCGACACCATCAGGATCGTGTCGAGATGGTCGATCTCTTCGATGGGCTTCGTGACGAATTCATCGAGCGCCGTCGCAAGCTCCGTAAGTGAACGCTCCGCCGGATTCTTGATGCGCGCCGGCAGCACCACGCGCTCGCCATCGATCACGCGCTCGATCATGATCGAGGCGACGCTGATGTCGAGCTGATGCAGATGCGGCCAGGGCAGCAGCGCGTAGGTGCGGCGCAGCTCAGGCTCGTTCTGCGCCGCGAGGCTGAAGGCTTTCGCGAACAGCACTGTCCAGGGAATGCGCGCTGGCGATGCTTTTCGCGCGGCGATGGCAGGCGCGATATTCACTTTCCGCCTGATCACGCCGATCGGCGTGCGCCGCGCAAAATAGCTGAGATCGGTGATGAATCTCCGCGCTGGCGAAAGACGAATCCACTTTCCCTTCATTCAGACTATCCGCGCGCGACGCCGATCGAGGCGATATCGGCAAGCAGCGCGCTGGCGTTGCGCAGCGCCGCTCCCGTCGTGATGCAGAGCGGCGGCAGCAGCATCCATTCCAGCGTCCAGGCGGCGCCGGAGCGTTCGTTCTCATGCACGAGGCTGTGATGCAATCCGCCGGCGAGCGTGGCCGCGTAACGCGCGAGCGTAACAAGAATTTCAGCCTTCACCGGATTGTTCTTCTCCGGCATGGCCGAAGAGCCGCCGCCGGCCGCAAGCTGCACTTCCGCGAGTTCATTTTGCGCCATCAGCGTGATGTCGACGCCGATCTTGCCGAGATGGCCGCAGACGAGCGAGAGCCATTGTCCGCATTCGACGATTGCGTCGCGCTGGGTGTGCCAGGCTTCGGCCGCGTGATTGAGATCGAGCGCGGCGGCCATGAGGTCGGCGACCTTCTGCGCATGGTCGCCAAGTTCGGCGCGATTGCCGACGGCGCCGCCGAGTTGCAGCGTCAACAGGCGCGGCCGCCATTCATGCAGGCGCGCAAGATGGCGCTTGAGCGGCGCGCGCCAGGATTCGATCTTCTGCGCCGCCGTGATTTCGCGCGCGCGCTGCATGCGCGTATGCCCCATCAGCCGATGCGCGCCGTCGCGCGCCGACAGTGAGTCGAGCTGCAGCAGCAATTGATGGATCAGCGCTTCGATCTTGCGCAGCACATCCTTCATGCGCAGCGCCAGCGCGGTGTCGATGACGTCCTGGCTGGTCGATCCGAAATGCGCGTGCCGCCGATGCGGCTCAGGGATCGCGGCGCGAAGCTGGCGCACGAGTTCGGGAACGATGACGCCGTCATGGGCGACGCCTTTCGCGAGCGCGTCGAGATCGGGCTCGAAATGTGCGATCGCGCCGACGATCGCGCGCGCGTCGTCAGCCGTGATCACGCCTTCGGAAGCTTCGGCCTCGGCGAGCGCCTTCTCGAAGGCCAGCATCGCCGCGATCTCGGCTCGCGGGTCGAACCAGGCTTCGATTTCGGCGTCGCCGAGAAGCTCGGAGAGCAGCGGCAGCGGAAAATAGGAGCGCATGGGCGGACTCCCTCGTTCAGGTTTTCGCGGCCTTCATCTGGGTCAGCGTGTCCTTGACCACCTTGATTGCGTGATTGGCGGCGGGCACGCCGGCGTAAACGGCGACATGGAGCATCAGCTCTTTCAGGTCTTCTTCCGTCGCGCCGGTATTCGCCGTGGCGCGGACATGCAGCGCGACTTCCTCCCAGCGGCCGAGCGCCGCGAGAATGGCGAGCGTGACGAGACTGCGCTCGCGCTTGTTGAAATGCGGGCGCGACCAGACCGCGCCCCACGCGGTCTCGGTGATGAAATGCTGGAAGTCGGCGTCGAACGGCGTCTTGTTCGCTTCGGCGCGATCGACATGGGCGTCGCCAAGCACCGTGCGCCGCGTCGCCATGCCTTTCGCGTAGAGATCGTCGGCCATGGGCGCCCCTCCCATTCTGTTCGCGCCTATCTGGCGGAAGGCGGCGCCCCTGTCCACGCCGTTCGCCGAACAAGGGAAATTGCACGAGGGCGCCTTCGGCGCGGGCAAATTCCGGACGCCAGATCTCCTGCCGGTCCCGAAGCGCCCGCTTTGCAGGCGCCCGAGCCGATTCTTTTAGCTTGCTTACGAAACAGGCAGCGACTAGGAGAGTTGCCATAAGTGGAATTTAAGTTCCATTTATTGCAACTTTGGACGGTCAGATGACGACACTCGCCAGCGCCGCGGAGGTCCTTCGCTGCTTCTCCCTCGATCGCCCCTATCTCACAGTCACCTCGACCTCCACGCTCCTGGGAACGCCGAAAAGCACCGCTTCGCGCCTTCTCCGCAGTATGATGGAGGCGGGCTATCTCGAGACGATCGGCGCCTCCAAGAAGTACCGGCCCGCCGCGCTGCTTTATGAAGTCGGTCGGCTCTATCGCGACGCCTCTTCGCTCACCGTGCGCGCCCATGAAGTCGTGGCGCGCGTCTGCGCCCAGACCGGCCATACCGGCTATGTCAGCCGCCGGCAGGGCCTCGACATCGTCGCGGTGACAGACATCCCCGGCACGAACGCGCTGCGCGTCGCAAGTTCGATCGGACGCCGCCTCGAAGCCTTCGCCAGCGCGACCGGCCGCACCTTGCTCGCCCGGTTGAGCGACGAGGCTGTGCGCCAGCTCTATTCCGCGCCGCTGATCCCGCCGTCGCCGACGGCCCCGCAGAATCTCGATGAGCTTCTGTCGCGCCTCGCGATGGTGCGCCGCGTCGGCTACGCCGAGAGCAACGATGAATCGAACCGCGGCGTCGGCGCGCTTGCGGTCGGCGTCGGCGATCCGGAAACGGCCGAGGAGGTCAGCCTCTGCATTTCCTTCCCGGCGGCGATGATCACCGCTGAAGAGCGGCGCACGATCATCGGCGCCTTGCGCGCCGGCGCAGCCGAGATCGCGGCGATCACGCGCGATCCGCTTTTTGTTCACGACCCTGATGTTCGTGAGCCCTCGATGAGCGCCATGGCGCCGATTTCCGTTTCGTCCAGGCGGGTGATGGCATGACGAAGGCTTCTCAGCGCTGGCGTATCGGTTTCGACATCGGCGGCACCTTCACCGACTTCATCCTCTATGACGGCGACAACAGCGCGGTCAGGCTGCACAAGCGGCTGACGACGCCGCATGATCCGTCGGAAGCGGCGCTGATCGGGCTTGAAGAACTCGTCGCCATGGAGGGGATCAGGCTCTGCGATATTTCCGAGATGGTGCATGGCACGACGCTCGTCACCAACGCCGTGATCGAGCGCAAGGGCGCAAAACTTGGCCTCATCACCACGTCGGGCTTCCGCGACATTCTCGAACTCGGCGTCGAGCAGCGCTACGATATCTACGATCTCTTCCTTGAATTTCCGCAGCCGCTGGTTTCGCGCGATCTCTGCCTTGAAGTGAACGAGCGCATCGATCGCGACGGCCGCATCGTGACCGCGCTCGACGAGGCCGCGACGCGTCGTCAGCTCCGCGCGCTGGCTGATGCAGGCTGCGAGGCGATCGCCGTCTGCTTCATCAACGCCTATCGCAATCCCGAGCATGAGCGCGCCGTCGGCCGCATCGCGCGCGAGATGTTCCCTGATCTGCCGCTGTCGCTGTCGAGCGACGTGGTTGCGGAATTGTGGGAGTATCAGCGCTGCGTCACCACTTGCGCCAACGCCTATGTGCAGCCGCTGATGGATCGCTACATCAGGCGGCTCGAACGCGAGCTGTCCTCGCGCGGCTTCAAGGGCGAACTGCGCCTGATGCATTCGGCCGGCGGCCTTGTCTCGCCGCAGACGGCGCGCGACTTCCCCATTCGCTTGCTTGAGAGCGGTCCCGCCGGTGGCGGTCTCGCGACGGCTTTGTTCGGCGCGCTCGCGGGCAAGAAGGATGTGATCTCCTTCGATATGGGCGGCACCACGGCGAAAGCCTGCATGATCGAGGACGGGCGCTGCGAGATCGCGCCAATGATGGAGGCGGGACGAGTCCACCGCTTCAAGAAAGGCTCCGGCCTGCCGATCAAGGCGCCTGTTATCGACATGATCGAGATCGGCGCCGGCGGTGGTTCGATCGCGGCGATCGATGAAGTCGGATTGCTGAAGGTCGGCCCGCATTCCGCCGGCTCCGATCCTGGCCCGGCCTGCTACGGCATGGGCGGAAGCAAGCCGACCGTCACCGACGCCAATCTCGTGCTCGGCTATTACGATCCCGGCTTCTTCCTCGGCGGCCGCATGAAGCTTGATCTCGATGCGGCGCGCGAGGCGATGATGACGGTCGCAAAGCCGCTCGGCCTTTCGGCTGAAGAAGCGGCGTGGGGCATCCACAAGGTCGTCGTCGAAGGCATGGCGGCGGCGGCGCGCGTGCATCTTGTCGAAAAGGGCAAGGACCCGCGCGGCTATTCCATGGTTGGCTTCGGCGGCGCCGGCCCGGCGCATGCGGTCGATGTGGCGCGCGTCATGGGCGTGAAGGAAGTGATCATTCCGCCCGCGTCCGGCGCGGCTTCGGCGCTGGGATTTCTCGCGGCGCCGCTCTCCTTTGAACTCGTGCGCTCGCTGCCGACCGCGTTCGGCAAGGATTTCGATGCTGCGAAGGTCAACGCAGCGCTTTCCGAGCTTGAGGCGGAAGGCCGCAAGCGTCTGATCGAGGCTGGCGTGGCGGAGAAGGATGTCGTCGTCGAGCGCACCGCCGACATGCGTCTGATCGGCCAGATGCACGACATCTCCGTGCCATTCCCGTCGGGCGTGCTCGGCCATGGCCATCTCGACGAGATCCGCGCCGCGTTCGTGAAGGCATACTCCGCGCGTTACACCTCGGTCTATGAAGGCGCCGAGATGGAGGCGATCAATTTCCGCGTCCGCTGCGTCGGGCCAACGCCGTCACTCTCGCTCAAAGGCGCGACCGGCGGCGGTGACGCGGCTACGAAGATCAAGGGCTCGCGCCGCGCCTGGTTCGAGAACGGTTTCGTTGATGCGCCGGTCTATGATCGCTACGCGCTGCGCGGCGGCGACGCGTTTGCCGGCCCCGCGATCATCGAGGAGCGCGAGGCGACGACGATCATCGCGCCGGGCGATCGCGTCGAAATCGATGACAGCCTCAACATCCGCATCCATGTCGGCTTCGCGACCGACCATGCCGAGATTGTCGCGTCGGGCATGAGCTTCGACGAAGCGGTGAAGCGCATCGAGAGCGATCCGATCTCGCTTGAGATCATGTGGAGCCGTCTGGTCACCGTCGTTGAGGAGATGTGGCTCACCATCTGCCGCACCGCCTTCTCGCTAGTGATCTCGGAAGCACAGGATTTCGCCTGCGAATTGCTCGATCCCGATGGCGAGCCGCTGGCGCACAGTCCGCGCGCCATGCCGGTGTTCAACCTCACGCTGCCGCTCGCGGTGAAGGCGCTGTTGAAGCGCTATCCCTCGGAGACGCTGAAGCAAGGCGACGTGCTGATCACCAATGATCCCTGGCTTTGCGCCGGGCATCTCTTCGACATCGCCATCGTCACGCCGGTGTTCCGCGACGGCAAGCTTGTCGGATTGCTCGGCACGGTCGGCCACGTCTCCGACATCGGCGGCACCAAGGATTCGCTGCGCGCGCGTGAAATCTATGAAGAGGGATTCCAGATCCCGCCGATGAAGCTGTTCGAGGAGGGCCGCCTCAATGCGACGCTCGTCGAACTGCTGCGCGAGAATGTCCGCGATGGCGATCAGGTGCTGGGCGACCTGCATTCCTTCGTCGCCGCGAATTCGATCGGCGCCGAGCGCCTCCTGTCCTTCATGGACGATTACGGCATGCACGATCTGCGCGCGCTGGCTCACGTCGTGCAGGGCCTGTCGGAGAAGGCGATGCGCGATGCGATCCGCGCGCTGCCGGACGGCGTCTATCACTCCGAGATCTGGAACAACCCGCTTGGCACGCCGATGCGCTATCCCTTGGCGCTGACGGTGAAGGGCGACGAGATCGAGATCGATTTCGAAGGCGCGCCGCCGCAGATGGCGCAGGGCGGGCTGAACTCGACGCTTAGCTACACGAGCGCCCATTCGACTTATCCCTTGAAATGCATGCTGACGCCGAATGTGCGCGGCAACGCCGGCTGCTACCGGCCTTTCACGGTGAAGGCGCCGGAAGGATCAATCCTCAATCCGAGGAAGCCGGCGTCCGTCAATCTGCGCACGCGCACCGGCTGGTATTCGGCGCCGAATATTTTCCGCGCTTTGTCGGACGCGTCGCCGAAGAGCGTGCAGGCTTTCACCGGCCTGCCGCTGGTGTTCAATTTCTATGGCGTAGACTCCGACGGCCGCACCTATTCCGACATGCTCTTCATGGGTGGCGGGCAGGGCGGCTCGCACCGCAAGGATGGCAAGTCGGGCCTGCTCTGGCCGACCTCGGCCGCCAACACCTCGATCGAGCTGTTCGAGGCGCGCGTGCCCGTTCTGGTCATCGAGAAGACCTACGTCGCCGACAGCGGCGGCCCGGGCCGCCATCGCGGCGGGCTTGGCCAGCGTTGCCGCGTGCGCAAGCTCCATGACGATGGCAAGACGACGCTCGTCTCCGCCTATCCCGAGGGCGTCAAGAATCCGGTGAAAGGATTGTTCGGCGGCCAGGCGGGCTGCGAGCCCTATGCCAAGGTCTACGACAGGGACGGCAAGCTTGTGCAGGATTGCGGCACCGGCGCGCTGGTCGCGCTGGAGGATTCTTCACGCGTTGTTGAAGTCAGACTCGCCGGCGGCTCCGGCTATGGCGATCCGCTTGAGCGGCCGCGCGATCTTGTCGCGCGCGACGTGAAGCTCGGCTATGTCTCCGGCGAA
Organism: Terrirubrum flagellatum; assembly: GCF_022059845.1. Lineage (GTDB taxonomy): Bacteria > Pseudomonadota > Alphaproteobacteria > Rhizobiales > Beijerinckiaceae > Terrirubrum > Terrirubrum flagellatum. The sequence continues at coordinate 4,209,468 of NZ_CP091851.1, read as the reverse complement.
GGCGCTGAGCGCGATTATGGCGCGCAAGTTGCAGCGGCGCCGGAACCGGCCCATGCTGAATGAGCTCGAATTGCTCGTGCTGGAGAAGGCGCCTACGGCGCACTGACGCGCCGCAGGGCCTAAGGGGAATTGGCGCAGGATTGGAGTGAGGGGAGCATCATGAGTTTCACACGTCGTTCGCTGATGGCCGGCGCGGCCGCTGCGGCGTCCATGGCGCCGTTCGCCGACATTTCTTTCGCGCAGGCGCGCAAAGTCCTGATCATGGCGTCGGGGCAGGACATTCCGAACTTCGATCCGCATGTCACGACCGGCTACACGCCGATCCTGATGATGCGGAACACCTATGACAGCCTCGTGCGCATCGAAGGCAATCCGCCGAAGCCGGTGCCGCATCTCGCCGCGTCCTGGACCGTGTCGCCTGACGGCATGGAATATGTGTTCAAGCTCGATCCCAAGGCGAAATTCCATGATGGAACGCCTGTTGACGCCGATGCGGTGAAATACAATTTCGATCGCATTCTGCGCCTGAAGAAGGGCAATTCCTGGATGGTGTCGGGCGTGCTTGGCCCCGACAGCGTGCAGGTCATCGACAAGGGCACGGTCAGGATCAAGCTGACGAAGCCGTTCGTCGCCTTCCTGCAGGTGCTCGTCTGGCAATGGATCGCCAATCCCAAGGTGATCGAGGCGAACAAGGGAACCGACGACGCGCAGAATTATCTGCGCGCCAACATCGCCGGCTCCGGCGCCTTCCGCGTCAAGCGCGCCGAGCCCGGCAGCCTATACGAGTTCGAGCGCGTCGCAGACGCTTGGAATCCTGGCGGCGGCAATCTCTCCGGCGCCATCATGCGCATCGTTCGCGAAACCGCGACGCAGCGGCTGATGCTTCAGCGCGGCGAGGCGCATGTGGCGCTTGATCTGACGTCGGAAGACATGGACGCGCTGAAGGACAAGCCCGGCGTCGTCTCCGTCATCGAGCCGGAATTCCGCACCTTCTCGATCAAGATGAACACCGAGAACGGTCCGCTCGCCGATGTGAATTTGCGTCGCGCGATTTCCTGGGCCTTCGACTATCAGGCGATGCTCGACACGGCCGGCTACGCCGACCTGATGATCGGCCCGCTGCCGACCGGCATCTTCGGCCATGATCCGAAGCTTGCGGTGCCGCGCACCGACCTCGCCAAGGCGAAGGAATATCTGGCGAAGAGCAAGAGCCCGACTGGCGGCATCAAGCTCGAAATGGTGCATGTCACCGGCCTCGAGCAGCAGCGCCGCTGGGCGCTCGTCATGCTCGACAGCCTGAAGAAGCTGAATATCGATCTCGAAATCAAGCCAACGCTCTGGACCGACATGGTGGCGCGCTGCCGCTCGCCGCAGACCGCTCCCGATCTGATGCCGGTCTATCAGACCGCGAATTACGGCGACCCCGACAATATCGCCTACGCCGCATACCATTCGGCGAATAACGGCTCTTGGCAGAACATGGTCTATCACACCGCCAAGGTGGACAAGCTGATCGAAGATGCGCGCGCCGAAGTGAACGAGGACAAGCGCAAGGCGCTTTATCTCGAATTCCAGAAACAGGTCGTCGATGACGCTGCTGATATTTTCGGCGTGCTGGAGAAGCGCAAGCTGGCGTTCCGCGATGGCGTGCAGAACTGGAAGTTCGTGCCCGTCGCCTCGAACGCGATCGAGCTCGCGCCGCTGTCGCTGAAGTAACGCTAGGCTGACGGGGACAATTTTGCTCGGCTACGCGCTGCGCCGCATCGTTCTCGTCATTCCCGTCTTCATCGGGCTGTCCATTCTTGTCTTCGCGATCGTCCGGCTTTTGCCGGGCGACCCTGTTGGCCTCGCCGCAGGCCCCAACGCGACGAAGGAAGAACTTGCGGCCTATGCGCGCGAATATGGCCTCGATCGGCCTCTGGCTGCGCAATACTGGAGTTACGCCACGGGCCTGTTGAGAGGCGACTGGGGCGTCTCGATCTTCACGCGGCGGCCGGTGGCCGAAGATCTCCGGGCGTTCCTGCCGGCGACGCTTGAACTCGTCTTCGCCGCGATGGTTATCGCGGTCGCGCTTGGCATTCCGGTGGGGTTGGCGTCGGCGGTCTATCGCGACCGATGGCCCGACTATGTCTCGCGCACAGTCGCGCTCGGCGCGATCTCGATGCCGCGATTTTTCCTCGGGCTGCTGCTGCAATTGCTGTTTGCGATGTGGCTGGGATGGCTGCCCTTGTCGGGCCGCTTCCCACTGATCGAGGAGCCGCCGCCTCTTCTGACAGGCTTTCTTACGATCGACTCGATTGCGGCCGGCGACTGGAACGCGCTGTCGCTCTCGCTGATGCATCTCGCCTTGCCCGCCTTCGCCATGTCGCTGTCGCCGCTCGCGGCCATCACGCGCATGATGCGGGCTTCGACAATCGAGGTGCTGCAGCAGGATTATGTCTTGACCGAGCGCGCGCTTGGCCTCTCGCCGCGCCTGATCATCTGGAAATATGTGCTGCGCAACGCGGCGTCTGCGACGCTGACCACCATCGGCCTCTATTTCGGCTGGCTGCTCGGCGGCACTGTGCTTGTCGAGACGGTGTTCGATTGGCCAGGCATCGGCCTCTACGCCACGAAGTCGATCCTGACGCAGGACTTCATGCCCGTAATCGGCGTCACGCTCTGCATCGGCATGATGTTCGTCGCGGTCAATCTGATTGTCGATCTGCTCTATGGCGTGATCAATCCGAAGGTTCGGCTCGCATGACGACGGCTGTAACAGCCGCGCCTGCGATGTCCGCGCGCCAGGAGATGTGGCGCCGCGCGTTCTATCGCTTTGGCCAGAGCGCGCTGTCCATCGTCGGTCTCGCTCTTGTCGCGGCGTTGATCCTGATGGCGATCCTGTCGCCCTGGATCGTTCCGCGTCCCGATCAGGTCGCTGGCGCGGTCGACACCGCGGCGCGCTTCCGTCCGCCGTCGCTCGCGAACTGGTTCGGCACGAACGAGGTCGGCCAGGACGTGCTGTCGCTTGTGATCGCGGGATCGCGCGTGTCGCTGTTCGCGGGGCTCGCGGTGGTGACGATCGGCGCGCTTGTCGGCGCGGCAGTCGGCTCGATCGCAGGCTATTTCGGCGGCTGGATCGATGAAGCCCTCATGCGCTTCACCGATCTCATGCTGACGCTGCCGAGCCTCATTCTCGCCATGGCGGTGGCGGCCTCGCTCGGGCCGGGCGTGCTCAACATGGTGATTGCGATCTCGCTCTCCTGGTGGCCCGGCTTCGCGCGCCTCGTGCGCGGCGAAGTGATCGCGCGCAAGGAGGAGATGTTCGTCACCGCGGCGCGCGCGCTTGGCGCCGGCGCCGGCCGCATTCTGCTGCGTCACATCCTGCCGAATGTGATGACGCCCGTGATCGTGAAGATGTCGCTCGATATGGGCTTTGCGATTCTCACGGTCGCGTCGCTCGGCTTCATCGGCATCGGCGTGAAGCCGCCGACGCCGGAATGGGGGCTGATGCTCTCGAACGCGCGCGGCTACATGCCGGATCAGTGGTGGACGGCGATTTTCCCCGGCCTCGCCATCTTCATCGCCGTCTTCGGATTCAATCTTCTGGGCGACGGTCTGCGCGACGTGTTCGACCCAAAGGCCCGGCGTTGACGCAATGACGGCGCTTCTCGAAATCCGCGATCTCCATCTCGGGATGAAGAGTTTCGAGGGTGAGGCGCATGTTCTCAACGGCGTTGATTTGACTGTCGAACGCGGCCAGATCTGGGGCGTCGTCGGTGAGACCGGCTGCGGAAAATCGCTGACCGGCCTGTCGATCTCGCGCCTCGTGTCGGCGCCGCCGGCCCGCTACATGAAGGGCCGCATCCTGTTCGAGGGCAAGGATGTGCTTGCGGCGTCGGAAGAAGAAATGCGCAAGCTGCGCGGCCGTCGTATCGGCATGATCTTCCAGGACCCGACGACGAATCTCAATCCGTCCTTCCGTATCGGCGAGCAGATGATCGATGTCGCGCTGCACGCCGCTGAAGAAGACCCGTCGATCCTCGGTCTCGACAAATCCGCGTCAGGCGCCAGGCGACGCGCCGCCGCGCGCAAGCTGGCGGCGGAGCTGCTCGACAGCGTCGGCATTCCCGACGCGGCGAACCGGCTCGACTCCTATCCCCACGAATTCTCCGGCGGCATGCGCCAGCGCGTGCTGATCGCGCTCGCTTTGATCGGCCGGCCTGATCTTCTCATCGCGGATGAGCCGACGACGGCGCTCGACGTGTCGGTGCAGGCGCAGGTGCTGCGCATCTTCTACGATCTCGTGCGCAGGCATAATCTCGCGGTGATCCTGATCACGCATAATCTCGGCGTCGTAGCGCAGCTCTGCAGCCATGTCGCCGTGATGTACGCCGGCAACATCATCGAGCAGGGGAGCGTCGACGCGGTTCTGTCGCAGCCGCGCCATCCCTACACGCGCGCGCTGCTCGCCGCCGTGCCCGGCGCGAAGATGAAACGCGGCGCGCTCGCAGCGCTTGGCGGCTCCGTGCCCAATCTTCTGCGGCCGCCGCACGGCTGCCGCTTTGCGCCGCGATGCGCTCAGGCCGCGCCGCGCTGCGAACAGCGTTTTCCGCCGATGATCGAGGTTGGCGCGCGTCAGAGCGTCGCCTGCACGCTCTACGAGGAGACGGCGAGGGCGGCGGAATGATCCTCGACGTCGATCACGTCACCAAAATCTATGCGACGCGCCGGCCCTTCGCGAAGCCGGTCGAATTCACGGCGCTGAAGGATGTGACGATCAAGGTCAATCGCGGCGAGAGCTTCGGCCTTGTCGGCGAATCCGGATCAGGCAAGACGACGCTGACGCGCTGCATTCTGCGTCTCGACGAGATCACGTCGGGCCGCATCTCCTATGACGGGCAGGACCTCGCGACGCTCTCGCCGCGCACGCTGCGCGCCTTGCGCGCGAAGATCCAGATCGTCTTCCAGGACCCCTACGCCTCGCTCAATCCGCGCCTCACGGTGCGCGACATCATCGCCGAGCCGCTGGAGATCCATCACGACATCGTCGGCAAGAGCGCGCGCCAGCGCACCGATCGCGTCGCCGAACTTCTCTCGCTTGTCGGCCTGCGGCGCGAGCATCTCTATCGCTATCCCCACGAATTCTCCGGCGGCCAGCGCCAGCGCATCGGCATTGCGCGGGCGCTCGCGCTGGAGCCGGAATTCCTCATTCTCGACGAGCCGACATCGGCGCTCGATGTGTCAGTGCAGGCGCAGGTGCTCAATCTCCTGCACGATCTGCAGCAGCGGCTGAAGCTGACCTATCTCTTCGTCAGCCATGATCTCGGCGTCATCCGCCATGTCTGCGATCGCGTCGCGCTGCTCTATCGCGGAACCCTCGTCGAGGAGAACGAGACCGAAGCGATCTTCGAGCAGCCGCAGAGTGATTATGCGCGCACGCTGATCGCGGCCATGCCAAGCCCTGACCCGTCGCGATCGCTGTGGCGCGAGACAGCGGTCGCTCAAAATTGACGCGCCGCGGCGAGGCCTGTCGCGGCGCGCGGCGCCTTGATAGACCTGCGCGGACGAAATGGAGCTCCCGATATGTATGCGCGCGTTGCTTCTGAAAATGTGGTTCGGCTTGCCAGCGGCGACGCGACCGCGTTGCTCTCTCTGCGCGGCGCCGAACCGCTCGTCTGGCGCATCGGCGATCGCGACTATCTCTGGAGCGGCGATCCGGCGTGGTGGGATCGGTGCGCGCCAATCCTCTTTCCCGTTGTTGGCGCGTCGGCCGGCGGCAAGGTGCGCGTCGGCGGCCAATCTTACCCCATGCCGCGCCATGGCTTCGCCCGCGACAGCCAGTTCTCGGTTGTCGAAGCGCGGCCCGATCGCGCGCGTCTCAGGCTGACTGCGAACGAGAACAGCCGCACGCATTACCCCTTCGATTTTACATTCGACGTCGTGGCGACGCTGACGCCGAAAACGCTGTCGCTCGCTTTCGAGATCGGAAATGCGGGCGAGGCCGCGATGCCTTACTCGCTCGGTTTCCATCCCGCCTTTCCCTGGCCGTTCGATGGTGGTGATGGCGGCGGCCACAGCGTCGAATTCGAGCGAGAGGAAAAAGCCTCGGTTTCTGATATCACCAGGGATGGGCTCATCGGCGCCGGCCAGCGACCGGTTCCGCTGAAAGGGACTGTGCTGCCGCTTGCGCATGATCTCTTTGCGCATGATGCGCTGTGCTTCTTTGATGCGCGCAGCAAGGTCCTGAAATTCCGCTCGCCGCGCGGCGCGGCCGTCGCCATGGAGATGGAGGATTTCCCCCATCTCGCGCTCTGGACCAAGCCCGGCGCGCCGTTCCTCTCCATGGAGTGCTGGACCGGCCATGCCGATCTCGACGGCTTTTCAGGTGAGTTGTCGCAGCGCGCCTCCGGTCGCTCGCTGGCGCCGGGCGGCAAGGCGCGCCATGCGGTGACGATGAGGGTAGCAGACGCCGCCTAGCCAAACGGCCGGCGCTTTTTCAGCCGTCTGCGAATCTCCTTGCGCCCGGCGCCGGTCGGCATTATCAATATTGATAATGAAGAACGGGAGGATGCGGTGAACGCACGCGACGCGACCTACGCGACGCTGAAGCGCCGGATTGTCTTGAACGAGTTGAAGCCCGGCGATCGGATCACCGAGTTGGGGCTGGCGGAGAGTCTTGGCTGCAGCCAGGGCGCCGTCCGCGAGGCGCTTCTGCGCCTGCAGGAGGACGGTCTCGTCATCCGCGCCGGCCATCGCGGCACCACCATCACGCCGCTCGACCCGGAAGAGGCCGACGAGATCGTCGCGGTGCGCAAACGACTGGAGACGCGCGGCGCCTTGCGCGCCGCCAAGGCGGTGACGCCGGAGGCCATCGAGGCGCTTGAGACGCTGCAGGGCGAGATGGATCAAGCCGCACGCGCCGGCGACGAATATCGCCTGATCGAACTCGACACCGAATATCACGCGACCATTTTTCGATTGGCCGGCCTGCGCGCGCTCGAACAGATATTGAAGCGGTGCACGCTGCATTCGCATCGGCAGAAATTGTGGGAGCCGCGCCATCGCCGGCCGCTCACGCAGACGGCCGCGCGCCATCGCATCATCACTGAAAAACTGGCGGCGGGCGATGGCGAAGGCCTCGCCGAAGCGCTCGCGCAGCATATCGACACCATCGTCGAAGTCTCATCGGAAAGAATCGCTTCGTGACGCCTTACATCGATCCGGCGATGCAGCCGATCCTCGACGCCGCGCGCGCTGCGCCGCCGGTCGACTATCGTTCGATGACCATGGCGGACGCCCGCGCCCTGTTCGATCGCAACGCCGCGCCCTGGAATGTCGGCCGCCCCGACGTGCAGACGATTTCCGACCTTCAGATTTCCGCTGCGCCGCAGGCGATTCCGGCGCGCCTCTATCGCCCTGCGTCAGGCGTTTTGCCCGTGATCATCTTCGTTCATGGCGGCGGCTGGACCTTCGGCAATATCGAGACCCATGACGGCGCGATGCGCTGGCTGGCGATCGAATCGGGCTGCGCCGTGCTCGGCGTCGATTATCGGCTCGCGCCGGAGCATCCATTCCCCGCGCCGATGGACGATATTCTCGCCGCGCTTTCCTTTGTCGAGAAAGGCGGGCTGGGCGCGGAAATCGACGCGAGCCGCATCGCGCTCGCCGGTGATTCCGCCGGCGCCAATCTTGCGCTCGCCACGCTCCTCGCGCGTCGCGATCGCAAGGAGAAGCTCCCGCGCACGGCCGCGCTGTTCTATGGCTGCTACGAGCCGCTTGCGACATCTGAAAGCCACCGCGCCTTCGGCGACGGCTCCTATCTGCTCTCGACCGTCAACATGAACTGGTACTGGGGCAATTATCTCGGGCCGAACGCCGCGTCGCCCGATCCGACAGCGGCTTCCTCGCGCGCCAATCTCGCAGGCCTGCCGCCGCTCTATCTCAACGCCGCCGGGCTTGATCCGCTCTGCGACGACACGTTGACCATGAGCCGTCGCCTCGCCGCCGCCGGGATCAAGCATCGTTTCGATCATTTCCCCGGCGTCGTGCATGGCTTTTTGCGCATGGCGCGCGAACTTCCCGCCGCGCGCGACGCGCTGCGAGCAGCGGGACAATATCTCCAGGACGCGCTCGCCTGAGCGGCCGCCGCATCAATCAAAAGCAATATCAGGTTCAGGGAGGGAAGAATGGAACGCAGACAATTTCTGAAAACGGCCGGCGCCGCGGCGGCGCTGTCGACGCTCGCAAAGCCGGCGCTCGCCCAAAGCGGAACGACCGTGCGCTGGTGGTATCATTTCGACAATCCGCAGAATTCGCCGGCCGAACTGGTGGCGAAATTCGAGAAGGAAAATCCTGGAATCAAGATTCAGGCGGAAGCGATTCCGTGGGGCGGCGGCAATGACTACCAGACGCGCCTGTTCGCCGCGATCGTAGCCGGCAATGCGCCTGACTGCGCCATGGTGCGCCTGTCATGGGCGGCGCGCTTCCAGCAGATGCGGGCGCTCGAACCGCTCGACGCGATGGTGAACGCCTGGGATGGCCGGTCCGACATCGCCTTCAATATCTGGAAGATCAATCGCGGCGCCGACGGCAAGCAATATTATCTGCCGCTGCAATATGTCGTGATCTATCTCTATTATCGCGCCGATCTCTTCCAGCAGGCCAACCTGCAGCCGCCGAAGACGTTTGAAGAATTCCGCGCCGCGGCGAAGGCGCTGACCAAGGGCGACGTCGCCGGCTTCGGCATGCGCGGCGGCGCTGGCGGTTTCGACAATTGGGGGCCGTTCGTGCTCGGCGGCGGCGCGAGCTTCGACAAGGGCGGCATGGTGAGCGAGAAAGCGATCGCGGCGTGTCGCTGGTATGTGAATCTGATGCGTGAGGACAAGGTGACGCCGGCTTCGGCGCCGACCGATTCCTTCCGTCAGATCGTCGACGCCTTCAAGGCCGGCCGCACCGCGATGGCGATCCACCATGTCGGCTCCGCCGCGGAAGTGATCGGCGCGCTTGGCGACAAGGTGTCGGCGGTTGCGGTTCCGCAAGGCGCCGACGGCAAGGGCTGGACCTATTTCGGCGATGAATCGAACGCCATCTTCGCCGCCAGCAAGGTGAAGGACACAGCCTTCAAATGGATCTCGTTCCTATCGACCGCCGACAACAATATCGAGCTCAACAAGCTCACGGGACAGTTGCCGATCACGACGTCGGGACAGGCGAAATGGACCGGCCATCCCAAGCGCTTCGTCGAAGCGAGTTCGGCCTCGATTCCAATCGCGGCGTCGCTGCCTGATCATCCCAAGACGCCTGACTTCATCTCTCGCGTGTGGCCGACGAACATGCAGCGCGCGTTGCTCGGTGAAATTTCGCCTGACGACATGATGAAGGCGATCGAGCAGCATTTTCATGGGTAAGTGAAAGGCGGCCGTTGTGCGGGCTGCTATTCAACGCGCTCTTCCTTCTCCCCTTGCGGGAGAAGGTGTCGCTGCGCTTCACGCAGCGACGGATGAGGGGTGTTCAGAAAATGTCCCCCTCACCCGTCATCGCTTCCGCGACGATGCTGCGCATCGCGCGGCGATGACACCCTCTCCCGCAAGGGGAGAGGGCGCCAATCCCGAATTTGGCGACAGCAAGTCCAATGGTTGAATTGAACAGCCGAGAGCAATTGTCGTGAGCGCCGCAGCCTTGACTTCCGTTCCTGTCGCCCATCCGCAACGGGCCGACTGGACGCCCGTCTGGTTTCTTCTGCCCGCCGTTTTTGTCACGGCGGCCGTGGTGTTGTTTCCCGTTGCGCAGACGGTGTGGCTCTCCCTCTACGATTATGTGATCTACAATCCAGACGGATCGCGGTTCGTCGGCTGGGGCAATTTCGTCGCGGTGCTCCGCGACGAGGTGTTCTGGATTTCGCTGCGCCATTCGATCGTCTGGATCGTCGGCGTCGTGGGATTGCAATTCCTGCTCGGGCTCGTTGCAGCACTGCTGCTGAATGAAAGTTTCTGGTGGCGCGGTCTTGCGCGCTCGCTGGTCATCGTTCCCTGGGCGCTGCCGAGCGTGATCATCGGCCTCATGTGGACCTGGATGTACGACTTCAATGTCGGCGTCTTGAACGACATGCTGCTTCGCCTTGGCGTGATCGCGACGCCGATCGCCTGGCTGGCGCGGCCCGACACGGCGCTTGGCGCGATCATGCTGGCGCTGGTCTGGCAGGGCTTTCCCTTCTTCGCCGTGACGCTGTTGGCGGGGCTGCAGACCATTCCGGCTGATCTCTATGAGGCCGCCGAGATCGATGGCGCCTCGCGCTGGAAGCGTTTCATCAACGTAACGCTGCCGTCCATTTCCGATGTGATCGCGACGGCGCTGCTTCTGCGCACCATCTGGGTGGCGAATTCGCTCGACGTCATTCTCGTCATGACCGGCGGAGGCCCCGGCTACGCCACGCACACGCTGCCGCTTTACGCTTTCCAGCGCGCCTATAGCGGCATGGAGTTCGGATATGGCGCGGCGCTCGCGCTGGTGCTGACTGTGCTGCTGCTCGCCGTGGTCTGGCTCTATGTGAAGCGCGCTTCGCGGGATATCGCTCGATGAGCGCACGATCTCCCGCCGCGCGCCTCTTGCAGATCGAGCTGCCGACGCTGCTGATCGTGCTGTTTGCGATCGCGCCCTATGTCTGGATGGTGCTCACCTCGATCAAGCCGACGCCGGAGCTGGCGGAATGGCCGGTGCGCTATCTCCCGCGCGCCGCGACGCTCGATCACTATCGCGAACTTCTTTCGCGCACGAGCTTCGCAGGCAATCTGCTGAACAGCCTGATCATCGCGACCGGCGCGTCGCTGCTCGGCCTCGCCGTGTCGATCCCCGCTGGCTACGCCTTCTCGCGCTTCCGCTTCCCCGGAAGGCGGTCGCTGATGACGGGGTTTCTCGTCATCAACATGTTCCCGATCGTGCTGCTGATCATTCCGCTCTTCATCCTGATGCGGAGCCTTGGCCTGATCGACACCTTTCTCGGCGTCGTCATCGGCCATTCCACTTTCTCGATCCCCTTCGCGATCTGGATGCTGACGAGCTATTTCGCCACCATCCCGCAGGATCTCGACGAAGCCGCGACGATCGATGGCGCGAGTCGCTGGGAGACGATCCGCCATGTGATCCTGCCGCTGGTGGCGCCGGGCGTCGCGACCGCCGGCATCTACATCTTCATCACCTCCTGGAACGAATATCTCTTCGCCATGATGCTGTCGGGCCAGAGCGTCCGCACGGTCACGGTCGCGCTGCAGCTCTTCATCGGCGAATTCACGATCCAGTGGGGCCTGCTCACGGCCGGAGGCACGCTGATCGCAATCCCCGTGACCATCCTGTTTCTCCTTGTGCAACGACGGCTCGTCGGCGGCCTCACAGCCGGCGCGGTGAAATCATGACAAATCCCATCGGCGTCATCTCCATGTTCTACGCGCGTCCGTTCACGCGCGAACATTTCCCGACATTCGCGCGCATGAAGAAGGCGGGCGCCGATTGCATCGAGATGCTGGTTCCCGAGGACGGCGAGGTTGATCTCAAGGAAACGAAGGCCGCGATCAGGGACGCCGGCCTTTCCGTGGTGCTCGCGGCGCGCGTCAATCTCCAGCGCGATCTCGCCAGTCCCGACAAGGCGGCGCATGAAGCCGGCGTCGCCTATCTCCAGAGCTGTGTGAAGATCGCCGAGGCGCTTGGCGCCGACATGGTCGGCGGCCCGCTCTATGGCGCGCCGATGGTGTTCGCGGGGCGGCCGCCGACTCCCTGCGCGCCGGATGATCGCAAGCGCAAGATTGACGCGGTCGTGAGCGGCCTTTCGCGCGCGGGCAAGGCGGCGGAGGGAACGGGCGTGCGCTTCGGCATCGAGCCGCTCAACCGTTTCGAGACCGATATCGCCAACACGGCCCACCACGCGAAGCAACTCGCGGAGCGTGTCGGCTCGAAAGCGGTCGGCGTCATGCTCGACACCTTCCACATGAATATGGAGGAATGGAATCTGGCGCAGGCGATCCGCGACACCGGCGATCTCCTGTTTCATTTCCAGGCGAACGAGAACAACAGGGGCTTCGTCGGCGCCGGCCATATCGACTGGCCGTCGATCGCGCGCGCGCTTGTCGATGTCGCATACAAGGGGCCGATCGTGTTGGAACCGTTCCGGCGCGACGATGAGGACGCCGGCGTGACGCTGGCGCAATGGCGCGCGCCCGAAAAGAATGAGGACGCCGATCTCGCCGCGTCGATCGCCTATCTCAAGGGCGCGCTTTCTTTCGCCAGGAGATACGCATGACGATCCGGATCGGTTGGGTCGGCTGCGGCGTCCACGCCAATGAAATGCTGCTGCCGCAGATCGCGCGCCACGATGTGAAGATCGTCGCTCTCTGCGACATCGATACGGATCGCCTCGGCCGCACGGCGCAGCGTTACGGCGTCGCCGAGACGACGCGCGACTGGCGCGAGATCGTCGCGCGCAACGACGTCGACGCCATCGGAGTCGCCGCGGGTCCCGCGGCGCATCTCGAAGTCGGCCTCGCCGCGCTGGCGAAAGGGCTGCCTGTCTTCGCGGAAAAGCCGCCGGCGGCGACAGCCGCCGAAGCGCGCAAACTGGCCGACGCCTCGGCGAAAGCGGGCAAGCCGGTTGTGCTCGGCTTCATGAAGCGCTATTCGACCGCCAATCGCATCGCGATCAATGTGGTGAAAAAGGACGAGTTCGGCGCGCCCGCAAGCTTCCTCGGCGAATATATGACGGCGCCGACTTACTTCGCGAAGGACGTCGACTATACCGGCTTCTATCTCCATCATTGCGTGCATTATTTTGATCTCATCCCGCATCTCATGGGCGAGGTGAAGGAATTGAGCGCGCGACGTCACGAACTGGAGCCCGGCAAGCTGCTCATCCATGTCGATTTCCGCTTCGCGTCAGGCGGGATCGGCACGCTCGTCATCGGCACGCATCAGTCGCGCGGCACGCCGATGGAATGGTGGCAGGTGATGGGCGATCATCGTCGCGTCGAGGTGCGCAACGTGCATGAGGTTCGCTACTATCGCGCGCCGCCTTTCAAGGTCGACAATATCGCGGCGACGCTGAACGACGGCGAGGACACGCTCGTCTGGGAGCCGAACCTGACTGTCGCCGCGAACGAGGATCATAAGGGCTATCACGCGCTGATCGGCGATTTCCTCAGGCTCGTGCGCGGCGAACCGGCGAGCCCGCCGCTTGCCGCAGACGGCGTGCGCGCGATGGAGCTTTTGGAGAAGATGATCGCCACGGCGAAGTAAACCGCAGCGAACACGGTTACGGCGCGCGAACCTTGATGTCGGCGAGCGCCTTCGCCGTTTTCGTCAGGCGTTGATCAAAGCTGACGAAGGCCTCGCAATCGCTCGCTTTTGCGAGATGGAGCGCGTCGGCGAAATCGAGTCCTTCAGCCACCCAGCCCAGCGCCTTTGCCGCGATCGCCGGCTCTTCGATCGTGACTCGCGGAAGGCCGGCGAACGCTCCGAGCGCGTCGCAAACCTGCGAAGGCGCGAAACCATACACGCTCCGCAGCACCCATTCGCTTTCCAGGAGCACGGTCAGGCTGACGAAGACGTCGGCTTTCGCGATGAGCGCTTTTGCGCGAGGCGATTGCTCGGGATGATCGTTCGTGAGGTAGCGAACGACCACATTCGTATCAATCGCGAGCATGCCGCCGTCTTGCTTCGGCGGCGACGCCGGCATCCATCTCCTCGATCGTCTTTGGCGTCCCCTTGTGCTTCAGACGCCCGAACACCTCTTCGGCGCGCGTTGGCGCAAACACGGGAGCCGCATGGAGCAGCACGCCCCCGGGAGTGTCCTCGACAATCAGTCGCGTGCCGGCGTCCCAGCGTCGCCGACGCCTGATCGACGTCGGCAGGATGACCTGTCCCTTCGTCGAGAGGGTGGTCGTCAACTTTTCGACAGGCGCCATTGGGCTCTCCGGAGGCAAGGTAAGACAAAAGTAAGATAAGCTTTCTCGCTTGAAATTCAAGAGACAGAAAGACTGCAGTCAAGAAGGCGTTGCAGAAAGCGGCGTGATTTTGATTTCACACGCCGATTAAGCATTTAGGAACTTGCCCGCGATAGGTATAGAGCGGGCCGCGGCGACACGCACGAAACGGCCGATCCTGGGGCGTAATCGTGCGTGCTGGCGAAAGTCAAACACGAGCGGACGTGAAGCGGCGGGCGCTTTCGAACGACCTCGCCGACGGCGAACTGGCGCCTTCCTTCATCGATCCGGCTTCGCGCAAGGGCGACAAGTCAGCGCCGCGATCGCCATTTGGGGCGGCGGTCTTCGACTTCCTGTCCGTCCCCTCCAATCCGGACCTGCTGAAAGCGCAATATCGCGCATTCTCGCAGCAAGTGCCGCTGATGTATGTGATCCTGATGGTGAGCACCTGGATGCTTGCCATTACCCATCTCGGCGAAGCGCCGGCATGGCTCGCTCTCGGCTTCCCCATCTTCATGACGGTGGCGAGCGCCGTTCGCATCATTCACTGGTGGAAGTCGCGCAACGTTACGCCGACGGCCGAGATCGCCAGAAAGGCGCTGAAGCGCACCAATCGACTGTCGAGCATTATCGCCTGCATGTTCACATGCTGGGCGTTGGCCCTGTTCTACACCGGCGACGCCTACGACAAGTCCCATGTGGCGTTTTATATGGCGATCACGGTGATCGCGTGCATCTTCTGCCTGATGCACCTGCGTCCCGCAGCGTTCAAGGTCGCCGCGATCGTCAATGGTTCTTTCGTGGTGTTCTTTTCCCTCACCGGGCAGAAGACGCTCGTCGCGACGGCGATCAATCTCGCTGTCGTGTCGGTCGCCATGCTGGCGATCCTGCTGATCAATTATCGCGACTTCGTCAGGATGATTGAGGCTCAGGCGCGCGCGCAGGCGCTGAGCGACGAGAATTTCCGGCTCGCGAATGTTGACAGTCTCACCGACATCCCGAACAGGCGCGCATTCTTCTCCGAGTTGAAGACGGCTTTCGCGTCCGTCGCAGATTCCAGAAGGCGCGTCGCCATCGGCATGCTCGACCTCGACGGCTTCAAGCCGGTGAACGATCTTCACGGCCACGCGGCCGGCGATCGGCTGCTTTTCGAAATCGCGCGCCGTTTTGAAGCCATATGCCAATCGGAACGGGTTTATCTCGCTCGTCTCGGCGGAGACGAGTTTGCGCTGATCGTCAACGACATCGCGTCGGACGCCGATCTGTTTTCTTTTGGCGAACGGCTCTGCGCGGCGGCCAAGGCGCCTGTCGCCTTGCCGGATGCGACGGTTCAGATTTCGGGATCGGTAGGGTTCGCCGTCTATCCCGAGATGGCGGCCTCCGCCGAAGAGCTTTTCGATCATGCAGACTATGCGCTCTATCAGGGAAAGCGCCTCAGGCGTGGTTCAGTCACTCTCTTCTCAGCCGCTCACGGCGCGGAAATCCACCGCGACGCGCGGATCGAGCAGGCGCTGCGGTTCGCGGACCTGGACAGCGAAATGGCGATCGCCTTTCAGCCCATCTTCGATATCGAGAATGACGTACTGCTTGGATTTGAAGCGCTCGCGCGTTGGACCAGCCCTCTGCTTGGCGAAGTGTCCCCGGGACAATTCATCCCCGTCGCCGAACGGGCCGGGCTCATCAGCGGTTTGACCCAGAGCCTCCTGCGGAAAGCGCTAACGATCGCCGCCGGCTGGCCGAGCGGCCTGCGGCTGTCGTTCAATTTGTCGGCCCATGATATGGGCACGCCCGAGGCGGTTCTCGGGATCGTTTCCGTCATCATGAAAAGCGGTTTCGAGGGCGGGCGGCTCGACTTCGAAATCACCGAGACGGCGTTGGCGCGCGACATCCAGCAGGTTCAGTCGTCAATCCAGATGTTGCGAAACATCGGATGCGGAATCTCGCTCGACGACTTTGGCTCGGGCTATTCCAGCTTCACGCGGCTCCATGCGCTGCCATTGACCAAGATCAAGGTCGATCGCAGCTTCGTCTCGAAACTGCACGAGCGCCCGGCCAGCTACAAGATCGTCAAGTCCCTTCTCGCTCTGAGCCGCGACATGGAGCTGGAGTGCGTTGTCGAAGGCGTCGAGACCGAGCAGGAGATGGCGACGCTGCGAGAGCTGGGTTGCAAAATCGTGCAGGGAAATCTGTATTCGCCTCCGCTTCGCGAACGCGATTTGCAAAACTTCATCGCTTCGAGAGCAGTCACGCGCGCCGTCGCGTGAGCAGCTCGCCGCACCGCCGTCGGCGATGAATTGTGAAGGCGCTTCTCCTCGTTGAAGCCTGACGGTCCGTTCGCCGTTCAGGCGAACGCCAACTGCACCTTCATCGAGCGGCTTTTGTCGGCGGCGAGCTCGAACGCCTCGACCGCGAGATCGAGCGGCCGCGTCGCGGTGATCAGCGGGCGCACATCGATGCGCCGCGTCGAGATCGCCTCGGCCGCTTGCGCGAACTCCTCATGGAAGCGGAACGTGCCGCGCAGGTTGAGCTCCTTCGCGGTCAGCACGTTGAGCGGAACCTCGATCGTTCCGCCGATGCCGACCTGCACGATGACGCCCTGCGGCTTCGTCAGCTCGATCGCCTGCGCCAGCGCGCGCGGATTGCCGGAGCATTCGAAGGCCACGTCGATGCGGCCCTTGTCCTTCGCTTCGCCGGCGAGCGCGTCGCGATCTCGCGCTACATTCACAGCGCGGTCGGCGCCAATCCTGCGCGCGAATTCGAGCGGCGGATCGACCACGTCGGTCACGATGATTTCGGCCGCGCCGGCGTCGCGCGCCGCGAGCACGACGAGCGCGCCGATCGGCCCGCAGCCGGTGACGAGAACGCGCTTGCCCTTCACCGCGCCGGCCTGCCGCACCGCATGCAGGCAGACGGCGAGCGGCTCCGACATCGCGGCTTCGCCCAGCGAGGTCTGCGCGCTGACCGGCACGCACTGCTTTGCGCCCACGACAATGCGATCGCGGAAGCCGCCCTGCACATGGGGCATGCGCATCGCGCTGCCCCAGAAGCGCATGTCGAGACAGTGCTGGGCGACGCCCGCGCGGCAATATTCGCACATGCCGCAGGGATGGCTTGGATTGAGCGCGACGACAGCGCCGATCGCGAGGCCCGAAACGCTCGCGCCCAGCGCCTCGACCGTGCCCGCGACCTCATGGCCAAGGATCATCGGCTCGCGCACCCTGATCGCGCCGAAGCCTCCGTCGAGATAATAGTGAAGATCCGAACCGCAGATGCCGCCGGCGCCAATGCGCACAAGAACCTCGCCGGGGCCGGGCGCTCCGAGCGGCTGGGTTTCAATGCGAAGGTCCTTCGCCTGATGAAGGACGCAGGCGCGCGTTGAATCGATCATCTCTCTTGCTTTCTCACTGAATGAGACACGCGGCGTTGCGACGCGCGGCCTCCGCATGAATCCCTTAATCCTCCGATGGCTGCGACGAAAGTCCCCGTCCGATCGTCGGAAATATCTCCTTTCGTCAGCCAGCCAAGCGCCTAAAGTTTCCGCGACGACAAACTTGAATGCGCCGCGGCGCGCAGATAGCTTGCATGCAACGAACGAGGGGGCGGTGGTTCACGCCGTCCAAAAGAGGGTGGAGGAATCATGTCCAGGATCGATCGTCGTCAATTCTCATCCTATGGCGCCGCGACGCTGGGGCTCGCCGCTTCGGTCGGCGGCGCGCAAGCGCAGTCCGGAACACGCCTGCGCTGCTTCTGGTGGGGCAATCCCGAACGCGACAAGCGCACCCGCGCCGCGCTCGACGCCTATGAGAAGAAGGCCGCCGGCGTGCAGGTCACGTCCGAATCGATCGGCTGGGGCGAATACTGGACCAAGCTCGCGACGCAGACCGCCGGCGGCAATGCGCCTGACCTGATCCAGATGGATTATCGCTACATCTACGAATATGCGCGCCGCAACACGCTGCTCGCGCTCGAAGGCGTGATGCCGAAGCCGCTCGATCTCGCGACTTTCTCGCCCGGCGCGCGCGACAGCGGCAAGGTCGACGGCAAGCTCTATGGCGTCACGCTCGGCGTGAATTCCAAGGCGATGATCTATGACGTCGCCATGTTCGAGAAGGTCGGCGTCAAGAAGCTCGATCTCACCTGGACGTGGGACGATATGGCCCGTATCGCCGGCGAAATCTCCAAGCTCAATCCCGGCAAATATTGGGGCACGGGCGACAACAGCCGCTGGGAGCAGGGCTTCGAGCACTGGCTCAACCAGCGCGGCAAGTTCATGTACACCGAAGACGGCAAGGCGAACTTCTCGCGCGACGAGGTCGCCGAATGGTTCGATCTCTGGGACAAGCTGCGCAAGACGGGCGCCTGCGCGCCGGCCGAAGTGGCGGCGATGAACACCGGCGCCGTCGATCAATATGAAATCAGCCGCGGCACGGCGGCGATGAGCTACGCCAACTCCAACCAGATCGTCGCCTTCCAGTCGATCAGCAAGAGCAAGCTCGCCATGAGCTCGTTCCCCAGCACGCCGGGCAAGCCTTCCGGCCACTACATCAAGCCCTCCATGCTGATGAGCGTGTCCTCGCGCAGCAAATCGCAGGAAGAGGCGGCGAAGATCATCCAGTTCATGGTCAATGAGGACGCCGGCGTGAAAGCGCTCGGCATCGAGCGCGGCGTTCCCGGATCGAGCGAAGCGCAGAAGATGATCGCGTCCGACCTCGATGATCTCGGCAAGGCGCAGGTCGATTATGTCGCGGCGATCACCAAGGTCGCGGTTCCTCTGCCGCCGCCGCCGCCGAAGGGCGCCGGCGAAATCGAGACGCTGCTGCGTCGCGTCGCCGACTCGGTGGCGTTCGGAAAGCAGGATGTGAAGGCGGGCGCTGCGCAATTCCATATGGAAGCGGTGAACGTCCTGGCTCGCGCCTGAGGTCGTTGGCGCGTGCACGGCGTACAGAAGCCGATCAAGAGCCCGGCGAGCAGTCGCTTCCGCGACGAGGATTTGCCGGGCTATCTCTTCATGACGCCCTGGATTCTGGGCTTCCTGGGGTTCACGCTCGGGCCGACTCTGGCCTCGCTCTATCTCTCCTTCACGAAGTTCGACTTGCTGAGCAGCCCGACCTGGGTCGGCCTCGACAATTATCGCTTCATGTTCACAAGCGATCCGCGTTTCCTCAACGCGCTCAGAGTGACATTCGTCTATCTCATTCTGGAAGTGCCGCTGAAGCTCGCCTTCGCGCTCGCGGTTGCGACGATGATGGACAAGCATATCCGCGGCGGTGATTTCTATCGCGCGCTTTATTATGTGCCGTCGCTGCTCGGCGGCTCCGTTGCGATCGCGGTGCTCTGGCGGCAGCTCTTCCAGGGCGACGGCGTCGTGAACAAGCTGCTCTTCGCCATTTTCGGCGTCCAGGGTCCGAGCTGGATCTCGACGCCGGAAACATCGCTCTACACGCTGGTCATTCTCGCGGTCTGGCAGTTCGGCTCGCCGATGATCATTTTCCTCGCAGGTCTCAGGCAGATTCCGCAGGAGCTCTACGAGGCGGCGTCGATCGACGGCGCGACGAAATGGAAGCAGTTCGCGCGCGTGACGCTGCCGCTGCTCGCGCCGGTGATCTTCTTCAATTTCGTACTGCAGATGATCGAGGCCTTCAAGGCCTTCAGCCCGGCCTTCATCATCAGCGGCGGCACGGGTGGTCCCGTCGATTCAACCCTGTTCTATACGCTCTATCTCTATCAGGAGGCGTTCGCGAATTTCCGCATGGGATATGCGTCGGCGCTGGCGTGGGTGTTGCTTATCATCATCGCGCTCTTCACGAGCCTGAGCTTCCTCGCCTCGAAATATTGGGTGTTCTACGAAGATGAGCGGTGAAGCTTCATCAGGCCTGGTTGGCGAACAGCCGACGAAAGCGGGAATGGCGCTGCGCCATGTGCTGCTCGCGGCGGGCGCCTTCTTCATGCTCTATCCGCTGCTGTGGATGGTCGCGAGCTCGTTCAAGCCGGAATCGGCGATCTTCACCGATCTCTCGATCATTCCCCATCATCTCAATCCGGAGAATTACATCAACGGCTGGAACGCGCTGCAGGTCAGCTTTTCGCGCTTCTACTGGAACTCGTTCCTGATCGCGATCCTGGTCGTCATCGGCAATGTGATGACCTGCTCGCTGACCGCCTACGCTTTCGCGAGGCTGAAATTCCGCGGCCGCAACATCCTGTTCGCGCTGATGATGATGACGCTGATGCTGCCCTATCACGTCACCCTCATCCCGCAATATGTGCTGTTCCTGAATATCGGTTGGGTCGACACAATCCTGCCGCTCGTCGTGCCGAAATTCATGGCGGTCGACGCGTTCTTCATCTTCCTCATGGTGCAGTTCTTCCGAGGGCTGCCACGCGAACTTGACGAAGCCGCGAAGATCGACGGCTGCGGCCCCTGGCGCATCTACTGGATGATCATCCTGCCCCTGTCGAAGCCGGTGCTCGCGACCGCCGCGATCTTCTCGTTCCTGTGGACCTGGAATGATTTCTTCGGCCCGTTGATCTATCTCAACGACATCGCGAACTACACGGTGCCGCTCGCCCTGCGCGCATTTGTCGACTCGACCGGCACGTCGGCATGGGGTCAGCTCTTCGCCATGTCGACGCTTGCGCTCGCGCCGATCTTCTTCTTCTTCCTCTTCTTCCAGCGCCTCATCATCAAAGGGGTCGCCATGAGCGGCCTTAAGGGTTGAAGCCTTATGCCTCAGAGATCGATCAAATTCGCGGCCATCGGGCTGAACCATAGCCACATTTATGGCCAGACCCGCTGCTTGCTGAACGCCGGCGCCGAACTGGTCGCGGTCCACGCCATCGAGGATGATCTCGCCAAAGCCTATTGCGAAGCGTTTCCGCAGGCGAAGCGCGCAGCCGACAAGCGCGAGATTCTCGAAGACAAATCGATCCAGCTGGTCGTCAGCGCCTCGATTCCCGACGAGCGCGCGGGAACCGCGATCGAGGTCATGCGCCATGGCAAGGACGTCATGGTCGACAAGCCGGGCCTCATCACCTTCGAGAATCTCGCCGAAGTGAAGAAAACGGTGAAGGAGACCAAGCGCATCTGGTCGGTTTGTTTCTCCGAGCGCTTCGAGACGGCGTCGACCGAACGCGCGACGCAACTTGTGGCTCAGGGCGCGATCGGCAAGGTCGTGCAGACGGTTGGTCTCGGGCCCCACGCGTTGCGCAACAATCCGAGGCCCGACTGGTTCTTTCAGCGCAAGCGCTATGGCGGCGTGCTCGCTGATATCGCCGCACATCAGTGCGATCAGTTCCTGCATTTCACGGGATCGAAGACGGCCGAAGTCGTCGCGTCGCACATCGCCAACCACGGCAATCCCGAAACGCCCGAGCTTGAGGATTTCGGCGAGGTGCTTCTGCGCGGCGATGGCGGCACCGGCTATATCAGGGTCGACTGGTTCACGCCGAAAGGTCTGGGGACATGGGGCGACGGTCGCCTCGTGATTCTCGGCACTGACGGCTATATCGAGTTGCGCAAATATATCGACATCGCTGGCAAGCCGGGCGGCGATCATCTCTTCATCGTCGACAACAAGGAGACGCGTCACATCGACTGCGCGGGAACGCCGTTGAGCTACGGCCCGCGCCTGATCGCCGACGTGCTTGATCGGACCGAGACGGCGATGACGCAGGAGCACTGCTTCCTTGCGATGGAGCTTGCTCTGCAGGCGGAAGCGAAAGCTGTGCGCGTGGGAGGCGAGGCGTGACGAAGAAATTCGGCGTCGCCGTCGTCGGCCTCGGCATCGGCGCGCAGCATGCGGAAGCCTATGCGAAGCTGCCGGAGCTGTTCGATCTGAAGGCGATCTGCGATCTCGACGAGAAGCGCGGCGCCGAGAACGCCAAGCGCTTCAACGTTCCGAACCAGTTCACCGATTATCCCGAGCTTCTGAAACTCGAAGGGCTCGACATCGTCAATATCTGCACGCCGCCGAATTCACATTTCGATCTGATCTCGCAGGCGCTGGCTGCCGGCAAGCATGCGGTGTGCGAGAAGCCGCTCGTCGGCTCGCTGCGCGATGTCGACCGGCTCGCCGAGCTAGAAAAGAAGTCGTCCGGCCGCGTCATGCCGATCTTCCAATATCGGTTCGGCAACGGCCTCCAGAAACTGAAGCTGCTGGTCGACAAGGGGATCGCCGGCCAGGCGTTCCTGACCACGATCGAGACCTCATGGTTCCGTGGCGCTGAGTATTATTCGGTTCCCTGGCGCGGCAAATGGGCGACGGAGATGGGCGGCGTCTGCCTGACGCAGGCGATCCACTCCCACGACATGCTGACCTATATCAACGGCCCGATTTCGCGCGTGTTCGCGCGCGTCGCGACGAAGGTCAATCCGATCGAGGTCGAGGATTGCGCCGCGGTCTCGGTCGAGATGGCGAATGGTTCGCTTGCGACCCTGTCGGCGACGCTTGGCGCGTCGAACCAGATTTCGCGGCTGCGCTTCGTGTTCCGCAATCTCACCGCCGAGAGCAATCTCGATCCCTATCGCCCCTCGCGCGATCCCTGGACCTTCACGGGCCCGACGCCGGAAGCGCAGGCAAAGATCGATGTAGCGCTGAAGAGTTTTGCGCCGGAGCCCGAATTTTTCGTGGGCCAGTTCCAGCGCATGCATCAATCGCTAAGCGACGGATCGGCTCCGCCGGTGTCGCTGGCCGATGCGCGCGCTTCGCTGGAGCTGATCACGGCGATCTATCATTCCGCCCGCACGACGGAGCCGGTGGCGTTTCCGATCGGCTCCGGCCATCCGCTCTATGAGGGATGGCTGCCGACGGATCGTCGCGCGAACTGAGAATTTCCATGGCGCGTCTTCGTCTCGCCGTCATCGGCGTCGGCCCCGCGGTTGAGCCGCATGCGAAGAGCCTGATCGATCTCAGGGACCGCGTCGATGTGGTCGCTGCCGCCTCGCGCAGCGAGGCGCGGGCGCAGGCTTTCGCGACAAAATTTCCGCTGCCGGTCAGCAGCGATATCGATGGGCTGATCGCCGACAGGTCGATCGACGCGGCGCTGGTTCTCACGCCGCCGAACGCGCATCTCGAACTGACGGAACGCTGTCTCGCCGCCGGCAAGCATGTGCTGGTGGAGAAGCCGATCGAGATCACGGCCGAGCGCGGCCAGCGCATGGTCGACGCGGCGAAGAAAGCCGGGCGCAAGCTCGGCGTCGTGCTGCAGCACAGGTTCCGGCCGGCTTCGGTGATCCTGCGCGAGCGCATCGCATCGGGCGCGCTCGGCGACATTGCTGCGGGTTCGATGGTCGTGCCGTGGTGGCGGCCGCAAAGCTATTACGATGAGCCCGGCCGCGGCACGTTCGCGCGCGATGGCGGCGGCGTGCTGATCACGCAAGCGATCCACACGCTCGATCTCTTCCGCTCACTGGTCGGCGTCAGCAAGGTTGAGGCGGCGCAGTCGATCACGACGAAGCTGCATCGCATGGAGGGCGAGGATCTCGTCCACGCGCTCGTTCGTCTCGGCAATGGCGCCCCCGGCCTCATTCAGGCGACCACGGCGCTTTATCCCGGCTCGCCCGAACGCATCGAGATCATCGGAACGAAGGCGAGCGCCGCGCTTGGCGGCGGCGCGCTGACGATCACGCATCTCAACGGCGAAAAGGAAACGGTCGAGGCCGAAGGCGGCACCGGCGCCGGCGCGAACATCATGGATTTTCCCCATGACGCGCATCGCGCTCTCATCGCTGATTTCCTCGACGCGATTGAGAAGGATCGCGAGCCGCGCGTCAGCGGTCAGGAAGCGCTCGACACGCAGAAGCTGATCGAGGCGATTCTGGCTGCGGCGCGCTGACAGCGCGGCGCAATTTTTTCGAATGGACAGTCTAGGCGAACTTGCTGGCTTTCTTTCCGATTTTGATCTTGATGCCATATGATTCCAGAACCGCGTCATACGCGCCTTCGATGATGCGTTGCAGGATGTCGCGGGCTGTCATTGGCCCCATCGGCGCCAGACGCACCGCACGCACCACTCCACGCCTGAGCGAGAAGATCGTTACGGGCTGATGTGAATTCTCATCGGAGTAGGAGACCTGGTAATTGACATCTTCGCCGAGCAGATATCCGGAGTTGGCCATCACCACTTCCGCGCGCTGCTCGGCGGGATCGTAGGGCCGCCTGCGGTCGCGCGCGCCATGATGCACGAACGGCGCGCGGATATTGCGGAGATAGAGAGGGATGGATTCCGAGCGGCCCTCGTAAAGCGTCAATGTCTGGTCCGAACTGTTGGGGAACGCCCGCACGACGCTGGTCTCGACGGGCCCCAGCGGCCGCAATGGCTGATTGCGGTTGATCGATTGCCGCTGCAGCAGAATCTTGATGTGCAACTGGGGAAAGTCCCGCAGCAGATCGTCGAGGTCTTTGATCAGGGCACCGGCGGAGGCGCCGCCGACGACGCTTTCAGTGACGACGATGGTGACGGGCCGATTGTTCCGGAATTGCAGAAAATTGCGGATCGCTTGCTGAAATCGGCCGATATGCTCATTGCGCGCATATTGCGGCGGGTTGATCAGGCTCAATTCGCTGGCTTCCGAGACCTTGCTGATCTTGTAATTGAGGATGCCCCGCCCAAGGAGATTTACGATGTGGTCAGCCACAAGCGCGCCGCCGCGTTCAAGGCTGAAGATGGCTTCGGCCGGGCCGATTTCCTGCACAAGCGACCGGATGGCGTGACGATTGAGCGCGATGAAGCTTGCCGGGATCGCGCCTTGAAGATCGGTGTAGTACTGGTCGTCGCCCCTGAGCGCCTTGATTGACTGAAGGCGGATCAGAGGATCCGGGCTCATCAAACCCGGGCCATAGATGGAGATGTGGTTCCTGTGGTGAGGGCCCGCGTCCAGAATCGCGGCGCAAGCGGGATCGACTCGCAAGGCGCCAAGCCTGGACTGGTTGACCAGGCGCGTGATGAGGTCGCGAGCCTGGACTTCTTCCGCCGGGAGCGGGCCGCTGTAGTCGGCAAGGTTTTGGACGCCATTGAGCAGGAGCGCAAAGCCTTCGTTCGATCCCAGGACTTGCTCGACGATCGCAAGCTTGACCGCAAAGGGAAGCGCATCGAGCCATCGCGCCTTGATGGCGACCAATCCGCCGAAGATCTCTTGATTGATCCGTTGCAGCGCAACGGGTTTACGCAACCGCTCCGGGAGGTTGCGAATTTCGTCCGGCGACAGAAACATTGCAAAGCTCCTGCCTTGCTTCTCCGAACATTCCATCTCCGGCGTTTAAAGATCGCCGGCTCATCGATCAACGTCGCGGCTTGGACGTAGCGATCAATTCTTGCAAGACCCATACACTTTGCGAATGGCGTGGGGTCTCAAGAATTTTTAGAGAGGCGCTCATTGATTTCGTTAGCGGTTCTGAATCCCTTTGTTGAACGCTATGCGAAGGCGCGTTTGTTCCTGGTCTGGACAAGCTCGCCGGTCCGTCGCTGTCTCCGTCAGACGACTTTCGCCGTCACCGTTCCCACGCCTTCGCAAGAGCCCTCCATCACGTCGCCGCGCTTGATCGCGCCGACGCCTGACGGCGTGCCCGACATGATGAGATCGCCGGGCTGAAGCTCAAACAAGCCGGAGAGGTAGGAGATCATCTCCGGCACCTTCCAGATAAGCTGGTTGAGATCGCCTTCCTGCTTCATGGCGCCGTTGACCTTGAGCGAGATCGCGCCTTTCGCGGGATGGCCGATCTCGCTTGCGGGAACGATGTCGCTCATCGGCGCTGAATGCTCGAACGCCTTGGAGATTTCCCAGGGGCGGCTCATCTGCTTGCACTCGTCCTGCAGATCGCGGCGCGTCATGTCGATGCCGAGCGCGTAGCCATAGACATGGTCAAGCGCGCTCGCGACGGGAATGTCCTTGCCGCCTTTGCCGATCGCCACCACGAGCTCGATCTCGTGATGCACATTCTCGCTCTTCGGCGGATAGGGAAAGTCGCCGCCGCCGAGCACGAGATTGTCCGGATTCTTCTGGAAGAAGAAGGGCGGCTCTCGATTGGGATCGCCGCCCATCTCGATCGCGTGCGCGGCGTAGTTGCGGCCGACGCAATAGATGCGATGCACGGGGAACCGGCCTTGCTGGCCCCTCACCGCAACCGACGTCACGGCCGGCGCGGCGATCACGAAATGGGTGGCGGTCGTCATGGGAATATCCGTGTTCCAAGGCCGATATCGAAAACGACGTCGCCGATGAGAAGTCGGCTGTCAATGCGGCCCGGGCGCGCCAGAAGCGGCGCGCATGCGCGCCCGGCGGCGGCCGCATCTGGCGGAAAGCGCTTTGCGGCGATAGGGTCGTCAAAACATTCGACGACAAGGGCGCCATCATGATCTCCGCTTCGCTTCTCGCTCATTGCGGCCATTTCTACATCGACGGCGAATGGATCACGCCGCATGGCGCGCGCGTGGAGCCGGTGGTCTATCCGGCGACGGAAGAGAGCTTCACCGAAATCGCCATGGGCGATGCGCGTCATGTCGATGCGGCGGTGGCCGCGGCGCAGCGCGCCTTCCCCTCATTTTCGGCGACCTCGAAGGAGGAGCGGCTCGACCTTCTGAACAAGATCGTCGCCGTTTACGAGAAGCGGATGGAGGATATCGCGCAGGCGGTGAGCTACGAAATGGGCGCGCCGATCACGCTGGCGCGTCAGGCGCAGGCGGCCGCCGGCCTCAACCATCTCAAGCGCGTCATCGCAGTCTTGAAGGATTATGAATTCGACGAGGTCGTCAACGGAACGACCGTCATCACGCGCGAGGCCATGGGCGTTTGCGGCCTGATCACGCCGTGGAACTGGCCGCTCAATCAGATCGGCTGCAAGGTCGGGCCGGCGCTCGCCGCCGGCTGCACGATGGTGCTCAAACCCAGCGAAGTCGCGCCGATCTCGGCGCTGATCTTCGCTGAAGTGCTCGATGAGGCCGGCGTTCCCAAGGGCGTGTTCAATCTCGTCAATGGCGACGGGCCGACGGTCGGCCAGGCGATCGCGAGCCATCCCGGCATTGACATGGTGTCGTTCACGGGTTCGACGCGCGGCGGCGTCGCTGTTGCGAGAGCGGCTGCGGATACGGTGAAACGCGTGTCGCAGGAGCTCGGTGGAAAATCGCCGAACATCATTCTCGATGACGCCGATTTCACTGCGGCGATCAAGCATGGCGTCGCGCTCTGCTTCAACAATTCCGGCCAGTCCTGCAACGCGCCGACGCGCCTGCTCGTGCCCGCCGCGCGACAGGCTGAAGTGATCGACATCGCGAAAAGCGTCGCTGAAACCATCGTCGCCGGCGATCCCTTCGCGCAGGGCACGGTGATCGGGCCTGTCGTCAGCGAGACGCAGTACGACAAGATTCAGGCGCTGATCGAAAAGGGAATTGCGGAAGGCGCGCGGCTCGTGACGGGTGGCCCCGGACGTCCCGCAGGCCTCAACAAGGGCTACTATGTCAGGCCGACGATTTTTGCCGACGTCACCAACGACATGACGATCGCGCGCGAGGAAATCTTCGGGCCTGTTCTCTCGATCATGCCTTATGCGAATGAGAAGGAAGCGATCGCGATCGCGAACGACACGGAGTATGGCCTGTCGAGTTATGTCACGTCTGGAGACATCGAGCGCTCGCGCAAGGTCGCGCGACAGATCAGGGCCGGCATGGTTCACATCAATGGCGCGCGCGGCGATAACGCTGGAGCCTTCGGCGGCTACAAGAAATCGGGCAATGGCCGTGAATGGGGCCGTTACGGCTTCGAGGAATTCCTCGAGGTCAAATCGATGTTCGGATATCGGGCGGCCTGATCAGGAGTCCGGCGCGTCTCTTGCTTGGTTAACAGGAGACGTAGCGGAAACAAAATCTGCAATGTTTCAAGTGGATTCCGGGCTCTTGGCCTCTGAATCGCCATGATGTTGCAGGCAGTGTGCCGCCCGGTTATGACGCCTCCACGGGGCGCAAGAAGCTATGGGGTAAGGATGTTGGCTGTGGCAGGCTCTTGGCGAGGCGATCGCACGGCAAAGAGCCTGGACTTCCAGCCTAAACGCGGCATGCCGCAATCGGTGGCCGCCGTGATCCGCATCGCGGTCGTTCTGGTCTGTGGCGTCGCCGGACTTGCCGCGATCAAGGCGCTGCAGCCCCAGGCCATGATGTCGGCCGCGCCACTGGCGTCCCTTCCCAGCGCGAGCGCTCCGGCCGCCGCCGCGCCCCAGACGCCGCAACAGGTCGCCGCTGCGGCTCAGCCCGCGGCGCCCAAGCCGACCGTTATCGCTCTTCCGGCGGCGTCGGCTCCTCAGCCGCAGGTCGCCGCGCCAGTTGCGGCTCCGCTGCCGCTTGTGACGACCGCCCGCCAGGAGCCGCTTGAACGGTCCCTTCCCCTCCCGCCGGCTCCGTCGCGCGCGCCGGAAGGGGTGCTTGCTTACGCCCAGCCGGCAGCGCCGATGGCCGATCGCGCGGCGCCATCCGCCGACGACAGCAAGGCCGTTGAAGCAGATCATCCCGCGCCTCCGCGCCGCAGTATTCGCCGCATGGCGCAACGCGGCGACGTTCAGTCAGACGCAGGCGATGGCGGTCCGCGCTGTGGTCTGAAAGTGCCGGCGGGCTATCATGTCGGCTGGCGCATTCGCGGCGGAAAACGCACCTCGTGCTATATCGAGCGGAACAGATAGTTTCGTTCGCGGCGTCCTGAGAGGTCGCCCTCCTCTTTTTCACGACGATTTTTCGATACGCATTGCCTCGCGGGCTCAGTCGCATTTCACTGTCGCGATCTCACAGAGACATGGACATGCGTTCTCTTCCCGAAGCCGATTCCGCAACGCGCGCCGAATTCATCCGCTGGCTCGACGTCTTTGCCGGCTATGTCCGTGAGGTCGATTACGGTTCCGCGCGACCGTTGTTCCATCCCGATGTTCTCGCCTTCGGCACCCATCGCGACGTGATCTCCGGGCTCGATCAGTGGATGGCGACGCAATGGGACAATGTCTGGCCGAAAACGTCCGATTTCCAGTTCGATCTCGATGCGGCGCGTATTCTCGTCTCCGACGATCGCAGCGTTGCGACGGTGATCGTTCCCTGGACGAGCACGGGCTACGAAAAGGACGGCTCGACGTTCGATCGCCCCGGCCGCGCCACCATGATCTTCCACAAGCTCGACGGCGCCTGGCTGTGCGTTCATTCGCACATGTCGCTCAATCGCGGCGTGCCGCAGCAGAGCTTTGCGAACCGCCCGCGAAAATCCGCCGCCTGAAAGCTGGAGCAATGTGCGGAAAAGCGGGAACCGGTTTTCCGCAAAACGTTGCGACAAACAAAAAATAGAGCGGCGCGGCGATTCGATTTGAACGCTCGCCGCTCTAGCCGAAACGAGACGGCGAGAAGGCCGAAATATCGAAGGAAGGCTTTTCGCCTGCGATCAGAGTGGCGAGCGCGTCTCCTGTCGCAGGTCCCGTGGTGAAGCCGATATGCTGGTGGCCGAAGGCGACCCACAATCTGTCATGGCGCGGAGCGCGCCCGATCGCCGGCAATGAATCCGGCAGCGTCGGCCGCGCGCCGCGCCAGACATCGCCAACCGGCGCGCCGAAAGGCATGATGTCTTCGGCGCTTTTTTCAGCCAGCTCGATTTGATTGAAATTCGGCGCTGCATCACGCGCATTGAGTTCGACGCCGCTGGTGATGCGGAAGCCGTTTTCGACCGGCGTGAGCACAAAGGCTCCTTCGACATCATGCAGCGGCCGCGAGAGTTTGCGTCCATCCGCCGCGCGAAATTCGCGATGATAGCCGCGCTCGAAACCGAGCGGAAAACGATAGCCGAGCTGCGCCAGCATGTCCGCCGACCAGGGGCCCAGCGCCACGACGAGATGCGGCGCGCTGTGTTCGCCCGAACTCGTGATGACGCGCCATTCCTCGCCGGCCTGCGAGATCGTCTTGATGTCCGTCGTTTCGATGCGTCCGCCTTCCCTTGCGAAGAGCGCCGCGTAGGCCTTGGTCACGGCGCCGGGCGCATCGACGGACGCCGTGTCCTGATGCAGGAGGCCGACGCTGAAGATCGGATTGATGTCGGGCTCAAGCGCCGAAATGCCTTGCCTGTCGAAAATCTCGGACCGCACGCCATAGCGCGCCAGCGTCGCCTGCTCGGCCTTTGCAGCTTCGAGATTGTCGCTGCGCCAGAGCTTGAGCCATCCCGTCTCGCGTAGACGGTGCGTCGCTCCCGCTTCGACGATCAGCGAGCGATGCAGCTTCAGCGACGCCTGCAAAAGGCCGTGCAGCGCGATGGCGCTCCGCTCGACCTGGCTTGAGGTCGCATGCGCGAGGAAGCGCAGCGGCCATGCCGGATGCGACGCGAGAAAGCCGAGATTGTAGCGCAGCGCCGGATGGCGGTTGGTGAGATAGCGCGGCAGGCTTCCCCAGAGCGACGGCGCATTGAGCGGAACCATCGATCCGCTCGAGAGGATCCCGGCATTACCGTACGAGGTCTCGCTCCCGGGCTCGCGACGATCGAGGATGGTGACGGAAAAGCCGCGGCGCAGCAGCGCAAGACCGGTCGAAACGCCGACCATGCCGGCTCCAAGGACAATCACGCGACCGGTCACGTCAGGCTCCTGTTCAATCTGCGGTGAGGGCAGGGCGGGCCTGGTCGGGCGCGCGGAAGGATGCATCGTTCTGTGCGCCGCGATTCACCGGGCTTCAACCCCTCATCGATAGGTTCCGCCCGGGTCGCCGCCGCCGGCGCCGTCGGGAGCCGCCTCGGCATGGACGCCCTCAACGCCCGCAATCTCATGAAAAGCTTCCGCGAGCCCGCCGTGAACGGGCTCGATCTCGCCGTGCGCGCCGGCGAATTCTACGCGCTCCTCGGCCCGAATGGCGCAGGCAAGACGACCACGCTCAGGATGGTCTGCGGGCTGCTCCAGCCGGACGCCGGCGCCATCTCGATCTTCGGCGTCGACGCGCTGCGCAACCCTGTCGAAGCGAAGCGCATGACCGCCTGGGTCTCCGACGAGCCGATGATCTATGACAAGCTGACGCCCGTCGAATATCTCGAATTCGTCGCCGGCCTCTGGCAGGTCGGCGCCGCCACCGCGACCCGCAATGCGCGCGAGCTGATCGACGTTCTCGGGCTCGGTCCCCACGCTCATCAGCGCTGTGAAGGCTTCTCGAAAGGCATGCGTCAGAAGGTGGCGTTGGCCGGCGCGCTGGTTCACGACCCGCGCCTGATCGTGCTCGATGAGCCGTTGACAGGTCTCGACGCCGGCTCGGCGCGACTGGTGAAGGATGTGCTGCGCGCGCGTGTCGCTCGAGGATGCACGGTCATCATGACCACGCATATTCTGGAGGTCGCCGAGCGCATGGCCGAGCGCATCGGCATCATCGTCGCCGGCCGGCTGATCGCCGAGGGGACGCTTGCGCAATTGCGGGCGCGGGCCGGCGCCGGCGCGGCGAGCCTTGAGCAGATATTCCTCGATCTTGTGGAAGACGAGGCGCTCGCTGCATGATCCGAGCCGCGACAATTCCGTGGTTCGCGCGCCACGAGGCGCGGCTCGCCTGGCGCGACTGGCTTGCGATGATGCAGGGCGGACGGCGCGGGCGGAAATCCTTCGCGGCCGTGCTCATCATAGTCTTTGTGATTCTGCTGCACGGCGTCGCCTATGCCGTTCTCTCGCCGCATCTTGGCGAGCTCAGGCCGGCTAAATCCTCGTTGCTGATGCTGACCGGCTGCGGCTTTTTGATATGGGCGCTGATGCTGTCGCAGGCGATGGAATCGGTGACGCGCGCCTTCTACGCGCGCGCCGATCTTGATCTCCTCCTGTCTTCGCCGGCCTCGGGGCGATCGATCTTCGCAACCCGCTTCGCCGCCATCGCGCTGACGACGACGGTCATGGCGATGCTGGTGGCCGGCCCCTTCATCAATGTCGCGGCCGCGCTCGGCGGCGCGCGATTCCTCGCCGCGTACGGCGTGCTCGCCGCAATGGGCATGCTCGCCGCAACGGCGGCGATCGGCAGTGTGGCGTTATTGTTCGGACTGCTTGGTGCGAAACGCACGCGGTTCGCGTCGCAGATCGTGGCGGCTGTCGTCGGCGCGGGCTTCGTGATCGGGGTGCAGGCCGTTGCAATCCTGTCATACGGCGACATGTCGCGGGTCGCGGTGTTCCAGTCGGCGGAATGGGTCGCAGCCTCTCCCGAGGTCGATAGCTGGATCTGGCGGCCGGCCTTGGCGGCCATGGGCGATGCGCCGGGTCTCATCATCATGGCGGCGATCGCTGTCGCGCTCTTCGTTGCCACAGTGGCTGCGACCGCGGACGGCTTCGCGCTGAATGCGCTCGCCGCGGCCGGGGCGTCGAGGGCCGGAGAGACGGCGCGCGGTGGCGAAATCACATGGTGGGAGACCTCTGTGGCGGCCACGCTGAGGCGCAAGGAGTGGCGGCTCCTGGCGCGCGATCCCTGGCTCTTGTCCCAGACCTTGATGCAGCTTCTCTATCTCGCGCCGCCTGCATTGCTGCTCTGGCGGAATTTCGGCGGCGAAGGCAGAGGCGTCCAGATTCTGGCCCCGGTGCTGGTCATGGCGGCGGGCCAGCTCGCGGGCGGCCTCGCCTGGCTCGCGATTTCAGGTGAGGACGCGCCCGACCTCATCGCCACCGCGCCCGTTCCGGCCGGCGTGGCGCTCCGCGCCAAGATCGAGGCCGTGATGGCCGCGGTCGCAGCGCCGGTTGCCCCCTTCGCCGCCGCGATCGCCTTCGTTTCGCCCTGGGTGGCGCTGGTGACGCTGGGCGGTTCGGCGCTCGCCGCCGCGGGCGCGACAACCGTGCAGATGGTCTTCAAGGCGCAGGCGAAACGCTCCAACTTCCGGCGCCGCCAGACCTCGTCGCGCATCGCGACGTTCGCGGAGGCCCTCGTCTCGATCTCGATCGCCGCCGCGGCGGGATTGGCGGCGGTCGCGTAACGGACAGCCGGCGTCGAATAGCGGAGTTCAGGGGCGCACAAGGTCAATTTACCTCGCGCTATGGCCTGAAGCGCATCAGCCTGCTATCGTCTTGATGGATGAAGAAGTAATTGCTTCTATATGCGGGATCAGAAATCTGGCGATCCAAGTGGGCGGCTATCGCGGGCTCCATTTTCGAGCCGCTCACCTCAAAGCTGATGTATCCCCGCTCTTCAAGAATTTTGAACGCAGCCTGCGCCTGAGCATTGTGTCTCTTTTCAATCTCAATCAACATAACTGGTTTATGTCGATCGATCGTCTTGGCGGCTCCGTCAAGAACCGCGTTTTCATGCCCTTCGACATCGATTTTAACAAAGTCAATCCGATCGACATCGGCGGTCATATCGTCCAATGTCGCTGTCTTGACCTTTACCGTGTGAACATGGCCTCCATAGCCGCTCACCACCGCAGGGATTAACGACGCCATCGCATCCATATTCCAGAATGCGCTTCTGCCACCTCTTAGTTTTGGGATATGGATATCCGCTTCCCCGATCGCATTCGACAGCGCCAACTGATGAACTTCGACGTTTTTTGGCAGCACTCGCTTAAGATACTTCGCCAAATCTGGTTGCGGCTCAAAAGCGATGACGCGCTTGAATAACGGCGCGAGCAATTCGCAATAAAGCCCGAGATTGGCCCCTACATCGATTGCTGTACCTTCATCATCGCTTCTATGAGCCAAGCGAACGAAATCCATTTCGCGCTCGAGCCGCGAAATGTTGATATTCTTAAATACATTAATCCGATGTGCTATTCTTGGATGAAAGATCCGAAGAACGGCGTTCCGTGCCAAATTTCTAAACATCGCCAGCCTCAAAGAAAGACGAGGCCTAGCAAGCCTAGAATCCAAAATCAATTATAGCTCGACCTGTGAGACTCGGCCTACGAGAAGCGTGCAAAATCGGAGCTGTCCATATCGGTAGTTCCCACCTCGTCGTGCGCCGGCAAACAAGATTTGCCTTTTGTGAGCCACGCGCCAGCGGAATGGCGGCGCAGCCATTTCTGACACCCCCCCGCGGCAGAGCCCGTGCCGAAACCAAAGATCGTATTTGCGCCGCCATTCACGTTGTTCGGGTGAGCAATCCGAAATTGCTCAGAGCCGTTGCGGTAACAACTCGTGTGAAGCATGAACGAGCAAGGGCGTGGCGCTTTCATTGCCGAATGCCGACGCTAAGGCGACGCAACTGCGCATTGACGAAATTGCGCGCCGGGTCGCACCTAGTACTCACACTGTTTTCCTGATAGATCGCGCCGGACGGCGCACGACGAGTGAACTGCGGGCGACCACGAACGTCACGCCGATCTTCTTGCCATCGCGATCGCTCGAACCGAATCTGCAGGAGAATATCTGACAATGCACGCGCCAGAGCGCGCTCTCAAACCGCGTCTTCGGCTCCTATGACGCGATCATCGACGTTGCCTGCGAGGGTTGAAACAAACTCGTCGCGCTGCCGGATACGATCAAATCAGTCGAGATGCATGAACAGGCGGACGTGGGGCGACGTGAACGACCATTGGGATAGATGCTCGATGCGCTTTCCTCAAGATTGGCTCGATTGAATGATCAATCGATCGCTTGATCTTGGCTCTCCGGCAATCCGTTTCGCGCCGGCTCAACCGGGGAGAGAATCAATCACCTATAATGAAAACAAAATTTCAACGCCGTGTTCTTGCAAGGATCGCCGTCAGTTCGGCCAGGAAACGCGCCGGAGATCGCTCGGCGCGTAAGGAGACGATCGCTGTCCGCATCCGCGCATAACTATCGAGATCGAGCGCGAGTTTCTTCAGCGCGGCCGCGAAAGCCTCAGGCGTCGCCGCTTCGGCGAGCACGCCGGTGACGCCAGGCTCGATCTGTTCAGGCAGGCCGCCGACCGGCGTCGCCACCACGGGAAGACCGCCGCCGAGCGCCGCCATCGCGACGCCGGACTGGCTCGCTTCGACATGGGAGAGCGCGACCGCATGATAGCGCGAGAGCGTCTCGGCGATTTCGGCGCGCGTCAGCCAGCGATTGCGGACCTCTGCGTTCAGCGCGACGAGCCGCGCATGCAACGGCCCGATAGGCCCTTCGCCATGGACGCCCAGCTGGATCGTCAAACCCTCTTCCCGCAAGCGTTCGACAGCTTCAACGAGCAATGGCAATCCCTTGTAGGGAAGGATGCGGCCGAGAAACAGCAAACGGAATGGTTCGCCCGGCTTGGGAGCGGGCATATGCGTCGGCCCATTAAAATCAAGATCAGGGTGAAATAGCGTTTCGATACGTGGCGCAAGCCTCGGATGAGCCGCTACAAGGCGACTTCGCACATTTCTGGACAACGTAATCACCGGATCGGCCTCTTCGGCGTCTCGCAGCAACCAGCGTGTGACGAGGCCGGTCGCATCGCCGGGGTGAGCGTCAGCGTCGTGGACAATAGTGGCGTACTGCGCGCCAGCGTATCGGACCACCGGCGCGATGAAGGGCCCCCATATGTGAGGCATAAGCGTCACGACTGACTCGATCTGCTGCTCCCTGATATAGCGCGCGAGGCTCCTGCGCAGGCCGGGGATGCGCCAAGCGCTTGTCACAGCGCCCAAGCCGGACGCGAATGTGGCGACCGGAAACAGACGCCCGTCGATCTTTGCGAACGCGTCTAGCGATTCGTTCTGCCGGGAAATGGAGATCGTAACCTGTTGATTCCGGCTCTCGCTGGCCGCGCGAGCCAAAGAGAGCGCGAGGTCGGTAATCGGCCCGCGCCGGCCCCAATAAAGAAGCATCAGCCTCTCGGGCGGACGCATGATGTCATTCTGCAATGAGCTGAGCCTTTGCGTATGGCGATTGTGCGATCAAGACGGCGTGGGAGAAAGATTGTTGAGTCCCTGCTTTTGGCATTGCTATCAGGCGCAACCCCGCCCGCGTTTCAGACGTCCAAACCAGATCCTCGACACCGATTGCTGAGTCCCGGCCACATGGTGCGGAGACGCTCCATGAAGATACATCCTTGCTTCGCCGGAATCGATGTCTCAAAGAGATTTACAAGCATTTTCGATGGCGCTGGCGCTTTCGCAAGGAGCTTTGACAAATTCCGGCTCCCTTGCGCACATGACGGCCGCCTTCGAAGCTGGGTTATCCAAGATGGGTCTAACTGGAGCCTGAGCCGTTACGCATGAAAGAATTTCTCCATCGTCATGTATGGCGCCGACTGCCTTACAAGCTTCGCCGGAGAGCTCTTTTTGCGTCCAGCATGATAGCTGCGCCGCGCCGCTCTCCGGCGGCGAGGCCGGCGCAGCCGCTGATTGTGGTGGGCCCCCTGCGGACAGCTTCGGGCCTCGGCGAATCGGCTCGACTTTCCCATGACGCGCTCAAGTCGTCAGGGTTCGACGTTCGCGCCATCGACGTCACGTCGACATTGATGCAAGCCAGCGACTTTCCCGGCTTTGAATGGCGGGACGGGCGATCCTGGGATGGTCAGGCGACGTTGCTGGTTCACGTCAATGCGCCCTTCATGCCTTTGGTTATGGCGAAGCTCGGGCGCCACGCACGCAACAGATTCGTGATCGGCTATTGGGCCTGGGAGTTACCTCACGTTCCCGCTGAATGGCGAAACGGCATTCCTTTCGTGCATGAAATTTGGGTTCCAAGCCGTTTCGTGGCGGACGCCATTCAGCCGCTCGCAGGGGGCCGCGCGATTAACATCATGCCCCATCCTATCGCGGCGTCCGGCGCGACCCCTATCGCGCGTCGGCGCGCGTCCAGCGAACAGAGGTTCAACGCGCTCACCATTTTCAACGCGGCTTCGAGCTTCGTTCGGAAAAACCCTGTTGCGGCGGTGAAGGCCTTTCGGGCGGCGTTTGGCGGCGATGAAAATGCGCGCTTGACAGTCAAGGCGTCGAATCTGGCCGCGTTCCCACAGGGCGCGAAAGAGCTCGAGGTGGCCATAGCGGGATGCTCGAACATCAACGTCATCGACGCGGTGATAGATCGCAAGGCCCTGCAGTTGCTGTACGAAGAGGCGGACGTCTTCATTTCGCTCCATCGTGCGGAGGGGTTCGGACTGAATCTGGCGGAAGCGATGCTGCATGGCTTGCCTGTCATCGCGACCAACTGGTCGGGAAATGTCGACTTCCTGAATGAGCGCGTTGGCGCGCCGGTGCCCTTTGAGTTGAAGCCGGCGTTCGATCCGCAGGGCACCTACCAGCATCCGGATATGATGTGGGCGGAAGCGGATGTAGCGGCCGCGGCACGCGCCATGAAGAGACTTCGCGACGAGCCGGATTTGCGGCGGCGTCTGGGAGAGGAAGCGGCGCAGTTCGCTCAAGGCGCCTTCAGCGCTCAAACTTATACCGGCCGTGTGCGTGCAAATCTTGGAATTTAACTTGACTTGCCGCCCGTCGCCGAGAAGGGCGGCTGACGAGCGATTTCGACCTGCGCCAGCAGTCTGAATTTATGTTGGTTGTCCAAGCGCGCATCGGGCGGCCGTGGAAGATATGAGTTCTGCTCCATCAGAAGGGGCTTACGAGAAGATCACGAATTTCGAACTGGATCTCATCCCCTGGCCGTGTTCTGCGCACGACGAGCTGTAGCGCCGCGCCGACCGGCAGGGAAGACGACTCGATTTCGTGCCAGCGCGCCGCTGCGTCGTTGAGTGAGCGCCACACAAACGGTTCATCGCCGATGCGAAAAGCGTATTCGAACCCGACAGGCGGGAGATTCTCATGGAAATAGGGAAGCTTCTCCCGTGTGATGAAAAATGACAGTTTGCCGCGGATATCTTGCAAGGGCACCTGATAGCTGACGCACGTAACATCGGGCGCAAGACTCGAACGTATCCTGCGGCCAAAATAGGGCCATATTGGAACCTGCTTTGCGTTGCAGGCGGAACCGCCTGCGGTCCAGGGCGCTTCCTGCTTGATATTCATGAGAAGTCGCGGCCTCCAAGCTTGGTACGACAAGGCCAGCGGCAGCGCCAGCAGCAACGTGGCCGCCACCGCCAAAACGCCGATCGCCGTGACGCGCCAGGATTGCAGCCGGTTCGGCGCTTTCTGCGCGCCGCCTGTTTGCGAAAGACCGCCGACGAGGATGGAAATCGCCGGAGCGGCCAGGAGGCCATAGCGATTAAGCAGCGGGCCGAAACCGATGGTTGCGGCGACAAACACACCGAGATAGGCGATGCTTGCAAATGTAAGAGGCGTTCGCCGCGCTAACGTCGTCGCGAAAGCCGCAATCGTCGCGCCGACGATCGAAAGCGCCTGGACGAACAATGCAGTTCGATGGCCGTGCGGTATATTGCTTTGGGGGACTGTAAAGATCGTGTCGAGATTGTCCGGCCAATTGACCGTGGTAAAATAAAGATAGCCGTCGCCTGCGAAAAGGATAGCGGCCTTCTCGGCCATATATGCGGGCCAGCTAAGAAAGCCATGCGCCAATTCGTCCGTGAGGCGAAGAAGGCCGATTGAAGCTCTGCGCTCCTCTGAAATAGCCGGCAGCAAGTGCTGGGTCCATTCGAAGAGAACTTGATAATTCTGGGGCGGGCGTATTTGCAGATCAAATCCAAAGATGGACTGCGTCAAAGGATCGGCAAAAGACTGCGCGCCGAGGAGGGCGTTCAGGCCGCGATCGATAAGGAAATATCCGATGAGCGCCAGCGCTAGAATCGTAAGGCGTTTGCTCCAGTCGCTTTTGCCCGCACTGGCGGCAAAGAAAATCAATGCTGACAGGAGCGCCAAAGCTCCAATAGTTCGAGACCATTGTAACAACACGATCGCGAGCGCAAGTCCGCCTCCAGTTAACAGACGGCGCTCGCTCCGCTCGGTCGCTAGCAAAACCCAAAGCAAGAAAACGATCACCAGAAGCGCAAGATTGTCCATCGACGCGACCGGAATCGCGGGCCACCACTCCGGCTGCGCCGCAAGAAAAGCGAGCGAAATGAAGGCGGCGCGATAGCCAAGTTCTCGCTTGCAGCAATGAAATAGGAAGGCGGTGGTTAAAGCGTGAAGCGTCGCATTGTAGATCTTGAATGCCGTATAATTATCGCCCAGGAGCAGATGAAACGGCACCGTATAAAAGAACGATCGCTCCCGGTAGAGCTGCGGCGCGGCGATATAACCGCTATGGCACGATTCAAGCCAGTGCTGGATCGGCAGTCCGAACTCTTTGCCGCATCGCCAAAGCACTCCGAAGTCGCCGACCTGGGGAGCTGAAAACGCGAGTGCAAAAACAAAAGAGAACAGAATGATAGCGCAGCAGAGGAGCCATCCGGCGACACGCCATGCGTGCTTCTCGTGTTCGATGCTCGCCTGGCCGCCGCGCCGCGCTGCAAGGGCGAGCGCCGCGCCTGCAATCGCCAGGAGAAAGCCCGCAAAGACGCCGCCTTCGAATCTCGCGGCGAGCAGAATTGCGGCGGTGGCGAAAGCTCCAAAAATGACCGCTCGCAACGTCCCTTCAATCAGATCAGCGAAGGTCGGAAACGCTCCGCGCCGCGGCAAGGTTGCGCCTGGCGCCGGCTCAGCGACCATCATCAGGAAGCGCTTTCAGATGTTTCATTTCAATATTCCGACAGGTTGCCGCGCCTTCTGATGGGGATCGCCATCCTGGCTGTTCAAATGTTCTTGCGGGTCATGAGACGAAATCGTCGTCGACTGGAGAACTCTGGGCAGGATTGCCGGAGCTGTGTTGCGCAAGTTGTCGCTCGCCTCCAGCGGCCTGGATTGGGGCGGCCTCCATCGGGAGGTTTAATGCGAAGAGAGGGCAGTAGCGCGCCGCTGTGCCTCCGGCAAGAGGCGATCTCGGAGACGCTCGACGCGGTTCTCGCAACTATCGACGCCCAAATGACGGCCGGCGCTCGCTTTGGCTGATCCGGAGCGCTCTTGACATGAAGGAGAGGGGCAAGCACCAGAGCGAACCTCGGCGTTCTGCAGTTCGCAACGTAGATCTGTACAAATGCGCAGCAATCGAACGATGAATTGGCGTTGAACCTGTGTTGACGTCGCTCGACGCCATGGGTCAGACGCCCGGTTCTCGTACATGCAGCCGGCGCCGGAGGGCGTCTGATTTCCGCCTGCGAACACACGGACTTTCTATTCGTTGCTTTATCTGCGAAGCAGCGACGGGATAGCGCCAGCGGTGATTGCGGCCTGGCGCGAAGGTTCCGCGCCGGGCTACGAACCCCGTGCAACGGGCGGATAGGGACGGAAAGTGGAGAGGCGAGCGGTCGATG
This sequence comes from Terrirubrum flagellatum, assembly GCF_022059845.1. Classification (GTDB taxonomy): domain Bacteria; phylum Pseudomonadota; class Alphaproteobacteria; order Rhizobiales; family Beijerinckiaceae; genus Terrirubrum; species Terrirubrum flagellatum. The sequence continues at coordinate 4,169,365 of NZ_CP091851.1, read as the reverse complement.
AAGGGTGCAGAATATATAGCAGAGTTCCTCGCGCGGGTCGGCAGCAACCAAGTGTTCGTGCTGACCGGAGGGGCCGCCGCCTTCATGATCGACGCTGTCGCAAGGCACCCTGAACTCGATTACGCCTGCTTTCAGAGTGAACAGTCCGCCGCGATGGCCGCAGACGCGGTGTGGCGCGTGGACCGCAAGGTAGGCGTCACGATCGCCACTTCGGGTCCCGGGGCAACGAACCTGATCACCGGCATCGCCAGCTCATTCTTCGATTCTATTCCCAGCCTGCATATCACGGGGCAGGTGAATCAGCAGGAGAACACGGCCTTCGCCGGCGCGATGTTACGACAAAACGGGTTCCAGGAAACCAAGATCGTCGACATCGTTCGGCCGGTCACGAAATACGCGACGATGGTCACAAGCCCGACGCAACTCCGCGAAGAATTGGTCCGCGCCTATGAAATCGCCGTCAGCGGGCGCATGGGGCCGGTGCTGATCGACGTTCCGATGGATATTCAGCAGATGGAGGTCGAGGGCGATTTGCTGCTGCCGGCTGAGCGATCGCTGGAAGGCGAGACGCCAGGCAAGGCCGTTGCGGCGCTCAATGCGACCCTCGCCAGCGCGCGCCGCCCGGTTCTGCTTTTCGGCGCTGGCGTCGGCCTCTCGGCCGCTGAGGACGATCTCACGGACTGGCTCGAGCGTGTGCGCTTGCCGTTTGTCGCGAGCTGGGGTGGGCTCGCGTATTTTGATCATGATCATCCCGGTTATTGCGGTCAGATAGGCGTTTATGGCAATCGCGGCGCAAATTTCATTGTCCAGAATGCTGATGTCGTGATCGTTCTGGGCAGTCGCCTCGATAATCGTCAACGATCGAACCGGCCGGAAAATTTCGCTACCGCCGCAACGGTTCATGTTGTTGACGTTGATGTGGAAGAATTGAAGAAATATGCGAGTCTCGGTTATCGTACGACCCATGCTGATCTTGCGCAGCTTCCTGAAATCCTGAAATCGCTGGAGCCGCCGCAGCTCGAATCAAAATGGCTCGACTATGTGGCAGAGATGAAACGAGCTTATCTCGGCCGCGAGCAGAGCGCGTCAGCGGAGCGTTTAAGTTCACTTTCGCCTTATGACGTTATCCGGAAGATGAACGGACTGCTCGACTCAAACGCCATTGTCACTGCGGATACAGGCGCGGCCGTGTGCTGGCTTCATCAGGCATTCAAGGTGAAGCGCCATAGATTTTTCACGGCGGGCGGAAATTCGCCAATGGGTTACGCGCTTCCCGCGTCCATCGGCGCGAAGCTTACGCATAAGCGCCGCCAGGTGCTGTGCTATAACGGCGATGGCGGCTTTCAGCTTAACATCCAGGAATTGCAAACGATCGCCCACTACGATCTGGAAATTGTCGTCGTCGTCATGAACAACAACGGTTACGGGATTATCAAACAGTTCCAGGACTCTTACCTGCAAGGGCGTTATGTCGGCTCGGAAGAAGGCTACAGCAATCCTGATTTTGGCAAGATCGCGCAAGCCTATGGCCTTCGTTATGCTCGGATCGAGCGACTCGATGATATTACGCAGGACCTGTTCCACGGCGGCGCGATCGTCATCGAGGTGATGCTCCACCCTCAGACTCTGATCGAGCCAAAAATGGAAATGGGCCGCCCCATCAACGATCAGTTTCCCTATCTCGATGATGAGGAGTACGAGGCGGGGAACAGGTTCGTATCTTATCCGCGGCGAAAATCCGCTGGGGCCTAGAAGATTCGGCGCGTCGGTTTCCTCAGTTGGCGCGGTCCCTTCGCGGCTCCGACGATGACTGGAAATTGATGCGCTCTCGCTCAAATACAACGGGCTTGTCACGCACTCTGCCGTAGGTCGCCAACACATATTCGCCGATGAGGCCGATAAAAAAAAGCATCGTTCCGCCAAAAAAGAACAGCGCCACGATTAGGGTCATGATCCCGGGTTGAGCGAGCTCTCGATAGAAGACCAGGCTGATGATGAGGGTTACGATCGAATAGGCGAGGCTCAACAAGGCAAGAGTGAACCCTGCGAACAGGCTGAGTCTGATGGGCGCGGCGGTAAAGGAGACGATCCCGTTCATGCCCTGATCAAAGAGCGCCGAGAGCCGGTTTTTTGACAAACCGCGTTTGCGCGCTTTCCAATGGTACGGAACTCCAATTGAGCGCCCGCCGCACTCGAACGTCATCATGCGCATGAACGGATAGTTGTCGCGGATCTCTCGCATCGCCTCGACGACGCGGCGATCAACGAGTTGGAAATCACCGACGCCAGGCGGCACCACAAGATCGGTGAAGCGGGTCAGGAGCCCGTAGTATGCATTGCGTACCGATCGCATGATGCGCCCTTCCTCGCGCGTCGCCCGAATGCCGTAGACGATCTCGTATCCGTCTTCCCAGAGCTTCACGAACTGCGGAATCATATCCGGGGGATCCTGCAGGTCGGCGGGCAGGAACAGCAGCACCGCATCGCCCGTGCTAGCCATCACTCCATTATACGTATTGCGCAAAGGGCCGAAGTTTCGCCTGTTGACGATGGCCTTCACGCAAGAATCCTGCGCCGTGATTTCTCTTAGTATCGCCAGTGTTCCGTCAGAAGAATCATTGTCGCAGAAGATATGTTCGAGCCTATAGTCGGGCAGCTTGTCGGCAAAGATATTGCGGACGGCTTCCCAGGCTTCGCGAACATTCTGTTCCTCATTGAAGCACGGTGTGATCACGGAAATGGTTTTCATTTATGTCTCTCGACGCGTTTCGAATTCACTCGCCAATGCGTTCCCTCTTGAGGCCAGCGTGAGCGCACTTGGAGGCCGCCCCCATGAACGCTCCAGTATGCCCAGCCAGTCGTTCCGGCGCCAACGCTGAACAAGTCTCTCCCTCCATCCCTCCGCATCCCGCTACCGCGAAAGCCTCATTGCCGCATGGCTTTTCCGATTGGCGCTTCGCGCCTGCGATGCGTGAGCCGCAGCCAAGTGATGCTAAAGCATAGAAGAATTGCGATGGCTGAAAAGAGTATCCAGGCCATCTGGCGCGTGTCCGGACGCACGAATTGGCAAACAGCAAAGATTAGCGGCGTTGATAGCGCAAGCGGCACGATCAGCAGATAATTTGCTCGCGCAAGCGCGTAAGTCACGACAAGAGAGACACAGGCCAGCATCGCCATACCTGGGGCGAGGATCTGCAGAATAGGAGCGGCTGCGACGTAAGGTTGTCCAGCAAGCAGCCTGAGGCAAAGCTCCGGCTCGATCGTCATCACGAGCGCTGCGCTGGCGCTGATGCCTCCTGTGACTCCAAGCGCAAGCATGATGAGTCTGAAACTTTCTTCGGTCGGCGCGGCTTGATTGCGAGCGAGGCTGGCGGCTTCCGGAAATACGATATTGATAAGAGCAGCGGGCAACAACAAGGCGATCTTGGAGAGCGTCGACGCGGCCGCATACAACCCAGACGATTCAGGTGAGTTGAAAGCGCGGACGAGGGGCTGATCGATATAGGTAAGTCCCAGCAGCGCAACGCTCATTAGCACAGCAGGGATGGAGAATTGCAGCGTTTCCCGAAGCGCATCTGGGAACTGCCCGGGTTTCGCTAATATCAAGGCGCTGCGAAACGACCACACGCCTATAGCGAAAACGACCACGCCGCCAGCGGCCAACGCAAGCAAGGCGCTATGAATCCCGCCTCCAAAAACAATAACGACGCCCGCAAACGTCAGGAAACGGATGAGGGGAACTCCCGCCGCTCCAACAGCCAGGCGATTATATGATCGCTGTCCCTGCCACAGCCCGAGAGGCACATGGTAGAGCAATATCGAAGCGAGCAAAATCGGCGTTAGCACCCAGGCGGCAAGCCAGCCGACATGCAGGGTTTGCTCCACAAAGCCAGCAAATGGAAGATAAAGTGCGACGACGCATCCGCCAATGCAGATTCCCGCCACCATGATCCGTTGCACGAGCGCTGCGAACAATTCAGGAGAGCCGCCGTGATTGATCAGGAGTCTGGATATTGCAGCAGGTGCGGCGGCGATTGGGGCCGTGATGAGCATCGCTAGCGACAGCAGCACGTTTACGGCGCCGAATTCACCCGGACTGACCGCGCGAGCGAGCAGCAGCTGGAACAAATAGGCGCAGGCGTTGCCGGCGGTGGTGACAAGCGAGGCTCTCAGAAAAATCGTAAGATGCCGGGCGGCTGGAGAACGCTGCATGCTCGGATTTCGGCGTTCAGGGTATATTTGATTCACGTCTTATCGCGATCGCCGCCCGCCAATGGGATTGGGCCGCAAATTTCCAAATGCGCGAGCGCGCACAGTCTCAGAGGCTTCATGCCTGTCGACGCGGTCGCCGCCGAGCAGCTCCGACTTTCCGCGATTTTACCGCCAGGAGCAGAGCCAGAACGTTCGGAACAAATCATCCGAGTTGCCGCAAGCCATGATCGAGACTGAGACGAGATCACCATGAGGCGCTCTATGTCCGGGAAGCAAGCGCTGCGCAATTGAGAAATCCGCCCGATTCTACAACTATGAGTTGAATGCCGAAAGAAATCTAGCTAATGGTTGAGTGCTGTGGAAGCGGCGTTTTTTCGCCGACGGTTGAAGCGTGGAATCAACCGAGCAAATCATAGGCTTGCTGAATCGTGGGGGCATCGAGCGGCAACTTTGCGAGTCAACCAGCATGCTGCATGTTCGAGCCGTTTGACATCCCGGATGAAATTGCCGGCAGCGCCGGCGATGAGGGACGAACTGCGGGCGGGCGAGGTCAAAGTCTGGCACCTTGAGCTTTTCAGCGGACGCCATGGTTTGCGCTCCAGCGGCGTAGGGTGGTCTGATTGCGCTTATCTCCGTTCTATCAGGTTTCGAAAGCCGTAGCTGTGGCTCTTGCTGTATTCTCCCGAGCGGATCGTTCTGTTCTCGGCGTTTCAGATGAGCCAGCGATGGCTTGTCGCCAGCGTCGCTCCGGCCGCGGCTTGCACCTCCTGGTGGGTTGTGACACATCCCGTTCGCACAGTTGATCTGAACTCTCCTTGAAACGCTTGGCCTCTGTAGTGGCGGAAATTGTTCGCGCATGTCTCGCATCATTGAAACGGCTTTCAATACCTCGACGCAAAAGCGTTTCTATCTCCCGTCAAAATTCGTTTGGGGCGTGGGTTGTCACCAGCAGCTCTACGAGCTGATCGAAGATTGCGCGAGCATCGCCGTGTTTGTCGATGCAGCGTTTGAGAATCACCCGTTCATGAACGAGCTCCGCTCGCAATTAGGTGCGCGGCTGGCGTTTGTCGAAGTGTGCCGCTCGATGCCACAAGCGCAGCGTCTCCGGGAGATCGCGCGAACGTTGCTTCAGCCCGAGGCGATCGTGTCGATCGGCGGCGGGTCGACCGTCGACGCTGCGAAAGCCGTCGTCGCAGAATGGCTTTTCGGCACGTTCGATGGCGTTGGGATGGGCGACAAGCGCGGGATGCCTTGGAGGCCTGATGCGAAGAGGCCGCTGCTGATCGGACTGCCAACGACCGCAGGAACGGGCGCTGATGTTTCGCGCTACTACGTGGCTTACGATGCTTTCACCAAGGGGAAGACCCATGGCAAGAGCTGGGACTTGGTGGTAGATTGGGTGTTGGTGGATCCCATCTTCTTGCGCAGTGCGCCGCCGACGCTGATGCTCATCTCGGCTTTCGACGCCTTCGTCCACCTGTTTGAAACATTCATTTGCCGAGGCGAGCGCTCTTGGTTCGGGGATATGCTTTCGCTTGATGGGATCGCCCGCCTGATGAGTGCGCTTGATGCTTACGTCCGTCGTGACGACCGATCAGACGAAACTCTCCTCGCGTTGAATTATTCCGCAGCCGTGGGCGGCATCGCTATCTCGAATATCCGCACCGGGAACATTCATGAGGCTGCTGGCGCGCTGCTCGAAGTGACATCATTGTCACACGGCGAAACGCTGATGGTGTTCCTGCGGCCGGCCTACAATCAATACAGGGGCGCGATTGCTGATCGCGAGGCGTTGTTGATTCGGCATTTGTCGGCTCATGCGCCGGAGCTTGGTTTCAGGAATTTTGACGGCATAGTCGACTGGTGGCGGAGCGCGTTCGATCAATTTGGGCTACTTGAGCGGATTGACGCTGCAGTCAACGCAATCACGGATTGGAATCATGCTTCGCGCCATATCCGCAATCGAGTGGTTGCGGATCGTGTGTGGTGCGAGAAGGAAAGCCCATTGCCCCTGATGGACACGATGGTTGACGAGTTCATCAAGGCGGCGTTGCCGCAATATACTCTCATCTGAGAGAAGCGCGTTCGAACGGAGCAGACGATTTGCCGCCTGGTTTCCTCAGCGGCCTGGCAGAGGCCGAGCTTGAGCATGCTGTTTTGCGATGCGGCGCGACGCTTCGCGCTCTTCACAAGGGCTCGCTGCTGATCACGGGTGGCACCGGTTTTTTTGGCCGGTGGCTCGTCAGTTCACTGATTCACGCCAACCGCACGCGCTCTCTCGGGTTGACAATCCATCTGGTCAGCCGCTCGCCCGCGGCATTTGCGTCCGCAACTCCGGAGATAGCAACGGATGAAAATGTGCGGCTCATCGAAGGCGATGTTCGCCGCTTTTCCTATGCGGGCTTGCGCTGTAGCCACGTCATTCATGCCGCCGCCGACACATCTGTTGCGGCTGACAATGCTCCGCTTGAACTCATCGACACTATCGTTTCCGGCGCGCGGCATGTGCTGGAGGCCGCAGCGGCGAGTGGCGCACAGGAAGCGCTTCTGGTGAGTTCGGGAGCTGTCTATGGCGGCCAGGGCGATGTCGAACAGGTGATGGAGAGCAGCCGCCTTGCCTGCGATCCGCTTGATCGGCGATCAGCCTATGGCGAAGCCAAGCGCATGGCGGAGTTGATCTCAGCGATTTATGGCGAATCGGCCGGGATGCGCACGCGAATCGCGCGCTGTTTCGCTTTTGTCGGCCCCCTCCTCCCTCTCGACGCCCATTTCGCGATTGGCAATTTCATCGGTGACGCCGTGGCGGGGCGAAACATCGAGATCAAGGGCGATGGCTCGCCGTTGCGCTCTTATCTGCATATGGCGGATCTTGTGGCATGGCTGATCCGCGCGCTGGTCTTGGGAAAGCCCGGCGGCGCCTATAACATCGGATCTGACGAAGGGCTCAGCCTCAAGGAAATCGCATTACTCGTGAAGGAAAACGTGCCGGAGGCAGGCGAAGTTATAGTGCGCGGCGTCCCCCAGCCCGGCGGTTTCCGGTCGCGTTATGTTCCCTCGATCAGCAAGGCGCGGGCCGAGCTTGCGGCGGACGTCTGGATCAAGCTTCCTAGCGCGATTCGCTCCACCGCCGAATGGGCGCGCAAGCATTGAAGACGCCTGATTCGCTGCAAGTTCCGCCACGTTTGGGAAGTGGACAGGGTCGGAATTGTTGTCTACGAGCTCGCCCGCGGCGAACCCGGCCGTGGCGCTAGCAGAGGGCCAACTGAACACAGTGACAGTGAACAGGGACTTCTGGCGCGGTAAGCGCGTCTTGCTGACAGGGCACACCGGATTCAAAGGCGGCTGGATGACGATTTTGCTGCGCTCTCTCGGCGCAGAAGTGACAGGTTTGGCCCTGTCGCCGCCGTCCGGCCCGAGCCTGTTTGCGCTCGCGGATGTGGCCGGGGACGCCAGATCGGTGATCGGCGACATCCGCGATCTGGCGGCGGTGGAGAAGGTCTACGCAGAAAGCTCGCCTGAGATCGTATTTCATCTCGCCGCGCAGCCGATCGTGCGCAGATCGTATGTCGATCCGCTGGAAACCTATATGACCAATGTCATGGGGACAGCGCATGTGCTGGACGCCGCCCGCAGATCGGCGTCCGTGAACACGATTGTGGTGATCACAAGCGACAAATGCTACGAAAATCCGGAGTGGGAGTGGGGATGCCGTGAAAACGACCCCATGGGGGGCCACGATCCCTACAGCAATAGCAAGGGGTGCGCGGAGCTCGTTACCTCGGCCTATCGACGCTCATTCTTTATGAACGGCAAGGCCGGCAGGACCATCGGTCTCGCCTCGGCGCGCGCGGGCAATGTGATCGGCGGCGGCGACTGGGCGGTCAACCGGCTCATTCCCGATACGATAAGGGCCATCGCCGCTGGCGAGCCCGTCAACGTCCGCAATCCTGAATCCGTGCGCCCCTGGCAGCATGTGCTTGAACCAATTACAGGATATCTGCTATTAGCGGAACGCGTCGCCAGCGAGCCGGAGCGTTATTCCGAGGGCTGGAACTTCGGCCCCGCCGACGAAGACGCGTTGCCTGTGCGCGAAATTCTGGACAGATTTTGCCGGCATGTCGGACATGGCGCGCGCTGGCGCCATGTTCTTGACGAAGATGCGCCGCACGAGGCCCGCCTCCTGAGGCTCGACATCGCCAAGGCCAGGGCGCGCCTTGGTTGGCGTCCGCGCTGGACAATTGACAAGGGTCTTGAGATGACGGCGGCTTGGTATCGCGCCTATCTGGGCGGCGTCAGCATGGCGAAAATAACGCTTGACCAGATCGAGGCGTTCGGGCCTTGAGGCCGCTGAATATAGTTTTCTAATGCCGTTGGATGGGCCGATGCAGTTGGCGGAAAGCGTCAGGAAACCAAAGACTCTGTCCGAGCGGCGTGAAGAGATACTCGCGCTTGTCGAAGAATACGCCGCGGAAGCTTTCACTCAGCGCCCTTTCAAGCCGGGCGAAACCGTTGTGCCGCCATCGGGCAAGGTGATCGGCGCGCCGGAAATCAGGATGCTTGTCGACAGCGCGCTGGACGGTTGGCTCACGACGGGAAGGTTTAACGACGCGTTCCAGAAGCGCCTCGCGGATTACATCGGCGTCAATCACGCGATCACCGTCAATTCCGGCTCTTCCGCGAACCTTGTTGCGATGACGACCCTTTTCTCGCCAAAGCTTCGTGACAAGCGCATAAAGAAAGGCGACGAGATCATCACCGTCGCTGCGGGCTTCCCGACCACTGTCAATCCGACGGTCATGAACGGGGCGGTGCCTGTCTTCCTCGACGTCGACATCCCGACCTACAACATCGACGCGATGCATCTTGAATCCGCTGTGACCTCGCGCACGCGCGCTATCATGATCGCGCACACGCTCGGGAACCCGTTCAATCTGGGCGAAGTGATGCGCGTCGCCAAGAAGCACAATCTTTATGTCGTGGAAGATTGTTGCGATGCGCTGGGCGCGACATATGACGGGCGGAAGGTCGGCACCTTCGGCAATCTCGGAACCTTGAGCTTCTATCCCGCGCACCACATCACGATGGGTGAGGGTGGAGCGGTTTTCACCAATGATCCGTTTTTCAAGAAGATCGCCGAGTCGATTCGGGACTGGGGCCGTGACTGCCATTGCGAGCCCGGACAGGACAACACATGTGGCAAACGCTTCAAGTGGCGGCTCGGCACGCTGCCCGAAGGCTACGATCACAAATACACTTACAGCCATCTCGGATATAATCTGAAGATTACTGATATGCAGGCGTCCGTGGCGCTGGCGCAGATGGATCGTGTCGATCATTTCGTCGCTGCACGTCGGCGCAATTTCGCGTATCTCAAGCAGGGACTTGCCGATCTCGTCGATGTTCTGATCCTGCCTGAGGCGACGCCAAACAGCGAGCCGTCCTGGTTCGGTTTTCCGATTACCCTTCGTCCTGGACTGAAGAAGTCGCGCCAGGAACTTCAGACCTATCTTGATCAGAATAAGATCGGATCGCGTCTTCTGTTCGCGGGCAATCTTCTCCGTCAGCCCTACTTCAAGGACATCGAACATCGAGTGCATGGCGAATTGACCAACACAGATATCGTCATGAACCAGACTTTCTGGATTGGCGTATACCCAGGCCTGAACGACAGCCATCTCGATTTCGTTATGGATAAGCTGCGCGCTTTCTTCCGATCGTAACGACGGATGAGCTTTGCCGCGCGCGGCGCACAATAAAGATCAGGATTATAAGGAACGACGATGAGCAACATGAAGCTAAGCGCTCTCCCCTCGCCGCTCTTCATTCTGGAGCTTGCGAACAATCATATGGGCGATGTCGATCATGGGCTCCGCGTGATCGACGAATTTTGTACGCTCGCGAAAAAGTATCCATTCTCGTTCGCATTCAAGCTCCAGTATCGGGAATTGGACACCTTCATCCACCCGGATTTCAAGAGCCGGACGGATATCAAGTTTATCAAGCGTTTCTCGGAAACGCGGCTGGATCGCGCGCAGACGAAACGCCTTGTCGACGCCATCAAAGGGCATGGAGTCCTGGCGATGTGCACGCCGTTCGATGAGCCGTCTGTTGACCGGATCATCGAGGACGGATTCGATGTTCTGAAAGTCGCGAGCTGCTCCTTCACCGATTGGCCATTGCTCGAACGCATGGCGAAGGCCGATCTTCCGATTATCGCGTCCACCGCGGGCATCGAGTTGCAGGACATCGACAGCGTCGTTGCGTTCTTGAGCAACCGGAAGAAGGAGTTTGCTCTGGAAACCTGCGTCGCCGAGTATCCGACGCCCAACCACAATCTGCAGCTCAATCAGATTGATCTGATGTTGAAGCGATATCCGGGGCTTCGCATCGGCTATTCGACGCATGAGGATCCGAACGAGACGATACCGGTCGCCATGGCCATCGCGAAGGGAGCTACCATCTTCGAGAAGCATATTGGCATCCCGACCGAAAAATATGCGTTGAACAACTATTCAGCCAACCCTGATCAAACGAAGGCTTGGCTCGACGCTGCGAAAAAGGCCTATGAAATCGCGGGCGTGGTCGGTAAGCGGGTGCCGCCGACGAAAAGCGAGTTCGAATCGCTATTCTCATTGCGCCGAGGCGCATTCGCCAAGCGGCCGATCAAGAAGGGCGAGCGCATCAAGGACGGCGACGTCTTCTTTGCGATTCCCACGCAGGAAGGTCATGTAACGGCGAACGACTGGTCCAAATACGCGCATTTTTACGCGGATACGGATATCGCCGAGCGCGCGCCGCTGCTGAAGGGCAATACGTCAAACAAGCAGGTTCGCGCCGAAATCCTGTCGATCGCGAATCGAGTCAAGGCGCTGCTGAAAGAAAGCAACGTCGTTGTTCCCGGCGAGGCGGAACTCGAGATTTCCCATCACTACGGGCTCGAGAAATTCGACCAGCATGGAATCACGATGCTGACGGTCGTCAATCGCGACTACTGCAAGAAGCTGATCGTCGTGTTGCCGGGCCAAAACCATCCGGAGCAGTACCATAACAAGAAGGAAGAGACGTTCCATGTCCTCCATGGCGAGCTCCGTATCGTCCTGGACGGCGCAGAGCGGATTTGCGGTCCAGGCTCGGTCGTGACGATTACGCCCGGAATGCGGCACGCCTTCGACACGAAGAGCGGAGCGGTCTTTGAAGAGATTTCGTCGACCCATTTTGTCGACGATAGCTTCTACACGGACCCCGAGATCGCAAAGAACAAGGAACGTAAGACATTCCTGCGCCACTGGATGTAGGCCAACGTCTGTCGCCCGTTTGCTGTTCATTCGCCTGAAGATTGAGCGCCGGCGCTGGCCGGCGCCGAGCGCCGCCGAGAAACGCCCTGATGGCTACGATCCGTCTTGCTGATTACGTTGCAAATTTTGTCTCAAAGCTTGGCGTGAAATCGATCTTTCTCGTGCCGGGCGGAGGCAACATGTTTCTCGCAGACGCGCTTGGTAATCACGCTCGACTCGACTACGTCGCACATCATCACGAGCAGGCTGCAGCGATTGCGGCGGAGGCTTATGGACGGGTCGTCGAGGATATCGGCGTCGCCTTGGTGACCACGGGTCCGGGCGGCACAAACGCGATGACCGGCGTCGCCGGCGCCTGGATCGACAGCGCGCCGATGCTGGTGATTTCAGGGCAGGTGAAACGGGCCGATCTCAAGGGCGACACCGGCGTGAGGCAAATGGGCCCGCAGGAGGTCGACGTCGTCAGCATGGTGAAGCCCATCACGAAATACGCCGTGACCGTGATGGAGCCGACGAAGATCCGCTATCACCTGGAGAAGGCGGTGCATCTTGCGCGCGAGGGGCGGAGGGCGCCGTGCTGGGTCGATATTCCGCTCGACATCCAGAATGCTCCAATCGACGCGGACGCGCTTGAGGGGTTCACGCCGCCGACCGAAAATGAGGCTGGATCGCTCGACGAGGCCGCGCGCAACGTTCTCGATTTACTGGGCGCAGCCGAGCGCCCGCTGCTGCTTGCGGGGCATGGCGTGCGGCAGGGCCGCGCGGCGAAACTTTTCCGCGAATTCGCGGAGCGCCTCAACATTCCGGTCGCAACGACATGGCTCGCTTGCGATCTGTTTCCGTCCGATCATCGTCTGAGCGTCGGTCGTCCGGGCACAGTCGCTTTGCGCGCGCCAAACTTCGCGGTGCAGAATAGCGATCTGCTGATCGCCATCGGCGCACGTCTTGACAATGTCACGACCGCCTACAATCCAAAAAAGTTCGGGCGCAACGCGAAAAAGATTATGATCGATGTCGATCCGGCCGAACTGAACAAGCTGGGCGACGCGGTCGATTTGAAGATCAAGGCGGACGCCAAGAGCTTTATCGAGACAATGCTTCGCATTTCGAATCAGGCGGCGTTCCGCGACCGGAGCGAATGGCTCGGTCACTGTCAACGCTGGAAGGAGCGATACCCGGTTAACGACGGCGCGCCATTTCCCAAGACGGGAGAGATCAGCCACTATCATTTGACCAGCGTGCTTTCCGACGAAATCCCGAAGGACACTCTGATCGTCACTGGCAGTTCAGGGTTGGCCGTCGAGATTTTCTATACGTCGTTCACGGTCAAATCCGGCCAGCGCATCTTTTTGACATCGGGCCTTGGCGCGATGGGCTATGGATTGCCTGCACTAATCGGCGCCGGCGTCGCCAATGATCGCAAGCCGTTTGTCGCGGTCGAGAGCGATGGCAGTCTCATGATGAACGTGCAGGAGCTGTCCACCATCGCAGCCCAGAAACTGCCGGTCAGACTCTTCATCTTCAACAACAACGGTTACGCTTCGATCCGGAATACGCAGCGCAACTACTTCGACGGCCGCTATGTCGGCACGGGTCCTGAGGCGCGGCTGAGTTTCCCCGATATCGCCAAGCTCGCAGAAGTGCATGGAATTCCGGCCATCACCGTGCGCGATGCGGCCGAGTTGCGCGATGCGGTCAGGAAGACGCTCGCGCATGTGAGCGGACCGATCCTTTGCAATGTACACCTCAAGAACGACGAGATCCTGCAACCCAAGTCGTCGGCGCTTCCGCAGCCTGACGGGTCGATCCTGTCGATGCCGCTTGAGGACATGACGCCGCTCCTCTCGCTCGATGAGCTGAAGTCCAACATGCTGGTTCCGCTGGATCCGGCGTCGGAGCGCGCACGCGCCTGACGCGCCCGAAGGTCGCAACGGCCGCGGAAGGCCGCGAGATGCATATCTTGTTCGACATCAGCGCTCATGGGCTTGGCCATCTTGCGCAGGCTGGCCCCGTGATCGAGCAATTCGCGACGCGTCGCCCTGCCTGCGATCTAACCGTTCGCACGGGTCTTGATCGGGAGATTCTTCAACGGCGGATCGCCGCGCCCTTTAGCTATCAGCGATCTGAGGATGATTTCGGGCTCGTCATGGCCACGTCTTTCGTGGTCGATCGGCCGGCGACCGCGCGTCGCTATGTCGAGCTTCACGCCCGCTTCGATCGCGCGGTCGACGCGCTGGCAGCGAAGATGCTGACCGCACGCGTCGATATGGTCGTCGCCAATGTGGGCTACCTGTCGCTGGCGGCCGCGCAACGCGCGGGCCTGCGCAATCTCGCCTTCTCATCGATCAATTGGCGAGATGTGGTGCGCCATTATTGTGCGAACGAGCCCGGCGTCGGACCCGTTCTTATCGAGATGGAAGCGTGCTATCGCCGCTGCGACGCGTTTCTGCGATTGGTTCCCGGCACGGCCATGGGCGAGTTCGAGACGACGCCTGTTGATTCTCTTGTCGTTTCCGTAGGCGCCGACCGGCGGCGGGAGCTCAGGGCGCGCCTGGGGCTTGGGCCAGAGCAAATAGCGATCGCTTTCTCTTTCACCGACGGCGAGAGACAGCCGCCCCCGTCCTTTTCCGCCGCCGATGCACGCAACATCCTCTGCGTCGGCCCCAGAATCTGGGCTGGCCGCCCGGCCTGGATCTCCTTCGAGGAGGCCGGATTACCCTTCGTGGATCTCGTTCGGTCGGTCGATCTCATCGTCGCGAAACCGGGCTATGGCATTGTCACCGAGGCGGCCTGCGCCGGCGCGCCGACATTGCTTTTGCCGCGAGACGACTGGCCGGAAACAAGCGCGACGAGCGAATGGCATCAGCGCCACGGGCGTTTTGAGACTACACAGACGCCTCTACCTTCATTGAGTGCACATGAACTCATCGAAGCTCATGCGAGATTGTCAGCCAAACAAACGTCGGGGCCTCTGCGAACCGACGGCGCCGAAACGATCGCGCTCACTATCGCTGCTCTGTTGGATCAGCTGATTCACGTTGGCGCCTGAACGCCGGGCTCTCGGCGCGATCGCGAACAGGTCCGATCGGGACCGCTCTCATCACTCCGATGAGCGGGCCGGGAACTCCGCCGTCGCGATGGTGTCGACAGTTTCGCGCCGAAGCCAGAACCAGCCGGCCAATAATAGAAACAGCAGGATTTCGGTGGCGAGCATCGCCTGCGATGCGCCTATCGACCCGTGTCGCGACGCAAGCACCCACGTCAGCAGCGCGTTGGCCGCGGTGACGCACGCCACGATTGCTGCGAAGGCCCATTCCTGGTTCTTCGCGATCATTGCCTGTCCCAGCATGAAATTCGGAGCCATGAATATCGCCGCGCCGAGGAGCCAAGGCGCGAGCGGCGCCGCGGCGCGATAGTTGAAACCAAACAACCACTCCAGGAGATCAGGCCCGGCTAACACATATGCGCATGCAGCCATGCCAACGAGCGTCGCTGCAGTCGTCAGGATATTCGCGGAAAGCCGACTGAACACGGCGGAACGAAAACCTTGGAGGCGCACAGCGTTGCCGAAGAGCGTAACCAGGGGCGATAGCAGCGTGATGTAGGATTCGAGCAAGCGCTGCATGAGCCCAAAGCGCCCGATATCGGCGAGATCCGCGTGAACGGCGTAAAGAACGAAAACGGATTGTCGATTGTACAATTGAGTGAACAGATCGATGAGAACGATGCCGTGAACCGCGGCCCACGTCGCTCGCCGCCCGCCAAAAGCGATATGGAAGCCAGCTGTTCCCACCGGACGCCAGGCGAGCACGGCGGTCTGAACTGCAAGCAACGCGAAAAGGACGCCATTCGCGCCCGAACCGGCTGCGGCCGCCGCGATCATGGCTGCGAAGGGAATGAGTCTGCTGAACATTTGCCAGCGTGCGTCTTCTGACAGGCGCTCCCGCGCCAGAAGCTCGGCCGACAGGAGGTTGGCGATCAGGCGGGGCGCGTTCGCTGCGATAGCGATCGCCGCCGTCGCCGACATCGAGGCGATAAGCATCCGGCCGCCCGCCAATGCGAGCGCTACAAGGAAGGCCGTCGCGGCTGCGATGTAGCCGCGCGCAAACGCGTTGAGTTCCGGGACGGAAGGAAAGCCTTCGGTGCGGCGAACGCTCTCGCGCAGCACGAGAAGTCTGTAACCGCCGCCTTGCACGACAAAGGCGATCGTGGCGATCGACGTCGCCATCGTGAAGAGCCCGTATTCGATTGGCCCAATTAACCGGGCGAGCGCGATCTGCAGGCCGAGCGACGCGCCGCCGACCGCGACCGCGGCGATCCATTGCCAGGCGACGCGTTGAGCGAGCATCTTCATCGCGTCGTCGCGCTTTGAACGGCGAACTGATGCTTGACTTGAGATCAGCTCCACACCCGCCAGGGCGGCGAGCCGCCGGACCACAGGTTTTCCAGATGTTGCTTTTCCCGCAACGTGTCCATGGCCTGCCAGAAATCCGTGTGCTGGAAAGCGACAAGCTCTCCATCTGCGGCGAGCCGACGCAGCGGCTCCTGTTCCCAGACGGTGCCGTCGCCGCTCAGATAGTCGAAAATCTTTGGTTTCAGCACAAAGAAGCCGCCATTGATCCAGCCTCCGTCGCCCTTGGGCTTTTCCATGAAGGATCTGACCTTGTCGCCTTGCAAATCCATCGAGCCGAACCGCCCGGGGGGCTGTACGGCCGTAACCGTCGCCGCCTTCCCATGCGCTTTGTGCGTCTCGATTAGCTTTGCGATGTCTACTTTGGCGACGCCATCGCCATATGTCAGGCAGAAATCCGAATCGCCGACATAGTCGCGTATGCGTTGGATGCGCCCCCCGGTCATCGTATTGGCGCCGGTTTCAACGAGCGTGATCTTCCAAGGCTCGACATTGCTTTCGTGAGTGGTGATCACGTCCTTTGCGAGATCGATCGTCACGTTGGAGCGATGAAGTCGATAATTCTGGAAATACTCCTTGATCACATATCCCTTGTAGCCGAGGCATACGATGAAATCGTTGATGCCGAAATGGCTATAGATCTTCATGATATGCCAAATGATCGGTCGGCCGCCGATTTCGACCATGGGCTTCGGCTTGATCTCGGTCTCTTCCGCGAGACGGGTGCCCAGACCCCCCGCCAGTATCACTGCTTTCATAGCGAACTCTGCTTCAGTTTCAGCAAACAGGCCAAGCGGATTCAAAGCCCACTTTCTACGTTTCTAGACGGCATGAAAGCGCGTTTCCAGTCTATTCCTTTTGGCGTTGTGCGGGCTCTCGCCAGCGCGCAGGGTGGAAAATTCTGCAGCTCCGATCGGCGGCAGCGCCCAAACTGGTCGGGATCGTTTTTTGAGGGATCGCCGACGGCGCATGCGCCTGGAATTGTTCCGCTGGAAAAATCGCCTCGTGACTGCGATGCTTTTGCGAAACAAGTCGTGTCGCCTAGACGGCTGGTCGCGCCGGGAACCGCCGCTGCACGTCAAGTTATATTCATGTATTCGGATGTTCGCCGAAAGTAAAAATCGTCTTGGCGAGCGGTGATTCCTTCTTCGGCTCGTCCTCACCGATCCGCCGCTCGCGTTGACGCCGAATGACAATTTGCTTAGACCGGCCCTGCAAATGACGTCCGTAAGAGCAATAAATGTCGAGCGCCCCGCCTCAGAAAACGATCAGCGTCGTCACGCCATGCTACAATGAAGAGGCTGGAATCCGCGAGTGTTATGAACGAGTTAAGGCAGTGTTCGATGAGCGCTTGCCGAATTACAAGCGAGAACATCTATTCATTGACAATTGTTCTACTGACAAGACCGTTGAGATATTGAAGTCTATTGCGAAATCAGACCCGAATGTGAAAATAATCGTTAATGCGAGGAATTTTGGTCTAAGCAAGTCTCCCTATCACGGGAAATTGCAAGCCACGGGCGACGCTGTTGTGCCCATTGTCGCCGATCTCCAGACTCCTCCGGAAATTATCGTCGACCTCGTTCACAACTGGGAGCGGGGATACAAAATGGTTATTGCCGTGCGGGAGGGTATGGAAGAAAGCTTTTTCACCAAGCTCTGGCGCTCGTTGTTCTACAAACTGATGAAGAAGCTGTCGAAGGTCGAACAGCTGCGGCATTTTATCGGTTTTGGATTGTTCGACCGACAGGTCATGGACATCTTGCGCAGCCTTGACGAGCCCGATCCCTATTTTCGCGGCCTTGTTTCGGAAATCGGCTTCGAGAAAGCGTTCGTGCCCTATCATCAGCCGCCGAGAAAACATGGAAAGTCGCGGCATAATTTCTTTGACTTGCTCGAACTGTCCATGTTGGCCCTGACGACCTACTCGAAGGTCCCAATTCGCCTTATGACGATTGCCGGCGCAATCGGGTCGGTGCTGAGTTTGGTTATGGGCCTGGTGTATCTTTGCCTCAAGATTTTGTATTGGAATCAATTTGCGATGGGGCAGGCTCCTCTGGTTATCGGCCTCTTCTTCTTCTCGGCGATAAATTTGGCCGCGCTCGGTCTTGTTGGCGAATATGTTGGTCTGGTTTTGCAATATGCGCGGCGTTTTCCTTTGGTCGTCGAAAAGGAACGCATAAACTTTTGAGGACGCGCAAGTTTTCTGGACCGGCGCGAAGATTGAGCAGTTTTCCCAAGGGCGCAGCGGACGCCGCCGTTCAGGTTCGTTGTTGCACGCGTAGGATCACGCTTGTACTTCAACCCGCACGAGATGCGAATTCCTGAGAGGGCTCTGTGACGCAGGTCGTGATTTTAGCGGAATCTGGTGAAACCGGTCCGTATGGCGCCGGCTCGTCAGGCCGCGTCGTTCATTCGCGCGGGGGCCGCGACTTTCGACTATCCGTCGAGCGCATGGCGGAAAAAGAGATCGTTGTCGCCGCCTCTCATTCCCGAGACGAAGCGTTGTCTGTTTCGGGAATTCCGGGCGTGCTGCCGGTGCAGATCGATGCGGGAGCGCCGAATCTTCGATTGCATGACGCAGGAGTAGCGCGGATGCCCGATCCTGCGACTCTCCAGAAGGCGGTGGATGAGGGATCGTTCTCTTCGCTCGCTAGCCTGTTTCAACTCCGCCCGTCGGATGTGAGAGCGCGCCATCAAGCGCGGTTTAAATCTGTCCTTGAAGCGATAAGGAAAGAGGGTGGCCTGTGCATCTATGGCGCGGGCAATATCGGGCGGCAGGCTCTGGATGCGGCGCGGCGAGCCGATATTCCGATCAAACAGATTCTTGACAGAAATCCGTCGAGGTTTGGCGGTCAACTTGACGGTGTTCCGATTCGGTCCCCGGAACATGTTGTATCAGGAGACGTTGTTGTCATTGGCGTTGGGAATGGAGTCGCGGAGATCGAGAAAGCGCTCCAAAAGAGCGCCCACCCAGTTTTCCTTGGCCTTTCTGAATTGAATGCTGTGTCCAGAAGGCCGGGCGAACCAGAAACGGATTATATCGATGACTTGTTTGCAAATCGCTGCAGATACGTCTCGCTGTATGGTCTTCTCGACGATGCAGAATCTCGGGAAACGCTGAGCGCCCTCGTTCAGCACAGGCTGACTCTTTCAAACGACTCGCTTCAGCAAGTTCGCGTCAAAAATCATGACCAGTGGTTCGCGCCGTTCCTGTCGGGCAAGGCGAACGAGGTATTTGTCGATGGCGGAGCTTTCGACGGAGACACGGTTGAAGGTTACATCAAGTCGCGCGGAGCCGGCTACGGCGCGATCCACGCTTTTGAGATCGACCCTGATATTGCGAAGCGAGCGCGCGAGCGCGTCGCGGGGTATAGGGATGTTACGGTGCACAATGTCGGGCTCTCCGACCGCCAAGACGATCTTGCGTACCGGCGAACTGGCGGCACGGACGGCACCTTGAGTTTGCCAGAATTCAAGCTGGAAGAGCACGGCGACCGATCTGACCTGGTGAGAATTTCTCGGCTGGATGACGTCGTGCAAGAGGCCGTCGACTTTATCAAACTCGATGTCGAGGGAGAGGAGGCGCGAGCGATCGCTGGCGCCGAGAAACACATTTTGAGAAGCTCGCCCATTCTGGCCGTCGCCGCCTACCACAAAGCATCAGATATTTGGGATTTGCCACGGCGTCTCCTGGATCTGACGCCAGGTTATCGATTGCGGCTTCGGCATTATACCGACTGCGCGTATGAAACAGTCATATACGCTACGCGGGCGTCGCCGAACTCTGACCTATAATGTGAAAGGCGTCCTGCGCATCGATCATTATTCAATAATCAACGATATTGTTGGAGAGGTTTGCCGTCGAATATCGGATTTTCCGTCGCCGTTGAAATCAACTGTGGCGATCACTTTAGCGGTTTTAAGCCATCACTTATATTGGCCCGGCTTGCGTGTAATTTGTGAGGGCGAGAACATCGTTGCGGCCGTTAATGTACTGACCGCTGACGATGATGTTGGCGCTGGCGGGGGCGAAGACACGTCGAAGTGGACCGTGCGGTGCAGCCTCTTCGGCGAAGAGCAGATCATCGCGATCTCGGCGGAGTGCGAAGCGGACCTTAAGAAGAAGGGCCTGTGCCGGAAACAAGGCGTCAGCAATACTAAATTCTATAAGTTGAAAACCAAGTTTGGTGCAAACGCGGTGGTTGGAAGTGGGCGCTGTACATGTGGCGCCTGACGATCCGCAGAGCGTCAACGAGCGCTGGTCGCTGGACTTCGCGCGGGCACGTTCGATGGCGCTCGGTGATCCTGCATCTCGAATATCGTCGACGGTTTCATGCGGGAATGCCTGGTTAGCGCGGTCGACGCATCGCTGTCGGACGTCCGGATGATCCGCGAGTTTAGCCGCTTGCATGATCAGAGAGGCCGGCCAGTGATGATCGATTCCTTTCGCGGCGCGTAGCCGACAAACCGGGCCATTCTGGATTGGGTCGAGGAGGTGCGCATCGCGTGGCGCTACGTCGCAGCGAGGAAGCCGATGCAGAATGCGTTTGTCGAGCGTTTCGGCGGAAGGCTGCGCGACGAATACCGTACGCATCCGACGAGAGACGCCTTGCGGATGATTGGGCTGATCGTTGAGAACAGTACGTATGGCCAGCCATACGAACAGTGCGCCCAAGCGGCTTGAGGTCGTGGACACGGGCCGGCGGCGGCGCTGGTCTGATGAAGAGAAAGCGCGGATCGTTCTGGAGAGCATGTCCGGTCCGCGGTTGGTGTCGGCGACGGCGCGCCGTCACGGCGTCTCGCGCTCGCTGCTCGTGACATGGCGTCGGGGCCTCGGCATTGAGCGGCGCGATTCCGAGACGACTTTTGTTCCGGCAGTCATCGCTGGGGAGGAGCCCGCTACGCCGTTGGAAGCCGCGCCAGCCGTCGAGCACGCGAATGCTGGCGCGTCGCGGCTTGAGATCGTGCTGACGAACGGGCGGCGTGTGATTGTCGATACGGGCGTCGACGTCGAGGCGCTTGGTCGGATCGTCGCGGTACTCGATCGGCGATGATTGGGATTCCGACGGGTGTACGGGTGTGGTTAGCGACTGGCCACACCGACATGCGAAAAGGCTTTGCGTCCTTGTCGCTGCAGGTGCAGGAAGTGTTGCGCAAGGATCCGCTAAGCGGTCATTTATTTTGCTTTCGCGGGCGCAGAGGCGATTTGCTGAAGGTGATTTGGCACGATGGTCAGGGCGCATGCCTGTTCACGAAAAATTGGAGAAGAAGCGCTTTTTGTGGCCGTCTTTGGCGGACGGCGCGGTGTCGATCTCACAGGCGCAGATGAGTTATCTATTGTCAGGGATCGATTGGCGAAACCCGCAAGAAACCTGGCGACCAACGAGCGTTGGTTGAGGGTTTATCGTTGAATTTGGCGGCGAATGTGATTCCATCGCGGTGTGAACTCCACCGCTGGACCGCTGCCTTCTGATCTCGCCGCCGCGCACGCGATGATCCTCGCCGAGCGCGCGGCGCGCCACGCGGCGGAGGCGAAGGTCGCCGAAACGGCCAACGCGCAGGCGAAACTGTCGGGCACGGAAGCGCTGATCGCTTATCTTAAGCTTGAGATCGAGAAGCTGCGGCGGACGATTTACGGGACGCGTTCGGAGCGGTCGGCGCGATTGCTCGATCAGCTGGAATTGCAGCTGGAGGAGCTCGAGGCGGCGGCGACCGAGGATGAACTCGCGGCCGAGAAAGCCGCGGCGAAAACGCAGAGGGTTCGTTCGTTTGAGCGCAAGCGGCCGGTGCGAAAACCGTTCCCTGACGACATCGAGCGGGAGCGCGTCGTGCTTCCGGCTCCGACGGAGTGTCCGTGCTGCGGATCGAACCGTTTGTCGAAGCTTGGCGAAACGGTCACCTCGACTTTGGAGGAGATCCCACGCCGCTTCAAAGTGATCGACACGGTGCGCGAGAAGTTCTCCTGTCGAGACTGCGAGACGATCACGCAGCCGCCGGCGCCGTTTTACGCCACTCCGAGGGGCTATATCGGGCCGCAGCTTCTGGCGACGATTCTGTTCGACAAGTTCGGGCAGCATCTGCCGCTAAACCGGCAGAGCCAGCGCTTCAAATGTGAGGGCATCGATCTCTCGGTCTCGACGCTGGCCGATCAGGTTGGCGCCGGCGTGTTCGTCGCCGTGCCGATCTTTAATCTGATCGAAGCCCATGTGCTCGCCGCCGAGAGGCTGCACGGCGACGATACGAAAATCCCGATCCTGGCCAAGGGCAAGACGGACACGGGCCGCATCTGGACCTATGTTCGCGACGATCGTCCGTTTGGCGGCGAGACCCGCCGGCGGCGCTCTATTACGCCTCCCGCGATCGGCGCGGCGAACATCCGTCGCGCCATCTCCGAGGCTTCGCTGGCATCCTTCAGGCCGACGCCTATAGCGGCTTCAACGCGCTCTTCGATCCCGGCCGCAAGGTCGAGCCGCTGACTTCAGCCTTTTGCTGGGCGCACAGCCGAAGAGGCTTCTTCGAACTGGCCGACATCGACAAAAACGCGCGGCGCGGTCGCGTGGCGACAGCGATCTCACCGATCGCGCTGGAGGCCGTGCGCCGGATCGATCTGTTGTTCGAGATCGAGCGCGAGATCAACGGGCTCAGCGCAGGCGAGCGTCTGCAAATCCGTCAGGAGAGGAGCGCGCCGCTGCTAGCGGAATTGGAAACATGGCTGCGCGAGCAGCGCGGCAGGCTGTCGCGCTCATCCGGCGTCATCAAGCCGATCGATTACATGCTTCATCGCTGGGACGGCTTCGCCCGCTTCGTCCATGACGGGAGAATCTGCCTGACGAATAACGCGGCGGAACGGGCGCTCCGCGGTTTTGCCCTTGGAAGAAAAGCCTGGTTGTTCGCCGGCTCTGACCGGGGAGCCGAGCGAGCCGCCGTCATGGCGACGCTCATCATGACCTGTCGCCTCAACGACGTCGATCCGAAGGCATGGCTCGCCGATGTCTTTGCGCGCATCGCCGACATCCCGCAGAATCGGCTGTGCGAATTATTGCCATGGCGCTGGGCGATGGATCAGGAGCGCCGTAAGCTGGCGGCATGACTGACGCCATCGCCCACCTCAAGGTGACGCTCGACGACGTTGAGCCGCAGGTTCTGCGTCGCCTTGAAGTTCCAGTGACAATCCGTCTCGACCGGCTGCATCTTGCATTGCAGGACGCCATGGGTTGGACCAACAGCCATCTCTATGAAATCCGCGCCGGCGATGTCGGCTGGGGCATTCCCGATCCAAGTTGGGGCGACGGCCCGCTCGATGCGCGCAAGATTAAGCTCATCGACGTGCTCGAAGATGTCGGCGTGAAGACCTTGCGATATCTCTATGACTTCGGCGACGGGTGGGAGCACACGATCAAAATTGAGCGGATCGTCGACGCCATGCCGGGCGTTCTCTATCCGCGCCTCATCGACGCCAAAGGTCGTTGTCCGCCCGAAGACGTCGGCGGACCCTGGGGATATGGCGAGCTCGTGGAGGCGATCGCTGATCCGAAACATGAGCGCCATACTGAATCCGTTGAATGGCTCGGCGCGCCATTCGATCCCAACGACATCAATGTCGCAGTTCATGCCGCCGCGCTCGAAGCGCTCGCTAAAAGGTGGTCACGTAAAACAGCGATCAAGCGCACCAAGGTCAGTTAAACCACCGCCCTCACCAAAGGACTCAAACAGCCGCGGTCTTAGTCGGATGAATACCGAATACCCGAATGAGCACGTGTTTCGATTTCCGTCGAAAGCGCACAGTATCGTCAAGCATAGCGGATCGATTATAAGGCCGCGAGGCTCCATTCGAGCCTCGACGGTCTTGCGATGTTGGTGTTTGCGAGCCTGCTTTCCCCAGAGAGCCAAGCCGAAGCCGGACCTTACTTATGACCGGCGGGAAATTCGGGCGCACATCTTATGTCATGCGCGTTCATTAGCTCAGCCGGAGCTTGTTGCATCAGGCCGGACCGAAACCGCTCGCTGTAACTCCACAGCGGCAATCGCCGCCAAGCGGTCAATAGCTCGTTTTGCATCAAATCGCGTCAATAGCGCTGACCTTGCCGTCAAGAAACGCACGATCAAGGTTTGCGATCGCTCGCAACTTTGTCGATCCGGCGATAAACGCTAATTATTCTTCCCTGAGCCTGTGGCACCGGCTCATATTCATTCTCGATTGCGGCAAATGCCGATCGTAATTGCTGAAGTCGGTCGACCTTTTCAACAGTGCGCTCTAGGTAACTCGGATGAAGAAACGGAACGATGCGAGTCAGTCGATAAGGAACGGCACTGCACTGTATGCAGCTATCAACAAAAATATAGCGCGGTTTTCTGACTTTAATGTCCTCGACGACTTTGGCCAAGTGGTCGGGTCCGTTCAGGAAAGTTGGCACTTCGAAGTGCGGCATTTCGCTAACACGGCCCGCAAGGAACAGCAGCAGGTTATCAAACTCAGACAAGATCGAAACATATTTGGAATCCTGACTATACGTTTCGATGAGCTGCGTCGCTTCCGTCAACATGCTCGGCTCTATTGTTGAGCTCACCTTTATCGCGTCGAAATTCCATTGGAAGAGACGACTCGCGCGTAGATGATATGCTGTCTCCAACGTGGTGGATGCGAAAAACCGACTTCCATTCACGTACCAAAAGGCGCCCAGAGCAAGAAGCGAGAACGCGACAGCTCGTTTAACTTTCAACGAGGCGATGGCTTCAGAAATACATTCACGCCACAGGACAGCGATGGCGAGCGCGGCGACGGAAATAACTTTATAGAGATGGCCATAATTCGGCAAAATGAGCCAGTAAAGCGTGAACAGCAAAACGAGAACAAACAAATATATTGCCAACCACTTGCGGTCTGCGGGAGCAACAAAAATCGACCGAAGTGACACTCCCAGCCCAAGGCTCACAAAGAGGATGCTTGTCGCCACGCTAACGGCGGATATTGGAAATCCCCAGACGCCGTCAAAAAATTGAGCGGCATACGGATTGGGCGCGATGATCGCGCCCACAAAGACAAATTCGAATGCAATCGCAATCGCTACGACGACGCCCAATGCCATCTCGAAAATGGGCCTTCGCCCCGCGTGCATCGCTCCGCGCAAGACGAGTGTGCAAGCCAGCGCCAAGGGGCAGAAAGCTCCCAGGAATCGATCTGCAAAGACGTTGGCAAGCGCAAGAGCAGCAGCCA
This sequence comes from Terrirubrum flagellatum, assembly GCF_022059845.1. Classification (GTDB taxonomy): domain Bacteria; phylum Pseudomonadota; class Alphaproteobacteria; order Rhizobiales; family Beijerinckiaceae; genus Terrirubrum; species Terrirubrum flagellatum. Next base: position 4,144,230 of record NZ_CP091851.1, on the reverse strand, counting down.
ATAGCAACAGTGGAGGATTGCTTCTCCTAAAATACAACGCGAGGCAAAGGAAGGCGAGAATATCCAACCCATGCCGCATGGGCCCATAACCAAGCCCCGATGACAACGTTGTCAGCCCCAAGCCCACGAAGCAGCCGACGTAGACAGCTGACACAAACGCCGTGGAGGTCCAGTCTCTGTAGAGGTAATGGACGGTCGCGACCCACAGCGCGAAATAGGCCGCATAGAAAGCGAATGACACAAATACATAGCTGTTGAACGTTAGCTTCCCTCCAATGCTGGCCAAATATGTCATAGGAACATAGGCAAGGCCGTATGGCGAATTTATCTCGCTTATCTTCCGGCCAAGGTAGAATTCCTTCATAGGATTCAAAAATTGAAAATGATGATGAAAGACTTGCTCCAGGTCGTGAATGAAATTTACGAAGTGCACGCGCTCGCGCCTGGAAAAATCCTCGGCGGCGGGGGTTAACGGCTGGGCATAGTAGTTACGCCAGACTGTTGCGTTCTGCGCTGCGACTTCGTTGATGTGATTTGCGTGATCGGGAAATAGGTCGCTGAGATCTTTGATGTTCTGGGGCGACAGACGACCCACGAAGCAAAGCGTTCCTTGGGGATGGTGGAGATAAAAGGTATAATGGTTTTCAAGAACGAAGTTCTTGAGTGGAGCGGTCTGCGGAAGACTGAGGTAATTTCCTGGAAGGCAATCTGGATCCGAATTCGGATTCTTGCGCGGGTCGGGCAGGTGATGATTGCCCCAGAGCAAATTGTCATTGATAAAGGAAATTGAATCTACTAGCTCCTTGTCGGCGCCTTTTTGTTTTTGAACATACAGTGACGATGGAAGCTGCAAGTAGTCCGATACGATAGGCATCATTCCGAAGGCGAAAAACGCACATATGCCAATAAATTGGACTCCGGATACGCCAAACAGTATTTTTGCGAGTGTTCGCTCGCGGACGTGTACGCGAATACTCTCACGCTGGATCAGTGGAAATGCTACCGCGACCATGACGCAAATCTGCAGCAGCGCCAAGTTCACAGGGGACGGTCTGAACTTAAGCAAGACGAGGAGCGCGTAGGCGACATTCAGCGCTAACAAGGAAATAGAGAATTTCGCAAAGCTTCGCTTGAAGCTGTCGCCGTAGCGCGCTATTTTTGACTTCAGAAAAGCGCTTGCAAAAACTGCTAAGCCGAGCGTCGCACTCGCAATAGCGAATGCGACGATTGTGAATTTATGACTCGGAAAATAATAGCTATTTATCCAATAGAAATATTTTAGCCTCTCAACTCTGCCATCCGACGCCGAGACTGCAGCCAGATCGCTCAGGGCGTTGCGCCAAAGAATAAAAGAGAATATCGAAAATAATGCTGAGAGCGCTAGAAAAAAAAGTGTGACGCCATTAGAGGGTGCTTGGACCAGGCGATCGAGCAGCTTGCGCCACACCAACCGACCGGCGGAATACCACTCGACCGCAATTTGACCAGCAGTCACGCAAACGTCCCCTGCAAGCTGTATTGCCCCTCGAAACTGCTCCGGAGATGGCAATCGATCTCTGAGGCGTTAAACATCACATATTTAGACGTTGTTGCGCTTGCCGTCTTGATGTTACGCCGCATTTCGGTAATCCCTACTTGGAGTGGAGACTTTCCGTGTCCGGAAGGGCATGCAGGTAATACGCGTGACAAGTCAAGGGTATTGATGTCGCGTTGGCCATTGCGCTGAAGTTGAGTTTGACGCTATTCCGATTGAGCGGAGCTAGGCCCCCAAGCATAGCCAGCGCGCTGAAGAAGTCTCCAGCTTGATGAAAACAGTAAATGGCGTCGACCGGTGTTGATCATCGTTAGAACGTGGAGCGATAGCCGTTATAGAGGGCCGCACGGGTGAGATGTCAGCCTATTGCATCGATTGCAGCAAGAAGCTGACTGAAGTCTGAGATCAGCGCGTCAGGAAGCAGCTGAGCTAGCGGTTTGTCTGAGTAGCCATGCTCGATTGCTACAACGGGTACGCAAGCTGCCTTTGCTGTGGCGATGTCGACTTCGCTGTCACCGATCATAATGGAGCGTTGGAGAATGCCGCCCGCGCGCTCCACCGTTCCAATCAAATGTCCCGGGTGTGGCTTTGAAACCAATAGACTGTCACGCCCGCAGATTGCCTTGAAGTGATGCTCAAGGTGCAACGCGGCGAGGAGCTGACGTGACAGGCTTTCCATTTTGTTCGTGCAAACGCAAAGAATCGCGTCACGCTCGCTAAGCTCAACGAGGACCTCTCGGACGTATGGATAAGGCTGACTTTCGACCGCAACGTTGTCCGCGTAGTGGGCCAAGAGGGCGCTCGTCAAGGAATCTACAATGCCGGAGTCGACCGAGACGCCTTGCCACGCGAGCCCAACTTCGACCATCCTGCGCGCGCCGAAGCTCATGGCGGGCCGTAAAACTGAAGGAGTGATCTCCCGGTGTCCAGCAGCGACCAATGTTTTGTTAATGGCGACAATCAGGTCGGGGGCCGTATCAACTAACGTGCCGTCAAGGTCAAAAATAATTGTGCGCTGCTTCATGTTCAATCCATACATTGCTTAGTGCGATCGTCGTCGCCATATCTGGAATCCATCGTTCTCGACGACAAGAGTGAAATCAGTTTGCAATCGGGTGACAAGCGCTTCGAATTTTGCGCGAGCACGATCGCTTTCAGGGTCTGTCGCGGCGATGAGTTGATCGTTGACGAACCAGGGCCGCTTCAAATCCAGCACGACGAAGTCGGCAAGCACGGCGCCTTGCTTATGCGGTTGCGAGCAGTTTGAATCCGAAAGCGTTACACCCGATTCGGACGGCGGCTGGCATATGACGTGAACGGGTTCGAATACACCGTCAGGAAACGCGAGGGCGTTGGTTCGCAGCGACAGCCTGCCATCGTGAACGTTATTTTGCATGGAGACGACAATCCGGCGATCTGTCGGCGTATGCGTAGCGATCAAAGCTCGCAATCTCGCGCTCCGCTCGCTCGGAATGTAGGCCGCGAAATTATATGATGACGCTGATGGGCTGAAGAATAAGCGCGAGACTGGAGACAGGCCAAATAATACCAGCGTTATGTACGACCCAATGAAGGCGGTGCGCGCGGCAAAGCTGTGGGCCCCTGAGTCAGCGCTTTCGGACGATTGAAAGCTCAAAATAAGCCAGTCCCTGCGGCCAGCAATTGCATAAGCTGCAACGACAAGAAAAGGGACGAGGACGGGAATCGTATAGTGGTGGGCTAGATAGGTGTGGTTGGCGTTGCGCGACAATAGCGCAATCGCGACGTGAGGTAGTGCGGGCAGAGCCAGCAATGGCGCGCGCAGTAGGGCAGGCAGAAATGGCAAGAAGATTGCGCTAAGATACACGAGTTTACGCGGCGTCAGGATTTTCGCTTCGGCCAGTAGGGAAGGGTGAAAGACTATATTGTAAATCATTGCGCGGGGGGTATCGCCGAGATACGAAAATGCCTCGCGCCAGAGATCTCCTGATTGCCGTCCGTCGGAGAAGAACGGAATAATTGCTGAGGTGACAGCAACAAAATACACAGATGCGCCAACAAGAATCGCGGTGCCGGCAATCGGGCGGCGGTTGGCAAGGATCAAATAAATACCGAGTCCAGCGGATGTGAGCGCCAAACTTTCTTTAATCGCCGCGATGACCATCGCGATCGCGAATAGCTCAAAATCGACAAATTTTCCAGCGCACTCCAACCGCAGGAAAAAAATAACGTAGGCCAGAAGTAATAAATGTTCGAAGTGATAGTCGAAAATTGCGGCCGACCAAAATGCGAGGCTGCAAATAGCTAGCAGTGCCCCCACTTCGGGCGCGCCCGCTCCGAGGTTCCTCCACAAGCATCCGAAAGCGTAGACGCCGGCCAAAAGCAGAAGTGACTGTTCAAGTAGCAATGTTTCGACGAAAGGCGCAGCTCTGACAAAAGGGGAAAATATAAGCATCACGGGATGCGCATGCGAACGAAATGAAATGCCCCAGAGCCCGTCGATTGCGGCAATCGCGTAATTCGTCGCATATTGGCCTAGGTCATAATAGGAAGAATTGAGCGCCCAGTAACGTAGAATCGGCATTAGAATGGCGGCGACGCCAGCTCCGCCAACGATCACTCGAATAATGGTCTGTCTATTTCGCATCTGGCGATAAGTGCCTATGTGTTTAAGCTGTCCACTCTGACGGTGCGTCGCCGGCGAGCCCGCTAATACATCAGCTCGGTCGCCTGCCTACTGAACTCGATCACTTCGTTGCAGCGAGCGCCGCGCTTATTGTGAACGTTGCGATCTTCAAGTTTGGATTCTCCTAGCATGTCTTTATAAGCGATCGTCGGTTGGTCAAAGTCGATTCAGGAGGCGAGTTTCAGGGGGTATTCCTTTTCGCCTGTGATTTTTGAGTCTGCGTAGCGAACAAACCTTTGATGCAGTCGGATACCGCCAATCTCCAATTGCGAAGCGATGTTTGGAATGTTCTGCGAAAATAACGCGTGGAGAGTCTCGAATTGATCGGTCGGCGCGCAATCGAAGGATATTCTGTTGCCGAGATCGATTCTATCCGAATCGAGGGCCCACCTTGCGACTCCGACCGGCGGAATATCTCCTCTGCGAAACCCGCCCAGGTCGTTTCGCCTTCGGCGACCATATGAAAGACACCGCGCCACGCCACGCCTTTCGGGTCCGCCTTGATTCGCTCTGCGACAGCGACAATAGCTTCCGCAATATCGGGAGCGTAGGTGGGCGTTCCGTGCTGATCGGCCACGACGCGGATAACGTCGCGCTCGGCCGCCAGTCGCAGCATGGTCTTCAGGAAATTTGAGCCATAAGGGCTATAGACCCATGCGGTGCGAAGAATGACGTGAGCCGGGTTCGCTGCTGCGATCGCTTTCTCGCCTTCAAGCTTGGAAAGTCCGTAGATGTTTTGCGGGCCGGTGGCGTCGGTCTCGACGTACGGCTCGCTTTTATCTCCGGCGAATACATAATCGGTCGAGATATGGATGATGGGCAAGCCCGCCGCGGCGGTCGCCGCTGCGACGTGACCTGCGCCATCTCTGTTGACGGCGAAGGCCGCATCCTGATCGCTCTCTGCTTTGTCGACCGCTGTATAGGCGGCCGCATTCACCACCAAGTCGGGCCGATACACTGCAATCGCGCGATCGATCGAGGCGCGGTCAGTAATGTCGAGATCAGGCCTGCCGAGAGCAATGATCTTCACATCATCGCTGTCGAGCGCCGCCAGCGATTGCGCGATCTGTCCGTTTCGCCCCGTCACCAGCAGTTTCATGACAATCGGCCGCCGCCGGCGAAGCCGAGGCGCTGGCCCGCATAGCGTTTCTCGCGGATGGGCCGCCACCAGCTCTCATTATTGAGATACCATTGCACAGTTTTTTCGAGGCCGGTATCGAATGTTTCTCTCGCTCGCCAGCCGAGCTCGGTCTCTATTCGCGTGGCGTCGATTGCGTAACGAAGATCGTGGCCCGGGCGGTCGGCAACAAATTCGATCAGATCGCGCCTCTTGCCGCTCTTGCTTGGAGCAAGCCGATCGAGCGTGTCGCAGATCGTCTGCACCACAGAGAGATTGGATCGCTCGTTCCCCCCGCCAATATTGTAGGAGCGCCCTGGCTCGCCTCTGGTCGCGACGAGAACAAGCGCGTGGGCATGATCGCCAACATAGAGCCAATCGCGCACATTCTCGCCCTTGCCGTAGACCGGCAGCTTCTTGCCCTCTAACCCGTTCAGAATCATCAGCGGGATCAGCTTCTCCGGGAAATGGAATGGCCCATAATTATTCGAGCAGTTCGAGAGCACCACAGGCAATTCATAGGTATGACGCCACGCCATAGCGAGGTGATCTGATGAGGCCTTCGACGCTGAATAGGGCGACGATGGCGCATAGGGCGTGTCCTCGGTGAAGAAACCGCCCTCGAGCGGCAGATCGCCATACACTTCGTCGGTCGAGATATGGTGAAAACGGAACACGTCCTTGCGCGCGGCAGGAAGCTCGCCCCAATAGGCGCGCGCCGCTTCTAGCAGCTCATAAGTTCCAACGATATTCGTCTGGATGAAGTCTCCGGGGCCATCGATCGACCGATCGACATGACTCTCGGCCGCCAGATGCATGATGACGTCGATCTTCTCTGTTCGCAGAAGGTCGAGGACGAGTTTCCGATCAAGGATATCTCCCGTCACGAAGCGATAGCGCGGATCGCTTTCGATCGGCGCGAGCGAAGTTAGCGTCGCGGCATAGGTGAGCTTGTCGAGATTGACGACGGAATGATCGGTTTCCCCGATCAGATAGCGGCATACGGCGGAGCCGACAAAGCCCGCGCCTCCTGTGACCAGAATCTTCAACGCAGATCGCCTGTGAATGTGAAGGGACTGTCCGCTGCGGCGAAGTGGGGCGCCGCGGCGTCTTTGTCAGAGAGGACTGGTTCGTGGCCGGCAAGCGGCCACGCGACGCTGAAGCCAGGATCGTCGTAGCGGATCGAGAAATCGTGCGCTGGCGAGTAGGATGCGGAGACCTTGTAAAGCACTTCTGTATCCGGTTCGAGCGTCAGGAAGCCATGCGCAAAGCCGACTGGTACGAGGATCTGGTTGAACGCTTCCGCCGAAACTTCGAGCGCCACCCATTGACCGAAATTCGGCGATCCTCGTCTGACATCGACGGCCACGTCCCAGATGCGACCGCGCAACACGCGCACCAGTTTGTCCTGGGCGAAAGGCGGCTTCTGGAAATGCAGTCCGCGAAGCGTAAAGGCTTCCTGGGAATAGGACTGATTGTCCTGAATCCAATCGAGTTGGACTCCATTCGCCGCGAAGCGGTCCCTGCTGTAGGTCTCCGAAAAAAAGCCGCGCTCGTCCCCGAATTTGCGGGGCCTGATTTCCAGAACCTCTGGAATGCGGAGCGGCGAAATGTCCAGCATCGGTCAATCTGATCGTGTCATCGGGTTGTGGGCGAACCGGGCGGGAAACGCAATTTCTGGTCGGGCTCAGGGTAACTGGTCGGGTGCGATATCGGTCATATGGCCGCAAGCAGTCCGGGCGCGCCTTGCGCTCGGCAACCCGGCTGTATAGCTGCCAGAAGGTTCGGGAGATCGAAGGGCATGAAAGGCATCATCCTGGCGGGCGGGAGCGGGACGCGCCTCCATCCCATGACGATGGCGGCGTCGAAACAATTGCTGCCGATCTATGACAAGCCGATGATTTATTACCCGCTTTCGACGCTGATGCTGGCCGGCGTGCGCGATATTTTGGTCATCTCGACGCCGCATGATTTGCCGCGCTTCCGCGCGCTTCTGGGAACTGGCGAGCGCTGGGGAATCAAGTTCAGCTATGCCGAACAGCCGAGCCCCGACGGCCTTGCACAGGCCTATCTGATCGGAGAGGAGTTCGTGGCCAGCCAGAGCTCGGCGCTCATTCTTGGCGACAACCTCTTCTACGGACACGGTTTGCCTGAGCTCTTGACGAGCGCCGCGGGGCGCAGCTCCGGCGCCACGGTATTCGCTTATCATGTCAACGACCCCGAACGATACGGCGTCATCAGTTTCGATCGCGATCGCAGGGCGATTGCGATTGAGGAAAAGCCCGCAAAGCCCGCATCCAACTGGGCGGTGACTGGTCTCTACTTCTATGACGGCCGGGCGTCGCAAATTGCGCGGACGCTGAGGCCGTCCGGTCGCGGAGAGCTTGAGATCACAGATCTCAATCGCATCTATCTCGAAGAAGGCGCGTTGACAGTCGAGAGCATGGGGCGTGGTTTCGCCTGGCTCGACACCGGCACGCCGGACTCGTTGATCGAAGCTGCCGAGTTTGTGCGCACGCTTGAGCGCCGTCAGGGGTTCAAGATCTCCTGCCCTGAAGAGATCGCTTTCAAGCAAGGCTTCATTGACGCCGATCAACTTATGCGACTCGGTAATGAACTGGAGAAGAGCCAGTACGGTCTTTATCTTCAACGTCTCGCACGGGGCGATCTCTAGTTTCGGCATCCGGCCAGTCGCTGCCGCGATGGCGGCGCATCACCTGCGCGAGAGGCCCGTCATCCACGAGCCGACCATGCTCGAGACGGATGGCGCGGGTGCAGAGTTCGGAAAGAAGCCCGTCGGCATGCGATGCGAGAACGAGAATTCCGGCGCGATCGACGAACTTTTTCAGCCGCGCATTCGCCTTTTCGAGAAACGTTGAATCGACAGCGCCGATCCCCTCATCGAGCAGGAGGATATCGGGCTCCACGCTTGTCGAGACTGCGAAAGCGAGCCGGATTTGCATGCCGGCGGAGTAGGTTCTGATCGGCATGTCCAGAAACGCGCCGAGCTCCGTGAAATCGGCGATCTCATCGATGCGGCTTTCAATCTCGCGGCGTGACAGCCCGAGACTAAGGCCGCGCAGCCTGATATTGTCATAGCCGCTTGCTTCGCCATCCATGCCAAGCCCGATATCGAACAAGGGCGCAATGCGGCCTTTGATTGCGATTCGGCCGCCTTGGGGGACGTAGATCCCTGCAAGAACACGAAGCAGCGTCGTTTTGCCCGCGCCGTTATGGCCGATCAGCGCAACGCGCTCTCCATGTTCAATACGCATATTGATGCCGGTGAGCGCTTCGACACAGATTCTGGATCGCGCGTCCGAGCCGATGCGTCCGCCCGTGACGCTGCTGACGAGCCGATTGCGCAGCGAACGCGCGGAGCCGCCATAGAGCGGGAATTGTACGCTGACGTTTTCAAGGTGAATGGAACTCGCGGAGAGCATCTTCATATCCAGTAAGGGATGCGCCACCGAAAATGCGCATAGAGAAAGAGCGCCGCGCAGAGATTGAGCGCCGTGAATATGAGAGCAATCTGCCAGCTGAAGAGGGTTGGCGCGGCTCCCAGCAGGGGAGATCGCACAAGCTCGATCAGATGGAAGAAGGGATTGGCGAGCGCGATCGCGCCGCGATCGCCGAGATCAGATGCGCGCCACAGCACCGGCGTCACGAAGAGCAACATCTGGATGAGGTTTCCGACCAGAGGCGTCACATCGCGGAAGCGGGTGGCGAGAATGCCGAGCGTCACGCAGAAGCCGACGCCATTGAGCAACAGCACCGCGAGGCCCGGAATGGCAAGGAGAGCGGCCCAGCCCGGATTCACGCGCAGCACGAGCAGCATGAGCACAATAACCGCAGCGTTGTGCGCGAAAATGATAAGCGAGCGCCATACGACGCGCAGTGCATGCACGCTTGCGGGAGCGGGCATCTGTTTCACGATCGAAGCTGCGCTGATGAAGGTCATGCAACCTTCGTTCACCATCGCGGCGATCATCGTCCACACCACCATTCCCACCGTGACGTAGGGCACGTAGTCGCGAACCGGCGCCCGGAAGAGCGCGCCATAGGTGAGCCCGAGGCCGATGACGAAGACGCCGAGACTGATCGAAACCCAGAACGGTCCCATGACGGATCGACTGTAGCGCTGGCGAATATCATGCCATCCCATGGCGAGCCACAGCTCCGCCAAGCGGACGCCCCTCAGGAAGTCCTTGATCCCGCTGGAATAGATCGCTCGATTTCGTTCGTCCGCGTCATAGACGATACTGTGCGATATCATTGAGTGTTCCTGAGCGCGACGCGCTGATTGCGGTGCGCGCGCTCGCAATTCGGATTCCGCGCAAGCAACCCGACGCCCTATACGCTGCGGATAGCGCTCGCGTCAAGGATTGTGGGATTGTATCCCACAAAACGCCGGTCTATAGACGGGTATGAGTTCCGATTCTCAGCGTCCCGGGCCGCCGATGGAGCGACTGGCGCCAGCCGTCGCCCGGTTGCTGCGTCCCCTTGTGCGCTTGTGTGTTCGTTCTGGCGTGACCTTTCCCGCCTTGGCGCAGCTCTTGCGCGAAGTTTATGTCAACGTCGCCGAATATGATTTCGCTCTGCCGAAGAAGGAGCAGACAGATAGTCGTGTCAGCCTATTGACCGGTATTCACCGCAAGGAGGTGAGTCGTCTGCGCGGCGCCGGCGCGCCGATCAACGCCGTCCCTCAGACGGTGTCGCTGACGAGTTCGATTATCGCGCATTGGCTGGCCTCGCCCGAATTCACGGATGCGGCCGGGCGTCCGCTGCGATTGCCGCGCGCCGGGCCGAGCCCGTCTTTTGAGGCTCTTGTCGCCGCGATCACCAAGGACCTGCGTCCGCGCGCCGTGCTCGACGAATGGCGGGATTCCGGACTGGTCGTGACCGATGCGGAAGAGAAGGTCGCCTTGAAAGAAGAGGCGCTCATCCCGCGCGGCGATGACGAGCGCAAACTCTATTATTTCGGAAGAAATCTGCACGACCACGTCGCCGCCGCGGTTGACAATGTTCTGGCGACGGAGCCGCCTTTCATGGAAAGGGCGGTCCACTATGACCGGCTGTCTCCAAATCTGGCGAAGCAGCTTGAGGCCCGCTCGCGTGAGCTCGCGATGGAGGCTCTGCAGCAAGCCAACCGCGAGGCGCATGCGGCGGTGGAAAAGAGTGAGGGCGGCGATCAACGCTGGATATTCGGCGTCTACGTCTATCGCGAAGAGGCGCGCTCACCCTCTCAAACCGAGACGGACAAGCAGTGAGCAACGGATTCGATCCAACGCGGCGGCGCTTCCTCAGCGGTGTTGGCGCGGTGATGATGTCGACAGCCAGTTACGCTGCAAGCAGCCGGCGGCCCGGAGATCAGGGCATCGGTGGAACTGGCGCGGCGCGCGGGGATACAGGCGACGACAGAGGCATCGGCGGAACCGGCATTTACGGCACCATTCAGGGTTTCGGCAGCGTCATCATCAACAATGTCCGCGTCGGCTATCGCCCCGATGTCTTTGTGCGGATCGATGGTCAGCGCCGAACGACGCGCGATCTCAAGGTTGGTCATGTCGGTTGGGTGATCGCGCGCGGTGCTGAAGGCTCATTCGCTACGGCGCGCGTCGAGGTCGCGAGCGAAGTGATTGGTCCGATCGAAGAAATCGCTGACAACGAAATGCGTGTGATGGGCCAAACAGTTCTGCTCGATCGCGTTGAGTTTGCGCGGTGGTGGCGCGCTGGCGTAGGCGTCGCGGTCAGTGGTCTTCGCCGATTGGACGGAGCGATTGTCGCAAGCCTGGTCGAACGTCCTCGCGCTCGGCTGGAGCAGATTGCCGGCGTCGTTGAGCGCGACGCCACGGGTTTTAGAATAGGGGACCTTTCTCTGATCAATCTCCGGTCGGCTTTGCTGGGCCGCCGAATTCGAGCGCGCGGCCGTCTCGGAAGCAGGGGATTGGTTGTGACACAGGCTGCAATTGATCGCGCTCCAGCGCCGCCAAGCGCGATCGATCGCGTGTCTCTTGAAGCCTATGTTCAGCGTACTGGAGACAATCTCCGGCTCGGCTCTGGCGAGATGCTGCGAGACGCTGGCGTGATCAGTCGTCTTCCCGAGAGCGCGCAATTCAGGGCGCTGCTCGGCGCGGCGTTCACCGCGGACGGCGAACTCGCGGTCGAGTCAGTGCAACTTACCTCTGGCGGCGACGGCCCATCAGGGGGCGGCTCCGGCGGACCGATGGGTCCAGGCGGAGGGCCGCCAGGGCCTCCAGGCGCCGGTCCCTCGGGAACTGGTCCCGGAGGCGGCTTTGGCGCAGGAGGACTCGGCGGCGGCCCAGCAGGTGGCCCCGGGGGGGATCCCGGTGGCGGGCCGGGAGGCGGTCCTGGTGGAGGTGGTCCTGGCGGCGGCGGAGGCCCCGGCGGTGGAGGCCCCGGCCGATAGCGTGCTTTCGCTCGCGTGCTAGAACACGCGCCGCGCAATTCGCCGTGCGAAAGGCCATTGCGCGAAGCCGGTGAGATTGCGCGCGAGCGATGGCGAGAAATTGAGCAGGAGCCACGCCGTCAATCGAACGAACAGTTTACGCGACCTTCTCACGGTAGGATTACTCCATACCAGGCCGTCATAGCGTTTGAGGATTTCGCGCGCTTCCTGACCATGCTGACGCGCGCTCTTCACCGCATCGTTGACGAAAGCCGGACCGAAACGAGGCATGATGCAATCGCGAAAATAATATCGGCCCATCTCGGGATTGTCCGGAAACCATTGCAGAAGTTTGGTGAAGTACCTGTATCGGCTGCGCATCATGTGAACGCCGAAAGATGTGCTGCCAGTGTGGATGCACCAGACAGTCACCGGCTTGTCGATAAAGACGCCGGTATATCCCTTGCGGAACATACGCAGGAAAAGGTCGTCATCTTCATAGCCTCTAAGATCGGAATCAAAGCCGCCGACGGCTTCGAAAGCCGCGCGGGAAATAAGCGACGCAGAAGGCAAAATGAACATATCGAAGCGCAGCAATTCGGCAATCGCTCTCTTCGGATGAACGCTGTGCTGCTCGATGATCGCTGTGCGCAAGACGTTGCCGTCGGCGTCGGCCTCATAAAGATCGCCATAGACATATCCGAATCGCCGATCGCCATGCGGTATGGCGGCGACGAGCGTCTCGATATGATTCTCAAGATAGAAGTCATCCTGATCGAGAAAGCAGAGAAAGTCGGATTGCGAGGCGACCACGCCGGCGTTGCGTGCGGAACCCTGGCCGCCATTCGCCTTCGAAATGAGAGTCGCCGGATAGCGCTCGAGTATCGCGTCTAGCGCGGCTCGCTCGTCCGGGCGCGAGCCGTCGTCCACGACGATGATTTCGTCTGCGGTCCTCGTTTGATCGAACACGCTGCGCAGCGCGCGCTCGATGAAGGCTGCGCCGTTGTAGAAGGGGATGATGACGGCGACGCTCGGCTGATTGCGAGACGCTGCCACCTCTCCTTCGAGCGCATCGCCCGCCTCTCTTTGTCCGTTCGTGGCCACCGGTCGTCCGCCTTTTCAAAGTCGATCGCGAGACCGGCGGCTACGCCAGACTTTTGAGCCGCCACAGCCTCGCCGCTCCCTTCTAACGGAAAATACGTGGGAATCAATCCCACAAATTTGGAGAATTGGCTTGACGTGGGCAAATTACCCACAATATTGCGTGAGCATATAACCCACCCTCAGTCGCCGCACGCTTGGCGCAAGTTCTGAGACCAATCGAAAGGATAAAACCCGACGTGAAATCAGACGTAACGGCAGGAGCAGGCGCTGGCGCGCCCGATATCGTGGTGGTGGTTCACCGGCCTGATTTCGACGCGCTCTGCCGCCTCCTCTCCGCGCTAGCTCCACAGGCGCGCACGCTCATACTGTTTCTCAACAGCCCGCTGGCGCCGGCGAAGCGACAGCGCCTTCTCGACGCGGCGGCCCAGCCTCTGGTCTTCCTGAATGATGGCTCAAATATCGGGCTTGGCGCCGCGTACAATCGCGCAATCGCCTACGCGCGCACGCACGGCGCCAACACGCTCGTTCTGTTCGATCAGGACTCGATCGCTCCAAGCGATCTGGTCGGTGGATTGCGCGCGACCCATATGGCGTTGCGCGCAGGCGGCGCACGACCGGCCGTCGTCGGGCCAAAACCCGTCTCGATTGATCCCGCGAGATACAAGGATCCGCGAATATTTCCGCGACCGGACATTAGCGACGTGAATGGCGCCGTCGCAGTTGAGTTCGCGATTTCCTCCGGAGCGCTGATCGATCTCAAGGCGATCGAAACCATTGGCGGTTTTCGGGAAGACTTCTTCATCGATGCGATCGATGTCGAATGGTGCTTTCGCGCCTGGTCGCATGGTTTCTCGTGCTGGATTGACCCGTTGCGCGAGATGCCGCCTCGACTCGGTGAGGGCGCAATCAATATCCCATTTCTCGGCTGGCGCCTGACGCGGCAATCGCCGACCAGACTCTACAGCTATGCGCGCAATCAGATCGCGCTTATGCGTCTCAGCCATGTGCCGGCCGCCTGGAAACGCCGGATTCTGCCATATTTGCTGATTCAGGCGGGAGCGCATCTCCTGGCGTCGCGAGGCGATCCGAGGATCGCCGCTGCTTTCGCACGCGGCGCGATCGACGGTTTGCGTGGCCGGTTGGGCGATCCCAAACAGTTCCTGCACGCGGACGACCTTAATAAGGCGGCGTCAAAATTCGATCTTCAGCCGAACGCGTCGAAGTTGGGCGCGATAAATATGATGAGCGGCGAAGAGGTCCCGATCCCCGCAGCGAGCAAGTCGGGGAAAATGCGAACGAGGAATCGCGATGCAACGCCGCCGCCGAAACTTGAAAGAGCGGCTGCGCCTCACGACAGTGGCCTTGACGCACTTTGGAGCTTCTCGAAGGCGACGCCTTCCACGGAAGCTCAGTTGCATTCGCGCTGAGCCAGGCGCGCAAAAAAAGCTACAAGTCCGGCAGCGGTCAGACTTGCCAAGGCGTCGAGCCATTTCAAATCATGAATGAGTGAAAGTCAGATGAAGGGAATTATCCTCGCAGGCGGAAGCGGCACCCGCCTGCATCCGATGACGAGCGTGACGTCGAAGCAGCTTCTGCCGGTCTACGACAAGCCGATGATCTACTATCCGCTGTCGACGTTGATGCTTGCGGGCATCCGCGAAATTCTAATCATCTCGACGCCGCATGATGCGCCGCACTTTCGCCAGCTCCTCGGCGACGGGCGGCAATGGGGCGTCTCGCTCCACTATGCCGAACAACCGCGCCCGGAAGGCCTGGCGCAAGCTTTCATCATCGGCGCGGACTTTGTGCGCGGCGGGCCGTCGGCGCTCATTCTTGGAGACAACATCTTTCACGGAGCTGGATTCAGGGACGTGCTGGCGCGGGCGCGCCAGAACAGGCGCGGCGCGACGGCATTCTGCTATCATGTGATCGATCCGCAGCGTTATGGCGTTATTGCGTTCGACGATGACATGCGCGCCCTCTCGATCGAGGAAAAGCCTGTCAATCCACGCTCGAATTGGGCAGTGACGGGCCTTTATTTCTACGATGAACGCGTCGTCGACATTGCGGCCTCGATCAAGCCGTCGGCGCGCGGCGAACTGGAAATCACCGACGTCAATCGCGCATATCTGGAAATGGGCGGGTTGTCTGTCGAACGGCTCGGACGAGGCTTTGCCTGGCTCGACACAGGCACGCCTGAATCTCTCATCGATGCGTCAAACTTCGTGCGAGCGTTGGAAAACCGTCAGAACACGCGCATTTGCTGCCCGGAAGAGGTGGCGTTTCAATGCGGATTTATTGACGCAAAGCAACTGTTCGCGCTCGGCGAGGCGATCGAGAAGAGCGAATATGGTCGCTATATACAGCGAATGGCTCGCGAACAGATTCAACCGCCCGCCGTCGCCTCTACGTTAGAGCGAAGAAAATCGCATAGCGTCGCAAAGGTCGCGTGATCAACCGGCTATCGGAATGCACCGACTCGCGGCGTTGATTTATGAACAGTATTTGTAATTGAATAGTACGATGAACAAAGATCGCTGCGTCTACCCCGCCTGCTTCACCTCAATCACGCTGTCGGGAAACACCTCTCCTGTTCCGCCGTCGGTCAGTCCGATATCGGTCATATGCGGTCCGGGATTGCAGGCGAGGCTTGCGCCGACCACCGCTTTGAAAGTGCGATAGGGTGCTTCCCAGTCGGCGATAGGTTCGGCCGCCTTCTTGAGCGCCGCGAAATCAGCGGCGACCTTCGGCGTCGGCTCCTCCGAGAGAAGCCCGCACACCGGCAGAGGAAGGACCGCCTTCACGTCGCCGCCCGCCGCGACCGACATGCCGCCGCCGACCTTGATCAGCGCGTTGGCGGCGGCCGCCATGTCGTTGGGATCGCGGCCGAAGACAACGAGGTTATGGCTGTCATGAGCGACCGTGGTCGCGAGCGCGCCGCGCCAGGCGCTCCAATCCTGCAGCACGCCAAGCGCAGGAGTCGGCGACGCTTTTCCGTGGCGATGAATCACAGCCATCATGATGCCGTCGTCCGGAAGCTGCGCGACGCCGCCGGAAATGGGAACGATCGCCTCGCGCCATTCGGTGAAGCGCGGCCGGAAGATAGTGCGCAGGCGCACGTCGCCTGTCGTGACGCTCCCGGTCTTGATCAGGAAATCGTCAGGCGAAAGCGGATCAAGCTTCATTGTTGAAGTCGGCGCAGCGTAGGGATCGGGCCGCGCATCAACCAGCAACCGATCCTCCGCCGCGACATGGACGCCTGATGCGAACACATGCCGCACGCGCAATTCGGCGAGATCGTCGAGCACGATCAGGTCAGCGCGTTTGCCAGGCGCGACAAGGCCGAGATCGCGACGACCAAGACGCATCGCAGCGTTAAGCGTCGCGGCGCGCAGCGCCTCGATGGCGGGCAGATCATAACGCACGAGGCGCCGCACCACATCGATTATGCCGCCGACCGCGACGAGATCGTCAGGGAAGATATCGTCGGTGCAGATTGTCAGCGTCTGCGGGATGCGCGGCAGCGAGTTCAGCGCTTCAACGGCGCCGGGCAGCACATAGTCGTGCGAGCCGCGCAGTTCGATCGTGAATCCGGCTCGCAGCTTTGCAAGCAGATCCTCGCCGTCGCTGATCTCATGATCGGACTCGATGCCTGCCGCCGCGAAGCCCTGGAGATCGGCGCCTTTCAACCCGCGAGCATGACCGCAGACGAGTTTGCCGCTCTTGAGGCCTTCGTCCACGATCGACGACATATGCGCGCTGCGTTCGATGACGCCGCGCATATCCATGACTTCCGCGACGCCTGCGATCTCCGGCCAGGAAAGCATCTCCCGCATCTCCGGCCCGTTGATTTCAGCGCCGGCGCGCTCCAGCCCCGGCGCCGAGGGCACACAGGAGGGCGCGAGCGGCAGCACGCGCAGCGGCAGATTGCGGCTCGCATCGATCGCCCATCGCACGCCTTCGAGACCAAGCACATTGCCGACCTCATGCGGATCCCAGACGATCGTCGTCGTGCCTTGCGGGATAACTGTTTCGGCGTAACGCCTTGGCGTGATCATCGAGCTTTCCACATGCATATGCATGTCGATGAGGCCCGGCGCGATCAGGCCGCCCTTGATGTCGATGACGTTGCGGGCGTCTGCGAGCTGGCCCGAAGGATGGACGCTTGCAATGAGGGGTCCCACCAGCCCTACATCGGCCGGGCGGATTTCTCCGGTCGCCATGTCGATGACGGCGCCGCTCGTGAGCAAAACATCGAAGGGCTCGCGGCCGCGCGCCGCGCGCACGGCGCGATCACGCAATGCGGCGTCATGAAGATCGGCAGGTTCGCGCATGGGTTTATCCGTCATGTGAGGGGCCGGAAATTTTCGAAGGCTCAGGCGGCCGGCAGCGAGGCCGCCTTCGCCGCAGGAAGATCGAAGGCGATGGTTTCGCCCGGCGCGCAGCGCGGCGCATCGGCAGGCGCTTCGGCCTTGATGGAGCCAATCGCTGAGTCGATGAGATATTCGACAGCTTCGCCGAGATAGGATGCGCCCAGCACACGGCCCTGAAGAGGCCCGGCCCCGACTGTCACATGGCGAGGACGCCAGGCGAGCGCCGCCGCCGTTGTCGCGACCGGCCAGGCGACAGCGCCTGCCGCGCCGTTTAACTTGCCGTCGCTGACCGTGAAGATGTTCTCGAAACCCATGAAGCGCGCCACGAACGCGCTCTTCGGCCGCGCATAGATATCATCGGGCGCGCCGTCCTGCTCGATGCGGCCGCCGCGCATCACGATGATCCGATGGGCGAGCGCAAGCGCTTCCGTCTGATCGTGGGTGACATAGATCATCGGCATCGCAAGCTCGCGCTGCAGGCGCGAGAGCTCACTGCGCATCTCAAGCCGCAGCCTTGCATCGAGATTGGACAGCGGCTCGTCGAGCAGCAAGAGGCGCGGCCGCACGACGATCGATCGCGCCAAAGCGACGCGCTGCTGCTGGCCGCCGGAGAGGGCCTTCGGCAAACGGTCGGCGAGGCCTGAGAGGCCGACGCTCTCCAGCGCGTCTGCAACGCGGCGCTGAATGTCGGCGGCGGGCGCTTTTTTCAATCGCAGGCCGAAGGCGACATTCTCGAAGACGCTGAGATGGGGAAACAGCGCATAGGACTGGAACATCAGTCCGACTTCGCGCTTGTTGGGCGGCGTTTTCGTGATGTCGCGGCCGGCGAGGCGAACGCATCCTGACTGCGGCGTCAGCAGACCGGCGATCGCGCGCATGGTGGTGGTCTTGCCGCAGCCGGAAGGGCCGAGCAGCGCGATCAACTCGCCGTCGCGCATCGCAAGATCAAGCGAGTCGACCGCGACTGATCCGGAATAGGCGAGCGTCAGCTTTTCCAGCGACAGGAATGGCTCAGACATAGCGCGACAATCCGAGGAGACGCTCGGCGACGAGCACGATCGCGACTGACATCAGAGCGAGCATCGCGGACAGCGCTGCGATCGAGGGATCATAGGTGAATTCCATGTAGGAGAGCATATCGATGGGCAGGGTGCTGACGCCGGGGCCGGACAGGAACAGCGATACCGGCACCTGATTGAACGAGGTGATGAAGCCGAGAATGAAGGCGGCGAGCACGCCGCTTCGGATATTGGGCAGCACGACGCGAAAGAACGCGCCGGGGCGGCTGGCGCCCAACAGGATCGCAGCCTCCTCGATATCAACGCGCAGATTGGCGAGGCTCGCCGACACGACGCGCGCGGCGTAGGGGATGAGCAGCGCCGTATGCGCGAGAAAGAGCGCGGTCGTGACGCCGACGCCCAGCGGAATCACGAAATGGCGCAGAAGCGCGAGGCCGACGATGATGCCCGGCACGACGAGCGGCGAAGTGAGAAGCGCGCTGATCGCAATTGCGCCGGGCGGGCGATAGCGATCGAGCGCATAGGCGACGGGCGTTCCCAGAACAAGCGCCGCCATCGTGCTCGCCGTCGCGAGAACGAGCGACAGCGCGAAACTCGCGCGGAAGCTCTCGAGTTCAAACACCGCCAGCACCCATCGCAGGGAGATGCCCTGCGGCGGAAAGGCGAGCGTTTCGCCATCTGAAAGGCCGGCGGCGAGAATGATCGCGAAGGGACCGATCAGGAAGATCAGCACGAGCGCGAGAGTGATCCGTCCCCATGATCGCATAGTCACGCCTTCCGGACCGAGGCGACGCGGCGAAGCAGCGCATTGGCCGCATAGCTCATCACGATCAGCAGCATCGCGATGACGCTGGCCGTGACGACGTCATTGGCGACGCTGACGCGCTGGAACAGCAGCGTTTCCAGCATCAGCACCTTTGAGCCGCCGAGCACCGCCGGCGTGATATAGGCGGTGATGGCGCCGGTGAAGACGAGGACGCCGCCGACCGCGAGTCCTTCTCGCGTCAAGGGCAGAATCACTTTCAGGAAGACATCGAGCCAGCTTGCGCCGAGAAGACGTGCGGCCGCGGTCACGTCAGGCGGCAGATTTTCGAGCGCGCTCACGAGCGACAGCACCATCAACGGCAGGAAAAGCTGCACCAGCCCGAGGAACACCGCTGTCTCGGTGAACAGGATGCGCAACGGCTCGTCACTCAGTCCAAGTTTGAGAACGAGGACATTGACGAGGCCGGTGCGGCCGAGCAGCACGACCCAGGCGTAGGTGCGCGCCACCGGCGAGATCATCATCGGCAGGATGAACAGTCCGATATAGCGTCCGCGCGAAGAAGGAGACGAGTCGACGATCGCGAGCGCCGCGGCGTAGCCGATGATCGCCGAGGCGATCGTCACCAGCGCGCCGAGCCGGAGCGTGCGCCACAGCGTCTCCACATGCAGCGGCGTGGCGAAGAACTCGACATAGCGCGCAAGGCTCCATGCGCCGGCTCCGTCACGGAATCCGCCCATGAGCAGCACGCCGACCGGCAGCAGGAATCCCGCGACGATGAAAAGCGCTGCTGGCGCGATCAGCAGCGCGGCGCGACTTCTGTCCGTCATCGTCGGTTAGCGCGCAATCTTCTCGTTCCAGCCATTCAGCCACGCGACGCGATTGTCGATAACCGTCTGCGGTGGCAGGAACTTGATCGCCTTCGCCATGTCCGCGCCATAGGTGAGCGACTCCGCCGCTTCGGGAGAAACTTTGGCGTCCCTGTTGGCGGGGCTGTCGACGAGATCGGCTGCGATTTTCGACTGCACCTCGGCGGAAAGCCAGTAATCCATGAATTTCAACGCAAGCTCCTTGTTTTTGGAGCCCTTCACCAGCGCCATCACATTCATGCCGCCGGATTCGCCGTCGCTGAGCGAAGCCCATGCGATCGGCATGTTGAGCTTGCGCACCAGCGGCCAGTTGAAGCGCCCTGTCACTGCGGCCCAGATTTCATCCTGCTGAAAGAGCTGGGTAAGCTGCGCGCTGCGCTCGTAGAAATTCACGACATCCTTTCTCGACGCGCCGATATGGTTGATCGCCGCCGCAAAATCCGGAGTCGTTCCGCCAAGCGAGCGATCGACCATGAAGAGCAGCGTGGGGCCTTGCGAGGTCGTGATGTTGGGCAGCGCCAGGCGATTTTTAAGCTCCGGCTTCCACAGATCCTTCCAGGACGAGATTTTCACCTTGTCGGTTCGATAGATGATGCCGGTGGAGTAGAAGGTGTAGCCGACCGCATAATTGCTTCCGATAGGGTCGCGCGCGAAGTCATAGAGCTTGTCGTAGTTGGACAGTTTGCTCACATCGATCTTGTCGATCAGCCCTTTCTGCGCCGCTTCGAGAGCATTGAAATCCGTCAGCACGGCCATGTCGACTTCCGGATTGTCTTTCCGGGCCTCGAGCTTCGCGAGACGCTCCGAGCTGTTGCCGACCTCGACCACCAGCTTGCAGCCGCATTGCGCCTCGAAGGGCGCATAGAGATGCTTGCGATAGGAGTCCTGGCTGATGCCATAGACGGAGATGGTAAGCTTCTGCTGTGCGGCCGCGCCGCCAATTCCAAGAATGAGCGCCAGCGCTGCTGCGGCAGTGCGAAGGGTCATGATTGAACTCCCTGCTTCAGTCTGAAAGCTTGTGTGGAGGGCGGCGCGCTCGACGCGCGGACGATGAGCTGCATCGGAACAAGTTGCGGTTCCGATGGCTCGCCGAGCACATGCGCAACGGCGATCTCGGCGATCGCGGAAAAATCCTGCCGCACCGAGGTGAGCGCGGGAGACATCACGGCGCCCCAGGCGAGATCGTCAAAGCCGGTGACGGAAACATCTTCGGGAATGCAAACGCCGGCGCGCAGCAATCCGGCGATCGCGCCGATGGCGAGGGAATCATAGGCGCAGGCGATGGCGGTCGCATCAGCGCGCTCGCTGGGCGCCAGTCTTTCACCTGCGGCGAGCGACGGCTCGGAATGAACCAGCCGCCATTGCGCGCCTTTTACGCCGGCGAGCACATCGGCCATGCCGCTCGTGCGCTCGCGCGCCACGGTGGCTTCCTTCGGCCCTGCGAGAATGAGAATCCGGCGATGGCCCAGCTCACGCAAATGACGGGCGATCGCGCGCCCGCCTTCGCGATGATCGCTCGACACGACGTTGTCGGGCCGCCCGGCGCTGTCAATGATCGCCGTTGGAACCGGCGGCTTTTCGATGACCGATCCGCGACGCGGGATGATGATCAAGGCGTCGGCCCCGCGCGACAGGAGATGAGCGATCTCGGTCGTCTGCACGGCGTTGTCATCACGCGAGTCAGCGAGAAGCACGGCGAATCCGCGCTGCCGCGCCGCGCGCGAGATCGCCTGGGTGAAGGAGGGGAATGTCGGGTTGGTCAGGTCGGGCGCGACGAGCCCGAGCAGCCCGCTGCGGCCTGTGCGCAGAGCGCGCGCAGCGTGACGCGGCACATAACCTACTTCCTCAACCAGCGCCTTGATGCGCGCGGCTGTTTCCGCCGAGACGCGCCCGGTCCCGGCCAGCGCATTCGACACGGTCGCGGCCGAGACGCCCAGCCTTTTAGCCAGGGCGTTTAGCGTTGGCGGGGCAGTCGAGCGCACTTGCGGCAATCGGCTATTCCGGCTTGATAAATCGATTAATCATATTTCGAATGGCGCCCCGGGGCGCAAGCTGAAATTGCGGGCGGGGGAAGTTCAGTGTTTGGGCAATCAGCGCGCAAGCCATGCGCAGCCAAACTTTCAACGTCATGCCGCATCGCCGGACAGGGGTCAGGGCCCGATAGCGCGCGGGTTTTATATAGCTTCGCTTGGCTCTGCTGGTGAGGTTGGCCGGAAATGCGGAGCGGAATGAACGAGCTTGGGATCAGCGCGCCGCGTTCTGGATGGCCGCTAGAGAGATGCACAAGTTCGCGACTTCACTTGATCCACGCTCACCGACAATGCGCAGCAACCGATCGTCCGCTGTGACGAATCTCGATTTTGTCCGGTGCGCTGTCGCTAGATAGACGCAATCATAAGCGGGGTGTGAAAGTTCGGCCGCAAGGAGGGTCGCCTGCTCTAGCAGCCCTTTCATAGATAGGAATTCGATGCCCGAGCGTTCGAGCAGTCTGGCGGCCAGGATCGCCTCATCGTGGGTGAGCTCGTTACGCTGCACCTTCTTCCAGAAGATATTGGCGCATTCGGGTATGAGGAGCTCAGGCGCAAGAAGGCGAAACCGGGATCGGAGGTCGAGGGCGGCTTCAGTTCCTTGCTCTTCAACAACCCATTTTACGGCGATGCTCGCATCGATAATGAGCGCTTCCATCAGCGCTCATCTCGGCTTTCGCGTAACAGCGCTTCGGAAGGAGTCTGCCGCCGTGATGCGGTCAGCTTCCGCAACTCGGCTGCGAGATCGTCGAAGCCGGGTTCGGCCTCATTCGCCAAGGCCTGACGCAGGATCTCTCGATGCTCGGATTCGGCCGAACGCCCGTGCCGGGCGGCGCGAAGTTTCAGTTTCGCGATAAGCCCGTCGTCCAGATTCCTGACATGAAGGCTGCCGGGCATCAAATGCTCCCAATAGGATCAGTGGGAGCGATGCTATCACTGATAGCATCGCGAGGCAAAGCGTTTTCCGGGCCGCCCGCGTCTGCATGCCCGAACCCTCGGCGTCTCGTTAGTTGCGGCGAAGCGGCCGAGCTCGCGCGTGTCCGTTTACGCGCCGCGGCCTCCGGCGCGATGTCTCTTCACGATATCGACAAGGCTTTTCAGCAGCGGACTGCGATCGGACTTTCGCCAATAGCAAGCCACGACGATATGGTCGGAAGGCTCGACAGGGATATATGCGACGCCCGGGAATGGCATCGTGTCCCATGTGCTGTGAACCAGATGCACGCCGAAGCCGGCGGCGACGAGGCCAAGCCGGCTGAGCGTATGGCTGGCCTCTTGCGTGATACGCGGCGAAAAGCCGGCGCGGTGACAAAGAGCGATGATGCGATCATAGACGCCCTTGTCATTGGGCTCGCGCGGAAACATCACCCATGGCTCGTCGGCCAGCTCCACGAGATCGATGCGAGCCCGGTTGGCCAATCGATGATAAATCGGCAGCACAGCCACAAGCGGTTCCCGCACGACCGTTGCGCGACCATACTCTCCCTGCGTCCGCGCCGGCGGATGCACGAAGACCGCATCCGTCGTTCCCTCTTCCAGGCTGCGCAGGAGAGCTTCGGAAGGCGTGACATTGTCGACGAAATTGAGCGCAATGTCGGGAAACTGGCTGTGAAACTCGGACAGGATATCGGGAAGCGGACCGAGCAACGCCGCACTGATCAAGCCGATCGTCAGCTTGCCCATCTTTCCCTGCCCGGCCGTCATGGCGCGCCGTCGAGCGTCTTCCGCCTGTTTGAGCAGTTTGATCGCCTCGGGCAGGAACGCTTCGCCCGCCTGCGTCAATCGCACATTCTTCCTGTTGCGATCGAAAAGTGTGACCTGAAGATCCTCCTCGAGCTGCTTGATGCGTCGGCTGACATGCGGCTGCGCGATCCGCAGCCGTTCGGCCGCCACGCTGAAATGCAGCGTGCCCGCAAGCGTGACGAACGTCCGAAGCTGCTTGAAATCCATCTGCCCGCTTGAAGCTGCAATCGCTGGTCGCGCAGGCATGTTAGCCGGCGCGGCCGGAGGCGGGAAGTTGCGAAGCGTCTAGCTCATGAAGCGCACGCAGACGGGCGTGCCGGCTTCCACGACGTCGCCCGTCGCCGTCAGCCTGCCGCTTTCGTTGTCGATGCGGAACATCACGATGTCGCCGGTGTCCTGATTGGCCGCCGCGAGGAATCGACCGTCCGGCGAGATGTCGAAATTGCGGGGAATGCGGCCTCGCGTGCTCTCATGGCCAACGACGTTCATGCGCCCGTCTTTGCTGAGTGCATAGATTGCGATGCTGTCGTGCCCGCGGTTCGATCCGTAGAGAAACTTCCCGTTCGGCGCGACCTGAACCTCGGCGCAGGTGCTGTGACCCTGAAATCCCGCTGGCAAGGTCGGCAGGGTCTGCAACTCCGTGAGCGCGCCTCTCTCGGCGTCGTAGCTGTAGGCGGTCATCGTCGAATTGAGTTCGTTGATGAGATAGGCGAGCCGACCTCCGGGATGGAACGCAAGCTGACGCGGTCCCGCTCCGGGAGCCATCGCGACAAAGGGCTGGTTGGCGTTGAGCGTCAGCTTCCCCGTACTGGCGTCGAATGCATAAATGACGATCTGATCGAGGCCGAGGTCGGGCACGAAGACGAAGCGGTTGGCCTTGTCGATCTCGACCGCGTGCGCGTGCGGACCTGCTTGCCTTTTTGGATCGATGCTCGATCCCTCGTGCTGGATGAATTCCACCGCGTCGCCGAGCGAGCCGTCTGGCAGAATGGGCAACACGCACACGCTGCCGCTGGCGAAGTTGGCGATCAGCGCAAACTTGCCCGTCGCGTCGACGATGAGATGACAGGGATCGGCGCCGCGGCTCGCCTTCGTGTTGAGATAGGTGAGCGCGCCGCTGTCAGGATCGATGCGGAAGGCGCTGACCGCGCCGCTCGCTTGCCCCTCATATTCCTTGAATTCGTTGACGCAGTAGAGAAACCTCCGTTTCGGATCGAAGGCGAGATAGGAGGGATTTCTGACGTTTTCGGTGAGCCCGTCGCGCTTCAACGCGCCATTTCGGGCGTCGAGACGGAAATGATAGAGGCCTTTGCCTTTGCCCTGCAGGACCTGGCCGGTGCCGAAAAGGATCGGCTCGCTGTAGCCGCCAACATAAACAAGAGGTTCGCCAGTCACGTCGCTGCTCTCCCATCTCAGAAACTTCATGCGATCTGCGGGCGGGGGCGCTCCCCGCCGGAGATGTGTTTGCGACAGTTCACTCGACTTTGATGTCGAGCTTCTTGCAGATGTCCTTGAGGTAATTCATGCCCGCGACGGTTTCGGCGACGAATTCCTCGGTCGCCGTCGGATGGCGATAGACGCCGGGCGCGGTCGAGTTCGGTCCGCGCGAAACGCCGGGAACGTCTTCGAGTTCGATTGAGACGACGCCGTCATATCCGACTTCTTTCAGCGCCGCGAACATGGCGAGCCAGTCGATCTTGCCCATGCCCGGCCGCCAGTGAACGTTCGTGACGCCGTCATTGTCCGAGACATGCAGGTGCTTGATGTGTTTGCCGAGGCGATAGACCGAGATATTCGGGAAATCTCCGACCGGGAAAGTGTGGCTGGGATCGAAATTGATGCCCATGGCTTTCGAGCCGACATGTTCGAGCAGACGCAAGGCGCCGTCGGTGTTGGCGAGATAGCGCGCCGGATGCGGTTCCACTGTCATGACGACGCCGGCGTCTTCGCACGCCTTCGCGCAGGCGCGCAGCGCGACGACATAGTCCTCGTAGTTCTTGTTCCAGTCCATTCCCGAGGGAGCTTTGGCCGAATAGACCTGCACCAGCGGCTTCGTCGTGATGCGCGGAATTTCCTGGGAGTCGCGCATGGCGAATGCATGCGTGCTCACCATGTTGATCAGCGGCGCCCCCAGTTCGACGCCGACCTCGACGGTTCGCTTCCAGTGTTCGACCGCGGCGTCGCGCTTGGCCTTGTCCGGATGCGACAGGTCATGCGGCGTCGAGACGAACTGCGAAAGGGCGATCCCTTCGGATTTGAGCGCCGCCCTGAGGTCGGCGATCTTGGACTTGGTGTAGTAGTCGTTGAGATAGTCCTTGTTCCACGCGATCAATTCGATCGCCTTGAAGCCAAGGCCCGCGATGCGGCGGATCGCGTCCTCATAGGGTGGATCCCACTGGAACGGCCAGGATGAAGCGCCAAATTTCATCTCACTCTCCTTTTTGCGTAACAAATTCCGCCCGCTCCGAAGCAGTTCGGAGCGGTTTTCAAACTCTCGCTTTCTTGGTGCGGCTATCCCTTGACTGCGCCGCCCAGCAAACCCTGCACGATGAAACGCTGCATCAGCAGGAAGAAGAAAAGTACTGGAAGCGTGATGATTCCTGACCCTGCGAGGATAAGGTCCCAGCGGAAGGTGTATTCCTCCTGGAAGCTCGCGAGCCCGATTGGCAGCGTGAACAGGTCATGACCCTGGAGGAAGACCAATGCGAAGAGAAATTCATTCCAGCCGCGGATGAAGCCGAACATCGTCACCGCAGCGAGGCCTGGTCCGGCAAGCGGCAGGATCACTTTGTGGAAGGTCGTGAGAAGTGACGCGCCATCAATCGCCGCCGCCTCTTCAAGTTCCTGCGGGATGGCTTCGAAAAAGCCGCGCAGCATCCATATGGTGAAGGGCAGAGAGAACGCCGTGTACGCGATAATGAGCGCGGCGTGCGTGTTGAAGAGTCCGAGCCGCTGAATGATGATGAACAGCGGCAGCACAAGCAGAATATGCGGGAACATCTGCGTGATCAGCAGAACGATTCCGTAAGCGCCGCGGCCGAAGAAGCGAATCCTGGCAAGGGCGTAGGCCGCATAGACAGAGACGAACACGGTCATCGCGGTCGATATCGACGCGACCTTGAAGCTGTTCCAGAAATATTTCGGGAAGTCCGTTCCCTGCCAGACGTTGAGATAATTCTCGAGCGTCCATGCGATCGGAAGCATGGTGAGATTGCGCGCGAACAGTTCGGGCGCCGGCTTCAGCGATGACGACGCCATCCAGAAGATCGGGAAGAGGATCACGATCGCCGCCGCCGCGAGCAGGCAATAAACAACGAGGAGGGTGAACGACAGGCGATATCTGTCGAGGCTCGCGATCTTCATGCGCGAGCCTCTTCGATCACGTCGCTCTGCGCGCGATAGAGCAGGAGATAGGCGACGCTGATGATGAGTAGCGCAATCAGCATCAGGAGCGCGATCGCGGAGGCGTATCCGATCTCCAGCCCCCAGAACGCTTTGTCATAGACGAGCGTGGGCAGGATTTTTGTCGCGCCGGCCGGCCCGCCGCCGGTCAGGAGATAGACGATGTCGAAAGCCTGGAATGTCCAGATCGAGGCGAGCAAAGTGACGATGATGCTGGTCGCCTTGATGAAGGGAAATGTCACGAAACGGAAGCGTTGCCAGATGTTGGCGCCATCGATGACGGCAGACTCGGACAATTCCTTCGGCACGTTCTGCAAGGCCGCCAGCAGCACAACGAACATCACGGGATAGAGCTTCCAGACCTGCACAAGCACGACCGCCGGCATCGCCATGAGAGGATCAGATAACCACAGCACGGGGCGGTTGATGACGCCGATCTTGGTGAGCAGGAAATTGATGACGCCGAATTCGTCGCCATAGAGCCATTTCCACAGGAGCGCGGTCGCGACATCGGGAATCACCCAAGGCACGAGAAAAAGCGCGCGGAAAAAGCCGCGGCCCCAGATGTCCATATGGAGAAGCAGAGCAAGGCCGAGCGCCACGAGATATGCGCCGATGACAGAAAACGCCGTCCAGATCAGCGTTTTCCAGAGGCTGCTCCAGAAGGTGGGCTCGTCGAACAGCGCGCGAGCGTAGTGCGCGAGGCCGACGAACGCGTCGGGATTCGCGCGGCCCATATTCTGACTCTGGAGACTCACAACGACGCTTTCGATGATGGGAACGAGATCAAGCAGCGTGATGATGAGCAGCGACGGCAGAATAAGGTAATAGGCGAAGCGGGCCCGCTTCTGCAGGAACATCTCGTCGCTCTCCTGAACCGGGAGCGGAGAGCGGCGCCAATGGCGCCGCCCGCCAGCTTAGGACGTGAAGACCTTCTTCATCGCCTCATGCGCGTCGAGCACCGCCTTCTCGGGCGTTTTCGCGCCGACGACGACTTCGTTGACTGGCGCGGCGAACATCTTCTCTCCATCGATGACGCCCATCTCGGGCCGTCCCAGGCCGGGATAGGCGAAGTCGGTCGAGTAGGGGACGACGTTTTCAAGAGCTTCGCGCAGCAGCCGGTTCGACTTCACGCGGTCCGTGTTGATGTCCTGTTTGAAGATCGGCCAGTGTTGGCCGGGCACCGCCTGATAGAGTCTTTCGAGGCGGCCGGGTTGCACGAACCAGCGTACGAAAGTCTTGGCCGCTTCCTTCGCCGGGCTGTGTTTCCAGACAAACATCGGATTGTAGAAGGCGGCCGTCAATTTGCCTGCTTTGCCGGCGGGTCCTTCGAGCACTTCGAGAACGCCGGTCTTCTCCGCGAGCGCAGGATTTTCCTTCAGCAGACGGCCGATCAGACCGCCGGTGCCGAAGCCGAAGGCCGCGCGTCCCTGGACATAGAGCGTGTGCGGCTCGTCGGTGTTGTAGGAAGCGATGCCGGGCGGCGTCACCTTATGCTTTGTCGCAAAGTCAGTAAGGAACGTCAGCGCTTTCACGTTGGCGTCTTTCGACGTCGTGCCGAAAACCAGATTGCCATCTTTGTCGAGGATGCTGCCGCCAGCTTGGAACATGAACGACATGTAGAAATGTTGCGCAATATGGAAATTGCCGGCGGGGAAGACCATTCCAAATACGCCATTCGCGGGATCGTTGAGCGCGATCGCCGCCGCCTGGAATTCGTCCCACGTCTTTGGCGGCTTGAGACCCTTCGCTTCGAGCAGATCCTTTCGATAGTAAATCGGGCGGATGTCGAGATTGTAGGGCACGCCCCAATAATGGTCGCGCCACAGAAACTTCTTGTAGGCGTATTCGCTGAAAATGTCGGTGAGCAGGCCATTTTTCTTCCAGAGATCGATGATGTCGTCCATCGGCTCCATCTGGTCGGCCGCGGCGAACTGGAGCGGATGGTAGGAATAAGCTTCGGCGATGTCGGGCATGGACTGGCCGCGGATCGCGGTCAGGAATTTCGGATAGACGAGATTTCCGGAAACCGGCTCGTGCTTGATCTTGATTCCAGGGTTGGCGGCTTCGAAATCTGCGAGAATGGATTTGAGCGCCGCCGCCAGTTCAGGCGTGTTCAACCTGACGGTCCAGAAGGTCAGGTTGGATTGGCCCTGCGCGCTCGCCTGATCGGCGGTGAGCATGAACAAGCCGCCAAGGCCGGCGACGACTGCCTGGCGGCGGTCAATTCCGCGAAAAGCGCTCATTGTTTCCTCCGTCATCTTCTATCGCTTTGGGTCCGGCTCTTGCGGCCGGCTTGAGCGTTTCGCGCGGAAGACCCCTCCGGACCCTCCGTGGTTGATCGCTATCTGCTATCGATAGCAGACCTAAAACGTTGCGAAAGGTATCAAATAATAAAAAATTGGTATCAGTGAGGATGCTAGAGCTGAAGCCATGCGAGCCGCCCGAGTTGCATTTTCCTGAACGGTGGATTCGCGGCAAAAAATAAGTCGGAGAAAACGCTGGAATGTCGGGAGATAGTAAAGCGGGAGCTTCGTCCCGCATTGGATTCTCGTCCGCCTATCCGGTTGTCGCGGCGTCTCTCGTCTATTTCGCTCTGTTTGCGCAGGCGGGCCTCAACCAGCCCTTCCTGCCCGTGTGGCTTTCATCACGCGGATTGACGGAAACTGAAATCGCGACAGTCATCAGCCTGCCGCTCCTGCTTCGGATCATGGTGACCCCCGTCATCGGATCGATTTCGGATCGCACGGGAAGTCGCGCCATGGTGGTGCGGATCCTCGCGCTCATCGTCCTCGCGCTCGCTCTCATGCTTTCGCAGGCGCGAAGCTTCGGACCTATCCTGGCTCTTGCGACCTTGATGATGTTGTTCGGGCAGGCGATCCCGCCGATCGTCGACGCCAGCGTCCTCAGTCTCATCCGCAGCGGCGTCGCGCGCGATTTCGGGCGTATGCGGCTCTGGGGCTCCGGCAGTTTTGCGACCGCGACGCTGATCGGCGGCTTTATCCTCGGCTGGGGCGGCCCTGACGCTGTCTTCGTCGCCTATATCTGCGCTGTCGTGCTCCAGATCGGCGCGTCGTTCATTCTGCCATCTGCGGCGCAGCAGGCGGCGCCCGTCGCGAAGAAGACGCGGCTTGATCTGCACAAGCGACCGCTCTTGCTGGTGGTGTTTATCGTCGCCGCCCTTCCGCTTGCGAGTCAGGCGACGTTCAACAGCTTCGGTTCGATCCATTTGCGCGAAATCGGCTTCGCGGAGCGGACGGTCGGCATGCTCTGGGCGCTGGCGACCAGTTCGGAAATCGCGATGTTCTGGGCCGGGCCGATTCTCGCAAGGCGTATGAGCGCGTTCAGCGTGCTCGCTCTCGCCTGCGGCGCGGCAGTCTTGCGATGGAGCGTGATGTCGCTCGATCCCGGTCTCGTGATCACGATGCTCCTGCAGATGCTGCATGCAGCGACGTTCAGTTGCAGCTATCTCGGGTTAATGCGCTTCGTTCAGGTCGAGGTCAGCGATGCGGTCGGCGCGCGCGCCCAGGGCGCCTTCGTGACGATGCTTGGCTTGATGACCGCAGCGACCACTCTGGCCATGGGGCCGATCTATCGGGAGATTGGCGCCGGCGCCTTCATGGCGTCCGCGATCCTTCCCGCGACGGGTCTTGCTCTGCTTCTGGGATTCCGCTCACGACTGCGCGCCGCGGAGGCTGAAGGAGCGGCTCGCGAATTGGCGCAAAGGACGAGCCAATGAAAAACGCCCTGCGAGACAAGCTTCTTGCAGCCGTCGTCGACCGGTTGATTCCGGCGGACGCCGATCCCGGCGCGATCGAGGCGGGAACTCTGTCCTTCGTTATGGCGCGGCTGTCGGACGCATCGTCCGATTTCATCGCAGCCCTCGACGAGGGGCTCGCCGCGGTCGACGATTCCGCGCGAAGGCTGGTGGGTCGCAGCTTCCTTGAGGCTTCGCCGGAAGAGCGCGATCACGCTCTCGCGTCGCATGAAAAGGACGCGTGGTTCTCAGCGCTTGGTGAATTCGCAGCGGAAGGATTTTACGCTGACCCCGGCAATGGCGGCAATCGCGACGCCGCATCCTGGCGGATGATCGGCTATGATCCGAACTTGCCGGAGCGAGCCGCGCCGACTGCAAGGATTTCGCAGCCAGCGCTTAAGGATAATTATGATGCGATCGTCGTTGGCGCGGGAGCGGGAGGGGGCGTCGTCGCAGCTCTGCTCGCCGAAGCCGGCCATTCCGTGCTCGTGCTCGAACGCGGGCGCGACTACGGCGCAGACGATCCGCTTGCGCGCGATCATCTCCGCAATCAACGCTTTTCCCCCTATGGCCACAACGCCGGCCCTGACATCGAGGGTCATCCGCGTGTGCTCGTCGATCCCGCCGGGGTGGAGCGCGCGCTCAGGCCTCATGAACCCGGCTATCACAACAACGCGGCGGCGGTTGGTGGAGGCACGCTCGTTTATGGCGCGCAAGCCTGGCGCTTTCATCCCGACGACTTCCGGATGGCCAGCCGCTATGGTGTGCCGGAAGGCTCTTCACTCGCCGACTGGCCGTTTTCATACGCCGATCTCGAGCCGCACTATGATCGCGCCGAGTGGGAGATCGGCGTCTCGGGTGAGGCGGGTCATCCATCGCCGCGCCGTCGCGGCTTTCCCATGCCTCCGGCTGACGGCCATGCGAGCAGGCGAATTCTAACCGAAGGCGCCGCGAAAGTGGGGTGCTCGACCTTCGCCGCGCCGCTGCTGATCAATACCATCGCGCGCGACGGGCGCGCCGCTTGCGTCGAATGCGGCTCATGCGTCGGTTTTCGCTGCCCGAGCGACGCCAAGAACGGCGCTCAGAACACTGTTCTGCAGCGGGCCGTGAAAACCGGGCGCTGCACGATCGTCGAGCGTGCGACAGCAACCCGCGTCGAGGTCGACGCCGATGGAAGAGTCGCGGGCGTCAGTTTTATGATCGAAGGCGACGACCAGCGGTCGCGATCAGCGCGCGCGAAGGTCGTGGCGCTGGCCTGCGGCGCCATCGAGACCGCTCGCCTCATGCTCTTGTCGACGTCGGAGCGTCATCCTCGCGGCCTCGGCAACGAGAGGGATCTCGTGGGCCGCAACTTGCAGGGCCACTTCTCCGCCATCGTCCATGGCCTGTTTGAAGAGCAGGTCTATGATCGCCGCGGGCCGGGCGTGACGGTCGCGACCTGCCGCTTCAATCACGGCAATCCCGGCGTCATCGGCGGATCGATGATCGCGGACGATTTCATCATGCTGCCGGTGATCTTCTGGAAGCGCGCGATGCCGCCGGATGCGCCTCGCTGGGGTCGCGCCGCGAAGGATTTCATGCGTGCGAACTATCAACGGGTCATTCGCCTGTTCGCGCCCGTTCAGGATATCCCGACGCCTCTGTCGCGCGTCACGCTTGACGAGCGCGTGCGCGACAAATGGGGCCTCCCCGTCGCGCGCCTTTCGGGTGTGGCTCACATCGAATCGCAAAGGACGGCGCAGTTCATGCGTGAGCGGGCGGAGGAGTGGCTGCGCGCGTCCGGCGCCGTGCGCGTCTGGGCCGATCCGATCGCGCCGCGTCTGTCGGCCGGGCAGCATCAGGCGGGCACATGCCGCATGGGTCTGGATCCGGCGACGTCGGTGACCGATCCTTTTGGACGCGTCTGGGGCCACGACAATCTCTATGTTGCGGATGGTTCTCTGCATCCCACAAATGGCGGTTTTAATCCCGTGCTCACCATCATGGCGGTCGCTTATCGCAATGGCGAGCATATCGCGCAAAATCTGCGCGCATGAGCCGCATCGACTGCGATTAACGCTGGCGTATCAAGCTTCAATTGAATAATTGATGCTGCTAACGGCGGATAAACGCCGATGACGCGCAGGGAGAATAAAATGACGGATTTAAGCGTTGGCGTCGTTGGCTGCGGCGTGATCTCCGCGACCTATCTCGACTACATGCCGTCATTCGCAGGCGTCAAAATCGTCGCCTGCACCGACATTATCCCCGAGCGCTCGGCTGAGAAGGCGGCAAAGCACGGCATCGACGCGGTGACGCCCGAAGAGATGATGAAGCGCGACGACGTTCACATCATCCTCAACATCACGCCCCCCCAGGCGCATTTCGAGGTCGATCAGGCGGCGCTGTCGGCCGGCAAGCATGTCTTCAGCGAAAAGCCGCTCTGCGTCGAGCCGGACCACGGTCCACGCCTTGTTTCTGAAGCGCAGAAGCGCGGGCTCACGATCGGCTGCGCGCCGGACACTTTTCTCGGAGCGGGCGGCCGGCTGGCGCGGGAGATTGTCGATTCCGGCAAGATCGGACGCGTCGTCGCCGGGTCATGCAATCTCATGTCGCGCGGAATGGAGCATTGGCATCCGGATCCGCGCGCGTTCTATCAGCGCGGCGGCGGACCTTTGTTCGATGTCGGCCCGTACTACCTCAACGCGCTGATCAACTTGCTCGGGCCGATCGAGAGCGTCGTTGGTCTGACCTCTTCAGCTTTTCCGAGCAGGCATGTCACCGCTGATGGGCCGCTGAAAGGCCAGCATATTCCAGTCGGCACGCCGACGACGCTCATGGGCGTTCTGCGCTTCGCGTGCGGGGCGGACATTAACCTGTTCATGAGCTGGGACGTCTGGAAACATGGCCACCCGCCGATCGAACTTTATGGAACGGAAGGCTCGCTGCGCGTTCCCGATCCTAATTTCTTCGGCGGCGCCGTTGAATATAGCGAGCGCAACGGAGACTGGATTGCGGTTGATTCAGGCGATCGCGCTTTCGGGCGGCCGAATTATCGTTCGGCGTCATGGCCCGCGAGCGCGCCGATGCGCGCGAATTATCGCTGCCTTGGTGTGGCCGAGCTTGCCAGCGCCGTCCAGAATGGAACGCCGCATCGCGCTTCGCTTGCGCTTGGCGCCCATGCTGTTGAAGCCATGCATGCCGTTCTCGCCAGCGGCGCCGACGGCGGCGCGGTGAGATTGCGGTCCGCAATAGCTCGGCCGGCGGCTCTTGATGAGACTTCCGCGGCGGCGCTTTGGGCCGGCGGCTGGCGCTGAAAATCTTCAGAAGAGATCGACGGCTCGCGTTCCGCGGCGTGAGCCCGCACGGAAACAAACAAACGGCTTCGCAGGGAGAATTGAATGTCAGGTTCGTCGCGTGAGCGCGTTGACGTCGTCATTGTCGGCAGCGGTCCTGCTGGCGCCGCCTATGCGCGGACGCTGGCGGATCTATGGCCGCAGGCCTCAATCCTGATGGTCGAGGCCGGCCCGGTCATTGCCGATCCTCCCGGTCTTCACGTCGCAAACATCAAGGACGACGCTGCGCGTCTCGCGGCCCAGATCGCATCTCAAGGTCCCCATCGCCACGCCGCCTACGATCCCATCACGGAGGACGAAGTGACGTTGCGCCGGCAGGGTGGCCACGACACCTCGATGCTCCGTCGCCCGGGATTATTCCGCGTCGGCGATGGTCCCATCGATGGCGAGGGTTTTCCAGCTTCGCACGCCTCGCACAATGTTGGCGGCATGGGCTCTCACTGGTTTTGCGCCTGCCCGCGCCCCGACTCTGATGAGCGGATTCCCTTTCTGTCGCGGGAGGTGATGGATGAAGCGCTGACTTCAGCCGAAAAGCTTCTGCGCGTCTCGCAGACGCAGTTCAGCGATTCTCATATCGCCGAGCCTCTTCGCAATGCTCTCTCGGCGCTTTTTGACGAGGGACGTTCGCCGGGCCGGCGCGTGCAGCCGATGCCCATGGCGATCAATGTGACCGAGGAAGGCGTCTATCGCACCGGCTCCAACGTGATACTCGGCGATCTTGTCACGGCGCCGCGCGCGAGATTCGAGCTTCGGCCCGAGACGGTTTGCCGCCGCATTCTCATGCAGGATCGCCGCGCGACGGGCGTCGAGCTTTTTTCGATCAAGTCCAACGAGACATACTCCGTTGATGCTGACGTCGTCATCGTCGCGGCGGATTCGCTGCATTCGCCGCAGCTTCTGTTTGCATCGGGCATCCGGCCTCCGGCGCTTGGTCGCTATTTGAACGAGCATCCGCAAGTCACCGTGCTAGCGGAATTCGAGGGCGTTCGGCCCGGTGGCGACGTCGCGCTTTCCTTTGGCGGCGGAGTGCTGGGAGACCGCACCGTGACCGCGCGCATGTCGAGCGGAGTCACCTGGGTTCCCTACAACGGGCCGACATTCCCGTTCCATGTCCAGATCAGTCAGGTAGAGCCGGCCTCGCTCTATGGCGATGATCGGGCGATAGGTGAGAAGAACGCCGTTCTCTCGATCTCGTTCTTCCTGCCATCCGATAGGCAATCCGAGAATCGCGTGATGTTCAGCGAAACCGAGCGGGATTGGCTCGGTCGACCGAAGATGAGTCTGCGCTTCAAGCTCAGCGACGGCGATATGAAAAGGATATCGTTCGCGCGCGAGACGCTTGAAAAAATCTGCGGGAAAGTGGGCCGGATGTTGCCGGGCCATCAGATCAGGGTCGCGCCCTACGGAACGTCGCTCCATTATCAGGGCACGATCGGCATGGGCGAGCAGGATGACGGCGCGTCGACATGCGATCGCAACAGTTGCGTTTGGGGCGTCGACAACGTCTATGTCGCCGGCAATGGCGTCATCCCGACATCAACCGCTGCGAACCCCACGCTGACCGCGGTCGGACTTGCAATTCTCGGCGCGCGCCACATCGCGTCGACTCATCGCGCGCCTCGCTGACGAGGCGCGCAACGAAAACGAAATTCGCCGCTTATTCCGAGGCGAATTTGGTCCAGGCTCCGCCGGCCTGCGATGACTTCACGGCGGTCTCGATGAAGGCGACGCCTTTCACGCCGTCATCGATCGTCGGGAAGAGAACTTCAGCGTCAGGCTTCCGCCCGTCGCGCGCCGCTTCGATGGCAAGAGCGACTTCGGAATAGATCGTCGCGAAAGCTTCGAGATAGCCTTCGGGATGGCCCGACGGGATGCGCGTCACGCGCGCAGCAGCGGGGCCGGCCGAGCCCGTTCCGCGCGAAAGGATGCGCGTCGCTTCGCCGAAGGGCGAGAAGTGGAGCTGGTTCGGATGCTCCTGCCGCCATTCCAGCCCGCCCTTGGAGCCATAAACGCGAATCTTCAAGCCATTCTCGTTGCCCGGCGCGACCTGACTCGCCCAGAGCGATCCGCGCGCGCCATTCGCGTAGCGCAGCATGATCTGCACATTGTCGTCGAGACGACGGCCGGCGACGAAAGTCGTCAGTTCGGCCGATAATTCCGTCACTGCAAGGCCGGTGATGAAATCGGCGAGATTGAAAGCGTGCGTGCCGATGTCGCCGATGCAGCCGCCGGCGCCCGAGCGTGCGGGATCGGTGCGCCAGTCCGCCTGCTTTTGCCCCGTCGATTCCAGATCGGTGGTCAGCCAGTCCTGAGGATATTCGACCTGGACGACCCTGATATCCCCGAGTTCGCCGGTGGCGACGATGGCGCGCGCCTGCCGGACCATGGGATAGCCGGTGTAATTATGTGTGACCGCGAAAATTTTTCCTGATTGAGCCGCAGCGCCTTTCAATTCACGCGCGCTGGCGAGCGTCGTCGTCAGCGGCTTGTCGCAGATCACATGAACGCCAGCTTTCAGGAAGGCGAGAGCGGGCGCCGCATGCATATGGTTCGGCGTGACGATCGCGACCGCTTCGACGCCGTCATCGCGGCTGGCTTCCGCCTTCGCCATCTCTTCGAAATTTCCGTAGATGCGTGGCAAGCCGAGCGCCTTGCCCGAGCGCAGCGACTTGTCCGCTGTCGAAGACAGCGCGCCGGCGACGAGTTCATAACGCCCGTCGAGCCGCGCCGCGATGCGATGAACCGCGCCGATGAAGGCGCCTTCGCCGCCGCCCACCATGCCGAGCCGGATCGGCTTCGACGCCTCGTCGTTGCGCGCCTCGACCATGTGCCTCTCCCTTGTTTCTCAGTTCAGGCCAAGCATGCGCTTGATCTGCGCCTGGTCAACGCCGGCGCCGGCGAAATCGTCGAACGCCTTTTCCGTGACGCGGATGATGTGATCGGCGATGAAGGGCGCGCCTTCGCGCGCGCCGTCTTCGGGATGCTTGAGGCAGCATTCCCACTCCAGTACCGCCCAGCTATCGTAATTGTAAGCGGCGAGCTTCGAGAAGATCGCGCCGAAATCGACCTGCCCGTCGCCGAGCGAGCGGAAACGTCCCGCGCGATTGATCCAGGGCTGATAGCCGGAATAAACGCCCTGACGGCCCGTCGGATTGAATTCCGCGTCCTTCACATGAAACGCCTTGATGCGCTCGTGATAGATGTCGATGAAATTGACATAGTCGAGCTGCATCAGCACGAAATGCGAGGGATCGTAATTGATGCAGCAGCGCTTGTGCCCGCCGGTCGCGCCGAGAAACATCTCGAAAGTCGCGCCGTCGAACACGTCCTCGCCGGGATGAATCTCGTAGCAGACATCGACACCCTGCGCGTCGAACGCATCGAGAATTGGCGTCCAGCGTTTGCCGAGCTCGGCGAACGCCGTCTCGATCAGGCCCGCCGGTCGCTGTGGCCAGGGATAGACATAGGGCCATGCGAGCGCGCCGGGAAAAGAGACATGCGCGTCAAGCCCGAGATTGCGCGAGGCTTTCGCGGCGAGCATCATCTGCTCGACCGCCCAGGCCTGCCGCGCCTTCGGGTTGCGATGCACGCTTTCAGGCGCAAAGCCGTCGAACGCGTCGTCATAGGCCGGATGCACGGCGACGAGCTGACCCTGAAGATGGGTCGACAATTCGGTGATCTCGACGCCGTTCGATTTCGCGACGCCCGCGATCTCATCGCAGTAAGTTTTCGACTCCGCCGCCTTCTTCAGATCGAACAGGCGGCCATCCCATGTCGGAACCTGCACGCCTTTGTAGCCGAGCGAACCCGCCCATTTCGTGATCGATGACCATGAATTGAATGGCGCGGCGTCGCCGGCGAATTGCGCAAGGAAGATCGCGGGACCTTTGATGTTTGTCGCCATGATGGTCGACTCCTTGATCGGCGTTTGTGAGACCTTGTCCGCCTCAGCTCCAGGACGAGATCGTCTGGCGCGCTCTTCTGGCGAAGCGCGATACGTTATTCGGCTTGTCGTGTTCGGCGACGAAGAAAGAAACGCCGGCGTCCTTCATGGCCGCGAGCAGCGCGGGCCAGCCCATCACGCCGTGGCCGGGATCGGCCCAACCATCCTCGTCGACGCATTCGCCTGCCGGCGCGATATCCTTGATATGGCAGGCGATCACACGTCCCTTATATTTCGCAAGCTCCGCAACGGGATCGCCGCCGCCTCGAATGATCCAGGCGAGATCAGCTTCCCATGAAATCTCCGGGGCCTCCTCGAACATTGCGTCGAGATAGGTCCTGCCGCCGGATGTTTTCGCAAATTCCCAGTGATGATTGTGCCAGCCGAATTTCAATCCTTCATCGGCGACGAGTTTGCCGATCGCGGCGAGCTCCTTGCCGATCTTGCGCCAGTGCGCTTCGTCGCCCTCGCGCTCGCCCATCGGCGGCGCCGGCGCGAAGATCGTCTCGATGCCGATGTTCTTGCATATCGCGACAGTTGACGTCGCATCGGCGCGCAGACGATCGAGACCGACATGAGCCGTCGGGGCCTTCATCTCGTATTTGTCGAGCAGCGCTTTGAGCTTGTCCGGTTCGCTGAACAGCCCGCCATAAGGTTCGACCAGTTTGTAGCCGAGCGGCGCCAGAAGTTCGAATGACTTCTCGAGCGACTCAAGTGAGCGCGCCGAGTAGAGTTGAAAGGAAAGGCGATCGATCGGCTTCATGGCTGAACTCACAAGCGGTCGCCGGTCGCTTCGTCGAAGAGCGAGCAGGCGGAAGCGGGAAACGAGATCGGCATGGCGTCGCCGGCATGTGGCGCAGCGTCGGATTCAAGCCGGATCGAGAAGGAGACGCCTCCGGGCAGGCGGCACCAGACCAGACTGTCGGCGCCCATGGGTTCGACCATCTCGATTTGCGCGGGCAATGCGCTTTCGCCTGCATTGGAGCCGGCCAGCGCATGTTCGGGACGCACGCCCAGCGTCGCCGGCTTCGCCGTCCAGCCATTCCTGAACGCGTAGCCCTTCAACGGGACCGACATCGCGCCAGTGGTGAAAACAGGCTCGCCATTCGCTGCTTCGATTCGACCCGAGATGAAATTCATCGATGGCGACCCGACGAAAGACGCGACGAATTTGTTTGCCGGCCGGCGATAGATGGTTTGCGGCGTGTCGAGCTGTTGTATCACGCCGCCCTGCATCACAGCGATGCGGTCGGCGAGCGTCAGCGCCTCGATCTGGTCATGGGTGACATAGATCATCGTCGCGCCAAGTCTGTTGTGCAGCCGCTTGATCTCGACGCGCAATTCAGCGCGGAGCTGGGCGTCGAGATTGGAGAGCGGCTCATCAAAGAGATAAACGCCCGCCTGCCGCACCAGAGCGCGACCGATGGCGACGCGCTGGCGCTGACCGCCCGACAATTCGGCCGGTTTTCTCTCCAGCAGATTTGTCAGCCGCAGCATCTGCGCCGCTTCGCCGACGCGCTTTTCGACCTCCGCCGCCGGCGTGCGCGCCACTTTCAGGCCAAACGACATGTTTCCGCGCACGGTCATGCGGGGGTAGAGCGCATAGGATTGGAACACCATGGCGATGTTGCGGTCCTTGGGCTCCTCCCAGGTGACATTGCGTCCGCCGATCCAGATTTGCCCGCCCTGAATATTCAAAAGACCGGCGATGGCGTTGAGCAACGTCGATTTTCCGCAGCCGGAGGGGCCGAGCAGGACAAGAAATTCCGACTGCGCCACATCAAGATTGAGATTCTCGAGCACGCGCACCGCGCCGAAGCCGATTTCGAGATCCTTCACTTGAACAGTTGATTGGCCGGACATTGATTATCCCTTCACGGCGCCGGCTGCGATGCCGCGCACGAACCAGCGGCCGGAGCCGAAATAAACGGCGAGCGGCAGAAGCGCGGTCAGCATGGTCGCCGCCATATCGACATTGTAGGCGCGCTCTCCTTGAGTCGAATTGACGATGTTGTTGAGTTGCACCGTCATTGGCAGGTTCTCGCGTCCGGCGAAGACGAGGCCGAGGATGAAGTCGTTCCAGATGCCGGTCACCTGCAAAATGACGGCGACGATGATCATCGGCGTCGCCATCGGCAGCATGATCGACCGGAAAATCTGGAAGAAGCTCGCGCCATCGATGCGAGCCGCCTTGAAGAGTTCAAGCGGCAGGCTGGCGAAGTAGTTGCGGAACAGAAGCGTCATCGTCGGCAGGCCGAAGATGGTGTGCACGATGACGATCGTCGCAAGCGACTGGCCCAAGCTCAGCCAGGAGAAGATACGCACCATGGGATAGATGAAGATCTGGTACGGGATGAAAGCGACGATCATCAGCGCGGCGAACAGCACATTCGCGCCGCGCACGCGCCAGAAGGAGAGCGTGTAGCCGGTGAGCGCTCCGATGATGATCGAGATCATCACCGAAGGCACGAGAATCTTGATCGAGTTGAAGAAACCGACCTGGATGCCGTTGCAACTGAGCCCCGTGCAGGCGGAGAGCCAGGCTTTCGCCCAGGCGTCGAAGCTGAGCGAGGAGGGCAGGGCCAGGATATTGCCGAGCCTGATTTCATCCATTGGCTTCAGCGACGTCACGATCATCACATAGAGTGGAGCGAGAAAAAACAGCGCCGTGATGACGAGGAAGGCGTAGACACCAGCGCGCGCCGGCGTCAGGCCGGCTGGCTTCGGGCCGCTCGGAATGATGGCGGAGGACATGCTCATGCGTGGCCTCCGCGCGCGGCGCGGCGGCTGCGCCAGTAAGTCCAGGGCGCGACGACGGCGATGACGGTGATCAGCATCATGGTCGCGGCGGCCGTGGCGAGGCCGACATTGCCGCGATCGAACAGGTGATCCATCACGAATTTGGCCGGAACTTCCGAAGCGAGGCCCGGCCCGCCATTGGTCATGGCGACGGAGAGATCATAGAGCCTGACCACGCTGGTCGAGAGCAGCACGGCGGCGGTCGCGAAGCTCGCGCCCAGCATCGGCGTGACGATCGAGGCGTAGACGCGCCACGTTGGAAGGCCGTCGATTTTCGCCGCCTTCCAGATATCCTCGTCGATGCCGCGCAAGCCTGCGAGCATGATCGCCATGACGAGGCCAGCGGCGTGCCAGATGGCGGCGAAGACGAGGCAGTAGATCGCGGTTTCCTGCCGCACGATCCAGTCGAACTGGAAATTCTCGAAACCCCAGCCGCGCACCAGCTTCTGGATGCCCTGACTCGGATTGAGCAGCCACTGCCAGACGAGGCCTGTGACGACGAAAGACATGGAGAAGGGATAAAGAAAAATCGAACGTAGCGCGTCTTCGGCGCGCACCTTCTGGTCGATGGCGATCGCGAGCAGGAAGCCAAGCGCGAGCGCCACGATCACAAAGAGAAAGCCGAAGATGAAGATGTTGTGGACGGAATAGAGCCAGCGGTCGTTGATGAGCAGCGCGGAATATTGGCGCAGGCCGATGAAATTGTTGTTCGGCAGCATGCGCGAATTGGTGAACGACATCCAGATCGTCCAGCCTGAACCCGCGAGATAGACGACGAACAGGATCAGGAACGCCGGCGCAAGCGCGAGCGTCGCGGAAGCTTGCGAAGCCAGACGTGCGAAGGGAGTGCGCATGGAACGACCGGGCGCCGAAAGCGGTTCTCGGGACTCTCGCGGAAGAACGGCCGGGCCGCGCGAACGCGGCCCGGCCTGTTTGGTCAGAACTGCTGCTTCAGCGCGTCCGCGACCTTCGCCGAGAACTGGTCGACGGTCATCGAAGTATTCCAGAACTGCGAGATCACATCCTCCATCGCGCCGGTCAGCGCCGGCGGCGACAGCATTTCCTGCGCCGGAATCTGCTGGCTCGAATCCTTGAGCCACGTCATCGCCTTCTGCGCGCACTGATCGAGCGAGGAGGAATCGACGTCGAGACGAACCGGAATTGAGCCCTTCTTCTGCGCAAATTTGATCTGCGTATCCGGCTCCAGCATGATTTTCGCGAGCGCGAGCTGCGCCTTCTGCTGGTTGGCGTCCTTCAGCTTGGGGAAGGCGAACACGTCGCCGCCCATGACATAGCCGACGCCCTGTCCCGACAGAACGGTGCAGCCATATTCCTTGCCAGCCGTCTGGCCGGCGCTGACGAATTCGCCCTTCGCCCAGTCGCCCATGATCTGCATTCCGGCCTTGCCCTGGATCACGAGCGTCGTCGCATCGTTCCAGTTGCGGCCCGGCGCGCCGGCGTCGACATAATCGCGCAGCTTCTTGTAGGTCGCGGCGACAGCCTTGAATTCCGGCGTGGCCGCGAGCGTCGCGTCCTGCTTGCCATAGATGCCGACCCAGAGCTTCGGCCCGCCCTTGCCGACAAGAACGGCGTTGAAAAGACCGCGCTCCCAGTTCTTCTGGCCGCTGAAGGCGAGCGGA
Source organism: Terrirubrum flagellatum (assembly GCF_022059845.1). Lineage (GTDB taxonomy): Bacteria > Pseudomonadota > Alphaproteobacteria > Rhizobiales > Beijerinckiaceae > Terrirubrum > Terrirubrum flagellatum. The sequence goes on along the minus strand of NZ_CP091851.1, from coordinate 4,101,731 downwards.
ATAACGCCTGTCGCCTTGATCTTGTCCAGCGCGGCGATGGTCTCGTCCCAGTTCTTGGGTTCAGGGACGCCGGCCTTGTCGAGCACGGACTTGTTGTACCAGAGCCAGTTCTGGCCATGAATATTGACCGGCACGGCGAACACCTTGCCGTTGCGCGTCACCGCATTGATGATCGCCTCCGGCATGATGGATTTCCACTTCTGTTCGGAAGCGAGGCCATCGAGGTCAGCCAGCAGATTGTTCTCGACGAGATCGTCGAACTGCTTGCCGGTGTTGAATTGCATTGCGGTTGGAGGATTGCCGCCAACGGTGCGGTTGATTGCCGCCGTGCGCGCATTGGCGCCGCCGGCGATCGCGTTGTCGACCCAGTTCCCGCCGGCCTTGTTGAACTGATCTGCGAACACCTTCACCGCGGCAGACTCGCCGCCGGAGGTCCACCAATGGATGACTTCCGCTTTCATGTCCTGCGCGCCGGCGGGCGACGCGATCGCGACCATAGCTGTCGCCAATGCTGCGAACGAAATTCGCTTCATTATCTTCCTCCCTCATTAGAGACGTTGAGCGTCTTTTTGTAATCGATTACATTTAGGGCTAACATAAAAGCCCGGCCTTGTGAAGACTGTATGTCGGTTATGGTCGGGCAGTCTAAAGTCACTCGTCGAATCAAACGCATGGCCATGTCCCGTTCGCCCCGCTCGCGTCCTGTTCGTTCGGCTCGCATCGCCGATGTCGCCAAGATCGCCGGCGTATCCTCGGCGACGGTCAGCCGCGCGCTGGCGAATATCGATGTGGTGACGGAAGAGACGAGGCGGAAAGTCCTCGAGGCGGTGCGCAGCACCGGTTACACGCCGAATATCGCCGCGCGAAATCTGCGCAAGCAGGAAACAAAGATGGCGCTTGTCGTCGTGCCCGACATCGCCAATCCCTTCTTCGCCGAAGTGCTGCGTGGCGTTGATGCGACTTTATCGGCCGCGGGATATGGGCTGATCATCGCCAATCTCGACAATTCGCGCGAGAAGGAAGCGCGCTATGTCGATCTCGCCTTCGCGCGCCAGGTCGACGGCGTTCTGCTGCTCTGCGGTCATGTGCCCGCCGGCTCGCATCGCACGCTGGCGCAAGCGAATTTGCCCATCGTCGCCGCCTGCGAAATCATTCCAGGCGCGGATTTTCCGCAGGTCGAGGTCAACAATTGCGAGGCGTCCGAGGCGGCGGTCGCGCATCTGATTTCGCTCGGCCATCGGCGGATCGGCTATATCTCAGGCCCGCCCGCCAACATTCTCGATGTCGAAAGACGCCGCGGCTATAAGGCGGCGCTTTTTGCTGCAGGAGTGAAGGAAGACGCCTCGCTGATCTTTACCGGCGATTTCACTTTTCGCGGCGGCGCGGAAGCGGCGGGGCAGGTGCTTGCGATGCCGAAGAAGCGCCAGCCGACCGCGGTGTTTGCGGCGAATGACGAGATGGCGATCGGATTTCTGAAAACCGTCCACGCCGCCGGCCGCAAAATACCCGAGGAGTTCTCGATCGTCGGTTTCGATGCGATCGAATATGCCGATTATTGCGAGCCGACCTTGACGACGGTGATTCAGCCGCGCCGCGATCTCGGCGCGCGTGCGGCAGATCTGCTCATCGACATGATGCGGGAGCATAAGCTTTCGTCGCGCGTCAATGTGCGGCTCGAAGCGACGCTTCTTATTCGCAACAGCACCGCGCCGGCGTCAAAGGGCTGACCACGCAAGGTCGAACTCAGCCGGCTTCGCGAAGCGCAGCTGCGTCTTTCTCGGCAGGTTGGGCGCTCTGCGCTTCGGCAGGCTGCCTGATATGAAGCTCGATGACGTGCTTCAATCGCGCCGTGTCTTTCGCTTCGATCGCCGCCACCATCGCGTGATGTTCGGAGCTTGACCTCTCGATCCGTGCGCGCGTGCGCCATTGCGACGCCGGGGCGGACGATGTGCGGTGACGGAGCTCGCTGATCAGGCTGACGAGTTCGCGATTGCCGCCGAGCGTAAGCAACTCTCGGTGGAAGGCGAGATTCGCCTCGTAGAGTTCGAGAATCGTGCCCTGCATCATCAGATCATCGAACATACGCGCGAGGCGCGAAAGCTTCGCGACATCCTGCGGTCGCGCATTCGCGACGACGCGATCAGCGACGCCAGTCTCCAGCATGAGACGGATTTCGAGAACGTCGTTCGTCTGGGCCGAATCCGGCTCATAGACGTGATAGCCGCGGTTCGGGATGTGCTGCACCAGCCGCTTCTGCGCGAGATGATCGAGCGCCCGACGCACGTCCGGCCGCGAGCGGGAATAGCGTTGTTCGAGATCGATCTGCTTCAGCCACATGCCCGGCGCCAGCGCGCCTGACTGGATGTCGCGCACGATCCTGTCGACGAGATCGGAGATATCGGCCTTGCGCTCCGCGTTCGCCTGGGATGGACCCTGCATCCGTCCGCTCTCTCCCTCGCTGTGACCCTGTCGCACGCCGGCCTTCAGCCGGCTATTGCGCGGGATCATGCGCTCTGATCTATATTGGCGCCAATATTGGCGCAATTCCGTCTGGCCGTCGGCCCCGCCGGAATTGCGCCGGGATCGACGAGTGTGGCGGGCGGGCGCAGGCGATGAAGAATTCCGAAGCCGTATGGGGCGAGGTCGAGGCGAAGCGCGAGGCCTTCTTCGGCCTGAGCGACCGGGTCTGGGGCACGCCGGAGCTCAACTATGGCGAGGTCCAGTCCTGCGCCGAACACACCGCGATGCTGGAGCGGGAAGGCTTTCGCGTCACCCGCAACGTCGCCGGCATCCCGACGGCGGTCATGGGCGAGGCGGGCGAGGCCGGGCCGATCATCGCTATTCTCGGCGAATATGATGCGCTACCTGGCCTCAGCCAGGAGGCCGACGTGGCGGAGCATCGCCCGGTCGAGGCTGGCGGCAACGGCCATGCCTGCGGGCATAATCTCCTCGGCGCCGGCGCGATGCTCGCCGCGACCGCGGTCAAGAACCATCTCGCCGCCGCGGGCCTCAAAGGCCGCGTGCGTTATTATGGCTGCCCTGCCGAAGAGGGCGGCTCCGCCAAGGGCTTCATGGTGCGCGCCGGCGTGTTCGACGACGTCGATATCGCGATCTCGTGGCACCCCGCGTCCTTCGCCGGCGTCAACAATCCGATTTCGCTCGCCTGCAACGAGATCGATTTCACCTTCACCGGTCGCGCCTCGCACGCGGCCGTCTCGCCGCAACTCGGCCGCAGCGCGCTCGACGCGGTCGAGCTGATGAATGTTGGCGTGAACTATATGCGCGAGCATATGCCGAGCACGGCCCGCATTCACTACGCCGTCACCCATACTGGCGGCATCGCGCCGAACGTCGTGCAGGCAAAGGCGAAGGTGCGCTATCTCATTCGCGACCGCGAGCTGCCTGACATGCAGGCGCTGCTGACGCGCGTACGCAAGATCGCGGATGGCGCCGCGCTCATGACGGAGACGACGGTCACGGGCGAGATCGTCAGCGGCGACGCCAATCTCGTCGGTAACGACACGCTCGAAGCGCTGATGCATGCGCAGCTCGAACGCCTTGGACCGCCGCCTTTCGACGACGCCGATCGCGCCTATGCGCGCAAGTTCCAGGCGACGTTTGACGACAAGGATATCACGACCGCCTTCGCGCGCTTCGGCATGAAGCCGAAAAAAAATCTTCCCCTTTGCGATGCGATCGTGCCGCCCAACAGCGGCGACGGCACGCTGGTGGGATCGACGGATGTCGGCACCGTGAGCTGGGTGACGCCGACCGTGCAGATGCGCGGCGCCACCTGCGCCATCGGCACGCCCGGCCATTCCTGGCAGCTCACGGCGCAGGGAAAATCGACCGTCGCGCACAAGGGCATGGAGCATGCAGCGAAGGGCATGGCGGCGACCGCGGTTGAATTGTTCCGCGATCCCTCGCTAATCGAGAAAGCCAGGCGGGATCATCGCGAGAGGCTCGCGGGCCGGTCGTTCGTCAATCCTATTCCTGATGACGTTCATCCGCCGGTCGGCGGACACAAGTGAACAAGGGGGCTGCTGACGCGGTCCGCAGCTTTGACATCAGCCGCTGGAGGAGAGGTCATGGCGAAGAAAAGCATCGTTTCGATCCTCGCCGCGTTCGCGCTCGCAATCAGTTACGGCGCAGTCGCCGCGAAGGAATGGAAGACCGTCAAGATCGGCGTCGAGGGCGCGTTCCCGCCCTGGAACATGATCGGGCCGGACGGCAAGCTCGCGGGCTATGACATCGATCTCAGCGCCGACCTCTGCAAACGCGCCAAGGTCGAATGCGAACTGATCGTCGGCGAATGGTCGAGCCTCATTCCAAGCCTCAACGCCGGGAAATTCGATCTCGTGTTGACGCTCGGCATCAATGAAGCGCGCAAGAAGGTGGTCGACTTCACCATCGCCTACGCCAGCGGCGTCGCGACGTTCCTCGTTGCGAAAAACGGCCCCGTCACGGCGATGCCCATGACGGGCGAAAAGCTCAATCTCAACGACAAGGCCAAGGCCGACCCGGTCATGGCTGAGATCAAGGGCCTGATCAAAGGCAAGACCATCGGTGTCGTGCAGTCGACGAGCCAGGAGCAACTCATCCGCGCTTATTTCGGCGATGATGTGCAGATCAGAACTTACAAGGCTTCGCCGGATCGCGATCTCGATCTGCGCGCCGGCCGCATCGATGCCGGATTCGACAGCGGCGTTTATGGAACATCGATGCTGCAGAAGCCCGACAATCAGGATCTCGCCATGACCGGCCCGCTGATCAAGGGCGCGATGCTGGCGACAGAGGTGGCGCTCGGCATGCGTAAGGATGAGACGGACCTGAAGGCGATCTTCGACAAGGCGATCCGTGAGGCGACGGAGGATGGCACGATCCGCACCCTGTCGGTGAAGTGGAGCAAGCTCGATCTGAGCCCGACCTTGCCGCCGGTGAGCAATTGATCTTTCGGATTGAGATAGAATGGCGGCCGGCGATCCGCATGGCCGCCATCGCAATTGAGAGCGCCGGACAGAAAAGGCGCGCCCGTTGAACGCTGTCGATTTCTTTGAGCTGATGGGCTTTGGCCCGCGCGGCTGGGGTATGGCGATGCTCGCAGGCGCCGCCATGACGATCGCCGTCGCAAGCTGCGGCTTTCTGCTCGGCGCCTGCGTCGGCGTGCTTGGCGCCTGGGCGAAGATATCCGGCGGGCCTGTGCTGCGGACGATGGCGGATGGCTACACCACGATCCTGCGCGGCGTTCCCGATCTTCTCGTGATCTATCTCTTCTATTTCGGCGCCGGCGCAGTGCTGACGCCGATCGGTCGGCTGTTCGGCGCATCGGGTTTCATCAGCCTGCCCGGCTTCGCCGCTGGCGCGCTCGCCATTGGAGTCGTCTCTGGCGCCTATCACACGGAAGTGTTCCGGGGCGCATTTCGCGCGGTGAGCCGCGGCGAGATCGAAGCGGCGATCGCATCGGGCATGTCGCCCTCGCTTATGCTGCGCCGGATCATCGGGCCGCTCACCTTGCGCCACGCCGTGCCGGGCCTCGGCAATGTCTGGCAGCTCACGCTGAAGGAATCCGCGCTGGTGTCGGTGACAGGCCTCGTCGAACTGCTGCGCCAGTCGCAGATCGGCGCCGGCTCGACGCGGCAGCCCTTCTATTTCTTTGTGACGGCCGGCGCGCTTTATCTGCTGATCACCGCGATCTCGGGGCAAGGCTTCAGGCTGGCCGAGCAGCGCTTCTCGCGCGGCGTGCGGAGGGCGTGATGGATTGGGCCTTCATGTCCGAGACCCTTCTTGCGCTTCTGCAGGGCGTTCCCTTGACGCTCAATCTCGCCGGTCTGTCGGTCGCGCTCGGCGGCGTATTGGCGCTTGGTCTTGCGCTCATGCGTCTGTCAGGCTGGCCGCCGCTCGATTACTTCGCGCGGGCCTATCTCGCGGTATTTCGCGGCACGCCGCTTTTGGTGCAGATATTCCTGATCTATTACGGCCTCGGCCAGTTTCCGGCGGTCAGGGCGAGCTGGGCCTGGGCCTTCCTGCGCGAGCCCTACTGGTGCGCCATTCTTGCGCTCACGCTGAACACCGCGGCCTACGCCAGTGAAATCTTCCGCGGCGGGATTCTCTCCGTGCCGCATGGGCAGATCGAAGCGGCGATGGCGTCGGGCATGTCGCCCATGATGAGATTGCGTCGCATCATCCTGCCGCTTGCCGTGCGCCAGGCGCTGCCCGGCTATGGCAACGAGTTGATCCTGATGATCAAGGCGACGTCGCTTGCTTCGATCATCACCATGATGGAGATCACGGGAATCGCCGCCAAACTCATCTCCGAAACGTTTCGGGCCATCGAAATCTTCATCATCGCCGGCGCGATCTATCTCGTGATCAACTTCGTCATCACGCGCATCGTGCATGCGCTGGAATATTGGCTGACGCCGCATCTGCGCCCGGCGACGTCGGCTGCAGGAGCCGCGGCATGACCGTCGCCGTCAATCTCGCCAATCTTCACAAGAGGTTCGGCGATCTCGAAGTGCTGAAGGGCGTCTCGCTTCAGGCGCAGGAAGGCGATGTCGTTTCGATCCTCGGCCCTTCCGGTTCCGGCAAATCGACCATGCTTCGCTGCATCAATCTTCTGGAGACGCCTGACAGCGGCAAGATTTCTGTCGCCGGCGAGACCATCTCGTTTGGCGCGGGTCGGGGTCGTCGCGCGCTCGATCAGAAGCAGGTGGAGCGCATTCGGCTCCGCACCAGCATGGTGTTCCAGAATTTCAATCTCTGGTCGCACATGACCGTGCTGCAGAATGTCATCGAGGCGCCGGTGCATGTGCAGAAGCGGCCGAAGGCCGAGTGCGTTGCGGAGGCGGAAGCTCTGCTGGCGAAAGTGGGCATCGCCGACAAGCGCAATCATTATCCCGCTCATCTCTCCGGCGGCCAGCAGCAGCGGGCTGCGATCGCGCGCGCGCTCGCCATGCATCCCAAGGTGATGCTGTTTGACGAGCCGACCTCTGCGCTTGATCCTGAACTGGTCGGCGAGGTGCTGCGCGTGATGCGCTCATTGGCCGAGGAAGGCCGGACGATGCTGATCGTCACGCACGAGACGGGCTTCGCCCGTGATGTGTCGAGCAAGGTCGTGTTCCTGCATCAGGGTCTGATCGAGGCGGAAGGGTCGCCGCAGGAGATGTTCACGGCGAGCCGCTCCGAGCGGTTTCGCCAGTTCCTGGCGGGTTGATCCGTCAGGTCTGGTCCCAAATTCTGGAGAAATGAAATGAAGGTTCGCATTTTTCTCAGCGCTTTCGCGTTTGCAGCGTGCGTTCTGCAGCCGGCTTTCGCGCAGGAGAAGCAGTGGACGAAAGTGAAGCTCGCGACCGAAGGCGCTTTCGCGCCCTGGAATTTCACTGAGCCGGACGGCAAGCTGAATGGCTTCGAGATCGATTTGCACAAATATCTCTGCGCGAAGATGAAGGTCGAATGCGAGCTGATCGCGCAATCCTTCGACGGCATGATCCCTGCGCTCAACGCCGGCAAGTTCGACGCTATCATGTCCGGCATGTCGGCGACGGCGAAGCGCGAAGAGGCGATCGCCTTCTCGATTTCCTACGGCACCACGGGCCAGAGCTTCGCGACGCTGAAAGGTTCGCCGCTGGCCGACCTGCCGGAGCAGGCGAACGTCTATTCGCTCACGACAAATGAGGCCGGCGCGGTCAAGGCGCTCGAAGCGCTGAAGCCGAAGCTGCAGGGCAAGATCATCGGCGTGCAGGGCTCGACGATCGCCGCCGCCTTCCTCGATAAATATCTCAAGGGCGTCGTCACCGTCCGCGAATACAAGACGACCGAGCAGCACGATCTCGATCTGCTTGCCGGCCGCGTCGACGCCGTGATCGCTTCGATGGCTTATCTCACCACGGCGAGCAAGAAGCAGGGCAACGAGGCCATGGTGATCGTTGGTCCGCGCTTCCAGGGCGGCCTGCTCGGCCGCGGCAGCGCGATCGGTCTGCGCAAGAGCGATACCGAGTTGAAGGCGAAGTTCGATGAGGCGATCACATCAGCGCTCAATGACGGCACGATCAAGCAGCTTTCGGAGAAGTGGTTCGGCTTCGACGTGACGCCGCGCTAGAGCAACGTGCGGAAAAGTGGGAACCGGTTTTCCGCGACGACGTTGCGACGATCAAAAGATAGAGCGGCGAGGCGGCGCGATTTGAACGCTCGCCGCTCTAGCTCAGGCGGCCTTTCCTGAAAGGGCGTCCATCGCCTCCGTGCAGCTTGCCTGGATTCCGGAAAGCTCGGCGCCTTCCGGGATTCGCCCTTCGATGCGAGCCGCCTTCTCCAGCGCTCCGGCCTGCTCCGCAACCGAAACCGCGCCGACATTGTAGCTCATCGATTTGAGCGCATGGGCCGCGCGCGCGATCGCGTCGAGATCGCCGCTTGCGACGGCGGCGGAGATGTCAGCCACATGGCGCGGCGCGTGCATGCGATAGAGCCGCGAGATGCGCTCGACCAGTTCATTCGAGCCGCCGCTCATCTTGCGCAGATCGTCGAGAATGCGTGGATCAATCGCCTGTGTCGCAGCGCTCTTCGGAGCCTCAGGCTCCACGGCCTCGATGGTCGCGTTGGGCTTGACGACTTTCTGAAGCTTCGCGCTGAGATCAGACAGGGTGTAGGGCTTGTAGAGAACATCATCCATGCCGGCGTCGCGCCACGCTTCGGCGCCGGAGCCGACCACATGAGCGGTCAGCGCGATGATCGGCGTTCTCTCAGCGCCGCTTTCCGCCTCATGGGCGCGAATGGCGCGGGCGGATTCAAAGCCGTCCATGTCAGGCATGCTGCCATCCATGAGGACGACGTCGAAGCGCTCACGCCGCGCCGCATCGAAAGCGGCGCGCCCGTCGAATGCGAATGCGACGGTGATTCCAAGCGTCGCAAGGGCCGATTCCGCAACTTCGCGATTGACTTCATTGTCATCAGCGACAAGCGCGCGCAGACCTTTGAACATCTGCGGCATGACGGTCGCTTCTCGAGCGGCGCCGCGCCGCGCCGCGTCCCCGGGCGCGACGACAAGCGCCGCAAGCTCGGCGCGGCTGATCGGCCAGTCCAGCACATTGTCGGCGAGGCCGCGGCGGACGAGCATGTCGTCGAAATCGGGATTGGGTGAAACAAGGATGACCGAGCTGTTTGTCGAGGGAGCCGGCCTCGATCCCCCTTCGAGCAGGCGCGGTGAAATGAAGACCAGATTGGCGCGCTCCGCCCGCGCAGAAAGATCGGCGTCCGAGGTTACGACAGCGTCAACGCCGAGCTGCTGGAGATAGAGCCCAATCGCTTTCGCGGTTTCGCTTCCGTCGACGCAGATCAAGGCTTTGCGCTGCTCTCCGTGCGGCGCGGCCGCTTCAATCGCTCGTGAGGGCGAGTGACGGGGAATCGAGAAATAGAACTCCGAGCCTTCGCCGATCTTGCTGGCGACGCGCAATTCGCCGCCCATCGCCGCGACAAGCTTGCGCGCAATCGCGAGGCCGAGACCCGTGCCGCCATATTTGCGCGTCGTCGACTGATCAGCCTGCGAGAACGCCGCGAAGATATGTTCGAGCTTGTCCTTGGGGATGCCGATGCCGGTGTCGATGACGGAGAAGCGGATGGCGCCTTCGCGCTCCTCGTCATCCCTGACCACGACGGTCACCGCGCCCTGCTCGGTGAATTTCAGCGCATTGTTGACGAGGTTGCTGATCACCTGTCCGAGGCGAACAGGGTCCGCATTCGTCATCACAAGGCGATCGACGAACAGCTTGCCCGCGAGATCGACGCCTTTGCTGCGAGCCCGCTCGGAGAACAGGCGCAGCACGGTTTCCACCGTCTCCGCGGGATCGACCGGCATGAGCTCGACGTCGAGTTTGCCGGATTCTATTTTCGACATGTCGAGAATGTCGTTGATGATCGAAAGCAGGCTTTTGCCGGAGCGCGCGATGATTTCGGCGTGTTTGTGGGCGCGGGCCGGCAGATCGGTCGTGGCGAGAAGCTCGGCCGTGACGAGGATCCCGTTCATCGGCGTCCTGATTTCATGGCTCATCGTCGCAAGAAATTCGGACTTGGCCTGATTGGCGGCGTCCGCCTCCGCGGCGGCTTGTTTGAATTCGCGCGTGCGCTCGGCGACCGTCGCTTCCAGGCTCACGACATGATCGGCGATGCGCGCGTCGCGCTCGCGAATATCGCCCAGCATGGAGTTGAACCCGTCAACCAGCAGCCCGATCTCACCGTCCGCCTTTGTCGAGACCGAAGCCGCATAGTTATGGTGACGTCGCACATTGGCCATGGCGGACGAAAGTTGCGCGATCGGCCGCGTGATCGAATTCTGCAGCCGTAATGCCAGCAGCAGCGACAGGAGCAGGCTGACAAGCGCGCCCGCCGCGGTGATTTTCACCGCCGAGGCGATGCGCTCGCCAAGCTCGGACGTGCCGGAAATCACGCGCAGCTTCCCGACCTCGACGCCCGCATGTTTGATCGGAACGACGGCTTCGATCGAACGGCTTTTGAGAATGTCGAGCGCGCCGGGAGGCGCTGTCGTCTCGTCGATCGCGAGATCGCCGATCAGCCGCTCTGTGGCACCGAGGTCAGCCAGCGGCTGACCGTCCATTGTTTCGATGTCGGCATAGCCGATATTGCTGATGCGGCCGATAGCGCTCAAGGCGGCGTAGGCGCCGCGCACGTCGCGATCGGCCGTCGCGGCGCTGGCCGCAGCGGCGAGCGCCAGCGCGTTTGAAATCATTTCGTCGCGCTTGGCGCGCGCATAGCGCTCCGCTTCTTGCCAAGCCGACAGGCCAGCCGATAGAAGCTGCGCAAGCGAGACGGAGAAGCAGACGAGCAGCAGAATCTTCGCTCGCACCGTCAGAGCTGTCCGCCGCATGGAAGCCTCCGCGGCCGAATATGGTTAATCAAATCTTCGCCGCGGCCCCATTATTATAGCAACGGGTCAACAGGAAGTTAGGATTCAGCCGCTATAGGTTTTTGGGCAGGGGATTCCAAACCTTCGTTGATTGATCTTGAACCGGATCGAACGCTCTGACGTCGAGTTCAAATATGTGCTCGACCAGCCAGTCGACATCCTCGTTGTCGATGACGATCCGATTCAGCGTGAATTTGCTTCGGTCTATCTATCAACGCCGGTCGCGACCGTCGAGACGGCACCTTGCGCGATGGACGGACTGGAGATGCTGGCGTCGCGCAAATTCGACGTGGCGCTCGTCGATATCGATATGCCCGGCATCAGCGGCTTTGAGATGGTCCGTCGCCTCAGGGCCAATCCAGCCTTTCATGACCTGCCTATCATCGTCGTCACCGGTCGCGAAGACATCATGTCGATCGACGAAGCTTATGACGCAGGCGCGACCTCTTTTGTCACGAAGCCCGTGAACTGGCGGCTTCTCAGCCATCAGATCCGTTTCGTCCTGCGCACTCACCGGGCGCTGCGCGCGCCTCTCGCGGAGCAAACCGCCCGTGCTGCCTGAGCGCTTCAGACGCTGGATAAGCGCTCTTGCTGACGACGTCGCGGGCACGACGCTGATCTCGTTCGCCGTCGCGGCTCCTGTCCTCTTTGTGGCGGCTGGCGCCGCCGTCGACTATTCCCGCGCGAGTTCGACGCGCACCGAACTGCAGGGATGGGCTGACAGCGCCGCGCTGATGGCGGCGCGCGAACTGCGGTTGGGCAACGCCCAGTCGGCGACGATCATCACGGTCGCGCGGAATTACGTGAAAGGGCTGGCGCAAGGCCGATCCGTCAATGTGAATGGATCGGTCGATCTGATCGGCCGCACCGTCTCCCTGCAACTGTCTGAGGTTGTCGAGCCTGCGTTCGGAAAGCTCGTCAGCGTGACCGATCTGAACGTCGCCGTGGGCGCCAAAGCCAAGGCGGTGGGCGGTGCTCCGATCTGCATGATTGGTCTCGATCCCGACTCGCCGTTCACCATCGGCCTCGACCAGAATGCGCAGGTGGTTGCGCTCAACTGCGCCGTCTATTCCAATTCGCGCAGCTCAAACGGGCTTTTTGCGAAGATGAACGCCTCGATGAAGGCGGCGTTCTCCTGCACCGCAGGTGGTTACTACAAGGGTGGAGCGCTCAGCTTCGTCCCCGCTCCGCAGGTCGACTGTCCGGTGCTTCCGGATCCTCTCCTTGGCAGGCCGGCTCCGTCGGTCAGCGGCTGCGACTATAATAATCTGGTGGTGAAACTCGTGACGACGCTGAAGCCCGGCGTTTATTGCGGCGGGCTGACGATCAGGCTCGGCGCCGTTGTCACCCTCTCGCCTGGAATCTACATCATGAAGGATGGGCCGCTCGTCGTCAGCGATGCGAGTGTGATGATCGGCACGAATGTCGGCTTCTTCCTGACTGGCAAGGGCGCGGTGTTTCGGTTCGACGAATTGTCGACGATCACCTTGACGGCGCCGAAGGACGGTCCTTTGGCGGGACTTCTCATCTTCGAGGATCGGGCTTCGCCTCCGAACCAGAAACATCAGATCTTCAGCGCCAACGCCCGTGTTCTGCTTGGCACCATCTATCTCCCGCAGAATGAACTTTATATCGGCAGCAACAAGCCGATCGCCGATCTCGCCTCCTATACGATCGTCATCGCACGACAGATCAACGCGCAGGCGGGGCCGGTCCTGTTCCTGAATTCGAATTACAGCGCATCCGACATTCCCGTGCCGGTTGGCGTCGGTCCTAACAGCGGAACGGTGATGCTGGTGAACTGATCAGCCGCTCGCCAGGCGCGGCGAGACAAGCTTCGGCGCAACATTCTTTGCGAGCATCAGATCGATCTGAGCCGCATCAACCGGGCGCGAGAACAGATAGCCCTGCAGCAGGTGGCAGCCCGCCGCCTTGAGGAATTGCTGTTGCAGCGGCGTCTCGACGCCCTCCGCGCAGACCTTGAGCCCGAGCGCGCGACCCAATGCAACGACGGCGTGAACAATGGCCGCCGACTGCACCTTATCGACGCCGTCGACGAATGACTTGTCGATCTTGATCTTGTCGATCGGCAGTCGCCGCAAATAGGTGAGGCTGGAATAGCCGGTGCCGAAATCATCGAGCGCGACGCGAATGCCTCGATTGCGCAAGCTCTCCACTGTCGCCACCGCCGCTTCAAAATCGTCGATGAAGGCGCTCTCGACGATCTCGAGTTCGAGTCTCTCAAGCGGCAGGCCAGCGTCGACGGCGACATCGGCGATGTAATCGGCGAAATCGGGCGTCCGCAACTCCGTCGCCGAGATGTTGACGCCGATGGAAAGTTGCGGCCAGCGCGCGGCCGCCCTGCAAGCGTCTTCGAGGACGCGCCTCGTCAGCCGCCCGACCAGCCCGTGCTGCTCGGCAAGGGTCACGAAATGGCCGGGCCCAACCACGCCGTGATGGGGATGGCGCCATCTGACCAGCGCCTCGACAGCCGCGATGGTCCCATCGCGCGCTGCGAGCTGGGGCTGAAAAACGACGAAAAGTTCCTCGCGCTCAATCGCTTGAAGCAACTCGTCGGGAGTGGGCGAATACATGGCGACGAGCGTGATGAGGCTGGCGGAGGGTCGCGCAGCTTCGCTGAACCGCGTTGATATTTGCTTAACCCGATCTGTGACTCACGGCCTTCTCTCGCGCTGGAACAAGCGCTGGGCGACATCGATTGGGCTGACATCGAGGATGCTCATGCCCAAGCAGCCCACGCAGGATCCCGTCAAAACGCCAATCGATCCCGATCAGCCGGGTCCCGCTCCTACGCCGACGCGGGACCCGGCTGATCCGCCGATCAAGAACCCGCGCGATCCGCCTCGTCCTGACATCGAGGACCCGCCGCAGCCGGACTTCAATGACCCGCCGGCGCCGATGAAGGGCGCCGAATTCGCGGCCTTTTCGGCCGCCTATCTCACACTGACAGGCCTACTCATCTTCGCATGAGCGCGATCACTGGTGGCCGGCGGTCGGCCTCGTCCGGTAGGGCTTCTCCATTGCCTCCACATCTTCAGGTGTAAGTTTGATCTCCAAGGATTCAACCGCCTCGACGAGCTGCTCCACGCGCGATGCGCCGATGACCGGCGCCGTGACGCCCGGGCGACTGGCGATCCAGGCGTAGCCGATCTGCGCCATGGATTTGTTGTGACGACGCGCCGCCGCGGCGACGGCTTCGATGATCGCCTCGTCCTGCTCGCGCGTCGCCTCATAAAGGCGGATAGCCGACGCGTCGCTACCAGCGCGCACGGTTTTCTGGCCTTGCTCACGCCCCTTGCCCGCGAGGCGTCCGCGCGCCAGCGGACTCCACGGGATCACGCCGATTCCCTCTGCGCGACAAAGCGGCAGCATCTCGCGCTCTTCCTCGCGATAGATCAGGTTGTAATGCGGCTGCATCGAGACGAATGGCGCCCATCCATGCTGGCGCTGCAGGCCAAGCGCTTTCATGAACTGCCACGCATGCATCGAGGAGGCGCCGAGATAGCGCACCTTGCCGGAGCGCACGACGTCATTCAGCGCATCGAGCGTTTCCTCGAGCGGCGTCTGGTAGTCGAAACGGTGAATCTGGTAGAGATCGAGATAGTCGGTCTTGAGCCGCTTCAGGCTGGCGTCGAGCGCTTCGAAGATGTGCTTACGTGACAGGCCTCGATCATTCACATCCTCGCTCATCGGGTTGTAGGCCTTCGAGGCGATGACAAGCTTGTGGCGCGGAAACGGCTTGAGGAAGCGACCGAGAATCTCCTCGCTCGCGCCGATAGAATACATGTCCGCCGTATCGAGGAAGTTGACGCCGAGATCGAGCGCCTTGGCGATGATCGGCGTCGAGGCCGCTTCATCCAGCACCCAGGCCTGCCAGGACGGCGAGCCATAGGTCATGCAGCCGAGCGCGATGCGCGAGACCTTGAGGCCCGACTTGCCGAGATTGATATATTCCATAGCCGTCTTTCAAATCGGATGAGGGTTCGGCATCGCGTGGATGCGAGCGAGACTAATCACCAGTTGGTGTAGGAGCCATCGCGCCGGCGCAGGTGAGGGGCCTCCCAGAAGCGGAACGCCTCGCGCGTCAGCGCCGCCTCGTCGACCTCGACGCCGAGCCCCGGCTCATCGGGCACGACATAGTCCGCGCCCTTCATCGCGATCTGAACGGGAAACACGTCGCGATTGTCAACGCCGGTTGATTCGGCGGGAGAGGTCCGGCATTCGAACCAGGCGAAATTCGCGACCGCCGCAGCGAGATGCACCGACGCCGCCGTGCAGACAGGTCCAAGCGGGTTATGCGGCATCAGATCGACATAGTGCGCCTCGCTCCAGCCCGCGACCTTCATCGCCTCGGTGAAGCCGCCGACATTGCAGATGTCGATGCGATTGAACTGATGGATGCCGCGCTCGATATAGGGCAGGAACTGCCATTTCGACGAGAATTCCTCGCCGATTGCGAAGGGGATGTCGGTCAGCTTGCGCAGCGATTCATAAGCCTCTGGCGTCTCGTCGCGGATCGGTTCTTCCAGGAAGTCGAGCGTGCCCGACGGCATCTTCTGGCAGAAGGAGGCGGCTTCTGCGACGCTCAGGCGATGATGCCAGTCGATGCCGAGGACGGCGTCGTCGCCAAGCGCCTCCCGCGCCTTCACCAGCCAGCGCGCCGTTGCGCCGATCGATTCCCGCGGCTCGAAGGTTTCGGTCGCGCCCTGCCCCGCGGGGAAGAAGCGGACGCATCGCCAGCCATGATCGATCAGCATCTTCGCTTCATCGATCATCTGCTCGCCGGGTTCGGCGAAGGTCGAGGCGAAGGACGGGACGAGATTGCGCTGCTTGCCGCCGAGCAACTGATAGACGGGAACGCCAAGAGCCTTGCCCTTGAGGTCGTGCAGCGCGATGTCGATCGCCGAGATCGCGGCGGTGAGCACGCGACCGCCTTCGAAATACTGGCTGCGATACATCTCCTGCCACAAGGCGCCGGTCTGCATGGGATTGCGCCCGACAAGGAACTGCGCGTAATGCTCGACGGCGCCGAGAACCGCCTTCTCGCGGCCGGAGAGGCCGGATTCGCCCCAGCCATGCACGCCGGCGTCCGTCTCGACCTTCACCAGCATCTGATTGCGACGACCGACCCAGACCGGAAAGGGTTTGACTGCTGTGATTTTCACGTCGTCTCTCCCTTACCGTTTGTCGCGCGCCGCAACGGCCGATTTGTTCTCATTTGCGCGCATCGCGCTGCGAACCGATTTGCGAACAACCCTCAGCATGTTTTCGGACTGCTCGCGCGCAGCGTCCGCGTCCCGGATCGCGATCGCGCGAGCCAGCAAAAGATGTTTGTCGTCTGGATTGTAGCGCGCCGGGCCCGAGAGATAGCGTTGCGACAATCTGAAATGCGCGCGCAGCATCACGCCAAGCGATCGTCCGAACGCGCCGAGCAGGCGATTGCGCGCCGCATCGAGCACGCCGAGGTGAAAGCTCACATCGATCTCGACGGCGGCCTCCGGCGGCGTCGAGATGAGAAGCTCGGCAAGCGCGACAAGGCGCGCGGCTTCTTTCGGCGTCGCGCGTCGCGCGGCGAGCGCCGCCGCTTCCGGCTCGATCATCTCGCGCAATTCCGTCACTTCATCGAGAAAGGCGAGGACGTCATGCGGTTCGGCGACATGCCAGGAGAGCACGTCAGGATCGAGCAGGTTCCAGTCCGCGCGCGGGCAGACGCGCGAGCCGTAGCGTCGCGCCGTGCGCACGAGACCTTTGCCGGAGAGAACCTTCACCGCTTCGCGCAACGTGCTGCGACCGACGGCGAAGCGCGCCGCTAGCTCTTCTTCTTTCGGGAGCACAGAGTCTGCGGGGAAATCGCCGCGCACGAGCGCAAGACCAAACGCATTCACGGTTTCGCGAACGACGCCGGAAGCAAGCTGGGATGCGGCGGAGCGCGGCATGATCCTTCCAACGTGGAGCGCGCATTCGCGCGATGACGTGACAGCACTAGATATGCTCTAAAAGCGCTGTCAATCCGCGCGTTATTGTTGGCGATGTTGCAGCGCGACGAGAGGGGCGCTGTATTTTGCGTCGCAACGCAGAAATTTGATCGGCCTTCGAAGCGGAAGGCGCGTTGACACAAGTTTCCAGATCAGACTTAAATGTAAAACGGCGCGACGAAGACGCCGCACAGGGATGGAACGCGTGTTTGTCGAACAGACGATGCGCGCAAGGAGGCGGTATGAAGATCGTTGATCTTCGGTGCGCCATGCTTGGCAAGAGCCCGATTGTCCGGATTGTCACTGATCAGGGGATCAGCGGCTACGGGCAGGTCGAGCAGTACAAGCCCTATCTCAAGCCCTTCGTTCTCTATTTTCGCGAAGCGCTGATCGGCGAAGATCCGACCGATGTCGAGCGGATCATGATCAAGATTCGCCAGCGCGGCGCTTTCAAGCCGTGGGGCAGCGCCGTCAGCGTCATCGAGCATGCGCTCTGGGACGTGGCGGGAAAGGCGGCCGGCCTTCCCGTCTACAAGCTTCTCGGCGGCAAGATCCGCGACAGGGTGCGCGTCTATAACGGCTCGTTGCGCAAGCCTTTCAAGGATTTCTCGCCGCAATCCTTCGCTGACGATATCCGTCGCATGATGGAGCTGCCGCAAGGATTCACGCTCGTCAAACAGGGCATCGCTTTTCACAGCCGCATGCGGCGCGAATTTCCCGACTATCACTTCGGTGAATCGATCGACACGCCGTTCCACTCCTGGCCTGATCGCGGCATGATGAGCGAGCGCGGCATGGGCTACACGCTCGAATGCGTCGCCGCGATGAAGGAAGTCGCCGGCGACAAGGTGGCGATCGCGCTCGATTGCGGTCCCGGCTGGATGCTGCCGGACGCGATCCGCTTCGCCCGCGCCGTCGAGAAATACAATATCGCCTGGTGCGAGGACATGATCACCGGCGATTATTCGCCCTATGTGAACGCCGACGTCTACCGCGAGCTGACTCAATCGACCTCGACGCCGATTCACACCGGTGAGCAGATCTATCTCAGGCAGAATTTCAAATCACTGATCGAGACCAAGGCGGTGCGCATCGTCGGTCCGGACCCTTGCGATGTCGGCGGCATCGCCGAACTCAAATGGATCGCCGAATATGCCGATCTTCACGGCGTGCTGATGGCGCCGCATGGCACGGGCAACGGCGTGCTCGGCATGGCGGCGCTGGTGCAGGTTTGCGCGACGCTGCCGCAGAATTTCATCGCCTTCGAATATCCAGGCGCGGAAGCGGACTGGTGGCATGAGATCGTGGACGGATTGCCCAACCCGATCGTGAAGAACGGCTTCATCGATGTGTGGGATCGGCCCGGCATGGGCGTCGATCTCGTTCCTGAACGGGCGAAGCGTTATCTGGCGGGGGAGGACGCCGGCTTTTTCGACTAGCCCCGGGGCGGCCAGGTGGAACGGTGGCGCTTTACTCACGCCGGCCGCGCTCCTAGGCTTTCCGCAAATAACAAGACCAAATGAATTATCGGAGGAAACCTCATGGCCAATTGGAGCAAGAGGCTCGTTCCGACGCGCCTCATCGATCGTCGCGCTTTTTTGGGTTCGACCGCTGCGGCGGCTATCGCCGCGGGCTTGTCGACGGAGACTTGGGCGCAGGGGAGCAAGACCGGCGTCGACCTCAATAGCTGGACGCCCAAATATATTTCAAGCATCGCCGGCACCGAAAATTATGACACCGCAGCGGAATGTTACAAGGTCGTGCCGAAAGATTATGCGGGCCGCGTGACCTATTGGTATTTCGGGCCGAACGCCGCCTCGCCGCAGATCCAGCACGAGATGGACGCGCAGTTCTGGGATGCGTTTTCCAAGACCTATCCCAACATCAAGGTGACGAAACAGAATCTCGATTACAATGAAATGCTGAACAAGCTGCGCACCGCCGCGCTCGGCAAGGCGGCGCCGATGGTCGCGCGGTTGCCGATCCTCTGGGGCGTCGAATTCGCGGCCAAGGGGCAACTGAAGGAATTCAAGCCGGAGGATGTCGGCTATTCCCGCGACGAATTCTGGCCAGGCGCCTTGAAGTCGGTGACCTGGAAGGAAAAAACCTACGGCGTCCCCACCAACAACGAGACCATGGCGTTCATCTGGAACGCTGACCTTTTCAAGCAGGCCGGGCTTGATCCGGAATCGCCGCCGGCCACATGGGACGACGTCGTCGCCTATTCCAAGCAGATCAAGGAAAAGACCGGCAAGAACGGTTATGGCATGGTGGCCCGCGTCAACGCCGGCAACACGCCGTTCCGCTTCATGCCGCAGCTCTGGGCGTTCGGCGGCGGCGCGCTCGACGAAGCGGAAGCGAGCCCGACCTACAAGAACATCTTCATCAACAATGCGGGATCGAAGGCGGCGCTTCAGGCCTCCTACGACATGTATGTGCGCGACCGCTCGGTGCCGGCGTCCGCGCTCACCAACACGCAGAACGAGAATCAGGACCCGTTCCTGCAGGGTCAGCTCGCCATGATGATCGCGCATCCCGCGGAATACGCCGTGATGCTCGATCGCGCGAAGAAGGCTACGGGCGACGACAAGAAAGCCGCCGACGCTGTTGTGGCGAATATGCGCTACGGCTTCGTTCCCAAGGGGTCGGCCCGGCGCGCAATCGTGTTCGGCGGCTCCAACGCGCATATCTTCAACCCCGACATTGTCGAGGGCGGACTTGATCTCAACGCCGCAAAGGCGCTCGTCTGCATGCTCACCGGGCCGGAATGGTCGACGAAGCTCGCCTGGACCGACTCCAATCCCGGAAACGTCCGCGGCTTCAAGACCAGATGGATGAAGGAGCGGCTCGACACCATCAAGTTCCTCGATGTGACGACTTCGATGCTGCCCTACGGCGTGCCGTTCCCGGTGCTGCCGCAGTCGGCCGAGATCATGAACATCGTGGTGCCGAACATGCTGCAGAATGCGCTGACCAAAAAAATGTCAGTGTCGGACGCGGCTGACGACGCCGCGAAAAAGATCAAGGACCTCATGTCTGACTTCTGAGCGGGATGACCAGGGCGATGATGACCGGAGCGGTGGCGGGGCTCGTAGCGCCCGCCGCCGCTCCGCGTTCCCGCGAAAATCTGCTGCGACGCATTGTTCGTCATCGAGCCGATTATCTCTATGTCGCGCCTGCGCTCGGCGTGATGGCGCTGGTGATCGGCTATCCCATCTATTACACGATCCATCTCTCGTTCTTCCGCACGCCGCCCAATCTCGCGCTCGACGAGAAGATCTTCGCCGGCCTCGAGAATTATCAGCGGATTCTGGAAGCGGACACATTCCAGGAGGCGACCTGGAACACCTTCGTCTGGACGATCTATTCCACCTTCTTCTCGTTTGTTCTCGGCTTCGGCGCCGCGCTGGCGTTGAACCGCGCCTTCCATGGCCGCGGTCTGCTGCGCGGCGTGCTGCTGGTGCCCTATGTCATCAGCGCGGTCGCCGCGTCCTATGTCTGGCGCTGGCTTTATCACAGCGATGTCGGCGTCATCGGCGCATTCGCGACTGCGCTTGGGCTCTCTGACGGACCGATCAATTTCCTCGATAATAGGCAGTGGGTGATGGCGTCGCTGATCGTGGTGAATGTCTGGAAGGAATTTCCCTTCGCCATGATCATGCTGATGGCGGGATTGCAAACAGTGCCGGAGCAGTTGCTGAGCGCGGCGCGCGTCGATGGTGCCGGACCATGGAGCCGTTTCCGGCACGTCACTGTGCCGCATCTGAAGAGTGTGATTCTCGTCACGGTGCTGCTGCTGCTGGTGACGAATCTCAACAGCTTCACCATTCCTTACATCATGACCGGCGGCGGGCCGGCGGGCGCCTCGGAAATCTGGATTACCCATATCTACCAGATCGCGTTCGGCCGCATCCGCTTCGGGCTCGCTTCGGCCTATTCGGTGATCCTGTTCGTGGTCATGATGGCGCTCGGCTATTTCTATGTCCGGGCGCTCACCGCTAGCGAAGAAAAGGCGGCGGCGTGAGGGCGCGAAAGGCCAATCCCTGGAGCATCGGCGGTTGGGCGTTTCTCGCGCTGCTGACCCTGTTCTCGCTCATGCCGATGGCGTGGATGTTCATCACCTCGCTGAAGACGCAATTCGCGGCGGCCCAATATCCGCCCGACTGGTGGCCGCGCAATCCGACGCTGGAGGAGTATCGCGAGCTGTTGTCGCCATCGAGCGCGATGGGACAGGACTTTCTCCGCTATATGGCGAACAGCGTCTGGGTGTCTGTCACGACGACCATTCTTGGCGTGGTTGTCGCGGTGCCCGCGGCCTACGCCTTCTCGCGCTTCCGCTTTCCCGGTCGAAACCTGCTGTTCTATGCGGTGCTCCTGCGCAACATGTTCCCGGCGGTCGTGTTCCTGATGCCGCTGTTCATCATGATGCGCTGGCTCGGCCTCGTGAACAACCACGGCTCGCTGATCCTGACCTATCTCACCTTCGGCCTGCCGCTCTCGATCTGGCTGCTCAAGGGCTTCTTCGACAATATCCCGCCGCAGCTCGAACAGGCGGCGCGCATCGATGGCGCGACACGCTTCCAGGCGTTTCTCTATGTCGTGATGCCGCTGTCTTCGCCCGGCATCATCGCGACCGCGATCTATTCCTTCATCGTCGCCTGGAATGAATATGTCTATGCGCTGACCTTCATGAACGACAAGACGAAGCTGACATTGCCTGTCGGGCTGCAGCGCTTCTTCGCCGAGCACACCACTAACTGGCCTGGCCTGATGGCGGCGTCCTTCATCATGAGCGTGCCCGTCGTCGTTTTGTTTCTCTTCCTGCAGCGTCATTTCGTGAAGGCGCTGACCGAAGGCGCGGTGAAGCATTGAGACCGGCCGCAAAGACAGAGGTTGCGCATGGCTGAAGTATCTTTGCGGCATGTGATGAAGCGCTATGGCGGCTATGTCGCCGTCAATGACGTGTCGCTTCAGGTCGAGGACGGGCAGTTCGTCGCGCTCGTCGGCCCGTCGGGTTGCGGCAAGACGACGACGCTCAATCTCATCGCCGGCCTGATCGAGATCGACGAGGGCGAAATCCGCATTGGCGATACGCTCGTCAACGAACTCGACCCCAAGGATCGTGATATCGCGATGGTGTTTCAGAACTACGCGCTTTATCCGAACAAGAGCGTGTACGAGAATCTGGCTTTTCCTCTCAAGATGCGGCGCACGCCGGCGGCGGAGGCCGATCGCAAGATCAGGGCGGCGGCGAAGGCGCTCGATATGGAGCATCTGCTGCAACGCCGTCCGCGCGAATTGTCTGGCGGTCAGCAGCAGCGCGTTGCGCTCGGGCGTGCGCTGGTGCGCGATCCCAAGGTCTTCCTGATGGATGAGCCCCTGTCGAATCTTGACGCCAAATTGCGCATCCAAATGCGCGCCGAACTCAAGCGCTTCCATCAGGAGCTCAAGGCGACCATCGTCTATGTCACCCATGATCAGTTGGAGGCGATGACGATGGCCGACCGCATGGCGGTCATGAATGGCGGCGTCCTTCAGCAATATGACAGCCCGCAGCGCGTTTTTCAGTCGCCCGTGAACACCTTCGTCGCCGGTTTCGTCGGCAGCCCCGCGATGAATCTGGTGAAGCTCAATCTCGGCGGCGACGGCGCGACGCTGGAAGGCGCGGAAGGCTGGCGGGTGAAGCTTGATGCGAAGAATGTGCGCGCAGCCGCAACATCAAATGGACGCGAGCTCATTCTTGGCGCGCGACACGGATCAATAAGACTGTCGAAAAACGCCAGCGACGGCGCGATCGCGGGCGACATCTACACGGTCGAGCCGACGGGCGATCTGACCTACACCCATGTGCGTGTTGGCGCGGAGACGATCGTCGTCAGCGTGCCGGCGGAGACGCCAGTTGCGCCGAACGAGCGCGTCTTCGTCAGCTTCGATCAGGAACGCCTGCATCTCTTCGATGGCGCGAGCGGCGACGCGCTGCGCGCTTGATCGCCTGTTTCATTCGCTTGTGAAGGAGCTCCCCGTGAAGATCACCAATGTGAGCACGGCTGTCATCGCTGGAAACTTTCCCTGGGTTCTGGTCAAGATCGAGACCGACAGCGGCGTATCCGGGCTGGGCGAAGCCTATTGGGGCGCGGGCGTCGCTGAACTCGTTCACAAGGCGAAGCCGCTGCTGATTGGCGAGGACCCGACGAACATCGCGCGGCTCTACGAGATCATGGTGCGCTGCCTCTCCGGCGAAGGTTCGCAAGGCGGCGCGACGGTGACGGCGATCAGCGGTGTCGAGATCGCGCTATGGGACCTGCTTGGCCGCGCGCACAAGCTGCCGATCTCGACGTTCTTCGGCGGACGTTTCCGTGACAAGATCCGCATCTACGCGGATTGCCACGCGGGCGACACGCCCGACCCCAGGGACTATGGCAAGAAGGCGAAGGAGGTCGCGTCGGAGGGATTCACCGCGATCAAGTTCGATCTCGACACGCGCAATCCCTATACGCTCGACATCACGGATGATGCGCATCCCAGGCGTTACTGGTTCGAGCCGTTCAACCGCATCATCGGTTCGCAGGAGATGGCCTGGATGGTCGATGTCGCGCGCTGCGTGCGCGAGGCTGTCGGTCCAGAAGTCATGGTCGCAATGGACGCGCACTGGAAGTTCAATGTGAATGACGCGATCAAGCTCGCGCAGGCGCTTGAGCCTTATGATCTTCTCTGGCTCGAAGACCCCATTCCGCCGGAGAATATCGAGGCGCAGCGTCATGTGACCCATTCGACGCGCACGCCGATCTGCACCGGCGAGAATCTCTATCGCAAGCATGGCTATCGCGAGCTGGTGGAGAAGCAGGCGGCGCGCATTGTGGCGCCTGACATTCCGAAGATGGGCGGATTGATGGAGACCAGGAAGGTCGCCGACCTCTGCGATCTCTATTACATTCCGATCGCGCCGCATAACGTGGCGAGTCCGATCGGCACGGTCGCTGGCGCGCAGGTTTGCGCGTCGATCAACAATTTCATCGTGATGGAATTCCACGCCCATGACGTGCCGTGGTGGAGCGAGCTCGTGATGGAAGGTCCGCCGATCGTCGACGGCTTCATCCATCTTGATCAGCGTCCGGGTCATGGCCTCACGCTCAATGAGGACGTGGCGCGCGCCCATCTCAAGCCGGGATCGAGCTTCTTCGGCGACGCGCCCTGATCGCGCATCAGGAAAGGATCAAACGATGATCGAGACCAAGGACATCACGCGCCCTCCAAAGGCGCTGGTCGAAGGCGTCAGGGCGATCGGCGCCGCGGCGGCGACAAGCACGCTCTACAAGCTTGGCGTGCGTAACGCGCATATTTACGGCCCCGTGAGCTGGAATCCCGGCCGGTCGATCTGCGGGCCGGCGCTGACGCTGCAATTCATGCCGAAGCGCGAGGACATTTATGGCGAGGACGAATATGCCGAGCCGGAAAAGCAGCTTCACCGCCATGTGCTCTATCACGCGCAGGCCGGCGACATCGTCGTTGTCGATGCGCGCGGCGATATGAAAAGCGGCATTTTCGGCGAGATGATGCTGACCTATTTCAAGGGCAGGGGCGGCGCCGGCGTCGTGATCGACGGCTGCATCCGGGACTATCCCAATGGCAAGGATCTCGGCCTTGGCCTCTGGCTCCGCGGCCTCACGCCGAATTTCCACACGCAGACCGATCTCATGCCGTTCGCGGTCAATGTTCCCATCGCCTGTGGCGGCGTGCTGGTCATGCCGGGCGACATCGTCATTGCCGATGACGACGGCGCCGTGGTCGTGCCTGTCGCGTTGGCGGAGCAGGTGATCACGCTCGCCAACCAGCATCATGAATGGGAGGACTTCTCCCGCGAGCGGCTGGCGGTTGGCGGTGATCTGCGCCGTTATTATCCGCTGTCGGATGCGGCGCGTCCGGAGTATGAGGCGTGGAAGGCGAGCAAAGGCCGCTAGGCGGGCTCTGCTTGTCGCCTACTGTGCGGAATGCGTCGCGAGAGTGAGCGACGCCTGCCGGCGGCGCTGTCCCGGCGGGAGCGGTTCAGCGGCGCTGAGATATTCATGCGCCAGCGCCACGAGCCAGAACGCGGCGAAGATGTAGGCGCTGGGTTCGAAGCGACCGCTGACGATCGTCGTGGCGTTCAGCGCGGTGACGAAGATCGTCAGCACGAACGTGATGCCGCGCGCCGTGCGCATCGACTCGCGTCGCCCGATCGCCCGCGCCATGTAGGAACGCGCGAGATCGCTCGACCAAGGCTTCTGCGCATCGGTCTGATATCTGCGAAGCTGCTTCAGGGTGGTGGGCGCCGCGATCGGAAGCGTGGCGAGGATGATGAGCGCGCTGAGAAAACTTCCGGAAAGCAGGAGCTTCAGCACGACGCCGAAATAGGCGACCATCGCCGCCGTGAGGCATTCGCGCAGGAGCGCCGGGAGGGTGATCTCGAAACGATCTTCGGCCCAGCCGGCGGCGCGGCCTGCCGCGCCGATAAGAAAGTCGTCGATCCGGTTGAGCACGCCAGCGTCCGCATCATGGTTAAGAAACGGTAAATGGCTACCATGGGGATCGACCGGAATAAACGCCTGTTCGCGCGTATCGTTAACGCTGCGGCGTTGTGGAGCAAGCGACCCCCGCGAAACGCTCGCGAATGGAGGCCGCTTTCTCCACCGCCTGATCCGGAGCTTGAATCGAGACGCGTTTCGTTAAAATATACACAGGACCCATGTATTTCGGGCCGACGCAGCGCGCCGTCAGGCGCGCAGCGCGTTTGAAAATGGCTGCGCCACGGCGCGCGCCTCAGATTGTTGATGATTGAATATCCGTCGGGATGTTTGAGGGGATTGGGGGAAGGATAATGGAATCGGACGCGCGCAAGGCGATTCGTTTGAAGCTGGACGCTTATCTGCAGAAAGTTCCGGACTACGGATTGGAAATTCGTTCAGGCCAGCCTGTCCTTCCAATAAAAGACATGAACGAAAAGACCATGGCTGCCGCGAACGCCAAGGGCGGCAACTCCACGGATCCTGATTTCCTTGCCTATACGAAGGTCACGCACCTCGAATTGCTGAATAATTGGTATGGCGGCGGCATAAGAACCACTTGCAATGAATTTGTCTGCCACGCCGGCATCGCCATGGACGCCAAGATGAATCTCGGACAGTTCGAGATCGCGTCGGTATTGAGAACCATCGGCAAGGGTCACGCCTGGGTTGACGCCTCGCCGACGCGCCGGCCGCAATATGGCGACGTCTTCAGATCGGTCGCATTTCATATGGGCGTTTCGCTGGATTGTTATGGCGGCGGATGGTGGACCGTCGAATCCGGTCAGGGCGGTCCGGGAGCGGGATGCGATATCCTCAAGCGAAAGATTGGATTTTATAACCCCGCCAGTCTGCGCGGCTGGGTTGACATGGAGCTTTTTCTCGATCCGCGTCCCGCGGTGCCGGAATGGCTGATCGGCTGGTGGATCATCTATGAGGGGCTCGACGTCTACTATTATCACTTCGATCAGTACCACAACGTCGCTTATGCGCCGATCCAGCCGCTCTACGGAACGCCGGCGAATTTCGTCGCCGTGGAGACGGTGGAGTTCCACAATCCCAAGCCCGACATGGTCACGATCGACTGGCTTGGCGGAACGCTTGAAACCTTTACGCGCGACTTTAACAGCGTTCCCGGCGTCATGGAGAAGATGACGGGGATCACGAAGCCGCCTTATGGCGGACAAAAGGAATTGAGAGGCGTGCGGCTGTGATCTTTGCCGTCTTGACCCGAATGATCGTCCCTGATGGACTTCGCGCCGGGATCGGCGTGCTCAGTTTTCCGGATTTGATTCACGGAGGGGCTGCGACGCGTGATCCTCCGGCGCAGCGGCGCCGAGGAAGGCGCGGGCTCTTTCAAGGGTCCGCATGAACGCATCCAATTCGGCTGCTGTGAAGCCGACCCATCCGAGAGCCCGGGCGTCTTCGAACAAAGTCAGGCGCACGCTGTCGGTCTCGTGATGCACGGTGACGTTCAGATTCATCCTGGCCATGCGCCGTCTCCACAGAGCAGTGCGAATTTCGCCGACGGAAAATGGCGATGCAAGCTTCGCTGGCGGGAAGCTTCATTCTCTCATCTGTCTATGACAGATGATCCGGCTCACGAGGAGACGGCTTTTTTCGCGCGCGCGGCGATCCAGAATGAAATCTGCGCGATGACGCCCGCCACGGACAGCGTCATGGCCGCGGCGACGGCTGGATCGCCGAAGGTCGCCATGGCCGTGCAGATCGCGCCGATTGTCATCTGAAGAAATCCGTAAAGTCCTGACGCCGAGCCTACGACGCGCGGATTGGCGCTGATCGCCTGCGTCAGCGCGGTCGGCGAGGCGACGCCGGCGCCGAAGGTGAAAAGAAACATGACGCCGGTGGCGAGAAAGGCGGTGAGCTCGCCGGACAGCGCCGCTGCAAGCAGTGTGAGCGCGGCGAAAAGGCTGAGCAGATTGCCGGCGATCATCAGGCGTCGCATCTCGACATGCAGCAGCAGCCGGCTCGCCGCCATGCTGCCGAGCCAGGCGCCGAGAATGATGACCGCCAGATGCAGGCCAAGCTCGCTGTGCGGCCGATGGAGTTCGTTGATGAAGACGAATGGCGCGACGCTGACGAAGCCGTACATCGAGGTCGTCGCGCAGCCGCCGCCAATCGAGTAGCCGAGAAAGGTCGGCGAAGCGAACAGGCTGGAATAGTCGCGCGCCAGTTCCCGGACGCTGCGCGCGCCATGGCCGGGCGCGCGGGTCTCGGGCAGCAGGGTCAGCGTGGCGATCAGGCCGGCCGCTCCCAGCAAGGACAAGAGGATCATGATCGAGCGCCAGCCCGTGAAGCCGGCGAGAGCGCCGCCAATGATCGGCGCCAGCGCGGGGCCGACGATCATGATGAGATTGAGCATGGCGAGCCGGCGCGCCGCGTCCGTCGGTCCTGCAAGGTCGCGCACGATGGCGCGGCCGAGTACCAGCCCCGCGCAGCCGCCCAGCGCCTGTACGAAGCGCCCGGCGATCAGCACATTCACATCGGTCGTGACCGCGAGCGCCACGCTCGCGATGACATACAACGTAAGGCCGGCCATCAGCGCGGGCCTGCGCCCGAAGCGATCCGAGATCGGGCCATAGACGAGCTGCCCGATGGCGAGGCCCGCGATATAGACGCTGATCGTCATCTGCATCGACGCAACGCTCGCCTTCAGATCGGCGGCGGTGATGGTGAGCGCCGGCACGAAGATATGCATGCCGAGCGTGCCGCTGATCGCAAGCAGGCCAAGCAGCCAGAGCGGCGCCCTGAGCGGCGGCTTGTCGGATGGAGCTCCGGCGCTATCCAATGTCGATCTGGTCCTGCGCAATTTACGCGGCGGGCCTCCTCCATGAACCAGAGCGCCGGTTCGGCAAGATATCAGCCCACGCGAAAGCCTGCTTCAAAGCCTTGTCTTGCACGCATCGATCGCTTGCGCGAGGAAAACAGTCGTGCGTCCGGGACATGGCTGATCGCCGCGTCTCCCCTCACCACCGAGAAGCGAATGGTGGAATGGCTGGCGACGGGGCGGCAGAGGATTCCGGCGTCGCCCGCCCCATCGGGCGCGCGCCGATCGTGCAATGTTTGGATTGCTAGATGGCGGAGAGGGGGGGATTCGAACCCCCGATAGAGTTGCCCCTATGCCGCATTTCGAGTGCGGTGCATTCAACCGCTCTGCCACCTCTCCGCGTGCAGGGTGTCCTGCGGTCGCGGGTCCTTACAGACCGAATCTCGCCCGCGCAAGGCGTTGAGAGCAGGCTCAGGGGGCGTCGGTCCGGCGCTTCGCGATCTTGCGGCGCTGCGCCCCCGCTGCTACGTCGCGGCTCGTTGGGTCGTCGTCTAATGGTAGGACTCGGGATTTTGATTCCCGCTATCGTGGTTCGAATCCACGCGACCCAGCCATCAGGCTAACCATCTGGGATTATTGATGTTTGAGCGCGACCGCGCTCAGCGCTCGATCGCCCGATCCTGCGGCCGGCAGGCGGGGCCGTCCGGGACTTGGGCACGCGGCGCTTCAAGGCCGCGCGCAGGCCGGTAGGCGCCGAGCGGCAGTCCGGCTAGGTTGCGTTCGTCCGTTCCATGTCCGCCAGAGCCCGCTCGACAGCATCGATCTGCTGTTCCAGGGCGAATTTGCGGACCTTGAGAAATCTGAGCCTGAAGTCGAGAAAACTGTGAACCGTTGCGGATGGAATGTCTTTCGCTGCTTTGTCGCCGGCGGACGATGATCCGGCAGGCGGACTGGGGGAAGCAGCTGAAACCCGGCGCTCGCCGCCGGAATCGATCATGCAATCTCCTCTTGCGCGTCGCCGATCTAGGCGCGCGGTGTGAAGCAATCGTTACAAAATTTAGGAGCAACAGTCACATTTCCGGGAGGCGCGCCCGCGCCGACTTAGGTCGCGCTGGAAGCAGGGCGATCGAGGACGTCGGCCGGGCGCCAGCGGCATGACTTCTGCGGCGCCGGACGAAATCTCTCGACGCGCATTTCAGACCGCTGCAATAAAGATGCGAGAGGCGCGCCGCATCGCGCCACGCGCAAATTCTAACTGTCAACAGGCCCTGATCCTCATACGGGAATCCCATGAAGCCCAAGGTCGCGTTTATCGGAACCGGCGGAACCATCTCCTCGCTGGGCCGCAATTCTCTCGACATCATCGACTATGGTGCGAACGACAGCCGCCTCCATGCCGACGAGATTCTCGCGCGGGTGCCGGAGGCGGCTGAAATCGCCGAGGTGATCCCGGTCCGCTTTCGCGCCGTGCCAAGTCCGCAGATCTACTTCCCGGAGTGGAAGGAAATCATTTTGCTCTGCGAGACTTTGGTCGCCGACCATCCCGATCTCACAGGCATCGTGATTGGTCACGGCACGGCGACGCTGGAGGAGACCGCCTATTTCCTCAATCTCACGCTGAAAGTTTCGATCCCCGTCGTGCTCGTGGGATCGCAGCGGCCCTTGAGCGGACTATCGACCGACGGCGCGCTCAATCTCGTCAACGCCATTTGCGTCGCGGCATGCCCGGCCTCGCGCGGGCGCGGCGTTCTGGTGATGCTGAACGATGAGATTCAGGCGGCGCGCGACGTGACCAAAACATCGACGGCGCGCATGCAGACCTTCCGCACGCCCGATTTCGGTGTGCTTGGTCATGTCGACGGGCAGGAAGTGGTCTATTACCGCAAGACCGAACGCCGCACGGCGCCCGATACGGAATTTGACATTCGCGCGCTCGAAGCGTTGCCGCGCGTCGATATCGCCTATTCCTACGCAGGCGTCGATGGCGCCGCGATCCGCGCTTTCATCGCGGCCGGCGCGAAAGGCATCGTGTCTGCCGGTTTCGCGCCCGGCATGGCGGCGCCCGGAGAGCTGGAGATTCTAAAGGAAGCGGTGGCGCAGGGAATCGTCGTGGTGCAGGCGACGCGCTCTGGCAGCGGCCGCACGGCGCGCACGACGAAGCAGCGCGAATATGGCTTCGTGAACAGCGACAATCTCATTCCGCAGAAGGCGCGGCTGTTGCTCGCCCTTGCGCTGACGAAAACGTCCGACCCCGCGGAGATCGAGCGCATCTTCTCGGAATATTGACGGTGATCCAAGCCTGTTCGCACGCCATGACCGGCGGCGAGCCGGGCTAGCTGAAGCGAACGCCGCCAGACTTTGACGCCGCGAAGCGTCAGCTCTTCGCGTAGGCCTTCATGAAGAAGGTCACCGCCGATTTGACGATATAGTCGATGTCTTCGCGCGACGCTTCTTTCTTGCAGCCGAACAGCATCGGCTTCAGCACCATCGCATGCGACAGTTCGAGAAACTGTCGTGCGGCGAGGAACGTGTCGGGAATCTCGAGCTGCCCTGCGGCGACCCGCGCATCGAGATAGGCCGCAAGGCGTCCGGCGCTGAGCGCGGGACCATTCTCATAGAACTCGCGGCCGAGCTCGGGCATGCGCTCGGCGATGCCCATGACGACGCGCATCGCCGAGATGACGCGCGGCTGGCAGAGGAAGAGAGCGAGATCGACGCCCACGCGAGTCAGCACGCCCTCGATATCGGGGTCGCCCTGGTCGACCTTGAAAATCTCGTTGATGTGGGCGTAGCGCTCCTCGCCGACCACCGCCGAGAACAGCAGCTCCTTGTTCTCGAAATAGACATAGAGCGTGCCCTTGGAGACGCCCGCCGCCTTGGCGATGTCGTTCATGCTGGCGCCCTCGAACCCCTGCGCCAGGAAGACGCGGCGGGCCCCCTCGACGATCTGACGTCGCTTGGCGTTATCGACGGGCGGCTCCGGGGCCGGAACCAGGGCGGCGAGGGCTGTCATCTTTTTTGACCGAACCGTTCAGTTTCCTCTTGCGTATAGGAAGGTCGGGTGGTAGTCAACCGCCAGTTGACTGAACCGTTCGTTCAATTTGTCGGCAAGGGCCGGTGAAATCCGGAGGCGAAACCCTCCCGGGAACGGAAGTCGGAGGCATGAACATGGAATCTGCTCGCTCCCAGACCGCTCCGGCGGAGGCTGACGCATCCAATATCGTGGCGTGGGACCGCTCCCGCGCCGAAGTCAGGGATCTCAAGATCGAACCCAAGGCCGAGGCTAAGCCCGAGGCCAAGCCCGAGCCGGCGGCGGAAGCCAAAATCGCCGAGCGCCCGGCTGAGGCGCCGGAAGCGAAGCAGACGCCGGCCTCGCCCTCTGCCGCCAAGCAGGAGACGCCCGCCAAGAAGAAGGGCGGCGTCCGCAAGGTGGTGCTCCCCGTCATCCTGATTGGCGCGCTCGCCGCCGGCGGCTGGTATGGCCATGAATGGTGGACGGTTAGCCGCTTCATGGTCTCGACCGATGACGCCTATGTGCAGGCGGACGTGTCCACGCTTGGCGTGAAAGTGTCGGGCTATGTCGCGAAGGTGGCGGTGAAGGACGGTGATCGCGTCAAGGCGGGCGATGTGCTCGTGACGCTCGACGATGTCGATTATCGCGTCGCGCTGCAGTCGGCGGAAGCGAAGCGCGCCACCCAGTCGGCGACGATCGCCCGCATCGAGCAGCAGATCGTCGCGCAGGAATCGCAGATCGAAGGCGCGCGCGCCGGCATTGTTTCGGCGGAAGCGGGCGCGACCCGCGCCGCCGCGGCGTTCGTCCGCGCGCAGCAACTGGCGCAGCAGAATTTCTCGTCGAAAGCGACGCTTGATCAGGCGACCGCCGATCGCGACCAGAGCAACGCCGCGGTCGTGAACGCCAGGGCGGCGCTTGCGTCGGCTGAGGCCAATCTCGGCGTCATCAAAGCGCAGAAGGTTGAAGCCGAGCAGGTCGCGAAGGAGCTCGACGCCGCCATCGCCAAGGCGCGCAACGATCTCGACGCGACCGTGATCCGCGCGCCTGTCGACGGCGTCGTCGGCAACCGCGCCGCGCAGCCAGGCATGTTCGTCGCGCCGGGTTCGCGTCTGCTGGCTCTGGTGCCGCTGCAGAGCGTCTATATCGCTGCGAACTTCAAGGAGACGCAGCTTGGCGAGATCAGGCCGGGCCAGAAGGTGACGCTCAAGATCGACTCCGTGAAAGGGCGCGCCTTCGAAGGAACCGTCGAGAGCTTCTCGCCGGCTTCGGGTTCGACCTTCAGCCTGCTGCCGCCGGAGAACGCGACCGGCAACTTCACCAAGATCACCCAGCGCGTGCCGGTGCGCGTGCAGGTGCCGGTTGATGTTGCGGCGCTTGGGATTTTGCGTCCGGGCCTGTCCGTGGTCGCGTCGGTCGATACGCGCACTGGCCCGAAAAGCTGATCTGAAATCCTCTCCGCGCGGCTGATCCAAAGTCGCGCGGATCGTTCGCCCTCCTCAGGAGATGGCCGCCATGGCCGCTGCGACCGCTAACGCCGCCACGTCAATCGCCCCGCCGGAACAGACGGTCAGCACGCGCAAGCTGCTCACCTTCTTCGGCATGGTGTTCGGCATGTTCATGGCGATCCTCGACATCCAGATCGTCTCCGCCTCGCTGGCGGAAATCCAGGCCGGCCTTGGCGCGTCCGCCGATGAGATCTCCTGGGTGCAGACCGCCTATCTCATCGCCGAAGTGATCATGATCCCGCTCTCGGGATTCCTGTCGCGCATGCTCTCGACGCGCTGGATCTTCGCGATCTCCGCCGGCGGTTTCACGCTGATGAGCTTTCTCTGCGGCACGGCGAGTTCGATCAATGAGATGATCGTCTATCGCGCGCTGCAGGGCTTCATCGGCGGCGGCATGATCCCGACCGTGTTCGCGTCGGCCTTCACGATCTTCCCGCCGCGCATGCGCCCCATCGTTTCGCCGATGATCGGCCTTGTCGCGACGCTCGCGCCGACGATTGGCCCGACGGTCGGCGGCTATCTCACCGACGCGCTCTCCTGGCACTGGCTGTTCTTCATCAATGTCATTCCCGGGATCATCGTCACGGTCATGGCGGTCGTCATGATCGACTTCGACAAGCCCAACCTGTCGCTGTTCGATCATTTCGACTGGGTCGGGCTTGGCTCGATGGCTCTGTTCCTCGGCTGTCTCGAATATGTGCTGGAGGAAGGCCCGAACAATGACTGGTTCCAGGACGAGGCCGTGTTCGTCACGGGCGTGCTCTGCGTCATCGGCGCCGTCGTGTTCTTCTGGCGCGTGCTGACGGCGAAGGAGCCGATTGTCGATCTCCGCGCCTTTCTCGATCGCAATTTTGCGACAGGCTCGATCTTCTCCTTCGTGATGGGCATCGGCCTTTATGGCCTGACCTATCTTTTCCCGGTCTATCTCGGCCGCGTGCGCGGCTATGATTCGCTGATGATCGGCGAGACCATGTTCGTCACCGGTCTCTGCATGTTCTTCACCGCGCCGATCGCCGGGCGCCTCATGACCATCCTCGATCCTCGCGTGATGCTGTTCGCCGGCTTCATGGGCTTTGCGGCCGGCACGCTGATCATGACCTCGATCACCCATGACTGGGATTTCTACGAGCTGCTGATCCCGCAGGTGCTGCGCGGCGTCTCGCTGATGACCTGCATGGTGTCGATCAACAACATCGCGCTCGGCACGCTGGCGCCGTCGATGATGAAGAACGCGTCCGGCCTGTTCAATCTGACCCGCAATCTCGGCGGCGCGGTCGGTCTTGCGCTGATCAACACGGTTCTCAATGATCGCACCGACCTCCATCTGCAGCGCCTGCGCGACGGCGTGAGCTGGGGCCGCGACAATGCGGTCGCCGTGTTCAACCAGCTCCAGCAGAGCTTCGCGACCTTCGGCGACAAGGCCGAGGCGATGACGGCGAGCCGCCTGGTCGGCATGCTTCGGCGCGAGGCGCTGGTGCTCAGCTTCTCCGACGTGTTCCTGGTGCTGACCCTGCTCTTCGCCGGCCTCGCCTGCGTGGTGGTGTTCGTGCGCAAGCCGGCCGCGGCTGGCGGCGGCGGGGGCCACTGAGCTCCCGCGCCCTCCATGCAACGCAATGTTGCGCTTCCTACAAAATTTGTAGGAAGGGAGGCTGCCAAAAGTTACTAACTTATTGATTCCCTTAAGGCCGGACCTTGGCATGCCTGTTGCTGAAGTATGACGGGCACAGGGGACAATGAGTACAAACTTTCGGGTGTTCGTCGACTTCGACGGAACGATTTCGCTTTCGGATACGACAGACCTTCTTCTCCAGCGCTTCGCCGACAAGGCGTGGCTCGCTGTTGAGGAGTCGTGGGAGCGCGGGGAAATAGGCTCGCGCGAATGCATGGTGCGCCAGATCGATCTGGTCCGCGCCACGCCGGCCGAGCTGGACGCCTTCATCGACGGCGTCGCGCTCGATCCTCATTTCACGGCGTTCGCGCGGCTGTGCGAGCGGCTGGGCGTTCCGCTCATGGTGGTCTCGGACGGTCTCGACCGCGTGGTGCGGACGGCGCTCGGCCGCGCCGGCCTTGATCTGCCGGTCAGGGCGAACAGGCTCGAATCGCTTGGCGAAGACAGGTGGAGGCTCTCCTTCCCTCATGCGAGCGATGACTGCCGCGCCCTGTCTGGTCACTGCAAATGCCGGACGATGGCGAGCGCGCGCAGCTTCGATATTCTGATCGGCGACGGCCGCTCGGACTTCTGCGGCGCTGGCCAGGTCGACATGGTGTTCGCCAAGTCGAAGCTCGTGGCCCATTGCCGCGAGCAGAACCTGCCGCATACTGCGTTCCATGATTTCTCGGATGTTCCGAGATTGCTGATGCAATGCCTGTCGGCCCATGCGCGCACTGCGCCGGCCGCGGCGCGCGACATGAACGAGGATGAGAATCATGCAGAATAACGCCGCGGTGAAATTCACCGCCGCCAATGACGTCGCCGCAGACGAAGCCGAACTGCTCGCGCTGGAGCGCGAATACTGCTCGTGGGGCGACACGGTTCATTACACCGAAGCGCCGAAGATTTTCGAATCCTGCGACGGCTCCTTCATGCGCGACGCCGCGGGCCGTTCGTTCCTCGATCTGCAGATGTGGTACTCCGCGGTCAATTTCGGATATTCCAATCGCCGCCTTAATGATGCGCTGAAGCGCCAGATCGACCGTCTGCCGCAGGTCGCGAGCCAATATCTCCATCGCGAGAAGATCGAGCTTGCCGCGATGATCGCGAAGGACGCCGAAGCCAAGTTCGGCCATAAGGGCCGCGTCCATTTCAATGTCGGCGGCTCCCAGGCGGTCGAGGATTCGCTGAAGATCGTGCGCAACGCCTCGAACGGGAAGAGCCTGATGTTCGCCTTCGAGGGCGGCTATCACGGCCGCACGCTTGGCGCCTCGGCGATCACCTCGTCCTATCGTTATCGCCGCCGCTACGGCCATTTCAGCGACCGCGCGCAGTTCATTCCGTTCCCCTACCACTTCCGCGGCCCCAAGGGCATGTCGAAGGAAGAGTACGGCATGCTCTGCGTGAAGCAGTTCGAGCGCCTGTTCGAAAGCGAATATAACGGCGTCTGGGACCCGAAGACCGGCCAGTGCGAATATGCGGCCTTCTATGTCGAGCCGCTGCAGGGCACCGGCGGCTATGTCATCCCGCCGATGAATTTCTTCAGCGAATTGAAGAAGGTTCTCGACAAGTACGGCATTCTGCTCGTCGTCGATGAAATCCAGATGGGCCTCTATCGCACGGGCAAACTCTGGTCGATCGAGCATTTCGGCGTGCAGCCTGACGTGCTGGTGTTCGGCAAGGCGCTGACCAACGGCCTCAACCCGCTCTCCGGCGTGTGGGCGAAGGAAGCCTTGATCAATCCGACGATCTTCCCGCCGGGCTCGACCCATTCGACCTTCAACGCCAATCCGCTCGGCACCGCCGTCGCGCTCGAAACGCTCAAGCTCACGCGCGAGCAGGATTTCGAGGCGTCCGTCATGCGCAAGGGCGCCTACTTCCTCGAAGGGCTGAAGGAACTGCAGCGCCGCCACAAGATCGTCGGCGATGTCGATGGCCTCGGCCTCGCGCTGCGCGCCGAAATCTGCGAGCCGCATGACAGCTACACGCCGTCGAAAGCGCTGGTCGATCGCATGTCGGATGAAGGCATGAAGGGCGACCTGACCTACAAGGGTCGCAACTATGGCCTCGTGCTTGATGTCGGCGGCTACCACAAGAATGTGCTGACGCTGGCGCCGTCGCTGATGATCTCCATGGAGGAGATCGACATGGCGGTCGCGCTGCTCGATCAGCTCTTCACCCGCGTCACGCGCAACTAGTCTCTCGCGATGCGCGCCTGCCTCCTCGATTGCGACGAAGCGGTGTCGTCCCAGCCATTTCTGGCTGGGCTCGCCGCATCGGGTGAGGCTGATCTTGTCGATGCGCGCGATCTCGCGCCGCGTCTGCGCATTGTCGCAAGCCGCGGCGCGCTGCGCAGCCTCGACGCGCGTCTGAATGAAGCCGCGAGCCAGGGCGCGAATATCTTCTTCCTTGGCTCCGGTGATTTCCATCATCTCGCTTTTCCCCTGCTGCGCAGGTTCGATCAGCGCGTGACGGTGATCCATTTCGACAATCATCCGGATTGGGTGCGGTTTCCCGGTTCGGTGAATTGCGGCTCCTGGATCAACAAGGCGCTGGCGCTGTCCCACGTCGAGAAGATCATCACCATCGGTCCCTCGGGCGATGATCTCGCGCAGCCGGAATTGAAGACGGCGAATCTCGAAGCGATCCGTCAGGGCAGGCTTGAGGTTCACGCCTGGCGCGCCGCGGAGACGAAACTCTGGGGCGCGGCGGTCGATGCGCCCGGCGTGCGCACGGAGGGCGGACGTCTCGTCTGGCGCAATCTCGCGAACGAATCCTGGTCGGATTTTCTTGACGATCTCTGCGCGCGGCTGCCGGATTGCGGCCTCTGGCTCAGCATCGACAAGGATGTCGTCGGCGCCGACGAAGCCATCACCAACTGGGATCAGGGCGGCATGTCGCTCGATCATGTCGTCGAGGCGATCGAAAAGCTCGCCGCGCATCGGCCGATCCTTGGCGCTGATATCTGCGGCGACTATTCGCCGCCGCGCTTCCGCGATCCATTC
The DNA here is from genome assembly GCF_022059845.1 of Terrirubrum flagellatum. Classification (GTDB taxonomy): domain Bacteria; phylum Pseudomonadota; class Alphaproteobacteria; order Rhizobiales; family Beijerinckiaceae; genus Terrirubrum; species Terrirubrum flagellatum. Next base: position 4,064,321 of record NZ_CP091851.1, on the reverse strand, counting down.
CGCGCCTTTCTGTCCTATACGGACCGGCCAAATTCGCGACCGTCGCCGATCAATGCGACGGCCGTGAACGACACGGCCAATCGCCGCCTGTTCAACGCATTCGAGAAGGTTGCGGCGTAATGCCCGAAGCCGTCGTTACGCCGCTCCGCAAGCCTGGAATTCAGGACCGCAGCATTCTCATGGAGCGCGGCCGCGTCGGCGTGCTGCTGATCCATGGCCTCGGCGGCACGCCGCTCGAAATGAAGTCGCTCGCGCGCCATCTCGCCTCCGCCGGCTCGACGGTTCTCTGCTGCCATCTCGCCGGCCATTGCGGGAGCGAGGATGATCTCATCGCCACGCGCTGGCAGGATTGGGAGGCGAGCGCGCTCGCCGCTCTCGCGAAGCTGGAAGAGCGCTGCGACACGGTGATTGTCGGTGGTCTCTCCATGGGCGCGGTGCTTGCAGCGCGTCTCGCCGCGCGCGAGCCCGAGCGCATCCACGGCCTCATGATGCTGGCGCCGACGCTCTGGTATGATGGCTGGTCGATCCCCTGGTACAGCTTCCTGCTGAAATGGTTCATCAACACGCCGCATGGCAGCCGCTATCGCTTCGTCGAGCGCGAGCCTTATGGCCTCAAGGATGAGCGTATCCGCGCATTGGTCGCGAGCGCGATGATGTCCGGCGATTCAACCGTCGCCGGCCTGATGGCGACGCCGGCGCGCGCGCTGAAGGAGATGTGGCGCCTCGTCGACGCGCTGAAGCCCGATCTTGGCAAGGTGCGCCAGCCGACCTTCCTCGTTCATTCGCGCGACGACGACATCGCCAGCATCTCGAACGCGCATTATCTCCAGAAGAAGCTCGGCGGTCTCGTCGAGACTTTGATCCTCGACGACAGCTATCACCTCGTCACCGTCGATCGCCAGCGTGGCCTCGTGATGGAGCGCGCTGCCTCCTTCATCGATAATGTCGCCGCCGAAGCGCGCGAGAAGGCGCAGGCCGCCGCGAGCCGCCTGCGCGCTCTCTAAGAGCGTTATGATCACGAGCCGCATCGTTGCGGGCGTCGGCGCGCTCTCCGAGGCGGAATGGTCGGCCTGTTATCCCGATGAGGTCGAAGGCTGGGCCTATTATCGCGCCTGCGAGGCGAAGCCTCCGGCGGCGGTGAAGATATCGGCCGTCGAAGTCCGCGATGAGCAGGGCCTTCTCGCAGCCGCGCCTCTGTTCAAGCTTGGCTATCGGTTGGACACGCCGTTGCAGGGCGGCCTCCGACGACTCACGGATGCGCTGGCGGCGCGGGCGCCGAACCTTCTGGAATGGGGTCTGCTTGGCGTCGGGTCTCCCTTCGCCGATCGCTGCCACATCGCGCTGCGCCCCGGTCTTGGCGATGAGGCGCAACGTGCGGTGATTTCCGCGCTCGCCGATGCGATCGAACAGGAGAGCAAGCGCCTGGGCGTGTCGCTCATCGCTTTCAAGGACATTGCCGGCGCCGAGCACGCGGCGCTCGCTGAAGGGTTGCGCGCCAAAGGCTATGGCGGGATCGACGGTCTCCCGGTGGCGGCGCTCGATCTCAACGGCGCGAAGGATATCGACTTCTATCTCGCGACCTTGTCGGGCGCGACGCGCAAGGATGTGCGCCGCAAGCTCAGGGGCGCGCGCCTGCGCGTCGAGCGTCGAACCGGCATCGCCGATATCGCAGGTGAGATTGATCGCCTCTATCAGCACACGCGCACGACAAGCGCGCTGCGCTATGGCGATTTCGAGGAATTGCCTGACGATTATTTCGCGGCCGTTTCCGGCGCGCTCGGCGAGCGCGCGCTGTTCATGCTCTACTGGGTGGACGATGTCATCGCCGGCTTCAATCTGCTGCTGCTGGAGCGCGACCGCGCCATCGACAAATTCTTCGGGATGACTCATCCGCTCGGCCGCGAGCATAATCTCTATGTCGCGAGCTGGATCGAGAATGTCCGTTTCTGCATCGAGACAGGGCGGCGCTGGCTGCAGTCGGGCCAGACGGCGTATGATTCGAAAGTGAGACTGGGAAGCGCGCTGAAGCCGTCATGGAATCTGGTGAAACATCGCAATCGCATCGTGAACGGCGCCATCGCGCTGGCCGCGCCCTATGCCGGCTTCCCGCGCTGGGACCCGGATCTGCGGCGGCTGAAGGCGGCGGGAAAAATATGATTGCAAGGATTTCAGGCGCGCTTCTCGCGATAATCGCCGGCGCTTGCCTGATCGGCGTGGCTCCTGCGCGCGCGGCCGACGACATCAATGGCGTCTGGCTCACCGATGACGGCGAGGGCGCGGTCGAGATTTCGGCCTGCGGCGCGCAGCGCTGCGGCCGCATCGTCTGGCTGAAAAAGCCGACGACTGACGAAGGCGAGCCGGTGACGGATCAGAACAATCCGAGCGCCGGCCTGCGGTCGCGGCCGGTGTGCGGCCTCCAGGTCGTGAGCGGCCTCAAGGCGCAATCGAACGGCGCCTGGGATAATGGCCGCGTCTATGATCCCGAGGAGGGGAAGAGCTATGATCTCGAAATCCGTCGCGAAGGCGATCGGCTGAAGATCAGGGGCTATGTCGGCGTCAAGACGCTCGGAGAGACAATGACATGGAGCCGGGCTCCGCGATCGCTGGGCCGCTGCGCCGGGCAGGGGCGCAACTCCGCGCGTCCATGAAGTGGCCGCGCCCGCTCTCTTTGCGCTGGCGGCTTGTCGTCGCCTTCGTGCTCGTGAGCGCGCCGCCGGTTCTGATCGCAAGCTATCTCGCCGCCCAGGCGATCGCTGGCGTCTTCCAGCAGAATGTCGAGCGCTGGCTGAACGAGACGTCGCTCTTTCTCGTCAGTCAGGTGAACGACGCGGTGACGGAGGCTGACCGTTCGGCCTCCACGATCGCGACGGCCCTGTCTCGCGACGCCGATCTCAGCTCGTCCGATTCGATCAAGCCTTACGCCGAGCTGCTGGCGGCCGCGGGCTATGACTATGTCAGGATCGAGGACGAGAACGGAACGGCGCGCTACGCCTCGGGCGCGACCGCGACGATCGGATCGATGCCGCATCGCGCGTTCAAGTCGGTGCTGAATATGAAGGTGAGCGGCGCAACCAAGCTCGCCATCGCCGCTGTCAGACCTTTCGACGCCGCGGGCGCGCGTCACTATGTCCTAGTGTCGAATATTCTGGATGAACGATTCTTCACCGTCTCGCAGGGCATCAAATCGCTCGACGTGCGCGTCACGCGATTGGAAGACGGAAAACTGATCGGATCGGACGGCGATCCGGCCAAGGCGCTGCCGATCTCCACCGATGCGCTGCAAAGCCTCATGGCCGGCGCCGAAAGCGTGGTCGCGCTGGGCTCGCCAGATGATGAGGTGGCGACGGCCTACGCCGCGATCCGCGACGACCAGTCCCATCTCGTCGGCGTTGTTCTCTGCCGCGTGTCGAGCGAGGCGACCGGCCTCGAAGGCCTGTCGAAATGGCAATTGTTCGTCGCGCTTGCGCTGATCGCCGGCGCGATATCGACGGTGGTCGGCTTCTTTCTCGCTGAGCGAATCTCGCGGCCCGTGCGCGCTCTGACGCGCGGCCTGCGCGCCGTCGCGGGCGGCGACTATCAGGCTCGCGTGCCGGAGGAAGGCGGCCAGGAGCTCGAACGCCTCGCAGCCGGTTTCAACGCCATGACCGAACAGCTCGGCCGTCTGCAGGCGATGGAAAGCGACATGCGTCGGCGCCAGCAATTCGCCGTGCTCGGCGAAGCCGCGGCGATGATCGCCCATGAAATCCGCAATCCGCTTGGCATCATCAAGACGTCGAGCCAGGTAGTGCGCATGCGCTCGGCGCTGAAGCCTTCCGAGGACAGGCTGATCGGCTTCGTGCTCGATGAAGTCGGCCGCATCGACCGGCTGGTGCAGGACATCCTCGACTACGCCCGCCCGCGCGAGACGAGGAAATGCCAGCTTGATCTCATGGCGGATGTCGTCGCACGCGTGATCGCCATGGCGGCGCCGGAGATGCAGAAGCATAACGTCGAGTGCGATGTCGCCGAGCCGGGCGAGTCGATGCTGATATCAGGCGACCCCGATCAATTGCATCAGGTGCTGCTCAATCTCATCCTCAATGCGCTCGACGCCATGCCCGAGAAGGGCCGTCTGACCATCCGGGCGGAACGCGCTGGCGATGTGATCAACCTGATCGTCTCCGATACGGGCGCCGGCATCGAGCCGCAGGTGCTCGATCGCATTTTTGATCCTTTCTTCAGCACGAAGGCGAAAGGCGCGGGGCTGGGTCTTGCGCGCTCGCGAGGGATCATTGAGGAGCATGGCGGCACGATTTCGTGCAGGAGCGAGCCCGGCCATGGCGCTGAATTCACCATCCGGCTGCCGGCGCTCAGCGTGACGGAGAAGGAATGCGTCCAGTCGTCCTGATCGTTGACGACGAACTCCGGCTCGCCGAAGTGCTGGCGCTGGCGCTGGAGGCGCGCGACATCGAGGCCTTCGCGGTCAACTCGGTTGTGGCGGCCGAGGATTTCGTCCGCGCCAACGCCGTCGACGTGGTGCTGACTGATCTGCGCATGCCGGAGCTTGGCGGTCGCGAACTCTTGCATCGCCTGCGCGTCAACCGGCCCGATCTGCCGATCATCATCATGACCGCCTACGCGTCCGTGCGCGATGCGGTCGATCTCGTGAAGGACGGCGCCTTCGACTATGTCTCAAAACCCTTCGAGGTCGACGACGTCGTCGCGACGATCAACCGCGCGCTGAGGCTCGGCGAGACGCTCGACGAGAACAGGCGCCTGCGCCGCGAGATCGAACAGAAATTCCACTTCGACAATCTCATTGGCGACAGCCCCGCCTTCCAGCAGGTGCTGCGCCAGATCACGGAAGTCTGTTCGAGCCGCGCCACGGTGCTGATCCAGGGCGAGAGTGGCACCGGCAAGGAGCTTGTGGCGCGCGCCATCCATTACAACAGCCCGCGCCGCGCGAAGCCGTTCATCCCGGTCAATTGCGCGGCCATTCCCGAAAACCTTCTGGAGAGCGAGCTCTTCGGCCATGCCCGCGGCGCCTTCACCGGCGCGGTCGCGGCGCGGTCAGGACGTTTCGCCGCGGCCGACGGCGGCACCATCTTTCTTGATGAAGTCGGCGACATGCCGCTCTCGATTCAGCCGAAGGTCCTGCGCGCCTTGCAGGAGCAGACCTTCGAGGCGGTCGGCAGCGATCGCGCCACGCGCGTCGACGCGCGCATCATCGTCGCGACCCACAAGGATTTGCGCCGGATGGTCGACGATCGCTCGTTCCGCGAGGATCTCTATTATCGTCTGAATGTCTTTGCGATGACCCTGCCAGCCCTGCGCGAGCGGATCGAGGATGTGCCTGCGATCGCGATGCACTTTCTCAGACAGTTCGCTGACGAAATGGGCAAGAAGGTCGTCTCCTTCTCGCCCGCCGCCGAGACGGCGATGCGCGCCTATTCCTGGCCCGGCAATATCAGGGAATTGCAGAATAGCGTCGAGCGCGCCGTGATCGTTGCGCGTGGAACGGCGGTGGACCTGCCCGATCTTCCCCGCTATGTCCTTGAAAGCGCTTCGAGCGCGTCCGCTGGTTCGCGCCTGCCTGACGATCTCGACGCGGAGTTAGCGAAAGCCGAACGGAATTACATTATTGAAGCCCTGAAAGAGTCGCAGGGCGTCCAGGTCAAGGCTGCGGCCCGGTTGGGGATCACCGAACGCAGCCTTTGGCACAGGTTGAAGAAGCACGGCATTCGGATAGACAAGAATATCGGTTAGGAGTCGTTATGGGCGGCATGGGTGACGGGCATCGGCGCGCAGGACGCGCCCTCGCGGCGACTGTCGCGCTCGCCATATCGTCTGCCGCCTTCGCCGCCGATTTGACGCCTGCGCCTGCGCCCGCTCCGGCCTCCACCGGCTGGATCGTCACCCTTGGCGCGATGGGCGTCGTCGGGCCGCTCTATGACGGCTCCAATCGTTATGGAATCACGCCGGCGCCGTCCTTCAGCATTCGCCGCCCGGGGACGCCGCCGGACCTCTCGTCGCCGGACGACAGCTTTGATCTCACCCTGTTCGACAATCCCTGGCTCAAGGTCGGTCCGGTCATTGCGCTTTCGATCGGCCGCGCGGTGGACATGGACCGGCGGCTTGCCGGTCTCGACAATTATTCCTGGACGGTGGAGCCCGGCCTTTTCGTCGAATGGTGGCCGCTGCCTGACCAGCTCCGTTTCCGCGCCGAAGTGCGCCATGGCCTGCGCAGCGAAGACGGCTTCGTCGCCGATGTCGGCGCTGATCTCTTCCATCGCGCTGGCGCCTTCACCTTCTCGACCGGCCCACGCGTGAAGCTCGCTGATTCGGATTCGATGAATCTCCAGTTTGGCGTGACGCCGGCCGCCTCGGCGCGCAATGGCCTGGTGACGCCCTTCTCTGCGTCAGGCGGCTTCAAATCGGTCGGCTATACCGCGGCCATGAATTACGACTGGTCGAGCCAGTGGCGCACCACGGCTTACGCCCGCTATGACCGTCTGGTGGGCGACGCCGCCTCGAGCCCGATCACCAAACGCTTCGGCTCGCCGAATCAGCTGACCGTCGGCCTTGGCGCCAGCTATTCCTTCATGTTCAACGGGCTCTGAAGCCCTACTCGACGCGTGACCCCGACCGCGCTTCTCCTGCTGGCGGGCGACGTTCTCTGCTGCACCGGCCGCCAGATGGCTTTCACGGCGGCGACCCGAGCCGCCTCGAAGGGCGAAGGCGGTCACTGGGCTGAACTCGCGCGATCGCCTTTTCTCTGGCTCGGCGTCGCCCTGTTCCTCGGCGAAGCGCTGTTCTGGCTCGCCTTCGTCTCTCTCGTTCCCCTGTCGACCGCCGTCATGGTCGGCTGCGTCAACATTGCGACGGTGATGCTGTCCGGGCGCATTCTGTTCGGCGACCGCATCGATCCCGTGCGCGCCGTCGCGATCGGCCTGATCGGCTTCGGCGTCGTTCTCGTCGGCTGGGGCGCGGCGTGAGAGCGTTCGTGCTGGCGATCGGATTCGCCACGCTCCTGCTGTTCGAGACCCTGGCGCAGATCGGCTTCAAGCTTGTCGCGGAGCGGACGTCGCCGGTCGCGCCGGACGCCGCGTTTCTCGCGCGGCTCGTCTCGGAGCCCTGGACGGCCATCCTCGCGCTGGCCTTCGCCGCGACCTTCGTCACCTACATGACGCTGCTGCGTGATGCGCCGGTGGGGCCGCTCTTCGCCGCGTCCCACCTCGACATCGTCACGGTCGCGCTCGTGTCGGTGCCGTTCTTCGGAGAACGGCTGTCGGCGATACAACTCGTCGGTTGTGTCGCGATCTGCGTCGGCGTCGTCATTCTCGCGACGGCCGAAGGACGACGCGGCGAGAGTCAGGGCGGCGGCTGACGATCGCGGGCCCGCTTGCGTCGCTCCCGACGATTCAAGTGATTGAGCCGATTACGCGAATTCGCGTCCGAAGCGCCTCCGCCCGCAAGTAAAGCAAAGCTTAATGACAGATTTCGAAATTCGTCGACGGGAAAGGCGCCTGAAGGTCAAGCCTGCAAGCGCAGGTTGTTTACTTCTTTGAAAGCACATTCAGACATGGTTTTTGCGCGAAAAGTTCGCCGGATTGTGCGTGAGCAGGCGGCGCGGAGCGCGCCTCGACATCTCCCGACGACACGGCGGACGAAGATGAAGAGGGATCGTCACGCGCATGAGCTGGCAGTCGGACACGCAAACTTTCGGCGACGCGCGCAACGGCACGGCTGACGGCGGTCAGCAGGGGCGCGGCCTTATCGAATTCATCAGCTTCGCCATTGGCGACGACCATTACGGCGTCGACATCATGGCCGTGCGCGAGATCAAGGGCTTCACCAACGTGACCGCGCTCCCGGGGCAGCCGGATTATGTGCGCGGCGTGCTCGATCTGCGCGGCGTGATGGTGCCGATCATCGATCTGCGCTGCCGTTTCAATCAGGGCAAGACCGAAGCGACGTCCCAACACGTCGTGATCATCGTGCAGATCGATGATCGTCAGGTCGGCCTGCTCGCCGATCAGGTGCTCGACATCGTCGCCTTCCAGGCAGCGAGCATTCAGCCGGTGCCGAAAGTGGCTCAGGCCGCGCGCATCGATTTTCTTTCAGGTCTCGTGACCATCGACGGGGCGATGATCGCGCTGATCGCGTTGCCGCAGCTTCTCGCGCTCGATGATCGGGCGCCGTCGCAGCAGGCTGCGTAAGCATTAAGGCCCGTCGCGCCGGGACTTTTAGCGCGACGGTGGGGGGATCGGGATGTTTTTTACTTCATCCATCCAGCGATGCATTGCGGCGACATTGGCGCTGCTGGTTCTGCCATTGGCGCTCGTCGCCGTCTGGGTGATCAGCTCGGCTTTGTGGGACGTCGCCGCGGCGCGGCAGTCGATTAAGCTCGCGCAGGCCGACAAGACATTGCTGCTCGCCGCTGCGGCGCTGCGCGGCCAGCGCGGCGACGTGCAGACGGCGTTGCTGGCCGAGGACGACCCGCGCGCGATGATCGCCCGCGTCATGGAGGATCTCGGCAAGCGTCTCGCCGAAGGCGCTGCTGAACTGCGCGACACGAGCCTCGATGCCCGGGCCGATCTCGCGAAAGCGATCGACGACAAATGGGCTGCGGCCGCGACGCTATTCGCCGGGCTGAATCAGGAAGCCTTGAAACCGAAGGCGGAACGCAAGGCCGCGGCGGTGGCGCCCTGGTCGAACGCCATCGAAAACGTCCTCAACGCGACCCTCGCCGCTTCTCAACAGACAGGGCAGGGCATTCGCCAGATCAGCCCGAAACTCGCGCAGCTCCAGAACGCGAAAGAGGATGGCTGGCTGCTGCGCGCGAACTATGGCGGCCAGTGCTCGCTCATGGCGGGGAGTTTCGCGTCGAATGCGGCTATCGCCGCTCCGCTGGCGCGTAAGCTTGGCGAATTGCGCGGCGGCGCCGCGCTCAGCGTCGCAAGCCTGACCGAGCTTGCCGGAAATCCCTACGCTTCGGCGCCGATGAAGGCGAAAGCTTCGGCCTCGGTCAGCGCCGTCACGACTGCGACGCGGCAGGCCGACGAGCTCTTCGAGAAGCTTGGCGCGCCGGGCTCGATCGACGCGACCGAGTGGCGCAAGCGCTGCGTGCAGCCTTATGACGCGATCATCTCGGTGATGACGACGTCGCTCGACGAGGTGGTCGAGGATGCGTCGCAGACCTTCAACTGGTCGCTGATCAAGCTCGCGGGCGCAATGGTCGTCGCGCTTCTGGTGGCCGGCGTCGGCGTCGCGAGCTGGATCGGGTTGCGCGACCGCATCTCGCGGCCAGTGGTCGACATCAGAAGCACGCTGGAGCGGTTGCAGGCGGGCAAGCTCGATGAGCCGGTCGCCGAGGCGCGCTATCCCGACGAGATCGGCGCTCTGTCCGGCGCGCTTGAAACCTACCGCGAAAATGCGCTGGCGCTGGAGACCGCGCGCAAGGAGCGCGAGGCGCTGCAGGATCACCAGCTTGCCGAGGCCGCCGCGAGCCAGGTCGTCGTCGCCAATGTGGCCGAGATCGTCGCCGGCGCGAAGGCCGGCGATTTCTCCGGCCGGGCCGACATCGGCGATGTCCAGGGATCGGTCCGCCAGTTGGCCGAAGGCGTCAACGCGATCAACGAAGTCGTCGATCAGGCGACGAACGAGTTGAGCGAGGTGTTGCAATCGATGGCGGGCGGCGATCTCACCCGCAGCATCGTTTCCAGCCATGCAGGCCGCTTCGGCGAGTTGCGCGAAGCCGTCAACGAAACCATTGCGCGGCTACGCGGCACTCTCTCCGCGATCCAGAATTCGGCCGTTGAAGTCGCCAATGCTTCAGCGGAGATCGCCACCGCCACAACTGATCTGTCGCAGCGGACGGAAGAACAGGCGGCTGGCCTCGAACAGACCTCCGCGTCGATGGAGCAGATCGCATCGACGGTGAGGAAGAACGCGGAGAATGCGCAGGCCGCCAACCAATCGGCGTCGAACGCCGGCGAAGTCGCCGACCGCGGCGGCAAGGTGGCGACCGAGGCCGTGCAGGCGATGGCGCGCATCGAGGAAAGTTCGGGCAAGATTTCCGACATCATCGGCGTCATCGACGAGATTGCGCGTCAGACCAACCTGCTTGCGCTGAACGCAGCGGTGGAGGCCGCGCGCGCCGGCGAGGCGGGCCGCGGCTTTGCAGTGGTTGCTTCCGAGGTGCGCTCGCTGGCGCAACGCTCGTCGCAGGCGGCGAAGGATATCAAGGACATCATTCTCGCGAGCGGCGGACAGGTAAAGGAGGGGGTCGAGCTGGTGAACCGCGCTGGCGGTTCGCTCAATGAGATCGTGGCCTCGATCCGGCATGTGGCGGCGATCGTCGCCGATATCGCGTCGGCGAGCGCCGAGCAGTCGATCGGCGTCACCGAAGTCAACAAGGCGCTGCAGCAGATGGACGAAGCGACGCAGAAGAATTCGGCGCTCGTCGAGCAGAATGCGGCGACGGCGAAGACGCTTGAGGCCCAGGCCCAGGCGATGAACGAACAGGTCAGTTATTTCCGCGTCGATGCCGCGGCCGCGCCTGCCGCGCCACGCGCAACCGCGAAGCCTTCGGCGACGACGCGCATCGCGTCGCGACCTGCGCCGCGCGTGCGGGGCGCGCTGGCGCTGAAGAGTGATCCGGAATGGGAAGAGTTTTGAGAGTTGAGACAGAGGCCGCCTGACGCGGCCGGTTGACGATTCCACGCGCCGGGGGGCGCGAACCCAAGGGGGATTGCGTGTTGAAGAAGCTTTCTGTCGGCGCCCTGCTGAAAGGCGTCACCATTCCACTGGCTGCGGCGGTCGTCGCTTGCTTCGCCTATGGTTCATGGGTGTCCTGGGACAAGCTCAAGCAGGCGGGCCGCATGGGCGGCGTCGCCGAAGCGTCGAGCCATCTCTTCACGGCGCTCCACAATCTGCGCGTCGACCGCTCCTCGACGACTCGCGACCTGCAGGCGGACAAGCAACTGACCGGCCTCAGCGAGGTTCTTCAGGCGGCGCGCGACGCGGATATGCCGGCGTTGAAAGCCTCCGTCGTCGCTTTGCGCGCGGTCGCATTCCCCGATCAGCAGATGGTCGTCGCCGATCTCGATGCGCGTGTGAAGAAGCTCGCCGCTCTGCAGGAGGAATCGCTCGCCGCGCTCAAGCAGCCGAAGGCGTCGCGCCGCGCCAATCTCGCGCAGGAATATTTCTCCGAAGTCTCGACGCTTCTCGACACGCTTGACCGCATCTCGGCCACGCTGACGCGCTCGGTCAAACTTGAGGACGCTTATGTCGATCAGCTTCTGCAACTGAAGCAACTCGCCTGGATGGCGCGCAACGCCGCCGGCGACGCCTCGCTGATGATCTCGAACGTGCTTGGCGGGCAACCCCTGCCACAGGACGCGATGATGAAATACAATGTCCATGTCGCGCGTTTGGACACGGCGTGGAGCGCGCTGGAGGATCTCGCCTCGGGAACGCCGATGCCGGCCTCCTTCCAGCAGGCCATGCAGCGCGCGAAGGAAGGCTTCCTCGGCGCCGATTATGCGGCAGTGCGTCTGAAGATGATCACCGGCCTGATCGCCGGTCAGCCGCAATCGATGGCGGCCGATCAATGGTCGAAGGAATCGGTTGCGAAACTGAGCACGCTGCTTGGCGTGGCCGAAGCCGCATTGCAAACGGCGAGAGATCACGCGGCGCGCGAGCACGCCGAAGCGACGTCCGCTTTGACGGGCTTCCTCATTGCGTTGACTGCCGTGCTGGCGATCTGCGTCGGCATGCTCATGCTGGTCTCGCGCCGCGTGACGACGCCTCTCAGGCAGATTCAGCACGCCATGCAGAAGGTCGCGACCGGCGATTTCGACGTCGCGCTGCCAGGCCTCGATCGCAAGGACGAGATCGGCCAGGTCGCGAATGCGGTCGAACGTTTCAAGACGCTCGCCGCCGAGAAGGCGCAGGAAGAGGCGGCGATCGCCATGCGCCGCCAGCAGGAAGATTCCGAGCGTCAGGCGGCCGCTGCGCGCGTCGAGGCTGAAGCGCAGGAAAAGGCTCATGCGCGGCAGCGCGAGGCCGCCGAAGAGCAGGGCCGGGTAATGCGGGCGCTGGGCGAAGGATTGCGCAGCCTATCCGCGGGCGATTTTACGTCGCGCATCGCGGCGGATGTCCCTGCGGACTATCAGGAGATCACGGCGGACTTCAACGATATGGCCGAGCGCATCGCCGAAGCGATGTCCTCGATCAAGGCGTCCACGGTTGAGGTGTCGAACGCTTCGGCCGAAATCTCCGCCAGCACGACCGATCTGTCGCAGCGCACCGAGCAGCAGGCCGCAAGCATCGAGGAAACCTCAGCTTCGATGGAAGAGATCGCGGCGACGGTGAAGAAGAACGCCGAGAATGCGCAGACTGCGAATCAGTCGGCAGTGACCACGCGCGAAGTCGCGCAGCGCGGCGGCGAAGTCGTGGCCGAAGCCGTGCAGGCGATGGCGCGCATCGAGGAGTCTTCGCGCAAGATCTCCGACATCATCGGCGTGATCGACGAGATCGCACGCCAGACCAACCTGCTGGCGCTCAACGCGGCGGTGGAAGCGGCGAGGGCCGGCGAGGCGGGCCGCGGTTTCGCGGTTGTCGCGTCGGAAGTCCGCTCGCTGGCGCAGCGCTCGTCGCAGGCGGCGAAGGACATCAAGGAGCTGATCGTTTCCAGCGGCGGTCAGGTGAAGGAAGGCGTCGATCTCGTGAACCGCGCGGGCGCGTCGCTCGCCGAGATCGTCGCGTCGATCAAGCAGGTGGCCTCGGTGGTGGCCGACATCGCGTCGGCCAGCGCGGAGCAGTCGATTGGCATCGCCGAAGTCAACAAGGCCTTGTCGCAGATGGATGAGGTGACGCAGCAGAACTCGGCGCTGGTCGAGGAGAATGCGGCCACGGCGAAGACGCTGGAGCAGCAGGCCAAGGCGATGGACGAGCGCGTCAGCTACTTCCGTGTCGAAGACGCCGTTGCGCCGGCTCCGATGACAAAGCGTCCCGCAGCGGTCGCGGCGAAGCCCGCGGCGCCCGCCCGGACGGTCGCGCGTCCCGCTCCGCGCACGCGGGGCGCGCTGGCGCTGAAGAGCGATCCCGAGTGGGAGGAGTTTTGAGATCGGCGCGGCGGACGCCGCCAGCCGAACTTATGGTGCACAAAATATTAGGATAGAAACCGCAGAATCGCCGCGCTGATCCGGGCGCCAGACGCCCGGATTGTCGTAAGGGGCGCGGCGATCATGTCGATCCGGTTTTCCATTCGCAGTCTCGTGCTGGGCCTTGTGCTCGTCATGGGCGGGCTGCTTGGCGTCGTTGGCGTTCGCGATCTTTTCGACGCCTGGACCAGGCTCGACAACGCGCATCATGTCAGCGCGTCCGCAATGGTCGATCGCGATCTGCTCAACGCGCTGCAAGTGTTCCGCTCCGAGCGCGGCGACACTGCTGCGTCGCTCAGCCTCGACGCGGGTCAGTTGAGCGCAATGCGCGCCGTGATCGCCGAACATCGCAAGAAGGTCGACGCCGCTGTCAATGCAGTGCTGCCCCAGCTTGATCGGCTGCAGGGAGCGGCCGTAGCGGCTGCGGCGAACAATCTGAAGGCTGCCTATCGCGATCAGATGGCGCTGCGCTCCGTCGCCGACGACGCGTTCGGAAAACCGCAGAACGCGCGCGACAAGGCTCTCACCGCGACGGTGCTCCAGACCGGCGACAAGCTGCTCGCATCCTTCGACGCCGCTGCGGCGGCGCTCGAAGCGGACATGCGCCGCCTCAACCCTGAGGTCGGCGGGCTGATTGCGGTGAAGAACGCCGCCTGGACCTCGCGCGCGGTCGGCGGCGCCATCGCGGTCGCCATCAACTCGTTTCTGAGCAGCCGCTCCTTCATGCTGCCTGACGATATCGAGGCGTTGCAGATCAATCAGGGCCGCGTCAGCGCCAACTGGAAACTGGTGCGCGACGCCGCCGATCGTCCCGGCGCGCCTGTTGAAATCGCTGCCGCCGCAGACGAAGCGCAGAAGGATTATTTTTCGAACGAATTCACGGAGCGGTTGAAGAAGCTGCAGAATGCGCTGGCGACCGGTGATGATCCTCGCATCACGCTGCCGGAATGGCAGAAGATCATCACGCCGAGCCTCAACAAGATCACCGCAGTCGCTATGGCGGCGATGGATGTGGCTGTGAAAGTGTCCGAGGAAGGCGCCGCCCGGGCGCGCTCCAACCTGTTTGTCAGCGGTGGCCTGCTCGCAGCCACGATGCTGCTTGTTGTCGGCGGCTTCGTGCTCGCGCATTTCCGCATCGGCCGTCCGCTTGTCGCGATGACGGACGCGATGCGCGAACTGGCTGACGGCAATCTCGATGTGAAGCTGCCTGGCCTCGATCGCAAGGATGAGATCGGTCAGGTCGCGAATGCGGTCGAGCGCTTCAAGCTTCTGGCGGCGGAGAAGGCCCGGGAAGAAGCTGCGCTCGCCATGCGTCGCCAGCAGGAGGATTCGGAGCGCCAGGCGGCCGCGGCGCGCGTCGAAGCCGACGCGCAGGAGAAGGTCCATGCCCAGCAGCGCCGCGCGGCGGAGGAGCAGGCGCAGGTGATGCAGGCGCTGGGCGAGGGCCTGCGCAGCCTGTCGGCCGGCGATCTCACCTTCAGGCTGAGCGCTCAGGTGCCGGCCGATTACGAGCCGATCAAGGCTGACTTCAACGCCATGGTCGAGCGCATCGCCGAAGCCATGGCCGCGATCACAGCGTCGACCCGCGAGGTCTCGAACGCGTCAGGCGAAATCTCCGCCAGCACCACCGATCTCTCGCAGCGCACGGAAGAGCAGGCGGCGAGCCTCGAACAGACCTCCGCTTCGATGGAGGAGATCGCCGCGACGGTGCGCAAGAACGCGGAGAATGCGCAGACGGCCAATCAATCCGCGAATGGCGCGCGTGAAGTCGCCGAGCGCGGCGGCGCGGTGGTGGCGACGGCGGTCGACGCCATGGCGCGCATCGAGGAATCGTCACGCAAGATTTCCGACATCATCGGCGTCATCGACGAGATCGCGCGCCAGACCAATTTGCTCGCGCTCAATGCCGCGGTCGAGGCCGCGCGCGCCGGCGAGGCGGGACGTGGGTTTGCGGTCGTCGCGTCCGAAGTGCGTTCGCTGGCCCAGCGTTCGTCGCAGGCGGCGAAGGACATCAAGGAATTGATCGTTTCGAGCGGCGGCCAGGTGAAGGATGGCGTCAATCTCGTCAACCGCGCCGGCGCGGCGTTGTCGGAGATCATGGAATCGATCAAGGGCGTGACGTCGATCGTGGCGGACATCGCGTCGGCCAGCGCCGAGCAGTCGATCGGCATCGCCGAAGTCAACAAGGCGCTGCAGCAGATGGACGAGGCGACGCAGCAGAATTCGGCGCTGGTTGAGGAGAATGCGGCGACGGCCAAGACGCTGGAGAGCCAGGCCCGCGCCATGGACGGCCATGTCAGCTACTTCCGCATCGATGACGTCAGGAAGCCGGCTCCGTCACCACAACGCGTCGCGCCAGCGCGAGCAGCGCCTCCCGCACGCGCCGCAGTTCGCCCCACTCCACGCACGCAAGGCGCGCTTGCGGTCAAGGATGAGTGGGAAGAATTCTGAGAGTAGCGCGAGCCCGTGTCACCTAAAGCATGATGAATTTGGCTCGAATCCTTCCACCGTCATCCCGGGACGCGCGGCACGCGCGGGCCCGGGACCCATTGAGCCGCTGCACAATTGCCTGGGTTCCGGGCTCGCGCCTTCGGCGCGCCCCGGAATGACGGCGGAAATATTCAAAGCTAATCTCACCACGCTCTAGCGCAGGCTCGCATTGATTTTCGCCAGCGCCGCTGCGCCGGGAACGAGATCGCGATCGCCAAGCGCATTGAGCGGCTTCGTCGCGGTCCCCAGCCGGGCGTGCATGTCGCTCGGGGCTTCGTCGAGATAGATCAGCCCCGTGCCGATCTCGCCTTCATCCGCCAACCGGTGAAGATGCGTCAGCGCGGCTGAACGGTCATGGATGTCGTAATCGCCGGCGAGCTTGCGCAGCCGGATCGCGGAGCCGTCATGCAGCGTCACGTCCTGCATCGCGCCTTCGGCGTAGTCGGCCGTGATCGGCGCGCGGCCTGACAGGAAGTCGAGCGAGTTCAGCGCCGCATTGTGAGCGCGCACATAATCGAAGCTTTTCGTCGATCCCTCATGATTGTTGAAGGCGATGCAGGGTGAGATGCAGTCGATGAAGGCTGCGCCCTTGTGCTCCAGCGCCGCCTTGATCAGCGGCACGAGCTGGCCCTTGTCGCCGGAGAAGCTGCGCGCCACGAAAGTCGCGCCGAGCTGCAGCGCGATCGCGACCATGTCGATCGGGGAGTCCGCGTTCGCGACGCCTTTCTTGCTCTTCGATCCCTTGTCCGACGTCGCCGAGAACTGGCCCTTGGTCAGGCCGTACACGCCGTTGTTCTCGACGATATAGGTCATGTTGACCGCGCGCCGGATCGCATGAGCGAACTGGCCGAACCCGATCGAGGCGGAATCGCCATCGCCGGAGACGCCGAGATAGATGAGGTCGCGATTGGCGAGATTGGCGCCCGTCAGCACCGACGGCATGCGGCCATGCACGGAGTTGAAGCCGTGCGACTGGCCGAGAAAATAGGTCGGCGTTTTCGAGGAGCAGCCGATGCCGGAGAGCTTGGCGATGCGATGCGGCGGCAGGCTGAGCTCGAAGCAGGCGCGCATGATCGCCGATGAGATGGAGTCATGGCCGCAGCCGGCGCAGAGCGTCGAGATCGCGCCTTCATAGTCGCGATGGGTGAAGCCGAGATCGTTGATCTCGATCGCGGGATGGTGGAATTTCGGCTTCGCGAGATAGGTCACGACAGAACCTTTCTGGCTTCGGGCGTCGGCGCGCCGATTGTCTTTGATGCGATCGATGTCGCGATGAAGCGCGCCGTGATCGGCGTGCCGTCATAATGCAGCACGGGCGTGAGCTGCGCCGGGTCGACGCCGCACTCCACCATCAGCAGCGTGCGCAACTGCGCATCGCGATTCTGCTCGACCACGAACACCTGCTCATGGGCGGCGATGAAATCCGTCACCTCATGGCTGAAGGGGAAGCCGCGCACGCGCAGCGCGTCCACATGCACGCCGCGCTCGGTAAGCAGCAGCATCGCTTCATCCATGGCGAAGCTCGTCGAGCCGTAATGGATCACGCCGACGCGCGTCGGCTTCGCCGCCGGCTGCAAAACGGGCGCGGGAACATGGCGCTTCGCCGTGTCGAACTTCCTGAGCAGCCGCTCCATATTGTCTTGATAGGGGCCGCCTTCCTCGGTGTAGCGGGCGTAGCGGTCGCGCGAGGTGCCGCGCGTGAAGAACGATCCCTTGCTCGGATGCGCGCCGGGATAGGTGCGATAGGGAATGCCGTCGCCGTCGACATCGAGATAGCGGCCGAACTCCTTGCCGGCCTCGAGCTCTTCCGCCGTCATCACCTTGCCGCGGTCGAGATGGCGCTTGTCGTCCCACTCGAATGGCGCGCAGAGATGCTGGTTCATGCCGGTGTCGAGATCGAGCATGACGAAAATCGGAGTCTGCAATCGGTCGGCGAGATCGAACGCAAGCGCGCCGAACTCGAACGCCTCATGGGGTCCGCGCGGAAACAGCAGCACATGCTTGGTGTCGCCATGCGAGGCGTAGGCGCAAAGCAGAACGTCGGACTGCTGCGTGCGCGTCGGCATGCCGGTCGAGGGGCCGCCGCGTTGCACGTCGAAGATCACGGCCGGGATTTCCGCGAAATAGGCGAGGCCGAGGAACTCCTGCATCAACGAAATGCCCGGCCCCGAGGTCGCGGTGAAGGCGCGCGCCCCGTTCCAGCCGGCGCCGACCACCATGCCGATGGCGGCGATCTCGTCTTCCGCCTGCACAATGCCGTATTTCTTTTCGCCGGTGGCGGGATCGACGCGCAGCCGCCCGCAATAGCGCTCGTAGGCTTCGGCGAGCGAGGTCGAAGGCGTAATGGGATACCAGGCGCACACCGTCGCGCCGCCATAGACGGCGCCGAGCGCGGCGGCCGCGTTGCCTTCAACGAAGATCTTGTCGCCGATCAGATCGGCGCGGCGCACGCGAATGCCGAGCGGGCAGGAGAAATGCGTCTTCGCATAGTCGTAGCCCATGCGCAGCGCCTTGAAGTTCGGCGCGATCAGCTTCTCCTTGCCCTTGAACTGGTCGCCGATCAGCTTCTCCACTTCTTCAGGATCGATGTCGAGCAGCGCCGCGAGCGCGCCGACATAGATGATGTTCTTGAAGAGCTGGCGCTGGCGCGGATCGGAATATTCGCGATTGCAGATGTCGGTCAGCGGCATGCCGATGACGGTGATGTCCTCGCGCAGCTTGGACGCCGGAATGGGCCGCGAGGAATCATAGAAGAGATAGCCGCCGCTCTCGATCGATGCGACGTCCTTGTCCCAGGTCTGCGGATTCATCGCGACCATCATGTCGACGCCGCCGCGCGCGCCAAGATGGCCGGCTTCGGTGATGCGCACCTCGTACCAGGTCGGCAGCCCCTGGATGTTCGAGGGGAAGATGTTGCGCGGCGCGATCGGCACGCCCATCCGCATCACCGATCGCGCGAACAGCAGATTGGCGCTCGCCGAACCGGACCCGTTCACATTGGCGAAGCGGATGACGAAATCATTTACGCTCTCGATTGGCATGCATGCCCCGCCTGGGTGGTCTCGAGATAGAATTTCTGCATGTCCCACGCGCCGGTGGGGCATCGTTCGGCGCACATGCCGCAATGCAGGCAGACATCTTCGTCCTTCGCCATGATGCGGCCGGTCTTCAGCCCGTTGGCGACGTAGATATCCTGCGAAAGATTGGTCGAAGGCGCGCTGAGATGAAGGCGCAGCTCGCTTTCCTCGCGTTCCTCGGTGAAGGTGATGCAGTCGGTCGGGCAGATGTCGACGCAGGCGTCGCATTCGATGCAGAGCTTCGACGCGAACACGGTCTGCACGTCGCAGTTCAGGCAGCGCTGCGCCTCGGCGAAGGCGAGTTTGGGATCGAAGCCGAGCTCGACCTCCTTGCGGATGTCTTTCAGCGCGATCTCGTTCGCGACCGTCGGCACCTTGAAGCGCAGATCAGGCGCGATCGCATTGTCATAGGCCCATTCATGGATGCCCATCTTCTGGCTGACGAGATTGGTCGTCGGCGGCGGGCGATCCTTTACATCGACGTCGCGGCAGAACGCGTCGATCGAGACCGCGGCGTCATGGCCGTGCGCCACGGCCCAGATGATGTTCTTGGGGCCGAAGGCCGCGTCGCCGCCGAAGAACACATTCGGCCGCGTCGACTGAAACGTCGTCTTGTCGAGTTCAGGCAGACCCCATTTGTCGAATTGGATGCCGATGTCGTGCTCGATCCACGGGAATGCGTTTTCCTGGCCAACGGCGATCAGGACATCGTCGCATGCGATCGTGACGTCGGGCTCGCCCGAGGCGACGAGATTGCGCCGGCCCTTCGCGTCATATTCGGCCTTCACCTTTTCGAAGACCATGCCGGTCAGGCGGCCCGTCTCGTGCAGGAATTCCTTGGGCACGAGATAATTCAGGATCGGAATGCCTTCATGGATGGCGTCTTCCTTCTCCCAGGGCGACGCCTTCATCTCCTCGAAGCCGGAGCGCACGACGACTTTCACATCATCGCCGCCGAGGCGGCGTGAGGAACGGCAGCAATCCATCGCGGTGTTGCCGCCGCCGAGCACGATGACGCGCTTGCCGATCGATGTGGTGTGGCCGAACGAGACGCTGGACAGCCAGTCGATGCCGACATGGATGCGCGCGGCGGCTTCCTTGCGTCCGGGAATGTCGAGATCGCGGCCGCGCGGCGCGCCGGCGCCGACGAAGACCGCATCGAATCCTTCAGCGAGCAGCGCCTTCAGGCTGTCGATGCGTTGACCTGCGCGAAACTCGGCGCCGCCTGAAAGCGCGTAGCCGATCTCTTCATCGATCACGCTGTCGGGCAGGCGGAATTTCGGAATCTGGCTGCGCATCATGCCGCCGGCTCTGGCGTCGCCATCGAACACGACGACTTCGTAGCCAAGCGGCGCGAGATCGCGCGCGACGGTGAGCGAAGCGGGGCCTGCGCCGACGCAGGCGACGCGTTTGCCGTTGCGCTTTGAAGGCGCTTTCGGAAGATGCGCGGAAATGTCGCTTTTATAATCGGCGGCGACGCGCTTCAGGCGGCAGATCGCGACCGGTTCTTCCTCGACGCGTCCGCGCCGGCAGGCCGGTTCGCAGGGACGATCGCAGGTGCGGCCGAGAATGCCGGGAAAGACGTTCGACTTCCAGTTGATGAGATAGGCGCCGGTATAGTCGTTGGCTGCGATCCTGCGAATGTACTCAGGAACCGGAGTGTGGGCGGGGCAGGCCCACTGGCAGTCGACAACCTTGTGAAAGTAACTTGGATCAGTCGTATCCGTCGGCGTCACCCATTCCTCCTTGGAGCAACGGAGCCGACCGAAGCGCGCGGCGAGCGTGTGAGCCGATCGGCGGACTGGCGGCCGGATGTGTCCCCGGTCAGTCAGTCTGGAACCAGTCTGAACAGAAAAGATCAGGCGTGTCGATGACACGCACGCATATTTGTTCGCCGACTTTTGGCTAAAGCACGGCTATTTCATGAGGCGATTGCAGCGCGGCGAATGATGCCGCGCTGCAGCAATCGTCAGGACGCTTTCGGCAGATCGATGACGGCGCCGGGCCGCGTCGGATCAAGACGGAACGTCGGCTTGCGCCGCGCCTTGTTCTCGCGCTTCACCATCTTGGTGTTGCGCAGCGCTTTCTGCAGCACCGCCTTCGTCCAGAAGGATGGGCCGCTGATCGAGCGGCTGCGCGGATTGAGACCGAGCTTTGCGCGCATGATGCCGTTCGCCATGGTGACCATGTGCGTGCGGCGTATCTCATCTGTGAAATATTCAAGCGTCATCGACACGTTCAAACAGTCGTGATTGTCGACGCGATGCGGCGCGTTGAGCTGCCAGTGCAGCATCTGGCCGGGGTCGAGATCATAGACGCTGGCGTAATCATCATACCAGGGCTCGTAAGGCATGTTCATCTCGACGCCGGTGAGCGCGATGCCTTCCACATGCTCGGGACGCAGGAACGGCGCCGCCGGCGGATAGACATAGACGCGCTTCCTGCCGCGGATCTGCCAGAGCGACTGGCCGGGCAGATCGGCGTGATAGACGGTGCGCGAATTCGGCGACGAGATCAGGATGCCCATGGTGCGCGACAGCGTGTCGAAGCCCGGCATGCGCGCGGAGAATTCGGCGAAGATCTCGTCGAGCAATTCGCCATAGCGCTTGTCGACGGCGGGCGCGTTGCGAAGGTTGATCCAGACGCGGCTCCTGGCGATCGCGTCGATGACCTCGGCGCCTGAGAGCCCGCCGAGCTCGCCTTCGCGATAGTCGCTGCGGGCGCGGCCCTGCTCGCCCCACTCAACCAGGCTGTAATTCTCGCGCGGATAGATCTCGATGAGGCGGGCGAGCGCCGCGTCGCTGAACAGCTCATGCTGGTGCAGCCGATGGGCCAGGCGCTGGGGCGCTTCGCCCCAGACGAGGCCGTTCTGGGGCTTCCAGTCGCTCATGATCGGGTTGTCCAACACCGCTCTCTCCCAAAATGGCACAGTGGGCGGTTGCGGCGGGTCCTTTTGGGGCCGCCTGACGCCCGATGCCCGGGAGGTGGGCAAGCGGGGCGCCAGCGAGCGAACCGTATTCCTTGACATGTGCAGCACATGTAAATATCTAAACCGCATGCACCGAATGGTCCAAATCCGCAATGTTCCGGACGAGTTGCACCGCAAGCTGAAATCTCGTGCGGCGCTCGCCGGCATGTCGCTGACGGATTACCTCTTGCAGCAGATGCGTCAGATCGCCGAGCAGCCCACGCTCGAAGAGATGCTCGAGCGTCTTCGGAGCCGGTCGCCGACCAATCCTTCCCTCTCGTCAGAAGATGCGGTGCGCGCCGAGCGCGACAGCCGTTGATCGTTGTCGACGCCTCGGTTTTGGTCGAGGTCCTGCTGCGCAGGGCGGATGCGCCGAAGATCGAGCGACTGCTGTTCAGCGGGAGAGTGCTCCACGCGCCGCACCTCGTCGATATTGAAGCGACGCAGGTGATCAGACGCCATGTGCTGATGGGCGAGGTCGACCGGGCGCGCGGCCGCGAAGCGATCAACGACTTGTCGGACTTTCCTATGCGGCGCCATTCGCATACTTCGCTGCTGGCGCCTGTGTGGGAGCTCCGCGACAATCTGACCGCCTACGACGCAGTCTATGTCGCACTCGCGAAGGCGCTCGATGCGCCCCTGCTCACGCGCGACAGGCGTCTCGCCGCGGCGGCGGGCCATCACGCCCGGATCGAACTGGTCTGACGAAACGGCGCCGGCGTCGGACGCTTCCGCTTGCCCTCTGAGGCCGCCTCGCCTATAGGACCGCCGTCGCGCGGTCGGCGGCAGGGTCATTGAACCCTCAAGCCAATCCAAAGCCGCAGCGGCTATTCACAGATCTTCGCATCGCCGGTCGAAAGCGCCGGCTTCGCTTTTCCGGGAGCTTTGGCTCGCCGGGAGCGTTGAGCCTGATGGGTCGCCGCCATCGGGCGCGGCGGCGCAGAGATCAATGCAACACGAGCCCCGGCGCCGCCAAACCAGGCGAACAGGAATTCAGATGTCCACTTCTTCCAGTTTCTCGCCCTCGCGCGAGGATTTCGCCGCGCTTCTCGCGGAAAGCTTTACGACGCACGACACCCAGGAAGGCTCCGTCATCAAGGGCAAGGTCGTCGCGATCGACAAGGACATGGCCGTCATCGATGTCGGCCTCAAGACCGAAGGCCGCATCGCGCTGCGTGAGTTCACGGGCCCCGGCCGCGATCAGGAAATCAAGGTCGGCGACACCGTCGAGGTCTATCTCGAGCGCGTCGAGAACGCTCTCGGCGAAGCCGTCATCTCGCGCGACAAGGCGCGCCGCGAGGAAAGCTGGGTCAAGCTCGAGAAGAGCTATGAAGCCGGCGAGAAGGTCATGGGAACGATCTTCAACCAGGTGAAGGGCGGCTACACCGTCGATCTCGACGGCGCCACCGCGTTCCTGCCGCGCAGCCAGGTCGACATCCGCCCCGTGCGCGACGTCGGCCCGCTGATGAATCAGGCCCAGCCCTTCCAGATCCTCAAGATGGATCGCCGTCGCGGCAACATCGTCGTGTCGCGCCGCACGGTCCTCGAAGAGACCCGCGCCGAGGCGCGCTCCGAGCTCGTCGCCAACCTTGAAGAAGGTCAGGTGATCGACGGCGTGGTGAAGAACATCACCGAATACGGCGCCTTCGTCGATCTCGGCGGCATCGACGGCCTGCTGCACGTCACCGACATGGCGTGGCGTCGCGTCAACCATCCGTCCGAGGTCGTGAACATCGGCCAGACGATCAAGGTGAAGATCATCAAGATCAACCACGAGACCCATCGCATCTCGCTTGGCGTCAAGCAGCTGCAGGGCGATCCGTGGCAGGGCATCGAGCAGCGCTACCCCGTTGGCGCGAAGCTCAAGGGCCGCGTCACCAACATCACGGACTACGGCGCGTTCGTCGAACTGGAGCCGGGCATCGAAGGCCTCATTCACGTCTCCGAAATGTCGTGGACGAAGAAGAACGTCCATCCCGGCAAGATCATCTCGACCTCGCAGGAAGTCGAAGTGGCCGTGCTGGAAGTCGATCCGGTCAAGCGCCGCATCTCGCTTGGTTTGAAGCAGACGCTGCGCAATCCGTGGGAAGTCTTCGCCGAAGAGCACCCCTCGGGTTCGGTCGTCGAAGGCGAGGTCAAGAACAAGACCGAATTCGGTCTGTTCATCGGTCTCGAAGGCGACGTCGACGGCATGGTCCATCTGTCGGATCTCGACTGGAACCGTCCGGGCGAGCAGGCGATCGAGGACTTCAAGAAGGGCGACGTCGTCAAGGCTGTCGTGCTCGACGTCGATATCGAGAAGGAGCGCATCTCGCTCGGCATCAAGCAGCTTGGCGGCGATCCATTCGCGGCCGCGGGTGAACTGCGCAAGGGCCAGATCGTCACCTGCGAAGTGCTTGAGGTGAAGGATTCGGGCATCGAGGTCAGGCTCACGGGAACGGATCTCAATTCGTTCATCCGTCGCGCCGAACTCGCGCGCGATCGCGCCGACCAGCGTCCGGAGCGTTTCGCTGTCGGCGAGAAGGTCGACGCCCGCGTCACCCAGTTCGATCGCAAGGCGCGCCGCGTGTCGGTGTCGATCAAGGCGCTCGAAGTGCAGGAAGAGCAGGAAGCCATCGCGAACTACGGCTCGCAGGATTCCGGCGCCTCGCTCGGCGACATTCTCGGCGCCGCGCTCAAGAAGGCCGAAACCAAGAAGTGATCATAAGCGCCCGTTTCAGGCGGGCCTGGATTTGCAAGCCGGGGCGGTCAACCGCCCCGGCTTTTTCATGCGTGGTTTCAGCTTGCCCGCGAGGCGATGCGCGCAGGCGGATTGGCCGGCGCGCGCGCGGCCTTCTGACGAGGATCGCCAGAAGGCGGGAATCTGATCGATTCCAGAAGTTTAGAGCATAGCCGTCGCGAAAAACCGGTTTCCCCTTTTTGGCGCCATGCTCTATGAGTTGACGACAACAGCGCCGGACCTCGCCCGCCAATGAGCATGACCGCCGATTCCATTCTTGACCGCCGGCGGCTGCGCCGGTCGCTGACGCGCTGGCGCGTGCTGGCGATCCTCGCGATCATCCTCGCGGTCGGCGTCGGCGGCTACGCCTTTATGCGAAGGGCGGGCGTCTCGACGGCGGTCAACCATATCGCCCGCGTGACGATTTCCGGATTCATTTCCGGCGATCGCGACACGCTGACGATGCTTGAAGATATCGGCAAGTCGCAGGCGAGCGCGGTCGTGCTGACGATCGACAGTCCGGGCGGCACAGCCGCCGGCGCCGAGGCGCTCTATAACGGCATTCGCGATCTTGCGGCGAAGAAGCCGACCGTCGCCGTCGTGCAGACCATCGCCGCCTCCGGCGGATATATCGCTGCGATCGGCGCCGATCGTATTTTCGCGCGGCGCAATTCCTTCGTTGGCTCGATCGGCGTCATCATCCAGTTTCCCGATCTGACGAAACTGCTCGACACGGTCGGCGTGAAGGTCGAGGAGGTGAAATCCTCGCCATTGAAGGCCGCGCCGAGCGGTTTGACGCCGACGAGCGAGGAGGCGCGCCGCGCGCTGCAGTCGCTGATCTCGGACTCCTACGCCTGGTTCCGCGATCTCGTCCGCGCCCGCCGCGGCTATGACGAGGCCGGCGTGACGGCGGTCGCCGACGGCCGCGTCTTCACCGGCGGGCAGGCGGTCGCCAACAAGCTCGTTGATGCTCTGGGTGAAGAGAAAGACGCGATCGACTGGCTCGTCGCCAATCGTAATGTCGCGAAAGACCTGCCGGTGCGCGACTGGCGGCCTCAGCGCGGGGGAAGCTACCGCTTCTTCTCCGTCAGCGCGGCGGCGATGCGACTTTTTGGCCTCGATCAGCTCGCTTCGATGGTCGATCGCGCGGGGCTGTCGGGCGAAACAATCACGGGCGGCGGGCTGCTTGCCCTCTGGCGCCCGACCATGGAACAGTAAGACGGCATTTGGGGGCGACGAATGATCAAATCCGAGCTTGTGCTGCGGCTGTCGGAGCGCAATCCGCATCTCTACCAGCGCGACATCGAAAATGTTGTCAACACGATCCTGGACGAGATCACCGACGCGCTGAAACATGGCGACCGCGTCGAGCTGCGCGGGTTCGGCGCTTTTTCGGCGAAGGAGCGCGATGCGCGCGTCGGCCGCAATCCGCGCACCGGCGCGAAGGTCGAAGTGTCGCAGAAGCTCGCGCCGCAGTTTCGCGCCGGCAAGGAAATGCGCTACCGGCTCAATCCCGACGGATTGTGATTCCTAACCCGCAATGACGTGGCTGCGCTCCGCCCTGAAACTGATCCTGTTCGCGCCGATCGCCGCGATCGTGATTTTGTTTGCGATCGCCAATCGCACGGCGGTGACAGTCTCTTTTGATCCCGTGTCGCGCGACGCGCCTGCGCTCGCCTACACGTTGCCGCTCTATCTCATCGTGCTGATCGCCATCGCGATCGGCGTGATCGCCGGCGGCGTCGGCGCCTGGTTCGCGCAGGGTCGTCACCGCAAGGCGGCGCGAATGCTGAAGCGCGAGGCGCACGGGCTGCGCGCCGACGCCGAGCGTCTCAAGGCGTCTCTGGCGGCGCGGCCGTCGCTGCCTTCTTCCTGAGGCGTCAATGCGGATTTTCAGCGCCGCCGACGTCGACGCCGCCCTCTCGCCGCGCGCCATGATCGACGCCATCGGCGAGGTGTTCGCGGGGCGGCTCGTCGCGCCGCAGCGCCATCATCACGAAATCCATCGCGACGGCGCGGACGCTGCGCTGCTGCTGATGCCGGCCTGGACGGAGAAAGGCGCGAAGCCGTCCTTCATGGGCGTGAAGATCGTCTCGGTCTTTCCCGAAAACGCGAAGCGCTCGATCGCCAGCGTGCAGGGCTCCTACATCCTCAACGACGGCGAGACCGGCGCGCCGCTCGCGATCATCGATGGCACGCGTCTCACGCTTCACCGCACGGCCGCCGCTTCGGCTTACGCCGCGCAGCATCTGGCGCGCCGCGACGCGCGCATGATGGCGATGGTCGGCGCCGGCGCGCTGAGCGCTCCTCTCATCCGCGCCCATTGCACGGCGCGGCCTTCGTTGCGCCATGTCTATCTCTGGAACCGCAATCCCCATCGCGCCGTCGAAGTCGCGGCCGAGCTCGACCGCGATCCGCTGCTCGCCAATGTCACGATCGATGCCGGCGCCGATCTCGAAGGCGCCGTGCGCGAGGCCGATGTGATCTCCTGCGCCACGATGGCCAAGGAGCCGATCGTGCGCGGCGTCTGGCTGAAGCCGGGCGCGCATCTCGATCTCGTCGGCGCCTATAATCTTGCGATGCGCGAGGCCGACGACGAAGCGCTTCATCGCGCCAGCGTCTTCATCGACACGCCGGCGGCCACGGTCGAGGGCGGCGATGTCGCGGTGGCGATCAAGGCGGGCGCCTATGCGAAAGAACGCGTCAGCGGCGATCTCGCCGCGCTCGCCGGCGGCATCCACAAAGGCCGTGCCCATGACGAAGAGATCACGCTCTTCAAATCCGTCGGCGCGTCAATTGAAGACCTCGCCGCCGCGATGCTGGTCTGGCGCAGCGCCGAAGCGGGAGCGCGCGCGACGTGACGCCGCCCGTCGTCGCAAGCGCGCGGCCGCGCGAATTGCTGGCGCGCAACTGGGACGGCTTTCTCAGGGTTCCCGCACGCCAGCATCGCATCGCCGGCGGCGGCGGATGCGGCCTCAACGTGATGGATTTCGGACCACTGGAGGCCCCGCCGCTGCTCTTCATCCATGGCTGGTCGCAGAGCTGGATGTGCTGGATGAAGCAGATCGAGGGTCTGTCCGACCGTTTCCGCGTCGTGTGCCTGGACAGCCGCGGGCAGGGCGATTCCGACAAGCCGTTCGGAGACGAGCATTACAACGACAGCGCCTTGTGGGCCGACGATGTCGATGCGGTGATCCACGGGTTGAAACTGCAAAAGCCTGTGCTCAACGGCTGGAGCTATGGCGGGCTCGTGCTCGGCGATTATCTCGCGCTGCGCGGGACGGACGACATCGCCGGCGTCCATTTTATCGGCGCGGCCGTGATCAATGGCGGACGGCTGCCGTTCTTCGGTCCGGCGCTGCTCCGGCGCGTCCCGAAGATGTCGCAGCCGAACGCCGCGATTGCGATCGAGCATGCCAGAAAATTCGTGCGCGAATGCACGGCCGTCCCCTCGCAGCGCGAGGTGTTCGAGACCGCGCTCGCCTGGACCATGCAGACGCCGGCTCACGTCAGGCTGTCGCTGGTGAAGCGGAAGCTCGATTTCCGGCCCACGCTGGCGACGCTCAAAATTCCCGTGATGGTGTCGCAGGGGCTGCTCGATCAGGTGATCCTGCCCGCCATGGCCGACGAGATCGTCAAGGCCGCGCCCCATGCGATCCATTCCCGCTATGACCGGATCGGCCATATGCCCTTCCTTGAGGACCCCGAGCGCTTCAATCGCGAACTGGCGGGGTTCGCGTCCGGCCTCTGACCGTGCCTCGCGGTGGCCTTGCTTTGCTGCTAAAAGGATGGCTGGAGCAAAAACAGTGAACGCCCCCTTCATCCCGCCGAACCTGCTGCGGTTCCATTTCGACGCGATTGAGCGAAAGTTTCCGCTCAAGATCGTCGGTCTGCTGCCGCGCGGTTTCGCCAACCATGTCTCCGGCGAGGATGTCCTCGATCTGCTGGTCGAGAAGACTGAGGGCCTGAGCTACTACGGGCTTTTCGCGGCGGAGCATGAACTGGCCGAACGGCTTGGACGGCCGGTCGGCATGCTGCTCCGCAGTGGCCTCAAAGGCCGTGAAGCTGACGAAGCTGACGCGGCGGTCCGGGCCGTATGAGCAGATCGACTGTCGAATTTCTGACCGATGCGCGTGAGCATGCGGTCCGTGGGCGGGTGTATGTGGCTGACCTCGCCGCTGAGGCCCTTGCTGAGCCCGGCGTGGAAAGGGACGCCTTTCTTTATTGTCTTATTGCGATCGGGGAGGCGGTGAAGAACATTCCCGCAGCCGTACTGTCGATGGAGGGCGACATTCCATGGCACGCCGCGGTTGCAACGCGAAATTTCGTTGCCCACAATTACTGGCGCATCGATGGCGTTGTGCTGCAAAAGATCGCGGTTTTCGATCTTGAGCACTTCGTGGCGGCGATCGATCGCCTGATCGACCGCGTCAAAGGCAGCGCATGACGCTCCCGGTCAAAATCTGCGGCCTCTCCACGCCCGAGACGCTCGACGTCACGCTTGACGCCGGCGCCGACATGATCGGGCTCAATTTCCACCCGAAGAGCCCGCGTTACGTCACGCCCGATCAGGCCGCGGCGCTGGCCGCCCGGGCGCGCGGCGAGACGCGGATCGTCGCTCTGGTCGTTGACGCGCCAGACAGCCTCCTCGCGGCCCTCAGGAAGGCCGTGGGGCCCGATCTCTGGCAGCTCCATGGTTCTGAGCCCCCGGCGCGGATAGCCTCTCTGCGGGCCTCCCAGGCCGGTCTGGCGATGAAGGCGATCGGGGTGTCGGAAGCGGCCGACGTCGCCCGCGTCGCGGACTACGCCGCCGTCGCCGACCACATTCTGCTCGACGCCAAGCCGCCGAAGGACGCCCTCTATCCCGGCGGCCATGGCCGGACATTCGACTGGACCCTTCTCAAGGCGCTTGGCCCGGCCCAGCCCTTCATCCTCTCGGGCGGCCTGACGTCGGAGAATGTCGGCGACGCGATCGCGACCGTCCGCGCCATGGGTCTCAATCTCGCCGGCGTCGACGTCTCGTCTGGCGTCGAAAGCGCCCCCGGCGTAAAGGACCCGGCGAAAATCAGAGCCTTCATCGCCGCGGTCCGCGCGGCGTCATCCGACACGAGCAGCGCATGAACAGCCCCGTCCGCCCCAACAGTCTCCGCCAGGGTCCCGACGCGACGGGCCATTTCGGAAATTTCGGCGGCCGCTTCGTCGCCGAAACGCTGATGCCGCTCATCCTCGATCTCGAAAAGGCTTACGCGGAAGCCAAGGTCGATCCCGCCTTCCAGGCCGAGATGGCGTCGCTGATGACGCACTATATCGGCCGGCCTTCGCCGCTTTATTTCGCCGAGCGCATGACCGAAAAGCTCGGCGGCGCGAAAATCTATTTCAAGCGTGAGGAGCTCAACCACACCGGCGCGCACAAGGTGAACAATGTGCTCGGCCAGATTTTGCTGGCGCGGCGCATGGGCAAGCCGCGCATCATCGCCGAGACCGGCGCCGGCCAGCATGGCGTGGCGACCGCGACGCTCTGCGCGCGCTTTGGCCTGAAATGCATCGTCTATATGGGCGCGGTCGATGTCGAGCGGCAGAAGCCGAACGTGTTTCGCATGAAGCTGCTCGGCGCCGAGGTGGTGCCGGTGCAGTCAGGCACGAAGACCTTGAAGGACGCGATGAATGAGGCGCTGCGCGACTGGGTGACCAATGTTGCCGACACCTTCTACTGCATCGGCACGGTGGCGGGGCCGCATCCCTATCCCATGATGGTGCGCGATTTTCAGAGCGTGATTGGCAGTGAAACCCGCGAGCAGATGATGGCGGCGGAAGGCCGTCTGCCGGATTCGCTTGTCGCGGCGGTTGGCGGCGGCTCGAACGCCATGGGCCTGTTCCATCCCTTCCTCGATGACGAGCAGGTCGAGATCTACGGCGTCGAGGCGGCGGGCCATGGGCTGACGCAATTGCACGCGGCGTCGATCGCCGGCGGCCGCCCCGGCGTGCTGCATGGCAATCGCACTTATTTGCTGATGAACGAGGACGGGCAGATTCAGGACGCGCATTCGATCTCGGCCGGCCTCGATTATCCCGGCATCGGCCCGGAACATTCCTGGCTGCATGACATCAAGCGCGCGCAATATGTCTCGATCACCGACAATGAGGCGCTTGAGGCGTTCAAGTTCTGCTGCGAGCTCGAAGGCATCGTGCCGGCGCTGGAGTCGGCGCATGCGGTAGCGCAGGTGATGAAACTCGCGCCGAAAAAGCCGAAGGATCATCTCATGGTGATCAATCTGTCGGGCCGCGGCGACAAGGACATCTTCACGGTGGCGGAGCATCTCGGCGGGATGTGAGCGGTTATCGGGAATCCGCGTCGGCGATTCCGAAAATATTCTCCACCGTCATGGCCGGACTTGTTCCGGCCATCCGTATCTTCCCTTCTGCAATAAAAAGACGTGGATGCGCGGGCCTTCGCCGCGCCGAAGCGGCTTCGGCCGCGCAGGCGGGACAAGCCCGCGCATGACGCGCGTTCAAATGGAGCGCTACTTTCCGATCGTCAGATGTCGCTGCGCCTCACGCCTTCGCCAGCGCCCGCAGCGCCGCCGAAAGCTTGTCACAATCGGCCTCGGTGATGAACGGCGCCGGCGTCACGCGGATGGCGTGGCCCTTGGCGATGCCGGCGCGGCGCACCGTCATGATCCCGTGCTGATCGCGCAGCGCATTGACGATGGCGTTGTTGGCGTCGGCCGTGGTTTTGCCGGCGAAGCGGAACGAGGTGATGCCCGCGGCCATCGAGGGATCGTCAGGCGTCAGGATTTCGAGATTGGGAATATCGCGCGAGGCCTTCACCCAGCGGTCGCGCAGATGGCGGAAGCGCGCTTCCTTCGCCGCCGGTCCGATCTCCTGATGCAGCTTCAGCGCCGTCGGCACGGAGAGGAACGTGGCGAAGTTCGTCGTCCCGGTATGCACGCGCGAGCGCACGTCGTCCGGCTTGAAATCCTCATCGCCATAGGCGCGGTCGATGTCGGCGAGGCGCGATGCTTTGATATAAAGCGCGCCGGCGCCGAGCGGCGCGCCGATCCATTTGTGCAGGTTGAAGCCGACGAAATCGACGCCGAGATCGGCGACCTTGAAATCGATCTGGCCCCATGAATGCGCCGCATCGACGATGACGTCGACGCCAGCCGTGCGCGCCATGGCGCCGATCTCCTTCACCGGGATCATCAGGCCGGTGCGGTGGCTGATATGGGTAAGGAGAAGAAGCTTCGTCGTCGGATGCCGCCTGAGCTGTTCTTCATAGGCGGCGAGCACATTGGCGCGCGTCGCGGGCTCAGGGATCGCGAATTTCACCAGCTCGACGCCGCGACGGCCCTGCAGCCAGGTCATCGCATACTGCATCGAATCGTAATCGAGGTCGGCGTACATGATCTTGTCGCCGGGCTTGAGCCTGTTGTAGCCGGCGATGAGAAGCTGCAGCGCTTCGGTCGCGCCGCGCGTCAGCGCGATTTCTTCCTTTGCGCATCCCAGCGCATTGGCGACCTCGACGCGCACCTCCTCCAGCGCTGCCCCGCCTTTCGGCCGCGCCCACACCGTATTCTCGAAATTGACGAAATCGCTGAGCCGCTTGAACTCCTCGCGCACCGGCTCCGGCATCACGCCCCAATAGCCGTTTTCGAAATTGGTGATCGAGGGCGACACCTTGTAAAGCGCGCTGACCTTCTCCCAATAGCCGGCGTCAGTCGCAACCGACTGGGTCGGGATCGGCGGCAGCGTTCGCTCCGCGCTTGCGGCGATCTGCGAGATGAGAGGCGCGGCGGCTGCGGCGCCAAGGAAGCTGCGACGATCGAGCGAGAAGGCGCCCATGGCTGATCTCCGGAGAAAACGTCAGCGGGCTAGCCTCGGATGACAACGGTCTTGTGACGGAGAGCCGCAGGCGCAACGGAATCGGCTGACGCTCAGCCTGCTGCTTATGTCTCAAGACTTGGGCTTGTTCTCGATGGCGGTGAATAACTCGCCGATGGCGCGGCTATCCGCGTCGAAGTCGTCTCGCGCCATAGGCGCGAAACGACCAGCGAGCAATCCGAGGCGTTGACCCGCACCCCGGTTATCCGAGATCGGAACGAGCCTTGCGGCGCGTTTGCGATTTCGAACGATCACAACCTCCGAAATTGAGCCGTCTTCGACTTGCTTCACAAGACGAGACAGTTTCGCTCTTGCCTCGGCAAGCGTCACCACGGTCATGAATCTCGCTCCGGCTTGGCGCACGCCGATTTACGCCCCTTTCTCATTGATTTCGTTCGCGCGCCTGATCGCCGGCCGGGCGAGGCAGCGGGCGATATAGGCTTCAAAGCTCGGTTTCTTCTCGAAGATCTTGAAGACGTCGACGGCGAAATGCAGGTCGCAGCCGATCAGCACGTCGGCGGCGGTGAACTGATCGCCGAGCAGCCACGGTCCCTTCTGCAGCGCCTGATCGAGCGCTTCGATCACCAGCGCGTGGCTGCCCCAGCTCACGGTCGATTTCGGCAGTTCGAGCTTGGCGAATTTCTCCAGGATCGCGCCCTCGATGACAGGCGAGAAGAACAGCCATTTGAGATAGGGGCCGCGCCTGGGATCGCCGATCGCAGGCGCCAGCTTCTTTTCGGGATAGCGGTCGGCGAGATAGGCGATCACCGCGCCGGATTCGCTGACGATGACGCCGTCATCGTCAATCGCAGGCACTTTCCCCAGCGGGCTGATCGCCCGATAGTCCGGCTTGTCCTGCGCGCCGCTCCGGATGTCGATCAGCACGCGCTCATAGGGCTCGCCGATCTCCTCCATCATCCACAAGGCGCGCATGGCGCGGCTATTGGGCGACCAGAACAGCTTCATCACGCTCTCCTCACTAGAACATATCAAGAACATTACGTTGGGCCATTCGCCCTGTCCAGAAGAGTTTCGCCGGCGTCCCCCCTGTGCTAGCGACCGGCCCGCGCTACATCAGGCTTACATTCGGACCATCCGATGACAGATCGCATCACCGCCGCCTTCGCCCGCGCCCGCGCCGAGAATCGTGCCGCGTTCGTGACCTATGTTATGGCGGGCGATCCGGACCGTGAGACCGCGCGCGCAATCCTCAAGGGATTGCCCAAAGCCGGCGCCGACATCATCGAGTTCGGCATGCCCTTCACCGATCCCATGGCGGACGGCCCGTCGATCCAGGCCGCCGGCCTGCGCGCGCTGAAAGCCGGCCAGTCGCTGAAGAAAACGCTCGAGGATGTGGCGGAACTCAGAAAAACGAACGACAGCGTCGGCGTCGTGCTGATGGGTTATTACAACCCGATCTATATCTATGGCGTCGAGAAATTCCTTGCCGACGCCAAGGCCGCCGGCGTCGATGGTTTGATCGTCGTCGATCTGCCGCCGGAAGAAGACGAAGAGCTTTGCCTGCCGGCGCTGAAGGCCGGCGTCGCCTTCATTCGCCTGGCGACGCCGACGACGGATGACAAGCGGCTGCCTGCGGTTCTCAAGAATACGTCCGGCTTTGTCTATTACGTCTCGATCACCGGCATCACCGGCGCGGCGACGCCCGATTTCAACGTCACGGCCAATGCGGTTGCGCGCATCAAGCGCCACACCGCGCTGCCCGTCGTCGTCGGCTTCGGCGTCAAGAACGCGCAGCACGCCGCGGCGGTCGCGCGCGGCGCCGATGGCGTCGTCGTCGGCACGGCGCTGATCGATGCGCTGAAGGCGTCGCTTGATGCTGAAGGCAAGGCCACGGAAAAGACCGTTTCCGCCGTCACCGATCTCGTATCCCAGCTTGCGGCCGGCGTGCGTTCGGCGCCGAAATCCGCAGCGGCCTGACAAGCGCGCTCGCCGAGTTCGCTGAGGAGCATCCCATGAACTGGATTTCCGACGTCGTTCCCCCGCGCATCAAGACGCTGTTCAAGCGCGAGACGCCGGAGAATCTCTGGATCAAATGTCCTGACACCGGCCAGATGGTGTTTCACAAGGATGTCGAGGCGAACGCCTGGGTCATCCCCGGCTCCGATCATCATCTGCACATCAGCTCGACCCAGCGCCTGAAGCTGATGTTCGACGAGCAGACCTGGCTCGATGTTGCGCTGCCTCGGGTGCCGGACGATCCGCTGAAATTCCGCGACAGCAAGCGTTACTCGGATCGCCTGAAGGAGGCGCGAACCAAAACCGGCTTGCAGGACGCGTTCAAGATTGGCTTCGGCCGCATTGAGGGCCAGCCGATCGTGATCGCAGTCCAGGATGTGGCGTTCATCACGGGATCGCTGGGAACATCAGCGGGGGAAGCCTTCATCAGGGGCGCGCAGACGGCGATTGAGAAAAAGTCGCCCTATGTCGTGTTCGCCGCCGGCGGCGGCGCGCGCATGCAGGAGGGGATCCTGTCGCTGATGCAGATGCCGCGCACCACCATCGCGGTGCGCATGCTGAGGGAGGCGAGGCTTCCCTATATTGTCGTGCTGACCAATCCGACGACCGGCGGCATCACCGCATCCTACGCGATGCTCGGCGACGTCCATCTCGCCGAGCCCGGCGCGCTGATCGGTTTCGCCGGCCCGCGCGTGATCGAGCAGACCATTCGCGAGAAGCTGCCTGAAGGCTTCCAGCGCTCGGAATATCTCAGGGATCATGGCATGGTGGACATGGTCGTCCATCGCCGCGACATGAAGGCGACAGTCGCGCGCCTGTGCCGCCTGCTGATGAAGCTGCCGCCGCGTCAGATCGAAACGACGGAGCCGGCTCCGGCCGAAGCCGCCTGACGGCGTTGCGCCGCAGGGCGCAGCTCCGCTTTTTTCTGTTCGCCGCCTTCGGGACCGGCTAACACTCATCGTCCGTCACGGCCGGCGCGGACCACGGCCAGCGCCTGTTTTATCATGAACGACTCCGCCGCCCATCTCGACCGCTTCCTGCATCTCCATCCCAAGCTGATCGATCTGTCGCTGCATCGCATCGAGAAGCTCCTGGGAAAGATCGGCGATCCGCATTTGCGCCTGCCGCCGACGATTCATGTCGCCGGCACCAACGGCAAGGGATCGACGATCGCCTTCATGCGCGCGATTCTCGAAGCGGCGGGCCTGCGCGTCCATGTCTACACCTCGCCGCATCTCGTGCGTTTCCACGAGCGCATTCGTCTTGGCGCCATCGGCGGCGGCCAGCTTGTCGATGAGGAGAAACTCGCCGACGCCTTCCGTCGCTGCGAGGAGGCGAACGCCGGCGAGGCCATCACCATCTTTGAGATCACCACGGCCGCAGCCTTCCTGCTGTTCGCCGAGAATCCCGCGGACGTGCTGCTGCTCGAGGTCGGGCTTGGCGGCCGCTTCGACACGACGAATGTGATCGTCGATCCCGTCGCCACCGTGATCACGCCGATCTCGATGGATCATTCCGAATTCCTTGGCGACACCGTGAGCAAGATCGCCGGCGAGAAGGCGGGCATCCTGAAGCGTGGCGCGCCCGCCATCATCGCGCCGCAGGATGAGGAGCCGCTCAACGTCGTCGCCGCGCGCGCGGAGGCGATCGGCTCGCCTGTTGTCATCGGCGGCCAGGATTTCTCGGCGCATGAAGAGAATGGCCGGCTCGTCTATCAGGACGAGCGCGGCCTGTTCGATCTGCCGCTGCCGCGTCTCACGGGGCGTCATCAGCATGTGAACGCTGCAACCGCGATCGCCGCGCTGCGCCATGCGCACGACCTGCCTGACCTGCCGATCGCCTGCTTCGAGCGCGGCGTGCGCGAGGCCTTTTGGCCGGCGCGCCTTCAGCCGCTGCGCGAAGGCAAGTTGCAATCGCTCCTTCCGGCCGGCGCCGAATTATGGCTCGACGGCAGCCACAACGCCGATGGTGGACGCGTCACCGCCGCCGCCATCGCCGAGATAGAGGAGATGAAGTCGCGGCCGCTGATTCTCGTCGTCGGCATGAAGGGCACCAAGGATGCGCGCGCTTTTCTCGACGCCTTCGAGGATCTGACGCGCGATATCGTCACTTTGCCCGTGGTCAGCGAGCGCGGCGTCACGCGCACGGCGCAGGACATTGCGACGATTGCTGATACGCTTGGGTTTTCGGCCGAGGCGGCGGTCGACATCGAGGATGCGCTGCGCCGCATCGGATCGCGCTCATGGAGCGCTGCGCCGCGCATCTTGATCACCGGATCGCTTTATCTCGCCGGCGATGTGCTCGCCGCGAATGGGTCATTGCCGACCTAATATGTCGAGCGCTTTTGACGCTGAGCGTAAGTCATCGCGCTCCGGCCTTCAGCTTTCGCCTGATCTCTGCGCAACAAAAAACCCGGCCTCGCGGCCGGGTTTTCGTTGATCCCTTTAAGGGAGATCAGAACTTGTAGCTGACGCCAGCGCGGATCGCGTTGGTCGTGAACTTCTTGCTGTCGGCGACGCCGGTCACGAGGTTCGAAGCGCTGATCCGGCCGTAGTCGGTGTAGCGATACTCGCCGCGGACCGTGATGTTGTTGGTCAGCGCGTACTCGATACCGCCGCCGAGCGTCCAGCCGGCGCGGGTGTCGGAGTAGTTCAGGACGCTGACGCCGCCCGGGATCGTCGTCACGTTGTGGCTGATGTCGGCGAACGCGACACCGCCGGTGGCGTAGATGAGGGCGCGATCGAGAGCGAAGCCGAAGCGGCCGCGAACCGAACCCTGCCAGTCGAGCTTGGTGCGCTCGGCGAGAAGGCCCGTGCTGGCGATGCCGGTCTTCTTCAGGTCAGCCCACTCGATGTCGCCTTCGATGCCGGCGACGAGATTCGGCGTGAACTGATAGTTGTAGCCGGCATGCGCGCCGAACAGGCCGCCATTGGCGTCATAGCCGTAGCTGCCGAGGAACAGGCCGCCCGGAGCGGTCGTCGACGTGCCGGTCACGCGGCCCCAGGAGTAGCCGCCCTGAAGACCGACATAGAAACCGGTCCAGGAGAAGGCGGGAACATAGACAGGCGCCGGCGGCGGGCCCTTGCGCGAGGGAAGATCGGCCGCGAACGCAGCGGAAGAGATGGCGACAAGCGCGGCGGAGGCGAGCAGAAGCTTCTTCATTTGTTGTGGTCCTCGGAAACTCAATTTGTGAGCGGTGGTCTAACAGCGGCCCGCGGAGATGTCTGTCACCCCGGCGCCACATCGCTAGGCGGCGGACGCATGGCCTTGCCACATTGCACGTCGTTTCGCCCAAATTTGCATGGATAGTTACCACCTTCTTGCCACAATTCGCGGCGGAAGCGCTTGTTCCCGCGCCATTTCGAGAATTTTCGGAAAATTCGACTAAAAGGTTCTGTTAATCACGCCCAAAGGAAAGCCCGCGCCGCTGACGCGGCGCGGGCTCGAAAGTCGCCTCGACTATAAGCGCGATCGAATCAGATCGCGCCGGAAATCCATTTCGACAGGTCGCCCTTCGGCGCGGCGCCGACTTTCTGCCCGGCGAGTTCGCCATTCTTGAACAACATCAGCGTCGGAATCGAGCGGATGCCGAACTTCGCGGCCGTCGCGGGATTCTCGTCGACGTTGAGCTTCACGACCTTGATCTTGCCGTCGAGCTCCTTGGAAATCTCATCGAGCGACGGGGCGATCATGCGACAGGGACCGCACCACTCCGCCCAGAAGTCGACGACGACGGGAGTCGATGATTTCAGGACGTCGCTTTCAAAGGTGGCGTCACTGGTCTTTTGCGCGCCCATGGGGTGCCTCGCTTAAAAACGCCCGGACGACTCCGGGCTTCTCGTGGGAGAAAAGGTAGGTAGCCGGAGAAGGGGGGTCAACCCGCTCTCACGCGAGCGTGACGCGCGGCGGGCGCAGGATCAAATCCTGTGAAGCGCTTCGTCGAGCGCCGCGTTGGAAATCTCATGCGCGAGGGGGCCGGCGGTCCAGATGACGACGCAACGGACTTTGCGATCGGGATAGAGTGGCGCGACCAGCGCGCGATAGACCGCAAGCTGCGCGATGACGCTTTTGGGAATGTCGGCTTCATGCGCCGGCGGCCGCGCGCCCGTCTTGTAATCGCCGATCAGCACGTCCCCGCCGGCGAGCGCCAGCCGGTCGATCTTGCCGGACGCGTGACGCACGGCGCCGTCGCGGCCCTTGATGGGGCCGGCCACCGCGACTTCGGCGCGCGAGCCTGGATCGAAGAGATCGGCGAATCGGGAATCGGCCACGATCTCCAGCGCCTTCCGCGCGAGTTGCTGACGTTCGGCAAGGTCCGCGGGCTGCGCGCTGAGTTCGGCAAGGCGCAGCGCGACAGACTCCCGCTGGTCAGGATCGGCCGATGGAATCGCTTCTAGCAGCCTGTGGATGAGGCGGCCGCGCGCCCGCGCCGCGGCGGCTTCCGGTCGGTCGAGCGGCCGGTCGCGCCGATCGGCCGCCTCTGCGGCGCGCGAGGGCGAGAGCGGCGGCGTCCACACGGCTTCCGGCGAAGCCTGTTCGCGCGTCCAGGATGGCAGGCGCGTAGCGGTTGGCAGCGTCGCCCGCTCCGCTTGCCTCGTCATCGCCGTGCTTTCGCGCCCCGCGATGATCCAGCGCCCGACCTCGCCTTCGCCTCCGCGCGCCGGCGTCTGTTCGAGTTTGGCGCCGAGCTTCGCGTCGCCCTCTTCCAGCGCCGATGAAATCTGCGCATACCAGGACGCGGGCGGCGCCTGCTTCAGTCCTGTCGCGCCGGCGATGATCAGTCCGTTGCGCGCGCGCGTCAGCGCGACATAGAGCAGGCGCCGATGCTCGTCCTCTGCGTCGGCCGAGGCGGCGCGGCGCGCGGCGTCGATCGCGGCCGGCGCGCGGCCGGGCGGCGCCCAGACGCCAAGCGGCTGCGACTCGCCGCCGAGCGGCACGCGCAGTGCAGGCGAAGCCCCCCGCCCTTCCGGTTTTCCCGTGGTGTCAGGCAAAATCACGATCGGGGCCTCAAGGCCCTTCGCCGCATGCACGGTCATCACGCGCACTTCGTTCGCAGCCTGCGCGAGGTCGCGCTTGATCTCGATGTCGGCGTTCTCGAACGCTGCGACGAAGGCTGCGAGCGAGGCGGAGTCCCGTCGTTCGAAATCGAGCGCGCGCGCGAGAAATTCATCGAGCGCATCGCCGGCCTCGGCGCCGAGCCGCGCCAGCAATTTCAGACGCCCGCCTTCGGCCTCGAGGAGCCGCGCGAAAAAGGCGAAGGGGCCGAGCGTGGCGCGTCCGCGCCAGCCCTCGATGAAGGCGGCGGCCGCAGCAATCTTTCTGTCGCTTGCATCGCGCAACGCGTCGGCGAGTGGCGCATCGCCGCGTTCCGGCGCAACCGCGATCAGATCATCATCATCGAGGCCGAGAAGCGGGCTCTTCAGCGCGCAGGCGAGCGCGTAATCGTCGTCGCGCATCAGCGTGGCGCGCGCCAGCGCCAGGCAATCCTGCACGGCGATATGCTGCGCGACCTTCAGCCGGTCGGCGCCGGCGACGGGAACGCCGGCCTGCTTCAGCGCCGAGATGATGGTCTCGAACAATGCGTTGCGGCGGCGCACGAGAATCATCACGTCGCCGGGCTTCACCGGCCGTCCCGTGGGATCGCCATTTGCAATCAGCAGGCGCGTCTGGTCGGCGACGCGGCGCGCGAGCCGCGCGGTCGGCGAATCCGCGGAAGGCGCATCGACGGGACGGGAGGATTCGTCTGGATCGAGATAATCGTCCGGCTCGGCCTCATCGGTCTTCGTGATCAACGGCCAGAGTTCGACGAAGCCGATGTCGGCGCGATCAAGCCGGTTGCTTTGATGGGTCGGCGCGACGCCGGCGTCGAACGACAATCCGCGCGCGCGATCGCCGCCTGTGAAAATGCGATCGACGGCGGAAAGGACTTCGATAGTCGAGCGGAAGGACACAGTGAGCGGGATATTCTCGAAGCGCCGCTCCGCCGCCTCATGACGCCGTTTGAACAGATCGCGCATCATCGCGAAGGATTTCGGCGCCGCGCCCTGGAAGCCATAAATTGACTGCTTCTCGTCGCCGACGGCGAAGATGGTGCGGCGCGTTTCGCGCGCGCCTTCGCCGGTGGTGAATTCCTCGGCCAGGCGCACCACGATGTCCCATTGCGCTTCGCTTGTATCCTGCGCCTCGTCGACGAGAATATGGGTGAGGCGCGAATCGAGCTTGTAGAGGATCCAGGGGCCGACGCCCTCATTGGCGAGCAGCGCGCGCGTCTTGTCGATGAGATCGGCGAAATCGAGCGCGCCGCGCCGCGCCTTCGCCGCGCGATAATGCGCGAGAATGGCGTCGGCGACCGTGAACATCGCCCGGTTGCGCGCCAGCGCCTCGATCGCGGCGATGCGCTCCAGCAGCGCGGAGAAGCGCGCCGCCTCGTCGTCGAGTTTCTCGGCCGCTCCGGGATTCGCGCCGCGCGCCTTGGCGGTCATCACCGAGTTCGGCTTGAGCTCGGCGCCGGACGAGCCGAGGAAGACGCCGCGCAACGCAGCAAGCTTCATCGCGGGATCGGTTTCGCGCGCGACCTGTTCGAGCGCATCGGCGGTCCCATCATTGGTGGCGCCGGGATGGCCGCGCAAGGCGGCGGCGACCCGATTCCAATGATCAGCCCAGAATGCGCTCGCGAAGTGGCGCGCGATCGCGTCGTCGACGCTGTCCTCCAGCGAGATGCGCAACGCTTTGGCGAGTTGATCGAGAGGGTCGGTTGGCGCGACGCCATCGGAAATGTCCGACCGCAGCACCAGCATCTTCTTCAGCACATCGCGAAAATCATCCTGCTTCGGGAAATCCTCCGCCACGCGCGCGAACGCCGTTGCGGCTTCCGGCCCGTCTTGGCCCGCGACCACCGAGGCGATGGCGGCGTCGATCAGTTGCGATTGCGCCACATCGTCGAGCACCTCGAAATGCGCCGGCGTCTTCGCGTCGAAGGGGAAGAGATGCAACAGCCTTTCGCAGAAGGCGTGGATGGTCTGGATTTTGAGGCCGCCGGGCGTCTCCAGCGCGTCGGCGAACAAACGTCGTGCGCGGACCAGCAATTCGCGCGATGGCGCAGCGCCTGTAAGTTCATGGACGCGGCCGCGCAATTCCTCGTCGCCCAAGGTGATCCACGCGCCAAGCCGCTCGAAGACGCGGTTCGTCATCTCCGCTGCGGCCGCCTTGGTGTAGGTGAGACAGAGCAGCTCATCCGGCGTCACGCCGTCGAGCATCAGCCTGATGACGCGGCGCGCCAGCACCTCCGTCTTGCCCGAGCCGGCGTTGGCGGACACCCAGACCGACGCGCGCGGATCGGAAGCGTCGCGCTGCCGCTGCTGCGTCTGCGACTGCGGGGAGGGCGCGGCGCTACTCATCATCGTCTCCGCGCGACCACTCCGCCACGCGGGCGAGATGGTCATAGTCGCCTTCGTCGCGCGCATATTTCGGGATCGGGCGCGATGTGAAGCCGAGTTCGCCCGAGACAAGCGCGCTCATGCGCCGTCGCAACTGTTCGAGATGTTTCTCGGGGATTGCGATGGGATCGACAAAATCTTTCTTCGCAGAATCAGCGAGATCATTGTCGAAGCCGCCGCTTTTTGCGCCAGACATCCTGACATAGATCAGGGATGACGCTTTGCGGCCGCGATCTTCTGCATTGAAACCGCCGCGCGAAGCCATCGCCGCTTCCAGCGTGAGCTGCGGCGACAATCCTTTAAGCACCTCCTTGCGCGAGGGCGGCGCTCCGGTCTTGAAGTCGACAATAGCGAGCGTCCTGTCCTTCAACCGCTCGATACGGTCGGCGCGGCCGCTGAGCGTGAAATTAGAGCCGTCGCCAAGCGCAAACGAGATTTTGCCGCCTTGCTCGACATCGAATCGCGCGAGATGCGGTCGCCGCGAGCGCTCCCATTCGACATAGGCGCGCGCGGCGCGGCGGAAGCCGGGCAGCCAGAACATCATGCGTTCAGGGTCGACGCCCGCTTCTTTGAAAAGCTTTTCGCCAATCCGGGTGAATTCCTCGACGGCGTTCGCCGCGAAGGGATCAACCGTCTTGGAGAAATGCGCGGCCGCATCGTGAATCACCGTGCCGCGCAGCGCGAAGTCCGCCGCCATACCGATCGGCTCAAGCCTGTCGAGCTTCAGCACCGATTGCGCGAAGATCGCATAGGGATCGCGCACCAAAGTCTCGATGCGGCTGACGCTGAGCTGACGCGGAGCGAGACGCGCCGGCGGCTTCGGGCTCGGTTGTGAAATCGGTTTCGCTTCGCCGGATTCGTCGAGCGCGCGCGCATAGGCGAGATAGATGTCGCCGCGCCGCGTCGCGCGCACCCACGGATTGCGGCGGTCGGCCTCGCTGAAATGCTCCGGTCGTTTCTCCTGTGGTCCCGCATAGGCCTGCAGTCGCTGCCAGAAGCGCGAGGCGATGGTTGGCGCGCCGCCGGATTTTTTCGCGCGCGTCAGGATCGCCTGGCGCGCGGCCCCGAACGCCGCGACGAAATCATGCGCCGTCTGGCCGATGCGCCGCTCCGGCTGTGGCAGCTTCAGCGTGGAGCGCAGCGCGCGATTGAGAAAAGGATCAGGCGAGGGCTGCGGCGGCCAGGAGGTTTCGTTGAGTCCGCCGAGGATCATTACATCGGCCTGCAACAGACGCGCTTCGAGCAGGCCCCAGATCGCGAGGCGTGGATGGATGCGCGCCGGCGGGTTGAGCGTCTCGCCATCCATGAGCTGCTTGATCGCAAGCGGATAATCTGCGCGCGTCAGCGGCGCGCGTTCCGCGCCCGCGATTTCCAGCGCGCCGAACAGCTCTCGCAGCGCGTCGCCATCGGGTTCGTCGAACAGCCAGTCTTCTTCACTTGCGTTTTCAGTCAGCGCGACCAGCGCCTCGCGGTGCGCCGCCGCCCATTCGCCGACGCAGGCGCAGCCGTGTTTGTCGCCTGTGCCGGCGAACCGATCGGAAATCGCAATCAGCCTGTCGAGCGCTTCGCGCGCCAGCGTCCAGTCGTCTTCCGACAAACGCTTGAGTGGGCCGATCGCATGACGATCGCTGGCCTTGCTGCGACGAGGCTCGAACAACTCGCGCAGCATCTTGAGATCGCTGGCGTCGGGATAGCCGCGCAGCAATCCGATCTCGATCGCCGTCGCGGCGCGAACCATCCCAGCGCGATCAAATCCGCACGCGACGCTGGGATGTGCAAGCAGCGTCGAAAGCAGCGCGCCGTCCGCGGGAGAGGCGAGCCATTGCGCCGCAAGGATCGCCAGCGCGCCGCGCGGCGCGCGCGACAGCGCGCGTCCGGCGGAATCATCGACTTCAAGGCCCCAGCGCGCCAGCGTCACGCCGACGCGTTCGGCGAGCGCGCGATCCGGCGTCACGAGAGCTGCGCTGCGGTTCGGCCTCCGCACGGCGCGGCGCATGGCGAGCGCGATGGCGAGCGCTTCCTCGCGGTCAGTGTCGGCTTCGATGATGGCGCCGCCGCGAAGCGCGTCACGGATATCGCGCTGGATCGCAGCATCCGCCCGCGCATCCGCCCAGCTCGCTGTCTGTGAAGGCGGCTGCATCGCGTCGCTGAGCACGCGCTCGCGCGCGAGAAGAGCTTTCTGCGCGCGGCCAAGCGGGATGACATCGCCGCGTTGCGCCTGTAATCGCCGCAGCAGATGCGCCAGCGCCGCCTGCGGATGGACTTCGTGCGGCGCTTCTTCGCCGAGGATCGCTGCGAAGGAGTCATTCGATGAGATGAGATCAAGACCCGGCAGCACGACCGCGCCGCGATCAAGCCGCGCAATCGCTGACAAAAGCTCCGCCGTCGCCGGATTGGTGCCGGTCGAACCCGCCGCGATGACGGGGCCGGAGCTTTTTCCTGCGGCGATCTGCGCGGCGCGCGCGCGCAGCACATTCTGGTTGCGCGCCGTGGGATCGATGAGGCCGCGCGTTTCGAGATAGAGCGGCCACGTCTCGAAGGCGATGCCGAGAAAGGCGCGCGAAATTTCCCAGTAGCGATCATGTTCGCCGGGCACGCCGTCAGAAAGTTGCTTAGGGGTGACGCCTTCGATCGTCAGGATGTCGAGCACGCGCGCGAGGTCGCCGGCGAGCGCAAAGGCTTCGGCCGGCGATTCCGCGATCAGCCCATGCTCGGCGCGATCAAGCGGCGTGATCGCCAGAGCGAGCTGCTTGCGCCAGCGCATCACCAGATCGGCGAGGAAGATCATGCGATCAGCTGATTCCGCTGCCGGCTGCAGCAGGGCCTCCGGCGCGACGTCGCCATCGCCCATCAGTTTGAGTTCAGCTTCGTCGGCGTCGCCGAGCGGCACGATGCGCGGCAGGATCGCCGGTCCGTCGGCGCGCAGCGCCAGCACGCCGGCGAAAGCGCGCGCCGCGCGCCGCGTCGGCAGATAGATGGTGACGTCGGCGACATCGAGCGGACGCGATTTCCAGCCGATATCGCCAACGAGCGTTCCGTCGATCAGCGCATCCGCCAGCGTGTCGAGAAAAAGCGCGCCCGGCGGGATCGAGAACAGGCGAGGGGGACGCATCGCCATCTCTGATGTTCAGCCTTTTGCGAACAATGCGTTCGCAGGCGCGATGGCGTCAGGCGTGCCGACATGCAGCCAGAGCCCGT
Organism: Terrirubrum flagellatum; assembly: GCF_022059845.1. GTDB lineage: Bacteria > Pseudomonadota > Alphaproteobacteria > Rhizobiales > Beijerinckiaceae > Terrirubrum > Terrirubrum flagellatum. The sequence goes on along the minus strand of NZ_CP091851.1, from coordinate 4,019,427 downwards.
CGAGGATCGCGCCGCCGAGCCGCCCGCGCGCGCTGGCGCGATCGAACAGGAGATTGAGCGAGAAGCCGTCATCAGGCGTATTGGCGAACAGCGCTTCCGTCATGATCGAAACGCCGGCGAAGATGAAGGGCGCGGTGTCGCCCGCGCGCCGCGTCAGCAGCCCTTCCGCATCGCGGTCGAAATCGCCGACGCCGTCATAGCCGAACGTCTCTTCGCGTCGCGCCAGCATCAGCAGCATGTCGTGACGCGACGCGTCCCATGCGTCGATCAGGCGCGCGATGGCGGAGACGCCGCGCTCGATCCACAGCGAATCCGAATTGATGGCGATGAAGGGGCCGGGCCCGAGCAGCGGCAGCGCCTTCTTCACGCCGCCGCCGGTTTCGAGGAGTTGCGCGCGCTCATCTGAAATCGTGATGCGCGGCGCGCGTCGCCCCGCTGCATGCCGCTCCACCTGATCCGCGAGGTGATGGACGTTGACGATCGCTTCTTCGATTCCCGCCTGTGCGAGCCGGTCGAGCGCATGGTCGAGCATGGGTTTGCCGCCGACCTCGACAAGCGGCTTCGGCAGCCGGTCGGTGATCGGTCGCATGCGCTGGCCTACTCCGGCGGCGAGCACGATGGCGCGCGTCGATCGCGCGCCCGATGCGAAGTTCATGATGGGCTCTAGGCTTCGCTGTCGCCGAACAGGCTCGGCATGGCCTTCTGATACCAGCCGCGCACGTCAGACAAAACCGGGTGCGAGAGGTTGCGGATCAGCAGCTTCTCGATGCGCGGAATATGCTTGAGATAGATCGGCTTCCCGTCCCGCTTGTCGAGCCGGACGAAGATGCCGAGGATCTTGGTGGCGCGCTGCGCCGCCATGATCGCATAGGCGGCGCTGAAGCCGGCCATGTCGAAAGCGGGGTCGCGCTCGCGGCGAAGCCGGACATAATGCGAGATCAGCTTGAGTTCGAGCTCTTCCGGCACGGTCACGCGCACATCCTGCGCCAGCGAAGCGACGTCATAGGCCGGCGGTCCCAGCACCGCGTCCTGGAAGTCGATCAGGCCGACGCGCGCGACGCCGTCGCGGCGCGGCAGCCAGATGAGATTGGGCGAATGGTAGTCGCGCAGCGTCCAGGTGACAGGCGCTTCCGTCAGCGGCCGCAGCGCTTCGGTCCAGGAGCGGATGAATTCGGCCCGCGAGGCCGCCGAAATCGCGAGCCCGTGCTGCTGCGGCGCATACCAGTCGAGCAAAAGTTCGGTTTCGATCAGCAGCGCGTCGAGATCATACGGCGGAATGACGTGGCTCTCGGCGCCAGGAACCGGCAGCGAAGATGGCAGCTCCTGCGCATGCAGCAGCGCCAGCGCCTCGACCGAGGCGAGATAACGGTCGGGAATGGGCGCGCCGCTTTCGAGCACGGACTCCGAACCCAGATCCTCGATCAGCAGCAGGCCGGCGTCGAGATCCTGCGCATAGATATCGGGCGCGCTGAAGCCGCGCTCCTTCAACCCGTGCGCCAGCGCGACGAAGGCGTGCACGCTTTCCGCAAGTTTGGCGATGGCGCTGTAGGGTTTGCCGCTACGGATGGGCGGTCCGTCAGGCCGGCGCGGCGAAATCATCAGCACCGCTGAATCATCTTCGCGCTTCACCCGCTCATAGGCGCGGGTCGAAGCGTCGCCGAGCATGAATTCGCGGCGCGATCCGCCCCAGCCCGCCTTGCGCAACATCTCGCCGGTGGCGCGGAAGCGCGCGAGCTTGGCGACATAGCCGCCTGCGCCAGTGATCGTCGCGATGCGCGAACCGTCTTCGGCGATGTCGAGCCTGATATCGATGCGTTCCTGCGTCAGCGCGTCGCCGGCGCGCTCGGGCCATTCGACGATGACGAGCGCCTGTTCCGACGCCTCGTCCCAGCCGAGTTCGGCGAGCTCGTCGCCGCTGGCGATGCGGAACAGGTCGGCATGGATGATCGGGAAATGCTCGCCGTGATATTCCTGCATCAGGGTGAAGGTCGGGCTCGGCGTCTCCTCATTGGGATCGCCGGTCAGCGCCCGGATCAGCGCGCGCGCGAAGGTCGTCTTGCCCGCGCCGAGATCGCCGGAGAGCGTCAGAAGGTCGCCGGCCGACAAAACGCCGGCGAGCTCGTTCGCGAGCCCGGCGGTGGCGCGTTCATCGGCGAGCAGCAGCCGCCAGGGCGAGGTGGTCGAATCGGCCTCGGGCATTGCGGCTTTTACGCCAGAAGTCGGGCCGCCGCGCCAGTGTCGCTATCTCCCTCACGGTAGGGCAGCACGCAGACGAAGCGCGCGCCGCCGCCGGGCGCGCTTTCCACCGTCACGCGCCCGCCATGCAGCTCAATGAAGGAGCGCACGATCGAAAGCCCGATGCCGACGCCGCGATGCTTCGAGCCCTGCGGGTGGTGCTCGAAACGCTCGAAGATGCGCGCCCGCGCTTCTTCAGGGATGCCAGGCCCCTGATCCGAGAGGGAGATGCGCAATTCGTCGCCGGCGCGCTCCGCCGCCACTTCGACCGCGCCGCCGGCCGGTGAAAATCCGATCGCGTTCGAAATCAGGTTGAAGAGAACCGTGCGCAGTCGCCGCCCGTCGGCGATGAAGGTTCTGATGTCAGGCGCGATCTTCACCTTGAACGTCACGTCGGCGTCGCTCAGCCGATCCTGCACGCCTTCGGCGACCGCATCGATATTCGCCTTGAGATCGACGGGACCGAGTTCGAGCGCCACGACACCGCTGTCGATCGATTGCAGATCGAGGATATTGTCGATGAGCGCGAGCAACGCGTTCGAGGCGCGCATGATGTGGCTCGCATATTCGCGCTGCTTCGGATTGAGCGGCCCGCCGATGCCGTCGCCCAGCATCTGCGTATAGCCGATCACCACGTTGAGCGGCGAGCGCAGCTCATAGGACATGTTCTGCACGAAGTCGCTGCGCAACTGATGCGCGCGTTGCAAGGCTTCGTTGCGTTCCGTCAGCGCGCGTTCGAACTTGGCGCTGTCGGTGACGTCGGTGAAGGTGATGAGCGTGCCGCCGTCAGGCAGCGGCGCAATGGCGCAATCGACGACGCCGCCATCCTGGCGATGCACGCGCGCCGTCGTGCTCAGCCTGTGATCGACGAAGCCCGCGACGGCGCTCGACATGTCAGCCCAGAAAGGCGCGTCCGGCGCATGAATCGCGGCGATGCGCGCGACATCGTCCACATGCGGCGTGAGGCGCAGCACCGCTTCGGGAATGTCCCAGATCTTTCCGAAAGACGGGTTATGCAAGCGCAGCTTGCCATCCGGCCCGAAGACCGCGACGCCTTCCTTCAGCATGTCGAGTGTTTCGCGCTGCACGCGCGTCAGTGAATTATAGCGCAGCTCGAGCGCGTGACGCTCGCTGACATCGTCGAAGAGATAGGTGATGCCGCCTTGCGGATTCGGATTGGCGAAGACGCGGATGTTGCGGCCGTCGGGCAGATACCAGAACTGATCGCGCGGTTCGAGCGTGCGATAGCCTTGCAGCCAGCTTGTCTTCCAGCCGCGGAAATCATCATGTTCGGGGATCATGCGCTCGGCGCGCAGACGGTCGAGCAGTTCGCTTTCCGTCGGTTGGGATTCGAGGAAGGCGAGATCGATGTTCCAGAGCTGGCGATAGGCCTGATTGTGGAACATCAGCCGCTGGCGCGCATCGAAGATCGCGACCGCGGTCGGAAGCTGGTCGAGCGTCAGCGAATGCGCCTTCGCCTGCTTTTCCAGATCATCCTGCAGCGCAGCGATTTCCGACATGTCGACGGCCACGCCGCCGCACAGGCCTCCGGAACTTGTTTCGAACACGTCGATAGTGGCGCGACGGCCGGCCATCACAGCCGGCACGCGCTGCGCATAGCTTTCGCCAACTGCGTGACGCGCCTCTGCCTGGGCGCGATGGCGATGATCGAGCAGTTCGGCTTCGCGCCCGATCGCGTCGCTCGCATCTGACGCCTCCACCGCGCGCACATAAGCGCGATTGACCCAGGTGAGCCGGCGATGCTCGTCGCGCATCCAGGCCGGATGCGGAATCGCGTCGATGAGTTCGCGCATCGCGTCGCGTTCGCGCACCGCCGCTTCGCGCGCCGCGATCGCATCGTTGCGCAGACGTCTCTCTTCGCCGAGATCGCGGATGCGCATGATCGCGCGGCCGGCGATGACGCGGCCCATCGCTTCGATCTCGGCGCCGTTGCGGCTGCGCAATTGCAACAGGAAAGGTTCGCCGCTGGCGCGCAGGCGCGATGCGGCGTCTTCGAGGCGGCTGGCTTCGAGCGGCGGCAGCCAGGTGCCGAACACCAGCGCATGGCGCGGCGCCGCAAGCCCGGCGATGGCCGCGACGTCGCCTTCGATGATCGGCTCCTCGTTGGCGCCGGGCCATGAGATCAGGAGCTGGACGTCGCCCGCCAGCAGCATGTCGGCGCGATCCGCCTCCGCGCGCAGGCGATTGATCTCGTCGGCATATTGATCGGCGCGGCGGAACCAGCGATCGCGCTCGCGCACATAGAGGAAAGCCGTAACGGTGGCGAACACGCCGAGCGCGATGAAGACGCTGAAGGCGACGACATTCTGCGATTCGGCGCCGCGGGCGATTTCGCGGCCGATCTCCGTGACGTCGGCGCGCGCTGGCGCGAGGGCGGCCTGCCATGCCCCGATGCTGAATCCGACAGGCGCGAGCGCATGGCTGGCGCGCCGCGCCCAGCGCTGATGCGCTTGCGCAACGCAACGCCCCCATGCGCGGCCCGTCTCCTGAACCGCCATGAACCAATCCTTGTCCGCCGCTTGCAACGACTGGCGTTGCCGCATCGCCCGGAATCCGTCGCCCCGCCGAACCCGAATCACTGCACTTTAACTGCTGCGTGACTCCGTCAGGAAGCGGTTAACGAATCGTGACTCAAAAAAAATCGCGCGCCCGGGAGGGCGCGCGCGCTTGACACTGATTGGAACGAAAGGAGTCCGCGCCGGTCCGGCGCGGATTATTCGTCAGTAGCGATAGTGATCGGGTTTGAACGGGCCGCTCTGCGGCACGCCGATATAGTCCGCCTGCTCCTTGCGCAGCGCCGTGAGCTTGACGCCGAGCTTGGCGAGATGAAGCGCGGCGACCTTCTCGTCGAGGAATTTCGGCAGCGTGTAGACCTTTTTCTCGTACTTGCCCTGGTTCGACCACAACTCGATCTGCGCCAGGGTCTGGTTCGAGAAGGACGACGACATCACGAAAGAAGGATGCCCCATTGCGTTGCCGAGATTCACCAGCCGGCCTTCGGAGAGAAGGATGATGCGATTCCCCTTCGGAAACTCGATCTCGTCCACCTGCGGCTTGATGTTCGTCCATTTGAAATTCTTCAGGCCGGAGACCTGAATCTCATTGTCGAAATGGCCGATGTTGCAGACGATGGCGCGATCCTTCATCTCCCGCATGTGATCGACGGTGATGATGTCCTTGTTGCCAGTCGCGGTGACATAGATGTCGGCGCGCGGCAGCGCGTCCTCGATCGTCGTCACTTCATAGCCTTCCATCGACGCCTGCAGCGCGCAGATCGGATCGACTTCCGCAACGATCACGCGCGCGCCGGCCTGACGCAGCGACGCGGCCGAGCCCTTGCCGACATCGCCATAACCGGCGACGAACGCGACCTTGCCGGCCATCATCACGTCGGTGCCGCGGCGCAGCGCGTCGACGAGCGATTCACGACAGCCATAGAGATTGTCGAATTTCGATTTCGTCACGGAATCATTGACGTTGAACGCCGGGAACAGAAGCTTGCCCTGCTCGGCGAGCTTGTAGAGGCGATGTACGCCCGTCGTCGTCTCTTCCGACACGCCCTTGATCGCCTTCGCGACCTCGGCGAACCAGCCCTTCGGCTTTTCTTTCAGGAGACGCTTGAGCAGCGCGTAGAAGATTTCCTCTTCTTCGGACTCAGGCTTGTCGAGGAAAGCCGTGTCGCCCTGCTCGGCGCGCAGGCCGTGATGGACGAGCATTGTGGCGTCGCCGCCATCGTCGAGGATCATGTTGGGCGTGCCGCCGCCATGCCAGTCGAACAGCTTCGCGGTGTAGTCCCAGTATTCGGTGAGCGTCTCGCCCTTGTAGGCGAAGACCGGGGTGCCAGCGGCGGCGATCGCGGCTGCGGCGTGGTCCTGGGTGGAGAAGATGTTGCAGGAGACCCAGCGGACGTCGGCGCCGAGCGCCTTCAGCGTCTCGATCAGCACCGCCGTCTGGATGGTCATATGCAGCGAGCCGGCGACGCGGGCGCCCTTGAGCGGCTGCTTCGGGCCATACTCCGCGCGGATGGCCATCAGGCCCGGCATTTCGGTCTCGGCGAGCTCGATCTCCTTGCGGCCGAAGCCGGCGAGCGAGATGTCCTTGACGATATAATCCGCGTCGTTCGCGGGTTTCACGGCGGCCTGGGCCATGTTCGCTCCTCTGGGAAACCTGTGCGTCGGCCGGGCCTATAGCACCGGCTCTCCGACCTCGCAATAAAGATATAAAGATTTCTTTATGTGGCCTTCGCAGGCCGGTCGGGCCGGATTTCCCTCCGGGCGCCCTTGGGATAGCTTCCCCCCGTCGAACCGGCTGGGATGATGAGCGGGCCTCTTTCCATCGTGGCGCTCCTGCGGGGCCATGCGTTTTTCGCATCGCTGGACGAGGCTGCGCTGACTGTGCTGGCCGGCCGCGTGACGCGCCGCAAACTCTCGCCCGGCGAGACGCTGTTCCATCGCGACGATCCTGGCGACGCCATGTTCATCGTCGAGACCGGCGCGATCCGGCTGGCGCGCGACAGCGCCCAGGGCCGCGAATTCACCGTCCGCCTCGCCGGCCCGGGCGAGGCTTTCGGCGAGATCGCGCTGCTCGACGGCGCCGGCCGCACGACAGATGCGGCCGCCGTCACTCCGTCGACCTTGCTGTCCCTGTCGCGTCGTGATTTCCAGACTTCGTTCCGCGCGACGCCGGCGATGCAGGATGCGGTGCTTGCGGTTCTCTGCGGCCGCCTGCGCGCGACAACCGATCAACTCGAAACGATTGCGCTGAAGCCTCTCGAAGGTCGCGTCGCGCATCTCTTTCTGCTCTTCGCTGGCCCTGACGCGGCGGAGAAAAAGCGCGCATCCTTCGATATTCCCGTCGATCAGCGCGAACTCGCCGCGCTTGCGGGAGCGACGCGGCCGCGTGTCAATCGCGTGCTGATGAACTGGGCCGAAAGCGGCGTCATGCGCCGCAAGGGCCGGCGCTGCGATTGCGATCTCGAAGCGTTGCGCGCCATCGTCGAAGGCGAGGACGATGCGTGAGACGCTTCGCCCGACGCTCGCGCTGGATGGCGCCGCTCGCCGGCTTCGCGGCGCTCGCGCTCGTCGCCGCGCACACGGCCTTTGATCCCCTAGGCTTCGCCGATCGCATTCGCGAGGCGCTGTTTGATCGGCTGATCGCAGCGTTTCCGCGCGCGCCTCTCGCGAGCCCCGTGCTTGTTGTCGATATCGATCGCGCCGCGCTCGATCGCTTCGGCTCCTGGCCCTGGCCGCGCGAGACGCTCGCTCGACTCGCAGGCGCGGCCGTGGCGGCGAAGCCGCTCGCCATTGGCTTCGATATGCTTCTGGCCGAAGCCCGCGCCGCAGGCGATGCGCCGCCGCCGAATGTCGAAGCGCTGGCTTCAGCTCTTCGTGGCGCGCCGGTCGCGCTCGGCGTCGTGCTCGATCCTTCGCCCGCGGCGGCTGCGCCCGAAGGCCCGCCGCTCGGCCTCGAAGGCGAGCCTCCTGATCTGCCCGATCTCCTCGTCACGCGTGGCGTCACCGCGCCGGTGCGGCCCCTGATCGATGCGGCGAAAGGCCTTGGCGTGCTCACGCTCCCCGCGTCGGATGGCGAGCCAGTGCGTCGCGTGCCGCTGCTCGCGGCCGGCGGCGGCGTGGTCTATGGCGGCATCGCGGTCGAGACGCTGCGGATTGGCTCCGGCGACGGCAATCTCCTGATCGATGGCCGCGCGCGGACCTTGCGCGTCGGCGGGCATGTCGCGCCGCTGGCGCGCGATGCGAGTCTCAGGCTCTGGACGTCCTCGCCGGCGCATCGCGCGGCGCGCACGGTCGCTGCGGCGAGTCTGCTCGACGCGCCCGACGCTGCGCGCGAAAAATTCACCGGCAAGTTCGTCCTGATTGGCGCGAGCGCGCCCGAAGCCGGCGGATTGCGCGAAACCGCGGCCGACGCCTTCACGCCAACGGTGCAGATCGAGGCCGACACGCTCGAGCAAATCATCGACAACGCAATTCCGATCCGGCCCGCCGCGGCGTTCTGGGTCGAACTTGCTGTCGCGGCGTTGCTGGCTGTGCTCGGCGTCATTGCGGTTATCAAGCTGACGCCGGCGCGCGCCGCTGTCGCCACAATCGTCGTCGCTGCGCTCTGGTGCGCGGTTTGCGTGATCCTCTGGCGTTGGCGCGCGTTGCTCGTCGATCCGCTCTGGCCTGTCGTGACCGCGCTCGGCGCCTGGCAGGCGTCGAATTTCGCAGCCTTCGCCGAGGCGCGCGCCCGTCGCGTCGCGCTTGAGCGCAGTTTCGCGACGCGACTGCCGCCGGCGATCGTCGCGCGGCTCGCGGAAGATCCTGAACTGTTGAAGCTCGCCGGCGAGGAGCGCGAGATCACCGCGCTCTTCACCGATCTCGAAGGCTTCACCGCCATGACGGAGCGCATCGGCCCGGTCGAACTTGTCGCGCTGCTCGACCGCTATTTCGCCTGCGTCTGCGCCATCGTCGTCGAACATGGCGGCATGGTCGACAAATTCGTCGGCGACGCGGTGCATGCCTTCTTCAATGCGCCGGTGGAGCTGCCCGATCATGCGGCGCGCGCCGTCGATTGCGCGCTGTCGATTCACATTGCGACGGAAGCGTTTCGCATCGCGCCGGAAAATGCGCATCTCAAGCTGGGGCGCACGCGCATCGGCGTCGAGACGGGCCGCGCCATCCTTGGCGATGTCGGCGCGAGCGGAAAGCTCGACTACACCGCGCACGGAACCGCGATCAATCTCGCGTCGCGCCTCGAAGCCTCGAACAAGAAATTCGGTTCGGCGATCGCCGTCGGCCCGCGCTGCGTCGCGCTCGCGACGCGTCACCGCTTTCGCGAACTGGGAACGATCGAACCGTTTGCGGGCGCTGCGTCGCTGATCGTCAGCGAGCCGTGCGGCGTTGGTGCAGCAGACGCGAAAACCCAAAACACCTCAGGGCGCTAGCTGATAAGCGACCGCCCAAGATGAGCCGACATCCGCTGCGCAATGGCCAATGCGGCCTGCTTGCGCTCGCTGTTCGTCACGCAAAGGCAGCGGCGGCGACATGAGTATTGCCGGCTTCGCTCAGGGGCCACTTCATTTTCAAACAACTCCTTGTCCATCACCGCCACCGTCATAATCCCGACGATGTCGTCCGCTTGGCTCTGATAAGAGTGATTGACGATGTCGCGCGCGCGCTTGTAGGCGAGAACTGCTGCGGCCGTGGTTGGGCCGAACATGAACGACGCCATTTCATTCTCGGCGATCACAGCGTTATCAAGCACCGAGAGCGCGACCTGAATCCTGCGCACATGTGTTCCGATGGCGCCGCGCATAATATGCGCCTTATGGTTGGCGCTCGCCGCTTCGAGCGCCTTATCGCCAGTGAAAAGATTCGAACGGAGCGACATCTCAGATTGCTCCGATCGGATATCCAAAATTCATCGTCTCGATGTCATGCATTGAAAACGACAAACCCCCGATATTCGGAAACATGATGTGCTGCGCATCGTTGTCATGAAACAGGCCCAAATTGTGTCCGATTTCATGGGCATAGAGGGAGGTCGCCCTGTTGCCGGGTGGAAAATTCTCCACGAAGCAGCAGTTCCCGGTTGCGAGTCCAACGAGGTCCGGTTTCGACTCGATGACGATATCCCAGGTGCGGAAAATATAGAGATCGGCGATGGCGTGTGGCGCCGCCAGAGCTGCCGATGCGATCGCAGAGAATATCGTTGGATCGTCGAGAAAGATCCGTCTCTTGAGCGGATCGCGCGCATTGAGATCGAGAAGAGCGGCCGCGTTGGCGATGTCGCCGACTTGTGTCAGCTTGACGTTCGCCTGCTCGATGAAAAGGCGCGCCACATCCGCCATGATCGTTTTCATCTCACCGCCCGATTCGACAATGTTGGGCTTTCGCACCGCATCCGAGAGGACATAAAGCTGATAGGTGAGGGCCCGTTGCGTCTTGACGGAGACAAGCAGGAAGCTGCGTGGCTTTCCGGAGACGGTTTCGACGATCAAGGCGGTCGGGCCTGGGTCGCGTCCACGCATGAAAAAGCGGATCGCTGAATTCCTCGCCACCTGATAACCGGCGCCGCGCGTGACTGCAGGGCGCCCGTCAATCGTATAAAGACCCCACAGCCCGATCTTGTTCGGATCGGCAGGATAGATGATTACATCCTCTGTTTCGTCAGCTTGCACCCAGAGGCCCATGCGCCGATGGCCGCCGCTCGGAACCATCTGATATTGTGCGGCGACATCAAAACCGTCTCCCGTAGACGGCTCAGGGTCCAGGAACACGACCGCCATGGCGCAGATCCCGATGAGGTTCGTTCAATCTGCCACGCGCCTTCACTCGTGGCGTGCGCGGCCGCACAAACGAACCGCCGCTGCGATCAGTTCAAATTTCTAGTGATCCCGATTGCGTCTGGACACAACTCGTCGCTTCAGAGTTTTCGCGGAGTCAGCCGGCTGAAGACAACGTCGTGGTCATAGATGAGCTGTTTTCTTATGAAGCTCGGAGATCGAGAAAGTCGTTCGCGCCAAGGGTTGGAGTTTCTTTGTTCTTGTTACGCTAACTCGTTAACGCAATCGCTTTCGCGATCCGCGCCGCGCCCCACTCCTTCGGAGCGTCGGGCGGCGCGCCGATGGCGCTGATCGTCGTTCCCTGCCCGGCGCGCAGCGTCACGCTCTTGCCGGCCGCGCTGACTTGCACCTCGCCGCGCTCGACGAACACGCCATAGCCATCCGCGTCGCCAACGAAGAACTTTGTGCCGCGCACCGCGATCACCGCATAGGGCGAGGTCACCGTGAGGCGGCCCTTCTTCGTGGGATCGGGCCGATCGAGGATCAGCGATCCGGAATCCACGGTCAGCGCGCCGCCGCCATCGAGCGTGGCGCGATCGATCTTCAGCTTGGCGCGCGCGCCGAGGCTGACCTGATTGCCGTTCGTCAGCTTCACGCCGAGCCTGGAATCTTCTCCTGTCCGCAGGAGATCGTCGAGATAGACCGCCGCCGCCTCGATCAAGGTGCGCGTTCCGGGCCCGATCTCGGCGAAAGCCATGCCGCGAACAGACGCGACAGCGCCCGCAAGCGTCTCCGCGGCGGCGGAAGGGGTTGAGATCAGCGCGGCGCCGGCGGCTGTAGCGGCCATCGCCTGCCGCCGGGAAATGGGCGCGCGCCCGAAAAATTCATCCGACATCGCGTGGGTCCTGAAGCCTGAATCAAATGCGCGGGCGATCCGCCAAAGGCGAAGGCTGCGCCGGCATCTACACCCGGGATGTGCTCTTTTACACATCGCGAACGGCCAGGCCGGCGGCGAGAGGGCGCCGTTAGGTCATGGCCGGCGACCAGCCTGTGGAGCGAAACTGACGGCGCGAGGGACGCCTTGTGACCAGAGGGCGCGATCTATAGATTGGGTTACGCAATCGACCTGATCGGAGAGATATGTCGACCACGCTCCCACGGTCGGTCTTCCGATTGGTGCTGATCAAGCCGTCCCACTATGACGATGACGGCTACGTCATCCAGTGGTGGAAATCCTGGATCCCCTCGAACAGTCTTGCCGCGCTTTACGGGCTGGCGCGCGACTGCGCCTCCCGGCGCGTGCTCGGCGACGATGTCGATATCGAGCTTGAAGTTTATGACGAGACCAACACGCGCATTCGGGTTGGCGATATCATCCAGCGTGTGAAGGCGTCGGCCGCCGGCGGCATGGTGATGCTGGTCGGCGTGCAATCCAACCAGATGCCGCGCGCGCTCGATCTCGCGACGGAGTTCCGCGCCGCCGGCCTGCAGGTCGGCATCGGCGGATTCCATGTCTCCGGCACGATCGCGATGCTGCCCGAGCGCGATCCCGATGTGCTGCGCGCCGAGAAGCTTGGCGTGTCGCTGTTCGCAGGCGAGGCCGAAGGGCGTCTCGAAGGCGTGCTTCAGGACGCCGCGCGCGGCGCGCTCGCGCCGCTCTACAATTACATGAAGGATCTGCCCGGCGTCGGGGGAACGCCTATTCCCTACCTGCCAAGCGAACAAATCGCCCGAACGGTCGGGCGCATGACGAGCTTCGACGCCGGCCGCGGCTGTCCTTATCAGTGTTCTTTCTGCACCATCATCAATGTGCAGGGCCGGATTTCACGTCGTCGTTCGGCGGACGATATCGAAGCCATCGTGCGCGAGAACGACGCCGCGGGCGTGCATCAATATTTCATCACCGACGATAATTTCGCCCGCAACAAGGACTGGGAGCAGATTTTCGATCGCCTGATCGCGCTGCGCGATGAAGGCATCCGGATTTCGGCGACCATTCAGGTCGACACGCTCTGCCACAAGATTCCGCGTTTCATCGAGAAGGCGGCGCTGGCCGGCGTGCGGCGCGTGTTCATCGGCCTCGAGAACATCAATCCGGAAAGCCTCGTCGGCGCGAAGAAGCGGCAGAACAAGATCACGGAATATCGGCGCATGCTGCTCGACTGGAAGGAGCATCGCATCATCACCTACGCCGGCTATATCCTCGGCTTCCCCGGCGATACGCGCGCCTCCATCATGCGCGACCTGCAGATCATCAAGACCGAGCTGCCGGTCGATATTCTCGAATTCTTCCTGCTGACGCCGCTGCCGGGTTCGGAAGATCACAAGGTTCTTTGGTCGAAGGGCGTCGCCATGGACGCCGACATGAACCGCTACGATCTCAACCACACCTGCACGGATCATCCCAAGATGTCGCGCAGCGAGTGGGAAAGCGTCTATCGCGACGCGTGGCGCTTCTATTATTCCGACGATCACATGAAGACGGTGCAGAAGCGCGCGGCGTCCGTCGGCATCCCGCCGACCAAGCTGCTCGTCTATCAGATGTGGTTCATGGGCTCGATCGACATCGAGGGCGTCCATCCCCTCGAAGTCGGCTATGTCAGGCGCAAGTCGCGGACCGTGCGGCGTCCGGGGATGCCGATCGAGCATCCGCTCGTGTTTTATCCCAAGTTTGCGCTCGAAACGCTCGTCAAGCAGGCGCGCTGGACCTGGCTTTGGGGCAAGCATGGCGCGGCCAGTCTCGTGATCCGTTCGCGGCGCAAGGAGCTTCAGAAAACTTACGCTGACGCGGCGATGGCGCCGGTCGCCGATGATGAAGCGGACAAGCTCAGCCTCTTCCAGTCGGACGCGGCGAAGGGTTTCGTCGCTCATCAGCAGAAGATCGCGGCGATCACCCACGCGCAGCCGGCGGCATAGCCTTTCTGGTCGCGGAAGCCTGTCGGCGCAGAATGAGCGCCGCCGAGCGGTTTCAGTAGTGAATCGCGCCGGGCGCGCCGCCGCCGGCGCCGATTGACTCGCCATTGATGGCGATCGATTTCGGCGAGGCGAGAAAAGCGACGATGTCGCCGATCTGCTCCGCCGTGACGAAACGGCGGATCGAATTTCCTGACGCCATGCGTCGCTCGATCTCGTCCGGCGCGACGCCCTGCTTCTCGGCCATGCGCGCGATCACGCCTTCCGTCTTCTCCGTGCGCGTCAGACCGGGATGCACGCAATTGACGGTGATGCCGTGCGGCCCGAGTTCGTCGGCGAGATTCTTGGTCAGCGCCGCGACCCCGACATTGCGGATGCTGCCGACGATCGCGCCTGTCTGCCGCGCTGCAAGCCCGCTGATATTGATGATGCGGCCGAAGCCTCCGGCGATCATGTGCGGCGCCGCCTCGCGCGCCATGCGCAGATAGCCCATCACCTTCACATTCACGTCAGCGTGGAAGAAATCCGACGTCACCTCGGCGAGCTTGGGCGGCGGCGCCTGGCCGCCGGGCTGCGCAGCGGCGTTGACGAGAATGTCGATGCGGCCGAAATCCGTGACGATCTGGGCGGTCGCCGCGCGCGTCTCGGCGTCGTCGCCGGTGTCGGCGCGATAGGCTTTCACCTTCCTGCTTGTGGCCGCAGAAATCTCCTTCGCGGTCGCATCGGCTGTTTCCATATCGCGCGCCACGATCGCGACATCGACGCCCTCGCGCGCCAGCGCGTTGACGATCGCCTTGCCGATGCCGCGGCTGCCGCCGGTGACGATCGCGACCTTGCCGTCGAGTTCGAGATTCATGAGGACATTCCCGCCGGGGAGGAACGCCGGCTATTCGCCTTCGCCGAACCGGTCGCCGACGAGATTGCTCAGCGCGTCGAGCGCGGCTTCGGCTTGGTCGCCTTTCGCCGTCACCGTGATGGTCGTGCCCATGGCGGCGGCGAGCGTCAGCAGGCCCATGATCGAGGAGCCGCCGACCGTCTCGCCGCAGCGGGTGACAGTGATGTCGGCGTCGAAACGCTCGGCGCATTGCACGAATTTCGCCGTGGCGCGGGCGTGCAGGCCCTTCTTGTTGACGATCCTGATTTCACGGACGAGCGCCCCGTCGGGAACCGGCGCCGGCGGGCAGGGCTGGTCGAAGTCATCGAAATCAGGCGCGCCCGACATCCGCTATTTCCCGGCCAGCACCCGGCTGGCGACATTGATGTATTTGCGGCCCGCATCCTGCGCCTGCGCCACCGCCTCGGTAAGATCGGCGTCCTCGCGCACCCGCGCAAGCTTGATCAGCATCGGCAGGTTGATGCCGGCGACCACCTCGACCTTGGCGCCGCTCATGCACGAAATCGCGAGGTTCGATGGGGTGCCGCCGAACATGTCGGTCAGCAGCACCACGCCGTCGCCGGTGTTGACGTGCTTCACCGCCGACATGATGTCGTTGCGGCGCGAATCCATATCGTCCTCGGGACCGATGGCGATGGTTTCGAGTTGATTTTGGGGACCTACGACGTGCTCAAGGGCAGCGCGAAACTCGGTCGCAAGCTGCCCGTGGGTCACGAGCACCATTCCGATCATATCGGGTCTGAAACCTGGAGCCGCCAATCCGGCGGCTGGAGCCGCGTATCTTGTGCAGTGCGAGCAAAAGCGCAAGAGCGAATCGTGGCGATATTTCGGCGAGCCCTCAGCTTGTTTGGACTATTTTTGTTCTCTTCCCGCATCATTTTTGGCGCTTCGCCCTGAGCTGATCGAGCGCCGTGAAGACGAGATCGGGCCGATCCGCTTCCGGTCCGAGCATCAGCCGCGCGATGGTCGTGCCGCAAACCGTCACCCATTTATCCTTGTGGTCGGGCAGGCGCGGTCCCGGTTCGTCGGCGAGGTCGACGATGAGCCTGACCACGCAGGCCTGCTCTGTTTCCGCCGGCAGAATGCCGAGCCCGCGCGCTTCGATGAAGCCGGCGATCGCTGGATGGCCCGATCCGATCAGGCGGCCGTCGGCTGCTTCGACCATCACGCGATCATCGCCCACGAGACGGGCGAAGAAGCCGCGCTGCTTCGCTTCGCCGATGAGTCCTCGCGCCAGCTTGCTCTTGCCGGCGCCGGAGCGGCCGCGGATCAGCACGCCGTCTTCGCCGACGATGACGCAGGTGGCGTGAAGGGATTCGCTGGTCATTGCGTTTATCCCGCCGCGGGCAGGCGCACGATGAAGCGCGCGCCGAGTTTCCGGGGTTCGCCCGTTTCGTCGGGCGGCCCCATTCGATTTTCCGCCCAGATGCGTCCGCCATGGGCCTCGACGATCTGTCGCGAGATGGAAAGGCCGAGGCCGGAATTCTGGCCGAATCCCTGATCGGGCCTGTCGGTGTAGAAGCGCTCGAAGATGCGTTCGAGCGCATGATCGGGAATGCCCGGCCCGTCATCTTCGACGCTGATCTCGACTTCGCGCGCCACGCGCTTGAGCGCCACGCGCACCGCGCCGTCGGGCGGCGAGAAAGAACGGGCGTTCTCGATCAGATTGGTGAGCACCTGGCCAAGCCGGCTGTCCTGTCCGTTGACCAGGCAGGCGTCGCGCGCCGCCTGCATTGTTGGCGTCGCGATCTCGACGCGCGGGCTGCCGGCCTTGCGCACTTCATTGGCGACGCTGGCGACCGCTTCGACGAGGCGCGCGACATCGACGGGATCGGCCTCGCTGCGCGCGAGTTCGGCGTCGAGGCGCGACGCGTCGGAGATGTCGCTGATCAGCCGATCGAGACGGCGCACATCGTGTTGAATAACGGCGAGCAATCGCTTGCGCGCGTCGTCGGTCTTCGCGAGCGGCAGCGTCTCGACCGCGCTGCGCAGCGAGGTCAGCGGATTCTTGAGTTCATGGGCGACATCGGCGGCGAAGCGCTCTGTGCCCTCGATGCGCTTGTAGAGCGCCTGCGTCATATCGCGCAGCGATCCTGAGAGATGGCCGATCTCGTCGCGCCGGTCGGTATAATCAGGGATCTCGATGCGCTTCTTCACGCCGCGGCGCACATTCTCCGCTGCAGCCGCGAGCTTGCGCATCGGGCCGGCGATCGTGTTGGCGAGCAGGAGCGACAGCACGAGCATCACGGCGGCGGCGACGCAGAAGATCTGCACCAGCGCCCAGCGCTCTTGCGAGATGATCGCGTCGATATCGCCGCCCTGCGTCGCCAGCAGCAGCGCGCCGCGCACCGAGCGGAAGCGCTGGATTGGCACTGCGACCGAAACGATCGTCTCGCCGCGCTGGTTGACGCGCACCACGCTTGTGGCCTCGCCTTTCAGCGCATTGCTGACTTCCGCGAGCTGTTTGCCGGGAACGCCGCTTGAATCATCGTTCGTCAGCGGCACGCCGATGCGGCCGAAGCGATTGCGGAAGAGATTGAACGTGCGCTGGATGACCGTGGTGTCTTCATGCGCCGCCGGCGGCGGCAGCTCGAAGCGGGTGATGTCGCCGCGCGAGATGAAGCGTGCGGAATCGACCACGGTGGCGCCGTCGCGATCGAAGACGCGCGCCCGCGTTTTCGTTGGCGTGATGAGGCGCCGCAGCACCGGCGAGACGCGTTCGGGATTGATCGAGAATTCGAGCGTGGAGTTCTCGTCCGGCGCGGCGAAACTGTCTCCGGCCTGCTGTTGGAACAGCTTGTCCGGGTCGAGCATGATGCCGTCATTCTCGACGCTGGCGGACGCTGCGATGGCGCCGGCGATGATCTCGCCCTGGGTCAGGAGGCTCTGCGCGCGCGACTCGATCAGGCCGGCGCGGAACTGGTTGAGATAGAGATAGCCAAGCAGCAGCGCGAGCAGGCCGGCGAGATTGAGCAGCACGATCCGCCGCGTCAGCGTCGAGCCGGCGCGATGGGCGAGGCGCCCGGCCATGCGCGACAACGCGCCGCGCAAACCGGCCTGGCGCGTGGACGTCACGGTGTCGTGGCTATGAATCTCTGCGGCCATCTTAAGTCTGTCGGCGCGACTCTATCAGAGCGCGCCGCGGCGCGCAGTCATTCCTTGAAGCGATAGCCAACGCCGTAAAGCGTCTCGATCATCTCGAAATCGTCGTCGGTCTGCTTGAACTTCTTGCGCAGGCGCTTGATGTGGCTGTCGATCGTGCGGTCGTCCACATAGACCTGATCGTCATAGGCCGCATCCATCAGCGCATTGCGGCTTTTCACCACGCCGGGCCGCTGCGCGAGCGACTGCAGGATCAGGAATTCGGTCACGGTGAGCACCACCGGCTCGCCCTTCCAGGTGCAGGTGTGGCGCTCCGGATCCATGCGGAGCTGGCCGCGCTCCAGCGCCTTGGCGTCGCCCTCGCGCGGACCCTGCACGTCCTTCGCTCCCGAGCGGCGCAGGATCGCCTTGACGCGCTCGACCAGCAGCCGCTGGGAGAAGGGTTTCCGGATGAAATCGTCGGCCCCCATCTTGAGACCGAACAGCTCGTCGATCTCCTCGTCTTTCGAGGTCAGGAAGATCACGGGGAGGTCGGATTTCTGGCGCAATCGGCGCAGAAGCTCCATGCCGTCCATGCGCGGCATCTTGATGTCGAAGATCGCCATGTCAGGCGGGTTCTGGCGCAGGCCGTCGAAGGCGGCGGCGCCGTCATTGTAGGTCTGGACGCGATAGCCCTCCGCTTCCAGCGCGATCGAGACTGAGGTGAGGATGTTGCGGTCGTCGTCGACCAGGGCGATCGTGGGCATTGACTCACTCTGCTGCCGCGGCGGGAGGCGCACGGCTTCGACACCGTCCTTCTACACCCTCTTTGGCGGGAAATCGAACAAACAGGGGTTGAATTGTGGCGGCTGGCTTTTTCTCCGCTTTTTCAGGACCGTAGCAGGTCGAGAGCCTTCCGGTAACGCTCGATGCGGAGCCGGTCCTTGTCGGTCGGAGAGCGGATTCGGCGCACATCCATGTTATCGGTAAGGTCGGCGATCTTGACCTTCCTGCCGATCGGGTCAGCCCCCGCCCGCCGGACCGCGGCGAAATAGTCCTCTTTCTCCTCAGGTCGCTTCGTCAGGCTGTCGACCGCCTGCACGACTTCGGCGGGAAAGCCCTGCGCGCGCAGATCGTCGAGCGTGACGTCGGTGTCCTCGACGAGATCGTGCAGGAGCGCGGCCATGCGCTCCTGCATGGTTGCGTCGAGGCCGAGATGATGCATCACCCTGAGCGGATGCAGGATGTAGGGAAGCCCGGCCTTATCGGTCTGTCCGCGATGCTTGTCGGCGGCGAGCATCAGCGCGTCTTCGATGGTCGCAGTCATCTCTCATCCGGCGCAGTGTTGTGAAACGTCAATCAAACGTGTGACGCAATGTCTGAAGCAAGAGAAGAGCCCAAGGGTTCCGTCCTCAGGGAAACTGATGAAAGCGCCCGCCAGCTCGCCAAAAATCTGATCAGGACCGCGCGGTTCGGCTCGCTTGCGACGATCGACGCGCAACAGGGCGGCCCCTTCGCCAGCCTGACCAGCGTCGCGACCGATTGCGATGGCGCGCCGCTGATTCTCGTTTCGCGTCTGTCGGGCCACACTGGCAATCTGCTCGGCGACGCGCGCTGCTCATTGCTTCTGGGCCAGCCAGGCAAGGGCGATCCGCTCGCCCATCCCCGCGTTTCGCTTGTCGCGCGCGCCGCCGTCGTCTCGCGCGAGGGAGAGGAGGGCGCCCGCGTCCGCCGACGATTCCTCGCGCGTCATCCCAAATCCGAACTCTATGTCGATTTTCCCGACTTCCTGTTCTTCCGCCTCGCGCCTGAGCGGGCGAGCCTCAATGGCGGTTTCGGCAGGGCCTATGAGCTCGCGCCCGCCGACCTCCTGACCGATCTCGCCGGAGCCGAGGATCTGGTAGAGGCGGAGGCGGGTGCTGTCGCCCATATGAACGAGGACCATGCCCAGGCGCTCGGCCTCTATGCGACCCGGCTGCTGAACGGTCCCGAAGCGCCCTGGCGCTGCGTCGGGATCGATCCGGAAGGCCTCGACCTTTCCGCAGGAGACCTGACGTTGCGGTTGGCCTTTCCCGCGCGCGTCGCCACAGCGGGGGAGCTCCGGAAGATGCTGGTCGATCTCGCGGGACAGGCGCGGATGAAGGCCTGAACGGACCCGGCCGGCCTGCGGCCGCATTCACTTTCCACCGGGAAAGCCGTTGCGCCGGACCTTCGTCCGGAGGAATCATGCGGCGAGGGCGAGCTTGCGCTCGCCGCTGCGCGGCCCTAGAGGGCCGCGAACGTGACGCCAGGGCGGGGCGCTCGCGATCAGGGAGATCACTCGTGACGGACAATATCGGCGTCTTCAACAGCGCGCAGGGCGCAGAAGTCAGCGGCTTCCGCAAGCTGAAGGCGGTGCGCTGGAACTTCGAGGCGGCGCGGCTGGTGGAAGAATCGATCCGTCGCGGCGAAGGCTCGCTGGTGAAGGGCGGCGCGCTTGCGGCCGATACGGGCCAGCACACGGGCCGTTCGCCGAAGGACAAGTTCGTCGTGCGCGACGCCGCGACCGAGAAGGTCGTGTGGTGGGACAACAATGCGGCGATGAGCCCCGAGCAGTTCGACGTGCTCTACGCCGATTTCATTGCGCATTGCGAAGGCAAGGAGCTGTTCGCGCAGGATCTCTATGGCGGCGCCGATCCGGCGCATCGCGTTCGCGCCCGCGTGTTCACCGAACTCGCCTGGCACTCTCTCTTCATCCGCAATCTGCTGATCCGCCCGGAAGCCGGGGAGCTCGCGAATTACGCGCCCGAGATGACGATCATCGATCTGCCGAGCTTCAAGGCCGATCCGAAGCGTCACGGCTGCCGCAGCGAGACGGTGATTGCGATCGATCTCACGCGCAAGATCGTCCTCATCGGCGCTTCGGCTTACGCCGGCGAGATGAAGAAATCGGTCTTCACCTATCTCAACTACGTGCTGCCGGCGAAGGGCGTCGTGCCGATGCATTGCTCGGCCAATGTCGGGCCGCGCGGCGATTCCGCAGTCTTCTTCGGCCTCTCCGGCACCGGCAAGACGACGCTCTCGGCCGATCCCGAGCGCACGCTGATCGGCGATGACGAACATGGCTGGTCGAAGGACGGCGTCTTCAATTTCGAAGGCGGCTGCTACGCCAAGACGATCAAGCTCTCCGCCGAAGCCGAACCGCAGATCTATGCCGCGTCGCAGATGTTCGGCACGGTGCTCGAGAATGTCGTGTTCGACGAGAATACGCGTGAGGTCGACTTCGACGATCAGTCGAAGACCGAGAATACGCGCTCGGCCTATCCTCTCGACTTCATCCCGAATGCGTCGCGCACCGGTCGCGCCGGCGTCCCCAAGAACATCATCATGCTCACCGCCGATGCGTTCGGCGTGATGCCGCCGATCGCGAAGCTGACGCCGGCGGAAGCGATGTATCACTTTCTCTCCGGTTACACCGCGAAGGTCGCAGGCACCGAGCGCGGCCTCGTCGGCGTCGAGCCGGAATTCTCGACCTGCTTCGGTTCGCCGTTTCTTCCGCGCCATCCTTCGGAATATGCGAACCTGCTGCGCGAACTGATCGCCAAGCATCACGTCGATTGCTGGCTCGTGAATACGGGCTGGACCGGCGGCAAATATGGCGTCGGCCGCCGCATGCCGATCCGTGTCACGCGTCGCCTCTTGACCGCTGCGCTCGACGGTTCGCTGAACCGCGCCGATTTCCGCCGCGATCCCTATTTCGGATTTGCGGTGCCGACCTCGGTGCCCGGCGTCGAGCCGCACATCCTCTATCCCGTGAAGACCTGGGCGAGCAAAGCCGAATTCGCCGACACGGCGAAGAAGCTGGTCGACATGTTCCGCGCGAACTTCAAGAAGTTCGAAAGCCATGTCGATGAGGCGGTGAAGGCCGCCGCTCCCGCAAACCAGATGGCGGCCTGACGCCATCTTCAGCGCGATCGCGATGAAAAGACTTTTTCAGATTCTGGTCATCGCGGCCATCGCCTGCGGCGGAACGCTGGGCTGGCGCTGGTACGTCTACGTCACCAACACGCAGACGCCCTATGATGAAGTCGGCATCGGACTCAATGGCCTGATGCCGCAGCCGCTTCGCAAATGGGGCTGCGATCAGCTCAAGAAGAATTTCGGCCGCGGCCTGCCGCCGATGGGTTGTTCCGCTGGCGACGGCAGACAGTGGATGTGAAAGCGCCGCCGTATTGGCGGCGTTTCATTTTCCAGAGCATTTCCCGTTTTGGTATATTCACGAAAGAGGCCGTCATGCGCGGACTTGTTCCGCGCATCCACGTCTTTGAAAGAAATGAAGACGTGGATGGCCGCGACAAGCGCGGCGATGACGAAGCCTTGAATCATCGTAAACGGGAAACGCCCTAACTTTTATCCCGGAAAGCTTACTTCGCCTTCAGGAACGCCTCGACCTCGAGCAGCACCAGCTCATTGTCGTCGGCCTTGTTCGGATCGCGGCTCGACGAGAAGGGCAGGTTGTTGTCGTTGCCGACGACGATATGCGTGGCGTCGACCACATCGACATTCTCGATCGTGAAGAAGGGGAAAGCGAGCGCGCCTTCGGTGAGCGGCTTGCGCGCGAGTTTGTTCGGGTCCTGCATCTTCATGAGATCGATATGGCCGATCTTGCGCGCGACGCCGCCGACGTTGGCGTCATTGAGCTCAACCTTGTAGACGCGCTTGAACTTCGCGACGTCGCTGAAGCAATTCGGCGCCTTCTGGCCCTGCGGGCAGGCCTTGTCGGCGGTGCCTTCACCATTGTCGCGCTCGATGATCAGGCCCGTCGTGGCGTCGATCATGTTGAAGTCGCCGATGGCGTTGCCATTGGCCTCCATCACATATTTCCAGTGACGGCCGGTCCACTTCTCGCCGGCGACATCGAATTCGAGGATGCGCAGATATTCGCGGCCGCCTTCTGTCTTCTCCCAGTCCTTGCGGTCTTTATCCCACAGCGGACCTTCGAGCAGGGCGTAGAGGAATTTGCCATCCTTCGACGCCGCCATACCTTCAAAGCCCTTCGAGCGGCGCGCATTGAAATCGAGCGTCGCGGTCGGCGTCGCCGGCGCCGTCATCGTGTAATGGTCGGGCGAGCGCACCGGCTTGCCGTCGGCGAGCGTCTCGAAGAAGCCGAGCACCTTGCCCGATTTGTCGGTCTTCAGGAGATAGGGGCCGAACTCGTCGCCGATCCAGATAGTGTCGCCGATGATCTGGAAGCTCTCGGTGTCGAAATCCGCGCCGGTGAGATAGCGCTTCGCAGTGCCTTCATGGACGATGCGGAACGGCACTTTTTTGTCGGGATCATGCAGGAAGATGGTTTCGAGGCGCTCCCACTTTCCTTCCTTCCAGTCGATGCGATAGCGGTTGAGATAGAGCATCGAATCCTGGCTGTTCGCCTTCGCGCCGAAGCCGTTGTCGGTGATGATCCAGAATGTGCCGTCGGGCATGGTCTTGATGCCGGAATGGCCCTGCAGCGGCTGGCCCTTGAACGGAACGGACACGCCGGTCGGGCGATCGGCCGAAAGCCCCATCACCGAACCGAGCTGATCGACGCGCTTGCCCGTGGTGTATTTGCCCGAAATCTTCAGATCCTCCGGCGCGTCGGCCGGCGCGTCGATAAAGCTCTCGGCGGGCATGATCGCATGGCCGGCGACGGCGGCCGGAAAGGCCTGATCGGCGCGCGCCGCGACCGGCGTCAGCGCCGTGGCGGCGGCGAGGGCGAAGAGAAGGGACAATTGTTTCATTTGGCGCTCCCAGCAACGTGATTGCGCAATCTGCGCATGCGGGCTATCGGCGCGATGACTCCGCGATGACGCGCCGATGACGACCGGCCGGCTTTTATCGGGAAGACAGGATTCGGACGGGATGACCTCGACATTGGTGATCGGCGCGGGAGTGGTGGGCCTCGCCTGCGCTGCGGCGCTGGCGAAGCGCGGCCATGACGTCATCGTCGCGGAAAAGGCCGACGGGATTGGCACCGGCGTCTCCTCCCGCAACAGCGAGGTGATCCATGGCGGCATGTATTATCCCGCGGGTTCGCTGCGCGCGAAGCACTGCGTCCGTGGCCGGCGTATGCTCTATGAATTTTGCAATGCGCGCGGCGCGCCGCTGAAGAAGACCGGCAAGCTGATCGTCGCAACGAACGAAGCGGAAGAGAAGAAGATCGCGTCCATCCAGGCGCAGGGCGTCGCGAACGGCGTCGAAGGGCTTGTGCTGATTGACGGCGCGAAGGCGCGCGCCATGGAGCCGGCGCTGAGATGCACCGCGGCCGCATGGTCGCCGGAGACCGGCGTCGTCGACAGCCACGCGATGATGCTCGCGCTGCAGGGCGAGATCGAGGATCACGGCGGCATGATCGCTTTCGAGACGCCGGTGGAGCGCATTGCGCGCGTCGGCGCGGAATGGCGCGTGACGTTCGGCGGCGCCGCAGGCGGCGAATTTTTATTCGACGCGATCGTGAACAGCGCTGGCCTCGGCGCGCAGGAGATTGCGAGCGCGATGGAGGAGTATCCGCGCGCGCGCATTCCGAAACGCGTGCTCGCGAAGGGCAACTATTTCTTATACGCGGGCAAGCCGGTTTTCACTCACCTGATTTATCCCGCGCCCGTCGATGGCGGGCTTGGCACGCATGTCACGCTCGACCTCTCCGGCCGCATGAAATTCGGCCCCGATGTCGAATGGATCGATCGCGAATTCTACGAGGTGAATCCGGCGCGCGCCGAGAGCTTCTACGCTTCGATCCGCCGCTATTTTCCGACGCTGCCTGATGGATCGCTGGTGCCTGATTATTCCGGCATTCGCCCCAAAATCACGGGGCCGGGCGAGCAGCCCCGGGACTTCGTCATCGACGGGCCGCCGGAACATGGGCTCGCGGGCGTCGTGCATCTCTTCGGCATCGAGTCGCCGGGGCTGACGTCGTCGCTGTCGATTGCGGAGGATGTGGCGGAGATGATTGGCGCATCTTGAAGAGACGTCATCCCGGGCGCATCGCAGCGCCATAGCCGACGCGAATGCGTTGGCGTCGAAGACGGTCGCCAGAGGCAGCCTATGGTGATGCGATGCAGACCCGGGACCTCAAGCCGATAGAGGCTCATCCCGCGAAAGATCCCGGGTTTGCGCAGCAACGCCTTGCGTTGCAGCGCGCCCGGGATGACGCGCTTACTTCGCCGCCAACCCCTTCAATTTATACAGCGCCTCCAGCGCCTCGCGCGGCGTCATCTCGTCGGGATGAACGTCGGTGAGCGCCTCGCGCAATTCGTCCTTTTTCTCCGGCGTCGCGGGCGCTACCTGCCGGACCTGCGCTGCGAATAGCGGCAGATCGTCAATGAGATCCTTTACCGGCCGCGCGCGCTCGGTCGCTTCGAGCTCCGACAACAAGGTGCGCGCGCGCTCGACCACGCTCGCCGGCAGCCCCGCCAGCTTCGCCACCTGAATGCCGTAGGAGCGGTCGGCCGCGCCCGACGTCACCTCATGCAGGAACACCACGTCGCCTTCGAATTCGGTCACGCGCATCGTTGCGTTGGCGATGCGCGGCAGTTTCTTCGCAAGCTGCGTCAGCTCATGAAAATGCGTCGCGAACAGAGCGCGGCAGCGATTGATCTCATGCAGATGTTCGATCGTCGCCCATGCGATGGAGAGGCCGTCGAAAGTCGCGGTGCCGCGGCCGATTTCATCGAGGATGACGAGCGAGCGGCCCGTCGCCTGATTGAGGATGGCGGCCGTCTCGATCATCTCGACCATGAAGGTCGAACGCCCGCGCGCGAGATCATCGGCCGCGCCGACACGACTGAACAGCCGATCGACCACCCCGAGACGCGCGTCGCGCGCCGGGACATAGGCGCCCATCTGCGCCAGCACCGCGATCAGCGCGTTCTGCCGGAGATAAGTCGATTTACCCGCCATGTTCGGGCCGGTGACGAGCAGGATGCGGCCGCCATCAGCGCCTGAAGGCGAGGACAAATCGGAATCATTGGCGACGAAGGGTTCGCCGTCCTTGCGCAATGCGGCTTCGACGACCGGGTGCCGTCCGCCCGCGATCGCGAAGGCGCGGCTGTCATCGACGAGCGGCCGCGTCCAGCCGAGATCATCGGCGAGATGAGCGAGCGCGGCGGCGACATCGATCGCGCAGAGCGCCTGCGCTGCGCGCTTGATCGCGTCGCCCTCGCGCAGAACCATGTTCGCGAGATCGCCGAAGATCGAGAGTTCGAGCGACAGGGCGCGATCGGCGGCTGAAGCGATCTTCTGTTCGAGCTCGCCAAGCTCCGTCGTCGAGAAGCGCATCGCGCCCTGCATTGTCTGGCGATGAATGAAGGTCGCATTGAGCGGCGGCCGCGCGAACTGCTCGCCGGCGGCTTGCGGAACCTCGATGAAATAGCCGAGAAAATTATTATGCTTGATGCGCAACTGGCGCACGCCGGTCTCCTCAGCGAGGCGCGCCTGCAAAGCGGCGATGACGCGGCGACTCTCGTCGCGCAGATCGCGCAATTCATCGAGCGCCGGCTCGAAACCTTCGCGCACGAAGCCGCCATCGCGCTTCATCAGCGGCAGCTCATCGCGCAGCGCTGCGGCGAGCCGCCCGGCCATGTCAGGGTCAAGTGCGCGCAGATCATTAGCGGCCGCCTTGATCTCAGCGGGAATCTCGATGCGGTCCGACAGGATGTCGGCGAGGTCGCGCGCCGCATCGACCATGTCGCGGATGGCGGCGAGATCGCGCGGGCCGCCGCGGTCGAGCGCGATGCGGGACAAGGCGCGCGCGCCGTCTGGCGCCGCCTTCAATCTTCGCCGCGTCTCCTCGCGCAAATTTGCATCGCCAACGAAGAAGGTGATCGAATCCTGGCGCGCATGGATAAGCGCGAGATCAGTGAGTGGGCCCGCGAGTCGCTCGGCGATGAGACGGCCGCCCCCCGGCGTCAGCGTGCGGTCGATCGCGGCCAGCAGCGAACCTTCGCGCTGACCAGACAGCGTGCGCGTGAGTTCGAGATTGGCGCGCGTCGCCGCGTCGATGCGCAGCACATTTTCGGCGCTGGATTCGCCCGGCGGCGACAGCGCCGGCCGCGCAGCTTTCTGCGTGCGCTCGACATAGACGATCGCAGCCGCGGCTGCGGCGATCTGCGCGCGGGAGAAGCGGCCGAAGCCGTCGAGCGTGGAGACGCCATAGAAATCGAGCAGCCGCCTTTCGGCCGATGCGCCATCGAATCCCTCACGCGGGATCGGCGTCACAGAGGCGCGAATCTCGCGCCACAGCGCCTTCAGTTCGGGGTCATCGAAGATCGAATCCGGGACGACGATTTCCTTGGCGTCGAGCCGTGCGAGTTCGGCGCCGAGGCCGGCCTGCTGCGTCTCGCTCAGCGAAAAGGCGCCGGTGGTGATGTCGACGGCGGCGAGGCCATAGCTCCAGAGATTTTCGCCGGCGCGCGTGCGCGCCACCGCGACGAGCAGGCTCGCGCGTGACGGATCGAGCAGCGCCTCCTCGGTCACGGTGCCCGGTGTCACGAGCCGCACCACGTCGCGGCGCACCACCGATTTCGAGCCGCGCTTCTTCGCTTCCGCCGGGTCCTCGATCTGCTCGCAGACCGCGACGCGATGGCCGAGGCCGATCAGCCGCTGGAGATAGTCGTTGGCGCGCTCGACGGGCACGCCGCACATCCGGATGTCTTCGCCGCGATGCTTGCCGCGCTTGGTCAGAACGATGCCGAGCGCGCGCGAGGCGATCTCGGCGTCCTCGAAGAACAGCTCGTAGAAATCGCCCATCCGGTAGAACAGGAGGCAGTCCGGATTGGCGGCCTTGATCTCCAGATATTGCGCCATCATGGGCGTGACCTTTTCGGCCGCGCCCGCTCCGTTCTCGTCCTCGGCGGTTCGTTTCAGCATGCGGGCCGGACCCTAGAGCATGGCTTGCGGCGTGACAGCCCCCGCCCTGCGTCAGGCGCCTGCCAATTCACCAGATTCAAGCCTTGAGCGACATGGGCCGGGTCCCTAATGTGCGCGCCCTGGAGCGGGATGCGAAAAAGTGGAAGCCGGTTTTTCGCGTCAATCCCGCTCCAAGGTCAAAGAATCGATCACGTTCATGACCTTGGATGGACAACATCCAAGGTCATCGTGATCTTAGGGGTGGAAACATAAGAAATGTCAGAACAATCGAAGGGTCGCACGCGCCCGACCTTCACGGACCAGGAAGCGCTCGACTTTCATTCGCGGGGTCGGCCCGGCAAGCTCGAAGTGGTCGCCACCAAGCCGATGGCGACGCAGCGCGATCTCTCGCTCGCCTATTCGCCCGGCGTCGCCGTTCCTGTGCTCGCCATTGCCGACGATCCGCTGAAGGCGTTCGACTACACGACCAAGGGCAACATGGTCGCCGTCATCACCAATGGCACGGCGATTCTCGGCCTCGGCAATCGCGGCGCGTTGGCGGCGAAGCCGGTGATGGAAGGCAAGTCGGTTCTCTTCAAGCGCTTCGCCGACATCGATTCGATCGATCTCGAAGTCGACACCGAAGATCCGGACGCCTTCATCAATTGCGTGCGCTATCTCGGCAAGGGATTCGGCGGCATCAATCTCGAAGATATCAAGGCGCCGGAATGTTTCATCATCGAGGAGCGGCTGAAGGAGCTTCTCGATATTCCCGTCTTCCATGACGACCAGCATGGCACCGCGATCATCGCCGCCGCCGGCATCATGAACGCGCTCGAACTCACGGGCCGCAAGCCGGAGACGACGACTCTCGTCTGCAACGGCGCCGGCGCGGCTGGCATCGCCTGTCTCGATCTCTTGCGCGCCATCGGCTTTCGACCTGAGAATCTTACCCTCGTCGACACCAAAGGCGTGATCTACGAAGGCCGCACTGAGGGCATGAACCAGTGGAAATCGGCGCATGCGGTGAAGACGTCTAAACGCACGCTCGCCGAAGCGCTGAAAGGCGCCGACATCGCGTTTGGCCTTTCCGCGAAAGGCGCGTTCAACGCCGAGATGATCAAATCGATGGCGAAGGACCCGATCGTCTTCGCCATGGCCAATCCCGATCCTGAAATCACGCCGGAAGAAGTCGCGACCGTGCGCGACGACGCCATCGTCGCGACGGGACGTTCCGACTATCCCAACCAGGTCAACAACGTTCTGGGCTTTCCCTATCTCTTCCGCGGCGCGCTCGACGTGCGAGCGACCGCGATCAACATGGAGATGAAGGTCGCTGCGGCGCGCGCGCTGGCGAAGCTCGCGCAGGAGGATGTGCCGGACGAAGTCGCCGCCGCCTATCAGGGCGCGCGCCCACGCTTCGGCCGCGACTACATCATTCCCGTGCCGTTCGACCCGCGCTTGATTTCGACGGTTCCATGCGCTGTGGCCAAGGCCGCCATGGAGACGGGCGTCGCGCAGGCGCCAATCGCGGATATGGCCGCCTATAAGGCGCATCTCTCGGCGCGGCGCGATCCGATCGCCGGCGCGCTCAATCGCATCATCGAGCGCGTGCGTCGCTATCCCAAGCGCATCGTGTTCGCGGAGGGCGAGGAAGAGCAGGTGGTGCGCGCCGCCCTCTCCTTCGTCAATCAGGGCATGGGCACCGCGATCCTTGTCGGTCGCGACGAGCGCATCAGGGAGATGGCCGCGGCGAACGGCGTTGATCTCGGCATCAAGGGCCTTGAGATTCACAATGCGCGGCTCTCGAAGCGCAACAGCATCTATGCGCAGTTCCTCTATGAACGGCTGCAGCGTCACGGCTATCTCTTCCGCGACTGCCAGCGCATGATCAATCAGGACCGCAACACCTTCGCCGCAGCGATGGTGGCGCTCGGCGACGCCGACGGCATGGTGACGGGCGCGACGCGCAATTATTCCGTCGCGCTCGAAGAGGTGAGGCGCGTGATCGACGCCAAGCCCGGCCATCGCGTCATCGGCTGCTCGCTGGTGCTGGCGCGCGGCCGCAATGTGCTGGTCGCGGACACCGCGATCACGGAAATGCCGGAGGCGAAAGAGATCGCCGAGATCGCGATTGAAGCCGCCGGCGTCGCGCGGCGCCTGGGTTATGATCCGCGCGTCGGCCTGCTCGCCTTCTCGACCTTCGGTCATCCCCCGGGCGAGCGCTCGGAGAAGGTCAAGGAAGCGGTGCGCATTCTCGATTCGATGCGCGTCGATTTCGAGTATGATGGCGACATGGCGGCCGACGTCGCGCTCAATCGCGAGCTGATGGCGCAATATCCGTTCTGTCGTCTGACGGGTCCGGCGAATGTGCTCATCATGCCGGCGTTTCACTCCGCGTCGATCTCGACGAAGCTCTTGCAGGAGCTCGGCGGCGCGACGGTGATCGGGCCGATCATCGTCGGCCTCGACCGCGCCGTGCAGGTGGTGCCGCTCGGTGCGAAGGATTCCGACCTCGTCAACATGGCGGCGCTCGCAGCCTTCAACGTCGGCGGGTGAGGCGGCTACGCCTTCACCACGATTCAGGCCGATCCTGCGCTTCGTGAAAGACGCGCAGGATTTCTATTTGCCCCTCATTCACGCGATAGGGGAGCAGGTAGGGAAGTTGCGGCACCTGGAGTTCATGCACGCCGTTAGTGCTTTCCGACGCTCTGCCAATAAAGGGTTTATCTCGCAGTAGCGACGCGCTGTGAGCAATGCGTTTGAGCACGCGGTCGGAGACGGATTTGCTCGCGACCTTTTTCAGGTAAGCGGCGATTGACTCAAGATCGCGTTTTGCCGCCCGCAACCATACGATCTTTAGAGATTGCTGGCTTGCGGAACGTGTCCGGTTCTGGCGGCGCGAGTTCGTGTTCGGTTCCAAGAGAATCGACCCATTCGATTATCGCGTCATGCGAGATGAAGACACCTTTGTCCGCTTCCTCAATGGCCGCCTGAAGTTCCTTCGCCTTCCAGGCGTTGCGCGCCACATACTGTTCGAGCGCTTCAGCGGCGAGATAAGCCTTGGAACGCTTTGTTGCGTTGCTGAGAAATTCAAGCTGATCTTTCAGCTTGTCCGACACACGCACGGAGAGAACAGAGCTAGCCATGATGAAGCCTTTCAGGCTGTAAATGTATACATCAGATTCTGGCGTAAACAAGTCGACGCGCGGCGCGTTTTGGCCGCGACCAGAAATTGCATGTTCATGAATTGTTCTTGACGTCGCCGGAGCGCCCGCTACCTTTCCCTTGGGCAGGGCGGCTTCGGCGATGGTCACGCGCGTTTCGACGGTGGCGTTTGAAGGGATCGAGGCGCGCGCCGTCGACGTCCAGGTCCAGGTGTCGATCGGCAAGGTGCTGTTCATTGTAGTCGGCCTCGCCGACAAGGCGGTGGCCGAGAGCCGCGAGCGGGTGCGCTCGGCGCTGATCGCGTCAGGCCTCTCGCTTCCGAACAAGCGCATCACCGTCAATCTCGCGCCGGCCGATCTGCCGAAGGAAGGCAGCCATTACGATCTGCCGATCGCGCTCGGCGTCATGGCTGCGATCGGCGCGATTCCGGCGGACGCGCTCGCAGGCTACACCGTGCTGGGGGAACTCGCGCTCGATGGATCGATCAGCGCCGTCGCCGGCGTGCTGCCAGCCGCCATCGCCGCCAACGGGCGCGGCCACGGCCTGATCTGTCCGGCGGCGACCGGGCCGGAAGCCGCTTGGGCCTCGCGCGACATCGAGGTGCTGGCGCCGCGCTCGCTGATCCAGCTCGCCAATCATTTCAAGGGAACGCAGGCGCTTGGCCGGCCCGAACCGCGCATGATGGCGCCGGGCGCCGATCTCCCAGATCTACGTGATGTGAAGGGGCAGGAGAGCGCCAAGCGCGCGCTCGAGATCGCCGCGGCCGGCGGGCATAATCTGTTGATGAACGGGCCGCCCGGCGCGGGAAAATCCATGCTGGCGGCGCGGCTTCCCTCCATTCTGCCGCCGCTCAATCCAGCCGAACTGCTTGAAATCTCGATGGTGCAGTCGGTCGCCGGCGCTCTCGCCGACGGCGCGCTGACCGATCGCAGGCCTTTTCGCAGTCCCCATCATTCGGCCTCGATGGCGGCGCTGGTCGGCGGTGGGCTGCATGCGAAACCCGGCGAGGTCTCGCTCGCCCATCACGGCGTGCTGTTTCTCGATGAGCTGCCGGAATTCCAGCCACAGGTGCTCGACAGCTTGCGCCAGCCGCTGGAGACCGGCGAAGTCGCGATTTCGCGCGCCAATCATCGCGTCACCTATCCCGCGCGGTTTCAGCTTGTGGCGGCGATGAATCCCTGCCGTTGCGGCAAGGCGATGGACCCCGGCTTCGCCTGCAAGCGCGCGCCGAACGACAAATGCGCGGCGCAATATCAGGCCAGGATTTCAGGCCCTTTGCTCGATCGCATCGATCTCTCGATCGAGGTGCCCGCCGTGACGGCGGCCGATCTCGTGCTCCCGGCCCCGGCGGAAGGCTCGGTGGAAACCGCGAAGCGGGTCGCGTCCGCCCGCATCCGACAGGCCGCGCGCTATGAGAGGGCCGGCCTCTCCGGCGCCTCGACCAACGCAGCCTGCCCGCCGACCCTGATCGAGGAGGTG
Organism: Terrirubrum flagellatum; assembly: GCF_022059845.1. Classification (GTDB taxonomy): domain Bacteria; phylum Pseudomonadota; class Alphaproteobacteria; order Rhizobiales; family Beijerinckiaceae; genus Terrirubrum; species Terrirubrum flagellatum. Next base: position 3,987,490 of record NZ_CP091851.1, on the reverse strand, counting down.
GCGAAGCCGGACAGTTCCGGCGCTTCCCTCATGCGCAGCGCCGCCGAGACCATGAAGCTCACGGCGCGCGGCTATCATCGCGTGCTCAAGGTGGCGCGGACGCTGGCCGATCTCGATGGCGAGGAGAAGGTCGGCCGCGTGCATCTGGCCGAGGCTCTGGCCTATCGCGCCACCGCCTGACCGGCTCCTCCGTTGCCTCCCGGGCGAGCCGCCGTTACACGGGGCTTTGAGATAGACGCCGCTCGCCATGGACCTGAAACTTCTCGCTTTCGACGCCGAAGATCTGTGTGTGATGTCAGCCCATCTCCAGGATGCGGCGCTGATCGCGTCCGACATGGCGTGGCAGCCCAAGGAGCGCCGCTTCGCGCTCGTCTGCCAGCGGCGTGATCATGTCGGCGGCGGCGCTGATCGCGCCTGCGGGCTGCATTTCAATTTCGTCACTGCGGCGCAGCGGCTGCGCATGCCGCAGGGCGAAGCGGCGCCTCTGAAGCTGATTGGTCTCGGCTTCGAGGCGGGCGAGACCCCTTCCGGCTTCGTCACATTGCTGTTTGACGGCGGCGCTGCGGTGCGTCTCTCCGTCGAATGCATCGACGCCAGCATGCGCGATCTCGTTCCGGCGTCCCAGGACTGACATGGCGCTTCGTCTCGACGCGCGCGCTGCGGATTTCGAAGCGCGCTTTCGCGAATTGCTGGCGGCGAAGCGCGAAGTTTCCGAGGATGTCGATGCGGCCGCGCGGGGACTGATCGAGGATGTGATCGCGCGCGGCGATCAGGCGGTGATCGACGCGACGCAGCGCTTCGATCGTCTGTCGCTCACGCCGTCCACGATGCGCATCTCGCGTGAGGAGATCACAGCGGCGGTCGCCTCGTGTGACGCGAAGACACTCGACGCGCTGCGCTTCGCGCGCGACCGTATCGAAGCTTATCATGTCAGACAGAAGCCGCGCGATGAGCGTTTCACTGATGCGCTTGGCGTTTCGCTCGGTTGGCGCTGGACCGCGATCGAGGCTGTTGGCCTCTACGTTCCCGGCGGCACCGCGAGCTATCCCTCCTCTGTGCTGATGAATGCAATCCCGGCGAAGGTCGCCGGCGTTCCGCGCGTCGCGATGGTGGTTCCATCGCCGGACGGCAGACTCAATCCGTTGGTGCTCGCCGCCGCCGATCTTGCTGGCGTCGACGAGATCTATCGCATCGGTGGCGCGCAGGCGGTCGCGGCGTTGGCCTATGGCACCGCGACGATCAGGCCCGTCGCGAAGATTGTCGGCCCCGGCAATGCGTTCGTGGCCGCTGCGAAGCGCCGCGTGTTCGGACAGGTCGGCATCGACATGATCGCCGGGCCGTCCGAAGTGGTGATCATCGCGGACGACAGCGCCAATCCCGACTGGATCGCGGCTGATCTTCTCGCGCAGGCCGAACATGATGCGGCCTCGCAATCGATCCTGATCACGACCTCGCCTGAGATAGCGCAGCGGACGGAAGGCGCGCTCGCCGCGCAGCTTGCGGCGCTGCCGCGCGCCGAGATCGCCGGCGCAAGCTGGCGCGATTTCGGCGCGATCATCGCAATTGGCGCGCTCGATGAAGCGATCGCGCTGGCCGATCGCCTCGCGCCCGAGCATCTCGAAATCATGACGCGCGATCCCGAAGCGCTCGCAGCGAAAATCCGCAATGTCGGCGCGATCTTCCTCGGCCATCACACGCCGGAAGCGATTGGCGATTATGTCGGCGGCTCAAACCATGTGCTGCCCACGGCGCGTTCGGCGCGCTTCTCTTCGGGCCTCAACGTGCTCGATTTCATGAAGCGCACATCGCTGCTCGCCTGCACGGCGGAGTCGCTGGCCGCGCTGGCGCCGGCCGCGATCGCGCTTGGCGAGGCGGAATCGTTGCGGGCGCATGCGAGTTCCGTCGCGATCAGATCGAACGCGGCGCGGGGATAGATGAAGCGCGACTCCGCCCGTCGACTGGTGTCCGTGACGCTCGACGCGGATTCGCTCGCCACCAGTAATCCCGATCAGGAGCATGAGCGCGCCGTCGCCATCTATGACCTGATCGAGGAGAATCATTTTCATCCGATCGATCATGATGGCGGCCCCTACTGTCTGAATCTTTCGCTCGCTTCGGGGAAGCTGTCCTTCGAAGTGAAGACGGAGAGCGGCGACGCCGTGATGACGCACATCCTGTCGCTGACCCCGTTGCGGCGCGTGGTGCGTGATTATTTCATGATCTGCGACAGCTATTACGCCGCGATCCGCACGCAGACGCCGAGTCAGATCGAGGCGATCGACATGGGCCGCCGCGGCCTGCACAACGAGGCCGCCGGAATTCTGGCCGAGCGACTCGCCGGCAAGATCGAGATCGACAACGACACGGCGCGCCGCCTTTTCACGCTGGTCGCCGCGCTGCACTGGAAAGGCTGAAGTGGGCGAGGCCGCCGCCGCCCGCAAACTTCAGGCGGTGCTGTTCGCCTGTTCCTACAACGCGGTGCGTTCGCCCATGGCTGAAGCCATCGCGCGGCATTATTTCGGCAAGTCGATCTATGTGCAGTCGGCGGGCGTCCACAAGGGCGATCTCGATCCGCTCGCGGTCGAGGCGCTTGATGAGATGGGCGTCAACGCCGCCAAGCACAGGCCGCGCACAATCGAAGAGCTCGAAGAGTGGGAAGGGCTGAATTTCGATCTGATCATCAGCCTGAGCCCCGACGCGCATCACAAGGCGCTTGATCTCACGCGCCACATCGCGGCTGATGTCGAATACTGGCCGACGCCTGATCCCACCATTATCGAAGGCACGCGCGCCCAGCGTCTCGACGCCTATCGCGACGTGCGCGACATGCTCACCACGCGCATCCTGAAGCGCTTGAAGTCCTGAAGATCAGGACACGCCCATCGCGCGCAGCGCGATCGCGGTTGCGACGCCGGCGCAGAGCGCCAGCATGTCGTTGCGCGCAACAAGCTTGATTGCGAGCGCGATCACGATCGCGATAGCTGCGACAAGGCCGGTCTGCGCGATCGCGGGCAGAACGATCGCTGCGACGATCGAACCGGGGAGCGCGGCGAGCGCGCGTTCGATGCGCGGCGATGGCGTCACAAAACCCATCGCCCAATAGCCGCCGATGCGGCAGAGATAGGTGACGAGCGTTGCGGCGAGGATCGCGATCAGCGCCGCCGGCGTGACGCCGATGCTGTCGAGCGCGCTCATTTCGCTTCGTCCCTGTCGAGGAAGGCGGCGGAAAGCATGCCCGCGATCGCGCCGCCGATGATGTGCCACTGGCCGGGGATCAGTTTCGACATCACGAGCGCGACGGCGCCAGCGATCAACCAGTTGCGCGTGTCGCGATGCGACCGCCAGAGCGACACTGTCATCATGCCGAACATGATCGGCATGATGAGATCGATCGCATAGGTCCTGGGATCGCTCACCAGCGCGCCGAGGAGGTAACCGGGTACGGCCGAGAGCGTCCAGATAATCCACAGCGCGACGCCGGAGCCGAAGATCACGCCCGCATCTGCGCCGCTTTCGCTGCGATAGCGGCTCGCCACGACATAGTTGATGTCGGTGAGCACGAAAAATTGCGAATAGACGAAGCCCTGCGGCAGCGGCGCGAGCCAGGGACGCAGCGATGCGCCCATCAGCACGAATCTGAGATTGACGATGCCGACGATGACGCTGAGCGTCAGCACGCCGATCAAAGTCCGGTGATCGGACCAGGCTTCCATCGCGGCGAACTGCGAGGCGCCGGCGAAGGTCAGCCCGCTGAACAGCGTCGCCTCCATCAGGCTGAGCCCCTTCTGCGCCGCCAGCGCGCCGAACGCCGCGCCGAAAAAGAAGCAGCCCGGCAGAAGCGGCAGCGTGAGCGCGACGCCGTGACGGAAGCCGGCGAGCGTGGCGGCGATGGCGCCGCCGCTGGGGCTGTCGGCTTGTGCGACGCTCATTGAATGTCGCTCGCGCGCGCAGGCGGCGCGCCACATGAATCAACGGAATGAAAGAGCATGAATGGTTCGATGCGCCGCAGCGGTTGAGCGGCGCATAGCAGCCGGGCGGCTGAGCGCCCATGCGTCGGCGCGGGAAGGCGGCATGCGTGGCGCGTGGGTCTTGCCTGTTTACCCCTGCGCACGACGCGCGCATGGTCCGGCCTCCTTTCGAGCGGTCCCGCGCCCATGTCTTTCGTCAATCCCGCCCCTTTCACCACGCGCCCCGAAATCCAGGGGACTTTCGGCGTGGTCGCCTCGACTCACTGGATCGCCTCGGCGGTCGGGATGGGCGTGCTGGAGCGCGGCGGCAACGCCTTCGACGCCGGCGTCGCCACCGCCTTCACGCTTCAGGTGGTCGAGCCGCACCTGAACGGCCCCGGCGGCGACGTGCCAGTGCTTGTGCGTGACGTGCGCAAGGGCAAGGTCGAGGTGATCTGCGGGCAGGGGATCGCGCCTAATGGGCTGACCATCGGCCATTGCCGCGAACTCGGTCTCGATCTCATTCCGGGAACCGGCCTTCTCGCGACTTGCGTGCCCGGCACCTTCGACGCCTGGATGCTGCTGCTGCGCGACTATGGCACGCTGCGGGTGCGCGACGTTCTCGAGCCCGCGATCTCCTATGCCCGCCATGGCTATCCCGTCGTCGAGCGCATCACCGCGACGATCGAAACGGTCGCCGGCCTGTTCCGCGATCACTGGCCGACATCCGCCGCGCTCTATTTGCCCGGCGGCAAGCCGCCGGCGCCGGGCTCTGTCTTCTCGAACCCGACGCTGGCTGCGACCTATGAGCGGATTCTGAAGGAAGCTGAATCTGTCGAGGGGCGCGAGGCGCAGATCGAGAAGGCGCGAAAAGTCTGGTCGCAAGGCTTCGTTGCGGAAGCCATCGCCCGCTTCTGTCGCGAGCAGGAGGTGATGGATTCCTCCGGCCGCCGTCATCGCGGCGTGCTGAATGGCGACGACATGGCGAAGTGGCAGGCGACGGTCGAAGCGCCGGCGTCCTACGACTATGGCCGCTACACCGTGATGAAGCCGGGCGGCTGGTGCCAGGGCATCGCGACGCTGCAGCAGCTCGCGCTGCTCAAGGGATTCAATCTCGACGGCGTCGATGTTCGCGGGCCGGATTTCGTCCATCTCGTCACAGAGGCGGCGAAGCTCGCCTTTGCCGATCGCGACACATTCCTCGGCGACCCTGATTTCGTCGACGTGCCGCTCGATACGCTTCTGTCGGACGCTTACAATGACGAGCGCCGCAAGCTGATTGGCGAGACGGCCTCCATGGATCAGCGCCCTGGCATTATTCCCGGCCGCGGCAAATCTTTCGGCCTGCGCGTCGCGGAAGGCGCGCGCTCGGCGGTGTCGGCGACCGGCGTCGGCGAACCGACCGTTGGGCGCCTTGGCGAAACGCGCGGCGACACCGTGCATTTCGACATCATCGATCGTCACGGCAACATGATCGCGGCGACGCCGTCAGGCGGCTGGCTGCAATCCTCGCCCGTGATTCCCGAACTCGGCTTCTGCCTCGGAACGCGCGCGCAGATGTTCGTGCTCGACGAATCTCATCCTGCCGCGCTCGGCAAAGGCCGCCGTCCGCGCACGACGCTTTCACCGACCATGGCGCTGCGTGACGGCGAAGCCTATCTCGCCTGGGGATCGCCCGGTGGCGACCAGCAGGATCAATGGATCCCGCAGATGTTCCTGCGCCACGTCCATGCTCGAATGAATCTGCAGGAGGCGATCGATGCGCCGGCCTGGCACACCGAACATTTCCCCACCTCCTTCTGGCCGCGCATGGCCAGACCCGGCGTGATCGTGCTCGAAGGCCGCTTTCCCAAGGCGACGATCGAGGAGCTCAGGCGCCGCGGCCACAAGGTTGAGGTGGGTCCCGACTGGTCGGAAGGACGCCTCGTCGCTGCGGCGCGCGATGGCGCTCTGCTCAAGGCCGCTGCGAACCCGCGTGGCATGCAGGGCTACGCCGTCGGACGCTGACGGCGCGTCGTCCGCCGCATGGGCGGATCATAACTAGAGGAAATGTGATCGGCTGGCATGCCTGACCGCAAAATGCGGGGTGACAGACGGTCCGTCTCCGGCCACATTGGTTCCAATCGGAACGAGTTTGGCGGGGCGTTCAAATGACCTGGTCGATTGTCGCGCGGGATCGCGTCACAGGGCAAATCGGGGTCGCCGTCTCGACCTGCGCCTTCGCCGTCGGCGCGCGCGTTCCCTTCGTCGCGACCGGCGTCGGCGCGATTGCGACGCAGGCTTTCGTCAATCCATATTACGGCTATCGCGGGCTTGAATTGCTGCGCGCCGGCGCGTCGGCCGAGGATGTCATCCGCGTCGTCACGTCGAATGATGAGGGCCGCGGCGAACGCCAGATGCATGTGATGGATAGGAAGGGACGTTCGGCGGCTTACACCGGCGCGAATTGCGTCGACTGGTGCGGCCATCTCATCCGCGAGGATTTCTCCGTCGCCGGCAATATGCTTGCCGGCCCAGCCGTGATCGATGAGACCGCGAAAGCGTTCGAGGCCAACAAACATCTTGATCTCGCGCGCCGATTTCTCGCGGCGCTGAAAGCAGGCGAAGCGGCAGGCGGCGACAAGCGCGGCAAGCAGTCCGCGGCGATCCGTATTCATGACGAACAGGAATATCCGCGCGTCGATCTTCGCGTCGACGATCATGTCGATCCACTCGCCGAACTCACGCGCCTTGAAGAGGAAAGCTGGCGGCGCTTCATGCATTATCGCAAATTCATGCCGAGCAAGGACAATCCGGCGGGAATCATCGATCGCGCCGAGATCGAGCGTCAGATCGCCATCTCCATGGAAAAAGGCCGCGGCTGATGGATGCGCCCCTGCTCGATGTGCGCGATTTGAAGATTGGCTTTCGCGCGCATGATGGCAGGCGCACGCGCGCCGTCGATGGAATCAGTTTTCAGGCGCGTCGCGGCCGCACGCTCGGCGTTGTCGGCGAATCCGGCTGCGGCAAGAGCGTGACCTCGCTCTCGGTGATGGGGCTTCTGCCGAAAGCGTCCGCCGAAATCGAAGGCGAGATCCTGTTCGAGGGAAAGGATCTCCGGAAGATATCCGAGGACGAGTTGCGCGATCTGCGCGGCAATCGCATCGCCATGATCTTTCAGGAGCCGATGACGTCGCTCAACCCGTCCTTCACCATCGGCGACCAGATCACCGAAGGTTACAGGCGCCATCGCAAGGCGAATGCGAAACAGGCGGAAGAGCGCGCCATCGAGATGCTGCGCCGCGTGCGCATTCCCAATCCCGAACAGCGTTTCCACGAATATCCGCATCGCCTGTCCGGAGGCATGCGTCAGCGCGCGATGATCGCCATGGCGCTCGCCTGCGATCCCGAATTGCTGATCGCGGACGAGCCGACGACTGCGCTCGACGTCACCATTCAGGCGCAGATTCTCGATCTGATGCGCGCGTTGCGTGAGGAATCCGGCGCGGCGATCATTCTCATCACCCATGATCTCGGCGTCGTCGCCGAAGTGTGCGATGATGTGATCGTGATGTATGCCGGCGAGATCGTGGAGCGCGCGCCGGTCGCCGAGCTTTTCCGCTTTCCCCAGCATCCCTACACGATCGGCCTCATGGGCTCGCTGCCGCGCCTTGATGTGCGCAAGGAGCGGCTGGCGGCGATCGAAGGCGCTGTGCCCGATATGAGCCGGCCGCCGCAAGGCTGCCGCTTCGCCGCGCGCTGCGCCTTCGCCGATGCGAACTGCCGCGCCAATCCGCCGCCGATGGTCGAGCCTTCGCCCGGCCGCATGTCGCGCTGCTGGAAGGCGCCGCTGGAAAGGCTCGTCGCATGAGCGAGCCGCTGCTGCGCGCCGAGAATCTGGTCAAGCACTTCGTCGCGAAGCGTTCGGCTATCGGGCGTCCGCTGGCGATGGTGAAGGCGGTTGATGGCGTCGATCTCGAAGTCGCGGCGGGTGAGACGCTGGCGCTCGTCGGTGAATCCGGCTGCGGCAAATCGACGGTTGGCCGCCTGCTGCTGCGCCTTCTCGAGCCAACCGACGGCAAGGTGACGTTCGAGGGACAGGATATTTTCCAGTTATCCGGCGGCGCGATGCGCGCGCTGCGTCGGCATATGCAGCTCATTTTTCAGGACCCGTTCGCATCGCTCAATCCGCGCATGACCGTCTATGACGCGGTCGCGGAGCCTTTGATGCTGCATGGTCTTGTTCCCGCCAGCGGGCGCCGTGCGCGCGTCGAGGAGTTGTTGCAGCGCGTTGGCTTGAAGCCCGAGCAGGCGGCGCGCTATCCCCATGAATTCTCCGGCGGCCAGCGCCAGCGCGTAGTGATCGCGCGCGCGCTGGCGAGCGAGCCGAAGCTGATCGTCTGCGATGAAGCGGTCTCGGCGCTCGACGTCTCGATTCGCGCGCAGATTCTCAATCTCCTGCGCGATCTCCAGCGTCAGCTTGGCCTCGCGCTCGTCTTCATTTCGCATGACCTCGCTGTCGTGAAGCATATCGCCGATCGCGTCGCCGTGATGTATCTCGGCCGTATCGTCGAGACGACGTCAGGCGATGAACTGTTCGACAATCCGCGCCATCCCTATACGCGCGCGCTGTTGTCCGCGATTCCCGTTCCGTCGCCATCTGCAAGCCGCAACCGCCAGATATTGCAGGGCGACGTGCCGAGCCCGATCAATCCGCCGCCCGGTTGTCATCTCCACGCGCGCTGTCCGCATGTGATTGATCGCTGCCGCGTCGAACGTCCGCTGCTGCGTTCGATCGCCGATGCGCATCTCGCGGCTTGCCATCGCGCCGAGGAGTTGCCGCCGGCTGGGCGGCTGACACCGCTTGAAGAGCAGATCGATCCGCGCGTCGCCGATCTGATCGCGCGCTTCGGCGCGCGTTCGGCCTCTGTCGAGGCATGAGAATTGCTGGCTTGAGAACGAACAAGTCTGGATGAGGGAGACGGTCATGAAACATCTCGCCCGCGCCGCATTCGCAGTTTTCGCGCTGACGGCAGGCGCCTTGTCCGCATCGGCGCAGACGCATTTGCGCATCGGCCTTGCGGAAGATCCTGATGTGCTTGATCCATCGCTGGCGCGCACTTACGTCGGCCGCATCGTCTTCGCATCGATCTGCGACAAGCTGTTTGACATCGATGAGAAGCTCAACGTCGTGCCGCAGCTCGCGCTCTCGAGCGAGACGTCGGACGATGGCAAGCAGGTGCTGATCAAGCTCCGCCCCGGCGTGAAATTCCATGACGGAGAGGCCTTCGACGCCGAAGCCGCGAAGTTCTCGCTTGAGCGGCACATGAATATGCAGGGCTCGTTCCGCAAGCCGGAAGTGTCCTCGATCGAGAAAGTGGAGGTCGTCGATCCTCTCACCATCAAGCTTGTTCTCAAGGCGCCGTTCTCGCCGCTGATCGCGCAGCTCACCGATCGCGCCGGCATGATGGTGTCGCCGAAGGCGGCGAAGGAGGCGGGCGACAAGTTTGGCTTGAAGCCGGTATGCGCCGGCCCCTACAAGTTCGTCGAGCGCGTGCAGCAGGATCGCATCGTGGTCGAGAAGTTCGCCGACTACTGGAACAAGGCGAATGTCTTTATCGACAAGATCACCTATTTGCCGGTTACCGATTCGACCGTGCGCCTCGCCAATCTGCGCGCCGGCCAGCTTGACCTGATCGAGCGCCCGCTGGCGACCGATCTCAAGGATATGCGCGCTGATCCCAAGCTGAAGGTCGCGACCGCGCTCGAGCTCGGCTATCGCAGCCTCAACCTCAACGTCGGCAAGGGTGACGCTTCGAAAGTCTTCGCCGACAAGCGCATTCGCGAAGCGTTGTCGCTGGCGATCGATCGCAAGGCGCTCAACGATGTCGTGTTCAACGGCGAATTCGTGCCGGGCAATCAGTGGGTCAGTCCGAAGCACCCCTATTATCAGGAAAGCGTTCCGGTTCCGGCGCGCGATCTCGCGCGCGCCAAGAAGCTGATCGCAGAGTCCGGCGTGTCGACGCCGATCGCGATTGATCTCATGACGCCGAACAACCCTGAGACGCGGCAGGTCGCCGAGATTCTTCAGGCGATGACGGCGGAAGCCGGATTCGACATGAAGATCAGGGTGACTGAATTCGCGACCTCGTTGAACGAGGCGGAAGCGGGCCGCTATCAGGGCTATCTTATCGGATGGTCGGGTCGCACCGATCCCGACGGCAATATCTACACCTTCGCCAAGACCGGCCAACCGAACAATTACAGCGCTTACTCCGATCCGGAGGTCGATGCGGCGCTTGACGAGGCGCGCCTCAAGTCAAGCGTGCCGGATCGCAAGGCCGTCTATGGCAAGATCGTGAAGAAGCTGACGACCGAAGGCGGCATCATCTACCTCTATCACGTCCAGAACATCATCACCTACAGCGCGCGTCTTGAAGGCTTCAAGCCGATCTCGGACGGGCTCGTTCGCGTTGTCGGGCTGAAGTTCAAGAGCTGACGTCGAAAGAGTAGACGAGTATGGCGTCGCTTCTCGCCCGGAGGTTGTTGCAGCTGTTGCCGACGGTGTTCTGCGTGTCGGTGCTCATTTTTCTGCTGCAGCAGTTGCTGCCGGGCGATCCCGCGCTCGTCATGGCCGGCGAGGATCGCGACCCCGAAGTGATCGCGCAGATTCGCCGGCAATATCGACTCGATCAGCCGCTCCCCATCCAGTATCTCTTCTGGATCAAGGGCGTGTTGGTCGGCGATCTCGGCGAATCCATACGGCTCAAGATGCCGGTGTCCGAGCTCGTGCTGCAGAAGCTGCCGGTGACGCTGCAGCTCGCGACCATGGCGATCATTATCGCGCTGGTGATCGGCGTCACCGCCGGCGTGATCTCCGCGGTGAAGCGCGATTCCTGGGTCGACTATCTCGTCAATGTGGTGTCGCTCTGGGGCATCTCGACGCCGAATTTCTGGCTCGGGATCATGCTGATCCTTTTCTTCTCGGTGCAACTCGGTTGGCTGCCGGCGTCAGGCTATGTCAGCCCGTTCGAGGATTTGGGGATGTCGCTCAAGACGACGATCATGCCGGCCTTTGTTTTAGGGAACGCGCTCGCCGGCGTGCTGATGCGACATACGCGCGCGGCGATGCTGCAGGCGCTCGACAGCGATTATGTCCGCACGGCGCGCGCGAAAGGCTTGTTCGAGCAGACCGTCGTGATCAAGCACGCCATGCGCAACGCGTTGACGCCCGTGATCACGCTGGGCGCGCTTGAATTCGGCACGCTCTTGTCTGGCGCGGTGCTCACCGAACAGATCTTCACGATTCCGGGCTTCGGCAAGCTGATTGTCGACGCAGTCTTCAACCGGGATTACGCCGTCGTGCAGGGCGTCGTGCTGGTCACGGCCACGACCTACATCCTGCTCAATCTGTTGGCCGATATCGGCTACATCCTTGTCAATCCAAGGCTCCGGCAATGACTCTCGCCGCTGACGCCGTCATTTCAGCTCCGCCCGTGCAGACGCCGGACAGTCCGATGCGGCGCGCCTGGATCAGGCTGCGCCGGCGCAAGGGCGCCATGGTCGCGCTCGTCATTCTTCTCGTGATCCTCGCGCTCGCGGTTTTTGCGCCCTGGATCGCGCCCTTCGATCCCGCCAAGCAGAGCTGGAGCGCGGTGCGCAAGGCGCCGTCGGCGATCTACTGGTTTGGAACCGATGAAGTCGGCCGCGATCTCTTCTCGCGCGTGATTTTCGGCGCGCGCGCTTCTTTGATGGCGGGCGTGATTTCCGTCTGCATCGCGCTGGGGCTTGGCGCACCGTTGGGTCTTGCCGCTGGCTATCTCGGCGGCTGGGTCGACGCCATCATCAGCCGCATCGCCGATGCAATGCTGGCCTGCCCATTCCTCATTCTTGCGATAGCGCTCGCTGCGTTTCTGGGGCCGAGTCTCACCAATGCGATGATTGCCATCGGCGTCACCGCGACGCCGATCTTCGTGCGGTTGACGCGCGGGCAGGTGCTGTCCGTGAAGGTCGAGGATTATGTCGAGGCGGCGCGTGCAGTCGGCAATTCGAGCTTGCGCATCGCGGTCCGCCATATCCTGCCGAACATCATGCCGCAACTCATCGTGCAGGCGACGATCACCATCGCGACCGCGATCATCGCAGAGGCGGCGCTGTCATTCCTCGGCCTTGGTCAGCAACCGCCGGCGCCATCCTGGGGCAGCATGCTCAACGTGGCGCAGCGCTTTCTCTCGAATGCGCCATGGATGGCGATCTTTCCCGGCGTCGCCATCTTCATCACGGTGCTGTCGTTCAATCTTCTTGGCGACGGCCTGCGCGACGCGCTCGATCCACGCGCGAAGTAGAGGCCCGTTTCGTCCCCGGATTCATGGAGCAAGCGTCAGCGAGCGAAATGAAGTCCGGCGCCTAGCGAAGAAGTTGCGAGCGCAGCGAGCACATCTTTGGCGATAATATCGTCGCGCCTTCGGCGCGATGTCTTGCGCTGGACCCCGGACACGGTTCCGCTCGGCTTCGCCTCACTTCACCGTTCCGGGGACGGAGAGAGTGTTTCGCTTCGCTATTTGCGAAATCGCTCCATCGTTGCGGGTGCGCTTCACACGACGCTGGTCAGTCCGCCATCGACCATCAGCAGATGGCCGTTGACATAGTCCGACGCCTTTGATGCGAGGAACACGGCGGCGCCGATCAACTCGTCGGTGTCGCCCCAGCGGCCGGCCGGCGTGCGGTTCTTCACCCAGCTGTTGAACTCTTCATTCTCGATCAGCGCCTTGTTGAGCTCAGTCGTGAAATAGCCGGGGCCGATCGCGTTGACCTGAATGTTGTGCTTGCCGAGCTCGGCGGCCATGCCGCGCGTCATCATCTTCACTGCGCCCTTCGTTGCGGTGTAGGGAATGATCGTTGGGCGGCCGAGCTCGCTCATCACGGAGCCGATATTGATGATCTTGCCGCGGCCGCGCTCGGTCATTCGCTTCGCGACAGCCTGCGCCGCATAGAAAACGGATGACAGATTGGTTGCAATCATTCTGTCCCAGTCAGCATGATCGTAATCGACGAACGGGCCGCGCTTCTGCATGCCGGCGTTGTTCACGAGAATATCGATCGGCCCGACCTTCTCTTCAATCACCTGCACGGCCGCGGAGACTTCGCTCGCATCAGTCACATCGAATGCGGAGATATGGCAGACGAGGCCGAGCGCGAGCAGTTCGTCGCGCGCCTTGCCGAGCTTTTCGGGGTCGCGGCCATTGAGCACCACATGCGCGCCGGCTTGCGCGAGGCCCTTGGCGATCGAATAGCCGATCCCCTGGCTCGATCCGGTGACGAGCGCGATCTTCCCCGCGAGATTGAACAGTTCCATCGACATCGAAGGTCTCCCTGCGGGCGCTTCTAAACGAACTGGGCAGGGAAAGGGAATGCGGATTCAGGCCGCGGCCGCAGCTTTCTCGATCAGATGGCAGGCGGCCAGCGCGCCGGACGGCGCGGCGCGCAAATCCGGCGCCGTCGTTCGGCATATCGACATCGTATGGGGGCATCGCGCATGGAAATGGCAACCCTTCGGCGGCGAGAGCGGCGAGGGCAGTTCGCCGGCGATCGGCTTGAACTCAACGATCGCGCCGTCCTGGATCACCAGTTTCGGCACGGAATCGAGCAGCGCCTGCGAATAGGGATGCTGCGGCGCTTCATGCACCTCAGCCGCCGTGCCGATCTCGACGATGCGGCCGAGATACATGATCGCGATCCGGTCGCAGAGATGACGCACCACGCCGATGTCGTGGCTGATGAACAGCATGGTGAGATTGAGTTCACGACGCAGACGCAGGAAGAGATTGATGATCTGCGCCTGGATCGACACGTCGAGCGATGCGACGGGTTCGTCGCAAACGAGAAGATCGGGCTTCATCGCAAGCGCGCGCGCGATCGCGACGCGCTGCCTCTGGCCGCCGGAAAATTGATGCGGAAAGCGTGAGACGAAATCAGGATCAAGGCCGACCGTGCCCAGCCAGTCGCGCGCATAGGCGACGGCGTTCGCCTTTGTCGTCAGCCCATGCGCGATCGGTCCCTCCGCGATGATGTCGCCGATGCGGATGCGCGGATTGAGCGACGAGAACGGATCCTGAAAGACGGTCTGCACGCGCGTCGTCAGCTTCCGCCCGCCGCTCATCACTGGCGCGCCGTCAAGCGTGATGCGTCCCGATGTCGGCTCGTGGATGCCGGCGACGACGCGGCCCAATGTCGATTTGCCGCAACCCGATTCGCCGACGAGCCCCAGCGTCTCGCCGCGCGCGATCTCGAAGGACACGCGATCGACCGCATGAACGGCGCGCGTTTCGACCGCGCCGCCGAGCGCGGCTGCGACGCGCTCGCCTAGCGACAGTCGCGGCGCGAAAGTCTTGGAGACATTCTCGACCTTCAGGAACGCGCTCATGCCGCGCGCTCCATGAAAGGATGATGGCAACGATAGGCGCGCAAATCTTCAACCATGCGCGGCGGATCGGTTTTGCAGAGATCGTCGGCGTGTGAGCAGCGCGGCGCGAAAGGACAGCCTTGCGGAAGACGCAACAGCGATGGCGTCGACCCCGGAATCTGTGGCAGGTCGCGGCCCGGTTCGGTGCGCGACGGCAGCGCATCGATCAAACCGCGCGTGTAGGGATGCCGCGGGTCGCGCAGCACGCGCGCGGTCGGGCCTTCCTCGACCAGGCGGCCGGCGTACATCACAGCGATGCGGTCGGCGAGCGATGAGACGGTCGCGAGATCATGGCTGATCCAGATCAGCGCGGCCCCGGTTTCGCGCACGAGGCCGCGCATCTCCGCCAGAATCTGCGCCTGAATCGAGACGTCGAGCGCCGTCGTCGGCTCGTCCGCCACGATGACGTCGGGGTCGTGCAGAAGCGCGATGGCGATCGCGACGCGCTGGCGCATGCCGCCGGAGAATTGGTGGGGATAGTCGTCGATGCGCCGCGCCGCGTCGGGAATGCCGACGCGCGTCAGCGCCGCGATGGCGCGTTGGCGCGCTTCCACGTGCGAAATCTTGTCATGCGCATTGACGGCGAGCGTCATCTGCCGGGCGATGCTGAGCACCGGGTTCAGCGTCATCATGGGGTCCTGAAAGATCATCGCGATGCGCTTGCCGCGCAGGCGCCGCAACGCTTCGATCGGCATGCCCACGAGTTCTTCGCCGCGCAGTCTCACCGAGCCATGCACGACGCGTCCGGGCGGATCGATGAGCCCGAGCAGGGAAAAGCCGGTGACGCTCTTGCCTGATCCGGATTCGCCCACGAGCCCGAGCGTTTCCCCACGCGCGAGTTCAAACGAGACGCCATCGACCGCTTTCGCGACGCCAGCGCGCGTAAAGAAATGCGTTGCGAGATCGCTGACCTCCAGAACCGGCGCGCTCATCGTCTCAGCCTCGGATTGAGCTGGTCGCGGATCTGATCGCCGACGAGATTGATCGCGACGATGAGGATAATCAACGCGACGCCGGGATAGATCGATATCCAGTAGCGGCCGGACAGCATGTATTGAAAGCCGTTCGAGATCAGCATGCCGAGCGACGGCTCCGTCGCCGGCAGGCCTAGGCCGAGAAAGGACAGGGTGGCCTCGAGCGAGATCGCATTGGCGATCTGCACGGTCGCGACGACGATCAGCGGCGGCAGGCAGTTCGGCAGGATGTGGCGGAACACCACGGCGTAGGTCGGCATCGGCGTCGACAGCGCGGCTTCGACATAATCCTTGCTGCGTTCGGCTGTCGCGGCGCCATGAGCGGTGCGCGCGAAATAGGCGTACTGCGCGGTGACGAGTGCGATGATGAGCTGCGTCTTGCCTTGCCCGAGCAGGGCGGAAAGCACGAGCGCGAGCAGGATCGCGGGGAAGGAAAGTTGCAGATCAATGATCCGCATGATGAAGGCTTCCGCCCGACCGCCGAGATAGGCCGCGAGCACGCCAAGCGTCGCGCCGCAGCTTAGCGCCACTGCGCCGGCGATGAGCCCCATCTGCAGCGAGATGCGCAGGCCATAGAGAATGGCCGACCAGAGATCGCGGCCCTGCGCGTCGGTGCCGAGCCAGTGCGCATAGCCTCCGGAGCCGACGAAGCCCGGCGGCCGCCGCGCGTCCGAGAGATCGAGTTTGGCGATGTCATAAGGATTTTGCGGCGTGAAATAAGGCGCGAGAATCGCGAGCAGCAGGATCAGTGCGACGACGATCAGCGCCGCGGTCGCGATGCGACTTTCGCGGAAGTCGCGCCAGAACGCGCGCAGGCCGACAAGCTCCATCACGCCCTCGCCTTGCGCAGGCGCGGATCGAGCGCCGCATAAACGAGATCGACCGAGAGGTTGATGACGATGAAGAGGAAAGCGACCAGCACGAGATAGGCGACCATCACAGGCCGATCGAGCGTCGAGATCGAGTCGATGATCAGCTTGCCGACGCCGGGCCAGGTGAAGATCGTCTCGGTGACGACCGCGAAAGCCATTGTCGAGCCGAGTTCGAGCCCGAACACGGTGACGATCGGGATCGAGATCAGCTTCAGCACATGGCGGCCAAGAATCGCGGCTTCCGAGAGCCCGGCGGCGCGCGCGAATTTCACCGTGTCGGTCAGCATGATCTCGCGCGTTCCCGCGCGCGACAGGCGCACCATCATGGCGAATTTGAACAGCGAGAGATTGAGTGCGGGCAAGAAGAGATGTTTCAGCCCGTCGAGTGTGAGAAAGCTCCATTCGACGCCAAAGACCGAGACGGTCTCGCCGCGGCCGCCGGCGGGCAGCACGCCAAGCTGCACGGCGAAGCCGAAGATCAGGAGAATGCCGACCCAGAATGTCGGCACGGAAAAGCCGAGGATCGAGACGGCCATGATCGCTTTCGACAGTGGGCTTTCCGGCCTGTAGCCTGCATACATGCCGAGCGGCACGCCGATCAGCGTCGCGCCGATCACCGCGGCGAGAGTCAATTCAAGCGTTGCCGGCAGTCGCGAGAGAATGAGATCGAGGACCGGCATGCCGAAGACGAAGGATTTGCCCATATCGCCATGGAGCAGCCGGGTGAGAAAGCCGAAATATTGCTCCCACAGCGGTCGGTCGAGACCGAAGCGCGCAATCACCTCGGCGCGCGTGCGCTGGTCGGCGTCCGGCGAGATCAGCACATCGATCGGATTGCCGATGGCGTAAACGCCGATAAAAACCAGCGCCGACATCACAAGCATCACGAGGCAGGCCTGCAGAAGGCGCTGGATAACGAAACCCGTCATGGCGTCTGACGTCGGGAGCGCGAAACGTTCACGCCCAGTTGTCCCGGATGATCTCGCGCGTTTCTTCAACCGCGACGGCCCAGATCGCCAGCATGTCCTCGTCAGGACGCTGATAGTAGCCGCCGTAGTTGCCGTCGCCGAGCAGCGCCTTCTTCGCGGCGGGATCGAGTTGGCGCAGCATGGAGACATCGATCATCGGCTTGCGCTCTGGCGGCTGTTGCACGCCTGGCAGCCGCGTCCAGGGAAAATTCTCCATCCATGAGGCGTGCGAGGCGATGGGATCGATCTCTTTCACCTTCGCCATGGTTTTCGGTGCGTTCCACCAGTCATGCCATTTCACCTGTGCGCCACGATGGCGATGGAGCCATTCCTGCGCGGCGGCGTTGACGGGAATGTTGCCGCCATGGCCGTTGACGAACACAATGCGGCGGAAGCCTGCGCGATGGACGCTGTCGAGCAGGTCTTCGACGATCGCCGCGAGCGTGGAGAGGCGAAGCGCGATCGTGCCGGGAAAATCAGCGAAGGAGATGGCGAGCCCGTAATTCACGACGGGAAACACCGGAACGGCAAGCGGTTCGGCCGCCTCTTCCGCGACGCGCGAGGAGAGGATCGCGTCAACGCTGAGGCTCAAATGTGCGTGCTGCTCCGTCGAGCCGAGCGGGATCACGCAGCGGTCGTCTTTCGCGACCTGGGCCTGCGTCTGCATCCAGTTCATGTCGGCGATGCGCATCGCGGGTCCGGCGTAGATCGTTCCATCTGGAACTTTTTGATCTTGACGGGCGCCATTCGTCGCGTCAAGTTCCAAATGGAACTATCGGAAGGCTGTGCGCATGGCGCGTGTGGTTCTGGCTTCGCGACGCAACGCCGCCCAATCAGGCGAACGCGACGCGTTCCCGGCCGAACTCAACGGCATGGTCGCGACAAAGCTGTGGGACAATCCTTGCTGGCTGTCCTTCCGCGTCAACTATATCGCCCATCACTTCAATCATCCCATCTATCAGCTCATCTGGCGCAATCACCGGCTGACGCAGCCTGAACATGTCGTGCTTTATGCGCTCGGCCTGCGCGAAGGCATCACGGCGGAGGACATCGTCGCTTCGTCTTCGCGGCCGAAGAACACGTTGAGCCGCGCGGTGAACAGCCTCTTGCGCAAGAAGCTGATCCGCCGCGAGCAGAACGCTGAAGATCGCCGCCGCTATCACCTTTATCTTTCGGCCAGCGGCAAGGCGATCATCAAGGACACGGTGCCGCGGCTCGTGGCGCGCGAGCAGCTCATGGCGCACGCGCTGACGCCGGACGAGCAGGCGACGCTCGAAAGCCTCATGACGAAGATTATTCTGAAGGCCGGCGATTGGCCGGCGGAGATCGCAGGGGAGAATTGAGATGACGATGCATGTGAGAAACTTCTTACGCGCGGGCGCGTTGACCGCCGCCTTGCTGATGACGAGCGCCGTGTCGGCGCAGACGCTGATAATAGGCATTCGCGCCGGTCAGGACTCGATGGATCCGCATTTCACCGCCACGGGCACTCACGCCGAGGCGATGAAGCATGTCTATGACACGCTGGTCTGGTCCGGCGACAAGCTTCAGCTCGAGCCGGGTCTCGCCGAAAGCTGGAAGGCGATCGATCCGACTACCTGGGAGTTCAAGCTGCGCAAGGGCGTGAAATTCCATGATGGCTCCGACTTCACCGCCGAGGACGTGAAGTTCTCGATCGAGCGCATTCCGGCGCTGAAAGGCCCGAATCCGACATCCATCTATGTGCGCCAGGTGAAGGAAACCAAGATCATCGATCCCTTGACCATTCATGTCATCACGAATGGTCCTGCGCCGACGCTGCCGAACGATTTCATTCGTCTGTTTATCGTGAGCCACAAGGCCGCCGCTGGCGTGACGCCCGAGAACGCCAACGAGGTGTTCAATTCCGGCAAGGCCGCGATCGGCACCGGGCCCTTCAAGTTCGTCAAATGGACTCCGAAGGAGGAGTTTGTTCTCGAGCGCAATCCTGACTACTGGCAGGGGCCGTCGCCCTGGGCCCGTGTGGTGCGCAAGGAGATTCCAAACGACGCCGCGCGCGTCGCGCAGCTCAAGGCGGGCCAGGTCGATCTGATCGTGCGCGCGCCGGCGGCCGACGTTCCGGTTCTCGAGCGTGATCCCAAGCTCGCGATTTCGAAGGTTCAGTCGGTCTATGTCTTCAATATTGAGTTCGATCTGCGCGAGCAGACGAAACAGGTGACGGCCAAGGATGGATCGCCGCTGCCGGCGAACCCGTTCCGCGATCTGCGCGTGCGCCAGGCTTTTGATCTCGGCATTGACCGCAAGGCGCTCGCCGAAATCGCGATGGAAGGGTTGGGCACGCCGGTCACGCAGCTCGTGACGCCGAACATCTTTGGCTATGCCAAGGATATCCCGGAGTCGAAGCCGGATATCGAGAAAGCGAAGAAACTTCTGGCGGACGCTGGTTATCCCAACGGCTTCAAGGTGACGTTCAGCTTCACCAATGACCGCCTGCCGGGCGATCGCGCGGTTGGCACGTCGATCGCGCAGCAGCTTGCGCGCATCGGCGTCGATGTGACGGCGAACGGCCAGCCCGGCGCAACCCTGTTCCCTGCGCGCACGCGCGGCGAATTGTCGATGGTGATGTCGGGTTGGGGCACGTTGACCGGCGAAGCGCATTACACGCTGTCCTCGATCGCTCATTCCAACGATCCGCAGCGCCGCATGGGCGCGTTCAACTGGCGCGGCTACAAGAATGAGGCGATGGACAAGCTTTTGCAGGACGCGGCGGTCGAACTCGACGAAGGCAAGCGTCGCGCGTTGCTTGAGGACGCGAACCGTCTCTTCATGAAGGAAATCCCGTCGATCCCGATCGCTTCGGTGTCGTCGGCCTGGGCGATGCAGAAGGACAAGGTGAAGATGCTTCGCGTGCGCGCCGACGAGGACACGCTCGCCTACGACATCGCCCCGGCGAAATAAGAGCCGGTTGGTCGAAAAATGGGCCGCCCCGGAAGGGGCGGCCTTTCAGTTTCGGAGAGTGTGATGACGAATCCCATTGGCCTCGCCATTCATGGCGGCTGCGGCGCGCTGAAGCGCGCGGAATTGACCGACGCGGAATGGGCCGATGCGCGCGCCGCGTTGCAGCGCTCGCTGCGCGAAGGCTGGGCGGTGCTCGCGCGTGGCGGATCCGCGCTCGACGCCGTCGAGGCGGCGGTCGTTGTGATGGAGGATTCGCCGGCCTTTAACGCCGGCCACGGCGCTGCGCTGAATGCGGACGGATTTCATGAACTCGACGCGTCGACCATGGATGGCGCGACGCTCGGCGCCGGCGGCGTGTCCTGTGTCAAGCGCATCCGCAATCCCATTCGCGCCGCCCGCGCGGTGATGGAGACGAACGAGATCGTCAACATGGCCGGCGACGGCGCCGACGCGTGGGCGGAGGCCGCGGGCCTCGCGATGGTTCCCAATTCCTATTTCACCACGCAACGCCGCATCGACGCGTTGAAGAAGTTGAAAGCGCTGGCAGTCCAGGGCGCGGCGCATAAGGCGAGCGAAGGCGAGAAGCATGGCACGATCGGCGCCGTCGCGCTCGACCGCAACGGCCATCTCGCCGCGGCGACGTCGACCGGCGGTTTCAACAACAAGCCGGTGGCGCGCGTCAGCGATTCCTCAGTGATTGGCGCCGGCACCTATGCGCGTGATGGCGTTTGCGCGGTGTCCTGCACGGGCCGCGGCGAATATTTCATCCGCCTTGTCGCCGGTCACGAGATCGCGTCGCGCATGGCTTATCGCGGCCAGTCGCTCAAGGAGGCGACGGATGGCGTCGTATTCGGCGACATGAAGAAGTGGGAGAATGGCGCCGGCCTTTGCGCCATCGATGCGCAGGGACGCGCCGTTGTGCCTTACAACACGCTCGGCATGTATCGCGGCTTCGTCACGCCGGAGGGCGCGCTCCATATCGGCATTCATGATGATCTTGCGCTCGTCGAGACGCTCGCCGGAGGATGACGCGCCTTAGCGGAAAAAAACGAAGGTCGCGATCAGGAAGGCCGGGATGAGGATCGATCCCGACCACAGCATGTAGCCGAAGAAGCTCGGCATCTTCACGCCGCCGTCGCGCGCGATCGCATAGACCATGAAGTTCGGCGCATTGCCGATATAGCTGTTCGCGCCCATGAACACCGCGCCGGCCGAGATCGCGGCCAGCGTCAGCGCGCCCCTGGTCATCAGCGTCGCCGGATCGCCGCCGGCGAGCTCGAAGAAAACGAGATAGGTCGGCGCATTGTCGAGGAATGAGGAGAGGGCGCCCGCGAGCCAGAAATAGGCGGCGTTGTTAGGCGTTCCGTCCGCATTCGTCACCAGCGATACCAACGGCGCGAAGGCGCCGTCGCGCCCCGCCTTCAGCATCGCCAGAACCGGAATGATGGTGATGAAGATGCCGGCGAACAACTTCGCCACCTCCTTGATCGGCCCCCAGGAGAAGCCGTTGGCGTCGCGATAATGCGCGTCGGTCGCTTTCAGCGAGACCAGCGTCACGATGATGAAGATGGCGTCCCGCAACGTGTCCTCGATCCGCAGCGTCAGGCCAAGGAATTTGTATTCGCCAAGCTTGACCGAAGCGCTGAACAGAATGGCCGCGATGATGACGCCGATCAGCGCGACATTCACGAGGCCGCGCAAACGCACTTTTTTATCGGGCGTCGGATCGCGCTTCAGAAGCTCGTCCTCCTTGGCGTAGAAATAGGTGTCGATGGCGAAGAACGCGGCGAGCACGAGGCCGCCGACGAAGAGCGTCTCGCCGATGAGGTGCGAGGTTGTCCAGAAGAAGTCGACGCCGCGCAGGAAGCCGAGGAAGAGCGGGGGATCGCCGAGCGGCGTCAGCGATCCCCCGATGTTCGACACAAGGAAGATGAAGAAGACGAGCACATGGACATTGTGCTTGCGATTGTCGTTCGCCCGGATCACCGGCCGCACCATCACCATTGAAGCGCCCGTCGTGCCGATGAAGGAGGCGAGCGCCGCCCCGATCAGCAGCAGCAGCGTGTTCATGGCCGGTGAGCCATGGATGTTGCCGGCGATCAGGATGCCGCCCGCGGTCGTGAACAAAGCGAGCAGCAGCAGGATAAAAGGAATATATTCAAGAAGCGCGGTATGAAGCAGCGCGTTCCCCGCGACGTCGAACCCCTTCGCGAATATCATGGGAAGGATGACGAGCGTCGCCCAGCCCGCCGCGATCTTGCCTTGATGGTGCTCCCACACATGCGGGCTGAAGAGCGGAAACAGGGCGATCGAAAGCAGGACGCCGATGAAGGGCAGCGACCAGGCGAAACCGAGGCTGCGTCCGTCGAGCTCCGCCGCCATTGCCGGCGAAGCCGCCAGCAGGGCGAGAACGGGCAGGGGGAAGCGGGCGAGACGGACCATATTCATGGAGCGGAAGGGCGCGATAGGTTAAGAGGCGACTGCCTCATGGCACGACGCCATTCAATCGACCAAGCGGGATTGAGGAAATGACCACAAAGAAGGGCCGACTCGCCGGAAAGATCATTCATGTGACCGGCGCCGGCGGAAAGATCGGCCATGCGCTCGTCGAGATGATCAAGGCCGAGGGGGGCCTTCCCCTGTCCAGCGACCATCTGCATCACGGCGTCGAGCTGGCGCTCGACGTGACCGTCGAGGAAGAGTGGAAAGCGACAGCCCAGTGGATCGAGAGCCAGCATGGCGCGATCGACGGGCTGGTGAACGGCGCGGGCATCGGCCGGCTTGGCTCGATCGACGAGCTCAGCTTCGACGATTGGCGCTCGACCCATGCGGTCAATCTCGATGGCGTTTTCCTTGGCTGCAAATACATGATGCCGCTGATGCGCGAGCGCGGCGGCTCGATCGTGAACCTGTCCTCCATCGCCGGCATCGTCGCGGCGGCGAATTTCGCGGCCTACAACTCCTCCAAGGCGGCCGTTCGCCATCTCTCGAAGTCGGTGGCGCTGCATGGCGCGCGCATGAAGCCGCCGGTGCGCTGCAATTCGGTCCATCCGGCCTTCATCGAGAGCGCCATGGTCGACGCCATGATCGCAGGCACGTCCGACCCAGACCGCGCTCGGGCAAAGATGATGGCTGACATTCCGCTCGGCCGTTTCGGCGAGGCGAAGGAGGTCGCGTCGCTTTGCGTCTATCTCCTCAGCGACGAATCGAGCTTCGTGACCGGCTCCGAGTTCATCATCGATGGCGGCCTCAGCGCGAAATAGCCATTTCATGTGCGCTGTCGCACGCCGTCCGCCGATCGATCATTGAAGCCTTGTAAGAGATCGGTCATGAGCCGCCGTCATAATGGCGCGGCTGAAGGGGTGATTTCATGCGTGGGTGGCTGAGTTTGCCGATTGCGGCGCTGATGGTCCTGTCGGGATCGTCGGCGATGGCGCAGCAGCCTGCTCCCACCGGCGCCTTCACCGGCCCCATCACCATCAAGAATGTGAAGGTTCAACTCTTCCTGGAGAAAACGGCGCATTTCTCCGAAAACATCGCCGATTCCGAAAAACCTTTCGAGAACGTCGTCCGCGGCGAGAGCGTGTCGGAGCCGGCGAGCGGCGTGCTGGTGACGCTCGAAGTCGCCGGCCCGAAGAATGGCCAGTCTAACGACAAGATCGCGCGGCATATGGCCCAGGTGAACATCACCAGGAAATATCGCGCCGGCCCGAAGCTGGAGCAGCGCGTGTTCGGCGGCTTCCGCTTCAACGAGCAGGGCGTCGCCTACAAGGCCTTCATGGTCGACGCCGCCACCTGCGCCCCGCTTGAGATCGAAGCCCGGCTTGGCGCCAGCAAGAAGACCGTCAAGGTCGAGTTCTCCTGCACCGCTGAAAACACCTGATCGTCAATCTCCCATTCACGGCCGGATGTGATAATTCGCCGGCTCGAATTGGGGATCTGACTCATGTGCCGGTTTCTGGCCTATCGGGGCGAACCCGTGTTCATGGACAGCGTGGTCTGCGCCCCGCGCCATTCCCTGATCCACCAGTCGCTCCATGCCGAGGAGGCCAAGGTCGCGACCAACGGCGACGGCTTCGGCCTCGGCTGGTATGGCGAGCGGGCGGAGCCCGGCGTCTATCGCGAGCTGCGCCCCGCTTGGTCGGATGAAAATCTCCTGTCGCTCTGCCGGCAGGTCCGCTCATCCGTCTTCTTCGCCCATGTCCGCGCCGCGACCGGCACGGCGACCATGCGCGCCAACTGTCACCCCTTCACCAGCGGCCGCTGGATGTTCATGCATAACGGCCAGATCGGCGGCTATGGCCGCATCCGCCGCAAGCTCGAGGCGATGCTGCCGGACGAGCTCTATGATTCGCGCGCAGGCACGACGGACTCCGAACTGGTGTTCCTGCTCACTGTCGCCCGCATCGAAGCCGGCGAAACGCCTGTCGAGGCGACGCGCGCGGTGCTCGCGACCGTGAAGGATCTCATGGCCGCCGCCGGCGTGAGGGAGCCGCTGCGCTTCAACGCCGCCATCACTGACGGCGAGACGATCACCGCCTTTCGCGCCGCCTGCGATCGCCGCCCACCGTCGCTCTATTTCTGCGAGCGTCCCGAGGCGACGATCATCGCGTCGGAACCTCTTGATGAGGATCGTTCCTGCTGGCGCGAAATTCCGAAGGGCGCGGCCATCACCGTGACGCGCGGCGGCGTCAAGGTCGAAGAGCTGTTCTGGCAGGCGATCGCCGCGTAATTCGCGGCGGACGATCTGGAAACAGCCGCGCGCCCGTGCTCTGCATGCGAGCGTCAATTCCGCTCGTTTCCAGAGGCGACATATGCCGCACGCAGCTCTCACGCTCGAAACCGCCATCGGCGGCGTCTCGCTGAAAAACCCCATCATCGCCGGCGCGGCGGAGCATCTGATCGACGAAGAGCGCGTGCGTCGGGCTCTGCGCTCGGGCGTCGGCGCGGTGGTGGTGAAATCGAACAATGAGTCGCAAGCGGCAAAAGATCAGCTTCAGCGCGCCGAATATCTCGCTCTCGATTCATCATGGCGCCCGGTCCCGTGGGATGCGTCGGCGCCGCGCGATGTGACGATCGCCTGTCGCTCAGGCATGACGCCGCAGTCTTTCGACGCATGGCTCGAGCAGACGGCGCGGCTCGATCGGGAAGCGAACGAGATGGATTCCTTTGCGATCGCGAGCATTATCCTTGGAGAACTTCCGCGCGCCGTCGACATGGCGCGCCAGGTCGAGCACGCCGGCGTCCGGATTCTCGAATTCAACATCGGCACGCCCTATGCGTCGCAGGCGGCCAAGGGCGCTGTCGCCACGGAGCTTGATCCGGCGCGCGTCGCAACCATCGTGACGACGATGCGCGAAGCGGTCTCGCTGCCGCTTTGGGTGAAGATCAGCGGGCAGAGCGAGCGCGTGCCCGAGCTTGCGCGCGCGGCGTTCGAGGCCGGCGCCAATTCCGTAGTGATGGCGGGGCGCCTGCTCGGATTTGTTCCGGACATCGAAACACATGAACCGATGCTCGGCACGACGCTTGGCATTGGCGGCTTCTGGAATCTTCCGATCACCTGTCATTGGTTGTCGCTCACGCGCGCGGCGCTCGGGCCGGATCGTGCGCTGATCGGAGTGAATGGCGCGCAGGATGGCCTTGATGTCGCGCGCATGATGCTCGCCGGCGCCTCCGCGGTGGAAATCGCATCTCCCGTGATGCTGCGCGGATTCCAGGTGCTCGATGATGCGGTCGCTACTTTCTCCGCTTATCTCGCGCGCAAGGGCGTTTCGGCGAAGGAGCTGATTGGCCGCGCCGCCGATCGGCGCAGCAGCTTTCAGGCGTTGCCGCGTCGCGACGATGTCTGGCGCAATCACATCCCGGCGCCTTGACGCCGGATTTTTTCCCGAAGCAAATCGTCGGCAACGGGAGATTTAACAATGAACAGACGATTTGCTCTTGGCGTCGCGCTTATTCTTTCGATGGCGGGAAGCGCCGGGGCGCAGAACTGGCCGGCCAAGCCGGTGACGATGATCGTTCCGTTCGCCGCAGGCACGACATCAGACGTGATCGGCCGCAGCCTCGCGGAATATCTGTCGGAAAAAATTGGACAGAATGTCGTGATCGACAATCGCGGCGGCGCCGGCGGCAATATCGGCGCGCTTGCGGTCGCGAAAGCTGCTCCCGACGGCTACACGCTTCTGCTCGCGACGACGGGTCCCGCCGCCACCAACAAGCTGATGTACAAGTCGCTCGGATTTGATCCGCAAAGTGATTTCGCGCCGATCGCGCTCATCGGAAAATCGCCTGTCATTATCGTCGCGAAAATGGAGGGTCAGGTGAAATCGCTGCGCGATCTGATCGACGCCGCGAAGGCCAAGCCCGAAACGCTCTCCGCCGGCTATCCCGGCAACGGCACGCTTGGCCACATCACAGGCCTGCTGCTGCAGGATCGCGCCGGCGTGAAAATGAACCAGGCGCAATATCGCGGCAGCTCCCAGATCATGACCGATCTGCTGGGCGGCCATATCGATGTCGGCATGGATTCGATGTCGGGCTATATCCCGACGATCAAGGACGGAAAGCTGCGCGCGCTGGCGATCGGGAGTTCGACCCGTTGGCCGGGCCTGCCCGATACGCCGACGGTCAGCGAAGCCGGGTTGCCGGATTTCGAGGCGACCGTCTGGTATGCGCTGCTCGCGCCGAAGGGAGCGCCGGCCGACATCGTGCAACGCTTGAACGTCGTGACGAACGATTATCTCAAGACGGACAAGGCAAAAGCGCTTTTCGCCGACATCGGATTTCAGGCGGCGGGCGGCTCGCCCGGCGATCTCAAGGCTTTCGTCGATGCTGAAATCGCGAAATGGGCGCCTGTGATCAAGGGCGCCAACATTTCCTTTTGATCGGTCTTTCAGGCGTCACGACTGCGCGGGGCGATCGCTCTCACGTCACCGCTTGAACGTCGCGACGGATGATGTCGAGCCATCCACATACGTCAGTCGCACCGAGGCTGATTTCGCGGCGGGCGGCGCGTTGAACGTTGTCTTTGCGTTGTAGGGAATGCTGTTGGGATCGCGCCGGTCGCAGGGCGGCATCGGCAGCGCGCGATTGGGCGCCTCATTGTCGAACCCGATCTCCGCTTTCGCGATCGCGCAGCGATAGCTGATGAGATGGGTGAAGTAGAGCGTGTCGGAGCCGCTGTCCCTGGCGAACTGAATCCAGGCCGAGGTGAACTGTTGGAGGATCTGCTTCTGGCTGTCGACGAGCGCCTTGCGCCATTCGAACTGGATCGGATAGGGCCCGTTCACACGGCCTGACGCGTCGGCGTAGCGCACTTCGAGGGTCGCCGTCTCGATATCGGGCGGCAGCTCGAACCAGGTGACGGGCGCGGGCCTTCCCGTCCTCGGATCGATCGCGCCAGTCGACGCCGTCATATGGAAATCGCCGGAATCGCCGATGCGCCAAGCGAAACTCGACGCCGCCTCGGGCAACTGCACATTCACGTTCCAGCCAGTGTTATGGCGCATGAAATTGACGTTCGGCTGCTGCATGCTGTGCGCAAGCGACGTGTCGAGCGCGGCGAGCCGCTTGCGCGCGCGATCGAGCCACGCCCCCGCGACCGAATGGTCGAGGAAATAGGGCTGGAGCTTTCCTTCGCCGTCGCTGTCGAGGAAGCGCTGCAGTGCATCCTGCTCCTTGCGCATGTCGGCGATAGTCTGCGTAGCGCCGATGCGGTTGTCGGAATAATCCTCCGCGAGCAGCGCGGACGCCGGCGCGAAATCCGGATTCGCCGTGATGAAGGTTTGCAGGCGGCGCGTCCGTTCAGGTCCATCGAACTGCAGCGCATGAACGAGCGCGAAGGCGGGCGATCTGTTTTGATCAGCGAGGGCAGCGAACACCTCGCGCGCGCCGGCGCGCCCTTCCTGCACGCGCAGCAATGCGGCAAAGCGCATCAGCGGGTCGAGAAGGTTGAGGTCGAGCCGCGCGAAAGCGAGATAGGCTTGCCGCGCCGCGAGCGCGTCGCCGCGCATCTCGTAGCTGCGCGCATTGTGATAGAGTTCGGGCGCGGTCGACGCGTTCTGCACGATGCCGCCCTGCTTCTGCAGCACGGCGAGCGCTTCCGAGAAATCGGTGGGAAGCGGCTGCTTCTCCGGAACGGCGGGCGGCTGTGGTTGCGACGGTGTCGGTGGTTGCGTTGGCGTGGCGACGACGACAGGTGGCGCGGCCGTCGAAGGTTGGGTCGTCAGCGCATGATCGGCGGGGCGCTCCGGCGCGAGCGCGATCGGCGGCTCGGGCGCCTGTTTCATCAGCCAGTAGCCGGCGCCGGCCGCGATCGCGGCGATGCCTGTTGCCGCGGCTGCGCTGGTGAAAGCGTGGCTCCAGCGCTTCAGCAGCGAAGGCTGCTGCCGGCGCAGCGGCTTGCGGCCGCCATTGCGCCATTCGACGCGGAAGGCGTGCACCGGCTGCGGGATGTTTTTCACCTCCTGCTGGCCGATATCGAGGAAGGGCACGGACAGCTTGTTGGCGACGGCCTCATAGACGCCGCGCGACACACAGATGCCGCCGGGCTCCGCGAGCCCCTCGAGGCGCGCCGCGACATTGACGCCGTCGCCAAGGAGATCGCCATCGCGCTCGACCACGTCGCCGATGGTGATGCCGATCCGGAACTCCATGCGGCGATTTTGCGGAAAGACCAGATTGCGCGTGCGCATCGATTCCTGGATGTCGATGGCGCAGCGCGTGGCGTCGACGGCGCTGGAGAATTCGGCCAGCACCGAATCGCCGGCCGTATTGAAGATGCGGCCGCCAGAGCGATTGACGAAATCATCGAAAACGGCCCGCCAGGATTCGAGGCGGGCGAGCGTTTCCTCCTCGTCCTCGGCGACGAGGCGGCTATAGCCGGCGATATCGGCGGCGAGGATCGCCGCAATCTTTCTTTTCATATGAACGCGGGAACCCTGATCCCCCATCTGAGCCGCTACGAAGCCATTCTTCGAAGCGATGTGCGCTAGCGCACTTACGCTGTTCGGGAGGGGAAGCGACGCGGCAATTCGAACCCGAGACCAAGGCGGTCTTGCGGCTCGATCAGGAATTCTCCGCTTCCGGCGTAAAACCCCTGGCCGGCCACCTCAACGGTGACGGCGCCAGGTCGACCATCATTCGCCGCGCCGACGACGCGGCCGGCCATGGGTTCGCCGGAGACGCCGCGGAAGGTCCGCCGCACGCCGGTCGCGATCAGTCCCTTGGCGTGATCGAGCGCCATGCGCGCCGTCACGCCGGAGCCCGTGGGCGAACGGTCGATCTGCCGTTCCGCGAAGATGCAGAGATTGCCGCTCGGCTGGTCCGCAGTGGCTTCGTCGGTGACGATCGTTCCGTAATAGAAGGCGAGGTCGGGCGCTTCAGGGTGTTGAAGAGGCCGGCGCGCGCGCAACGCATCGGTGAGCGCGCCCGCTGCGTCGACAAGTTTTTCGAGCGGCGTCGCATAGAAATCGAGGCCGAAACGCGACGCGGGCAGGATCGCGTAATAGGCGCCGCCATAGACGATGTCGGTCGTGATCGCGCCGAAGCCCGCGACCTCGATCGTCAGGTCGCGCGCCTCGACAAAAGCCGCGACGCTCTCGAACGCGACATCGACGATCTCGCCATTCTCGATGCGACAGGACAGTTTCAGCAGGCCGCACGGCGCTTCGATCGCGAAGCGCGTCAGCGGCTCCGTCTTCGCGACCAGCCCCTGATCGACGATCCAGCGGCCAAGCGCGATCGTCGCGTGGCCGCACATGGTCGAATAGCCTTCATGATGGGTGAACAGAACGCCGAGCGCGGCGTCCGCATGCGAGGGCTTGACCGGGATGACGCCATACATGCCGGCATGGCCGCGCGGCTCCCACATCATCGCGCGGCGAAGATGATCATGGCGCTCGCGCGCCTCGCGCCTCTTGTCGAGGATCGTTGCGCCGGTGAGTTCGGGATAGCCTGACGTGACGATGCGGACCGGCTCGCCCGCCATATGCATGTCGGTGTAACGCAGGGAAACGGGCGGCATCAGCTCACGGTGAATAGACGCAGGACGCGTCTATTTTGGCGCGCCTGCCTGTCCTGCGCCAGAGAGCATCAGCGCGAATTTGAATGCGTCATAATTGGCGTCGGACGCTTCGCGCGTGTCGGCGCTGCTCGCGAGCGTATGCAGTACCGACTGCGTCTTGACATAGCCCGTCTTCCAGAAGAGCTGCACGCCGATATTCGCGCTTCCCGTCGGAACGATGGTGCGCGTGATCTCGCCGGTCGCGGAATTGGCGTCGCCGGTCACGAGAGGCTCGCCGATATCGACGCGGGCGACCTTGTCGGCCAGCCGGCTTCTGATCATCTCGCTGAACTGCTGCTCGTTGCGCCTGAGCGTCGCCGCATCTGCAGCCACGGGATTCTGCTGGCGGCGGAAACTGACGACCGATCCCTTGACGCAATCGGCGTCCACGCAAGTGTAGAAGATCGTGCCCGTCTCCGCGACCCGGCGCGACCAACCCTTGATCGTGAATGCGCCGCTGTTCGGATCATAGCTGATGCCGAGATCGCGCGCGAAAGCGGCGTGCGTCGCAATTCCCGATGCGAGCGCGACAAGAGCGGCGCAGGCCGCAAGAGCGAGCGGTCGGCGGATTCTGCGGGCGAAGGAAGCGAGGCGCGACATGGGAAGCTCCGGTCGGAAACGATCAGTTCGCTCAGTTCCCTTATCGCGCGAAAGACGCTTAGTGCGCCTCTTCCCAATTGTCGGCTGCTCTCGCCTCGACTTTAAGCGGCGCCGCCAGTTGGAGTGTCGGCGAAGGCGCCTGCTCCATCACCGAAATGATGACGGGCATGGTCGCCTTGACCTCGCTATCGGGGACTTCGAAAACCAGTTCGTCGTGAACCTGTAACAACATGCGCGCCGCAAGTTTGTGGTGCGCCAGCGCACTTTCCATCCGCATCATCGCGCGCCGGATGATGTCTGCGGCCGAACCCTGGATCGGCGCATTGATCGCGGCGCGCTCCATGAAGGCGCGCTCGGACGGATTTGACGATTTGATCTGGGGATAGTGGCATTTGCGACCGAAGATCGTCGTCACAAACCCCTGATCGCGCGCGACCTTCTTCGTCTGGTCCATATAGTCGCGGATGCCGGGGAAGCGTTCGAAATATTTCTTGATGTAGGCGGCCGCCTCTTCACGCGCGATGCCGAGCTGATTGGCGAGGCCGAAGGCCGAAATGCCATAGATGATGCCGAAGTTGATCGCCTTGGCGCGCCTGCGCACCATCGGGTCCATGCCTTTGACAGGCACGCCGAACATTTCCGACGCCGTCATGGCGTGAATGTCGACGCCGTCAGCGAAGGCCTGCATCAACTGTGGAATATGCGCGATATGGGCGAGCACGCGCAGCTCGATCTGCGAATAGTCGGCGGAGACGAGCTTGTTTCCCGGCGTCGCGATGAAGGCGCGCCTGATCTTGCGGCCTTCCTCCGTGCGGATCGGAATATTCTGGATATTCGGCTCGGACGACGACAGTCGGCCCGTTGTCGTTGCGGCCAGCGCGAAGCTCGTATGGACGCGATGCGTGCGCGGATTGACGTAATCCGGCAGCGCGTCGCTGTAGGTCGATTTGAGTTTCGACACCTGCCGCCATTCCAGCAGCTTCGAAGGCAGCGCATGGCCCTGCTCGGAGAGGTCTTCGAGCACTCCGGCGCCCGTCGACCACTGTCCCGTCGCAGTTTTCTTCGCGCCGGGCAGGCCGAATTTGCCGAACAGGATGTCGCCGATCTGCTTGGGCGAACCCGGATTGATCTTCTCTCCCGCGAGTTCGTTGATCTCGTCCTCAAGTCGCGCCATCGACTGCGCGAAATCGCCTGACAGCCGCGACAGCATGTTGCGATCGATCGCAATGCCACGCTCCTCCATGCGCATCAGCACATGCGGCATGCCGCGCTCCAGCGTCTCGTAGACGTTGGTCATCTTTTCCGCGATCAGCCGCGGCTTGAGCGCGCGCCACAGCCTGAGCGTGACGTCGGCATCTTCGGCCGCATAGGCGGTGGCGCGATCAAGCGGCACACGATCGAAGGTCACCGCATTGCGGCCCGATCCCGCCACATCCTTGAACGCGATCGGCTTGTGGCCGAGATGCTTTTCCGACAGCTCGTCCATGCCGCGGCCGCCAAGGCCTGAATCGAGCGCGTAGGAAATCAGCATGGTGTCGTCGATCGGCGCGACGTCGATTCCATGCTGGCGCAGAAGCAGCATGTCGAACTTCGCGTTATGCGCGATCTTGAGAACGCTCAGATCTTCGAGCAGCGGCTTCAGCCGCGCGATGGCGGCGCTCGATTCCATCTGACCTTTG
Organism: Terrirubrum flagellatum; assembly: GCF_022059845.1. Lineage (GTDB taxonomy): Bacteria > Pseudomonadota > Alphaproteobacteria > Rhizobiales > Beijerinckiaceae > Terrirubrum > Terrirubrum flagellatum. Next base: position 3,955,009 of record NZ_CP091851.1, on the reverse strand, counting down.
ACGAGACCGCCGCCGAACAGGTCGCTCGCCGTCGCATCCTTGTGGGTGAGCGGCGCATAGCAGGCGCGGCCCGGCGCGGTCGCAAGCGAAAACCCGACCAGCTCCGCCTGCATCGGATCGAGCGATGTGCATTCCGTATCGAAGGCGACGAAGCCCTGTTCGCGCGCCTCGGCGATAAAGACGTCGAGCTCTTCAAGCGACATCACGCAGCGATAGGCGGCAGTGTCGATCTTCGATGCGCTCGCTTCGGCGCGCCTCGCCTCGGCGAGATCATGCGGCGAGAAGGCCCCGGGCGGCGCCTTGCCGTTCGCCTTCGCAGGCTTTGCCGGCGCGTCGGATTTCGCTTCGCTGCTTGCGGGCGTTGCGACAGGAGCAGCCGCGACCGGGCCCTGGCTTATGAGTGCGGACGACGCGACGACTTCATATTCGCCTTCGCCGTTGCGCTTCATCCATCCGCCGGCGCCCGAGAGACGTTCGTCGGCGTCGATCAGACCCGCATCCGTGTCGAACAGTTCCGCCACGCGTCGCGTGATCGTGGTGAAATCCATCGCCTTCAGAAAAGCGATCAGCGATTTCGGATCGGGATCGTTCAGCGCGAGATCGTCGAGCGGCGTGATGAGCGGAACTTCGTCGACGAGCTTCACGAGTTCGCGCGAGATCAGGATCTTCTTGACGATGTCAGGGTTGGTCAGCGTCTCCCGCCGCTTCGGCTGCTTGATCTCAGCCGCGCGTTTCAGGAGCGTGTCGAGATCGCCATATTCGCCGATCAGTTGCGCCGCGGTCTTGAGACCGATGCCCGGCGCGCCCGGCACATTGTCCGTGGGGTCGCCTGTGAGTGCCTGGATGTCGACGAGTTTCGACGGCGGCATGCCCTCCCATTTCTCGGTGACGTCGGCGATACGGTCTTCCGGCACGCCCCAGCGCGTGAGATTGCGGCCGAAAGCGAGCAGCCGCTCAGGTCGATAGCCCGGTTTGCCTTTGACGCCTGATTCGAAATCGTAAAAGGCGACGCAGTCGGTCACGAGCTGCATCAGGTCCTTGTCGGCGGAAATGATCAGCGCATCAGCGCCGCGCTCGCGCGCCTGCTTCGCATAGGTCGCGATGAGATCATCCGCCTCGAATCTGTCCTGCTCGACGGGAAAGAGCCCGAAGGCGCGCACGGCTTCGCGCATCAGCGGAAATTGCGGAATGAGCTCTTCCGGCGGATCGTTCCGGTTCGCCTTGTAGTCGGGATAGAGCTCCTTGCGGAATGAGTTCTCCGACTTGTCGAAGATGATGGCGAGATGGGTCGGCTTGATGCCGAGCACGCCCTCACGGATGAATTGCAGGAGCTTGGTCGAGAATAGCCGCACCGCGCCGGTCGGCAGCCCATCGCTGCGCGTGTTGTATTTCCGGTCCTGGTTCATGGACTGGAAATAGGCGCGGAAGACAAAGGAGGACCCGTCGACGAGGAAGACGTGGTCGCCGGCTTTGACGGGACGTGATTTCAGATTCATGCCCGGAGTTTAGGCCGGGAGAGGCGGTCGCGCCAAGCTTTGCGCGTCCTTGGCGCGTCACTCCGCCGGCATGAGATGGCGAGCCGGCTTGGCGCTTCGCCCGCGCGCCCAGCGCGGCCGCTCGAACAGCCACGCGAACGGGCCGCGCATGGCGAGACGGTGCAGGAGAAGCGGCGCCGTTGCCGCCGCGATTGTGATGAGCGCGCTCGCGGTTCCCACATCGATCAGATCAGGCGAAAGGCCGGACTTGACCAGCGCGGCGCGCATGGCGGCCATGGGCAGGAAGAAGGCGAGATAGATCGCAAGCGAACGCCGGCCGCAGGCGGCGATCGCGCGTCCGATCCATGCCGGCTCGAGCATCGACGCTGTCGCGATCAACGCGCAAGCGCCAGCCGCGCCCATCGCGAGCGCGACGAGCGGCGCGTGGGGAAGAGCCAATGCCTGTCCGCTGGTCCAGTGATCGGAAGACACGATCGCGGCGATCAACGCGAAAATCGCCGCGACGATGGGCGCCGCTATATCAGGCGCGCGACGGCTGGCGTCGGCGAGCGCGAACAAGGCTGGCGCGAACGCGTAGCCGACGAGGAAGAACACATAGCGGTTCATGAATTCATCGATCGCGGTCCACCCCGTGTTGTGAGGCGCGAGATTGAGAAAAACCGCGCCGAGAAAGACGACCGAGAAAGGCGCGCGCCTGACAAGCTTCGTCGTCACGAAGAAGAAGGGCAGGAGATAGATGAACCAGAGCGTTCCATAGGGCTCGATCAGCGCGAACAGGAATTCGCCGAGCGCATCGTCGAAGCCGCCGCCGGGCGCGAATTTCACCACGCACTGGATCAGCGCCCAGATGAGATAGAAATAGACGAAGTGGACGACCTTGCGGTCGAGATAGCGGCTCCAGGGCTGATCGATCGTGCGCTGGAGGAAAAGGCCGGCGGTGACGAAGAAGGCGGGAATGCGGAAGGGCTGCGCGAATTCGACGACCGCATGCATCCAGCCTTCGCGCCCGACCGCCTGTTCGAGGCCGAGCGTCGAATGCATCATCACGACGAGAATGATGCAGAGCCCCTTGGCGACGTCGACCCAGCCCACGCGCGCGTGCCCGGCCGCCGGCGGCGGCGCCTGTAGCGAACGGACGGGGTGGATGCGCTCTTCCATGGCTCCCTCGTCCCGGATCGGGACGGTTGTGGGGCCGATCGTCCCGGAGAAGGACCGACCGGCGGCGATTGAGCAGGAGCTGCAAACGCTGCGCCGGAGGCGTGGCGCGCCCGGGGGGAGCGGGCGCGATCTGAAGCCGGGATCAACTCCGTCCCGGCGGTTGCCGGTCGGAATCCCATCGGCTACAGGAAGGACGCGCTGTCGCGGCGCTGCACCCGTAGCTCAGCTGGATAGAGCGTTGCCCTCCGAAGGCAAAGGTCACACGTTCGAATCGTGTCGGGTGCGCCATTTCAATCAACAACTTGGCCTGAACGCTGCTGTCCGGGGAAACTCGGGGGTGAGCAGGCGCAAGCGGCTTGAGCGATTTCGGGATGCGCATGGCGCAGGCCGGGCGCAATCGGCAGCCAGGTCGCCAAGGTTGACCGGGTTTTACAGCGCGGTCGAAACTGAAGATATGCTGGTTTTCTTCGAGAGCGGAAAGCGCCAATGACTGATGAATCCGTCCCCGCCGAAAAGAAAAAAGAGCCGGAGTGGTTGAGCAAGCTCGCCGTGCTCGGCGCCAGCGCAACCGCGCGACAGGCGAAAGACGCGAAGCTGCGCGGCAGTCATGGCGCCGCCAGCGCAGGACGAAGCGTCAAACTCTGGGAATGCCGATGCGGCTGGAGCGGAGACGCGAAGCAGCTGAAGCCAGACGCTGCGACCTTTATTCCAGCGTGCCCGAGCTGTGGAAAATCGGACGGCTTGAAAGCAACGGCATGAAATCGTCTGCGGTTGTCAGCCTTATGCGCCAGCTCGCCGTTGTCGCCGCGCCTTCACTGATCCGATCGAGAGCGTCTGGGCGTGAACGCTAAGGAGCGCCTCGACCACGAAGGCGCCAACAGCCGCATATTCGTATGCGCTGCAAGCGATAGCGCCTCGCGCAAATCGCTCGCCAGTAAAAAATGACGTCAGGCCGCGGCGTCTTTCGCGCGGCCTAGCTGTGCAGCGTTCTTTTCCTGCGCGCGGTCGCAGCGTCGCCGAACGCCTTGAACAGCGCTTGATTGATCGGATTGATCTGCGGATCATATTCCGCGTGCCATTGCACGCCGAGCGCGAATCCCGCCGCTTCGGCGACCTGGATCGCCTCGATCGTTTCATCCTCGGCAACGCCCTCGACCAGGATGCGCGAGCCGAGATCGAGAATGCCCTGCCCATGCAGCGAATTCACGCGAATGGAATCGCGATGGAGAATGCGGGCGAAGGCGCCGCCGGGCGTCAGTCTCACATCGTGTCGATCGGCGAAGACGACTTCTGGATCGGGATGGATCTCGCCATTTTCGAGCCGCGGCATGCGATGATTCATGCGCCCCGGCAGCTCCCTGATTTCAGGGTGAAGCGTGCCGCCGAACGCGACATTCATTTCCTGAAAGCCGCGGCAGATGCCGAACAGGGGAACGCCCCGCGCGACGCAGGCTTCGATGAGCGGCAGCGCGATGGCGTCGCGCTCCTCATCATAAGGTTCATGCTTGGCGTGCGGCTCGACGCTGAAGCGCGTGGGATGCACGTTCGCCCGGGCGCCCGTAAGCAGGATGCCGTCGACGACATCGAGAAGATCGGCGAGGTCGGTGATGCGCGGCGTTCCCGCGAACATCAGCGGCACGGCGCCGGCCACTTCGGCTACGGCGCGGAGATTGTTTTCGCCAACCCGCTGCGAGGGAAACCTGTTCTCGACAACAAACGTGTTTCCGATCACGCCAATGACAGGCTTCGCCATCGATCGCTTCTCATATGCCCGAATAATCGCCGGCCGCTTCTAGCAACCGGCGCGCCACGCCCGCGAATCCGCGCAGAAAACGCCAAACGGGGGCGGGCGGCAAGCCAGACCAGTTATCACGATTTCGCAAACCTTGCTGCGATCGCCGCGTTCCGCGGGTCAGCCCGCGCCGGGTTGACGCAAGGCGCGCTCCAAAACCTCCGGCGAGAGGTCCGTCGCGACGGAATGGGGCGCGGTGAGCGTCAGCGCCGCGGCCCGGACGCCGGAACGGGTGGCCGCGTCATGCCGCCGCGCTGTCGGCGCGTTCCTCAAGGACGAGGTGATAGACCTTGCCCTTGAACGCGCTCATGGCGGCGCCGATTTCGCCGCGTACTTGCTGGCGCACCGGGCTTGCAAGCGCCGCCTGCATCGCCGCGAGATCATCGAAATAGAGGTCGAAAATCACATAGACTGGCGGCGCGCCAGCTTCCGTCTCCGCCGGCCAGCGCAGGCGAATGTCACGTAGGCCGGGATAGCGCGCGATGGCGTTGCGGACATCGACCGCCATGCGCCGGTCGAACTCCGCCTTGTCGGCGTCGGCGACATGTCCTTCGAGCACGGCGGATCTAACGATCATTACAGTTTCCTATCGTGTCGGCGTTGGATCGAGCAATCGCGCGACGGATGTCTCCGTTGCGGCGAGATGCGCATCCATCAGCGAGGTCGCGCGTTTACCGTCGCGGGCGATCACAGCTTCCATGATCGCCGCATGTTCGGCGTTGACGTCGCGCACTTCGGCCTGCGCCTCGCGATGGCGCAAGAGCCTGATCTTGCGATAGCGCTCGGAATGATCGGCGAGCATGTTCCAGAAGCGCAGCAGCCAGTCCGAGCCGCAGGCGACGACGAGCGCGAAATGGAAGCGGCGATGCTGCGCCTCCCACCGCGCCGCGGCGTCGCGATCCTCCATCGAGGCCGGCAGCGGCGTGCGTGAAAGCAAATGCATCGCGGCGATGATGTCGGCCTCCCATGAGGCGTCGCCATGTTCCATCGCAGCCGTGAGGCAGAGTCGCTCGATGGCGCGCCGTGTCGCCATGAGATCGGCGAATTCGGCCAGCGAGGCGTCGGTGACGCGCGAGCCCCTGTTGGTCTCGACCTCGACGAGATTTTCCGAGGAGAGACGCATCAGCGCTTCGCGAATCGGCGTCAGTCCGAGCTGGAACCGATCCTGCAGCTCCGCCGCACGCAGACGCTCGCCCGGCATCAGTTCGCCGCGGATGATCTCGCTGCGCAGCCGGCGATAGGCGCGCTCGGCCTGGGAGAGGGTGTCCAGATCTTCCATCGGGCCGAATCCGATATTGACAGGCACTTTTATAAAATCATATTCATTTCATAGCAAGCGTCGCCGGAGACGAAGATGTCCACCCTAACTTGGTCCCTGGCCACTGTTTCAGCCGCGGAAGCTCCGGTCGCGTGCCTGGAAGCCGGCGGATCGCTGTATCGGCTGGAGCCATCGCTGGCCCGCGTCGGGCTGCCGGGTCTGACCAGCGTCGCGGCCCTGTTTGCGGATTGGCCTGCTGCGAAGCCGGCGCTGGACGCCGCGGTCGGGAAGGTCGACGCGAAAGATGCGGTGACGCCCGGCGCCCGGCTCGCACCGCTGCTCTATCCCGGCAAGGTGCTGTGCGCTGGCGCGAACTACTACGATCACATGGCTGAGATGGGTTTTCCCGGGGTAACCAAGGAAAGCCAGCGCCTGTTCTTCTTCATGAAGCCGCCGCGCAACGCCATCGTCGGCGAGGGCGCGACAGTGCTGATGCCGCGCGGCACGAAAGCTTTCGATTGGGAAATCGAACTCGCAGTCGTGATCGGCAAGACGGCGCGCTATGTCACGCCCGATCAGGCGCTCTCGCATGTCGCGGGCTATTCCATTGCGCTTGATCTTTCGGCGCGGGATTTCAACCGCGCGCCCGAGCAGTTCTACAAGCTCGACTGGGTGGCGGGAAAAGCCAATGACACCTGTGGCCCCATGGGTCCGCGCATCGTGGCCGCGGCGGCGATTCCTGATCCGCAGAAGGTGAAGCTGAAGCTCTCCGTCAATGGCGAAGTGAAGCAGGACGGGAGCGCGGAACAGATGATCTATTCCGTCGCCGAGCAGATCGCGCGCGCCTCCGAGATCATGACGCTTGATCCCGGCGATGTCGTATTGACGGGAACGCCCGCCGGCGTCGGCGTGCCGAAACAAACCTTCCTGAAAGTGGGCGATCGTATCGACGCCGAGATTTCAGACATTGGCGCTTTTCACGTCGTGATCGCCGGAGAGGCCTGAGCGATGGTCGCCGCGCCGACAGCAATTGTGACAGGCGGCGCGTCAGGCATCGGGTTGGCGACGGTGAAGCGGCTTGCCGCTGATGGGTTCAATGTGATTGCGATCGATCGCGACGGTGAGAAGCTGGCGGCGTTGAAAGCCGAAAACAATGTCTCCACGGCCGTCGCCGATGTCTGCGATCGCGCCGCGATCGCGCAGGCGATGGACGGCTGCGCGACGCTGGACGCGCTCGTCTGCGTCGCCGGAATCTATCAGCCGCGCCAGTTCGACGAGATCAGCGATGATGACTTCCGGCGCATGCTCGATGTCAATCTGATTGGCGTCTTCATCGCCGCGCAGGAAGCGGCGCGACGCATGAAGCCGGGCGCGAAGATCGTGACCGTGTCCTCGCGCGCGGCGATCGGCGGAACGGGCTTTGCTCATTATGTCGCATCGAAGGCCGGCGTGGTGGGTTTGACCCGCGCCATGGCGATGGAATTGCGGGCGCGCCAGATCGCCGTGAATTCCGTCGCGCCCGGTTTCACGGACACGCCGATGACGCGCAGCATGCCGGCTGATCAATACGCTGTCGCGCAGTCGCTGGAGCCGAGCGGCAAGGCCGCCGATCCCGACGATATCGCCGGCGCCATTGCATTTCTGGCGTCGCCCTCGACGCGCTTCATCACCGGGCAAACCCTGTTCGTCGATGGCGGAAAATCGTTGGGTGGGCTCGCTCTTTGAGGGGAATCGCTGCGGCGGATTGCTGGCGGCGATCGGGATTGGAGGAGGATGAGATGACGACGCGCAGGAATTTCGTGACGAGCGCGCTCGCGGGCGCAGCCGCGATGTCGACGGGCCGCGTTCACGCGCAATCGGGAATCCAGATCCGCATTTCGACCGCGGCGCCGCCGAGCGATTTCCTCGCCAAGGCGCTCGAGCAGCTCAAGGCGGAGATCGATGGCGCGTCAGTCGGCCTGAATGTCAGCGTCCATTCCGCTTCGACTTTGTTCAAGCAGGGCACCGAGGTGCAGGCGCTGCAGCGCGGCAATCTCGAAATGAGCACCATGACCACGTTCGAGGTGGCGCAGCAGCTTCCCGATCTCGGCTATTTCAATCGCGGCTATCTCTTCAAGGACTACGCGCATCTTCGCCGCGTGTTCGACGGCCCGATTGGCGAGGCCTATCGCAAGACCGTGTCGGAGAAGATGGGCATCGAGATTCTGTCGACGCACTATCTCGGCACGCGCCAGGCAAGCCTGCGCCAGAAGCGCGCGGTAAAGGGTCCGGCCGATCTCGCGGGCGTGAAGATGCGCATGCCGGCTGGGCCTGAATGGCTGCTGCTCGGCCGCACGCTTGGCGTCAGTCCGGTGCCGCTCGGCATGCCGGAAGTTTATCTCGCTTTGAAGACCGGCACAGTCGACGGGCAGGAGAATCCGCTGTCGATCTTCAGCGCCGCGAAGCTCTACGAAGTGTCGGAGCAGGTGGTGCTGACGACGCACATGCTGCAGCCCGTGTTCTTCGCGATCGCGAAGCCCGTCTGGGACAAGCTCAGCGCGGATCAGAAGAAGGCGCTGGAAGCCGCCGCTAAGAAGACAGCGAAGGCGGGCGACGACGGCCGTCTCAATGACGAGAAGACGATCATCGAGACGATCAAGGGCCGCGGGCTTGTTGTCGACGCGCCCGATCTCGCGCCGTTCCGCGCCGCGGCCGATCAGGCTTATAACGGCGCCGAAGCGACGAAGGCCTGGGATATGGCCGGCATGAAGCGCGTGCTGGACGCCTGAGCAGGCAATGGGGGCGCCGCAGCAACATCACGACGAGGCCGATGCCGCGCCGGGCGGGCTTCTCGCCCGCCTGCGTCGCGCGGCCGAATGGATTTCCGGCGCGATGTTCGTCGCGGTGTTTCTCATCTTCAACTACAAGATCATCACCCGCTATCTCGAACATGACGAGGCGGTCTGGGCCGACGAAGTCTCGGTGATCCTTTTCGTCTGGATCATCTTCTGGGCCAGCGCCTTTCTCGTGCGCGACCGCGAGCAGATCACGTTCGATCTCGCCTATCGGCCGCTGCCGGAGCAATGGAAGCGCATCTTTTCCATCGCGCGTCATCTCCTGATCGGCGGCGTGTTCATCTGGTCGCTGCACGGATCGATCGATTATATCCTGTTTCTCTGGCGCGAGCGCACGCCGGTGCTGAATCTCCGGCTTGACTATATCTATTCCTGCTTCGGCCTGTTCCTTGTCGCGGTCGCGGTGCGCTCTGTCGTCAGCCTTGTGACGCTGCTCGGCCCGCGCTGGCGTTCGCAGATCTGAGCGGACTGAACGATGTCGCAGGGGCTATGGGTGTTGATGGGCGTGTTCACGGCGGCGGCCGTGCTTGGCGCGCCGCTCGGCCTCTCGATGCTCGCCGCGGGCTTCGCCTATCTCATCTCGACCCATCAGGATGTCGGGCTCGTCGTCGATCAGACGATGAACGGACTCTATAACAGCTATCTCCTGATCGCTGTGCCGCTCTTCATCTTCGTCGCCAATGTGATGAATGCGAGCGGCGTGATCGAGCGATTGTTGGCGTTCGGCGCGGCGATGGTCGGCCATTTGCCGGGCGGGCTCGCGCAGGTGAACGTCGTCTCGAACCTTATTTTTTCAGGTATGAGCGGCAGCGCAGTCGCCGACGCGTCCGGTCCGGGCCTCATCGTCGCGCGCATGATGACGAAGAACGGCCGCTATCCCCGCGGTTTTGCCGCTGCGACATCGGTGGTTTCGGCGACGCTCGGCCCGCTGATGCCGACATCGATCCCGATGATCTTCTATGCGTTGATCGCCAACGCTTCTGTCGGAGCGATGTTTCTCGGTGGGCTCGTTCCCGCCGGGTTGATGGCGCTGTTGATGATGCTGGTGATTGCGATCATCGCCCGCAAGCGCGACTTCCCGCGCGAGCGTCGCGCAAGCTGGGCGGAAATGCCCGCCATTTTCGGCCGCGCGCTCGCGCCGCTCGCGCTGCCCGGCATCCTGCTGGGCCTGATCTATTCCGGCGTGACGACGCCGACCGAGGCGGCCGCCATCGCCGCGAGCTACGCGCTGCTGCTGGCTTTCATCGTTTATCGCACGCTGCGGCCGCGCCAGCTCATGACTGTCATCGCCGACACCGTGCGCGCCACTGCGATGATCGCGCTCATCATGGCCGGCGCCTTCGTGTTCAACTATGCCGTCGCCAATGAAGGCGTGCCGCACCTTATTCAGGCGACCTTCGTCAAATGGAATCTGTCGTCGACCGGATTCCTGCTCTGCGTCGATCTGCTGATGCTGTTGCTCGCGATCGTGCTCGACGAGGTGACGATCCTCCTCGTCATCGTGCCGCTGCTCGTGCCGATCGCGCAGGGGCTCGGCATCGATCTCGTGCATTTCGGCATCGTCGTCGTGCTTAACATGATGGTCGGGCTGACGCTGCCGCCGCATGGGCTGCTGCTGTTCGTCATGAGCGGTCTGACGGGCACGCCTCTATCCGAAATCTTCCGCGAGGTGCCGCCCTTCATCATCGCCATGCTCGCAATCGTGCTGGCCGCGACGTTCTTCCCCGACATCGCGCTCTGGCTGCCGCGCGCGGCGGGCCTCATCAAGGTCTGAGTCAAGAATCTTTTGCGGTCACGCGCGCGCGGCTTCCTCGCCGCCGAGATAGGCGTCGCGGATGCGGGGATCGTCGCGGAGCTCTTTCGCCAACCCCGACAGCACGATGCGTCCGGTCTGCAGGACATAGGCGTCATGGGCGATGGCGAGCGCGAGGCTGGCGTTCTGCTCGACCATGAAGATGGTGACGCCATCCTTGTTGATCGCTTCAATCAGTTCGAGCACGCGATCCACATAGAGCGGCGACAGGCCCATGGTCGGCTCATCCATCACGATCATGCGCGGCCGGCTCATCAGGGCGCGCGCCATGGCGACCATCTGCTGCTCGCCGCCTGACAGCGAGCCGGCGCGTTGCGAGAAACGCTCGCCGAGTTTCGGGAACAGGCCGACGACCTTGTCGAGATCGCGCAGCACCTCCGGCTGATCATCGCGCACGAAGGCGCCCATGAGGATATTCTCGCGCACAGTCATGTCGGCGAACAATCGCCGCGCTTCCGGCACCGAGGCGAGGCCGCGGCGCACGATCTGCGGCGTCGTTAGCCCCAGCGTCGACTGGCCGTCGAAGATCACATCGCCGGAGCGTGGCCGCACGAGACCAAGAATGATCTTCATCGTCGTCGATTTGCCGCTGGCGTTGCCGCCGAGCAGACAGACGATATGGCCGCGCGGCACGGCGATCGACAGATCGAAATGCACCTGCGCCGCGCCATAGAAGGTGTTGACGTTGACGAGGCTCAGCATCGCGTCAAGAGCAGTCATGACGCGGCCTCTTCGGCTTCGGCGAGAGCCTCTTTTCGCGCGGAGCCATGGCCGAGATAGGCCTCGATCACTTTCGGATCGTTGCGCACCTGCTCGCCCGGCCCTTCCGCGATCTTCTTGCCTTCGTCCATGACGATGACGCGATCGGACAACCGCATCACCATGTCGAGCTTGTGTTCGATCAGCAGGATCGTGAGTCCTTCGGATTTGAGCTCGCCGACGAGCCCCTGCATTTCCGCCGTCTCGGTCTGGTTCATGCCCGCCGTCGGTTCGTCGAGCAGCAGCAGGCGCGGTTTCAATGCGAGCGCGCGAGCGATCTCGACGCGGCGGCGATTGGCGTAGGAGAGGCTGTAGGCCGGCTGATCGATGCGCGGCAAAAGCCGTTCGCCGAAGCGGGCGAGGATCGCCTTCATTTCTTCGCGCAGTCTTTCCTCTTCGTCGCGCACGGAGCGCGGCCGCGCGAGCGCAAGGCCAAGCTCGATGAGAGGCCCGACGACAGGGATCGGCGGTCGCGCCGCGCGCAGCCGCGCATGGGCGCCGATCAGCACATTGTCCATCACGCTGAGATTGCCGAACACGCGGCCGAGCTGAAATGTGCGCGCGACGCCAAGTCCGGCGAGCTTTTCCGCCGGCAGGCCGGTGATGTCGGCGCCGTCGAGTTTCACTTGTCCGCCATCAGGCGTGTCGAGCCCGGTGACGAGATTGAACAGCGTCGTCTTTCCCGCGCCGTTCGGCCCGATAATGCTGACGAGCTGGCGCTGTTGAAGATCGAGATCGACGCCGCCGACGGCTGCGAGGCCGCCGAAATGGCGCGTCAGGCCGCGAACGGAAAGAAGCGGCGTGTCAGTCGTAACGGACATTACACCGTTCCCATCAGGCCCTGCGGCCTGAAACGCACAAGCAGCAGGAGAACGACGCCGTAGATCAGGATGCGATATTCCGCCGCGATGCGGAAAATCTCGGGCAATCCGACGAGCGCGACGGCGCCGATGATCGCGCCGACCACATTGCCGAGGCCGCCGAGGATCACGATCGTCAGAGCGAGGATCGATTGCTGCGTGTTGAAGGTCTCGTGATTGATATAGGAATAGAGATGGGCTGCGATGGCGCCGCTGACGCCGGCGGCGAAGCCGCCGAAGATGAAGGCGAGCGACTTGTAGCGGTTGAGGCTCACGCCATAGGTGCGTGCGGCCACATCGTCATCGCGGATGGCGCGGAATGTGCGGCCGAGATGCGAGCCGAGAAGCCGCGTCTCGATCAGCGCGAGCAGAACCATGACTGTGAAGGTGAACCAGTAGACGGCCTGCGCGCTGACGAGCTCATAGCCGAAAATCGAAAGCGGCGGGATGCCGACGACGCCAATCGGGCCGCGTGTCACGCTCTCCCAGTTGAGGATCGTCAGCGCCACGATTTCGCCGATCGCGAGCGTCGCAATCGAGACATAGTGGCCGCGCAGGCGGAACGAAGGTGAGACAAGCAGCGTGCCGAGCGCCGCCGCGATCACGCCGCCGCCGAGAATCGCGAGCCCCACAGGCAGATGGAGATCAAGCGAGAGCAGCGCTGAACTATAGGCGCCGATCGCAAGCAAAGCCGCGTGGCCAAGCGAGACCTGCCCCGTCGTTCCCGCGACAAGCGTGAGGCTGAGGCCCAGCATGCCGAACAGCCAGGCGTTGGTCAGCGTCTGCAGGAGATAGGGCGAGGGTGCGGCGAAGGGCAGGGCGGCGAAAGCGAGCACCACAAGCGCCAGCGCCCAGCGCGGAACAGCGAGCGGCTTGCTCGGCGCGATGAAGGTGCCCGTCAGCGGCTCCGGCGGGAGCTGTTTGGAGCTGGCGAAGAGGCCGTTGGGCTTCAGCGTCAGGATCACCACCAGCAGCAGGAACGCGAAGAGATTGCGATAGCTGGTGCCCAGCACAGCGACGCCATAACTCTCGACAAGACCGAGCAGCAAACTGCCGATCACCGCGCCCGGCACATTGCCGACTCCGCCGACGACTTCCGCGACGACGCCTTTCAGCGTCGCTTGCAGGCTCATCGCCGTGTCGATCTGGTTGTAATACATGCCGACCAGCATGCCCGACACCCCGCCGAGCGCGGCTGCGATGGCGAACACGGTCTGATTGACGCGGTTGACGTCCACGCCCATCTGCATCGCCGCGTCGCGATCCTGCGCGGTCGCGCGCACCGCCCAGCCGAGCTTGGTGTAGCGGAGAAAGGCGAAAAGCAACGCGGCGCTCGCCACGCCGATGCAGGCGATCAGAATATCGAGAAGCCCGATCGTGCCCGCGCCAATCTGGAATCGCGTCTCCGGCAATCCGCTCGGCAGCGCGCGCGGATTGGGCGAGAAGATCAGCATCACCGCCTGATCGAGCACGAAGCTGATGCCGATGGTCGCGAGCAGCGGCGCAATGCGCACTGAATTCTGCAAAGGCCTGAGGCCGAAGCGCTCGATGAGAAGCCCGACGATCGCCGCGCCGATGGCGACGATCGGCAGGGCGACGATCAGCGGCAATTGATATCGCGCCGCCGCCACCCAGCCGATATAGGCGCCGACGACGAAGAGCGACCCCTGCGCGAAATTGATCAGGCGGCTCACGCCGAAGATCAGCGCGAGCCCCACCGCCACAAGCGCATAGATATTGCCGACGATCAGGCCGTTGATCGTGTAATCGAGCCAGGATGACACGCGCTTTTCCTATACTGACATACTGACGCGACTTGATGCTGACGTGATTCAGGCTCGATCGCTTGAGAGGCGCTGCGAAGCGCGGAGCTTCAAGTCGACTTCTTGCCGTCCCACACCTTGAACTTGCCGTCGCGGACGACAAGCTCGGCGTTCATCGCGCCCTTTACGCGACGGCTTTCGACGTCGAAAGTCGCGGGCCCGAAGATCACGGTCGAAACATCCTTCACCTTCGGGAAGGCGTCGCGGATCGCGCGCCGGTCCGTGCCGCCGATGCGCAGCACCGCGGCCGCGACATTCATCGCGTCATAGGAATAGGCATTGAACGCGTCAGGTTCGGTTCCGCCATACTTCGCCTTGAAGCTCGCGATGAATTTCTGCACCTCGGGGCGCGGATCGTCCGGGAAGTAGCGCGTGCCAAGATGGATGCCTTCAACCGCGTCGCCGCCGAGTTCGATGAATTTCGGCGAATAGACCGAGCTCGCCGCGCAGATCGGCTGTTTCAAGCCCACCTGCTTGACCTGCCGCGCGATCAGCGCGCCGTCGGAATAATAGGAGAGCAGGATGAGGCCATCCGGATTGGCGTCGCGCACGCGCACCAGCGTCGAGCGGAAATCGCGCTCTTCCGGAATATAGCCTTCGGTGATGACGACGGTCGCGCCAAGCGCTTTCGCGGCGGCGACGAACACGTCCTTGCTCGTCCGCCCCCAGTCGGTGTTGAGATGCAGGATGGCGAGCTTCTTGAGGCCGAGCTTCTCGACGGCGTAGCGCGCGAGCAGCGGCTGCTCGTCAGCCTGGCTGACGGAGGTGCTCCACATGAAGTCGCCGGTCTTGGTGAAATCCGGGTGCGAGTTGGTGAAGCCGAACTGCACGAGGCCGGCGCGCTGATAGATCGGCGACGCCGCCATGGACGCCGGGCTCGAAAAGTCGCCAAGCTCCATCACGATCGCGGGATCGGCGACGAATTTTTGCGCGATGGCCACCGCCTGTCGCGGATCGCTCTGGCTGTCCTGGAAGGTGTAGGCGAGTTTGCGCCCGTTGATCCCGCCGGCGGCCTGAATTTCGTCGAGCGCGAGATCGAAGCCCTGCTTCCACTGCGCGCCATATTGCGCGTTCGGCCCTGTGAGCGGCCCGCTGACGCCAAGCATAATCGGATCGGAGGATTGCGCCAAAGCGCCAGCGCGCGCGAGGACGGCGCCGGCGGCGGACGCCGTGAAAAGGCGAAGGAGGGATCGGCGACTGGCGTTCGACATATGCGACTCCTGTTGTCGTGGCATCGGCGACCTGGTCATTCTTTCGCGCTCAGGCGGGCAAGTTCCAGGCCAACTTATGTGAAATAGGGTCGCCCTGATGTGGCGCAGGGCGTCCCTAACCCTGACCCTCCCGGACGCTTGAGTGAAGACCCTGCCCGGGCGTAAGAGAGGGCCGCGCTCCGGCGACCGCCAGGCGGCAAAGAAACTGAGTCCGGATGCTGCAGTTCACCACCGATGAGATTCCGGCCGCCGAGCGCTTCGACTATTGGCGCGAAGCCCGCGGTCGGGCGCTCTTCGGCGTCACCATCGATATCGATCAGGATCTTCGTTCGACCTTCAAGGGCAGCTTCACTGCGTTTGAAAGCGGCGGGGCGACGCTCGCCGAGATGGCGGCCTCGACTTATTATATCAAGCGTTCGGAATCCGATATCGCGCGGGTCGCGAGCGACAGCCTGATCATCGCCCACCAGATCAAGGGGCCCGGCTGGTGCGATACGCCGATGGGTCGTGGCTTTGTCGATGAGGGCATGATGGGCACCGGCTATTCCGACCTGCCCTCGCTCTGCACGCCAAGCGCCCGCAACGGCTTTCATTTCCGGATGATCAAGATCCCGCTCGCGGGACTCGATCTGCCGGATCGGCCGGCCCGCCAACTTTTCCTCGAACCGACGCGCCCGCAGGAGCGTCACAGCCGCTTTCTGGCCGCGACCTTTTCGGACCTTTTCCAGCGCGGGCCGGCGCTCGGCGCGGAGGAGGCGTCCGACCTCGTGCGCGATCTCGCCGTTCTCGGACTGCTGACGCGCGGCGTCGTCCGGCCGGGATCGCCGGAGGCGCGCAAGGCGCTGCGCGCCGCACATCTCGTCGCCGCGCGCCGCATCATGTCGGCCAATTTGCGCCGGCCGAATTTGTCCGTCGAACAGGTGGCGACGACGCTGCAGATTTCCGTCAGGCAGCTTCATGTTCTGTTCGCGCCCGGCGGCGTCACCTTCATGCGCGCGCTGACCGCCATGAGGATCGACGAGGCGCGCCGCCTGCTGATCGAAAATCCGCTCCGCTCGGTGGCCGAAATTGCATTCGCCTGCGGCTTCGAGAGTCTCGCCACTTTCTACAGAGCCTTCAACGCGCTCGAAGGAAGCGCGCCGAACGATTATCGCCGGATGCGTGTGATCGACAAGAAGAAACAATTGCTGCCGAATTGAGCGCGCGGCGCATAATTTTCGCTGCGACGACCATGGCGAAGCAAGATTTATTTGCATGGGCGCTGCATTCTTGCGCCATTGCTTTTCGACGGCCGATGCGAAACGATTCGCGCCATCAAGGGCGCGCTGTTCATTGAAGGGTTTGCCATGACGTTCAAGCTCGATCACATCGTCATCGCTGTCGCCGATCTCGATCAGGCGGTCGCCGATTATCGGCGGCTCGGCTTCACGGTCTATCCCGGCGGCGTGCATCATGGCGGCGTCTCGCATAACGCGCTCGTGATCTTCGACGATGGCTGCTATTTCGAACTGATCGCCTGGCTGAAGCCGGCGCCTGACAATCGCTGGCATGAGGTTCTGAAGAAAGCGGGCGAGGGTTTTGTCGACTATGCCTTGCTGCCGCAGGATACCGAACGCGACGCCGCGGCCGCGCGCAGCCGCGGCCTTTCCATCGAAGGGCCGATTCCCGGAGGACGGCTTCGCCTCGACGGCAAAAGGCTCGATTGGCAGATTGTGCGTCCGCATACGACGGATCTGCCGTTCTGGTGCGGCGACGTCACGCCGCGCGTACTGCGCGTGCCGGACGGCGATATCCGCACGCATCCCAATGGCGCGCGCGGTGTGGAGCGCCTCAGGATCGTGGTGAAGGATGTCGCGGTCAGCGCGACGCGCTACATCGCGCTGCTCGGCCCCCATTCTGTCAGCGCCGGCGGCGCTGTGGCGACCATGCAGATCGGCCCCTCCATCGTGGAGGTGGCCGAACCCTGGGATGCGCTGTCGTTGCATCTTCTGGAAACGCGCGGCGAGGGCGTGGCGTCGCTCGCGCTCGCCGGTGACGATGTGAAGACGCTCGACCCCGCGCTCACCCATGGCGCGGCGTTGTCGATGACGCTCTGAGCAGAGGGAAGACGCTCACGCGAAAATGAGCGGAAGAAGAAACTTCGCCGGCGGACGCATCGCGGCGCAAATCATCCTGCAGGGCGGGCGCTTTGGAGAGGATTGATCCGACAGCCTTTCGCGGAGCAGATTGTTGATGACGCCTTGTCGCGAAGAACCGGGATCGCCGCGACTTGCGCTTGTTACGCGTCGCCGCCATGTGTTTCGCCACTTGTCTCACCGAGGCCAACTCCCATGAGCCGTGACTCCTCAGCCCTGTTCTCGCCCTTTCGTCTGGGCGATCTGCAATTGCCGAATCGCATCGCGATGGCGCCGCTGACGCGCAACCGCGCCACGCCCGGTTCGGACGCGCCGCACGCGCTGAACGCCGAATATTATGCGCAGCGCGCCAGCGCCGGCCTCATCATCAGCGAGGCGACGCAGATCTCGCAGCAGGGACAGGGCTATATCTGGACGCCCGGCCTTTACACCGAGGCGCAGGTCGCGGGCTGGCGCCAGGTGACGGACGCGGTTCATCAGGCGAATGGCAGAATCTTCGTCCAGCTCTGGCATGTCGGTCGCGTGTCGCATGTCTCGCTGCAGCCGAATGGCGCGGCGCCCGTCGCTCCATCGGCGATTGTCGCCAACACCAAGACCTTCATCGAGAGCGGATTCGCAGCGACGTCGGAGCCGCGCGCGCTTGAGCTTTCAGAACTGCCCGGCATCGTCGCCGACTATGTCAAGGCGGCGGAGAATGCGAAGAAGGCGGGCTTTGACGGAATCGAAATTCACGGCGCCAACGGCTATCTCATCGATCAGTTCCTGCGCGATGGCGTCAACAAGCGAACCGACGCCTATGGCGGCCCGGTTGAGAATCGCGCGCGTCTGGCGCTCGAAGTGACAGACGCCTTGTTGAAGGTCTGGCCGAAGGAGCGCGTCGGCATCCGCATTTCGCCTGTCAGCTCTGCGAATGATGCGAATGACAGCAACCCGCAGAAGACCTTCGGCTATCTCGTCGATCAGCTCTCGAAGCGCGGGCTCGCCTATTTCCATGCGGTCGAAGGCGCGACCGGCGGGCCGCGCGATATTGCGCCGTTCGATTTCCTTGCGCTGCGCAAGGCGTTCTCGGGCGCCTATATCGCCAATAACAGCTATACGCGCGATCTCGCGCTCGACGCCGTCGAGAGCAATGCCGCTGATCTCATCGCGTTCGGGCGGCCCTTCATCGCCAATCCCGATCTGGTCGAGCGCCTGCGCGTCGGTGCGCCGCTGAATGAACTCGACAAGGCGACGCTCTATGGCGGCGGCGCCAAGGGCTACACCGACTATCCCACGCTCGAAAAAGTCGCCGCCTGACGCGAGCGCGTATGGCGGGATTTCTCGATCGAGAACGAGCCGCGCGGATCATGGCGTCCGCGCGGCTCGACGCATTGCTGCTCATGCAGCCTGAGAATGTGCAATGGGCGGCGGGCGCGTCGCCCGGCGTCGCCGCCAACTGGCGTCGCGCCGGCGCGGCGATCGTGATCGTTCCCGCCGATCCCGCAGCGCCTCTTGGCGCCGTCGTCGGCGATCTCCAGGCGAAGTCGTTTCAGGCGCAAAGCGGAATCGATCGCGTTCGCGCCCAACCCATCTGGGTCGATGCGACGACGCTGCCGGGCAACGTAAGCGATTGGCGGAAATCGATCGGCTCTGGCGCGCGGCCCGCGACCTTCGATGCTGATATCGCCTTCGCCCATGCGCGCGATCTCCTCGGACCTTTGGCGAAAGGCCGTGTCGGCGTTGAGGAATCTTTCATTTCCGCAGCCGATATGCGCGCGCTGTCGGCCGCGCTGCCGGATGCGAACCTCGTGGACGCCTCACGCGACGTCGAACGCTTGCGCATGGTCAAACATCCGCAAGAGATCGAGTGGCTCAGCCAGGGCGCGCGAGCCGCTGAAGCGGGAATACGCGCCATGATTGGCGAGGTTTGCGCCGGCGTCGCGACCTCTCATCTCGAAAGAGTCTGGCGCGAGGCGGCGCTGGCGGAGGCGAGGAAACTTGCGCCGTCAGCGGCGATCTCGACCTGGGCCTATATCTCGATCGGTGAAGACGGCTTCGCGCCGGGCGGCCCGGCGAAGACAGGCGACATCATCAAGGCCGATGTCGGCTGCGTCGTGAACGGCTATTCCTCGGATTGCGCCCGGACTTTCGCGTTTGGCGAGCCTTCGGCGATCGCAAGCGAAATCTATGCGGCGCTGCTGCGCGCATTTCACGATGCGCTTTCATTGATGAAGCCGGGAACGCCGCTATCCGCGCTGCACGCGCGCGCGACTGAGACCATGCGCGAGGCCGGCTTCACATCCTACGGCCGCGGCCATTTCGGCCATTCCTGCGGCGCCTCCGTGTGGAGCGAAGAGGCGCCGTTCATCAGCGCTGACGAGCCGACACCGCTTGAGCGCGGCATGGTCATGGCGCTGGAGACGCCGTGGTATGTGCGCGGCGTCGGCGGCTTCATCATCGAGGACCAGTTCGTCATCGATGGCGAGGACGCGACGCCGGCCTGGTCGCTGTCGCGCGACCTGATCAGCCTCTGATATCTGAACCGCGCCTCACGCCACCTTCGGCAGCGCCGGCACCTGATAGGCCGTCGTCGATTTGATGCGCTCCATGGCGAAGCGCGAGGTGACGTTCTTCAGCGGGATCGTGTTGATGAGCCTTTTGTAGAAGGCGTCATACTGCGCCATGTCGGCCACGACGACACGCAGCATATAGTCGACATCGCCGGCCATGCGGTAGAGCTCGATCACTTCGGGCATCGCCGACGCCGTCTCCGCGAATTTGTCGAGCCACGGGCCGGAATGATCGCCGGTCTCGATCTGCACGAAGACGGTGAGGCCAAGCCCGATCTTTTCCGGCGCCACCAGCGCGACGCGCTTGATGATGACGCCGTTCGCTTCGAGGCGCTGGATTCGCTTCCAGCAAGGCGTCTGCGATAGGCCCACCCGATCGGCGAGTTCGGCGATCGAGATGTTCGCATTCTCCTGCAAGGCGGTCAGAATCTTCCGATCGATCGCATCCATTCTCTTGAGCCCCAATTTTGGAGAAGGACACTCTCTTCCGATTCCAGAAGGGAGAATATTCTTCCCTATTGATTGCCATCAGTCAGCCACACATAGAAAAATCTTCTTCCCGGCGTCAACGGCGCTTTTTGCCCGACGTCTCGTCATGGAGCACGAATAATGGACAGGCGTCGGTTCGCCGCGGGTTTGGCGGCGGTCGCGGTCGCGCCGCTCGCGGCGCGGAATGCGTTCGCGCAGAGCGCCGTGCAGGCGCGGGTTGGCGTCATCCCGATCATGGGCGCAGCGCCCGTTTTCGTCGCCGACCGCGAGGGCTGGCTGAAGGAGAAGGGACTGCAACTCGCCTTCACCACGTTCGAGTCGGGCCCGAACATGATCCAGGCGCTCGCTTCGGGCACGATCGATATTTACGTCGCCGGCGTCGCGCCGCTGGCCGTCGCGAAATCGCGTGGCGTCAATATTCGCGTCGTCGCAGCGACTGCGACGGCGGAGAACGTGCTTGTCGCGGGGCCGAAACTCGCCGCGCATTTCGCGCCGGGCGTCGCGCCCGCGGCCGCCTTCAAGGCCTTCCGCACGGCGCAAGGCAAGGCCGCGCGTCTCGCGACGCAGCCCGCCGGCTCAGTGCCGAACACGACGCTGCAATATTGGCTGTGGGAAGTCGCGAAGGCTGACAAGGCTGACGCGGAAGTCGTGCCGATGGGAATCGATGCGACGCAGCAGGCGATTCTCGCCGGCGCCGTTGACGGCGCGATCGTGCGGGAGCCGGCCGTGACAATCATTGGCGAGCGCAATCCTGCGATCAAACTGATTGCGACGGGCGATGAGCTGTTTCCCGGCCAGCCCGGGACGGTGGTCGCTGTGTCGGAAGCCTTCGTCTCGAAGAACAATGGCGCGGTGCAGACGCTCGTCAGCAATCTCGTGCGCGCCGAAAAGCTTCTGAAATCCGATCCCGATCGCGCCGCGCCGCATATCGCTGCGGCGCTCGGCAAGGGCATCGTCGAGCCTGCGACCATCAAGCGCGCGCTGGGCTCGCCGGCGACGAAGTTCGTGATCGATCCGCGCGCCATCATCGAGCCTGCAAAGGCTATGCAGGCTTATCAGGTGAAGCTCGGATCGCTCGAAAAGGAGTTTCCGTTCGACGGGCTGTTTGACGCGCGCTACTACGAGGCCGCGCTCGCCGGGCAATGAATCGATGCGGTTTCGTTCAAGTTTTCTGGCCGCCATCGGTTTGGCGGCCTTTCTTCTGTTCTGGGAAGCGGTGCCGAGGCTCGGCCTCATCAATCCGGCTTTTCTGCCGACGCCGAGTTCATTGCCGCGCGCGCTCTGGCGCGAGATCGCCTCGGGCGCGTGGACGAATGCGATTTTTGGCAGCCTTGGCCACTATGCGCTTGGCCTTGGCTGCGGCGCCGTGCTCGGCGCAGCGGGCGGCGTGATCACCGGCATGTATCGGATCGCGGAAGATATTCTTTCCTGGGTTGTGCGCTTGCTGCGCCCCATTCCAGGCCTCGCCTGGATTCCCTTCGCGATCATCTGGTTTGGCGCCACGACGTCGGCCGCGGTCTTCATCATCGCCGTCGGCGTGTTCTGGATCGTGTTCTTCGCGGCGCAGGGCGCGGTGCGCGCCGTCGATCGCGATCTCATCGAAGTAGCGGACGCATTCGGTTTTTCCTCGGGCTGGTCGCGATTGGTGAAGGTTCTGCTACCCGCGGCGACGCCGGGAATCCTCGTTGGCGTGCGCACGGCGCTTGGCCAGGCGTGGATGTCGGTGGTGGCCGCCGAACTGTTCGGCGTCGCGGGCCTCGGCCAGCGCATGACGGAGGCGTCAAGCCTGCTCGCGACCGATCTCGTCGTCATCTACATGCTGACCATGGCCGCGCTTTACGGAATCATCGACACGGGTTTCGTCGCTCTTCAGGGATGGCTGCTCAGATGGAGAGCGTGATCGACATCGAGAAGCTGTCGCTTGCCTTCACGCGCGACGGCGAGCGGACTCTTGTTCTCGAGAATCTCGATCTCAGCGTGAAGCGCGGCGAATTTCTCGCCATCGTCGGCGCGTCGGGCGTGGGCAAATCGACGCTGCTGCGCGTGCTTGCGGGGCTCGCCAAGCCGAATTCAGGCGTAGCTTACATTCATGCCGCGCAGACGCCGCAGAAGCGTCCCGTGGCGCTCGTCTTTCAGGATGCGCGCCTGCTGCCCTGGCGGCGGGTGATCGCCAACGTCGCCTTTGGGCTGGAGCGTCAGAATCTGTCGCGCGCCGAGCGCCTGAAGCGCGCGCAGGCGATGCTCGATCTCGTCGGGCTCGGCGCGTTGGCCGGGCGCTGGCCGCATCAATTGTCCGGCGGTCAGCGCCAGCGTGTCGCGCTCGCCCGAGCGCTTGCGGTTGAGCCCGACATTCTTCTGATGGATGAGCCCTTCTCGGCGCTCGACGCCATCACGCGCGAAGCGTTGCAGGATGAGATCGTCCGCATCTGGAAAACGACGGGCAAGACGATCCTGTTCGTCACACACGATATCGATGAGGCGACCTATCTCGCCGATCGAGTCGTCGTGCTGGCGGGCAGTCCCGGCCGCGTCGTCGCGGAGCACCGCATCGATGCGGCGCGTCCCCGCGCGCGCAAGGATGCGGCTTTATCGTTCGCCGCGGAGCGCCTGCGCGAAGGTCTCGCGCAGGAAACGATCATGGATGGCGCGTCGATCTGATCTTTCCGGCGCTCAGGCGCCGTGCGCCAACCGTTCCTTGCGCCATTTCAGGAAGAAGCCGGCGGCGAGCACGAACAGCGCGCCGATCGTGTCGCCGAGATATTGCACGAGGCCGGCCGGTTTGCCGATACGGTCGGTCAGCCATGGGTCTTCGCTGATCATGTCGCCGGCGATCCAGCCGAGTAGCGCCGCGCCGAACCAGACGAGGATCGGGAAGCGCGTCAGCAGCGCCAGCACCACGGACGAGCCGAAGATGATCAGCGGGATCGACAGAACGATGCCGAAGATGAAGAGCGAGATATCGCCATGCGCCGCCGCCGAGACGGCGAGCACATTGTCGAGGCTCATCACGGCGTCGGCGATGGCGATGGTGCGCACCGCATTCCACATCGTGTCGGACGCCTTGATCTCCCGATGATCCTCTTCGCCGACGACCAGTTTCACGGCGATCCAGAGCAGCAGCAGCCCGCCCGCCAGCTTCAGCAGCGGGATCTTCATGAGATAGATGATCACAGCCGCGAACAGGATGCGGAGCAGGATCGCAGCGCCCGTGCCAAGCAGGATGCCCGCCTTGCGCTGCTTCGCCGGCAGTTCGCGGCAGGCGAGCGCGATGACGACGGCGTTGTCGCCGGAGAGGAGCACGTCGATCCAGACGATTTGCAGGACCGAGACGAGAATATCGCTGGAGAGGTTCATGGCGCTCTGTTTACGAAGCGTCGATGACGAGAGGAAGCCGCGTCAAGCCGCATGGCCCTCGGGCGCACGCTTCTTGAGGATATAGGCGACTGCCACGACGAAGACCGCGCCGATGATTGCCGCCGTATATTCGAGCCACTTCACCGCTTCCTTGCCGGTCGCGCTCTGATCGGCGCCGACCTGATGCACGAGGTGAGGCGCAGTCGACTGCAGCCACTCCAGCAGCTTGGGATCGCCGAGAAACATTTCACCGGCGACCCAGCCGAGCAGCGCCGCGCCGGCCCACACCAGGATCGGGAAGCGCGACAGGAGCGACATGATCAGGCCCGCGCCGACCACGATCAGCGGAATCGAAATCAGCAGACCAAGGATCAGCAGCGTAGTGGAGTCCTTCGCCACGGCGGCGATGGCGATGACATTGTCGAGGCTCATCACCACGTCGGCGATGGCGACGGTCTGCACCGCCTTCCATAATTTGTCGCTCGCCTTGATCTCGTCTTCCTTGCCCTCATTGTCCTCGATGATCAGCTTGATCGCGATCCAGAACAGCAGAAGCGCGCCGACGATGCGCAGGTAGGGCGCGCCGAGCAAGCTTGCGATGACGACGGTGAAGACGATGCGCAGCGCCACCGCCACGCCTGCGCCGAGGATCATGCCCCATTTGCGCTGTTCCGGCGGCAGGCCGCGACAGGCGAGCGCAATGACGACGGCGTTATCGCCGGAGAGAATGATGTTGACGCCGATGATCTCGAGCGCCTTCCCCACGACGCCCATATTGGCGAAAAGTTCAGCCCACGATCCAGACATCGGCGCGCAGAGGTTCCCAAAGAGCGATCACGCCTGCTAGCCGGTCGGGCCACGACGGGCAACCCGATCGAACTGCTGTCAGATCGCAGCGGCGATCGCTTTTCCTGCTTCCACGGTGTCGGCCTGACCCTTGAGATCGCGGGTGCGCAGCCGCTCATCGGCGAGGCCATGCTCGATCGCCTTCACGATCGCCGCCGCCGCTTCCGGCTCGCCGAGATGGTCGAGCATCATGGAAGCGGTCCAGATCTGGCCGACAGGATTGGCGACCCCCTGTCCGGCGATGTCGGGCGCCGAGCCATGCACCGGCTCGAAGAGAGAGGGGAAGTCGCCTTCCGGATTGATGTTGCCAGAGGGCGCGATGCCAATGGTGCCGGTGCAGGCTGGACCGAGATCGGAGAGAATGTCGCCGAACAGGTTCGAGGCGACGACCACATCGAATTTCTGCGGATTGAGCACGAAATGCGCGGTGAGAATGTCGATGTGATACTGGTCCCATGTGACATGCGGATAGCGTCTCGCCATTTCGCGCACGCGCTCGTCCCAATAGGGCATCGTGATCGAGATGCCGTTCGATTTCGTCGCCGACGTCACATGCTTGCGCGGCCGCTTTTCCGCGAGCTTGAAGGCGAAATCGAGAATGCGGTCGACGCCCTTGCGCGTGAAGATCGACTCCTGAATGACGAATTCGCGATCGGTGCCAGGAAACATCTTGCCGCCGATCGAGGAATACTCGCCCTCGGTGTTTTCGCGCACGACGAAGAAATCGATGTCGCCGGGTTTGCGGTTCGCGAGCGGCGCGGGAACGCCGGGCATCAGCCGCACGGGGCGCAGATTCACATACTGATCGAATTCGCGCCTAAAGAGAATCAGCGAGCCCCACAGCGAGACGTGATCGGGAATCTTCGCCGGCCAACCGACCGCGCCGAAGAAGATCGCATCATGTGAGCCGATCTGCTCTTTCCAGTTCTCCGGCATCATCCGGTTGTGCTTCTCGTAATAGTCGTAGGAGGCGAAATCGAAATGATCGAGCTCCAGCGAGAAGCCGAATTTCGACGCGGTTTTTTCGAGAACGCGCACGCCCTCCGGCACGGTTTCCTTGCCGATGCCGTCGCCGGCGATGACGGCGATGCGATATTTGCGGTTGGTGGGCTTGGTCATCGGTCCTTCGCCTTGTTCATTCCGTGAAAAACGTCTCGAATTCCTGCGCGACGATGTCGGGCAATTCTTCCGCGAGATAGTGCCCGCCTGGCAGCGATCTGCCGCGCACGTCGTCGGCGCGTTCGCGCCAGAGCTTCAGCACATCGAAGCAGCGATGCACGGCGCCGCGTTCGCCCCAAAGCGCCAGCATCGGGCAGGCGACTTTTCTGCCGCCGTCGGCGTCGTCATGGGCGATGTCGATCGTGGCCGCGGCGCGATAATCCTCGCAGCTTGCGTGGATGACAGCGGGGTCGCGGAAGCAGCGCAGATATTCGGCGAGCGCTTCCGGTTCGAACAGCTTCATGTCGGACGCGCGGCGGCTGGTCCAATAGAAGTCGGGATCAGCGCCGATCATCTTCTCCGGCATGGGCGCCGGCTGGATGAGAAAGAACCAGTGCCAGTAGGCGCGGGCGAAGGCGTCGGTCGCGTCGCGATACATCTCGCGCGTCGGCGCGATGTCGAGCGTTGCGAGCTTCAGCACGCGGTCCGCATGGTCGAGCGCCAGACGGTGCGCCACGCGCGCGCCGCGATCATGCGAGCCGACGAAGAATTTGTGATGACCGAGCGCCGTCATCACCTCGGCCATGT
The DNA here is from genome assembly GCF_022059845.1 of Terrirubrum flagellatum. Taxonomy (GTDB): domain Bacteria; phylum Pseudomonadota; class Alphaproteobacteria; order Rhizobiales; family Beijerinckiaceae; genus Terrirubrum; species Terrirubrum flagellatum. The sequence continues at coordinate 3,928,886 of NZ_CP091851.1, read as the reverse complement.
CCTGCGCCATGGCGCGCTTGGAATAGGGCGCATGATCCGGCGCGGATGGCGGTTTGCTCGAATCGCCATAGCCGCGCAGGTCAGGACAGATGACGGTGAAGCGCCGGGCGAGCCGGGGCGCGATCCGCCGCCACATGATGTGGGTCTGGGGATAGCCATGCAGCAGCAGGAGGGCAGGGCCGTCGCCCCCGATCCGGCACCGGATGGTCGCGCCTGCCGTCGGGATATCGTTGACGACGAATCCGGGAAAGAGCGCGTCGGCCGGCGACATGGGGAGGTCTGGAAACCTGTTCCTGCGATGAGGGGGCGAACCCTCGGGGACGCCGCAATCTAGGCTTGTCCTCCCACCCTGAAAACCGTGCAGAGCGTGTCCCTGATGCAACCCTGTGCTGAAAATCGCCCGCTGGCCGTTGCAAATGCATGCCGGGGCCCGCATAAGCTGACGAAACGCGAGCAATTTGCAGCCCTTTTCATGACTTTTTCCGCGCCCCGCCTGTCCCTTCCGCTGGTCGCCGCGCTCGCGTCGACGCTTGGGCTTTCGGCCTGCAATTACAAAGGCGTGCCGGACCCGGTGATTTCCTCCCGGGATACGGAATGGCTGGCGCTCGTGCCCAAGTCCGACATGGACCTGCAGTTCGAGCGCTACGAGATCAACGACCCCACGGGCGAAGCGCCGGGCACGATCATCGTCGATACGACCGAGAAGTTCCTGTACTTCGTCCTGCCGAACAAGAAGGCGATCCGCTACGGCGTCGCGACCGGCGACGAAGCCTTCGGTTGGACCGGCACGGCCGAGGTCAAGCGCAAGGCGGAATGGCCGCGCTGGACGCCCCCGGCCGACATGCTGAAGCGCTGGCCGCACCTGCTGCCGCGCGCCGGCGGCATGGAGGGCGGCCCGGACAATCCGCTCGGAGCCCGCGCGCTCTATCTCTATCAGGACGGCAAGGACACGCTGTATCGCATCCACGGCACCAACGAGCCGGAGACGATCGGCCGCTCGGCCTCGTCCGGCTGCATCCGGATGCGCAACATCGACGCGATCGACCTCTACAATCGCGTCGCGCTGAACACCAAGGTCATCGTCAAGTAAGAAGCCGACGGCGGCTTAGCCGCCGAGCCGCTTGCGCATGAACGCGCGGCGATGCCCGTCGGGCGGGGTCTCCGGGCCATTCTCCAGCACGCCGAATCGCTCATAGCCGAGCCTGACGTAGAATCGCTCGGCGCGGGCGCTCGACGTGTCGAGCCAGGCGTGATGACAGCCGCGCTTCCGAGCCGCCTCTTCCGCCTCGGCCATCAGCCGCGCACCAAGCCCCTGACCGCGCATGATCCGCGACCCAGAGCGCCTTGATCAGCAGCCAGCCATAGGAGGTTCCGCCGGCAAGACCGGCGATCAACGCGCCCTTTGAGTCGCGCGCCTCGAAGACGATCGGCTTGTAATCGCTTGGTGGATGATTGCCTGCGAGCGCCGCCAGAAGCTCGCGCTCGATCAGCTCGGCCGCGTGATCGGGATCGTCAGCCTGCCGGATGTTCTCATCCGGCATGGCGAGGCCTTATTTCAGCTTTTCAAGATAGGCGATCAGCTCGGCGCGGCGATCAGGATTGGTCACGCCGTTGAAGGCCATCGCCGTGCCCGGCACCGCCGCCTTCGGGTTGGCGAGGAACTTGTCGAGGTCCTCGGCCGTCCACTTTTCGGCGGTGTGGGTCTTCATCGGAGCGGAATAGCCGCTGAAGCTCGTGGAACCCTTGGCGCGCTCGAACACGCCGAACAGATGCGGGCCATTCTGGGCGCCGGCGCCGTCGGGCTTGAAGCTGTGGCAGGAGAGGCACTGCTTGGCGACGTTCTCGCCCTTGGCCGGGTCAGCCTTGGCGAGGCGATCGGCGATCGGCGCGACTTCGACCGGCTTGTCGCTCGCTCCCGCCGCATGTTCCTCCGCCGCGGGAAGATCGTAGCCGGGAACCGCCGGCTTCGGCGAATGGAAGATGCCCTCGGCGCCGATATTCAGACCCATCACGAACAGCAGGGTCCCCAGCACCGCGCCGGAGATCTTGTTGAACAGCAGCGGGTCCTTCCCCGGGGTCGTCGCGGCCATGGTCCGTCTCGTTGGTCAGATGGGCGGTGAATGCCGGATTGCGCCTGCCTTTGCAACTCGTATAAGCCCGGCCGCGGCTGCTACCTTTCGCCGCCTGAGAGGACGTCGCTCCTGATGTCGAATCCGATCATCGCCATTCCGGCCCGCATGGCCTCGACCCGGCTGCCGGGAAAGCCGCTGGCGGACATTCTCGGCGAGCCGATGATCGTTCAGGTCTGGCGCCGCGCGATCGAGGCTGAGGTCGGTCCGGTGATCGTCGCGACCGACACGCCTGACATCGCCGACGCGGTCCGCAAGGTTGGCGGCGTCGCGATCATGACCGAGTCCGGTCTGCCCTCCGGCTCCGACCGCATCCATGCGGCCATGGAGACGCATGATCCCGAGGGGAAGCACGACATCGTCGTCAATCTGCAGGGCGATTTCCCGACCATGGACCCGAAGGCGCTGGCGGCGGCCGTGCTGCCCCTGTCCGATCCTGATGTTGCGATCGGCACGCTCTGCTCTGTCATCGTCGATCCCGACGAGATGACCGCGCCGAGCGTGGTGAAGCTGATCGGCACGCATGTGTCGGAGCATCGGCTGCGCTCGCTCTACTTCACGCGCGCGACGGCGCCGACCGGCCCGGGGCCGCTCTATCATCACGCTGGCGTTTACGCTTACCGCCGCACTGCGCTGAAGCGCTTCGTGTCGCTGCCGCGTTCACCGCTGGAAGAGCGCGAAAGCCTCGAGCAGCTGCGCGCGCTCGAGGACGGCATGCGCATCGACGCCATGATCATCGATCATGCGCCGCGTGGCGTCGATACGCCCGGCGATCTCGATCGCGCCCGTTGGGCGCTGTCGCAGCGGGCTCAGCATTGATCATGTCGCAGGAGCATCTGTTGTGAAGGGCGTCATCGCATTCCAGGGCGAACTCGGAGCCAACTCGCACATCGCATGCGAGGAGGTGTTTCCCGACATGGAGCCGTTGCCCTGCGCGACCTTTGAAGACGCTTTCGCTGCGGTTCAGGATGGCGCCGCCGATCTCGGCATGATTCCGATCGAGAATTCGATCGCCAGCCGTGTCGCCGATGTCCATCATCTCCTGCCGCGGTCGGGCCTGCATATCATCGGCGAGCACTTCCTTCCGATCCGCTTCCAGCTCATGGCGATTCCGGGCGCGTCGCTGGCGACGATCAAGACCGCGCACAGCCACATTCATGCGCTGGGGCAGTGCCGCAAGATCATCCGCAAGCTTGGCATGAAGGCCGTCGTCGCCGCGGACACGGCCGGCGCCGCGCGCCAGGTGGCGGAGTGGAATGATCCCACGCGCGCCGCGCTTGCGCCGCGTATCGCAGCCAAGATCTACGGCCTCAACATTCTCGCCGAGGATGTCGAGGACGAGAAACACAATGTCACGCGCTTCATCATCCTCTCGAAGAAGCAGCAGCTCGCGGAGGCCAATAACGGCCCGACCGTCACCAGTTTCATGTTTCGCGTGCGCAACCTGCCGGCCGCGCTCTACAAGGCGCTCGGCGGTTTCGCCACCAACGGCGTCAACATGACCAAGCTCGAAAGCTACATGATGGACGGGCATTTCTTCGCCACCATGTTCTATTCCGAGGTCGACGGTCATCCGCAGGATATCGGCCTGGCGCGCGCGCTGGAGGAGTTGAACTTCTTCTCGCGCGAATTCCGCATTCTCGGCGTCTATCCCCGCCATCCCTTCCGCGACAGCTTCAGGGAAGAAAACTAGAGGGCTCTCCTCCGTCCCCGGTTCCATGAAGTGAGCGAAGCGAACGGAATGGAGACCGGGGTCCAGCGCAAGATGTTCGCGCCGAAGGCGCGGCGAGATTGATTATTGAGCGCTCGCTTCGCTCGCAATTCTTTTGCTGGATCCCGGACACGTCTCACTTCGCTGACGCTCGCTCGACGTTCCGGGAACGGTGCTCTGGACCACGCCGCCGAGCCGGGCGATGACAATATATGGACTCTGCTGCGCCCTCCCGCATCCGTCGCGCCCGCATCGAGGATGCGGACGCGATCGCCCATGTCCATCACCGGAGCTGGGAGGAGACCTATCCCGGCCTCCTGCCGCCGGAGCTGATTGTCCCGCTCGACGAACGGCTGGGACAGTGGCGTCGCATCATTCATGAAAACCCGGCCGGCGTCGGACGCTTTGTCGCGGAGGTCGATGCGCCGACAGTCGGAGACGACATGCGCTTCGCGCCAGCCGATGCTCCCGACGTTCGCATCGTCGGCATTGCGCAATGCGGTCCTGCGCGTGAGCCGGAGCTCGAAACGCGCTACGAGATCGGCAGGATCTATGTGCTGCGTGCGGCGCAGGGCGTCGGCGTCGGCAAGGCGCTGATGGGTGCGATGTTCGACGCGCTTCGCGCCTCTCATGTAGGCGGCGAGGATCGCTCGGTCGGCCTCTGGGTTCTCAAAGGCAATGACCGCGCCATCGAGTTCTATGAGCGCATGGGCGCGCGAGTCACGGGAACGATCAAGCGCGACGAACGACATGGCTTTATCGTCGAAGACGTCGGCATGAGGTGGGATTCCTTCTGACTTCTTCAGTTCAGCCGGAAGCTCTATTTTGTCGCGGCGCGCCCGCGCGGAAAATCATCCTGATCTTCTCGGGCGTCCTTGCCGTCGCAGGGTTGCGGTGATGAGATGCGCCGCTTTTCAGGCGGGCCGGGCTCGCGATGCGGGATTGCTGGAGGCGGCGATGATCAGGAAAAGACTGCGCGCGTTGGGTTTTTGGGTGAGCGTCGGCGTCGCGCTCTGCGCCTTCGAGGCCGCCGCCAAGGATGACCTCGTCATCGACATGGTCAGCGAGCCGTCGAGCCTCGATCCGCAGATCCAATGGAATCCCGACAGCTATTACGTCTATCGCAACATCTTCGATAATCTCGTCACCCGCGACGATAGCGGCGCGATCGTGCCGGAAATCGCAACCTCCTGGAAAAACATCTCCGACAGCGTCGTCGAGCTCGAAATCCGCGGCGACGTGAAGTTTCATGACGGCAAGCCGCTGACGCCGGAAGATGTGGCGTTCAGCGTCAATCGCATCATCGATCCCAAGCTCGGCAGTCCGCAGCAGGGCCAGTTCAACAAGATCAGGAAGGCCGAAGCCTCCGGCGCCAACAAGGTGACGCTGACGCTCGACGGCGCCTATCCCGCGCTGTTCGCGCAGCTCGTGAAGCTGTCGATCGTGCCGAAGCATGTGGTCGAGGCGGTTGGAAACGACAAGTTCAACCTCGCGCCTGTTGGCAGCGGCCCCTACAAATTCGTGGAATGGAAGCGCGGCGTATCCGTCGCGTTGGCGCGCAATGACGATTACTGGGGCCGCAAGGGTCAGTTCAAGACGGCTCTGTTCCGTGCTGTGCCTGACGCCGCGACACGTCTCGCCGACGTGCAGACCGGCTCCGCCGACATCGTGCGCGGGCTCGATTCTGATCTCGCGGGACAATTAAAATCATCGCCGCGCGCAAAGAGCGTCTTCGCGCTGACCGAACGCCTCTCCTACATCAGGATCAATCCGACCAAGCCGCCCTTCGACAATCTCAAGCTCAGGCAGGCGGTGGCCCATGCGATCGACAAGGAGGGGCTGACAGAAGGCATCCTCGGCGGCTTCGACAAGCCGCTCCCGCAGATGGTGACGCCGGCGCATTTCGGCTGGACCAAGGATCTCGCCGGCCCGCCCTATGATCCCGCCAAGGCGAAGGCGTTGATCGTCGAAGCCGGCCGCCCGCCGAAATTCGATCTGCTGATTGGAACCTTCTTCGATCAACGCATCGCGCAGGCGGTGCAGCAGCAACTGCGCACGGTTGGTTTTGATGTCGCGATTTCGCTCGTCGACACCGCGACCTTCCTGAAGGCGATCCAGCAGGGTGCGTCAGGTGGGCCGACGCTCGCGATCAGCACCTCGTCATGCGCCTGCCAGGACGCCGACGGCGCGCTCTACCAGATTTTCCACTCGGGAAATTCCTGGTCGATCGTCGAGAACAAGCAGATCGACGCGCTGCTCGATGACGGCCGCGCCACGCTCGACGAGAAAAAGCGGCTCGATGATTACGCGAAGATCGCGCACATCATCGTCGACGAGGTCCCGACCGTTCCGCTCTACCAGATGACGGCGATCTACGGGGCGAGCAAGGCGCTGCAATGGACGCCCACGCCCAACGAGAGCTTCTTCATCAACCGGATGGGCTGGAAGGATTAGAGCGCCGCCTCAGTCCAGCGGCTTGGCCCTGATCGCCATTTCGATGAACACGGCGAAGCTCGCCAGCCAGGCGATGCCGATCACGGTCATCATGATTTTTGCCCCCTGCCAGGCCGCCGCATTCTGCGGGGTCTGTTAAGGCGCGAGTTGAAGCCGCCGGCGTTTCCAACTCCTTTCGGCGAAGGCGCCAAACGCCTGTTTAAGTGGCGGAAATGGTCCCCGCCCTGATTTAACCTTAATGGTTGATGCGAATTTCGCCGCGCATTTAAGGCGTCGGGCGAGTTCGGAAAGCCGCTAGGCGACGATGAGCCGGCGGCGGATCAGCGCGCGAGATCGATCCTGAACTGCAGCTTCAGCACGTCCTTCTGGAACAGGTCGGGCTTGATGCCGGTATAGACGCCGCCGCATTTCTCGATCACCCGGCGCGAGGCGTGATTGTCCGAATTGCAGGTGATGACGACGAAGGGCAGGCCGACATCCCGCGCGATCGGCAGGATGGCGGCGAGCGCCGTGGTGGCGTAACCGCGGCCCTGTTTCCACGGCACGATGGCGTAGCCGATATGGCCGGAGGTGTAGTCGGGCAGCTCCGTCGTGCGATGTTGGAAGCGCAGATTGATGCGGCCGCAGAAATCGCCATCGCTGATAAAGAAATGGCGCGACGGCAGCCGCGGCTTCATGCGCCCGTCCGGCAGCACCATCATGCCTTCCTGCGCGTTGAGCGAAGCAAGGTAGGCCGCGCGGTCGGCGAGGAGTTTCTTCAATTCCTGCGCCGCCGCGTCCTGTCCGGCGAAGGGCGACCAGCCGCGCCTGAGCGCATCCTCATAGCTGTCGAGCAGCGGCAGTCGTGGCGTCTGCAACACGACATGCGGATTATCGGGGAGCGCGCTCATCCCTTCTCCACCCAATGGCGCAGGAGGTGATGCGCGATGGCGATCACGGGTGGGCACTGGATGCCGTCCGGATGCCGGTTCTCGAGGATCGACAAGGCTTCATCGCGCGAAAACCAGCGCGCGTCGGCGAGTTCATTATGATCGATGGTGAGTTCTTCGTTCTCCGCCTGCGCGATGCAGCCGATCATCAGCGACATCGGAAACGGCCAGGGCTGCGACAGGAGATAATCGACGCGCCCGCAGATCACGCCGGCTTCCTCGCGCGTCTCGCGCCGCACCGCCTGCTCGATTGATTCGCCCGGCTCCATGAAGCCTGCGAGGCAAGAATACATCGGCGCGGCGAAACGCGGCGAGCGGCCGAGCAAACATTTGTCGCCGATCACGCTGAGCATGATCACCACGGGATCGGTGCGCGGAAAATGCTGCGCCCCGCAATGGGGACAGTCGCGCCGCCAGCCCGCATGCGCCGGCTTCGAGGGCTGGCCGCATTTCGCGCAGAAGCGATGGGTCGCGTGCCAGGCGAAGAGCGCTTTCGCCATGCCGAGATTGGACGTCTCTTCCGGCGTGACGAAGCTGCGCATCGCGACCGTGCGCATGTCGGCTGCGCCATAGCCCTGCTCCTTCAGCGGTTCGACGAGTTTCGCATCGAGCGCCGCGGCGAAGAGCGGCCCATATTCGTCGGTGCCGAGAAAGGCGGAGTCAGTGGGCTCGCCAAGCTTCGCCGCCTCGTCGCGCGTGAACCAGGAAGACGAAGTTCCATCGGCGAGTCGTTTCAGGATCGGGATTTCGCCGGCGAACAGCAGCGTGCGCGCTTCTCTGTTGTTGGCGAGGCTGTCGATCCAGTCGGAATCGTCGCGTCGTTCGCTGTGGCGGTCGAGGGTGACCTGGGCGTAGCCCAGAAGAAGGGGAAGGGCGGAGGGCAAAGGGGATCTGCGATCGAAGAGTGAGTCGGAGGAGAGATTACGCCTGATCAGGCGATCTTTAAGGCCGCGCGCAGCATCTCGATCCGCTCTGCGCGCAGAGGTTCGGGATAGGGTCTGATCTCGCCGACGCCCCACACGGGCCGCGGCCAGGCGGCGTCCTCGGCGAAGCGCGCGATGATATGGATGTGAAGCTGCGGGACCATGTTGCCGAGCGCGGCGACGTTGAGCTTGTGGGGCTTGAACAGCTCCTTCATCGCCCGGCTGACCAGCCTGATCTCGCCTGAGCAGGCGCCGGCGTCCGCTTCGTCGAGATCGATCAGGTCGCGCATATTGGCGCGTCGCGGGACGAGGATGACCCAGGGAAAGCGGTCGTCATTCATCAGCAGCACGGCGCTGAGCGCGAGATCGCCGACTGGAAAGGTATCCGCCGCAAGCTGGGGATGGAGCGCAAATGTCATGCGGGCAACCAACGCCGCCGCGGGCGTCCTGACAAGGGGTGGGAGAGGTGATATACAGAAAGCCAATCCGCTTTCTGTATAGTCGTCGGCTGCGCCGCCATGTCCATCAACATCAAGAACAGGGAGGCCGAGCGCCTTCTCGCCGAGATCAAGCAGGCGACGGGGAAGGGGACCTCGGCGATCGTGCTCGACCTTTTGCGCGCCGAGAAGGAGCGGCTGGAAAGGAAGCGTGAGCTGACGCGCGAAGAGAAATGGGCGCGCGTCCGCGAAATCCAGGAGGCCATCAAGCGCGAGACGCCGCCGGATGCGCCCAGCTACGAAGAGATCATGGACGAGATGTATGACGAGTACGGTCTGCCGCGCTAGCTCTCGTCATGATGGTTGTCGACGGCTCAGTCATTGTGGCGATTGCGAAAGATGAGCCTGACGCGCGGGCGCTTTTTGAGCTTCTGGAAGCGTCGCCCTCCAATCTGATGTCAGCGGGTAATCTGCAGGAGACGTTCATCGTCCTGATCGGGCTCGGAGTGAAAGAGGTCGAAACGCGCGTTCAACGCATTCTCGATGAATGCGCGATTGTCATTGTTCCCGTCGATGAAGCGCTGGCGCGACTTGCGGCGGATGCGTTCAGCCGCTTCGGCAAGGGCCGCCACCCCGCCAAACTCAACTTCGGCGACTGCTTCGCCTATGCGCTCGCCAGGGCGCGCGGCCTGCCGCTCCTCTTCAAGGGCGGCGATTTCTCGCAGACGGATATTCCGGACGCCCGGATTGCACTCGCTTGAGGCCCCGCTTGCCTCCTATCCCCTGAGCGGCCATATAGCCGGCGGGAGGTTGGTGAGGGACGTACCACTCGCCAACCGGGTCAGGTCCGGAAGGAAGCAGCCCTAACGAGCACCGGGCGGGTCTTCGTCCAGCCTCCCACCCTCCACATCGATTCTCTGTCGGGAGCTTGGCCCGGCCTTCCGGCCGGCGCTAAGGTTTATGGATGGACGACCAGACGCCCGAGCCGAGCTTCGATCTCCCCGGCCTTGCTCCGGCGCCGGCGGACGCGCCCGCCGGCGGCTATCGCGTTCTCGCCCGCAAATACCGTCCCCGGAATTTCGATCAGCTCTATGGCCAGGAGGCCATGGTCCGGACGCTGAAGAACGCCTTCGCGTCGGGTCGCATTCCGCAGGCCTGGATGCTGACCGGCGTCCGCGGCGTCGGCAAAACGACGACTGCGCGCATTCTCGCCCGCGCGCTGAACTACGAAACGCCCGACAACAAAAACGCCGGTCCGACGATCGAGCTTGCGACGCTCGGCGTTCACTGCCGCAAGATCATCGACGGCGAGCATATGGACGTGTTCGAGGTCGACGCGGCGTCGAACACCGGCGTCGACTTCATCAGGCAGATCAACGATCAGGTGCGCTACAAGCCGATGGAGGCCCGCTATAAGGTCTACATCATCGACGAAGTGCACATGCTGTCGACGGCCGCGTTCAACGCGTTCCTGAAGACGCTGGAAGAGCCGCCGCCGCACGCGAAATTCATCTTTGCGACGACCGAGATCAAGAAGGTTCCCGTCACGATTCTCTCGCGCTGCCAGCGCTTTGATCTGAAGCGGATCGACGCCGCGACGCTTGTCGAGATGCTGCGCAATATCTGCGCGAACGAGAAGGTCGAGGTCGAGGACGAGGCGCTGGCGATCATCGCGCGCGCCGCGGAAGGTTCCGCGCGCGATTCCCAATCGCTGCTCGATCAGGCGATTTCACATGGCGACGGCAAGGTGACGGCGGACGCCGTGCGCCAGATGATGGGCCTCGCCGACCGCGGCCGCGTCATCGATTTGTTTGAAGCCGCAATGCGCGGCGATCTGCCGGCTGCGCTGGGTCTGCTGCGCGAATTGTGGGACGGCGGCGCCGATCCCGCCGTGGTGCTGACCGACCTCGCCGAATTCTCCCATCTCGTGACGCGCATTAAGGTCGTGCCGGCGACGGCTAAGGATGCGTCGCTCACGGAAGCCGAGCGCACGCGCGGCCGCGATTTCGCCACGCGTCTGTCGATGCGCGTGCTGTCGCGGGCCTGGTCGATGCTGACGAAGGCGATCACGGAAACGCAGGGCTCGCCGCGTCCGCTCGCCAGCGCCGAGATGGCGCTCGTTCGTCTCGCCCACGCCGCCGATTTGCCGACGCCTGACGACGTCATCAGGATGTTCCGCGACGGCGCGCCGTCATCGTCGCCGCCGTCCTCGGGTGGAAATGGCGGTGGCCGCGAAAGCGCTGCGCCGCAGGCGCGACTCGATCCGCCGCGTCCTGTCCTCGCCGCATCCTCGAACGCCGCGCCGCGCATCGAGGCGCGCGCTGCGCCGGCCCCGCGCGCCGATTTAGCCCCGCGCGTGATGTTGAAAAGCCTGGAGGATGTCGCGGCGTTCGCCGAGAAGAATCGCGACATCCAGCTCAAGCTCGCGATCGAGCGCGATGTCAGGCTTGTGCGCTTCGAGCAGGGCCGCATCGAATTCGCGCTGGCCGAAGGCGGCTCGCAATCGCTGCCGAACGATCTCTCACGCAAGCTGCAGGAATGGACCGGCGAGCGTTGGATCGTGGCGATCTCGCTCGACGAGGGCGAGATGACGATTCGCGAGCGCAAGCGCGCCGCCGAACAGGAGAAGCTCACCGGCGTGCGCGCCGAGCCGCTGGTGCGCGCGATCATGGATCTCTATCCCGGCGCGCAGATCGTCGCGATCCGCGATGCGGAAAGCGTCGAGGCCGCGCCTCCGCCGCCGGTCGAACGCGATCCCGAAAGCGATGATGAGTCCGACCCTGATTTCGACGCGGTCGGCGACTACTCCGACGACGATCTCTAGAGAACAGGACCGACGCCGATGAAAGACCTCATGGGAATGATGAAACAGGCTCAAGCGCTGCAACAGCGCGTGACCGAGATGCAGGCCGAGATGGACAATCTGACCGTCGAGGGCCTCTCCGGCGGCGGCATGGTCAAGCTCACATTGACGGCCAAGGGCGCGCTGAAATCGCTCAGCATCGATCCCTCGCTCATGAAGGACGGCGAAGGCGAAATCCTTGAGGATCTCATTGTCGCCGCGCATGCCGACGCGCGCCTGAAAGCCGATCGCGTGGCTGAGGAGAAAATGAAGGCTGTCGCTGGCGGCCTGCCGCTGCCGCCGGGATTGAAGCTGTTTTGATGCGCTCGGTTTTTTCCAGATGTCATCGCCGGGCTTGACCCGGCGATCCAGTTTCGCCGCGGCTTGGAACGCGAAATAAGTATGGATGGCCGGGTCAAGCCCGGCCATGACATCGCGAAAGTAAAACAGGACAAGTGATTTGCCCGCTTCTGTCGGTCCTGAAATCGAGCGCCTGATTCAGTTGCTGGCGCGCCTGCCCGGCCTTGGTCCGCGCTCGGCGCGCCGCGCCGCGCTGCAGCTCATCAAGAAGCGCGAGCAATTGCTGTCGCCACTCGCCGACGCCATGCGCGTCGCCGCCGATCGCGTGCTGGTCTGCTCGAATTGCGGCAATGTCGATACGAGCGATCCCTGCGCCATTTGCAGCGACAACAGGCGCGATGCCTCGATCATCGTGGTGGTCGAGGATGTCGCTGATCTCTGGGCGCTGGAGCGCGCCGCCGCACTGAACGCGCGCTATCATGTGCTCGGCGGAACCTTGTCCGCGCTCGACGGCGTCAGGCCCGAAGACCTCAACATCGCGAAGCTTGTCGATCGCGCCGCCGATCCTGCCGTGAAAGAGGTCATCCTCGCGCTCAACGCCACGGTCGATGGCCAGACCACGGCGCATTACATCACCGACGTGATCGCCCATCTGCCCGTGAAGGCGACGAAGCTCGCCCATGGCGTGCCGGTCGGCGGCGAGCTCGATTATCTCGATGAGGGCACTTTGTCCGCGGCTCTGCGACAGCGCTCGGCGATGTAGCGCTCAGACGTGGCTGAGCGGCAGCTCGGTCGAACTCTTCAACTCCTCCATCGCGAACATCGAAGTCACGTCTGACAGTTCGATACGCGAGATCAGCTTTTTGTAGAGCGCGTCATAGGCGTCGATATCGGGCACCACGGCCTTGACGAGATAGTCGATATTTCCGGACAGCCGGTGGAACTCCACCACTTCAGGAATGTCGCGCAGGGCGGCGTGGAATTTCTCCAGCCACTCCACGGAATGCTGGCTGGTCCGGATCGCGACGAAGACTGTCACCGCCACATTGAGCTTCTTGCGATCCAGAAGCGCCACCCGCTTGCGGATGTAGCCGGCCTCCTCGAGCTTCTGGATGCGCCGCCAGCAGGGGGTAGGGGAGACGCCCGCCCGGTCGGCGATCTCGGCCGTGGTCAGGGTCGAATCGGATTGCAGCGCGGCGAGGATTTTCAGATCGATCTTGTCCAAGGCGTCGGTCATGGAGAAAATTCATACTCCATTCGCGGCCAATCCCGCAAATTCATTCTACTTCGCGGAGTCTTGCCGGAGAACTACGCAAACCGATCGCGGCCCTCTCGGGTTACCTTGAGCAAGCTAAGCGCCTGAGACTTGGGAGGTTTCAATGCTGGTCGTCGAGACCGCGCGCGATCCGCTGGCCCCGCTCCGGGCTCTCGGCGCCGAGGGCACGAATTGCCAGACCTATTTGCGCAGCGCCCGCGCCGTGTTGAAGGATTTCGTCGCCCGGCCGGAGCAGATCCCCTTCGCCGACCTGAAGCGCGATCCCAGGACCTACACCCGCAACCTCCTGTTCGGCGACGAGCAGCTGAGCATCTGGGCGATCGTCTGGCCGCCGGGCTGCGCGACCTCGATCCATGATCATCACTGCTCCTGCTGCTTCGGCGTGGTGAAGGGGACGCTGGAAGAACGCTGGTTCGACGCGATCGACGACGCGCATGCAGTCCTGACCAACATCGCCCTGCGCGAGCCGGGCTTCACCGCCTGCATGCTTCCCTCCGGCCCGAACATCCATCAGATGCGCAATGCTGGCGCGGAAGAGGTTGTCACCATCCACATCTACGGCTTCGATCACACGCAGAAGGCGTCGTCGATCGAGAAGGAATATCAGGAAAGCCTGCGCTGACCGGCGCATGACAGCTCTTGATCTGCCGTTGACGCGGCCCCGCGCTGCGTCGGGAAATCGCGACTGCGATTGACTTCTCCCCTGCGCCTGGGCCATCGGTCGCCCCGCATTCGCAGGGAAATCACCAATGTCCACCGCCAAGCTGGAAGCGACGATCGAGAAGGCCTGGGAGGAGCGCGCCGACGTGTCGCCCAAGACCAAGGGCGCGGTGCGGACATCGGTCGAGAAAGCGCTCGGGCTGCTTGATTCCGGCGCGGCCCGCGTCGCCGAAAAGGTCGACGGCGAGTGGGTCACCCATCAATGGCTGAAGAAGGCGGTGCTGCTTTCCTTCCGCCTCAATGATTCCGCCGTCATCAAGGGCGGCCCCGGCGGCGCCGGCTGGTGGGACAAGGTGCCGTCGAAGTTCGACGGCTGGACCAAGGCGAAATTCGCGAAGGCCGGTTTCCGCGCCGTGCCGAACTGCACCGTGCGCCAGAGCGCCTTTATCGCGCCGAACGTGGTGCTGATGCCGAGCTTCGTGAATGTCGGCGCCTATGTCGATTCAGGGACCATGGTAGACACCTGGGCGACGGTCGGCTCCTGCGCGCAGATCGGCAAGAACGTGCATCTCTCCGGCGGCGTCGGCATCGGCGGCGTGCTGGAGCCGCTGCAGGCCAATCCGACCATCATCGAGGATAACTGCTTCGTCGGCGCGCGCTCCGAGGTGGTCGAGGGCGTCATCGTCGGCGAAGGTTCTGTGATCTCCATGGGCGTGTTCATCTCGGCTTCGACCAAGATCGTCGATCGCAACACCGGCGAGATTCATATCGGCAAGGTGCCGCCTTATTCCGTGGTCGTATCGGGCTCGTTGCCGGGCAAGCCGCTGCCGAACGAGAATTGGGGGCCGTCGCTTTATTGCGCCGTGATCGTGAAGACGGTCGACGCGCAGACGCGCGCCAAGACGGGAATCAACGAATTGCTGCGCGATTGATGACGTCGATGACCGACGTTGTCGCGTTCGCGCGTGATCTCATTCGCTGCCCCTCGATCACGCCGAACGAGGGCGGCGCGCTGACCACATTGCAGAAGGCGCTGACCGCCGCTGGTTTCGTCTGCGAGCGTGTGACCTTCAGCGAGCCCGGCACGCCTGATGTCGACAATCTCTATGCGCGCTTCGGAACGGGAAAACCCTATCTCCTGTTCGCCGGTCACACCGATGTGGTGCCTGCCGGCGATGAATCGCGCTGGACGCATGGGCCTTTCGCCGGCGACGTGAAGGACGGCGCGCTCTATGGGCGCGGCGCGGTCGACATGAAGGGCGGCGTCGCGGCCTTCGCCGCTGCGGCGATCGACTATCTCGCTGACAACAAGGATTTCGCCGGCTCGATCGGCTTCCTCATCACCGGCGACGAGGAAGGTCCCGCAATCAACGGCACGGTGAAGCTGCTGAAGTGGGCGCATGAGAAGGGCGAGCGCTTCGATCATTGCATTCTCGGCGAGCCGACGAATCCGAAGGCGCTCTCCGACATGATCAAGATCGGTCGGCGCGGCTCGCTGACGGGCAAGATCATCGTCAACGGCAAGCAGGGCCATGTCGGCTATCCCTATCTCGCCGACAATCCGATCCGCGGCCTGACGAAACTGCTCGTCGCGCTGCAGGACAAGCCGATCGATGACGGCACAAAACATTTCGAGCCGTCGAATCTCGAATTCTCGACGGTTGATGTCGGCAACCCCTCTTCGAACGTCATTCCGGCGGAAGCGCGCGCGACTTTCAACATCCGCTTCAACGATCGCTGGACCCATGAGACGCTGGAAGCGGAAATCCGCAAGCGCTGCGAGAAAGCCGCGGGCAACAGCGTCAACTTCACGCTGACGGTCGCGCCGTCGAATGCGCCCGCTTTTCTGACGAAGCCGGGGCCTTTCGTGAACATCGTCGCCGATGCGATCGAGGCGGAGACGGGCCAGCGGCCGACGCTTTCCACGACAGGGGGCACATCGGATGCGCGCTTCATCAAGGATTATTGCGAGGTGTTGGAATATGGCCTCGTCGGCGACACCATGCATCAGATCGACGAGCGCGTGATGATCGTTGATCTCGAAGGGCTGATGCGGATTTATCGCCGCGTGATCGCGAGTTATTTCTCGCCGCAAGGCTGATGAGTCTGTTGTCGCTTCGCGACTTGTTGTGCTGGGCCCCGGTCTCCATTCTGCTCGGCATACGCCTCACTCCATGGAACCCGGGACGAAGAGAGCTTCACCTCAACCATGGAGTCTCTCTCCGTCCCCGGAACGGTGAAGCGCAACGAAGTGAAGCGGAACCGTGTCCGGGGCCCAGCGAAAGACTCCGCGAAGCGACGCTGTTTCTTAATTCCGGGCTCGCGACTTAAGCTTCAAACTCCGGCTCGCCATAGGGATAGAAATCCGTGAGCCGCACATTTTCGTAAGGCAGCCCGTCGAGCCGCACCGTTCCCAGGAAGGGCTCCGGCGGCTCGACGAGATAGATGCGCGGGGCGAAGCCGCTGTCATGGAAGCCGCGGCGGAAATGCACGCGTGATTTCAGGACGAAGATGTCGAAATCGCCAAGCGCGAAGCCCATGGCTTCGAGCATCGTCGTCTCGATCACCTGCATGTAATGCGCGCTGATGACAAGCACATTGCCATCGCCGAAAGCGACGCTGATCCAGTCAGAGCGGCTGCCAGTGCCGTCATTGGCTTGTCCCATGCCGGTGATTTCGCCGGTGATCCTGACGGGCTGGCCGGCCGACGCGTCGACGCGGCCGCCGACCTCGTGATCGAAGGCGTCGCCGATGCGCGCCGACGTCATCAGAGACGCGATGAGCTTTCCATCCATCACCGAGGCGATCAGCGTTCGCCTGAGACGCCGCGCGATGATCTCCTTGAGGATCCAGGTCGCGGCGCCTGACCGGTCGCTGTGATCGGCGAGAACGACAGGGCGACGCCCGGACGCGGCGTCGGCGGCCGCAAGATCGACCGCCTCCGCAATGTCGTAGATTTTCGCCGAATTGAGCAGGGCCTCGCGATTCCGCCAGGCGCTCTCGGCCATGTCTTTTACGATCCGCTCCGCGAGATCAGGCTTTCCGTTGGTAATCGCCTGGATATGCAGGCCGACATCGGGAACGTCCGACCACGGGAATCCGAAGAACACGTTGACGAAGACGTCAGGCTCACGCGCCTCCCAGATCAACGCGCGATTGATGAGGTCCATCCAGGGCGAGGCGCCGGTCCATTGCAGCACGGTCGGGCTGATGATCGGCACATTCCGCGTCGCGACGCTTCGCGAATAATCGCCGCGCAGCGCCCGGATCAGCGTGCGCGCGGCGCGCTCACCTTGAAGGTAATTATCGTAATGCGGATAGAATTTCACGCAGAAGGCGAGGTCGGCCGATTGCAGGAATTTCTCGTCTTCATTGCCGTGGGGATCGAAGGTCGCGGCGATGACGACATGAGGCCCGACGACCTTGCGCACGCGCGCCGCCAGCTCAGCCTCGGGATGCGCGACGCCGCGCACCGCCATGGCGCCATGCAGCGACATATAGACGCCATCGAACGGGCCTTGCGCCCGCAAGTCGGCGAGGATCATCGCCGAGAAATGCTCGAAGGCTTCGTTCGTCACCCAGCCTGAGCCGATGCCGGTTTTCGGGAACAGGGGCGACTGGACGCCGACAAGCGTCACGCCGGAGAATTCGCGCGCGCATTTGACGAAGCCGCCGATATATTCCCTGGGATATGAGTTCAGCAGCGCCTCTCCCTTCGCCGGCGAACCTTCATAGATGAAATCGTCGAGCGTGGTGTCGTTGTCGAGAAACGTCACCGTCTCGTGCGCGAAGTGGAGCACGGCGATTCTGACGGGCTTGTCGACTTGCATGTTTCAGACCTTCTTTTCGCTGCGCGATTTCGCGAGCGACGATAGCGCAAATCGTCAGGCGTAATCCACGCCGATGAGATAGAGCCCCTGCGGCGGCGCCACCTGTCCGCAGCGCTTGCGGTCCTTCGCATCGAGCGCAGCCCGCAGATCATCGCGCGTCCAGCGCGCCAGCCCTACCTCCACAAGCGATCCCACCATCGAGCGCACCTGATTGTGCAGGAAAGAGCGCGAAGACGCGAACACTTCGATGTCGTCTCCTTTGCGGATGACGTCGAGACGGTCGAGCGTCTTCACCGGGCTTTTCGCCTGGCAATGGGTGGCGCGAAAGGTCGTGAAATCGTGGCGCCCAATGAGGACCTGCGCCGCCTCATGCATCGTATCCGAATTGAGCTTGCGTGGAATGTGCCAGACGCGGGTCTTGTCGAGCGTCGGCGGCGCGCGGCGGTTCGAGATGCGATAGAGATAATGGCGCTTGCGCGCCCTGAAGCGCGCGTCGAATTCCTCATCCACGCGCTCAATGGCGATCACGGAGACGAGATCGTCCATCAGCTTGAGGTGCGCGTTGAGCCCGTCGCGCAGATTGCCCGGTCGCCACTCCTTTTTCAGATCGGCGTGCGCCACCTGATGCAACGCGTGAACGCCGGCGTCGGTGCGGCCGGCGGCCGTCAGCCGCGGCCGCTCTCCTGACATGCGCTCAAGCGCGTCTTCGAGGGCGTCCTGCACGGCGCGCGCATTGGCCTGCGATTGCCAGCCGGCGTAAGCGCCGCCGTCATATTCGATGATCAGCTTGAAACGGGGCACGATGAAACGAGGTTACTCCGAAAAGCGCGGGCCGCGCTTCGCCTCGATCAGCCGCGCCTCGAAGACGTCGGCGAATTCGGCCCGCTCGCGCGGCGAGAGAGGCCGCGCGATCACCAGCCTCTGCCCGCCGGAGACGAGCGCCAGCCGCTGCAGGCCATATTCGTCGTCCTCGCCGCGCTCAAGCCGCACCCAGGCCGGGTTGAACTTCCATTCGCGCGGCGGCTTCTTGTTGCCGAACCTTCGCAGCTCCAGCTCGAGATAGGTGAGGCGTACCTCCTCTGTCTCTTCCGCCCGGCGGTTGTTCACGCGGAAGGCGAGAGCCAGCAGCAGCACGTCGAGCCCGAAATAACCGCCGACAGGCCAGGCGCCGGCGATCATGAAGGGGATCGAGGAGATCACGCCGCAGACCGCGACCAGCGTCACTACGAGCCGCACGCCCTCGCGGCCGAGCGAACGATGCGGATGGATCGAGGCCGTGAACAAGGGGGCGTCGTGAGGGCCTGCGGAGACGTCGGTCATCGGTTCAGGTTGTGGGCGGCTAAGCGCCCACTATAACGGGTCCATGCCGTCGCCCAAGCCTGTCTCCGCCCGAAAACCGACTGCGGGCGGGAAATCCCCTGCGTCCGCCGCCAAGGTCGCGAAGGCCCCGCCCGCCAAAACGCCCGCCAAGTCCGCGCCCGGCCTGGCGAGCGCCCGGCCGCGCCGCAAGGGACAGCCCAAACCGCCTGACGCGGCCACCGTGCGCGCCATCTTCGCCCGCTTCGCCGAGGTCAACCCGGAGCCCAAGGGCGAACTCGAATATGTGAATCCCTACACGCTGCTGGTGGCGGTGGTGCTCTCCGCGCAGGCGACCGACGCTGGCGTCAACAAGGCGACGCGCCGGCTCTTCGCGCTCGCCGACACGCCGGAGAAGATGATCGCGCTCGGCGAGGACAAGGTGCGCGATCTCATCAAGACGATCGGCCTGTTCCGCGGCAAGGCGAAGAATGTCATCGCGCTCTCGCAGCAACTGATCGCCGAGCATGGCGGCGAGATTCCGCAGGCGCGCGAGGCGCTGGAGAAACTGCCGGGCGTCGGCCGCAAGACGGCGAATGTCGTGCTCAATATCGCCTTCCATCATCCGACGATCGCCGTCGATACGCATCTCTTCCGCGTCTCGAACCGCATTCCGCTCGCGCCGGGCAAGAATGTGCTCGAAGTCGAACTCGGCCTGGAGAAGATCATTCCGGCGGATTACAAGTTGCACGCGCACCACTGGCTCATTCTGCACGGGCGCTATGTCTGTAAGGCGCGCAAGCCGGACTGCCCGCGCTGCGTGATCGCGGATTATTGCCGATCGGATGAGAAGACGATCTGAACTTGCGCTTGTGATGCCGGAGTATTGCCGCTTCGCGAAGCCTTTCGCTGGACCCCGGTCTCCATTTCGTTCGCTGCGCTCACTTCATGGAACCGGGGACGGTAACAGCCTCAGCGTAAAAGAATGAAGCTCTCTCCGTCCCCGGAACGGTGTAGCGAAGCGGAACCGTGTCCGGGGCCCAGCGCAAGAATCGCGAGCGTTAGCGAGCGCCTCAGAATCAACAATCGAAATGAGCCCGCGCACTCCCAAACACGCCGCGCCCAATCAAGAGAACGTGAAAATAAAAGCCTCCGAGCCGAAGCGCGCCTTTCCTCCCGTTGGCGTCAGCTCGAATGGTCCCCTTCGCCCGTCAGCGCAGACGAATGTGCCTTTGGCGACTTGGCCGGATGCGCTCGAAAATGTTCCTGTGCAGGTCGTGCGGTTGGACACGATTTCGACCGTGCCCGACGGCCCGGAGAGGCCAGTCGCATAACCGGTGAATTTCTCACCGGTGGACGAGACGACGCCTTGAACCGGCCGGTTCGTGATGCAGCCGGCAAGAAAAAGGGCCGCCGAAGCAGCGGAAAATGCAATGAGGCGCAACGGTTTCATCCCTGAAAAATTGTACGCCGCAGCTTGTGAAGCCGACAACGATCGCAAATGTCCGCGATCGATCGCCTCAAGAGACCGCGACGTGAATTGCGCTGATGGTACTTGAGCTGAAATCCTCTGTCGACAAAGCAATTGTCAGGCGTTCCCGGCCTGGATCGCGCGCCATTTTCCCGGCGAGAGGCCGAACGCCTGCTTGAATTGTCGCGTCATGTGGCTCTGATCGGCGAAACCGCAGGCGAAGGCGATCTCGGCGAGCGCATCGCCCGTACGCATCATCGCCTTCGCGCGGTCGAGCCTGCGCATGGTGAGATAGCGATAGGGGCTGACGCCGAGCCGCGCGCGGAACTGGCGCGCGAGCGCATAGCGATCGAGCCCGCAAATATCTTCGAGTTCTTCCGATGCGACGACGCGCGTCGCATTCGCATCGAGAAATTGTCGCGCGCGATCGACCGCGCGTCCGCATGCGATCGATCGCACGGAAGATGTCTGCGCGCTCGCATCGATCGCGAGAAGCGCGTCGGCGATCGCCAGCACCGCCTGATCGAGTTCGAGCGTTTCGAGCCGCCGCTCCATGTCGCGCAGCGCGAGCGTGAGAGCAGCGCTGAGGGGCGCGTCGCGCAGCACGGGAGAATTCGCGAAGGGAAGGGCGCTTGCTTTTTCGCCGAGCGCGTCGCGGATCAGGCGCGGCTCAAGATAGAGCATGCGATAGCGGAAGCCGCCTTCCGCGCCGGAGCGGCCGTTATGCCGCTCGTCCGGATGCAGCACGATGGCGTCGCCCGAGCGGCTATTGGCCTCTCGGCCGCGATAATCGAAGCGCTGCACGCCCGACAGCGTGGTCCCCAACGCATAAGCGTCATGGCGATGCGGATCATAGGCGTGGCCGGAAAAGAACGCGTCGATCCGCTCGATCCCCGGCTGCGCGGGGGCAAGCCTGATCCAGTCGCCGGCCTGCGGCGTGCTCGCCGGAGGAGGCGCGTCCTCGATAAACATGCGGCGCGGCGCGCGATCGTTCAGCACGGGCGCCTCGCACGACAGATGCGCAATCGATTCATCACTGTGTCAAGGAACCATGATGTTGAGGCCGTAGCGAGAGATTTTTGATGTCCCGCCGCTGGCGGCCCTCCAATATAGCATCGTCTCGTCCGGACTTTCGGGGAAAGCAGATCAATGAATGGTGTTCGTCGCAAATCGTCTTTGTTCGCCGCCATCGCGCTGGGCGGCTTGTTCTCGCTCGTCAGCGGCTACGCCGCCGCCGAATGCAAGACCGGCCCGCTGCGACCGTTATATCAAGGCGAGACGCTGACCCGAGCCGTGCAGATTTGGAAGGGGCGCACCTGCGTTCATTTCTTCAACGCTTTCGGAGGCACGACACCCCTTCGCAGCGGCCAGATCACCCAGAATCCTGGCCACGGCGTCCTGCAAAAGACCGGCCTGACGCGCTTTTCCTACGCTGCAGCCGCCGGCTACAAGGGAGGCGACTCCTATGCGGTGCGCGTATGCCGCGGCGACGGGTCGGCCTGCACCAACGTCGTCTATGACGTGACCATCCAGTAGCGGCGGCCGAAGCGCGTTCGGGAGCTACGCACGATCGTTCAAGACGGTCAGGCGCGATCTCGCCCAGCATGCTGTCCATGCGCTTTGATACCAAGATCGCCGTCGTCGTGCGCGACGATCTCGCCGTCTGGCAGAAACTGAATGTCGCCTGCTTCCTCTCGGGCGGGCTCGTCGCCGCCGCGCCGGAATTGGGCGGCGAACCCTATGCCGACGCATCAGGGAAATTTTACGGGCCGCTGATCCGCCAGCCGGTGCTGGTCTATGTCGCGACAGCGGATGATTTGACGAAGACGCTCGCGCGAGCGTCAGGCCGCGGCGCGCGCGCCTCGATCTACACGAAGGAGCTGTTCGCGACGGGCCATGACGACGCCAATCGCGCCGCCGTCGCCGCGGTCGCGACCGACGCGCTCGATCTTGTCGGCATTGCGTTGCACGCCGAGCGCAGGGAGATCGACAAGATCGTGAAGGGGCTGTCGCTGCATCCGTGAAGCGGCGCGCTCACGAGCGCGGACGCGCGGGATTGCCGAGAACTGTTGCTCCGACAGCGACGTCGCGCGTGACCACCGCTCCGGCGCCGATAACAGCGTCGTCGCCGATCGTCACGCCGGGCAAAATGATCGCGCCGCCGCCGATCCAGACATTGCGGCCGATTGTGACCGGCCGCCCATATTCAAGACCGGTCCGCCTAGCGGCCGCATCGCGCGGATGATCGGCGGCGTAGATCTGAACGCCCGGACCAATCTGCGTCTGGTCGCCGATCTCGACCGCAACGACATCGAGAATGACGCAGTTGAAATTGAGGAAAACGCCGCGTCCCAAGCGAATATTGAAGCCGTAGTCGCAATGGAAGGGAGGTCGAATGAGCGATCCGTCGCTGGCCGCGCCTAATCTTTCCCGCAGCTGTGAAAGCAGCTCATCCGGAGTCGAGCCGAGCGATGCGTTATAGCGCGCGAGCCAGCGCTGCGTCGTGAGGAGATCGGCCTGAATCTCCGGATCGTTGGCGTCATAGAGTTCGCCCGCGAGCATCTTCTGCTTTTCGCTATGCATGATCGCTCCGTTCATCGGTCAGCGGACTGTCAGGAGCCGGCCTTTCCCGCAAGTAGGCTTGTGGTGACAAGCGCGATGCAAAGCGTGATCCAGATAACTATGTATCCCAGTCTGAACTTCTTCAATTGTTGAAGGGAGACGACGTCTTCGACGTAGTTGAGGTGCTTGAGGCGCACTCCGTAGCGAACAGCTGCGTAAAACGGGTCGGCCAGAGCCCAGAATATTGCGCGACGTGGAATGTTCGGATTCTGCAAGTGAATGCGGACTGCGATCAGCCAAGTGCAAAGCGTTACAATCGCAAAGAATCCGAGCGCTACGATAAAAATCGTGGTGCGAGCCGTGGCCATACCCGCCTCCTGACGTTCTCACATTTGCGCCAATCGATCGGCGCCTTCGTAATTCAATCCGCAATCACCGACTCAACGCCCGCCGCGCCCAACGCGGCGATCGCCTTGCGCGCCGCATCGGAATCGCGATGCATCTGCGCGACGAGCGCGTCGATCGAAGAAAATTTCTCCTCGCCGCGCAGAAAGGCGATGAACTCGACCGCGATCTCCTTGCCATAGAGATCGCCGGAGAAATCGAACAGGAAGGTTTCGAGCCGCGGCGCGCCGTCATCGAAGGTCGGGCGCCGCCCGAAGCTTGCGACGCCGTCGACGATGCGGCCATCGACAGCCGCGCGCACCGCATAGATGCCATGCGCCAGGCGACAATTCCGGTCGAGGATCATGTTCGCCGTGGGAAAGCCGAGCTCGCGGCCGCGCTTGTCGCCATGGGCGACAGGCGCGCGCACGAACCACCAATAGCCGAGCAGCCGCGCCGCCTCCGCGACCAGCCCCTTTTCGAGATCCTGACGCACCTCGCTCGACGAGATCACGCGGCCATCGACCGTCACGGGGTCCAGCACTTTGATCTCGACGCCGAGCTCGCGGCCGCGCGCCTGCAAAAAGGCGGGGTCGCCGGACCGTCCGCGTCCGAAGCGGAAATTGCCGCCAACCACGACGCCGCGCGCGCCAAGCCGCTCAACGAGGAGATGGTCGATGAAATCCTGCGCCGACAGCGCCATGAACTCCTTGTTGAAGCTGATTTCGATCAACGCATCCATGCCGGCGCGCTTCACGAGCCGCGCCTTGTCCTCGCGGGAGCACAGGGCGAAATGCGGAATATCGGGCCGCGCCACGATGCGCGCATGGGGCTCGAAGGTGAGTACGGCCGCAGGCGCGCCGAGCTGGCGCGCCAGTTCGCGCGCCTCCGCCATCAGCACGAGATGGCCGCGATGGAGCCCGTCGAAATTGCCGATCGCCAGCACCGGCCCCTTGAGGGCGGGCGGCAATTGCGGGGGATCGGTGAGGACGGCGAAGTCGGGATTCAAACGGGCGGGCGGGGCGGTCATGAGGCTTGGACGCGCCGATTAGCACGACTGGGTGATAACGCCAGCCCGGCCTCGCGGATTGCCCCTACCGATCGTATGGCTAGGTTTGCCGGAATGCGCGAGCCGCTTCGGCCCATTTCTCTGTCATTGGCCGCCTTCGCGGCGCTTGCAGCGCTGTCGGCCGCCGCGCAGCCGAAGCGCGGCGATGCCGAGTTCGGCCGCTATCTCTCGGCCGAATGCGTCGCCTGCCATCAATTGTCCGGCCGCGCCGCGGGAATCCCCGCGATCACGGGCTGGCCCGAGGACGCCTTTGTTGCGGCCCTGTCGGACTATCGCGCGAAAAGGCGCGCGAATGTGATCATGCAGACGGTTGCGGGAAAATTCAGCGACGAGGAGATTGCGGCGCTCGCGGCCTATTTCGGCGGGCTCGGCCAGACGCCGCCTCGCTGAACGCTGACGAGATTTCCGCAACACGCGCGGGAGGATGAAATGATCAGTCGTCGAGGTCTGCTCAGAACCGCTCCCGCCGCGCTCGCGACATCGACGCTCTTCGCGCCGGCGCTGGCGCAGGCGAAGCCGCGCGTTGTGGTGATCGGCGGCGGGCCCGGCGGCGCGACCGCGGCGAAATATATCGCGAAGGATTCAAACGGCGCGATCGATGTCACTCTGGTCGAACCGCTCGATCGTTTCGTCACCTGCTTCCATTCCAATCTCTTCATCGGCGGCTTCAAGAGTTTCGATCAGATCACCCATGGCTATGACGCGATGAAAGGCTATGGCGTGACGCAGGCGAAAACCATGGCGACGTCGATCGATCGCGGCGCGAAGACGGTGAAGCTCGCGGATGGATCGACGCTCGCCTATGACAGGCTCGTTGTCTCGCCGGGGATCGATATCCGCTTCAACAGCGTGCCCGGCTATTCCGAGGAGGCGTCCGCGACGCTGCCGCATGGCTGGAAACCGGGTGAGCAGACGCTGCTGGTGAAGAAGCAACTCGATGCGCTGGAGGATGGCGCGCTGATCGTGATGGTCGCGCCGCCCAATCCCTATCGTTGCCCGCCCGGGCCTTATGAGCGCATCTCGATGTTCGCCCATGTGCTGAAGACGAAAGGCCATCAGCGCTCGAAGATCATCATCGTCGATCCCAAGACGACCTTTTCCAAGCAGGACCTCTTTCTCGACGGCTGGAAGACGCATTATCCCGGCATGGTCGAATGGCTGGAGCCGAAGGCGCATGGCGGCGTGAAGGGCGTCGACGCCAAGGCGATGACGGTGACGACGGGCAATGCGGCTTACAAGGCGCAGATGATCACGGTCATTCCCGCGCAGACGGCTGGACAGATCGCGATTGCGGCGGCGCTCACGAACCAGACAGGCTATTGCGCGATCAACCCCGACAACATGCAGTCGGTCGAGGACTCAAACATCTATGTGCTCGGCGACGCCTCGATCGCGGGCGAGATGCCGAAATCGGCTTTCGCCGCCAACAGCCAGGCGAAAGTCGCAGCCATGATGATCCGCAGCGAGCTTGCAGCGGCGCGCTCATTTCCCGCGCGTTACGCCAACACCTGCTGGTCGTTAATCGATATGAACGACGCGGTGAAGGTCGGCGGTCGCTACGAGGCGAAGGACGGGCGCATCGCCGCCATCGAAAGCTTCATCTCGAAAGTCGGCGAGGATGCGGCGACGCGCAAGCAAACTTATGACGAGAATATCGGCTGGTATGAGGCGATCACATCTGATGTCTTCGGCTGACGCGACGCTTTCGCTTGACATCATGCAGGCTGGCGATGTGACCTGCAGTTCAGAATGACTACAGGGAACATGGCATGTCATCTCTCCGGCTCATGATCGCTCCACTATTCGTGCTTGCGGCGTCAGGCGTTGCGCAGGCGCAGGATGTGGAGGCGGGTCAGCGCTCCTATGCAAAATGTCGCGCCTGCCATCAGATTGGCGAAGGCGCGAAGAATCTCGTCGGGCCGGAGCTGAACGGATTGTTCGGACGCAAGGCTGGCGCGGTCGAAGGCTACAGCTATTCCGATCCGAACAAGAATTCCGGCATCGTGTGGGACGAAGCGGTCTTCGCCGAATACATCAAGGATCCCAAGGCGAAGATTCCCAACACCAAGATGGTCTTCGCCGGCATCCGTAACGACAAGGAAATTGCCGATCTCACGGCGTTTCTCAAGCAGTACGACAAGGACGGGAAGAAGAAATAGAAGCGCAAAGCTGCGCTTCACGGAGTTTTCCGCTGGGCCCCGGACACGGTTCCGCTTCACTTCGTTTCGCTTCACCGTTCCGGGGACGACGACAGCTTCAGCGTTTCATGGCGAAGCTCTCTCCGTCCCCGGTTCCATGAAGTGAGGCGCAAGCCGAACGGAATGGAGACCGGGGCCCAGCGCAAGAAGCGCGCCGCAGGCGCTCCTCACCTTCCTGTCAATACCTCACTCTCGTCCCGATCGCCGTTGCTCCCCGCAAACCCAGAATATCCTCCATCGCCTTGATCGCCGACGAAAGCTGCAGCCCGTGATCGAGATTCATTTCCCTTCAGCTTGATCTATCTTCCGCTTGTCATGCGCGGCGCGCGCGCATCGCGGCCGTTCTGGTGCAGGATGACCGCGGCGATCTTCCCGCCGGCATCGCGCTCGAAGCTGAGTTGAGCTTTGACGACAGTGTAGAAGAACTCGTCCCTGGCGCTTGCAAAGACCGGAAACGGCGGCTGCCCTGTGAGCTGCGCTTCGAGATGATCGATGTTGAGCGCGACGTCGAGCAGGCCGAAATCGAACTGATACTCGCCGACATATTCGCCGAGCGCAGCGGCGTCGAGCGAAACACCCTGAAACTCCGGCGTTGATCCGCCTGCGCCGAGCTTCGGCGCCGTGTGATCGCCGTTTTGATGCAGCACAAGCCCGTTCACCGCGCCTCCGGAATCGCGCGTGAAGCTGATGCTGATTCCCGCAACCCTGGCGAAAAACTCGTTGGGCGCGGACGGGAAGATCGGCAGCGCGCTTTGTCCGGTCGCCCGCGCATGGAGCCCGTCTTTCATCTGGAACACGTTCAGCAGGAAATTATCGGCGAGCCTGTAGAGTCCCGCATAGTCGTCGAGAGAAGCGCCGGGGAGCGATATCGCCTTGAATGCAGCCGCCAGCGGCGCCCTTTCATCGAGCGTCGCAAATCCCAGATCATCGAGGTCCGCCGCCGTGTCGCTGAAGATGACGATGCCGCGCCGCCGGTCGGACGTGAAACCGATGAAGCTTGCATAGCCGCCGGTCATGCCATTGTGCCAGACGATTCCCTTGTCGGTCGTCATCCAGGCGAGACCAATGCGTCCAGCGCCCGCCAATGCAGCGCGCGGCTCCTGCGCGAACTTCATCGCAGAAGCCAAAGGCGAAGCGCCCATATTGCTCCTGAGATAGCGCAGCATGTCATTGGTCGTGGAGCGGATGGCTCCCGCGCCCGCCAGCGCGTCGAAATCCCAGTTCTTCGTCGGCCTGCCCTGATTGTCGTGGCCTCGTGCGAGGCGGGCGCGCATGGTCGGTGTGAGCGCGACGCTGCTCATCGACATCTCGAGCGGTTTGAAAATCTGTTCGTTGATGAAGGCGTCGTAAGTCGCGCGATCCAGTTGCGCCAGCGCATAGCCCAGAAGGCCAAAGCCGAGATTGGAATATTCGTAGGCGGCGCCGGGATCGCGCGGGAGCTGATATCCCGAAAGAAATGTTTTCAGCTTCGCCGCATCATAGTCGGCATAGGGATTTGACGGGTCGCGTCCCAGAAGATTGGTGGGCAGCCGCGGCAGTCCGGAATGCTGCGTCGCGAGTTCGCCAAGCGTGATCTCCTTGCCGCCGCGCGAGGGAATTTTGAAATCCGGCAGAAGTTGCGAAACCGGCGTGTCGAGCTTGATGCGGTCTGAAAGCGCGGCCTGCGCCAGCATTGCGGCCGTGAAGGTCTTCGTGATTGAACCGATTTCGAAAACCGTGTCGCCATCAGGCGCGGCGCCGTCGTCAAGCCGGCCAAAGGCGATGATCTCGCTCTTGTCTCCGTCCACGACGCCAAAGACCAGCGTCTGATAGACGCCCGCCGCGATGCGCTCCCGCGTGGCTTTCTCGACGCGCTCGGGCAGCGGCCCTGCATTTGCGGAAATGCTCGTCATGGCTGACATCGCGAAGGCCCATGCGGCGATGCGGTGATTGAGCGACGAAAGCAAGGCCGTTCTCCCCCGCCAGGATTCGCCTGTTCATCAGATGCGTGACGTCAATGGCGCTCTTTCTATCCTATCGAAGCGGGGCGGAACAGGTGCTTCCGGCGGCGCTCAATGTCTCACTTTTGGCTCGATCGGCGTCGTTCCCCGCAATCCCAGAATATCCTCCATCGCCTTCGCGCCGGCGAGAAGCCGCGCATCGGCGCGCGGCGCAGCGACGATCTGCAATCCGACGGGCAGGCCCTCTTTCGTGAAGCCGCAGGGGATCGAGATCGCCGGGCAGCTCACGAGCGTGAAGGCGTAGGCGATCGAGAGCCAGTGAACATAATTGTCGAACTTTACGCCATTGCAGGATTCGACATAGCGATTCTCGATCGGGAAGGGCGACACAATCGTTGCCGGCGCACAGATGAGATCGTAGTCGTCGAAGAATTTTACGGCGCGCTGATACATCGCCGCGCGTTGCCGCTCCGCGCGCTCCTGATCAATCATGGTGAGCTGAAGCCCCTTCTCGATATTCCAGATCACTTCAGGCTTCAGCTTGTCGCGATGGGTTTCAAGCATCGTCTTCTTGTTGATGGCGAAGTATCTCGCCCGCAGCACGTTGAACGTGTCATGCGCCTCGGAGAAATCGGGATGCGCCTCCTCGATAACAGCGCCGGCCTCAGTGAACCGCATCGCCGCCTTGCGGCAGAGATCGGCCACCTCGGAATCCACCGGCGTGATGCCGAGATCGGCGGAGAACGCCACGCGCTTCGGCGTCCAGCCCGAGAGCGCCGCCGAATGGAACGATTGCGCCGGCTTCGGCAAAGAGACGGGATCGCGCGCGTCTTCGCCCGACAGCGCGTCGAGAAACAGCGCGACATCTTCGACGGTGCGCGCCATCGGTCCCTGCACCGGCAACTGACGATCGAGCTGATAGTCCGGCGCGGTGGCGACGCGGCCCGGCGAAGGGCGCATGCCGACGATGCCGCAGAAACTTGCCGGATTCCGCAACGAACCGCCGAGATCGGAGCCATGGGCGAGCCACGCGGTTCCCGTCGCGAGCGCCGCTGCCGATCCGCCGGACGAGCCCGCCGCCGAGCGCGTCGTGTTCCAGGGATTGCGCGTCGGGCCGAACACCTCGTTGAAGGTGTTGGCGCCGGCGCCGAATTCCGGCGTGTTGGTTTTGGCGTAGACGACGCCGTCCTCGCTTTCGAGCCGCTCGACCAGAGGGTCGGATTCATCAGGCGTGAAATCCCTGAAGATCGGCGAGCCGTAGGTGGTCAACACGCCCGCGACTTCGGTCAGATCCTTGATGGCGACGGGCAGGCCGGCGAGCAGGCCGCGCTGATCCCTAGGTTTTTTCATCACCGCCTCCGCCGCCTTCCGTGCGCGTTCGAAGCAGAGCGTCGGCAGCGCGTTGACGGGACCATCAACCTCTGCGATTCGCGCCTCCAGGGCGTCGAGACAATCGTGCGGCGTGATGGCCTGCTTGCGCAGCAGGGGGACCATCTCGGCCGCGGTCTTGCGGATCAGCGATTGATCGGCTCCCATGGATTTAACCCCTCCTGTTTCTTCCGAGGCCGACATGCTGACGAACCTGCAGACGCGCGACATCGAGACGCTCGTCCATCCCTACACCAATCTCGCCACGCATCGCGAGGTCGGTCCGCTGGTTCTGGAACGCGGCAAGGGCGTCTACCTCTACGACACCACGGGCAAGGAATATATCGAAGGGCTCGCCGGCCTCTGGTGCGCGTCGCTCGGCTACGGCAACGAGGAGCTGGTCGAGGCGGCCTCCGCGCAGATGCGCAAGCTTTCCTTCACCCATCTCTTCGGCGGCCGCAGCCATGATCCCGCGATCGAGGTGGCGGAGAAGCTGAAGGAGATCGCGCCGTTCGACGCCTCGAAAGTGTTCTTCACGTCTTCGGGTTCGGAGGCGAACGACACGCAGATGAAGCTTGCCTGGTACATGAACAATGCGCTCGGCCGGCCGAAGAAAAAGAAGATCATCGCGCGGCTGAAGGGCTATCACGGCGTCACCATCGCCTCAGCCTCGCTCACCGGCCTGCCGGCGAACCACACCGATTTCGATCTGCCGATCGCGGGCGTGCTGCATACGTCCTGCCCGCATCACTATCGCTTCGCGAAAGACGGCGAGAGCGAGGAGGAGTTCTCGACGCGTCTCGCCGCCGAACTCGAGGAGATGATCCTGCGCGAGGGTCCGGATACGGTCGCGGCCTTCATCGCCGAGCCCGTGATGGGCGCCGGCGGCGCGGTCATTCATCCCAAGGGCTATTTCGAGAAGATCCAGGCGGTGCTGTCGAAATATGACGTGCGCCTGATCGCCGACGAGGTGATCACGGGCTTTGGCCGCACCGGCAATATGTTCGGCTCGACCACTTTCGGCGTGAAGCCGCAGAGCATGTCGGTCGCAAAGGCGATCACGTCAGCCTATGCGCCGCTTGGCGCTGTGCTGATCGATGAAGACATGAATCAGGCGCTGATCGACGAGAGCAAGAAGATCGGCACCTTCGGCCATGGCTTCACCTATTCCGGCCACCCGCTGAGCTGCGCCGTGGCGGTGAAGACGCTGGAGATCTATCAGCGTGACGACATTGTCGGGCAGGTGCGCAAGACCTCGCCGACTTTCCTCGCGCGGCTCGCGAAGCTTGGCGAGCATC
This sequence comes from Terrirubrum flagellatum, assembly GCF_022059845.1. Lineage (GTDB taxonomy): Bacteria > Pseudomonadota > Alphaproteobacteria > Rhizobiales > Beijerinckiaceae > Terrirubrum > Terrirubrum flagellatum. Next base: position 3,897,809 of record NZ_CP091851.1, on the reverse strand, counting down.
CGCTGATTGGCGAGGCGAGGGGTGTCGGCCTGATCGGCGGCATCGAGATCGTCGCCGACAAGAAGACGAAGAAGCAGTACGATCCGAAGAAATTCGTCGCTGCGAAGACGGTAAGCTTCGCGCAGGAGGAAGGCTTGATCGTGCGCCCGCTGATGGGCGACCGCATCGCCTTCTGCCCGCCGCTGATCATCAGTGACGCCGAGGTGAACGAGATGTTCGATCGCTTCGAGCGCGGCCTCGCCAAGACGCAGGACTGGATCAGGAAGGAAGGGTTGACCGTGGCGTAAGCGCCGCCCAGCGTTCTTATTTACAGCGTCATGCCCGGGCTTGACCCGGGCATCCAGTTTAAGATTGCGATTTTGAAGGGAATTCTGGATCGCCGGGTCAAGCCCGGCGATGACATCTGGAGAAATTACCCGCCCCTCCTCTTCTCCTCGATGCAATCCCAGATCATCGCCGCGATATCAGGCCCGCCGGTGCGCTTGATGACGCGCAGGCCGGTCGGCGCGGTGACATTGATTTCAGTGAGCAGTCCGTCGATCACGTCGATGCCGACAAGGATGAGGCCGCGTCTCTTCAGCTCCGGGCCAATGCGCTCGCAGATTTCCCGCTCGCGCGCCGTCAATTCCGTCGCCTCGGCCGCGCCGCCGCGCACCATGTTGGAGCGGATGTCGTCGGCCTGCGGCACGCGATTGATGGCGCCGGCGAAGGCTCCATCGACGAGAATGATGCGCTTGTCGCCCTTCACCACCGCCGGCAGGAAGCGCTGCACCACCCAGGCCTCGCGGAACAGGGTCGAGAACAGATCAAAGAGCGAGCCAAAATTCGGATCGTCTTTCCCCACCTTGAACACGCCGGCGCCGCCATGGCCGTAGAGCGGCTTCATCACGATCTCGCCATGCTCCCTGCGGAAATCCTCGATCTCCTCGCGGTCGCGCGTGATCAGCGTTGGCGGCATCAGATCAGGGAATTCGGTGACGAAGGTCTTTTCCGGCGCGTTGCGTACATGGAACGGATCGTTGACGACGAGCGTCTTCGGATGGATGCGCTCAAGCAGATGCGTCGTCGTGATGTAGTTGAGATCGAACGGCGGGTCCTGCCTGAGCAGCACGACGTCGAGCGTTGCGAGTTCGCGCCGCGCCGCTTCACCCAGAGTGAAATGATCGCCGGCGATATCGCGCACGGTGACCGGCTGCATCCGCGCCGACACCTTGCCGTCGCGCATCGAGAGCTTGTCCGGCGTGTAATAGAAGAGCTGATGGCCGCGCGCCTGCGCCTCCAGCATCAGGCCAAAGCCCGAATCGCCGGCGATGCGGATCGACTGGATGGGGTCCATCTGGACCGCGACGGACAGGGCCATGGGCGCCTCCCTCAAGACATAATCCCGCGCACGACGGATCGCGCGCGGGATCATGCGAACGCATGGATTTCGCCGCGGAGTGATACAGGCGGTCGGCCGTTTGGCAAGCGCGACGAAAATGAACATGGGCCGCCCCGACCACGCCCCTATCTTGCCTAAGCTTGAGAGGTAGCGAAAAAGTCGCTCACCCCTCGCCAGCCCGAGAGTCCGCGCCCATGAACACGGCCCTGAAAGCGCTTTGCGGTCTCATGCTCTTCGCCGTCTCCGCTGAGGCGCAGACGCCGCCGATGGCGGAGTTGAAGGTGCAGGGCGGCCAGCGCTTCGTGCTGATCGGGCCGAAGAATCCCTGGAACGCCCAGGCTGTCAGCCACAATGGCGAGCCCGGATGGATTTCGATGGAGTGCCGCGAAAATGAGCGGGCGCCCGGCGCGAACACCGCTTCGGATCGCATCGGCTTCGACGGCTATGTCCAGACCATTGGCCCGGTCGCGCATATTCGCTTTTCCGTCGTGCCCGGCGAGAACGCGTTCGCGGCGGGGCCGCAGGACTGGCTCAATTTCTTCGAGCTTCACGCGAAGCCCGCGCCGGGCGACAAGGTCGAGAACGCCGGCCCACTGCTGTTCACCTGGGAATGGTCGCCGAGCACGAAGAAATCCGAATTCCGGATTTCGCGTCAGGAGATCATCGCCGATCCGCCGACCGATCTCTCAAGCTACAAACGCACGGTGCTCTATCGCTCGGCGCCGATGATGCAGATCGGCGCGCGCGCGGATTTCGTCGTCGACATCCGCGCTGATCTGAACAACACGGGATACGTCAAGGTCTGGATGAACGGCCACCAGATCGTGAACTACAATGGAAGCTTCGGATATGGCGCCAACCGTCCGCTCTATCCGCAATTCCGCATCTATCGGAACGCGAGGTCAGTGACGAGCAAGGCGCTGTTCAAGATCGACGAAGTGACGTCGAGCGCCGCGCCCTGATTCGCCTGATAGGGCGGTTATTTTTGCAATGATTTTGATGAGGCGGAATTCCACGCAATGTCCGAGAGCAGCAAGGCGGCGATCATCGTTCTCAACTGGAATGGCTGGAAGGACACCGTCGATTGTCTCGAGAGTCTCGCCCATCTCGAGAACAGGCGCTTCAGCATCATCGTCTGCGACAACGCCTCGACGGATGATTCGGTCGCGCGCATCAAAAGCTGGGCCGCGATGGAGCTCGAGCGCATCAATGCCGGGCGCGTCGCTGCGGCGAAAGAGCCGTTCAACTTCATTGACCGGTCGGATGCGGCATCGCTTCAGCAAGGCGCGCAGGGAGATTCAAACGCGATCGTTCTCATCCAGACCGGCCGCAATGGCGGTTACGCCGCTGGCAACAATGTCGGCATGCGCCATGCGCTTGCGAACGGGTTCGATTATTTCTGGGTCCTCAACAATGATGTCGAGGTCGAGCCCGATGCGCTGACATGGCTCATCCGCCGCATGGGGGATGATCCCGGCATCGGCATCTGCGGATCGACCCTGATCTATCACGGCCAGCGCGATCTCGTGCAGAATCTCGGCGGCGCCTGGTTCATCAGGTCGAAGGGCCGCGGCGTCGGCGTCGGCGCGCAGTCTGATGCAAGAGCGCCAATCGATCAGGCCGCGGTCGAAGCGCAGCTCGATTATGTCAGCGGCGCCTCGATGTTCGTCAGCCGCGAGTTTCTGGAAAAGATCGGCCTCATGCAGGAGGATTATTTCCTCTACTATGAGGAGCTGGATTGGGCGGCGCGCGCGCGCGGCCTGTTCAGGCTTGGCTACGCCGCAAAGTCGATCGTCTATCACAAGGTCGGCGCCACGATCGGCACCAATGACTTCGGCGAGCGTTCGGCGCTGGCCGACTATTACATGGCGCGCAGCCGCATCAGGTGCTGCGCGCGCTTCTTCCGGACCTCGCTTCCCTTCGTGCTGTTCGATGTCAGCCGCAAGGCGCTGCGTTACGCGAGGCGCGGCGAATGGTCGCGCGCTGCGAATCTGGCGCGCGCGATCGTCGGGATGAGATTCGCCGGGGCGTGATCGCCGGCCTGTTCGCCCCGTCTGGTCGCGCGCCGCGAACGGATGTGAATGGGGCGAGGCGATCGTTACGAGCGATGGGGCGCGAGCGCCGCCGCTGGCTCAAGTGCGTCCTCGATTGTTTTCTCGTCCGGCTTCGCGGCGAGATGACCGCCGTCGGGCGCGCGCGCGCTTTCAGAAGCAGGCGGCTTTTCCGGGCCGGCGCGACGGCCATGCTCCGTCCGCAGCCAGATTCCCAACATGATCGACAGGATCGTCGAACCGCTGCCGAGCCAGATATTCGGCGATGAGATCGACAGCAGGCCGAAAACCAGCGCCGTCAGGAGAAGCGCCTGATGGTCCGACAGCGTCAGCTCGCGCGGCCGACGGACTCCGAGAATGCAGAGGCTCGCGTGCAGGCAGAAGATGGTCAGCCCGACGATGCCGAAGCAATACCACACGCCGATGACGCCAAGATCGTCCCAGTAGATATAGCTCGCGCGCAGGAGCGAGGTTTCGTCGGCGCGGGTGGGCGAAATGCCGACCCCGAATATCGGATATTCCGAGATGAAGAATCTGAAAACCATCAGGGCTCGCGCCCGCGCTTCCGCTGAGCCGTCGCCGGAAAACAGGCGATAGGGATTGAAGTCCGGAAATGGCACGCTCAGCATGAGCACCAGCGCGAGAATAAAAAATCCGCCAAGCAGAAGACGGCGCGGCAACGCGCCGGTCAGGCCGAGAATATAGGCGACGGTGACGACGCCCATGACGGCGAGGTGAAGACGCGATTGCGCCAGCGCCAGCGCGGCGATGGGAATCGCGAGGAATGGCAGGAAAATAAATCTCTTCAGCCTGAGGATGCGATCGAGCGCGTAAAAGAACGCGAAGGTGGGAAACGACGCGGCGAGGAAAACGCGGGCGTCGCGCGTGCTGTCGCCAACCAGGATCTTCACCGACGCATCCTGCGGATCGAGCCTCGGGCTCGACAGCGTGTTGAAGAGCGCGAGATACAAAAAGCTGTAGGCGATCGAGCAGAGAAAAAGAACGAAGAGAAATCTTCGGAGGTTGAGCCGCGAATTGGCGAAGATCGCAAAGCCGAGAATGGGAGCGTAGGTGAACAGGACGTTGGGATTGACTTCGGCGTTCGTTCTGATCGCGAAGAGCTGAATTTCGAAGATCAGGAACGCGGCGCCGGCGACGAACGCCACAAGCGCCTTGATCTGCTTGTCCAGCATGCTCGCAGCCGCGCCCATGAGCACCGCCGCCGCCGCCGCGGCGAGACACACGGTCGCGGCGCCGGGGCCGATCAGATTCGCGAAGGTGGAGGTGACCGCGATTTCGGCGACAGCGAAGATGAAGGCGAAGAGGAGGGCAAGAATCATGGATTGATCGGCTCAACGCATGATCGTTCTCAGAGGCCTGCTCATAGTGTAGCGGACGCGAAGGGCATGGTCCGGGTTATCTCGCTCCTTGCGCCTGTTTTGCAACTGGTGGTTCGATCGGTGAAAAGGGCGCTCGTGAGGCGAAAATCGCGCTTTGGTCGAAATGGCCCGACCGCCGGAGTAAGCTCTTACTATGTCGATGATATGATTTACATTTCGTTGGGCCGGAGCGCGGCCGCCAGCGCCCTGGCAAGGGGCTGCGCCGAACATCCTGCGGCGCCGGGGTCGGTTCTGATGGGCGAAAAGCCGCGGGCGAGGCGTTCAAAAGGCGACTGCGCGATGACGGAGCGTCTGGCGAGGGCCGATTCTTGAGCCTTACCCGCAATGCGAGTTTCAGCCTCATTTCGTCGGTTCTCCAGATCGGGGTGATCCTGGTCACGGTGCCGATCTATCTTCGCCTGATCGGTCCGCAGCGCTACGGCGTCATCGTCATCGTCTGGCTGCTGTTCGATTATTTCCAGCTCTTCAATTTCGGCCTGGACAAGGCGGTGACGGCGATGCTGGCGCGGCTGCGCCAGTCGCTCGACGAGTCGAGCATTCTCTTCGGCACGGCGATCGCGATCAGCCTGCTGGCGGGGGCGATCGGAATGATCGTCATGTTCGCGGCGATCATTCCGATCCTGAGCAATTGGATGGGAATCGGGCCTGAACTCATCGCCGAGGCCGGCTGGAGCATCCGCTTCATCGCGCTGCTGCTGCCGCTCTGGATCACGGCCTCGGTGTTTCGCGGCCTGCTGCAGGCGCATGAGCGCTTCTTTGAGCTTAGCGTCGCGCAGTTCGCCATGGCGGTCGCGTTTCAGATCGCGCCGCTGGCGATGGCGAAATGGCTTGGCCCCGATCTCCAGACCGTGCTTTTCACGGGCGCGATCGCGCGCTCGACGCTGCCGCTGGTGATGATTTTCCTTGCGCTGCGCCGCGGCCCGCGCATGCGGATGTTGGCGGCGTCGCGCGAGTGGGCGCGCAAGCTCACGCAATACGGGTTCTGGACGAGCGTCACCAACATCGTGTCGCCGCTGATTGTGAATCTCGATCGATACATTGTCGCGTCGAAGCTCGGGCCGGCCGCCGTCGGCCTCTACAATGTGCCGCTCAATCTGATCATGCGCGTGCAGATTCTGCCGACGAGCCTGCAATCCGCCTTGTTTCCGCGCATGTCGATGTCGGGGGAGGACGACCGGGGCAAACTTTCGCGGGATGGCGTGGTCGGGCTCGGAATCATCATGGCGCCGCTCCTCGTCTGCGGCGCGGTTTTTATCGACCCTTTCCTGAAACTCTGGATCGGCGATTTCGTCGCGCCCGAATTGAGCCAGGTCGGCGAGATACTGATCGTCGGCGTCTGGTTCAACAGCCTCGCCTATGTGCCCTATGCCCAGTTGCAGGCGGAGCAGCGCCCCAATCTCATCGCCCGCCTGCATGTGCTTGAAATCCTGCCCTTCGTCGCCTTGCTGTGGTTCGCGATCGGCCGCTGGGGCATTGTCGGCGCCGCGACGGCCTGGTCGCTGCGCGCCATCGTGGATTCGCTGCTGCTGTTTGCGGCCACGGGCCTGACGGGCGTCATCTGCTGGACGCTTTTATTTCCCACAGGACTGCTTGTTCTTCTGGTCGCGACCTTGCTGCCTCACGAAACGACCCTGTTGACGAATCTCGCGCTCGGCGCGGGTTGTGTCGCGGCGATTTTGATATGGTCGGCGACCGTGGCGCCGGCTTCGCTCAGGACGCTTGTGCTGCGCGCAGCGAGGTGGCGACGCTGATGGATATCGGACGATGAGCTTGCAACGCAGCCAGCCGCTGCTGACGCTCGAGGCGGGGCGCTTCTTCGCGGCGACCGCCGTCGTCCTGTTTCACTACACCGGCGTCGTTCACGATTTTCGCGGCGTCAACGTGTTCGGCGATCTGTTTCGGCCCGGCCATGTCGGCGTGCCGTATTTCTTCGTTCTGAGCGGCTTCATCATCTATCACGTCCATCGCGACGATATTGGCCGCCCCGGGACAATCGCGCGCTTTGCGGCCAAGCGCGCCATCCGGCTCATGCCGATGTTCTGGATGATTTCGCTTGTGATGCTCGCCGGTTTCCTCCTGTCGCCGGGGCTTCTCGGAAAGCGCGAATTGACCTTTCCGGGCGTCATCGCGGACCTGCTGCTTCTGCCGCACGCGAACGCGATCCTGTCGATTTCCTGGACGCTTCGACACGAGATGGTGTTCTACGCGCTGTTCGCGTTGGCGCTTTGGCTCGGTCGGCCCGCCTTCGGCCTCATCGCGATCTGGATCGCGCTCAGCCTCGTCGGTTCCGCCTTCTCGCTCGATGTGGATTCGCTCGGGCTGCTCTCGCTCGTGGGCAGCGGCCTCAATCTCGGTTTCGGACTGGGAATTTTGGTCGCGATCGCGGTCCTGCGGCGCTCTGTCGCGCCGGCCGGACTGTGGATCGTCGCCGGCGGCGGGGGGCTGCTGGCGCTCTGCGCCGCGGAATGGCTCATCGGCCGTGGAACATCGCATGACATCGCCATTCTCGGCGCGTGGGGAGGCGTCGCCTATCTCATCGCAGCGGCCGTGCTGATCTACGGCCTCGTCCGGTTCGAAGCTGGCCGGACACTCCCGGCCGCCGGGCTGTGGAAGATGCTCGGAGGCGCGTCCTATCTGCTCTATCTCGTCCATCAGCCGCTGGCCTCGGCCGCCTTCCGGGTTGTTCCGCCGTTGAAGACGATGGCGCCCGAATTGGCATTCATCCTGCTCACGGCGGCGGCGATCGTCGTCGCGCTCCTTGGTCATTTGCTGGTCGAAAAGCCGATTCTGGCCTTTCTGTCGGGCCAGTTTACGCAGCGGTCGGGCGCGACCCGGCAGGTTCCGGGCGACGGGTCAGGCGGGGTGGGTTATGCTTCTTCACCACAGCATCCGCCCAAGCTTGCTGACCGGTAAAATTTGACTTCATTGTCGTTGAAGGGCGGGGGCGTTCGGGCCCCGATATGAGCAGAATTTCGCGTCGGCCCGCGTTGGCGGATGCTCCTGAAGGTCCGCCGACGCCGGAGGATTTGATTTTGACAAGGACGAGGGTGGCGATTCTGGCCCCGGAAAGCCTGCCCGGCCGGGGCGGCATCGGGCGCGCCATGTCCTACCTGACAGAGCGTCTGCGCAGCGATTGGCCCGACATCGAGCTTTTCGTGTTCCCGACGCGCTACACCGACAGGTCAGTATGGAAGCATCTGACCGTTCCGCCGGCGCTCGCCGTTTTCGTCTCCTATGTTCTGTTTCATCGCATCGGGGTCGTTCACATCAACATCGCGCCCCGCGGATCGACCTGGCGGAAGATGCTGTATGAACGGGTCGCGCGGGCGCTTGGCGCCCGCATCGTGCTCCATCTCCACGGCAGCGCCTACAACGAGTTCTACGAGGGCCTCGGCCCGAAAAGACAAGCCGCCGTGCGCGCTTTCTTCCGCCGCGCCGACGCGGTGGTGGTGCTGAGCCCCTACTGGGCCCGCTTTGTGACCGCCGAACTCGGCGTATCGCAGGAGCGCGTGACGCAGATCGCGAATGGCGTGCCGGTGGCGGACGATGTCGTCGCGCTTCACCCTGCGAACGAGGACAAGGTCGAGCCGCTGATCCTGTTTCTCGGCCAGATCGGCGAGCGCAAGGGCGTCGATCTGCTGCTGGACGCGTTCGCCGATCTGGTCAGGCGAAATCTCGGCTTCAGGGCTGTGATCGCCGGCGACGGAGAGGTGGACGCGGCGGTCAAACGCGCCGCCGAACTCGGGCTTGCCGATCGGGTCGCCTTTCCCGGCTGGGTCGAAGGCCCCGAGGTCCACAAGCTCCTCAGTCAGGCCGACATTTTCGTTCTGCCGTCGCGCGCCGAAAATCAGCCGGTGGCGATTTTGGAGGCGATGGCGCGCCGCTTGCCCGTTGTTTCGACATTGGTTGGCGCCATCCCCGAGCAGGTGATCGACGGCGAAACCGGCCTGCTCGTTCCAGCCGGCGACGCCACGGCGCTCTCGGCGGCGCTGGCGAAGCTCGTCGAATGTCCGGAATTGCGGGACCGCCTCGGCGAGGCTGGGCTCTCACGCTTCCGCGCCCATTTTTCGGTCGCGGCCTGCGCCGAGCGTTTCGCTGCGCTCTATCGCCGCATGTGACGGAAGCCTTCGGCTGACGCGCGTCAGCCGCTTTTGACCGGCTCGCCGCGAAGGGCGCCTTCCGGCGATCGCGACGCCTCCGACGGCTCGATGCGGATGTCAGGATGAAGAAGCTTGGAAATCTCGGCCGAACGCGGCGACAGATAGACCTTCAGTTTGAGGAAATGCTTCTCGACCAGATGCCATGACGCGATCGAGAACGCGAAGGTGATCCCGACGGCGAGAGGCGCCGTGATCGCGAGATTGTATTTCAGCGCAGGCGCGGTGGCGACGATCGCCTGAATGACCGGATATCCGTAGAGATAGATGCCGTAGGAATAGTCGCCGCTCTGCAGAAAGCGAATCCTCGGGAAGGCCGTCAGGCCAATGAACATCGTGATGTAGGTCAGGAAGATCGGATAGATGTAGACCGTGCGGTTCGACATCATCAGCGGATAGCAGATGACGATGGCGAGGCCGGCGAACAACAGATTGTATCGGATTTCGTAGCGCCAGAGAAAGAACAGCACGCCGCTGAAGAAGAAATAGACCATCGCGACGCCGGGGAGGGTGCCAAGCGTGGCGTGATATCCCCAGACGCTGTTGGCGATGAGAAGCGCAACAGTCGCGACCGCGAACGCCACAGTGAAGAGCACGCGCTTGTAGAGAAGCCCTGTCAGGATCAATCCGAAAATGACTGCGTAGCAGTCGAATTCGAAAGGAAGCGTCCACAGGTTCGAATTTACGTTCTTCGACTGGCTGGTGTGTTCGAAGACGCCCGGCAGGACGAAAGTGACGTGCCCGATGATGTTGCCGAAATATCGGAAGAAGCCCGGATCGGAAAAATACTCGCGCAGCGGCAGGGTGGTGAAGACCGCGCCGAGGATGAAGGCCGACAGCACGACTTCAACGAAGAGCGCCGGCACGATTCGCAGAGCGCGCAAGCCGATGAATTTGAAAGCGTTGCGCGTGCGCAGCGCGCTGCCCGTCACCAGAAAGCCGCTGAGCGCGAAAAACATGGGAACGAGCGACAGGGAATAGGGGCGCGCAAGCCCGCGCACCGGCGCGTCGACCGCGTAGAGTTCGGCGCCCGGCGCGTTGGCGCCGAACGAATTGGAGACATCGACGGGCAACTGAAAGAGCGACGCGAGAAGACCTGAGAGAAATCCCCGGTTTCCGGTAATGCCTGAGGTGTGGCTGAGAAGGATCGCGACGGCGAGGCCGAGGCGAAGAAGATCGAATCCGGGTCCGGCGCCTTTATTCGCGTCCAGAATCTCTCCGAAGGATCGGCCGCGATTAAAAAAAGAAAGCATAGGCGAGAAACAATCCAGGCCGTCCCGACGCGATCTCTGACCGCGCCGGAATTATGCGCAACTCGATTGTGCGCTGCAAGAGCTCAGGCCGCTGTCATTTTGCTCACAGTGAACGTCTCGGCCGCCCGACAGGCGGTCGAGACCCAACAGAGGTTCTACAGTTCGCGCGTGGATTGCGTTCTTCAGCCCACCAGCCAGCCGGTCAGCGGATCATGCGCCGCTACGGCATGCATATGGGCGAGACTGGTCATCTCGGCCGAAGCGAATTTCCAGCCGGCGTCGTAATGCTCGGTGACATATTTGTCGCCCTTCACATAAAAGACGTCGTCGCCGGTCTCGTGCCAGTTCGCGTCATAGTGCTGCTCGACGGCCTTGCCGTTCGACACCGTGCCGACATCCGCGCCGGTGAATTTCCACTGCGCGTTGTAATGCTCTTCGACCGCCTTGCCGTTCTGCAGGAAAAAGACGTCGATCGAGGCCAGCTTCCAGTTGGCGTCGTAATGTTCGGTCACCGTCTTCGCGCCATAGGTGACGACGTCGACATTCGCGAGCTTCCAGTTGGCGTCGTAATGTTCGATCACATCCTTGCCGTTCTGGTCGAACGAGACCGTGGCGGATGTCAGCTTGCCATTGGCGCCGTAATGCTCCTCGACGGCTTTGCCTCCGTCCTGCCGCGTGACGGCCACATCCTTGTCCGTCGAGACGAGTTTCCATTTGGCGTCGTACTTGTCGGTCGAGCTCGAAAGCATGGAGCTTGTCGAGACCGACAGCGCGCTCGCTGTCGACAGCGCTGATGTCGATGCGGCGAGTGCGCTCGTTTCCTTGACGTCAGTGACAGAGATCGCGAGCGCCTGATCCGTGAGATGCGAGCCGTCGCTCGCGCGCACGATGACATCGTAGATATTGTCGCCGCCGACATCTTTCGGCGCCTCATAGTCGGGCGCGGCCTTGAAGGAGAGCGCTCCGGTCTTGGCGTCGATGACGAAAAGCGAAGCGTCCGCGCCGCCCGAGATCGAATAGGCGATCGCATCGCCGTCGCCGTCGGTGGCGTGGACCGTGGTCACCGCCACGCCGTTCTCGGCGATCGAGACCGCAGCCTTGGCGCCGCCGCCATTCGTCGTGATCACGGGCGCGCAGTCATTGGCGTTGGCGACAGTGATTGCGATCGCCTGATCCGTGACATGGACGCCGTCGCTCGCGCGCACCGTCACGTCATAGACATTGTCATGTCCTGAATCCTGCGGCGCTTCATAATCGGGCGCAGCCTTGAAGGTCAGCTTGCCGGTCGAGGCGTCGATCGCGAAAAGCGACGCGTCCGCGCCGCCGGCGATGGAATAGGTCAGCGCATTGCCGTCCTTGTCGGTCGCCTGCACCGTCGTGACGGCGCTTGTGTTCTCGCTGACGGTCACAGCGGCCTTGGCGCCGCCGCCGTCCGACGTGATGACGGGCGCATAGTCGTTGGCGCCCGCGAGCGACACGTTCATATTCTTGAAATTGACCGCGTATGTCTCGTCGGACGCTTCCCGGTACACGCCTTCCTTGAAATAGGAGCCGACGACATCGTTGAATCCGAGCGCGCCCTTGTAGGAGCAGAGCAGAACGCCGTCGCGCCAGACATCGAGCGAGCCGCCGCCGAACGGATCAAGCTTCACCGTGATCTTGAAGTCGTACCACTCGCCGCGCGTGATGTTGGTCTTGTCGGTATATTGCTGGGTATAGGTGATGTCGGCGGCCGTTGAAATCGCAGCGCTCGAATCGCGCGTGACGATGCGCATTTTCTCGCCGACCATTTCGAGCGCGAAAGCAGGACTGTGGCCCGCCTCACCCTTGTCGAAGGTTGATTGAATCTGGAGCAGCGTCATCCAGTCGCCGGTGTTCTTCGCGCCGGGCTCGATCATCATGCTGAACGAGATGTTATAGGTCTTGCCGAACTCGAACTTGTCCGAGGTCGCGATCTCCGATCGCTCTCTCGTCGCGCCGTCGCCGGCGAGATAGTCGCCGGCTTTCACTTCGAAGCGGCTGACAGCATCTGTCGTGTTGTAGCTCCAGGACTGTCCGACATTCTGGACATAGAGCTTGTCGTCGAGAAAATTCATTTTGCGGCCCCACCCGTATGACAGAGCCATAGCGGACAGCCGTGCGTATCAATTTAAGTCAGAGACTTGCTTTCCCGCGCGCGTTTTAACGCCTTGCAAATTTCCGTTTAGAGCCGGTGAATCGCGGCTAACTCGAAATCGGAATCGCAGCCGCGCCTTACGTTGCGGATGGTTGATTGTTTATCAATGCGAGATAGGCGGCGCCGATCGACGTCCATGATGACGCCGCGCGCATCCTTTCGGCGCCGGCTGCGCTTGTCTCCCGCCACTCCTCGACCGGGCGGCGGCGAAACAACAGGATCGCATCGGCGATCGCCTGAGGCGTGACGGGTTCGGCGATGAGTTCGCCGCACATGCCTTCAGCGAACAGTTCGCTGAGGCCGCCGGACATCGTGCCGATCACCGGCCGCGCATTGAGCGCCGCGAGAACTCCGACGCCGCTTTGCGAGTCGAATTCGCGATAGGCGAGGACGAAAGCGTCGATCCCGGCGAGAAGCGCCGGAAGCTCCTCATCGGGAATAAAGCCGATCTTAAGCATGAAGCCATCGGGGTCCTGCGCGATCAGCGCTTTGCATTCGTCCCAATAGTCGCGCTCGAAGGCGTGCGGCTGGCCGGCGATGACGAGCGAGAGCTGGGGGTCGCTCTTGCGCGCCAGCAGCACCGCCTTGATCACGTCCGCGACGCTCTTGTTGCGCCGGATCGCGCCGAATTGCAGCAGCGCGCCGCGGCCGGGGAGAGGCGGGACGGAATTGAGGATGAAGGGTCCGTGCGGAATGACGGCGATCTTTTCAGGCGCGATTCTGAAAGTCTTGGTGAGCGTTTGCTTAAGCTGCGGCGTCATCACCACGAGCCTTGAGGCGAGGAGATAGGAAAGCCGATGCCCCCATCGCTCGATGGCTCCGAGGCGAGAGCCGAACCGCCAGGCGTGGTTGGGGATGGCGTCATGCACGATGAAGATGATCCGCGCGCCGGTCAGCCTGAGAAGCGCGAACAGCGGCAACGTGAAGGGCAGCGGCTCCGGGATGCTGAAGATATAGTTTCTCGCCTTTAACCTCTGCGCGATGAGAGCTGCGGCGCCTCTGCCGATGCGCTTCAGCGTCGCGGCGATCCGCGCGGCGCGGCCGCTGCCGGCGTCGACGAGTTCGCGCGGGGTGAAGATCCTGACGACGCGCTCATGCTTCGGCTCGCGGGTCGCCGGGTCCGCCATGGGCGAGATGAAAGTCACGTGCGCGCCGGCTTCCGCCAGCCCTTGCGCAAGCTGCTGCGCCACCCAGGCCGCGCCGGATCGCCAGGATTTCGTGAACAGGCAAACCTCGACCATCACGCCTTTCCATGAGCGCGCGCATTTAATCGCCGCATTTCACGCTCGCGCGTTCAATGCGCGGATCGCGCGACAGGCGCAAATCGCAATTGGTGAGGAAACGCCGAAAGGCCGGGCGTGCGCATCGCGGCGCGGCCGGCGATCAGGCCGGGATCAGTAGGCGTTCCTGGAGCTGACGGCCTGGATGACGGTCAGGAACAGGATCTTGATGTCGAGGAAGATGCTGCGGTTGTTCACATACCAGGTGTCGAGCTCGACGCGGCGCGCCATGCTTTCCATGGTCGGCGTCTCGCCGCGGCTGCCATTGACCTGCGCCCAGCCGGTCAGGCCCGGCAGCACATGCTGGCGGAAGGCGTAGCCGCCGAGCTCCCGCTCGTAGAAGCTGTCATGGGCGGCCGCGTGCGGGCGGGGACCGACCAGCGACATCTCGCCGCGCAGCACGTTCCAGAGTTGCGGCAATTCGTCGATGCTGGTGCGCCGGATCCATTTGCCGACGCGGGTCACGCGCGGATCCTGCCGCTTCGCCTGGGCGATGGTCGCGCCATTCTCCATCACCGACATGCTGCGGAACTTGATGATCTGGAACGGCTGGTTGTTGAAGCCGCGCCGGATTTGCAGGAACAGCGCCGGTCCCGGGCTGTCGAGCTTGATCGCCAGGGCGACGATCACCAGCAGCGGCGCCAGCAGCAGCAGCGCGAACGAGGCGATGGCGATGTCGAGCCCGCGCTTGAGCATCTGCTCGCGCACGCTCATGGGCGCCGCCTGCATCTCGAGCGACAAGAGATCGCCGATGCTGCGCTTCGGGCGGCTGGCGATCTCGGAGATCGCGGGCTCCATTACGAAGCGCACCGGCAGAGGCAGTCCCCGCAGGCCGCGCTCCATCTGCATCACGAAGGGCATACGCCGCCATGAGGTCGCGACGATGATCTCGTCGATGCGCGCGCCGCGGAAATGCGCGACGGCCTGCTCGGCCGCCTGCCGCGCCGCGGCGCGCCGCCCGTCGCTGACATTATCGAGGAGCATCTCCTCGGCGATCTCGAAACCGCACCGGCGCAGCAGGTCGGGCAGTTCGTTCCTTGCGAAGCGCGAACCGTCGGTGATCACGCCAACGCGTCGCGGCGCCAGCGCGCCGGCGCTGAGGCCGCGATCGAGATAACGCTTCCAGAAAAGCCGGTTGCCGGCGAGCGACAGGAGCGTCAGCGCGGCGAAGGTCAGCGTGCCGCCACGCGAGAACTGGGAGCCGACCTTGAGCGCGAACGCGCAGATCGTGAGCAGCGCGACGCTGCCGCCCCACACCAGCAGCAGCGAAACCACCTGCCCGGTGAAATCCCTGATCTTCGGCGGCTGATAGACGCCGCGCACATGCGACAGCGGAATGATGAGCGCCGCGGCCACGAGGCCGATCGCCGCATATTGATAGGGATCACGCGAAAGATCGGAGACGACGCTGTGATAGAACCAGCTTCCGATCTCGGCGGCCATGAGGATCAGAACGAAATCGACAGCCGACATCGCGGCTCCGACGGCGTCGTAGCTCACCCAGGCTCGACGGGCCCATTGACCAACGGTCAGCCCTTTGTCGGATACAGCAGGCATAGGCCACTCAGTTAACTGTGCGTTAATAGCCGCGCTGCTGCACAGCAACAAGGGGGAGTTAACAGGGTCGTTAAGATTGTAACGGATCCGATCGATGCTGAGCCGGCGATTTTGGCCTTGAGACCGTTCCCACGCGCCGGGCAGGGGAGGCCGCGGCGATTTGTCCCGCGGCCGGTTTCACTATGCAACTGACGGCGAGCGAGTCCGGCGGGCGTTCAGCCCAACCCGAGCAGCCAGTCCGCCATCGGATTCTGCGCGACATCGTGGTGCGGCGTCGTGGTCACGTCGATCGAGGCCAGCTTCCAGGCCGCGTCATAGTGCTCGACCACTGACTTGTCGGCGCTCTGCGTGGTCACATCAGCGCCGGTGAGGCGCCAATGGCTGTCATAATGCTCTTCGACGGCCTTGCCGTTTTTGAAGCTGCCCACATCCGCGCCGGTGAAATTCCATAACGCGTCGTAATGCTCCTCCACCGCCTTGCCGTTCTGCATCGAGAACACGTCGGACGAGGCCAGTTTCCATTGCGCGTCGTAGTGCTCGGCGGTGATCTTGGTTCCGAAAGTGATGACGTCGGAGCCGCTGAAATTCCAGGCGCTGTCGTAATGCTCCGCGATCTCCTTGCCGTTCTTGTCCGTCACCACGTCGGCCGATTTGAGATGTCCGCCGCTGGAGAATTCCTGAACGGTCTTGTCGCCGTCCGTCCGCACTGCGCTGGCGATCGTCTCGGCGCCTTTCGCGCCTCCTTTGGCGTCGTAATGGGAAATCGTCTCGGTTCCGCTCGCGTATGCGATCGGAGCCTTGTTGACGCTCGAAACCGAGACCGAGATCGCCTGATCGTCGTGATGGGCGCCGTCGCTCGCGCGCACGGTCACGTCATAGATATTGTCGCCGCCGGAATCCGTCGGGGTCGCATAGTTCGGCGCCGCCTTGAATTTCAGCGCGCCGGTCAGCGGATCGATCGTGAAGAGCGACGCATCGAGGCCGCCGGAGATCGAGAAGATCGGATGATCGCCGTCGGCGTCGCTCGCCGCCATCGTGGTCACGCTGGCGACATGGTCGGACACGGTGATCTTCGCCTTCGCGCCGCCGCCGTTCGACGTGATCACAGGCGCATTGTCGTTCACGTCGAGAACCGAGACGGCGATCGCCTGATCATCGTTGTGAATGCCGTCGCTCGCGCGCACGACGACATTGTAGACATTGTCATGTCCTGAATCGCGCGGCGCTTCATGGTCAGGCGCCGATTTGAAGATGAGCTTGCCGCTTGTCGCGTCGATCGCGAACAGGGCGGCGTCGACGCCGCCGGCGATCGAATAGGTCGGGCGCTGGCCGTCGGCGTCGGTCGCGACAACAGTGGTCACGGCGGCGTTGTTTTCGGAGAGGCTGATTTTCGCCGTCGCAAGGCCGCCGTTCGACGTGATCACCGGAGCGGCGACATTCGTCTGCTTGGTGTAAGCCCTGATATAGTCGATCTGGTAGCTCGCCGAGAAAGGCTGGCTGGCGTCGGGATGGCCTTCGATCTTGCCGCCGACATTGAGATTGGCGACGAGATACATCGGCTTGTTCATGTCGGACGGCGTCGCCGTCTCGAACACCTTCTGCCCATCGTAATACCAGGCGATCTTGTCTGCTTCCCAATCGACGCCGTAGGTGTGGAAGCCCGCGGATGCATTGGCGATCGTCGTCGTGTCGGCGGTGAAGAAGTGCGAGGAATCGATCTTGTAGGCGCCGCTCCTCGCGCTGTGCGCCGTGTTCAGCAGCGTTGTCGGCTGCGACCCCGAAATCTCCATCACGTCGAGTTCCGGCGGCCAGCTTCCATCGGCCGGCAACAGCCAGAAAGCCGGCAATGTGCCCGGCGCGTCGGAGGTCTTGGCGCGGATTTCGAAATAGCCGTAGGTCTGCGCGAATTCATGGGCCGTGGTGATGACGCCCGAAGTGTATTCGTAGGTCCCCTTGGGATCGGAAAACGTTGTCGCCGATCGCGACGCGGTGATGGTGAGGACGCCGTTGTTCACCGAAAAGGGATTCGACGCCGCGCCGAGATTGTTCGGCTGAACATACCAGGTGTCACTTGCGCCCGACCATGCGAAGCCCTGGTCCGCCCATGTGCCTGACATGGCGAAAGCGGGACGCGTGTCGAGCCCGCTCGTTCCATCCCACAGCTTGAAGCTGTTGAACTCGTCAGAGAAAGTCAGCTTCGCAGTGCCTGCGAGATTCTTCGGATCAATCGCCATGCATCATTCCTGTCCGCGTGCGGGCGCAGCAAGGGCCCATATTGGAGAGATTGACTGAATCAGTCGCGTTAGGATCAGTACTTACTCTCGGAGCGCCGAGCCCTCCGAGAATGAGCACAGACTCTGTAGCCGAACGGATAGCTTCCATTTCGATCCAGGTTTGATCTGCTGCGCGCGCCTGTTCGCCGTCTTGACGGAGAAGACGCGCCGGAAGCCGCCTCGTTGCGACGCATCCGTCGGCATCATCCGAGTCATTCTCCGGATTATAATGAAGACATCGTGACCATTCGCGGCGTCGCGCGACTTTTGCACCATGTCATTTGACAAGGATCAAATTCCTTGGTAGGATTATTTACCTTATATGGAGCGCTGCAATGCCTGATCCCTTCTCAGCCCATTCCCCCGGCCTGTCCTCCCCCCTCGCCGTTGGCTTCGCCATCACGCCCGCGGACGGCGCGGATTTGCCTTACGTCACCCGCCAGATCAGGATCACAGGCGCCGCCGGAAATCTGGCGGTGGTCTGGACGAGCGGCCTTCAGACCGTCGAGCCGGTCTTTACCGGCGACGTCCTCGACTGGCGCGTCATGCGGGTGCTCGCGACCGGCACCACGGCGACCGGCCTCAGGGGATATTGCTGATGGTCGGCGTCGGCGGTCTCTCCGGCCTCGCGCGCTTCGGCGTTCGCGCCAGCGTCGCGGTCCAACGGCTGGTTCCCTCCTCGGCCAACGAATTCTTCGTGGTCGCGCCTGTGATCGGCGGGGCGATGGTCTATCGCTTCATCCGCAACAACAATGGTGATTCGTCCACGCCCGCGGCGTCGGTCGGCGCGCCCTTTCAGGCCTGGCGGCTTGGCGGCGCCGGATGGCTGAACAATGCCGCGGGCAATCCCGCGAGCCCTGATTTCTGGTTCAGCTATGACGTCGGTTCGCAGGATGTCGCCTTCAACTATGGCGGAATCTACGCCGGCTCCTATCACGGCGGCGAGGCGACGAGCGCCAATCTCGTGCTGGCGAACGGCGCGTCGATTGATCCCACGCAGGCGCAGACCGGGACCTGCTTCTCGATCCAGCACAGTTCGACGATCACCTGGTCGGCGGGCAACACCGCGTCGATCGCGAGCTACAGCCTCACCGTCAATCCTGACGGCTCGCTGAGCGAGACCACGCCTTTCTCCTCGTCGCTAAGCTTCACCGACGCCTTCGTCAGCATGCTGATCGCCGGCGACGGATCGGCGAACGGCTATACGGAGGCGGATCTCAACGCCGAGGGCTGGACGATTCCGCTGCAGACCGGCCGCGCGATTCTTCTGCAGCATGACGACGTCACGATCCGCAATCCCGTGAACGGCCGCTTCATCCGCGCGGTGGCGAACGCGAAGGCGCAAAGCGGATACAGCCGCGCGCAATTCACCAACACGGCGACGCGATCGAAGCTCTATCATCGCTTCACCGGCGTCGTGGCGCCCACCATCACGCGCACGATCAGCTTCGGCGTCGGCCCGACCGGCGCGCGATTCAGCAAGACGAACCTCTTGAGCAATGGCGATTTCAGCAGCGGAATCGCGAACTGGTCCGTGTATGGCGGCTCAGCCTATTCCTTCGCGTCAGGAAATCTCAGGCTGACGCGGCAGACCGGTCAGGATAACCGCATCTATCAGGGCTTTTCGACGACGGTCGGCGCAACCTATCTCTCCGTCACGAATACGCTTGCGGATGCGACGACGTCAGGCGCGGCCTTCGCCGCGTCGAGCGCGGCGAACGGTTCGGTCAACACGCCGCCGGCGGCCTTCAATCAATCCATGGTTGCGGGCGTCAACATGCAGCTCTGGCTCGCGACGCAGACGACGCACTATCATATGTGCCTGCAAGGAGCGGGCGCGGCGGGAGCACAGGCCGACTACGGCGCCTGCGCCGTCTACAGGCTGTCGTAAGAAGTGCGCGACTCAGTCGCCCGAATCGGCGAGCGCGGATTCGGGCGGCGGGGCGGCCGCCTGCGGCGAATTGGTTCGCAGGCTGAACAGGCGATCCCTTTCGAGCGCGACGCCGGACAGGCGGCCCGTTGCGAAGGCGCCGGTGTCGAGATTCATCCGGTTCCGGCGAATGTCGATATCAGCGACGGGCGTGTGGCCATGCACGACATAGGCGCCGAACCATCCCGTGTGCTGAAGGAAGGGCTGCCTGATTTCGAGGAGATCATGCTCGTCCTGCTCCACGAGCGAACGGCCCGGCCGCAGCCCGGCATGAACGAACACAAAATCCGCGCAACTCCAGATCGGCAAGGTGTTCTGAAGGAAGCGCACATGCTCGGCGGGGATCGCCGCGTGCGCGCGCCGCGCCGTTTCGACCATGCCGTCGGCGTCGAGCGTCGGCGCCGGCGTGACGCCATAGGAAAGCAGCGTCTCGAGTCCCCCGAACCGAATCCATTCATTGAGCGTCGTCGGATCGGAGAGAAACCGCAGCAACATATTTTCATGATTGCCGCGGAGCGTCACGATTTCGCGCCAGCGCGAACGTTCGATCAGTTGATCGATGACGCCGCGCGAATCCGGGCCGCGATCGATCATGTCGCCCAGCACGACCTCGATGATGCGCCCCTTGGGGCGTTCGGCCGCGCCGCGATCGATCGCGGCGTGATGGCGCGCGAGAAGATCGGCGCATCCATGAATATCGCCGATCGCGTGAATGCGAAGATCGTCGGGGAGAGTCGAGAGCGGGTTGCGCGGATTGACGCGCGCATCAAGTGCGCGCGGCCGCCGCGTCAGCCACTTGATGATCCGTTCCATCGTTTCTCAGCTCGGCGCGAATGTCTCTGGGGCTGTGTCAAGAATATGGCGCATGACGCAGATGTCTTCGAGTCTCCCGGTGTGGCGATGCGGCGATGGGGCGCACGCCGAATCGGAAACATTCCAGAAATGATTTCGGCGCCGACTCATTCGCGCGCGTCGCGCAGCAGCCTGCCGGCCTGCGCTGTCGCCGTTCCCGCGATCGCTGCAAAAGCAACGGCGTAGCCCGGTATTTGCAGCGAGAAATCAACGGAGGAGTGGAGGCAGCCAAGCAGCGTCGCGGCAAAGCCGGCGATCATGGTTGACGAGCGGGTCCTGAGGCTCGCCCTTGCAAGGCGCGCGAGAATCAGGAGCCACAGACCGCCGACCAGCGCAGTGAGCGGCAATCCCATCTCGATCACAAATTCGAGCGGCGTGCTGTGGGCGCGATCCCAGACGCCCGAGATCAGGATGTCCGGAGGCCTCACGGCCGGAAACACGACATCGAAATTGCCGAGCCCGACGCCGAGCCACGGATGATCGCGAATCAGTCCGATGGAAGCGGCATAGACGTTGAACCGTCCCTCATCATTGAGGCCGAGAAGGAAGACGCGGCTCGCGACTACGCCTCCGAGCAATTCAAACAGCGCAAAAATCGCGATGGCGGCCGCCAGCCATGACCAGAACCGCCGACGCCACAGCGAGAAGTCGACGCGTCCATAGATCGCCGCGGCGATGGCGAGGCAGATGATCGTGAACACGAATCCGGCCCGCGATCCCGTCGCCGCCACGCCGCCGAGACTGATCAGAAAGGCGGCGCCGAGTCGCGCCAGATGCAGATCGCGACCGCTGAGCAGCAACCAGAGCCGCTCCGAGGGTGACAGGCGGCTTGAGGAGCCGCGCCGCGCCGCGGAGGCGAGACGCATGAACCAGATGATCGCAACCGATCCGAAATAGGTCGCGGCCGTGTTTCGATTGATGAAGGTCCCGGTCAGATTGCCGAGATAGGCGGGCTTGTCGCGCCACAGAAGCGCGGTCGGATCGATCAGCAGGGCGAGCGAACTGTAGACGACGTAGATGAGGCCGGACCATGCGACGACGCGAAGGGTCAATTCGGCGCTCTGCGAGCTCCCGCCAAGGAGGGCGAATCGGCAGAAGGCCAGCACGAACAGCAGCGGCGCCCCCATCGCGATCACGGGCGCCCACGCGCTGGCCGACGCGATTGGTTTCAGTTCGCGCCCGAGAAGGCGAGTCGCCTCGCTCCAGATCGGGTCCGGAGCGACCGCATCTGAAAGCTGCAGGGCGACGGTCGCGCCAAAGACCGCAAAAACGAGCAGGACGGCGATGAGCGTGCGGCGGGTCGTCGCATCGATCTCGCCAATGGATGCGAGCGTGAGGCTGAGCCCCAGCAGCAGACACCAGAGCGCGATCCAGCCCAGTTCGACTGAGCCAAAGGGCAGCGGCGCGAGAGCCGCCACCGTAAGCGCAACGCCATGTGAAAACCGGAATATGGCGCGTCTGAGCCTGGCGATCGGCGATTCCGGCCGTCCGAGGACCGCCTGTTCCTCGCGAAGCTCCGTCCGCGGCGTCTTCGCCTCAGCATCTGCAAGCGGCGTCGCCATGCGGCCGACTATTCCCCCACCCCATCGCGCCGCCGGCTCCGGCCGAATCGCGTTGCGCGGCTGCGCCGGTAACCGTGTCGATGACATGACATTGCGACGCAATAGCCGACATGTTAGATTAACTTAGCGTAAATTTAAGGCTGGTGGGCCGTGTCTGATCTGCTGCGTAAGCTTCTGCCTCGCGGGTGTGCGATCGCGGCCGCGATCATCTCTTTTTCGCCGGCCTTCGCCGCCTGCGTCACGCCGTCGCCGATGACGCCCGAAGCGGCCGCGGGTCTCAAGGCCGCGCCGGCCAAGATATTCGAAAACAACGCGTCTGGCGCCGCTCTGGTGTCCGCGATCCGCAATCTCGCCGCCACCGATCCGTCGGCGGCGCAGGCGCTGCTTGGAACGCGTTCCGGCGCGACCTCGGAGCAGCTCAGCGCGCTTGGCACGGGTCTTGCCCAGGCTGCCGCAGCATGCGTCAGAACCGATGCCCAGGCCGCGCAGGCGATTCAGGATGCGGTGCTCGCCGCGAACAGCGACGGCGTCACGGCCGCCTTCAGGGCGACGGTGGGCGATGTGCGGACGGCCTCGATCGCCCAGGGCGGCGTCGGCGGCGGCAGTCTTGGCGGCGCGGGCATCGGATCGTCAGCGACCTTCACGTCGACGGCGCGCAACGTTTTCGGCTCTTCGCTGACCTCTTCCTTCACGAATTCCGGCTTCACTTTCAGCACGGGTTCCAATTCGTTGACGCTGTCGACCACAAATTCGACAACAAACAACGTCATTTCAAATTCGATCAGCCCGTCTCGCTAATCGCAGTAAACTCGCTCATCGCAGTAAAACTGTCGCAGCTTGATGGCAAAGGCGTAAACGGGCGGGAATTCGCCCGCAACTCAGGTGCCGTCCGTTAATGCTGAAAAGCACGCCACACTCGGAACTCCGAGCCGAGAGAGATTTTGAATCGCAGTCGCCGTTTTCGTCGATCAATCTCGACACGATCTTTCGCATTCTGCGGCGCCAGTGGCCTGTAATCGCAGGCTTCACCTTCGTCGCGCTTCTCGCCGCAGTGATCTTTCTTCTGACCGCGGCGCCCAAATATACGGCGTCGATGACCATCCTGATCGACACGCGCAAGACGCAGTTGTTCCAGACGCAGCAGGTCGTCGGCGACATGGCGATCGATTCGAGCGCGGTCGAGAGTCAGGCCGAAATTCTGAAGTCGGACAGCACGGCGCTCGCCGTGATTCGCAATCTGAAGCTGCTGGAAGATCCCGAATATTCCGGCGAAGGCTCGTTCAGCCTCATCAAGACGATCACGGGACTTTTCGTCGGTCCCGACGCTCCTGACTCTCAGGAGCGCAAGGAGCGCATGGCGGTCGAGCAATTCGCGAAAGCGTTACAGGTGAAACGCGTCGGCCTGACCTACGCCATCGACGTCAGCTTTCAGTCGCTGAGCGGCGAAAAGTCGGCGCGGATCGCGAACGCGATCGCCGACGCCTATCTCGTCGGCGAGCTTGATTCCCGCTACCAGGCGACGCTGCGCGCCAGCCGCTGGCTGCAGGACCGCATGGCCGAATTGCGCCAGCAAGCTACCGCGGCCGAGACCGAGGTGCAGAAATTCAAGGCTGCGAACAACATCATCGATACGGGCCGCGGCACGATCAGCGACCAGCAGCTCACCGACGTCAACACGCAGCTCACCGCCGCGCGCGCAGGCACCGCCGAAGCGAAGGCGCGTTTCGATCGCATTCAGAACATCGCGCAGGAAAAGGAAACGATTCCCGACGCGACGGTGGCCGATGCGCTGCGCAACGATGTCATCACCCGACTGCGGGCGCAGCTTCTCGATTTGACGGCGCGCGAAGCCGACTGGTCGTCGCGCTATGGCGTCAATCACACCGCGGCGGTCAATCTGCGCAATCAGATGCGCGAATTGCGCCGGAACATGTCGGATGAGCTCAGCCGCATCGCCCAGACCTACAAGAGCGATTACGAGATCGCCATGGCGCGCGAACAGGCGCTGCAGGACAGCCTCAGGGCGCTGACCGACCAGTCGAACGTGACGTCGCAGGCGCAGATCAAGCTGCGCGATCTCGACAGCACCGCGCAGAGCTTCCGCAACCTCTATGACAACTTCCTGCAGCGCTTCATGGAGGCGACGCAGCAGCAGACATTCCCGATCACCGAAGCGCGCGTGATCTCGGCCGCGTCCGAGCCGCTGCGCAAGAGCTTCCCGAAAACCTTGCTCGTCGTTGCGATCGCGCTCGTCGCGGGTCTTGGCCTCGGCAGCGGCGTCGCGTTCCTGCGCGAACAGATGGACAATGTCTTCCGCGAGGAAGATCAGATCGAGCAGGCGACCGGGATCGAATGCCTTGGCGTGACGCCGCGCGTCGAAATAGCGTCGACGGCGCCGAGCGCGCCGGCTGATCTGGGCCAGCGCATCCTGCGCTCCAACATTGGCGTCAACCGGCATGTGCTTGATGCGCCATTCTCGCGCTTCACCGAGACGATCAGGCGCGTCAAGGTCGCGATCGACATCGCCAGCCTGCGCCGTCCGACGCGGGTGATCGGCGTGTGCTCGGCCTTGCCGCAGGAAGGCAAGACGACGATCGCCGCCAACCTCGCGCAGCAGATGGCGAGCTCCAATCATCGCGTGATCCTGGTCGATGCGGATCTGCGCAATCCAGCGCTGACGCGCGCGATCGCGTCGGAGGCGACCGAGGGTCTCGTCGAGGTCATCACCGGCAAGCGCGCCGAGAACGAGGTCATCTGGGTCGATCCGGTCAGCGGGCTGCACGTCCTCCCGGCGGTGATCGACGGCCGCATCTCGCACACCGCCGATCTCATCTCGTCCGACGAGATGGGCAATCTGCTCAACCGGCTGCGTGACAAGTATGAATATGTGGTCCTCGACTTCCCGCCGGTGCTGCCGGTCGTCGACGTCAAGGCCGCGAGCTATCTCGTCGACGGCTTCGTGCTCGTTGTCGGCTGGGGCAAGACGAAGAAGGACGTGGTGATGAGCGCGCTGTCGAGCGTCGACCTCGTCTCCGAGCGCATGATCGGCAGCGTGCTCAATGGCGCGAGCGTGGCCATGCTGCGCCGGCTCGAAGCCTCCGAGGGCCGCTATTACGCCGATTATCATCACGGCTACGGTTATCGGAAGAAGGCGTGACGTCGGCCGCTGGCTCCCTGCCATCGGGTCGCCGGCGTTCCCGCTTTCCGCTTCTTCGACTTTCGTTTTTCCTGCTGTCGTCAGCGGCCGCGGCGTGGGCCGTCGAGGTCGGGCCGGCCTCTGTCGCCGGCTGGCGCGTGGCGCTCGTCGGCAAGCGCATCGGCAATGGCGCGACATTCGACGCTTCGGCCCTGGCGCCGCTGCTTGATCTCAAGGGTGTGAACATCCTGCAATCCCCCTGCACGGGCGATGTGCAGCAGGGCGCGCTTTTCATTGCCGCGCGGCTCGCCGAACTGGCGTTGAACGTTGGCGAATTCGCAGAGCTTGATGGCCGGCTGGAGAAAGTCGAGACGCTGGCGCGCGAGACGCTCGTCTGCTCTCCGCACAATTCTTTCGCCTGGTTCGCGCTTTACTGGTCTCAGGGGCGGCGCGTCGGCTTCACGCGGCGAACTCTCGATTATCTCGACATGTCCTACCGCATGGGGCCGCGCGAAGGCTGGATCAGCGTCCGCCGCAATCCGCAGGCGATGCTGGTCTATCGCCAGCTTTCGCCTGAACTGAAAGCGCGCCTGGTTGAGGAATGGCGGCTGCTGCTCGAGGCGAGGCTCTTTCAGCCCGCGGCGCTGGCGTTGGCGCAGATTCCCGAAGGCGACCGGCAGACGCTCTTCGATCAACGCGCGCGCCTCGATTCGAACCTCTGGGCCCTCTTCTCGGATTTCCTCGATCTTCAGGGAATCGATATCCTGCTGCCCGACGCGCCTGAACGCAGGCGCACGCCCTGGCGGGCGGGATAACTGCGCAACCAGCGCGTCTCATTTTCAAGCTTGTTGAGGCCGGGCTTCGCGCGGCGCGTTGCTGATGCGCGAGACGCGTTTGCGAAGACCATGCTCGCAAGAGCGCGCTGAACGGCGCGCCGGCTCCCGCCGATATCAGCAAGCGAAATTGAAGCTGCGGATTTGGCGCCGCCCGCCCGTCGCGATCGTCTAATCTTCAGACGCTCAGATCAGCGCCGTCCGCCCTTCAGCGAAATCCTGGCGATGTCGGCGTCCGTCACCGTGTTCGACGCGAGGTCGATCAGGTTCAGGATCTTCGCGAGCTCGACCGCCGGCGCGTTCGACACGAACAGCACGTCGCGCGGCTGGACCGGGAATTTCGTCGCGAGGAAGAAGCCCTGCGCTTCGCGGAAGTTCACGCGGTAGACCACGGGAATCAGCTCGCTGCTGAATCCTTTGGTGTCCTTGCCCATGTCCTGGACGGTGCGGCGGTTCTCAAGGCGGAAGAGGAAGGTGTAGGCGGGATCGCCGCGCGAATCGAGGATCGCGCCGGCGCGGCCAAGCGCTTCGGTCAGCTTCAGCGTTTCCTGATCGAAATTGATCGTGCCGTTCTGGCCCGACGCGCCGAGCGCCATGAAGGTGCGCATCTCGCGCTTGACGATGATCGTGTCGCCCGGACGCAGATAGATATTGTTATCCGGATTGTTCACGAGCCGGTTGAAATAGACCGTGCCGACCTGATTGCCGCGCTGCAGCGTCACATAGGTTTCATACGTCGGCCACCGCGAACCGCCGGCGCGCGTGATCGCATCGAGAACCCGATCGCCCGATTTGGTGATGGCGAAACGCGTCGGCTGGCTGACTTCGCCGGTCACCGACACCAGCGTCGAGCGCGAGTCGCCCAGCGTGACGATCGCCTGCGGTTCGATCGCGCGATTGCGCAGACGCTCCTGGATCGAGTTCTGCACATCTTGCGGCGTGCGGCCGGCTGCGGGAATAGCGCCAGCGAATGGCACCGAGATCGTGCCGTTCCTGTCGATCTCCTGAGAGGGCAGGCTGATGAAGTTGCCCGGGCGCGAGCCCGCTTCGCTCGGAATGAAGAGACCGCCAGCCGCCGCCTCGAAGATTGTCACATTGACGATGTCGCCGACGCCGAGCCGCAACTCCCGTGGCCCGCCGCGATCGCGGAATGTCGTGCCCAATGTGCGGGTCGGTTGGGTTTCGACGACCGAAAGCACCTGAGGGTTCACGTCGACGACGATATAGGGAAGCTTTTCAGGATCGCCCGGCGGCTGTCCGGTGACGGCGCTCGCATAGGGTCCCTGCGTCGGAAACGCCTCGCAGCCCGCGAGCAGCGCGGACATCGCTGCCATCGCCAGGGGAGTCAGGATTGAACGGCTGAGCCAGCCCGAAAACACCACGCCATTCTCTCGCTGTCGCCGCGCCCGAGACCGGCGCTGATTGTTAGTAACTCCGTACCACAAGCGCGCCGCGAATCCGTTGCTTATCGGCAACATCGGAGAAGCTTTCGCGTCGCAGCCATGCGTAATTGTCGGCTAAGCGTCGCTGCACCGCAAAAAATGAAATGTTTTCAGCGGCTTGGAGAGGCCCATGCGTCCATGGCGGAAAGCCGGCCGCGCCATGTGAAATGCTCTCGATGGTTAAATTTTTATCTCACTTTGTGACAGCCGAGCCGATAGTAGTAATTCGTTGAGGTTGATGATTTTGTTCAAGTTCAAGAGTAAATAATGTACGAATAAGTCGCATAGATTACAGATAAAACCTGAAATCTGGCCTTATTCGGCAGCGTGTACACCGTTCTACTATCAGGGAACGGGACGCTGTGATGCGTAAACTTCAGTATATCTCGCTCATTGCTGGCGCGATGGCGTCATTCTCAGCGGCTCCGGCGATGGCCTTTCCGCTCGACCTTGGCGAGCCGTCGCCTCAGGGCGGATCCTGGATGCAGGCGACCGAAAATGCGCTCGCTCCTCTTCCCTATGTCAAATTCTGCCGTGAACAGGCCGAGGAATGCCGTCACAGCGGCGAGAACGTCCTGATCGATCTCGACGCCGCCACGATGTCGGCGATGCGGAGGGTCAATTCCAGCGTCAACAGCCGCATCCGTCCGCAGCATCACGCGGTCACCTCAGGCGTCGAGGATTGGAGCGTCAACCCGGCCGCCGGCGATTGCAATGACTACGCCGTCACCAAGCGCCATGAACTCGTCGCCATGGGATTGCCGCGAAGCGCCCTGCTGCTCGCAGCGGTCATGACCTCCTGGGGCGAGGGTCACCTGGTTCTGGTGGCGCGCACCACGCGCGGCGACATGGTGCTGGACAATCTCCGCGGCGACATCCGCTCGTGGGATCGAGCCGGCTATCGCTGGTTGAAACGCGAGTCCGTCGCCAGCGCCGCGCTGTGGGAGAAGATGGCGCAGCCTTCGTCCCGCCGCGTGCAGATGGCCGCTGTCGCGCCTGCTCCGGCTGTCGCTCGCCGCTTGGCGCCGGTCGCCGCCGAGCCTGTTGTCGTGGCTCAGGCGCCGGCCGCCGACGAATGGACGTCCGACGTCTCAGCCGGCGTGACCGATTTCACGGTCGGACGCCCGACGCCGCAGCCGCGTCCGCGCTATGGCCGTCGTGCGACGACGTTCACGCTGGGGCCCGTGGTGATGCCGCAGTGGAGCGCGACCGACTATTCCTATTCCGACAATGGCTCGCTCGATCGCGGCGGCAAGCTGTCATGGACCCTGACGCTTGGTCCGACGAAGCTTGCGATGGATAGGACTTCTGTGCTGGTCGGGCCGAACGGCGGATCGGTGCTCTGATTGCGGAAGGTTTTAAAGCCCTCCTCGCCGAGAGTTTCAGCGCTGTTCGCCTTGAGATGGTCGTGATCCCGGGCGACAAGCCCATGGATCGAGATTGGCCGATCGCCTGACTTGCGGCGACGCGCCGCGGTTTCCGTCTTGGTCCCGTGGCGCATCTCGCCCTAGATCACGCCGCATTTTGATTGGATCAATCAAAATGCGGGAACGTGATCGACTCCAAGAGTTTAGAGCATGGCTTTTGCGAAAAACCGGTTCCCACTTTTTCGCGCCATGCTCTACAGTGCGGCGACGGCCGAAGCGCCGGCGAATCCCTGGAAATGATGCGCTCTCTGTTTATCCGTTCCGCAATTCACGCTGGCGTCCTCGCGATCGCTTCATTCGCCGCCGTCGCGGCGAAAGCGGATTGCAACGTCATGGCGTTCAGCCTGTCGCAGCCGATCGTCGAGCGCTTCGTCATGCGGCCGACCACGCTGTTGCTGGATTCCGGCGATGGCGTCAACGGCTTGGTGTCGCGCGTCGCCATCATCGCGAGTTCGAGCCGCGCGGCGCTTCCATCGATCCTGAGAGTGGTCAATGGCGCAAATCCGCAGCAGCGTCGCGCCATCGCGCAGGGTCTCGCGGTCGCAGCGCGCGTCTGCAAGCCGGCGGATGCGCGCCAGATCGCTCTCGCGGTTCAGGGCTTCCCGGATTCCTCCTTCCGGGACGAGTTCAAGGCGCGGGCGGCCGTCGATACCGACTATCGCGACCAGGCGCGAGCGCAGATCATCGAAGGAAGCATTCCCAAGCGGCCGGAGGAAAGGCTGTCGTCCAGCGGAAACATGCTCTTCGATCCGCTCAATCCGCGGGCGATCGCTCCGGTGGCGCCGGTCGGCAAGATCAGGCCGATCGATCAGCTCGCGCCGATCCGCTGATCGCGTCCGGCCGCGGACGCCGGGATGATTATTGATCGCTAGAAGAGATGTTCGCTGACCAGGACGGCGGTTCGCCGTTCCGCCCGCTCGCTTTCCAGCGCGCGCAATCCGTCGACCAACGTTTTCACTTCGTCGGCCGTGAGATTGGGCAGCTTGCCGCCGGAGAAGGTCAGGAGCTCGATCAGATCCGCAATCGTGTCGTGATCCGGGATCGAGCGGTCCTCACGCTGCGTGAACATCGAAAGCTCTCTTCCACGTGGAGTCTCGGGTCATTTTGTTAAGATTCGATTTCGCGGCCGGCGTCGTGAAATAAGGCCCAATCGCCCGGTTTTTCATTTGATTTGACAATCTCGGCGATGTTAGCGTCAAAGCGACGCGCGCGCCGGCGGTCAATTCGGTTAAGGAATTTCGGCTATTTCGGGCGCTTGCATTCACCGCGCGGACGCCACGTTTTTATGACCGTACTCCCGGCCTCTTCAAAGCGGTTGCTGCTTCAGACGCCGGCGCGCGACCAGTTTTCGCGCGCGCTGCGCCGATCATGGTCGGCGTTCTCGGCGATGGCGATGTTTTCCGGCGTGATCAATCTGTTGATGCTGACCGGCTCGCTTTTCATGCTGCAGGTCTATGACCGGGTGTTGCCGAGCCGCAGCCTGCAGACGCTTGGCGCATTGGTGACGATCGTCGCCATTCTCTACGGCGTTCAGGCTCTTCTCGAGACCATTCGTTCGCGCATGATGGCGCGCGTCGGCCGCAGGCTCGACGAGGACCTCGCCGCGCCGACATTTCGCGCGGCCGTCAGCCTTTCGCTTCTGAACCGGCCGGGACAGGACAAGGCGGATCCGGTGCGCGATCTCGATCAGGTGCGCCAGTTCGTGGCGTCTCCGGGTCCCGCCGCTCTCTTCGATCTGCCCTGGGCGCCGATCTACATCCTGATCTGCTTCCTGTTTCATCCCTGGCTTGGCTGGCTTGCGGTCGGCGGCGCAATCGTTGTGACGGCGCTCGCGATCTATGGCGAATTTCGCGCCCGCGGCGCTGTCGCGGCGACGGTGAAATTCGGCGCGCAGCGTCAGGGCGCCGTCGATGGCGGCCGGCGCAACGCCGAAGTGCTGGCGACGATGAATCTCGCCAAGAGGCTGGAGCAGCGCTTCGAGCAGCGCACGCGCGATTATCTCGACGCGCAGCAACACAGCGCCGATGGCTCGACGACGATCAGCGCCTGGGTGCGCGGCTTGCGCATGCTGCTGCAATCCCTCGTGCTCGCGCTCGCCGCGCTGCTCGCTGTGCGTCAGGAGATTTCATCCGGCGCCATCATCGCGACCTCGATCCTCTCCTCGCGCGCGCTGGCGCCGATCGACGCCGCCGTCGCGCAATGGCGCCTGTTCGTCGGCGCGCGCCAGGCGATCGGGCGTCTCCGGCGCGCGCTGATCGCGAACGATATTCCCGAGCCGCAGACGCGGCTGCCGGCGCCGCGCAAGCAATTGCGCGTCGAAGGCGGCTTCATCGCGCCGCCCGGCGTCTCGCAGCCAACTGTCGGCGGCGTGCATTTTGCGGTCGAGGCCGGCGACGGTCTTGGCGTGGTCGGACCTTCAGGCTCCGGCAAGACGACGCTGGCGCGCGCATTGACCGGCGTCTGGCCGTTGCTGCGCGGCGAGGTCACGCTCGACGGCGCGCCGCTGCATCAGTTCACCGCCGCCGATCGCGGCGCGGCGATCGGCTATCTGCCGCAGGATGTCGATCTGTTCGATGGAACGATCGCGGAGAACATCGCGCGCTTCGATCCCGATCGCACCGACGAAGCGGTGGTGCGCGCGGCCCAGATCGCCAACGCGCATGATCTCATCCTCAGATTTCCGCAAGGCTATGACACGCGCATTGGCGAAGGCGGCCTCAAGCTGTCCGCGGGGCAGCGTCAGCGCGTCGGATTGGCGCGCGCGCTCTATATGGATCCCTTCCTTGTCGTGCTTGATGAGCCCTATTCCAATCTCGATGGCGAGGGCGACGCCGCGTTGAACAAGGCGATCGCTTCGGTTCGCGAGCGCGGCGGCGTCGTCGTGATGATCGCGCATCGCCGCAGCGCCATCGGCGCCGTCAACAAGCTTGTCGCCATCATCGAAGGTCGGCAGATCGCTTTCGGAGCGAAAGACGAAGTGCTCGCAAAGATCGCGGCGATGCACGCTCCGCCGCCGGTCTCTCCGGCGCCGACGCTCCATCCGGTTGTCGGCGCGTCGATGCGCGTCGAGCCGGCGCCCGGCGCGCTTCGTCGGGAAGTGAAGGCGTCCAATGTCGCCTGACGCGCCCGATTCAGAAATGGAGCGCTCGCGCTCCGCCACCGCACGATCGATTCACAATCACGCGCTCGCCGGCCTGTTCGTCACGCTTGGGCTGATTGGCGGCCTCGCCGGCTGGTCGGCGCTCGCGCGCGTGTCCGGCGCCGTCATCGCGCAGGGCCAGGTCGCGGTCGAAAGCAGCTCGAAGAAGGTTCAGCATCCCGAAGGCGGCGTGGTCGCGGAGCTGCGCGCGCGCGACGGCGATCGCGTGAAGGCCGGCGATCTGCTCATCCGCCTTGACGACACGGTGGTGCGCGCCAATCTCGCGATCCTCGCGAAATCCTATGACGAATTGACGGCGCAGCAGGCGCGCCTCGCAGCCGAGCGCGACGAAGCCGCGGAAATCCGTTTTCCCGACGCGTTGCTGAAGCGCGCGACGACGGACGCTGACGCGCAGGCTGCGATCGCGGGCCAGGTCACGATCTTCAAGAGCCGCCGCACCGCGCGCGAGACCGGGCGCACGCAGCTCAAGGAGCAGATCAGGCAGTTGCAGGCGAGCATCGAGGGCCTGATCGCCCAGCGCGCCGCCCGCGAAAGCGAACTGACGCTGATCGCCGAGGAACTGAAGGGCGTGCGCGAGCTTTACGCCAAGAATCTCGCGCCGATCGCGCGCGTCAACGCGCTCGATCGCGATCGCACGCGCATCGAGGGCGAACGCGGCAAGCTGATCGCGGATATAGCCGCCGCCCGCGGCTCGATCGCGGAGAAGGATATCCAGATCGCCCGCGCCGACGACGATTTCCGCTCCGAGGTGGTCAAGGATCTCTCGGCCGCCATCAGCAAGCTCAACGAGACGGTCGAGCGCAAGATCGCCGCCGAGGATCGCCTCGCGCGCATCGAGATCCGCGCGCCGGCGACGGGCATGATCCATCAGCAGAGCGTATTCACGGTCGGCGGCGTTCTCGGTCCCGGCGAGGCCGCGATGTATGTGGTGCCGGAGAATGACAAGCTCGTCGTCGACGCCATGGTCGAGCCGCAGGATATCGAGCATGTGCATTTCGGCCAGCGCGTCGAAGTCAAGTTCAGCGGCTTCGCCGACCGCAACATCAAGCTGTCGTCAGGCGAAGTCGCGTCCATTTCGCCTGATCTGATCGAGGATCAGCAGACGCGCCGCCGCTTCTACAAGATCAAGGTCTCGGTCGAGCCGCCGAAGAATGCCGAGGGCAAGCCGCTCGCGCTCATTCCCGGCATGCCGGCGGAAGCCTTCATCATCAAGGGCGAGCGCACGGTGCTCGCCTATCTCCTGCAGCCGATGCGCGACCAGATGCAGCGCGTGTTCAGGGAGTAACGCGTCGTCCGGCGGAAAGACGCCGCATCCGTTCCTTGGTGATGCTTTCTTGGCGTCTGCGCGACAGGCGTCTAGAAAAGACGCCGCAGCCGGGACAAACGACGCAGGAATGCAAGCTCGACAAGGCTATCGCTACGATATTGACGGGCTGCGAGCGATCGCCGTTAGCTCCGTCGTCGCCTATCACGCTTTTCCGTCCTTCGCGCCCGGTGGTTTTACGGGCGTCGACGTCTTTTTCGTCATCTCCGGCTTTCTGATCACCTCGATCCTGACGCGTGAGATCGAAGAGGATCGCTATTCGATCCTTGAATTCTATGCGCGCCGCATCCGCCGGATCATCCCGGCGCTGCTTTTCATGCTTGCCTTTGCGATTTTGTTCGCCCTGATCTGGCTGCCGCCTGCCGAGCTTGCCTCCTTCGGCGGCTCGCTTGCAGCGACCGCGGCTTTCGCGTCGAACCTCTTCTTCTGGCGGCAGAGCGGCTATTTCGACATTATCGCCGAATCGAAGCCGCTGCTGCACACTTGGTCGCTCGCGGTCGAAGAACAGTTCTATATTTTCTTTCCGATCTTCCTTCGCATCGCATTTCGATTCCGGGTCGTGACGCTGGCGCTGATCGTCGCGTTCTCAGGATCCTTCGTCATCGCCGCGGTCACGATCCGGCTTTGGCCGGGCGCGGCCTTCTATCTCCTGCCGACGCGCGCCTGGGAGCTTCTTGGCGGCTCCTTGCTTGCGCTTCTCTATCCCCGCCTCAAGGTGGCGCCGTGGCTCGGCGAAGCGTGCGCCGCCGCAGGCTGCGCGCTGATCTTCGCGGGCTTCGCTGTGCTCAATCAGGCGTCCGCCGTTCCCGGCGTCGCCGCTCTGCTGCCCTGCTGCGGGGCGCTTCTCGTCATCGCGTCCGGCGCATCGCCGCGCGCGCCGTTCGTCTCGCGTCTGCTCGCATGGAGGCCGATCAATTTCATCGGCCTCATTTCCTATTCGCTGTATCTCTGGCACTGGCCGGCGATCGTCTTTGCGAAATATATCGCGGGGCCGGAATCGCCGATCGCGGTCGCCATTTCCGTCATCGTCGCGGTCGCGATGGCGAGCTTCTCCTGGCGATTTGTGGAAGCGCCTTTCCGCCATCCGGTCGCTTCACCGCGCAGGTCGTTCGCCGATGTGCTTGTCGGATCGCCGCTGCGCGCCTGCGCGTCATGCGCCGGCGTTCTCGCCGCCGTCTTTGTCATCGGCGGCGGGCTTTCGTCGCTGCTCAGCCGTTATGACGGCGTCCGCTTGCTTTACGGTCGGAAGATCGCCGACCTCAATGTCGTCGCGGAGCCTTCGCTCTCGCCGAGGGCGTGCCTCTGGTCCGTCAGCGGCGCGCTCTCGCCGCCCTGCCGGATGGGCGACAAGACGTCGCCGCCGCGCGTCGCGCTCTGGGGCGACTCTTTCACGGATGCGTTGAAGCCGGGATTCGAAGCCGTGAATCCCGGCGTCGCGACCATCGCCCTGATAGCGCATGGATGCCCATCGATTCTCGGCGTCGCGCCGCTGCGCGCAACGCCGAACAGTGAGAAAGTCGCCGCCGACTGCCGGCGCTTCAATGATGAAGCCTTCAGATACATCGCCAGCGAACCGTCGATCGAGACTGTCGTGCTGTTCAACAATTATGTCTGGCATCTCGATCTGCAGAACCTGCCTGCCGGCTTCGGCGTCATGCCCGATGGGCCACGCCCGGCGACGGTGGAGGGCGTCCGCAACGCGATCCTTGAAGCGTTCATCGCGACCGCCGCAAAACTCGTCGAAGCGGGGAAGAAGGTTGTCATTGTCGGGAGCTACTACGAGAATCCCGAACTCGGCGCCGGCTACTTCGTCAGGACGCTGCGAAGGTTTGGCGATGCGGATCCCGTCGCGCGCGTGCCGCTCGGCGAATATCTGAAGGCCAGTCGGATGTTCAATGATCGCGTGCGCGCCGCGAGCGGCGGTGGAATCGTTTTTGTCGATCCGGCCGCGATCTTCTGCAGGGATGCGGAGAAGACGGGCTATTGTGATTATGCGCCTGATGTCGCGTTGCTCGTCGACGAGGGTCATCTGAGCCGGGAAGGGGCGCGGCGCGTCAGCGAATTGATCAATCAGCAGGTCAAGGCCGCGTCGCGTTAGATCGCGGCGAGGGCGGGCCTGGTCTCCGGCGATCCCTGTCTCGCGCGATCCTAGCCTCGCGCGATCTCAGTAGGCCGCGAGAAGATCGCGCGCGATATTGCCCCAGTTGAGACGGCCCTTCGCGATGTCGGATGCGCCGGCCTTGAGGCGCCGCCTCAGCTCCGCATCGTTCGCAACGAGTCTGATCGCGTCCGCAAGCGCTTTCGGATCGTTCGGCGGGACGAGCAGTCCATTGTTCTTGTCGTCGACAACATCGGGAATGCCGCCGACGCGGCTTGCGATCACGAACCGTCCATTGGCGAAAGCCGCGGCCAGCACGCCGCTTTGCGTGGCGCTGAGATAAGGCAGCACGACGCAATCCGATTCTTCAATCTCTTTGATCAGCGCGGCGGCCGGGATGAAGGCGTTGGCGACGCTGACTTCACGCAGCTTCGTGAAGCGTTCTTCGAACTGATCGAGCTCGGGGCCGCGACCGGCGATGCGCAGGCGGAAATCAAGCCCTTCGGCGCTGAGCATTTCCGCCGCTTCGCAGAGAACATCGACGCCCTTATATTTCTCCATCCGCCCGAATGAGAGCACGCGCAGGGGCGGCGGGGTCTCGGCCCTGGTCTGATCGCCGGCCAGAATGACGCCATGCTCAGTCACCACGACCTTCTGGCCGGGAAGCGTATAGGCCGCGACATATTCATCATAGCAATGCCGGCCATGCACGAACACGACATGCGCCGACCGCCGGACGAAAGCGCGGAAGCGATGGAGTCTTTGCGCGATCGCCGCGTCGCGGCCGTCATGCGGAGTGGGGTCATGCACGGTGAGCGCGATCGTGCAGAAGGGACGGAACAGAGCCGCGATAACAGCGCAGATGACCGATTTGATCAGGCCGGACGCTTCCTGGATGTGGATGACCGATGGCCTGAATCTCAGGAAGCTGAGCGCGATGCGGAGCGCATCGAAAGGCGAGCCAAAACTGACATTCCTGATTTCGACCGTCGGAGATTTCGGCATCACACGATCGGCATATTCGCTGTCGAGCCGATCTTGCTCGATGACGAGCATGACGCGCGCATCGCGTGACAGCGCGTTCGCGAGCAGAAGCGCATATTCCTGAAAATGCGGAGCGATGACGGCGATGCGTTTCATGAGCCTGATGAGGACGCGAGGCTGGATCCGCGCGACGTCGGCGCCTGCAATTCGACCGACGCAATCGCCGTTTCAGGCGGCTTGCGGCGCTGACGCAGCCCCCGCAACAGCCCGATGGCGAGCACGTTCCATGTCGCAAAAGAATAGGCGCCGAGCCTAAGCGAGCCCCGGCGCGCCGCAAGAAAAAGCAGCGGGGCCAGCGCGAGCGGAATAGCCAGCAGCGGATAGAATATTAGGCACGCCGCAAGCGCGATCCACCAGAGAATGACGACCGCGCCATGGCGGATATGGGCGAGCTGTCGCAGGAGCAACAAGAGATGCGGCTTCCCGATCGCGCCGCGCAGAACCTCGCCGGCGGCGTTCGCATAGCCTGAGCGAAGCCAGCGACGCAGCATCGCTAGTCCGCCGACGCTATGCCCGAAATGATCGACGGCCGCGACGTCGATGCGCGCGAGTTTCCAGCCCTTCTCCTGAAGGCGCATCGCAAGCTCGAGCTCCTCGAACGCATGCAGGTTGCGGTCGGCGAAATAGTGGACGTCCCGCACCGCGGAGACTTTGTAGAGGCCGCCGCAATCGAGCCGGTTGACGACGCCAGGCAGCCAGTTCGGATCGGTCCGCACTGTGTTTGCGCGGATCTGGTACTCTTCGCCGGCGATATTCTTTTCGTTGACGAGCCCGCCCACCGCGGCGACTTCAGGGTTTTGTTCGAGAAAGGCGACGCCGGCCGGAATGAATGCGGCGTTGAGAATCATATCGCCGTCGAGCAGGTAGAAATAGTCGCCGCTCGCATGCTGGAAGGCGAGCTGGGCGCCGGTCCCGCAACTCCGCTCGGAAGGATCGGCGAGTTGCACGATGCGAATCGGAAATTGTTTTGCGATCTCGATGGTCCTGTCGGTCGAGCCGCTGTCAGCGAGAATCACCTCGCCGTCGAAGGCGCGCGCCGCCTCCACCGCGCTCGCGATCGATGCCGCGATATGGCGCTCTTCGTTCAGCGCCTTGATGCCGATGGTGAGCTTCACGGCGCGGTCGACTTCGCCGTTTCTGCGGCGCGCCATCTCCGCGCCTGCCGCCAGACCCAGAAGGCGTAGATCGCCTCGCCGATAAAGATGCCCGCGATGGACCAGAGCGGTCCGCCAAGCGCGAGAAGCGCGCCGACAGCCGCAATCGAGACGCCGCAGGAAATCATGCTCGCATAGGCGAGCGGACGGAACATGCCGCCGGCCTGCAGAAGAATGCTTTCGGGCGTGCGCAGAAGGCGAATTGCGGAAACCGCCATCCACAGTGCGGCGCCGGTTGCGATCTCGGCGAGCGGATAGCGGCTGGGAAAAATGAGCTGAGGCGCATAGGCAAGCAGCGCGGCTGCTCCCGCGGCGGTCGCCACCCACATCGCCATCAACGCAAGGCGGAATAGGCGGACGGAGCGCTCGGCGCGATCGAGGCGGTTCTCATGAATCTCGCGCGCCATCTGGGGCCGTTCGAAGTCGCTCAGCGCATTCGTCACGACGCTGATCGGACGGATCAGCAGAGCGCTCGCGGACAAGGGCGCGAATGCGCCCGGCCCGAGAAAGAAGGTGACGAGATAGGCGTGCGCGTTCGCGGTCGCTTCGGTCGTGACGACGCCGGTCAGCGACCAGCTCGAATGCCGCCGCCAGACTTCGCCATAAAGCGGCGTCTCGCGCAGCGACAGGCGCACGAACTGACGCGAGAGATAATCCTTGCCGAAAGGCAGCAGCGAAACGGCGGCGCTCAGGCAGAGCGCGGCGTGGGGAAGCGTCAGCGAATCCGGCTGCCGGAATTGAATGAGCACGACGCCGGCGAACAGCGTCAGCGTGTAGAGGAGATCGGATGCGGTCGTTCGCATGGGCGCGGATGTGACATAGGCGTAGGCGCGCCCGAACCATCGAAGCAGCGCAAGCGCGCCATATCCGGCGAAAAACAACGCCGCCGGCGTCGGCGCGCCGAGCGAGGCGCCGAGCGCCCAGAATATGAGGAAAGCGATCGCGGCGCCGAGAAGATTCGCCGTGAAGAGCGCGCGCAGCATCGCCTCGCGTCGCGCCGCATCCTCGCCGCCCATGAGAACCGGCAGGGGCGCGCAGAACAGCGC
Organism: Terrirubrum flagellatum; assembly: GCF_022059845.1. GTDB lineage: Bacteria > Pseudomonadota > Alphaproteobacteria > Rhizobiales > Beijerinckiaceae > Terrirubrum > Terrirubrum flagellatum. The sequence continues at coordinate 3,859,273 of NZ_CP091851.1, read as the reverse complement.
GCTCCATACGCCGTTGCTGAATTGCGAGGTGACGAGAAGGAAGGAGAACGCGCCGAATTGCGCTGGCTGCATCATACGCAGCAGTTGCAGCGAGAGCAGAAATTGCGAAACGGCGGCGCCGACGGGCCCGACGGCGGCGAGCCCATAGCGAAAGGCTTTTTCGAGAAGGGCGCGTCTGGACGCGCCGCGCGCGGGTGGTTCAAGCATGCGCGCGGGGGGCGGAGCGCAGCCGGGTTTCGACGCCGATCATTGCGATCGTCAGCATCCACATAATCTGAATGATCGCGTCGCGATCGAGCAGGCTCGTCTCGGTCAGGTTGTGGCCGGCGCAGAATATCTGAAAGGCGAACAGCAGCGCGCCTCGCTGCCGCGGAATTTTCAGGCTCGTGAACAGTTTGATCAGGGGCGCGACCACCGCTGCGGCGATCGCGAGCACAAGGCCGGGCAATCCGGTCTGCACGAGAAGATCGAGATAGCCATTGTGCCCGATCGCGACGAGCGACACCCAGCTTCCCGTCTTCGTGTAGCGATAGAGCGGGCTATCGTCGCCGACATTCCAGAAGGAGCCGTAGCCCGAACCAAGCCAGTGGTCTTGCCAGTAGGCCATCATGACGGACCAGATCTGGACGCGCCCCGTGAATGCGTCCGGACGCCTGAAAGGTTCGGCGATGGCGTCCCAATAGATGAAGCCGAAAGTGACCGTGAAGAAGATGGTCATCGCGGCGCCCAGAAAGAGCAGGAAGCGATAGCGCGGATTGTAGGTCAGGAAGATCGCGCCCGCGACGATTGAAATGGCGAGAATTCCGAACGAGGTCTTTGCGTGCGTGCGATAGAGGAAATACGCGCTCGCCACGATGACGGCGGCGCGGAACCATTTCGGAATCGCGCGCGCATCGAACACAAAGAGCATGATGGTCAGCGCGCAGACCGCGCCGGCGAAGTTCTTCTGCTCAAGGACGCCCTTCCAGTTGCCGATCAGATCGGGATCGAGTCCGAATCCCTCGACTGACACCGCCTCGTGCGTGCCGATGGATGGCGCGAGGACTGCAGCGGCGTAGTTCACCGCCAGCACGAGCACCAGGATGGTGCGCATCAGGCGCAGAGTGCGAGTCGAGCCGATCAGATCGACAGCCATGAAGATGCTCATGATGACGATCGTCGTCAGCAGAAGACGCCGCACGGCGACATCGGGGGCCACCGCCCAGGTGAGGCTCAGCCAGCACCAGCCGAGCGTCAAAGCAAGGGTGAATGGAATCGCCAGCAGACGAGACGGCTGATCGCCCACGCGCGCGGCCATGGCCACGCAGAGAAAGAGCGCGATATAGATGACCTGCCTGAGCGGGCTGCCTTCCCCCGTATAAGGCAGCGTCTTCAGCGTCATGTAAGGCCCGGCGATCATCAGAATCAGCAGGCAGGAGATGGAGAACGCCGCGAGTTTGACGTTCGGCGGGCGCCGGTAGCTATGGCTTCCGCCACGAGGCGCGCTGCGCTGCAACCTCGCCGGACGCGGCGCGATTCGCCTCCCGATCGGGGCGGCGCTCGACTCTCCTGGCGGATGGGCGTCGGAGGCGGTCACCGGGAAATTCTCGCAGTCTGTCCGGCGCTCAATAGCGCAAGGGTGTGCTTTCGGAAATCTTCATAGACCATATCGTTGCCGAGCCCGCTGAGATGGTCGGCGTCAAAATAAACCGGCCGCCCCCGGTCGAACGAGTTGCAAACCGCCGTGGGGCACAGGAGCGGGAAGGGGTCCCAGATCGTCACATTCGAGAGCTTCGTCGCCAATGCGGACATGGCGTCCGTCACGGGCTGGCGGAGAGACAGGAGCTGGCTGCGATCGATTTCGAATCCCGCCGCGCAAACCGGATTATGCTCGTTGAACCAGTCGGCGCATCGGAAGGGCGGGCTCTTGAAGATCGGCTTCGGCGCCTCGAACTCGATCCGCACGCCGCGATCAGCCAGCGGCCGCAGCAGCGCGACAGCCTCCTGCACGATCGCATTTCGCCGCGCTCCGTCAGGATCGCTGTCGGATCTGCGCTGACGCAATTCTTCCACGCCGCCCCACTGATCATGGAAGCGCGGCAGCCGCAGGCTGGCGAGGAAGACGATATCATCGGGCTTCGCGGCGTCGGAAAGGGCGCGGGCCAGCCGGTCGTGAGCGGCGTGGCAATCCTTGTCGAGATCGGACACCGGTCGATAGAGCGGAATGAAGGCGCAACCGGCGCTCGTATAGATCCGGACTGTCATGCCGGTGTCCATCGCGAAGCGGCTGACCATCGGCGTGTAGGCGTCCGCATGCGAATCGCCGACGACGTGCAGGACGCGGTTCGATGGCTCATGCGCGCATCCGGTCGCTGTCCAGACCGCGACTCGCGCGCCCTGTTCGTTAACGATCGATTTGCTGGCGCGGCAGGCCTGCCCGGCGCGGGCGGGGCGTTCGACGGGATACCACGCGGCGGTGTCGCCGGTGACGCTCAAGGTGATGCGCGATCGCAACTGAAAAAGCGCGGCCGCGCCGCCGGCGCAGAGCACGATCACGGCGAGCGCAGCGGGGATGAAACGATAGGCCGAGATATGGGACCGCCAGTTGAAGCGTCGTGTCGGCGTCTCGACGAACACGAACGAGGCGACGCTCAGCGCCAGTGCGAGACCGGCGGCGATCACGCAATTGAAGAGGCTGTCGAGGCCGGCCGTCCAGCGGAACAGGACGAAGACCGGCCAGTGCCAGAGATAGAGCGAATATGAGATCCTGCCGATCGCGACGGGAGCGCGCATCGAAAGCGCCTGCGCGACAGAGGTTTCCTGGCGCGCCGTCACGCAGGCGATCAAGGCGCATGAAGCTGCGACAGGAATGAGAGCTGTCGGGAAGGGCGAGAAGATCGTCGCCGGAATAGCGAAAGATCCCGCCATGGCGACGATGGATGCGAGCGCGATCGCGTTGACGCGTGACGCAGGGAGCGTCTCGAAGCGCGGTTTCCATCGCCCGATCGCGAGATAAAGGCAGACGCCGGCGCCCATCTCCCAGAACCGCGCGATGGGGAGATAGAACGCATACTCCCATCGCTTCAGCGTCAGCAGGCCGCAGGCGATGAGCGAGAGAAGCGAAAGCAGCGCGACGGGAAGGAAGGCGCCGTTTTTTCCCCGTCCACTTCGGTCCCCGAAGAAATAGATGAGGAATGGAAAGATCAGATAGAACTGCTCTTCGACGCCGAGCGACCAGGTGTGAACAAAAGGATTGAATGTGGCGCGCGGCGAAAAATATTCGTCGCTGTTGAGCGCAAGGACAATGTTGCTGAAGCCGAAGAAGGCGGCAATCCCGGTTTCCGACAGGGAGCTGCTGAGCCAGGACGACGGGATGAAGAGAACGCTGAGCAACGCGGTGGCTGCGAGGCAGACGATGAGCGCCGGAACGATGCGCACGATGCGTCGCGCATAGAAGTAGCTCTGAAATTCCAGCAGGCTCGAGAATTTGGCGTCCGCGACGGAGCTCGTGACGACAAAACCGGAAATCACGAAGAAAATGTCGACGCCGAAATATCCTCCGGGAATCAGCGATTCACGCAGATGATAGAAAAACACGGAAAGGACCGCGATGGCGCGCAGCCCGTCGATCGCCGGAATATATCGTGAGGGCGTCAAATCACACCGTCCCGCTCATTGACTCGTGATCATGGCGAGCGCGCGTCCTGCGGGCGGAGTGCGGCGATCCGCCGCTTTTCGCGGCCGCCGATCAGGCGGGTCGCAGCGAGGACCGGCTTTTCGACAAGAAGATGCGCAGCGACGCCTGCTGCGATCGAGGCCAGCGCGGTCGCCACATAGAGCGCAGGGGCAGGCGCCAGATTCGGCGCAAGCTTGTGCTGGAGGATCGCCATCACGGTGATGGCGGCGGAATGAACGAGATAGATGGAATAGGAGGCCTCGCCGAGCAGCAGAAGCAGCTTCGACGGCCGCCAGCTTGCGTGCTTCTCGGCCAGCGCGCCGCCCAGCAGGATCATCGTGAAGGGAACAGCAAGGGCGAGCAGCGTAAGGGGGCTGATCTGCGCGATCCGCGCCTCCACCCATCCAGCGGACAGGCAACTGATCAGTCCGAGCACGCCGGCGACCAGAATAGCCAAGCCCCAGCGCGCATCGACAAGTCGATAGAAGAAGAAAGCGCTCATTCCAAAGAGGAAATAGACATTCCACATGTGAAACATGCCGAGCGGCTGCGGATTGAACCAGATGTTGGCGATTGCAATTCCGGCGCCCCACGCGACCATGGCTGCGACGCCCGCCACGCGGTTGAGAATGAGCAACGCGAAAAGGGCGTAGAATCGAACTTCGTAGAAGAGCGTCCAAGCGACCTGCAGCGGCAAGCTCAGCGGGTCGGAAAGCTCCGCGAGCGCATAGGCGGAGAGGAGATTGCCGAAGCGCCATTCGAATTTCGCATTCCCGACGCCGACAAAGGCGGCGAGAATGAACAGGCTGAGAAAAATCCAGTAGACCGGATAGACTCGGGTGAAGCGCTTCCACGCATAGCGTCCGACGCGGGCTGGCTGGCCGATATCAGCGTGATGCGCATGCAGGATGATGAATCCGCTGAGCACGAAGAAGAAATTCACGCCGAGCCACCCGGGCGAGGAGATCGCGCCGAAAACATCGATCCCGCCATATTCCGGCTGAGCGAGGATGAGATGCGTATGATAGAGCGCGACCGCGATCGCCGCGAAGCCGCGCATCACCTGAATCGAGAGGATCACATCCCGCGTCGGAGCGTCTGGCGCGTTCGGCTCCATCACGCCACCAGCTTCTCATATTCGGCGATCATGCCGTCATAGGTGAACGACTCCGCCAGATGCGCCGCGCGCGCCTGCCAGTGCTCGTAGCAGGCGCGATCATCGAGCAGGCGGCGGATTTCGTTCGCCAGCGCCACGGGATCATGCACCGGCGTCGTGATTCCGCAGACCGTGCCATCCGCGGCGGTGACGCCTTCGATCTGCGTCGGGACGTCGGACACCACGAGCGGCAGGTTGAGTTTCGCCGCCTCGATCAGCGCCAGGCTGTGCCCTTCGAACAGGCTGGGCTGCACGAAAACATCGCCTTCCGCGAGCAGCTCGAGGGTCGCTTCGCGCGACCGGGGACCGAGAAAGCGAATGCGGTCGCCGACGCCGAGTTCGGCGACGAGCGCCTTCAGGGCCTGCTCGTCCGCGCCTCCTCCGACCACATCGATCGTCACGTCGGGCAGATGGGCGGCGGCGCGAACCAGCACGGGATAATTCTTCTGGGCCGCGAGCCGGCCCGTCGCGATCACTTTCCGCCCGCGCCCCTGGCGCTCGCGTCGGCGCGCCGCGAGCGCGGCCACCTGGCTCTCGATCATTGGCGGGAGCGCATTGTAGATGGTGCGCCGTTTGGCGCGATAACGGCTCGGCTTCTGCTGCAGAGAGGCGCCGACCGAGTTCGACACGCTGATGATCGTCGGCACATTGTCCCAGGAGCCGATCCAGCTATCGGCGACATTCAGCAGGCGGTTGTGCGTCTCGACAGGCGAGTGATGTGAAATTACTACTTTGGTGCGCGCGCCCGCGAGCCGCGCCGCCAGCGGCGCGAGAACATTCGCCGCCGGCATCGCCGTGAACGCCAGCGCCGGCGCTTTTCTTCGGAAGAAGCGGATAAGAGAAACGAGAAGCGACAAATGCGCCCCGGGCGCCGACGGGCGTTTCGACGCGAAATATTGCCAGGGCAGATCGACCGAGGTCTGACGAAGCGTGTCCGGATGGGGGTAGAGCGCCATCAGGCTGACCTTGAAGCCGCGCGCCCGAAAGCCTTCGGCCAGATTCGCCCAGATTTCCTGCACGCCGCCGGCGGCGGAGTGAGACAGCAGAAAGACGATCGATGGTCGTTCTTCAGCTGTTTCCACGCAAACCGCCCCGCGATCTCTCAATTGGATGGATGACGCGCGCCGCGCGTCCGGACGCAGTTGCGCTCGCTGCCCGCGAGTTTCGCTCGCGGGATGGGATAGCAGCCCCCACGCGCCGGATAAAGCTTATTTTGCATTGCAGCATAACTGTCCTGGATACGAGCGTCCAATTCGCCAAGAGCTTGTTATTACAAGCTTTCAGCTTCGGAAGATCACGTTGAACAGCCGAATCCCGAAGCCGGGCGGCGGCCGATCGTCCTCGACGAAAGTCCGCAGTCGGCGCACGAAATCATCAGGCGCCTTCTTCGAGGACAATTGCGCCGCCGCCAGATCGTCGAGGCGGTTGAGGCGCTCGGCAAGCTCCTCTTCGTTTTTTGCGACATAGACGCCCGGCGTCTCGCAAAAACGCTCCGCGGTGGCGAGCTGGTGCCCGTTTCGATGTTCGCCCCGCAGATGGTCGCGCGGCATGATGATGATGGGTTTGCCCATCTCGAGCGCCGTCAGGATCGAACCCATGCCTGCATGCGCGATGATGATGTCGGCCTCCGCCTGGAGCTTTCGGAACTCGTCCGGGCCCAGAAAATCCATGCACTTGAGCGCTTTGGGTTTGTAGTCGGAGGGGCCGATCTGCGCGACGACATCCTGTCGGCGAGTTTCGCCCGCCCATCCGTCGACGGCGCGCACGAGGCGATCAAACGGAAACTGGGTGCCGACGGACAGCAGGATCATATATGCGCCCCTTCCTTCACGGCGCTCCTTATAGATCAACGAAATCACGCAGCCAGAGCAAGCGCAGAATTATTGATATTTGTGAGCGCCGCGAGCGCATTTGACGCGATGTGGCGCCAAGTTTGCTGCGTGAATCATCCACCTTTCGCGTGACTTGCCCGTGACGCGGCGTTCGTCTGCGCTGAATGAGAAGCCAATCGGGCGTGCGCGACATATCCACGCATCGCGGCGCATGATTCACGACCGGATCATGTCACGGTCTCAACATAGTCTCATTTGTGATCTGGATGGGGGGACGCGGCCTGCTATTGAGGTTCTTCCATATTTGGGCGACAAGACATTGACGGCTCTTCTTTCGGCGCGCATCCGCGGCGCCACGAGCGTCAAGGTTTGTTTATTGGAATGCATTCCATCGACAAAGTGATAGTAGGGGGAATTCCGACAGCGCGTTTGACCCGTTCAGAGTTGGCCCAGCAGATGGCGGACGACAGCGCGCTTGCGCGCGCCGGAAAGCTGCTTCTTCCTCGCCTGGTCATTGCTTCGAACGGCGCCTCGATCGCGCTCTTTCACAAGAGCGTCAATTTCAAGGAGCTTCTTCTCGAGGCCGATATCATCGACGCTGACGGGATGCCGCTCGTGATCGCGACAAGACTTTTTTGCCGCGCTCCGCTACCCGATCGGATCGCGACGACGGATTTCATTCACGACGCCGCCGCTGTCGCGGTGCGCGATGGCTTGCGATTCTTTTTTCTCGGCGCCGAGCCTGGCGTCGCGGCGCTGGCCGCGAAGAAGATTGCGCAACGCCATCCTGGCCTGCAGATCGTCGGCGTCAGGCACGGCTATTTCAAGCCTGAGGAAGAGGCGCAGATTTGCGAAGAAATCGTCGCAAGCCGCGCCGATGTTCTCTGGGTCGGACTCGGCACGCCGATGCAGGAGAGATTCGCCGTCGCCAATCGTCACCGTCTCGAGGGCCTCGCCTGGATCAGGACCTGCGGCGGTTTGTTCGATCACAGTTCCGGCCGCTTCCCGCGCGCGCCGATATGGATGCAGCGCGCCGGATTCGAATGGCTTCATCGCGCGATGCTGGAGCCGTTGCGCCTTGGCGGCCGCTATCTCATGACAAATCCCAGCGCGATCTATCATCTGGCCACGAAAACCCATGATTGACGGGCATGTTTCGTCGCGTGCGTCGAGCAGGCGCACGCCGACGATCCGTTCTCATTTCGCCGCGCTTGGCGCCTGCGCGCTCGCGAGCTTGTTCGCATGGACGGCGCCGGTCGGCGCCCAATCTGCTTCTTCTTCGGGCGTTGAAAGCTATCTCTGGCGGCCTGTCGCGATCGGCGGCGGTGGATTCATCACCGGTTATGATTCCGATCCGACGGGCGCGACGCGGGTCATTCGCACGGACGTCTATGGCGCCTATCTCTGGCTCGCCAGGGAGGATCGCTGGGCGCAACTCGTGACATCGTCGACGATGCCCGAGGCCGACCAGATTCAGAATGGCGCCGCCGAAGGCGTCTATGAGATCGTCGTCGCGCCATCGAAGCCGGATCGCATTTATATGGCGATCAATGGCCGCATCTATCGCTCCGACAATCGCGGCGCGAAATTCGAGCGCGTGTCGCGATCAGGACCGTTTCCGATCAAGTTCGACGCCAACGGCAAGTTTCGGCACTACGGCCCGTTCATGGCGGTCGGACCGAATAATCCCGATCTCGTATTCTTCGGCACGCCGCAAAACGGGTTGCTTCGCTCCGAGGATGGCGGCGCGACGTGGCAGAATATCACAAGCGTGCCGCGCGGCGGCGACCTCTCCTCTGGCGGAGAGAATCGAAGCGCGGGCGTGCTGCCCTGGTTCGAACACGCGGCGGGGGGAGCCTACACGGGGCGCGTGCTGGCGATGTCGGCTGGAAACGGCGTCTTCGTGTCGGCAGATGGCGGCCGCAATTTCGCGCCGCTCGCGCCGGCCGAAATGAATCAGCCGCGGACGCTGAAGCAGGCAGCCTATGCGCCCGATGGAACGCTCTTTGGCGTCGACCAGATGAGCAAGACTGTCTGGCGCTTCAGGAGCGGCGCCTGGACGGATCTGACCGGCCAGCTCGGCGCGGAGCGCCGCTTCGGTTTTGCGTCGGTTGCGATCAATCCGCGCACAGCCGAAATCTTCGTCTTCGATGAGGGCGGAGGGACTTCACGATCGATGGATGGCGGGGAATCCTGGACGCGCGTCGCGCATCACTCCCGCGCAGGCGAGCGCGATCCGCCATGGCTGCGCATCGCGAATGTTTCCTATTTCGCGACAGGCCGCGTGACGTTCGATCCCGTGGTTCCCAACCGGATGATCAATGGAGCCGGAACAGGCGTCTATATCGCTGACGTTCCGAAGATGGCGACCGATATTCTCTGGACGAGTCAGACGCGCGGCGTCGAGGAGCTTGTCGCCAATGACGTGATCCAGGCGCCCGGTCAGGCGCCGCTCTTCGCGGCGTGGGACTTCGGCATTCACGTCAAGGATGATCTGAACTCATTCTCGAAGACCTATGGCCCGAAGGAGCGCGTCGTCATCGCCGCGCAGGCGCTCGACTGGAGTCCGTCCGATCCGAAATTCGTCGTAACCAACGCATCTGACACAAGAACGAATTGTTGCTCTCAGGACGGCCAGTCCGTGCTGGCGGGCTATAGCGCCGACGGCGGGCGAAACTGGACGCGATTCGCAACGCTGCCGCAGCCGCCGGGTACGCGCGCCGATGATCCCTGGCGCATGTCATTTGGCGCGATCGCCATATCCTCGAACGACGTCAACAACATCATCTGGGCGCCGACCTACAATCGCTCCCCATTCTATACGAAAGATCGCGGCGCGACGTGGCGGCGCGTCGAGCTTTCCGGCGAGCGTCTGCCCAACACCGGTTCGCATGCGCTCTATTACTCGCAACGCAAGATTCTCGCGGCGGACCGCGTGCTGCCTAGCGTGTTTTATTATTATCATTCCGGCGATGGCGATAACGCGGCGCTGCGCGGCCTTTGGCGCACGCGCGACGGCGGCGAAACCTGGGCTCAGGTTTTCAATCGCGAGATCGCGCCGCAGAGCAAGTTCACCGCGAAGCTTCGCGCCGTTCCGGGAAAAGCGGGGAATCTCTTCTTCACCTCCGCGGTCGCGCAAGGAGATGTCCGCCTGCGTCGCAGCGTCGACGGCGGTGAGAACTGGACGATCGTCGCCAATGTCGATCACGTCGATGATATCGGCTTCGGCAAGGCGGCGCCCGGCGCGAACTATCCCGCGATCTTCATTTCCGGCCGCGTCAACGGCGCCTATGGCGTGTGGCGCTCGACCGACGATGCAGCGTCATGGAAGCGCGTCGGCCGCTTCCCCGTGGGAACGCTCGATCAGGTCACTGTCGTCGAAGGCGACAAGGATCATTTCGGCCGCGTCTATGTCGGCTACAAGGGATCGGGCTGGCGATATGGCGAGCCGGCGAACTGTTCGGGCCAGGGATATGTCTTCCCGAACGATCGGGAATGTCTGGAGGTTCGCCAGTGACGCCGGTCGTCGCAAGTTTGACTCGCGCGGACCATGGCGTCTCGCGGCGAAGCGCGATAACGACGGCCGCCGATGGCATGACGATTGCCTCAAACTTCCGGCGGAATCATCAGCCCGGTTCCCGAAATCAATTTTGACGGCTTCGATCTGCGATGGACCCGAGATTCATGCCTCGCAAGCGCATCCTGCTGGTGGCGTCCGCCGGCGGGCATTGGGTGCAGTTGTCGCGCATGAGCCCGGCGTTCGACGGGCACGACACCTACTATGTCACCACCATGCGCGGGGCCTCTCCGCCGTCCGGTGATCGTCCCGTGCGCGTCATCGCTGACGCGTCGCGCTCGACGCCGCACCGATTCGTGCTGCTGGTTCTGCAGGTGATCTGGGCGCAACTCACATTGCGGCCTGATGTGATCGTGACGACGGGCGCCGCGCCGGGACTGATCGCGCTGCAGATCGGAAAGCTGCTCGGCAGCAAGACGGTGTGGGTCGACAGTCTCGCGAATTCAGAGGAGCTGTCCTGGTCGGGCCGCATGGCGCGTCGTTTCGCCGATCTCTGGCTGACGCAATGGCCGCACCTCGCCGATCATAATTCCCGGTTGCAATTTTTTGGCAGAGTGCTGTGAAAGTGAGCGGCGGGATTGACTGCAAACTCGCATCTTGAACCGCGCAGAGGGAGCATTCTTATAAGCCCCTCTCCGCGCGCTTCGCGATGATTTCAAAAAAGAACGACGCGCGTTGTCGGCCTGTCGCCTAACCCGCAGCCAATCTGAACAGGCTCCACACGCCCCACAGCAGAAAGCCGATCCACAGGCCAGTCGCCGCCCAAGCGGCGACTGCGATCAGGAACACAAATACGCGTCCCGAGCGCTCGTCATCTCGCTCGCGTTCCGGCGCTGCGGGCGCAGCGACCATCACATCGTCGCTCATTGTTGCCCCACCATTCGCGAAGGCCCCCGCCTCGCAAAAAAGCTCAAATCATCTCATCGTTGAAAATCGCCATCACCGCTCTGGAGCGGTCGCCCGCGATGGCCAAGCGAACGATTCCCGACAATCCGGCGGACGTCAACAGGTCCTAGAGCATGGCGCGAAAAAGTGGATACCGGTTTTTCGCAAAAGCCATGCTCTAAACTTCTGGAATCGATCACGTTCCCGCGTTTTGATTGATTCAATCAAAATGCGGCGTGATCTAGGAGCGGCCCAGTTCGAACGCGTTCTCCACATGGCGCGGCCAGCGCCGCGGCGCGATCAGCACCGCGTCGGCGCGGAGCACATGGTCGGCGGCCCAGCCGTTGCGCATCAGCCAGGCGTCGACGGCGCGGCCGAAACGCTGCTCCTTGGCTGCGCCGATCGCCTCCTGCGCGGCGTCGAGCGACATCCGCGCCTTGACCTCGATGAAGGCGACCGTGCGGCCGCGTCGGGCGATCAGATCGATCTCGCCGCCATGGGCGGCGTAGCGGCGGGCGAGAATGCGGTAGCCCTTGGCGGTGAGAAGGGCTGCGGCAATCCATTCCGCTACATGCCCGGCGCGATAGGCGCGACGACGCTCGTCAGCTCTGCGCGTCACGATTTTCCCGAAAGCGCGAGCGCGCGCGCATAGACGACGCGACGCGGCTGGCCGGTCTTTGCGGCGACATCCGCCACCGCCTGTTTCAGCGAAGATGAGGCCAGCGCTGCACGGAGCGCCTCATCGAGCGCCGCCTCCTGCGACGCGGGATCGTCCGCCGCGTCCGCGCCCGGCGGGGCGATCAGCACGACGATCTCGCCGCGGATGGAGTCGCGCTCGGCGAGCTGCGCGGCAAGTTCGTGAAGGGGGCCGCGCAACGCCTCCTCATGCAGCTTGGTCAATTCGCGAGCGGCGCAGGCGTCGCGCGAACCGAGCATGTCGGCCGCATCCGCAATCATCTCGGCGATCCGCGACGGCGCCTCATAGAACACCAAAGTCGCCGGGATCGACGCGAGTTCGGCGAGGCGAGCGCGCCGCGCTGCGCTTTTCGGCGGCAGGAAGCCTTCGAAGAAGAAACGGTCGGTCGGCAGGCCGGCGATGGTCAGCGCAGCGAGGAGGGCGGACGCGCCGGGCGCGCTCGTCACGGCGATTCCGGCAGCGACCGCATCAGCGACGAGCTTGAAGCCGGGATCTGAAATCAGCGGCGTGCCCGCATCGGAAACGATCGCGATCGCTTCGCCCTCGCGCAGCCGCGACAGGATCATCGGCCGCAGCCGCGCCGCATTATGCTCGTGATAGGCGAGCGTCGGCGTCGCGACGCCATAATGGGTGAGCAGCTTCGCCGTGACGCGCGTGTCTTCGGCGAGAATGGCGTCGGCGCCTGCGAGCGTCCCCAGCGCGCGCAGGGTGACGTCCTTCAGATTGCCGATCGGGGTCGCCACCACATGGAGCCCCGGCGACAGCCTTTCGGCGGCGACGCGCTGGCCGTGCAGCGTGAATTCCTTCGCCGATTGCGGCTTGAGCGGATTCGCTGCGCCGCGGGGATGGGTCATGGAAAGGCCGTCTTCGTTTCGCGTCGTCGCCAGCGTTTATGCTATCAGACGTTTGAGTCGATTGAACCGGCTCGTCGAGAGGAGCCTATGCAGGGGCGTAGCCCAATTCCCCATCCGGTCTCGCGGCGCGTTCTCGCGCGATTGCTCGCGAGCGCCGGCGCCGGTCTTGCGACCGCGTCCTGTGGTGGAGGGGTCGGCTCGCTGTGGGGCGATGACGGCCCGAAACCGCAGGTCGCGCCCGCGGGCCCCGGCGTGGTCAGGATCGGCCTCATTCTGCCGCTGACCGGCAGCGGCGCGACCGGCGTCGCACTGAAGAACGCTGCGGAGCTCGCCGTGGCGCAATTCGAGAATCCCAACGTCCAGCTTATCGTGAAAGACGACCGGGCTTCGCCCGATGGCGCCCGCGCGGCTGCGCAGGAGGCGATCGGCGAGGGCGCGGAGATCGTCCTTGGGCCGTTGTTCGCCCCCGCCGTGCAGGCCGCGTCGCAGGTGACGCGCGCCGCCGGCAAGCCGATGATCGCTTTTTCCAGCGACGCCTCGGTCGCTTCGCGCGGCGTCTATCTCCTCAGCTTTCTGCCGGAGAACGAGGTCGAGCGCATTGTCGACTTCGCCTTCGCGCAGGGCAAGCGCTCCTTCGCGGCGCTGATCCCGGAAGACGCCTATGGCTCGGTCGCCAGCGCCGCCTTCCAGAGCGCCGTGGCGAAACGCGGCGGCCGCCTCGTCGCCGTGCAGAGCCTGCCCGCCGATCGCGCGCGAATGCAGCCGGCGATCCAGGCCATCGCGGGCGTCGTCGCCGGCCCGACAGCACAGGCGGACGCCCTGTTCCTGCCGACCCGCGGCGACGTGCTGGCGATCATCGCGGAAGGCCTTGGCGCCGCGAATTTCAGCGCGGCGCGCGTGAAGCCTCTCGGATTGGGCCAATGGAATGAGTCCTCGGTGTTCCGCATCGCCCAGTTTCAGGGCGGCTGGTTTGCTGCGCCCGACCCTTCAGGCTTCGATAATTTCGCCCAGCGTTACCGCGCCAAGTTCAACGCCAGCCCGACCCGCATCTCCACGCTCAGTTACGACGCGGCTTCTCTGGTGGTTGCACTGGTCAGGACTCAAGGGCAGCGCCGCTTTTCCGATGAGGTGCTGACCAATCCGTCCGGCTTCGGCGGCGCCGACGGGATCTTCCGCTTCCGTCAGGACGGGCTGAGCGAAAGGGCGCTGGCGGTGAACGAGATCCGCAACGGTCAGGCCGTGGCGGTCAGCGCGGCGCCGCGCTCCTTCGGCGCCTGACCCAGAATCGGGCGGAACGCGCGATTTCGGCTCCTGGCTCTCATGCGCCAATGATGACGCAAACGCGCCGTCGGCTGCGCAAACCACTGAAAAATCGGGAGAAGGCGAATGTTCTCCAGAGCTGGCCTGCTTCTTGCGATCGGCTTTGCGTGCCCCTTTTCGGGAACCAGTTTGACGCCGCAGGATTAAGAAGATCGGCCAAAAGAAAACCGGTGGAATTGAACATGACTCCAGACCGTCCCACGCAGAACGAGAACAGTTTCATCGTCATTCGTCACCTGCGGGACGTGAATCAGTACGCCATTGAATATGGCCGCTCCGAAGCGGCTGCAGACCTCAATCCCGGCCCGCGCTTCGCCTCGCTCGATCTCGCCATCGCCTGGGTCGAGAAGCAGGACGAGAATCGCAAGCGTCAGCCTCTGCGCAATTAGTCGATCAGGCCGGCTGATCCGCAGCCAGTGCGAGATCAGCGCCAGAAATCATAGCGACGTCGTCGAAACTGCGCGCGCGACAGATCGCAAGCTCGTGCGAGCGCGCACGGTCAACATATATTTCGCGAGGCATCATCACACGGTCTCATCGAGGAGCCGTCTGATGTCTCTTCCCGAAGATATTGTGAATTGGGCGCTCGCGCGCATGAATCAGATCGTCGGCAACGGCCAGTGCTGGACTCTGGCGGAGCAGGCGCTCGCGCAGAATGGCGGCCGGACCTCGACGCAGATCATGGGCCACATCAACGGAAACCAGAATTATGTCTGGGGCGATCCTGTCGCTGATCTCGTGAACGGCCTGCGCCCCGGCGACATCCTGCAATTCCGGAATTACCGCTGGAACGACAACAGCATCGTCCGAACAATCCATCCCGACGGAAGCTGGCAGCAAGCCGGGACGAGCGTGCAGACGCGATCGCACCACACGGCGATTGTTGAAGCTGTCATCTCTCCCGGCGTCGTCGACGTGCTGGAGCAGAATGCGCCGCCCGGCTCTCGCGTGCATCGCACGCGATTGCGGCTCGTATCATTCAGCGGCCCGATGTCCGAGACCACGCTTCCGAGTGGCGATCGCATTCAGACGACTCCGGTCCACGTCATCGACAGCAACAGCCAGGTCTGGGCCTATCATCCGCAGCCGGCAGCCCAGACCGCGACAGCGCCGATCGCTGTTCCCGTTCCGGCGCACTAAAAACCGGGCGCCGCAAAGCGCGCCTCAAGAATTAGCTTTTGATGGATTTCGCGCGCTGCGCCGGCGTCACGCGGCGAGATCAGCCACCACCGCGTCGAGAACCGGAAACCCTTCCGGCGTCACCGCGACATGCCCATCCGCGCGGCGCGCGACCATTCCGTGCGTGACGAGAAAATCCACACGCTCATTATCGAGCGGACGGCCTTTGAGCGCGGCGTAGCGCGCGGGATCGATGCCTTCGCGCAATCGCAGACTCATCAGGAGATATTCGTCAGCCTGTTCTTCAGGCGTGAGGCTTGAGCGCTCCGCCACGCCTTCGCCTTCGCTTTCGACGCGCTGCAGCCAGGTCTCCGGATGCAATTCATTCGAGAAGGCGGTGCGCTTTCCGTCGATGATCAGGCGGCCGTGCGCGCCGGGGCCGATCGCGGCATATTCGCCATAGCGCCAATAGACGAGATTGTGCCGGCATTCCGAGCCGGGCCGCGCATGATTGGAAATCTCGTAGGCGGGCATGCCGGCGGCGTCGCAGGTTTCCTGCGTGACGTCCCACAGCGCGCGGCCAAGATCAGCATTGGGAATCGCGAGCTTGCCAGCCGCGTGCAGCTTCTCGAACCATGTGCCCGGCTCGATGGTGAGCTGATAGAGTGAGAGATGATCAGATCCGATCGCGATCGCGCGCTGCAATTCATCGCGCCATGCTTCGACGGTCTGGCCGGGACGCGCATAGATCAGGTCGAACGAGAAGCGATCGAAATTCGTCGCGGCGATGTCGACGGCGCGCATTGCTTCGTCCGCCGAGTGGAGACGACCAAGCGCGCGCAGGTCCGCGTCGTTCATTGCCTGCACGCCGAGCGATACGCGATTGACGCCGGCCGCGCGATAGCCGCGGAAGCGCTCGGCTTCGACGCTTGTCGGATTAGCTTCGAGCGTGATCTCGACGCCGGGTTCGAAATTCCAGTGCGACGAAATCGCTTCGATGATCGCGCCGACCGTTTCAGGCTTCATCAGCGACGGCGTGCCGCCGCCAAAGAAGATCGAATGCACGGCGCGTTCAGGCGCGCGCTCCGCCTGGATCGCAAGCTCGCGCTTGAACGCAGCGAGATAGCGCTCCTGATCGACAGTCGCGTGGCGCACATGGCTGTTGAAGTCGCAGTAAGGGCATTTGGACGCGCAGAACGGCCAATGCACATAGACGGCGAAGCCGGGATCGCTCGCGCTGGTCATGCGTCCGTCTTGGCGCGCAGCAAAGCGCGCGCGAGTTTCTGGAAGGCGCGGGCGCGATGCGACAGAGCTTCAGAGCCGTCGGCCGGCAGCCCGTGCTTTTCCTCCGCGCTCATCTCGCCGAACGTGCGCTGATGGCCATCGGGAAGGAACATCGGATCATAGCCGAAGCCGTTCGTTCCGCGCGGCGGCCACACCACGCGGCCGAACACGCGGCCCTCGAACAGTTCCTCATGCCCATCAGGCCAGGTGACGATCAGCGCCGAAACGAAATGCGCGCGGCGCTGCTCGGGCGTCGTGGCTTCGCGCATCTGCAATTCTTTTTCGACGCGCTCCATCGCCGGCGCGAAATTCTTTCCGGGTCCCGCCCAGTTGGCGGAGAACAGGCCCGGCGCGCCGTCGAGCGCATCGACGCAGACGCCTGAATCATCGGCGAGCGCCGGCAGTCCCGTCGCCTTCGCCGCCGCGCGCGACTTGATCGCGGCGTTCTCCGAAAACATGAAGCCGGTCTCGTCAGGCTCGGGCAGATTGAGTTCGCCGGCCGAGATCGCTTCGACGCCATAGGGCGCGAGCAGCTCGCGCATTTCCGCGAGCTTGCCCTTGTTGTGGGTCGCGATGACGAGCTTGCCGGAGAGCGTGCGAGACATCGAGATCAGAGAACCGCGATCTTCTGCAACTCGACGAGCTTGGCGCAGCCTCCGCGCGCGAGCTTCATCAGCGCAAGGAAATCGCTCTCGGAGAAGGGCTTTCCTTCCGCCGTGCCCTGCACCTCGACGAGGCCGCCGGAGCCGGTGATGACGAAATTCGCATCCGTGCCGGCGCTCGAATCCTCGGCATAGTCGAGATCGATCACAGGCGTGTCGCTCGATATGCCGCAGGAGATCGCAGCGACATGATCCTTCAGCGCCTCGCCCTTCAGCATGTTGCGCGCCTTCATCCATTGCAGGCAGTCATGCAGGGCGACCCAGGCGCCGGTGATCGAGGCCGTGCGCGTGCCGCCGTCGGCCTGGAGGACGTCGCAATCGACAGTGATCTGGCGCTCGCCGAGCGCGGGCAGATCGACGACGGCGCGCAGCGAGCGGCCGATCAGCCGCTGGATCTCCTGGGTGCGGCCGCTGGGCTTGCCTGACGTCACCTCGCGGCGGGTGCGCTCATGGGTGGCGCGCGGCAACATGGCGTATTCCGCCGTCACCCAGCCCTTGCCCGTGCCCCTGAGCCAGGCCGGCGGCTTGTCCTCGACGGAAGCGGCGCAGAGCACATGGGTCTCGCCGAACTTCACCAGGCAGGAGCCTTCCGCATAGCGCGCCACGCCCCGTTCGAGGCTCACTCGTCGCATTTCATCAGGCGCGCGTTTGGACGGCCGCATTCGATTCTCCGGTTGAAGGAACGTCGGCGCTTGTAGAGGCCGGGGCGGGGGGCGGCAAGCAGGACTGCCCAACCGGCCGCGCCCGCGATAAAGGGAGGGGAATCGAGGGTTTAAATGTCGCGATCAGGACCCCCGCCAGCCTGGCGAAGGATAGCGCCGCTGGCGGCGCTGGGGCTTGCCGTGCTGGCGGTCTGGACGCTCCGCGCGTTCGACCTGATTTCCATCCAGCAATTGTTTCGCGAGCGCGCCGCGCTGCGCGCATTGATTGACGCCTGGCCCGTCATCTCCATCGTCGGTTTCGTGCTCGCCTACGCCGCCGCGAAGGTGGTCGCCGTGCCCGGCGTGATGCTCGTGACGATGGCGGGCGGATTTCTCTTCGGGCCGGTCATGGGCGCGCTGGCCGCCATGACCGGCGCGACCCTCGGCGGCGTCGCCTTCTGCCTGCTGGCGCGGACGCTGTTTCCGGAATTTCTGGCGAAGAGGATCGATGGGCTGACCTTGCTGAGACGGGAGTTCGACGCCAACGCGGTGTCGTGGATGCTGGCGATGCGCCTGACGCCGCTCTTCCCCTACATCATCGTCAATACGGCGGCGGCGGCCTTCCGTCCGCCGCTCGCGACATTTGCCTGGACGACGTTCCTTGGCGTTGCGCCCATGAGCTTCGCGGCCGCGGCGGCGGGCGCCGGCCTCGATCAATTGCTGACGAACCAGATCGCCGCGTTCGACGCCTGCGTGGCGAGCGGCGCGTCTGGATGCGGCGTCGACTGGTCGCCGATGGCGATCCTGACGCCTGAACTGATCGCTGGCCTGATCGCATTGGCCGCCGCCGCGCTGATCCCGGTGGCGCTGCGGAGATGGCGCGGCGCGCGTCCCGAGGCGCCGTCTGTATGACATCGCTGCGCGCGGCCAACCCCGGCGTCGCCGAGACGCTGACGCCCGATCTCTGCATCGTCGGCGCGGGCGCAGGCGGCCTTGCCGTGGCGACGGCCGCAGCCGCGTTCGGCGTTTCGACCGTGCTGGTCGAGAAGGGCGCCATGGGCGGCGACAGGCGCGCTGCGGGTGGAATCGCGATCGCGGCGTTGGCCGCGGCGGCGCGACGGGCTGCCGACATCCGCGCTGCAGGCGCCTTCGGGCTTGATGCGAAACTCGCCGACATCGACGTTGCGCGCGTGCTGGCGCAGGTGAGGCAGGCCGCTGCTTCGTTCGCGCCCGATGAAACGCAGGAGCGCTTCGAGGCGATGGGCGTGCGCGTGATCCGCGTCACGGGCCGCTTTCTCGATGATCGCACGCTCGTCGCCGGTGATGTCAGCGTCCGCGCGCGCCGCTTTATCGTCGCGACCGGATCGCGACCGGCGACGCCCGACATCGAAGGGCTTTCCGAGACGCCGCATCTCGGCGCCGACACGATCTTCGATCTCGCCTCGGCGCCGGCGCATCTTGGCGTCCTCGGCGGCGATCCCGCCGCGATCGAACTGGCGCAGGCTTTTGTCCGGCTTGGCTCGCGCGTCACCTTGTTTGGCGGCGGAGAGGCGCTGGCCGACTTCGATCCCGACATGGCGGAGCTTCTTCGCGACCGGCTGACGCGCGACGGCGTCGACTGGCGCGACCGCGCGAAGGTTCGGTCGGTCGCGCAACACGAAAACGGCGTCGAGATATCGGCGGAAGGAGAGGGCGGCTCCATCTCCTGCGATGCGCTGCTCGTCGCGACCGGGCGGACGCCCGCGATAGGGGAGCTTGATCTCGACAGGGCCGGCGTGCGTCATGGCGCCGATGGAATCGAAACCGACTCCGGGCTTCGGACGAGCAATCGCCGCATCTATGCCATCGGCGACTGCGCTGCGGGGCAGCCGCGCATGACCCATGCAGTGACGGAGCAGGCGGCGCGCGTCGCGCGATCGGCGTTGTTTCGCTTGTCCGCCAAGGCCGATGCGCGGATGGTTCCGCGCATTCTTTTCACCGACCCTGAAATCGCCCGCTGCGGACTGTCCGAAGCCGAGGCGCGCGCGATTCGCGATGATGTCGTCACTCATCGCTGGCCCTTCTCCGGAAATGAGCGCGCGCGCGTCGAACATGCCGCGCAGGGTCATCTGAAGGTGATCGCCATGCGGCGAGGCGAGATTCTCGGCTGCGCCATCATCGGGCGCGGCGCGTCCGAGATGATCGCGCTGTGGAGCCTCGCCATCGCGAGAAAGGCGCGGCTGAACGACATGGCGTCGCTCATGGTCGCGCAGCCGACCTTGTCCGACATGGCGCGGCGCATATCGCTGCAATCGCTCGCGCCTGTCGCTCGCGATCGCTGGGTCAGGCGCGCGCTGTCCCTGTTGCGGACATTGGGATAAACGCTGCGGATGGCGACGGAGATCGACAGCAATGGTCGCAGCGCGCGAGCCCTGATTCACCGCGCCCGGCTCGGCCTGTCCGGCAAGCTGCTCATCCTCACGGTCATCTTCGTGCTGCTGGCGGAAATCCTGATCTATGCGCCGTCGGTGGCGAGTTATCATCGCGGTCTGCTGACCGATCGCCTGGCGGCGGCTCAGGTGGCCGCGCTGGTGCTCGATGCTGCGCCTGACGGCATGGTGCCGCGCGAGCTCGAGCTGAGATTGCTCGATCAGATCGGCGCCGCCGCCGTCGCCGTGAAGACGGGCGAGCGCCGCCGCCTGCTCGCGACCGATGACACGACGCTCGATATGGCGCGGCGCATCGATCTGCGCGACACGAACTGGAGCATGATGGCGATGAACGCGTTCGCGACCCTTTCGGGCGCGGACGGCCGCATGCTGCGCGTCATCGGTCCCGGCATGGACAAGATGGATTACATCGAGATCGTGCTGCCGGAGAGGCCGATCCGCAACGCGGTGCGCGCCTTTTCCGTCAACCTGCTGCTGCTCTCGCTGTTCATATCAGGGTTGACCGCGGTTCTCGTCTATCTCGCGCTGCATTGGCTGATCGTGCGGCCGGTGCGGCGTCTGTCCGACAATGTCACCGCCTTCGCCGCCGACCCCGAGGATAACAGCCGCATCGTTGCGCCGTCAGGTCGCGGCGACGAGATCGGCGCCGCCGAGATCGCGCTCGCCGACATGGAGCGTTCGCTGGCGAAGGAGCTGCGCGAGAAGAAGCATCTCGCCGCGCTGGGGCTCGCGGTCAGCAAGATCAACCATGATCTGCGCAACATGCTGGCGTCGGCGCAGCTCATCTCCGACCGCTTGTCTCAGACGGTCGATCCTGTGACGCAGCGCTTCGCGCCGCGGCTGATGTCGGCGCTCGATCGCGCCATCGCCTTCTGCCAGTCGACGCTCGCCTATGGCCGCATCAGCGAGCGCGAACCCGAGCGTGAGCAAGTCGACGTGAAAGCGCTCGCTCGTGAGGTCGCCGAAGGGCTGGGGCTCGATGGCGATCACGCCGTAAAAATCACGCTGACGATTCCGCAAGGCTTCGCCTTGCGCGTCGATCGCGAACAGATATTTCGGGTGTTGATGAATCTCGCGCGCAACTCGGTCAATGCGCTGACCCACAGTGAGACGCAGGGCGGCATGCTGACGATTGTCGCGCGCCGCGAAGGCCGCGATGCGATCGTCGAGGTCAGTGACGATGGGCCGGGCGTCGAGCCGCGCATCCGGCCGCGGCTGTTCGAGGCGTTCAACGCGACCGCCAAGCCCGGCAGCATCGGTCTTGGCCTTGCGATCGCCTCCGAGCTCGTGCGGCTGCATGGCGGCCGGATCGAATTGCTTGATGCGGAAAAGGGCGCCGCGTTCCGGATCACGCTTCCGGGCGCGTGAGGAGATGGCGATGAGAATCTTCTCTGCGCCAACGAAAACTTTCACCGCCGTTTGCGCGTGGATCTTTGTCGCGCTGCTTTCCGGCCCGCCCGCGCAGGGAAAAATCGTCGAAGAGGTCGTCGACCTGCCCGTGCGCGTGACGGACGCCGCGGGCGCTACGATCGATCAGCCGATCAAGCTGACGATCTTTCATGATGACGCGCGGCCCCGCGCGCCCTTTCTCATTCTTTTGCACGGCCGCGCGGTCTCGGCTCAGGAGCGCGCGAATTTCGGCCGCGCGCGCTTCGGCGCCAATGCGCGTTATTTCGTGCAGATGGGATTCGCCGTGCTGGCGCCGACGCGGATCGGTTATGGCGTCAGCGGCGGCCCCGACGTCGAATATTCCGGCACTTGCCGCGTCCGCAATTATCCTCCGGCTTATGAAGCGGCGGCGCAGCAGACGATCCGCGCGATCGAACATGCGCGGACGCTGTCCTATGTCGATGGTTCCGCCGGTGTCGTCGTCGGCCAGTCCTTCGGCGGCGCGACGGCGATCGCGATCGCCGCGAAGAATCTTCAGGGCGTGAAGGCGGTGGTGAATTTCGCCGGCGGAGGCGGCGGCGATCCCGAGCATCGTCCGGCCGAGCCGTGCCGCAATGATCTTTTGCAGGCTCTGTTTGCGGGCTATGGCGCGACGGCGCGCATTCCCTCGCTCTGGCTCTATAGCGAGAATGATCGCTACTTCGGCGTGCAGAAACCGACGGCCTGGTTCGAGGCGTTCCGCGCGAAAGGCGGGCGCGGGGATTTCATCAAGCTGCCGCCGTTCGAGCCTGACGGTCATCTCAGCTTCAGCGGCAATCCGGATGCGTGGAGGCCGGATGTGAGCAGATTTCTGCTCGACGCGATGGGGTCGGCGCTGCGCCGCTAACCGGCGAAAGGACCGCGGCGTCAGCGTCGGCTGTCAGCGATATTGTAAGGCTTGACGCAAACGACCCGCGCGACGACGGTTCTTTGTTGACCAAGGACTCCTGATGTGAGGATCTCACGGTGCGCTGATCAGGTTGTGTCGACATATTCGACGCCGCGAGCTTTCTCACAGCCGGGATGGAGAAACGCCCTGATGAAAAATATCGTGAAGGCTCTGGTCTTCGGCCTCTGTCTCGCCTCGCCGGCCTTCGCCCAGACATCAATGCCAGCGAATGACGCGCAGGCCGCTTCGGCCTTGCCCGGTCTGCGCAACCGGGCGGAACAGGGAGACGCGAGCGCCCAATTCAGTCTTGGCCAGATGTATTCGTACGGTCGCGGCGTGGCGCGGGACAATGCCCAGGCTGCAACCTGGTATCGACGGGCGGCTGAGCGGGGATTCGCTCCCGCCCAACTCGAACTTGGCCAGATGTACGAGACCGGCGTCGGCGTGACGAAAGATTACGCGCAGGCGGTCGCCTGGTATCGCAAGGCCGCCAATCAGGGATTGGCTCCTGCCCAGACCGTTCTCGGATTAATGTACGCGGAAGGCCGCGGCGTGGCGCAAGACCAGGAACAGGCCCTCTCCTGGTTCCGCAAAGCTGCCGCGCAGGGAGACCCTCTCGCCCGGAACTTCCTCGCCGCCGCAGCCGGGCAGGGAGGATATTCCGATACCCGCCGGTGAGAACAGGCCCGAGGCGCAGTTTAGCTTTACGTCAAGGAGCGCCCGCTTCGCCGGAGTCCTCTCGACGTTCCGGAGATGAGGAGAGCGTCCGCAACGACGGCTCTACACCAGCACCGGCTGCGGCTTCGCCTCGACGACGTTGAACACGCGCTTGTAGCGGTCGATCTCCTCGCGCGGCCCCATCGCCTTCGTCGGATTGTCGGAGATCTTCACCGTCGGGCGCCCGTTCGCCGAGATCACTTTGCAGACGATCGAGATCGGATCGAGCTTTTCATCGAAGCCGCGGAAATCATTGGTCAGCAGCGTGCCCCAGCCGAAGCCGAGACGCACGCGGCCATAGAAGCGCTGATGCAATCGCTCGATGTCATCGACATCAAGCCCGTCGGAAAAGATGATCATCTTGTCCTGTGGATTCTGCCCGCGGCTCTTCCACCATTCGATCGCCTCTTCACCGCCGGCGACAGGCTCCTTGGAATCGACGCGGATCCCGGTCCAGTTATCCATCCAGCGCGGCGCGCGCTTGAGAAAGTCAGTGGTGCCGTAGGTGTCGGGGAGGATGATGCGGAGATTGCCCTCATAATCCTCCTGCCAGTCGGCGAGCACCTTGTAGGGCGCGAGCGCCAGCTCCTCGTCGCCATCGGCGAGCGCGGAATAAACCATCGGCAATTCATGCGCGTTGGTGCCGACAGCCTCGACCTCGCGCTCAAGCGCGATGATGCAGTTCGACGTGCCGAGGAAAGAAGGGCCGAGCCCTTCGATCATCGCCTGCACGCACCAGTCCTGCCACAGGAAGGAGTGGCGGCGGCGCGTGCCGAAATCGGCGACGCGCAGCCCTTCCAGCTTTTTCAGCCGCTCGATCTTTTCCCACACTCGCGTCATGGCGCGCGCATAGAGCACCTGCAGCTCGAATTTCCCGCGGCCGCGCAGCGCCACGCGCGAGCGCAGTTCGTTGATGATGGCGAGCGCCGGAATCTCCCACATCGTGGTTTCGATCCACGGCCCGTCGAAGGTCAGTTCATACTGCCCGCTGCGGCGCTCGAGATGATATTCGGGAAA
Source organism: Terrirubrum flagellatum (assembly GCF_022059845.1). Taxonomy (GTDB): domain Bacteria; phylum Pseudomonadota; class Alphaproteobacteria; order Rhizobiales; family Beijerinckiaceae; genus Terrirubrum; species Terrirubrum flagellatum. The sequence continues at coordinate 3,835,111 of NZ_CP091851.1, read as the reverse complement.
GCGGAACTCCTCGAGCCACGCGACGAAATCGGGCGAGAACATCTGCCGCTTGCCGTAGAACATGTTGCCGCGCAGCCAGGTCGACTCGCCGCGCGAGAGTGAAAGCGTGCGCACATGGTCGAGCTGTTCGCGCAGCATGCCGGAATCGATGATGTCGGCGAGCTTCACGGTCGTGGTGCGGTTGTGGATGCCGAACGTCACCTGATCGCGCCGGTGGCGGCGGTAGATGGTCTGCGCCATCAGCAATTTGTAGAAATCGGTGTCGAGCACCGAGCGCACGATCGGATCGATTTTCCAGTCGTGATTGTAGACGCGCGTGGCGATATCGACCATCGGATCAGACCCGGACGAATGGCATGTGGAGTGCGTTCAGCGCGTGGCGACCGCCGCGGCTGCGCCAACGAGAGCCGCGCCGCTGACGCGATTGACGAGGCGCATGGCGCGCGGACTCGCGATCAGCCGGCGTGCGCGATCGGCGGCGAGGCCATAGGCGGCGAGCACGCCGCTCAGGATCACCGCCATGAGAATGCCGACTTCGATCGCCGCCGTCAGCGTCATATGCTGGAGATCAACGACCGTCGGCAGGATCGCCATGAAGAAGACCATCACCTTGGGATTGCCGAGCGTGAGCGCGAGTCCGGCGAGGAACAGCTTGCCCGGGCTATCGGGCGCATGCGTCTCACCGATTTGCTGCGCTTTCGCCGGCTGCGTCCATAGCGCCCAGGCGAGATAGAGGAGATAGGCGACGCCGGCATATTTCACGACGAGAAAGGCGAGGTGAAACTGCTGGGCCAGCACCGAGAGGCCAAGCGCCGCGAAGGCGAACCAGACGATGTCGCCGAGCGTGATGCCGGCGATGAAGGCGCCGAGCCCCTGCGTCCCGCGCGAAAGGACGCGCGCGACGAGCGCCGTCACCCCCGGCCCGGGCGAAGCCGCGGCGAGGAAATAGACCGACGCGAACAGGATCAGACCCGAAATCGTCATGAGCCGACTGTAGGACGAGGGCGATCAAAGGAAAAGCGCCGGCGCCTGTCGTCTAGGCGCCGGCCCCTGCCGGGAAGCGCATGGCGGGCTCCGCGGCGCCGTTTTCGCGCGCTTGCCGGCTCATGGCCCCATGATAGGGTCGCGCGCGCTTTGGGGAGCATCAGCATCATGGCCCAGTTCGGGATTGATCGTCGCGCGCTTGTCGGAGGCATGGCGGCCGCCACGACGCTGGCCGGCGCCGGCATGGCGCAGGAAGGTCCGATCAAGGTCGGCGAGTTCAACTCCTACAGCCGCATGGCGGCGTTCTCGGTCCCTTATCGCAATGCGATGCAGCTTGCGCTGGAAGAGATCAATGCGGCCGGCGGCGTGAAGGCGATGGGCGGGCGCAAGCTGGAATTCATCTTTCGCGACGACGGCTCGACGCCGGGCGACGCCGTGCGCGTGGCGGAAGAACTTCTGACGCGCGAGAATGTCGCGTTCCTCGCCGGCGGCTTCCTGTCGAATGTCGGCCTTGCCGTCGCTGATCTCGCGAACCAGCGCAAGACGCTCTATCTCGCGACCGAGCCGTTGAGCGACACGCTCACCATGGCGCAGGGCAATCGCTATACGTTCCGCGTCCGCGCCAACACCTACATGCAGACCAAGATGCTGGTGGAGGCGGTGAAGGACAAGGGCGTGAAGCGCTGGGCGATCGTCGCGCCGAACTATGAGTACGGCACGTCGGCCGCGGCGGCTTTCAAGAAGCTGATGACGGCGGCCGTTCCCGGCTTCGAGGTGGTCGCCGAGCAATTCCCGGCGCTGGGCAAGGTCGAAGCTGGTCCGGTGGTTGGCGCGCTCGCGCAGGCGAAGCCCGACGGCATCTTCAATGTGCTGTTCGGCGCGGACCTTCCCTCCTTCGTGCGCGAGGGCAACACGCGCGGCCTGTTCGAGAAGCGGCTGGTCGCGAGCCTGCTCACCGGCGAGCCGGAATATCTCATGCCGCTCGGCGAAGAGACGCCCGAGGGCTGGATCGTCACCGGCTATCCCGTCGATCAGATCAGCGACGAGCCGCATGCGAAATTCATTTCAGCCTACAAGAAGAAGTTCAACGAGACGCCGCGTTTGGGATCGCTGCTCGGCTATGTCGTCGTCTACATGGTGCGCGACCTCCTGGAGAAGACCGCTTCGACCGACACCGAGAAGCTGATCGCGGCGCTGACCGATGCGAAATTCTCGACCATCGTTGGCGAAGTGACCATGCGTGGCCTCGATCATCAGTCGACGCTTGGCGCCTGGGTCGGCGAGACGACCTTGGCCGGCAAGACGCCGGCGATGAAGAACTGGAAATATGTCGACGGCGCGCCTTATCTTTTCCCCGAAGAAGAGGTGAAAGCCGTCCGCAAGAGCTGATGCGCCTGCGCGCGTCCAGCCTATGGATCCTGGTTTCCTCGTCATCCAGCTCCTGACAGGGCTGGCGAGCGCGTCCTCGTTGTTCATCACGGCAAGCGGGCTGACGCTCGTCTTTGGCGTGACGCGCATCGTCAATTTCGCGCATGGCTCGCTCTACATGCTCGGCGCTTATCTCGCGGTGAGCATCGTCACGCGGCTGCTCGATCTCGATCGGTCGTTTACAATGTTCGCGCTCGGCGTACTGGCGGCGGCGCTTGTTGTCGGATTGATCGGCGTCATCATTGAAGTCGTGCTGCTCCGGCGCATCTATCGCGCGCCGGAATTGTTCCAGCTCCTCGCAACTTTCGGCGTCGTGCTCATCGTGCAGGATGTCGTGGTGCGCGTCTGGGGGCCGCTCGATATTCTCGGTCCGCGCGCGCCGGGGCTGCCCCGCGCCGTCGAGATTTTCGGCCAGCGCTATCCCGCCTATGAATTGCTGCTGATCGCCATCGGGCCCGTGGTGCTCGCGTTGCTGTGGGCGCTGATGCGCCACACGCGCTTTGGCGTGCTGATTCGCGCCGCGACCCAGGATCGCGAGATGGTCGGCGCGCTCGGCGTCGATCAGGCGAAACTGTTCACGGCGACCTTGTTCCTCGGCTCCTTCCTCGCCGGGCTTGGCGGCGCGCTGCAAATTCCGCGCGCGCCGGCGCATCAGGCGATGGATATATCAGTCATCTCCGAGACCTTCGTCGTCACTGTCGTCGGAGGCATGGGCTCGATTCCTGGCGCTTTCCTCGCTTCGCTCGCGATCGGTCAGTTGCAGGCTTTCGGCGTGCTCGTGTTTCCGAAGATCACGCTGGTGCTGGTGTTCCTGCTGATGGCGGCGGTGCTGGTCGTGCGACCCTATGGCTTCCTCGGCCGGCCCGACGCCAATCTTGGCGCGCGCGCGGTGATCGAAGGCGTGGTCGGATTGCGGAAGCTCGATCGTTTCGGAACGATCGCATTGGCGGCTTTTGTCGCGCTCGCGATCTCGCTGCCTCTGTGGGGCGACGCCTATGCACTGAAGGTCGGCGTCGAAGCGCTGTGCTTCGCGCTCGCCGCCTTTGCGCTCAATCTGCTGATCGGGATCGGCGGCATGGTGTCGTTTGGCCACGCCGCCTGGTTCGGCGTCGGCGCTTACGCCGCCGGCCTGCTCACCGTGAAATTCGGGTTACATATGATTCCGGCTTTGATCGCAGCGCCGATCGCCGCCGGCCTTGCGGCGGCCTTCTTCGGCTTTTTCATCGTGCGGCTGTCCGGCATCTATCTCGCGATGCTGACGCTGGCGGTCGCGCAACTCGTCTATGCCCTCTGTTTCCAGTGGACCGAGATCACCGGCGGCGACAATGGCGTGGTCGGAGTCTGGCCCGCCGCCTTCGCCTCGTCGCGGCCGGTCTTCTACGCGCTGACGCTTGTGCTGAGTTGCGCTGCGATCTTCATCCTCTGGCGCGCGATACACGCGCCGTTCGGCTACGCCTTGCGCGCCGCGCGCGATTCCTCATTGCGCGCCGATGCGATCGGGATCGATGTGCGCCTGCAGCGTCTCGCGGCCTTCGCGCTCGGCGGCGCCGCGACCGGACTCGCTGGCGCGCTCTTCGCTTTTTCAAAGGGCTCGATCGATCCGACCCTGATTTCTATTCCCATGTCGGTCGATTTCCTCGCCATGGTGCTGATTGGCGGCATGCAGACGGTGTTCGGCGCGGTCCTCGGCGCCGGCCTGTTCCACGCCATCAAGGATTTCATCATGCCGCTGACCGACCTCTGGCGCGCATGGCTCGGGATTTCGATTGTGGCGCTTGTGCTCGCTTTCCCGCAGGGCGTGCTCGGCGGCCTGGTTCAGGCGCGGACGCGCTTCTTCACGAAGCCGGTCGCGCCATGACGCTGCTTCAGGTCGAGCGCATCTCGAAATCCTTCGGCGGCGTGCATGCCGCGCGCGACGTGTCGTTTGAGGTCGCAGCGGGCGAGATGGTCGCGATGATCGGCCCCAACGGCGCTGGCAAGTCCACGACGTTCAACATGGTCGGCGGGCAGTTGCGGCCGGATACGGGCGGCATCCGACTTGGCGGCGTCGAGATATCGGGCCTGCCGCCGCGGCTTGTGCTTCGCCATGGCGTCGGCCGCACCTTCCAGATCGCGCAGGCATTCCTCTCGATGACGGTGATCGAGAATGTGCAGATGGCGATTCTCGCCAAGCGCGGCGAAGTGTTCGGTCTATGGCGGCCGGCGCGCGATTGTCATCGCGATGAGGCAGAGGCGCTTCTGAAACAGGTGCGCATGGAGGATCAGGCGGAGCGCCTTGTCGCTCACCTCGCCTATGCGGATATCAAGCGCGTCGAATTCGCGCTCGCGCTCGCGGCCGAGCCGAAGCTGCTGCTGATGGACGAGCCGACGGCCGGCATGGCCGTCGCCGAGCGGCAGGGATTGATGAAGCTCGTCGAGTCCGTCGCGACGGAGAAGAAGATCGGCGTGCTCTTCACCGAGCACGACATGGCGAGCGTATTCGCCCATGCCGACAAGGTGCTTGTGCTGGCGCGCGGCGAAATCATCGCGCGCGGAATGCCGGAAGAAGTGCGCGCCAATGAGCGCGTGCGCGAAGTCTATCTCGGCCGCTCCGGCCATCGCCAGTCGGCGCCTGTGAAGGCGTTGGCGTCATGAGCGCGCGCCTGCTCCTTGATGTCGCGAACCTCGGCGCAGCCTATGGACTCGCGCAGGTTCTGTTTGGCGTGTCGATGCAATTGTTCGCGGGCGAGACGGTCGCGCTCATGGGCCGCAACGGCGCCGGCAAGACGACGACGATGAAGACGATCATGGGGCTCGTCCGCGCCACATCAGGCGCGATTCGGTTTCAGGGTCAGGACATCGCGAGGCTGCAGCCTTTTGAGATCGCGCGCCGCGGCCTCGGCTACGTCCCGGAAGACCGGCGCATATTCACCGACCTTACTGTCGCTGAGAATCTCGAAGTCGGCCGACGAGCGGCGGCGGAAGGCGCGACAGCCTTCACGCCGGAAGCTTTGTTCGACATCTTTCCAAATCTGGCGACGATGCGAGGGAGAAGGGCGTCGGCCATGTCGGGCGGCGAACAGCAGATGCTGACGATCGCGCGCACCTTGATGGGCAATCCCGTCGCGCTGCTGCTCGACGAACCTTCGGAAGGCTTGGCGCCCGTTATCGTCGATCAGATGATCGACGCGCTGCTGCGGCTGAAGAAGGGCGGCATGTCGATTATCGTGTCGGAGCAGAATCTCGATTTCGCCGCGACCGTTGCCGATCGCGCCGTGGTGCTGGAGAAAGGCGCGGTGCAATTCACAGGCTCTATGGCGGAGCTTCAGTCCGACGCGTCGGGCGCGCTGAGCCATCTGACGGCGTGAGATGATGCAGCATCGAAAAATGGAACTGCTGCGCGCCGCGCTTCGCCTCCCCTTGTGGGAGGCCGGCGCGCAGCGCCGGGAGGGGGGTATGCAAGCAGCGAAAGCGCGTGTCTCCTCGCCCCCCTCTCCAACTCTCCCCCACAAGGGGGGAGAGGGCGCTTTAGCGCCGAGCGGCAGCATTTGTGCTTTCAGACGCGAGGCGGAGCATGACCCGCATCGTGGGCGTCGATGTCGGCGGCACCTTCACCGACCTCGTGATGGTCGAGACTTCGGGCGCTCGCCGCGAGGTGAAAATCGCCAAGGTCCCGACGACGTCTGGCAATCAGGCCGAAGGCGTGATGAAAGCGATCGCGGCGGTCGATGTCGATCCCGCCGTGCTCGATCTCGTCATTCACGGCACGACGGTCACCACCAATGCGCTGCTCGAGCGCAAGATCGCGACCGTCGGCCTGATCACGACATCAGGCTTTCGCGATGTGCTCGAACTCGGCCGCCGCACGCGCCCGAAGCCTTACGGCCTGTTCGGAACCTTCGAGCCGCTGATCGAGCGTCAGAACCGGCTCGAAGTGGCGGAGCGCATGAGCGCACATGGCGAAGTCCTGACGCCGCTCGATGAAGACGCTGTTGCGCGGCAGGCGAAGGCGCTGATCGCGCAGGGCTGCGAGGCGCTGGTGATCCACTTCCTCCATGCCTACGCTAACCCCGCGCACGAAATTCGCGCCGGCGAGATTGCGCGCGCTCTGTGGCCGAACGGATATGTCACGCTCGGCCATGAACTGCTGTCGGAGTTCCGCGAATATGAGCGGGGAACGACCGCGTCGGTCAACGCCGCCGTGCAGCCCGTGCTCGATCGTTATGTCGATTTCCTGCGCGACGAACTCGCGAAGGGCGGCTTCAAGCGCGATCTCCTCGTCATGAACGGCAATGGCGGTACGGTGCGCGCCGACATTGTCGCGCGCGAAGCGGCGAAGACTGTCATGTCCGGTCCGGCCTCCGGCGTGATGGCTGCTGTGGCGACGATGGCGCAGGCGGGCGTGAAGCACGCCATCACCTACGACATGGGCGGCACCTCAACCGACGTAGCCTTGATCCGCGACGGGACGCCTGAGGTCTCATCGGAACTCTCGATCGATTACGGCCTGCCCGTGCATCTGCCGATGGTCGATGTGCGCACCATCGGCGCCGGCGGCGGCTCGATCGCGAGCGTCAATGCGGCCGGACTCTTGCAAGTTGGTCCGCGCAGCGCCGGCTCGACGCCGGGCCCGATCTGTTACGGCCGCGGCGGGACAGAGCCGACAATCACCGACGCCAATGTTGTGCTCGGGCGGTTGGACGCCGCGCGCGTGTCGGCGACCGGCGGCGCTGACGCCGTGGCGCGCGCCAGAGAGGCGATCGAGGAACGCATCGGCGCGCCGCTTGGACTGTCAGTTGAGCGCGCGGCCGAAGCGATTATTGCGCTTGGCAATGTCCATATGTCAGGCGCGATTCGTCTGGTGTCGCTGTCGCGCGGCCATGATCCCCGCGACTTCGCGCTCTTCGCCTTCGGCGGCGCCGGTCCGCTGCATGCGACGGCGTTGGCGCGTGAACTCGGCGTGCCAGACGTGCTGATCCCGGCGCGTCCCGGCCTCACAAATGCGTTGGGGTGTGTGGTCGCCGATCTCCGCCAGGATTTCGTGCGCACGCTCAATAGTCCTCTGTCATCGCTTTCGATCGAGGATTTGCAGGCGATCTTCGCCGAGCATGAGGATGCCGGGCGTCGGCTGAATAGCATTAGCGGCGATGAAATTGCGAGGACTGTCGTCGAGCACAGTCTCGATATGCAGTTCCAGGGGCAGACGCATCTGATCCGCGTGCCGCTTGGGCCCGAACCGCTCGATCGCGAAACGATCCGCTGGCGCTTTGACGAGGTGTATGACCGTCGCTTCCAGGTGCGTTTGCCGGAGCTGGCTGCGAGCGTCGTCAACGCCAACACTTCGGTGATCGGAAGACGACATTCAATGAAGTTTGACATGCTGATGGGCTCCGGGCCTCGCCGCGCGGCGCTCGATGAGGCGACCACGGGCATGCGCCGGTTGTTCACGCAAGGCGAGTGGGTCGAAGCGCCCGTGATCGATCGCGAGAGCATGCCGCTCGACGCCATGATCGAAGGACCTGCGATCGTCGAACAGCGCGACGCCACGACCTTCATCGAGCCGGATTGCGTTGCGACGGTCGACGCTATCGGCAATCTCCGCATCAGGATTTCGGCATGAGCGAACAAGAGCTCGACGCCCTGACGCTTGCGGTCATCCAGGCGGGCCTGCAGCAGGTCTGCAACGAGATGGACATCGCGTTCTCGCGCTCCGCCTTCTCGCCCGTGATTTCCGAGGCGGAGGATCGATCTGACGGTATCTATGATGCGACGGACGGGTCTCTGATCGCGCAGGGCGAATTCGGCCTGCCGGTGTTCGTCGGCGTCATGCAATATTCCGCGCGCGAATTGATCCGGCTGATTGGCGAAGGTCGCGCGAAGCCGCCTGACGAAGGCGATATCTATATCGTCAACGATCCCTATCTCGGCGGCACGCATCTCATGGATGTGCGCTTCGTGAAGCCTGTTTTCATTGAGGGCGAGCTGTTCTGCTGGCTGCAGAATACGGGCCACTGGCCCGATATCGGCGGCACAGTGCCGGGCGGCTTCTCCGCCAAGGCGACGGAAGTAGAGCAGGAGGGATTGCGCCTGCCGCCAGTGAAATTGTTCAAGCGCGGCGTGCTCGATGACGAAATCCTCGCCATCATCATGTCGAACATCCGCGTCGCGCGGCAGCGGTTGGGCGATATCGAGGCGCAGGCCGCGGCGCTGCGCGTTGGCGAGCAGCGTCTGCGCGATCTGATCGCGCGCTATGGTCTCGCAACCGTGAAGCAGGCGACAGTCGAGATCAGGCGTCGTTCGGCGGAGCGCATGCGCGCCGAGATCCGCGCCATTCCCGATGGCGTTTATCGCAGCGTGGCCTTCGTCGATTCCGACGGCGTCGTGAACGAGCCACTGCGCATCACGCTGGCGGTCACGAAAGCCGACGACACGCTGACATTCGACTTTTTGGGCTCAAGCCCTCCCTGCCAGGGACCGATGAACAGCGTGCTCGCGACCACGCTGTCGTCAGTCTATCTCGCGGTGAAGCATATTTTCCCGGATACACCGCTGAACGCCGGCGCTTTCGACCCGCTGATCGTGAAGACGCCGGAAGGCACGTTTCTCGACGCGCATTATCCCCGGCCGGTGTCCGGCTGCGCCGCCGAAGTCTCGCAGCGCATCGCCGAGGCGGTCTTCCTCGCGCTGGTGCATGCGATCCCCGAGCGGGTCACCGCCGCGCCGGCGGGCACGTCGGGGAATTTCGCGCTCGGCGGCGTTGATATCAGGCGCGGCGCGGGCTTCGTCATGTACCAGATCACCGGCGGCGGCTATGGCGGCAACGCGCTGCATGACGGGTTGAGCAACGGCTGCTCGACCATCGGCATCTCCAAGACCGCGCCCGTCGAAGTGATGGAGCTTTATTATCCCGTGCTGTTCCGGCGTTTCGCCCTGCGCGAAGGCTCGGGCGGAGCCGGCGCCCATCGCGGCGGCTTCGGCGTGCATTACGAGGTCGAGCTGCTGCGCGGCGAGGCGCGCGCGTCCTTCGTGATGGATCACGGCCGCTACGGACCGCCCGGGGCCTGCGGCGGCGCGCCCGGCGCGCCGAACATGGTGCGCATCCACCGGGGCGGCGCGGTGGAAATTCCGGAGCATCTTTCCAAGGACCAGAACATCCCGCTCAAGGCGGGCGACCGGGTCGAGGTGATGACGCCCGGCGGCGGCGGTTACGGGGATCCTGCCGGTCGCGACCCGGCGCTGGTCGCGCGCGATCTCAGGCGCGGCTATTACAAGCCGGAGGAAATCGCCGGCTGGACGCGGCCGCCGATTGACGGCGCGGCCGCGCCGTTGATGGATGGGGGCGAATGAACCGCCCTCTTTTAGGCCAATGAAGCTCCTGTCGCCCCGCTCGCTGGAAGAGGCGCTGACGCTTCGCGCCGAATCTGGCGCGCGAATTTTCGCCGGCGGCACCGACATCTTTCCCGAGCGCGCGACACGGCGCGGCTGGGGCGACGGCCGGGAGGAGAGCTTCGTCGACCTCTTCCAAATTCCCGGGCTGAACGTCATCGCGCGCGAAGGCGGCGACTGGCGATTGGGATGTCTGGTCACCTGGTCGGATCTGATCCACGCGTCGCTGCCGCCGCAATTCGACGGCTACAGGGCCGCGGCGCGCGATGTGGGCGGCGTGCAGATCCAGAATCGCGGCACGCTGGTCGGAAATATCTGCACGGCCTCGCCAGCCGGCGACGGGATACCCTGTCTGATTGCGCTCGAAGCGCGCGTCGAGCTCAAGAGCCTGCGCGGAACGCGGCTTGTTCCGATCAGCGAATTCATCACCGCGCGGCGGCGCACGGCATGCGAACCCGATGAAATCGTCACGGCGCTTCTTGTTCCCTCGCGCGACAATGCCGTCAGCGCCTTCCGAAAGCTTGGCGCGCGTCGTTATCTCGTGATTTCGATCGCCATGGCTTCGGCTGTGATCGAGACGTCTCCGACCGAACGCATCACGCGCGCGCGCGTCGCCGTTGGCGCCTGCTCGGAGGTGGCGCAGCGTTTGCCTGCCCTTGAAGCCGCGATGTCGGGCGCGAAACTGGACGCGACGCTCGCTGATCTCGTCGAAGAGGTGCATGTGCAGCATCTGACCCCGGTCGACGATATGCGTTCCTCCGCCATCTACCGGCGCGAGGCGGCGAAGCAGATCGTTCGCGAACTCCTCATCGCGCTGGCCTCGCCGCAACAGGCGGAGGCGGCATGAACGTCGTCGTCCCCGTCGCGTCGACAAGGATCACGCTGCGCGTCAATGGCGCCTCGACCACCGTCGACGGCTCTTGCGCGGCGACGCTCGCCGATCTCTTGCGCGACGGTTGCGGCCTCACTGGCGTGAAGATCGGCTGCGAAGCAGGCGACTGCGGCGCCTGCACCGTGCTGCTCGATGGCGAACAGGTTTGCGCGTGCCTCGTGCCTGCGGGGCATACCGCCGGGCGCGCGGTGACGACGGTCGAAGCCCGCGACAATCCGCTGCTTGATCAGTTGCGGCGCGCCTTTCTTGCTCACGCGGCGGCGCAATGCGGCGCCTGCACGCCCGGCATGCTGATGGCCGCAACCGATTGCCTGCAGAAGAATCCAAAGCCAAGCCATCAGGAGATCGCCGATGCGCTGGGCGGCGTGCTCTGTCGCTGCACCGGCTATGTGAAGATCGTCGAAGCCGTGCATGCGGTCGCTCACGGCGAGCAGCCGCGTGTTGCGCAGGCTCACATCGGCATGAGCGTCGGCCGCTCGATTCCGCGCGTCGACGGTTGGGCGAAGGTCAGCGGAACCGATCTTTTTGGCGCCGACGATGCGCCGCGCGATTGCCTGTGGGTGCGGGTCATCCGTTCGCGGCATGAGCGCGCCGCTTTCAGCTTTGGCGATCTCGCGTCGTGGCGCGCGGCGCATCCCGGCATCGAAGCTGTGCTGACGCAAGCTGATATCCCCGGCGAGAACCGATTCGGCATCTTCGCCTCAACGCGCGATCAGCCCGTCTTCGCCGAGGGCGAAACGCGCTTTCGCGGTGAAGCTGTCGCCGCTGTTGTCGGGACTCGCGCCGCAGTCGAAGCGGTGCGCGATGTTGATTTTCCCGTGACATGGATTCCGCTGGAGCCGTTGCGCGCCATCGATCGCGCCGTCGCGGAGAATGCGCGCGCCATCCATGCGACACATCCGGACAATGTGCTGACGCGCGGCTATCTCAATCGCGGCGATGTCACGGTCGGTCACTCCCAGGGGTCGGTGACGGCGGAAGGCGAGTTCGAGACCGCCTTTGTCGAGCACGCCTATATCGAGCCCGAGGCCGGCTGGGCGCGCCTCAATACGAATGGCGTGATGGAGATTCACGCCTGCACGCAGGCGCCCGCGATGGATCGCGAAAGCGTCGCAATCATTCTCGGCGTTCCCGAAGAGCGCGTGCGGATTGTTCCGACCGCTTGCGGCGGCGGCTTCGGCGGCAAGCTCGACGTTTCGGTGCAGCCTCTGCTCGCGGTCGCCGCCTGGGTGACGAAGAAGCCGGCGCGCATGATCTACACGCGCACGGAATCCATGGCTTCGACGACGAAGCGTCATCCCTCGCATATTCGCGCCCGCGCCTCGGCGATGAAGGACGGTCGCCTGACCGCCTTCGAGATGCGCGCCGATTTCAACACCGGCGCCTATGCTTCGTGGGGGCCGACGGTCGCGAACCGCGTGCCCGTGCATGCGACGGGACCTTACAAAATTCCGCATGTGCGCAACCGAACGCGCGCGATCTACACCAATGATACGCCCGCTGGCGCCTTTCGCGGTTTCGGCGTGCCGCAGGCGGCGATCGCTGGCGAAACCCTGATGGACGATCTCGCCGAGCGCATCGGCATGGATCGCTGGGATTTCCGTCGCCTCAACGCGATCGGTCACGGCGACGTGACGCCGACGGGACAGACGCTGCATGCGTCGGCCGGCCTCCCGCAATGTCTCGATGCGCTCAAGATCGACTGGGAGCAGGCGATGTGGGAGGCGCAGATGCACAACGCCACCCGCGCCGAGCGCTATCGTCGCGGCGTCGGCGTCGCCTGCATGTGGTATGGCTGCGGCAACACCTCGCTTTCCAACCCGTCAAAGATGAGGATCACACTCGATCGCGATGGCAAACTGGTTTTCTGGAACGGCGCCGTCGATATCGGGCAAGGCTCGTCGACGGTGCTGCTGCAGATCGCATCCGATGAGCTTGGGCTGCCGGTCGAGGATTTCGAATTCGTCATCGGCGATACGGCGCTGACGCCTGACGCTGGAAAGACCTCGGCCTCACGTCAGACCTTTGTGTCGGGAAAGGCTGCGATGCTCGCGGCGCGCGATATCAGGCGCAAGATCATTCGCCAGGCTAATGTCGGCACGCGCGCGCGGCTCTCTCTGCGCGGCGCGGAGTTGCATGTGCAGGATGGTGACGCCCGGCGCGTGATCGATCTCCGCGTCCTCGCCGGCGCTGAGGAGTTCGCGCTCGTGGGCGAAGGGGTCTATGATCCGCCGACGACCATGCTCGATGAGAACGGCCAGGGCGTTCCCTACGCGACCTATGGCTTCGGCGCCCAGATCGCCGAGGTCGAGGTCGATATGCGCCTTGGCGGCGTGAAGGTGCTGCATGTCGCAGCGGCGCACGATGTCGGGCGCGCCATCAATCCGCAGCTTGTCGAGGGACAGATCCACGGCGGCATCGCGCAGGGCCTTGGCCTCGCGCTGATGGAGGAGTTCATCCCGGGCCGCACCGAGAATCTGCATGACTATCTCATTCCGACGGTTGGCGACATGCCGCGCGTGACGGTCCGGCTGATCGAGGATCGCGAGCCGGAGGGGCCGTTTGGCGCGAAGGGCGTCGGCGAGCCCGCTTTGATCGCGACGGCGCCGGCGATCCTCGGCGCCATTCGTCATGCGACGGGCGTCACCATGCGTCGCGTTCCTGTTCTTCCGCATCGCTTGTGGGAGGCGATGCGCTTTCATCGCGTCGGCCATGTCTGAGCAGGGCCAGCTCTCGCGCGAAGGACGCTCGCTGAAATTCGGAGCCGCCGAGGGCGATGGAATCATCCGCTGCGACGCGTGCCCCGTGTTGTGCCGCATCAGACCCGGCCGCGCCGGCGCCTGCTCGCGTTACGCCAACGAGGATGGCGTGCTGGTGCGCGTCGATCCCGTGATCATTCTCGAACGCGCGATCGAGAGCGGCGGCGCCGTTGCGCCGTTTGCCGATCGCGACTGGGACGGCGCGCTGATCGAGCCCGCGCGCACGTTCGTCACGGGCGTCGGCGCCGGCACGACCTATCCCGACTACAAGCCCGCGCCTTTCATCATTTCTTCCGAGCATGAAGGCGTCGATGCCGTCACCGTCGTGACGGAGGGGATCTTCAGCTATTGCGGTGTGAAAGTGAAGATCGACACCGATCGTCATCTCGGACCGGAATGCGCTATCGTGCGCGTGAAGGGAGAGCCCGTCGGTCATGTCACGACGGCCGAATATGGCTCGCAGATGCTGTCGATCGGCGGCGTACGTCATCTGACGGGCGGCTCAAAGAAAGAGGGCAACGTCACCTGCGACGCGCTTCTCGCTCTATGCGCTGGCGAAGCCGTGGAGATGACGATCGACGAAGGACACACGCTGATTGCACAGGCGGGTCATGCGCCGCTCGTCGACGGCAAACCGGAGGAGCGCATGCGCGTCGGCTGCGGCTCGGCGACCATCGGCATTTTCGCGAAGCAATGGTTCGGTCATGTTGACGAAGTGATTGTGCTCGACGATCACATCACCGGCGTGCTGACCGAGCATCAGGCTGGCCGGGTGCTCGATATGAAGCCCGCCGGCGTGCGCGTGAAAGGACGGCGCTCGACGCCGGGCCGCTATTTCCAGGTGGCGAATCCGGGCCTCGGCTGGGGCGGAACCGATATCAGCGATCCCTTGTCGATCATCCAGAAAATCGATCCGGCGGTCGCGTGGCCGGGCATGCGGCTGCTGTTGACTTCGACGACGGGCGAGGACGCGCTCTATTGCGTGCTCGACGAAGAGTTGAAGCCGATCCCGCAGGCGATTCCGCAGGCCGTCAGAAATGTCGTTGATCGCATCGGCGAGAATTGCGAACCGTCGCTCTGCACTGTGCTGTTCATGGCGGGCGCCGGCGGCTCATTGCGCGCCGGCGTCACCGAGAATCCTGTGCTGCTCACGCGCTCCGTGGCTTCGGGCGAAACGCGCGTCACTATGGGCGGCGCGCCGGTCTATGTCTGGCCCGGTGGTGGCATCACCATTATGGCCGATGTGACGCGCATGCCGAAGAACTCCTTTGGCTATGTCCCCACCCCTGCGCTGGTCGCGCCGATCGAGTTCACGCTGCCGCGCGCGCTCTACGAGACATTAGGCGGACATATGTCAGATGTCACGCCGCTAAAGGACGTCATCTCGCAACTCGGCGGTGACGCGCGCGTCGATTCCTGGCGCGGAGATAATCCGTGGCCCTTGCGCGCGTAGATGTGAACGCGGCTTCGCGTGACTCCGCGCGAAGCCTGTCCGGCGGAAGGTTGCATCTGCAACGCGGCCCGATTGACGTTGTCTTGAAGGCGTGGGGCGAGCCGAGCGCCGTGCGCGATGCTTATGACGCAGCGATCACACGCTTTGAGACCATTCTCGATGAGCTTGTCGCGGAGTTGGCCGAACTGCGTCGCCCGATGTCCGCTGACCCCTGTGTCAGGTCGCCTGTTGCGCTGCGCATGCGCCGCGCGTGCGCGCCGTTTTCGAATGAATTCATCACGCCGATGGCTGCGGTTGCGGGGAGCGTGGCTGATGAATTGCTCGACGTCATGCGTGCCGCCGCAAACCTCGACCGCGCCTTCGTCAATGACGGCGGCGATATCGCCGTTCACATCGCGCCGGGACATGAGCTGGCGATCGGCCTCGCGATGGATGTCGGACGTGGACTTGTTGGCGCGCTGGATGGTTCGCTTCGACTCGATGCTGCATCCAGCATTGGCGGCGTCGCGACATCGGGCTCTCAGGGGCGCTCTTTTTCGCTTGGCGTCGCCGACGCGGTGACGGTGTTGGCGCGCGATGCGGCGAGCGCCGACGCCGCTGCGACCCTTATCGCTAACGCCGTCAATATCGAGAGCGATGCTGTTCGTCGCTCGCCAGCGACTTCGCTCGATCCCGATAGCGATCTCGGCGAGCGTCTTGTGACCGTCGAAGTCGGAGATCTCTCGGATGTCGAGATCGAAACCGCCTTGGCGCGCGGACTCGATCGCGCGCGCGAATACCGTCAACGCGGATTGGTCGTCGATGCCGCGCTTGCGCTCAAGCGGCGCATCGTGGCGCTTGGAGAGCTTCCTTCGCTGGCGCGTCAGTCGGGCGATGCTGCGCTCAGCAGTAGATCGCAAATCTCAAGACAAACAGGAGAAGCCCGCATGACGACGCCATCAGTTGAAGTCCGCAAGATCGTCGTTTGCGTGGAGGACATCCGTCACGATGGCGGGCCGCTTCTTTCAAGGTCCGTTCGCAAGGGCTGGGTTGGCTGCGTCGTGAAAAATCCCTTCGCCGGCCGCTATGAGCCCGACGTGCAATGGATGATGGATGCGTTGAAGCCGCTTGGCCTGGAGTGCTCGACGAAGCTGCTTGCGGCACTTGGCGGCGACGCGAAATCGATTGAGGCCTATGGCAAAGGCTCTATCGTCGGCTCTGCGGGAGAAATCGAGCATGGCGCGCTCTGGCATGTGCCCGGCGGCTACGCCATGCGTGAATTGCTGGGGCAGGCGCTGGCGATCGTGCCCTCTGCGGCGAAGGTTGCGGCTATGGGCGCCTCGATCGATTTGCCGATCCATCACAAGGATGCGGCCTATGTGCGCAGCCATTTCGACGCCATGACAGCGATGATTCCTGACGCGCCGAGGGCGGACGAACTCGCCTTTTTCCTCACGATGTCGACGGGATCGCGGCCTCACGCGCGCATGGGCGGCCTCGAAGCGTCCCAGATCAGCAAATGGGATGGGCAGCGCTGACAGAAGGCCGCCGCGCCAGAATCAAAAGAAACGCGCGGCGATCAGCCGCGCGTTTCGATATTGGGGCGTTCAGTTCACGCCGAGCTGCGGCGTCATGATGTAATAGTTCACGGGGTGAGCGCGATAGTTCTTCACCTTCGCCGAATAGGCGTCGTAGAGATTTTCGTGCACGATGAAAATGTTGATCGCCTCGGCCTGGACCTTCGCAGCCAGCTTTCGGTAGGCGTCAAAGCGGTCGGGCTGGTTTGACATGGCGAAGATCTTCTTGAGCTCCGCGTCCATCTCAGGCGTGCAGTAGTGGGCCATGTTGAAGCTGCCGGAGCAGCCATAGTCGGCGTTGAAGAAGCCGATGGGTTCAGGAACATCAGTGAGATAACCGCGCGACATGAACGCCATGTCGAAATTGCCGGCGAGCATGTCGGGTTCGATTGCGTTGTATTCGGCCATGCGCAGTTCGACGCCGATGCCGACCTGGCCCAGCATTTCCTGAATCACCGCGCCGACATCTTTCAGCTCCGGCTTTGAAGTGTAGCCCCAGAGCCGCAACTTGAGCGTTCCAGGCTTGATGCCCGCCTCTTCGAGAAGCTTCTTCGCCTTGGCGAGGTCGTAGGCCGGCTTCTGGTCCTTCGGCGCCCAGGGATCGCTCACGCGGAACGGTCCCATCGCCGGCGGAACCGCGCCCTCGAACACGGCCGCTGCAATCGCGGAGTTATCGATCGCCGCCTGAATGGCTTGCCGCACGCGGACATCGTCAAGCGGCGCCTTTTTGTTGTTGAGCAGCATCATCAGGGTGCGCGGCGCCTGCACTTCGGCGAGCTTCACATTGGGGAGCGCTTTGAGCTGCTTCAGCGTGGTCGTGGGAATCAGGCGCGAGACATCGGTTTCGCCGGTGCGAATCTGCGTGGCGCGCCCATTCGAATCGATGATGAATTTCACCTCGGCGCCCGCGAGCGCGGGTTTATCGCCCCAATAGGCGTCGTTGCGCTTCAACGTCATGCCCTGGGTCGGATCGACCCGCGTGATTGCGAACGGGCCCGTGCAGGCATTGATGGGATTCACCTTGCCGTCCTTGTAGGCTGACGGCGCCAGGATCGTCACGGCGGGGCTCGCAATCTGGCCGGGCAGCAGCACGGTCGGTTCAAGCGTCGTGATCCTGACAATTCCACCATCGACGACGTCGACTGACTTCACCAGCTTGCTTGAGAAGGCGCGTGTTGGAACCGGCGCCTTGAGAAGCTGATTGAGTGAATTCGCCACCGCGTCCGGCGTCATTGGCGTGCCGTCCTGGAACTTCACGCCTTCGCGGATCTTGAAATCCCACGCCGTTGGCGAAGATTGCGTCCACGATGTCGCCAAGAGTGGCTTCACCTGTCCGTCAAAGTCCACTTTCGTCAGGCCTTCATAGCAGCCGGCGCGAATGCCGAGATAAGCGTCGTCGGACGCCATGTCCCAGCCGGTTCTCACACTCCAACTGTCGACGTAGGTGAGCGTCTGGGCATGAGCGGCGCTCGATAAAGCGGCTGCGCAGGCGGCCGCTAGGAAAGCATGTGATTTCATTTGGCTACCCCTCTGTGTTGAATTTATCTGTCCGCCTTTTCTCCAATTATGAATGAGCTTTTTGATAAGTGCTGCTATTTCGGCCTTTCCGCAAAGCAGGACGTTTCATTGAATCTCAGCCATGCGCCGCGGCATGTTGCTGCGCGTGTTGTTCGATCAGCGCTCCCGTCGCCTCACTGCGCGTCGACTGCGCCGCAAGTGACGAAAGATCGAGCTCGCTCCAATAATGGCAGCGCGCATGATGCCCGTTTCCGCAATCATGCAGCAGCGGCGCTTCCGCGGCGCAGCGCGCGGTCGTATGGAGACATCGCGCATGCAGCCGACAGCCCGAAGGAGGATTGAGCGGGCTCGGCAGATCGCCTTTGAGAAGGCCGGCTGCCGCGGCGAGACCCGTCTCCTCGATCATGGCGGCGGAAATCAGCGCGCGCGTATAAGGATGACGCGGACGCTCAAAAAGAGCGTCGCGATCGGCGATTTCGACGATCTGGCCGAGATACATGACGGCGATGCGCTCGCACATGTAGCGGATCACCCTGAGATCGTGGGAGATCATCAGAAGCGTCAGGTTGAAGCGTTTTCTCAGATCGATCAGCAGATTGAGAATCTGCGTCCGCATTGAAGCGTCGAGCGCCGAGGTCGGTTCATCGCAGACGAGAAACCAGGGCTTGAGCAGCAACGCTCGCCCGATCACGATGCGCTGCAATTGCCCGCCGGAGCACTGGCTGGGATAACGGTCGTAGAAGGAGCTATCGAGGCCGACTTCCTCCAGCATGCGCAGCACCGAAGCTTTCTGTGTCTCTGGCTGGCCGATGCCGTGCTGAATGAGCGGCGCGCGCATGCTGGCGCCGATCGTCATCTTCGGATCGAGCGCGGAATAGGGGTCCTGAAAGACAAGCTGCATCGTCGGCCGCATGCGGCGCAACGTCTCGCCCTTCATCGCCAGGATATCGCGCTGATCGACGCGCACCTCGCCCGCTGTAGCATCGGTCAACCGCATCAGCAGACGCGCGATTGTGCTTTTCCCGCAGCCGGATTCGCCGACAAGCCCGAGCACCTCGCCTTCGCGGATGTCGAAGGAAACGCCGTCGACGGATTTGATCGTCAGGTTCCGGGCGCCGCGCAGCGGATAGTGTTTGGCGAGATTTCTCACCTCAACGAAAGGTTGATCAGGAGAAAGCGACCGTCGCTCGGGAATGAGGGAAGCGCGGGAGATCATGACGCCCTCGCTTCGTGCGCGACCGAAGGGGCGGGCGCTTCAACGGCCCAGCAGCGCGCGCTGCAATGGTGATCATAGGCTTCGAGGCCGGGTTCATCATGCGTGCAGTGATGAGAAACGCCGTGCGTCGCGGCGGTCGCGCAACGCGGTAGGAACCGGCAGCCTTTCTCGATATCCTGCGCGCGCGCCGCGCCGGTGGGGATCGAGAACAGATGGCCGTCTGAATCCGTCTGCAGAAGCGAACATTGGATCAGCGCGCGGGTGTAGGGATGGCGCGGCGTCTTCAGGATACGCCTCGCCGGGCCTTCCTCGACGATGCGGCCGGCATACATGACGGCGACCCGATCCGCGAGCGCCGAGACGATCGAGAGGTCGTGCGTGATGAGCAGCACGGCGAGATCTCGTTTACGGCGCTGTTCGTCAAGCAATTGCAGAATCTGCGCCTGCACTGTGACGTCGAGCGCCGTCGTCGGCTCATCTGCGATGAGAAGCTGCGGCTCGCCGCTCATGGCCGCCGCCATCATCACGCGCTGCGCCATGCCGCCGGAGAGCTCATAGGAGAAACAGCGCGCGCGCAGCGCCGGTTCGGGAATACCGACATCGGCGAGCAATCGCGCGACGCGGCCGGCGATCGAACTGCGCTCGGGCTTCCGGTGTTTCCAGAGCGATTCCGCCACCTGCGTTCCCACACGCGAAGTCGGATCGAGCATGGCCTGCGGCTGCTGAAAAATCATCGAGATATGGCCGCCGCGCATATGGCCGAGCTCCGTGGCCGAAAGGCCAAGCACGTCATGATCGCGGAACATCACGCGTCCGCTCATGATCTTCGCGCCGGCCGGCAAGAGCCGCATCAATGAAAGAGCGGTCATGCTTTTCCCGGAGCCGGACTCGCCCACCAGCGCGACGATCTCGCCGCGCCGGATCTTCAGATTGAGGCCATCGATAACATTCCGATATCCCGATGGACCGGGAAAGGCGACGCGCAGATCGCGCACGTCAAGGAGCGTTTCACGTTCGTCGCTGATAGCGGAATCAGCGGAGATCACAGGCTCTGTCGCGCAATGCATGTCCACCTCTGACCTCCTTTCCCACACGGGTTGACGCGCTCGTTTCAGGCCGCCTCGTCGGACGTCCGCTCCTGGCGCAGCGCGTTCGCCTTGCGCAGCGTGCGTGCGGGATTGCCGAAATGCCGGTTGATTTCGGAAACCGCCGCCTCGACATCGTCGCCGCCCACCAGTTCGGTCAGCAGCTTGTGCTCATCGATCAATGCCTGATTGCCGCGATATCCACCCATCATCATGCGCAGGCAGAGTTTCGTTTCGGCCTGCACGGTGTCATAGACGCGCGACAGACGGTGGCTGCGTGCGGCGGACACGAGCGCATGGTGAAATTCCATGTCGAGCTCGGCCACCAGCGGCCAGTTCTGCCGCTGCACCGCCTTCTCCATCTGCTTGACGACGCCAACAAGCGTGCGCTGCAGGGCGCTGCGATCCGGCAAAGCCATCACGCGCTCCATCGCGGCCATCTCCAGCTTGCCGCGCACAAAGAAGATGTCCTTGAGATCCTCCTCGTTCAGCTCCGTGACGAACACGCCGCGATGTGGCTCGCTGGTCAGCAGGCCTTCCTGGATGAGGCGCTGCAGCGCCTCGCGCACCGGGCCGCGGCTGACGCCGAAGGTCTCGGCAAGATCGAGTTCGTTGAGCTGCGAGCCCAGGGGATAGGTGCCGTCAAGGACTGCAATGCGAATCTGCTCGCAAAGCTGGCCGGAGAGCGTCTGGCGCGGAATGCGTTTCGCCGCGACCGAGCCTGCGCGCCGGCGCTTTGCGACGAGAGGTTGCGCGCCATCATTCATGTCGTTTCGCCCTTGCGATTCTTGAGTTCGAGGCCCTGGCCGATCCAGGTGACAGAAAGCGCCGTGAGAAAGATCGCGATGCCGGGCGCGATCATCAGGATCGGCGCTCGCTCCGAATAGGGAAGCCCTTCGGCAAGCATCAACGCCCAGTCGGCGCGCGGCGGTTGCACGCCGAGGCCGAGGAAAGACAATCCGCCAACCGTGATCAGCTTGTGACCGAAACGCAGGAATGTGATCGCCGCGATCGGGCGCGCCGTGTTCGGAATGATGTGACGGAAGATGATGAAGGTGCGGGTGCAGCCGAGCACTTCCGCCGCCTTGATATATTCCTTCGAGTTGATGACGAGCGCGAGGCCGCGCGCCATGCGCGCGAAAGGCGTCCAGCCAACGACGGTCAGAGCGGCAATGAGCGTGCCATAACCGGGGCCAAAGATCGCGATCAGGAAGATCGCCACCACCACGTCGGGAAACGAGATGAGGAGGTCGACCGAGCGCATGATGATCTCGTCGAGCCATCCGCCGACGCGCGCGCCAAGCACGCCGACGATCGTGCCGATCGTCACGCAAAGGAACAGCGTGATCGCAGCGATGAGAATCGAGAATTGTCCGCCAACGAGGATGCGGCTCAGAATATCGCGGCCGAGCTGGTCGGTGCCGAGCCAGTGCTGCATGCTGGGGGCCGCAAGGCGACGAAGCAGGCTCTGGGCGGTCGGGTTGTAAGGCGCGATCCAGGGGCCTGCCGCGAGAATGATCGCGATCACCGTGAGCATGATGACGCCGGCGGTGAAGGTCCAGTGCCGCTCGCGCGCAAAGGCGAGCGCCCGCTTCAGCGTTGCTGGCGCGCGCGGCTGGCTCGCAGGCAGGACAAGGGCGTTGTCAGTGGACATCGCCCATCCGCACCGCAGGATTCAGCAGAACGTAAAGCACGTCGGCGATGGTGTTGATCAGGATCGACAGGGTGACGATGCAGACAAAGCCGGCCTGCAGCACAGGCACGTCATTGTTGACCACGCCCTCATAAATCAGCCGGCCCATGCCCGGGATCGAGAAGATCACTTCAACCACCACGGAGCCGCCGAGGAGACTCGCAAGCCAGAGCGCAAACAGCGTGACGACCGGCATCGCGCCATTGCGCAGGCCATGATGCACGACAGTCTGGTTCATCGTGAGGCCGCGGCTCAGCGCGGCGGTGATGTAAGGCGCCGCCAGCACGTCGATCATCGCGGCGCGCGTGACGCGGGTGAAATAGGCCATGGGCCTCAGCGCCAGCACGAAGGCTGGCAGAATGACTGAAGAGGGACCGGCCCAGCCGGCGGACGGGAGCACGCCCAGATAAAGCGAGAAGACAAGGATCGCCATCGGCGCCAGCCAGTATTCGGGCACCGCGACGAAGGACTGCGTGAGGAATGTGACGATGTTGTCGAGCGTCTTGCCGGGGCGCATGGCGACCAGCGTGCCGACAGGCAGCGCGACGAGAAGCGCGAGCGACAAGGCTGACATCGCAAGCGTGAAGGAGACGCGCAGGGAGCGCGCGATTTCGGCCGCCACGGGCGCGCGGCTGACGAAGGAATATCCGAAATCGCCGTGGATCGCGGCGACGAGCCACGCGAAATATTGCGCATAGAGAGGACGGTCGAGGCCAAGCTGCGCGCGCAGCGCCGCAACCTGCGCAGGCTCCAACGCCATGTCGCCGGATCGCGCCTGCAGAATGGTCCGCACCGGGTCGCCGCCGTTGATGTAGGGAAGCAGGAACGCGAGGGCCGAAATCACCAGGCACGTCGCGCACAGCACGATGAAGCGCTTGATGACGATGGTCCACATCAGTCGCCTCCCTCAGTGCAGCACGTCTTGCAGACGGTAATAGGCGCCCACGAAGGGCAGGAACCAGGGCGGGCCGAAATGACCAGGAATGGCCGGCCAGTCGAAATCGGAAAACACGTTGCGCGCCGTCCGTCCCGCCATCACCTCGGCCATCACGGCGCCCATATGGGTCGACATCTGCGTGCCGTGGCCGCTGTAGCCCATGGAATAATAAAGCCCGTCATGCTCGCCGGCGCGCGGGAACCGGTCGGCGGTCATGTCGACGATGCCGCCCCAGCAATAGTCGATGCGCGTCGAGTGAAGCTGCGGAAACACCTCGCGCATCGCCTTTTCCAGAACCTTGCCGCTCTTGGCGTCCGAGAGCGGGCTCGACATGGCGAAACGCGCGCGTCCGCCGAACAGCAGCCTGTTGTCGGGCGTGATGCGAAAATAATTGCCGACATTGCGCGTGTCGGTGGCCATGCGCCGCGTCGGCATCAGTTCATCGAGCAACGAAATTGGCAGCGGTTCGGTGACGATGATGAAGCTGCAGATCGGCACGATGCGACGGCGGAAGCGCGCAAACGGTCCGATGCGCGACGCGCCGGTGGCGAGCAGCACCTGCTTGGCGTGCAGAGCGCCGCGCGGCGTGGCGATCTCATGAGCATGACCGTTGAGCCGCGTCAGGCGCGTGACCGGCGCGTTCTCGAAAATGGCCGCGCCGCGCGCCACGGCGGCGTCCGCCAGGCCCTTCGCGAACTTGCCCATATGCATGCCGGCGCTCCTGGGGAGCACAAGGCCGCCATGAAAGCGATCGGAACCGATCTCGCTGCGAATCTGGTCCGGCGAGACGATATGCGCGTCGCGATCGACCTCGCGGGCGAGAAGCTCCTGCGTGCGTTTGAGCTTGTCGAGATGGGCGGGCTTCGCCGCGAACTTGATCTTTCCAGTACGGCGGAAATCGCAATCGATGCGCTCCTCGGCGACGATGCGCTCGACCGTGTCGACCGCCGCGTCGAAAGCGCGATAGAGCTTCGCCGCGGTCGGCAGGCCCAGCCGATCGGCGACGCCTTTGAAGTCGTGGGCAAGGCCGTTGTTGCAATGGCCGCCATTGCGTCCCGAGGCGCCGGAGCCGACCTGCTCGGCTTCCAGCACCGCGACGCGGGCGCCTTGCCTGGCGAGCGCCAGGGCGGCCGACAATCCCGTGAAGCCCGCGCCGACGATCGCGACGTCGACTTCGCCCTCGACGGGAGCTGGCGAACCGGCCGCGAAACGCGGCGCGCTCTCATGCCAGTAGGACGCTAACTTCATGGCCGCTCCCGGCCCGCGCCGGAGGCGGCGGGCGTTAACGCTTCTTCAATCATCGCTCTAATCGTCCGATTGTCAACAATCCAAATGTCCGAATGGCGCCTCAAGAGTCGGCGCCGGCAGCGTCGGATCAGGGCAGTTTGGCTGCCTCTAAGGCGTCGAAAGCGCCTTCAGAGGCCGAGAAGGCCCGGCAGCCCGCTGATGTCGGGGATTTCGTGCGTGGCGTAGTCCGCGCAGCGCGGCTCATGGGCGCGATTGACCCAGCAGCGCCCGGCGAAGTGCATATCGTGCGCGGTCATGAGATCGTAGCGGAAACTCGATGAGACGTGGAGGATATCCCCCGGCCCGCATCCCAGCTTGCCGAGCATATATTCGAACGCTTGCATGCGCGGCTTGTAGGCCTGCGCTTCCTGCGCCGTGTAGGCCGCGTGGAATGGAGCGCCGAGCTTCGCGACGCTGTGCGGAATGAGATTCGTCATCGAGTTCGACAGGATGACGAGCGGAAACTCCTTCGCTACACGCGCCAGCGGCGCGGGAACATCGGGATGCGGATTCCAGCTCGGAATTTCGTCATAGATCGCCTGCGCGTCCTCGCGCCTGAAAGGCATGCCCCACAGCTTGCAAGTGCGCTCGACGGCGTTGCTGACGACTTCGAGATAGGGCTTCCACGGGCCGAGAACTTCGTCCAGCCGGAATGACGAGAAATCCGCGCAGAATGCGGACATCTTGTCCTCAGCGACGCGATCTTTGAAGACGCGCTTCGCCGCGGGAGCCATCTCGAAATAGATCAACGTGCCGTAGCAGTCGAAGGTGATGAATTTCGGCTTCAGCGTGGGCATGGCGACGTCCCGTTTATGCGACCTGATGAAGTTGAGGCCAGCGCGGCGAACGGGATAGCGGTTGAAGCGGACGCCCCGCGCTCACTTGTGCTGTTTATCGCCTGCGCGCTGGCAGGGATTGCCGCGTCGCGTGGCGCCTGCCGGCGTTCAGAGATACTTCGTGATCGCCTTGAAATCGTCGATCGGCTGCCGCTGGTCGCGCGGGATCGCGCCGACCACATCCTCGAGGCAATGATCGAGATGGTCCTGGATCAGCGTCCGCTTCGCCTGGGTGATCGCCTTTTCGACCGCGTGAAGCTGCTGGGCGATGTCGAGGCAGTCGCGTCCGCTCTCGATCATGGCGACGACGCTGCGCAAATGTCCTTCCGCCCGCTTCAGACGCTTGGCGATCTCGCCGTGATGCGTGTGCGGGTGATGGTGTTTCGCCTCGGAGGCGCGGCCGTTGGCGGATTTGCTCATGGGTTGAGCTATCCGTGCGGGAAAGGCCGGGTCAAGCGCTTCGGTCTTTTGTTTTGCGATGGCTGTCATGACCGGCTCCCGGGTCGAAGAGCGGCCGCGCCGCGGCCGCCCGGCGCTTTACTTCGTCGCGACGACGCTGGCCGCGGCGGCCGCCTCATGCTTTTGCGCCGGCAGGCCCGTCCAGCCGTGATAGGCGGTGTAGAGTCCGACAAGAATGATCAGAGCGCTGGAGAAATAGGGCGCGCGGCCGGCGACGGTGGAGAGCCAGCTCACCCGCTGCGTCGCCTGGCGGACGCCGATCGCGGCGACCGCGCCAACGACCACGAGCGTGATCGCAAGGCCAATCGAGAAGCAGAGCACCAGCACCGCGCCGAGTGAGATCTGCTTGAGTTGCACGCAGAGCAGCAGGACGGTGATGGCGGCCGGGCAGGGAATCAGGCCGCCGGTCAGGCCAAACAGCACGATCTGCCAGTTGGTCACCGTGCGGTTGGCGAACCGCTTGCGGATGTCATTGGCGTGCGACAGCTCATGCGCGTCCATGTAGCCATCGGTCGCGATCTGCAGACCCTTCTCCTGACGATGGAGCGCATCCGCGCCCGCAACCGTCTTCAGGAAGGACACGTCGTAATCATGCGAGTGATCGCCATGATCGAGGCTCAGCCGCACCATGAAGTCGAACGGCTCGGCGATCGTCTCGACGGACTCCATGTAGCCGTCCTTGTCGATGAAGGTGAAAGCCTGAGTCTCGCCGTTTGGCCGCTCCATGGTGATCGAGACATATTCGCCGGTCCATTTGTCGCCGCTGATCACGGTGAGCTTGAAGTGCGCCGGCTTATCCTCGACAATTTCAAGCGACATGAAGCCATGGCCCGTGTCGACGCGGTGCGACAGCGCGGCCTTGTTGTTCTTCTCGTAGGCTTCGACTTCGCGCTTGTACTGCTTGGCGCGCTGCTGGTCCTGCCAGGTGCGCCAGAACATCCAGGCCGCGATCCCGATGATAATCACGGCCGATGCAAGCTGGAAGTAAGGTTCGGTTGTCTCAGGGTCGAGCCCCTTGAACAAATACATGCCGCCAAGAGCCACGGCCCAGACCACCAGCGTATGGGAAAGCGTGGCCGCAAGGCCGAGCATCACCGCCTGCGCGACCGTGCCGCGCACGGCGACGATGAAGGCCGCCATCATCGTCTTGGAGTGGCCAGGCTCCAGCCCGTGCAGCGCGCCGAGCAGGATTGCGCTCGGGATGAACAACCAGGCGTTCTGCGCGCCCTGGGCGATGAGGTCATTGAAGGATGTCATGGCGATTTCTCTGCGTTTGACTTTATGTAGAAGTTTTAGCTGCGGCGCAGCGGTTTATCGAAATGAATGCTTTCGCCGAACTCGCCGATTCGCTGATAGCCTTTGGCGGTCCAGAAGCCGATCGTCGCGGCGGCGTCGGACGTCGCGTGCAGATACATGCTGGCGTAGCCGAGACGCGCAGCCTCGCGTTCAGACAGATCGTTGAGCCAGGTGCCGAGGCGTTTGCCGCGCGCTTCCTTGCGCACATAAACGCGCCACAGCGAGGCGACGTCTTCAGGGTTGGAGTAGCGTTCGGCGAAAGCGGTGACGAGATTGGGCTTCCATCCGAGATGGCGGATCGCCGCCGTCGCGATGAGATCGCCGTTGCGTGCGCTCAGAGTCCAGAAGGCGCCGCGATTGACAGCGCTGTAATGGTTCTCGGCGGCCGGCGATAAAAGCGAGTCGAGATCGGCGTGCCAGTCCGGCCGATAGTCGAAGCCGTAAAACTCCTTGATGACGTCAAGGCAGAACTGGCGCGCCGCGCGATGCTCTGGTCCCGGAACATCCGACAGGAGGTCCAGCGTCAGATTGTCAGGCGCTGCGATTGCGTCTGCTTCCATCATTCGCCTCCGACAATGCGACCCGTTCTTGACTGATAAATCACGACCCGCCCGCTTGCTATATCCCCTCAGGGAGGATAGGATCAAGTTGTTTTTGAGGCCGTCGCAAGCAGGAGCTGCCGAAATGTCGCAAACCGCATCCATCCATATGGGCCACGGCCAGATGGTCGATATCGTCGCGCTGGCCGGCGACAAATGGGACATCGTGTTCAGCGAGGCGGGCGTGGAGAACTACAAGGCGCCGCCGCTCGTCGAAGTCGAGGCTGATGCGATCGATCAAGCCGGTCGCATCCATCCCCTCAAGATTTCGGCAGGAGATTCCGTTTCCTCCGTGCGCGCGAGCGGCCATGTCGCCGGCGCCTATCGCGTGCGGATGCGCGTGCTGCATGGCGATCACTTCCACACGCGCGAATCTCTTCTCCCCGGCGCGTCCGCGATTGCGCCGAAAGCCGGCGCTCGCGGCGGCGCGCAGGCTGAACTCGGCGACGGCAAGACCATCGAGATAAAATCGCTTTCTCCGACGCACTGGGAGCTGCTGTTTTCCAGCGGCGGGGTGGTCGCGACGCCGCCGGCCGCCGGAGAAGTCGTGGTTCAGGCGATCGGACCCCGCGCGGAAGATTATCAGATCCGAAATCTCACCACGTCGGCGGCCTCCGATGGAAAATCGCTGATCGCCAGCGGCAAGATCAAGGACGCGACCCATGCGCGCGTGACGATCAAGTCGAACGGCGCCGAACTCATCCGCAGCTTCCCGATCATCCCTGCCGCTTGAAATCCGGATGAAGCAATGACGTTTGCGGCCGCGACATTGTCGCGGCCGTTTCGTTTCAGGCGGCGAAGTCGATCAGCACGCTTTTGTGGCGCAGATTCGCTTCGACGGCCTGCCGTCCGAGATCCTTGCCCACGCCCGAGCGCTTGTATCCGCCAGTCGGCAGGATGAAATCGAGCGTGCGGCCGTAGCGGTTCACCCACACGGTTCCCGCTTTGAGCCGGCGCACGGCACGCAGCGCCTTGTTGATGTCGGCGGTGTGCACGCCGGCGGCTAGGCCGTAGTCGGGATGATCCGCGAGCGCGAGCCCCTCCTCTTCATCCTCGAAGCTTTGCACCGTGAGCACCGGCCCGAAGATTTCCTCGCGAACGGCCGGCGTCTCCACGGAGACGTCGCTCAATATGGTCGGCTCGTAGAACGCGCCATCCTGGATGGCGGAGAGTCTGCGGCCGCCCGTCAGCGCGCTTGCGCCTGAAGCCATGCTGCGGCGAACGATGTCATCGATGCGATCGGCCTGCGGCGTCGAGATGATGGGCGAGAAAGTGGTTGCGCTGGACCATGTCGGGCCGGGCCGCGGCGCGGCGAAAAGATCGAGCAGCCGCTCGATCATCTCATCGCGCGCCTGTCGCTGCACGATGAGGCGTGAACCTGCGACGCAAACCTGTCCGGCGTTGCCGAGGATCGACGCCGCGGCGCGCTCGGCTGTTTTCGCCAGGCTTTGCGCGTCGGCGAAAACGAGTTGCGGGCTCTTGCCGCCGAGCTCCAGCGTGACGGGCTTGACGCCGCTCGCCGCGCTCGCGGCCATGATCGCGGCGCCGGTGCGCGTCGAACCCGTGAAAGAGATCTTGCCGATCAGGGGATGGCGCACGAGCGCATCGCCGGTGACGGCGCCGGTTCCCTGCACGACATTGACAATTCCAGCGGGAATGCCTGCCTCAATCGCAAGTTGCGCGAAACGCACTGTGGAAAATGGCGTCATCTCCGAAGGCTTGATGACGATGGCGTTGCCCGCCGCGAGCGCCGGCCCGGCCTTCCACGAGGCCATACTGAGAGGGAAATTCCACGGCGTGATCGCGCCGACGACGCCATAGGGCTCGCTGACGACAAGTCCGAGATTGTCGCTCCGCGTCGCAGCGACCTCGCCGCCGAGCTTGTCGGCGTATTCCGCGAAGAATCGCAGCCCTTCGGCGGTGCTTGCGACATCGACGGCGATCGCCTGCATGATCGGCCGCGTCGAGCCCAACGCTTCCAGACGGCCCAAAGATTCCACTTCGGCATCGATGAGATCGGC
This sequence comes from Terrirubrum flagellatum, assembly GCF_022059845.1. Classification (GTDB taxonomy): domain Bacteria; phylum Pseudomonadota; class Alphaproteobacteria; order Rhizobiales; family Beijerinckiaceae; genus Terrirubrum; species Terrirubrum flagellatum. Next base: position 3,805,727 of record NZ_CP091851.1, on the reverse strand, counting down.
CCAGCGCTTCATCGCCCGCGCGCGTTCGCGCGGCGGCTGCGTCGCCCAGCCGCTTGTTTCCTGCGCTTTGCCAGCGTTTTGAACTGCGTGATCGACGACAGCGGCGTCGCCGATGGGCAGCTCGGCATAGATGCGGTTGTCGGAGGGACGGCGCACGGAAATCGTCGGGCCGTCTTCACGGACAAGCTTGCCGCCAATGAAATGGCCGCAGGGAATCTCGACTGAATCCGGGTCGAAGTCAGCCATCGTCAATATCCCGCCGCCCAATGCGCGAGCTCAGCCGCGCTTTGTTTCCCCTCGAACATGCTGATGATCCGTTCGCCAATCAGCGGTCCGAATTTGAACATCTGGCCGTCGCAATTGGTCACGACCAGGCTCTTGCCCACGCGATCCATCTTGAAGCGCCGCGATGCGTCGAGGATGTAGAACCCGACTTGGATGCGCGTCGGCCGATATTGCTCGAAGTCGCGGAAATACGGCTTGAATGGACCGAGGATCGCAGCGCCCTCGCTTTCGAGATCGGAGCCGAAGCCATATTCGTAGGGCTTCGCAAGGCGGCGGTGATTGCTGTAGCCGATCTTCAGTCCCGCGCCGCGCAGGTCAGGCAGCGTGTAGCCTGTGTGGTCGCCAAGCACCGCGATGGCGGGCGCTTCGCGCCAGCTCTTCTCATAGGCCGCGGGCGGCGTGACGTAGCAGAGCCCCTGACGATAGACCGAACTGTCGGAATAGCGGCCGGGAATGAGGCGCGGCAACCAGGCGCCGGCGGCGATCAGCAGCAGATCGCCTGAAATTGTGGTCCCATCGGCCCGCGTCGCGACGCCTGCTTCCATGTCGACGCTTGCGACCTCGCAATGATCCTCGATCGTTGCGCCGTTCGCTTTCACCCAGGCGGTCAGTTCGCTGACGATGCGGCTCGCGAACAGGGGACCGCCGGGAAAGGCGACCACGCCCCAGGCCTGTTCAGGCAGCGTGAGATGCGGACACAGCCTTTCGACAGCGTTTCGATCAAGGATTTCGTGTGGAAGCCTGATCTCCTCGAAGACGCGTTTCGTCTTTTCCGCATAATCGCCGGGTTCGAGCGAGACCGCGATCGATCCGGTGTTCTCGAAATGCGTCGCGCCAAGGTCGTTCCAGACGCGATCCCACGCGCCGAAGGCGTCGGTCACCATCCGCGTATAGCCGGCGGCTGCGCCATAGGGATAGCGGATCATCCGGTGCAGATCGTAGGACGCCGATTGCGGGTTCGGCGCCGGCCCCTGCTCGAGAATATGAACCGTGTGGCCAGCCTTGAGCGCCGCGCGCGCCACCGAAAGTCCGACAATGCCTGCGCCGACGATGACGATACGGCTCATTCGACCCTCATGCGCACTTCACGACAGGCGCCATGCTACGGCGCTGGCGCGGCAGATGATGCGGCGCAGACGCGCCGCCTTTGGCAGGCCCGATCATGTTCACGCCCGTAGCGGCGCTTTGTGCTTTCCATCCACGCGCTCGCCGCCGCATGATCTGCTACATCTCGGCGATGATTTGCAACGAAGCCGCGCCGCGCGCGCTCAATCGAGCGGCATGCGCCGGCGCGCCGGCGTAGCTTGTCATCGAGAATATTGTTCGAGCCTGGAGATCGCGTGCCTCACGCCCGCTTCGCGCGCCTTGCGGAAATCGGTCGCCCGGTCGTCGCGATCGAGATCGACGGCGCGCCCGTCGAGGCGCTGGCTGGCGACACGGTGCTGGTCGCCGCGCTGACGCATGGAGGCGTCCTGCGCCAGTCCGAATTCGGCGATGGCGCGCGCGCCGGCTTCTGCCTCATGGGCGCGTGCCAGGATTGCTGGATGTGGACGGCGGAGGGCGAAAGGCTGCGCGCCTGCACGACGCCTGTCGCGACTGGCATGAGATTGATCACGCAACCGCCATCGGAGGCGTCATGGCCACGCCCCGCATAGTTATCGTCGGCGCCGGCCCCGCCGGCGTTCGCGCGGCGGAGACATTCGCGCGCGCGGGCCTGCGCCCCATCGTGATCGATGAAGGTGTCGCGAGCGGCGGTCAGATCTATCGCCGTCAGCCCGCAGGCTTCACGCGGGCCTATAGAGCTCTCTATGGCTTCGAGGCGCGCCGCGCGCGGGCGCTGCATGACGTTTTCGACGCGCTCGCGGACAAGATCGACTATCGCCCGCAGACTCTCGTCTGGAACATCTATGACGGCGCCGTCCACGCGGCGCGCGATGGCGTCACGTCTGAAATAGCATTCGACATTCTCATCCTTGCGACCGGAGCGACGGACAGGCTCATCCCTGTGCGGGGCTGGACCAAGCCCGGCTGCTACAGCTTGGGCGCGGCGCAGATCGCGCTGAAGGCGCAGGCCTGCGCCATCGGCCGGCGCGTGGCTTTCGTCGGAACCGGGCCGCTGCTCACGCTCGTCGCCTATCAATACGCGAAAGCTGGAGTTGACGTCGCGGCGGTGCTCGACACATCGCCTTTCGCGGCGCAGATCAGAGCTCTCCCTGATCTCGCATCGCGGCCTGATGTTCTCGCGAAGGGTCTTTACTATCGCGCCGCGCTTCTCGCCCGCGGCGTTCGCATGCGCTATAGCGTGACGCCGATCGCGATCGAAGGCAAGGCGCAGGTGGAGCGTCTTCGCTATCGCGTCGGCGACAGCGAAGAGACGCTTGATTGCGATGCTGTCGGCCTTGGATTCCATCTGCGATCGGAGACGCAGCTCGCCGATCTCGCGCGCTGTCGCTTCGGATTCGATTCCGCGCTGGGGCAATGGGCGCCGGAGACCGATGAAGATGGACGAAGCTCAGTCACGGGCGTTTATCTCGCCGGCGATGGCGCGCGCGTGCTGGGCGCGGACGGCGCCGAGATCGCCGGGCGTCTCGCAGCACTTGCGGCGTTGAGGGATTGTGGCCTTTCCATCGATGACATGGAACTGGCGAAATTGCGCCGTGGTCGCGCGCGCATGGAGCGCTTCCGTCGCGGGTTGGCGACGGCGTTTCCATGGCCTGCGCATCTCGCGCGCGACGTGGCTGACGACGTTGTCGTGTGCCGCTGTGAAGTTCTGACGGCGGGCCAGATTCGCGAAGTCGCGACGGCGAAGGATGCGCCCGAGATGAATCGCGCCAAGGCCTTGAGCCGCATCGGCATGGGCCGATGTCAGGGCCGCTTCTGCGGCCATGCCGCGGCGGAGATTCTGAGCGCCGCGCGCAACGCGCCGCTTGAGAGCGTCGGCCGCCTCCGCGGCCAGGCGCCGGTCAAGCCGCTGACGATTTCGCTCGTGAAGGAAGCCGCTGCGGAGCCCGTGCCGTGAAGACCGACGTCATCATCGTCGGCGGCGGCATCATGGGCGCGTCCGCGGCTTTTTTCCTTCGCCAGCGCGGCCAGCGCGTCACGCTGCTGGAGCGCGGACTTGTCGGCCAGCAGGCGAGCGGAACCAATTTCGGCAATGTGCGGCGGCAAGGGCGATATATCCATCAATTGCCGCTCGCCAATCGCGCGCGCGAGATCTGGGGCCGTCTGCCTGAATTGATCGGCGAGGATTGCGAATTCATCGCCACTGGGCATTTGCGCGTCTGCTGGACGCGCGAGCAGGCGGACAAGCTTGAGTCCTATGCGAAGGACGCCAATCGCTACGGGCTTGATCTTGAGATGATCAGCGCGAATGCGTTGCGCGATCGTTTCCCCTATATCGGCCGCGAGGCGATCGCGGGCTCCTACGCGCCGCATGACGGCCACGCCAATCCGCGTCTCGCCGCTCCCGCGTTCGGCCGCGCCGCGAAGCGCGCCGGCGCAGAGGTGATCGAAGAGGCGGAAGTTCTCGAAATCGAGCGCATCGGCGCCGAGTTCGAGGTTGTCACGCGCGACAAGGGCGTTCATCGCGCGCCAGTCGTGCTGATCACCGCCGGCGCCTGGGCGGGCGCGATGGCGAAACGCTTCGACGAGCCGGTTCCGCTCGCCGTGCATGGACCGCAAATGGCGGTGACCGAACCCGCGCCCTATCGGTTGGGGCCGACATTCGGCGTTTCATCGCCGCATGTGGAGGAGACGGTCTATTTCCGTCAGGTGACGCGCGGAAACATCGTCTATGGCGGGGGAACGCGCGGCCCGGCGCTCGTTGATGAGAAGCGCGCCTATGTCGATCCGCGCAACAGCATCAGCCAGGTGGTTCAGATGCGCCGCGTCATGCCGGCGCTGGCGCAGCTCAACATCATTCGCACCTGGAGCGGCATTGAAAGCTATTTGCCGGATGATCTCCCGATCATGGGGCCAAGCGCGAAAGTCCCCGGACTATTCTATGCGTTCGGCTTCTGTGGCGCCGGATTTCAGATCGGTCCCGGCGTTGGCGACGTCATGGCCGAACTCATCGCGACGGGCGCCTCTTCGACGCCGATCGAACCCTATCACATCTCGCGCTTTGCCGCTGCGCCGGCATTGGCGTGAGGACCGTGGAGACCAGAGCCATGGCGGAGACGTCGTCGCAATCGACCGCGCAGCCCGATCGTTTCATCCGCGAGATGCGCGAATCTGATCTTCACGCCTTGCACGGGCTGACGGTGGAGGTCGGCTGGCCCCATCGTCTTGAAGAGTGGCGCTTTGCTCTCGAAGTGGGTCACGGCGTCGTCGCCGCGGATAGCGCGGGCCGCATCTATGGCTCTGCGATGTGGTGGCCGTTTGGACAAGACGCCGGCGCGGTTGGCATGGTGATCGTGTCGCCGCGCCTGCAGGCGAAAGGTACAGGTCGCCTTCTCATGCGCGCGATCTTCGATCAGGCGGGGGATCGCTCGCTGAGACTGACAGCGACAAAGGCCGGACGCCGGCTCTATGAGGATCAGGGCTTTCTTCCGCTCGGACATATCCGCCAGTTCCAGGGAGTCGCGGCGAACGTCGCAGATGATGCGAATGAATCTTTCAGCGGAAAGGTTCGTCCGATGAAGCCTGGCGACGAAGTGGCGTTGCTTGCGTTGGATCGCGGCGCGACAGGCGTCGACAGATCAGTCGCGTTGCGCGCGGCGCTTGGCCGGTCGACTGGTTTCGTGTGCGAGCGAGGCGGCGATGTCGTCGGCTTCGCTCTGTGCCGCGCATTCGGCCGCGGCCGTCTGCTGGGGCCGATGGTTGCCGAAGATGATGCGATGGCGATCGCGCTCGCTAGGCCTCATGTCGAAGCGAATGTCGGCGGTTTCTTCCGCGCGGATACAGCTTTCTATGAAGGCGACTATGCCGCCTTTCTCGCGCGCGCGGGGTTGGCCGAAGTTGATTCAGGCCTCGTGATGGGACGCGGCGCCGAATGGCGGCGAACGGGCGCAGCGACTTACGCCTTGATCAATCAGGCGCTCGGCTGATGAACGACCGTCCCGTTTTCATCTATACGTCCGAGCCGAAGCGCGGACTGGTCTGGGCCGATATCTTTGCGCGCGAATTGCCGGATGTGGAGTTTCGCATCTGGAAAGAAGGCGTGCGCACGGACGATGCGGATTATCTCGCGGCGTGGATGCCGCCGGCCGACCTCGCCGCCCGATTTCCGAAGCTCGAAGTTCTGTTTTCGGTCGGCGCCGGCGTCGATCAACTCGATATGAGAAAGATCCCGGAAAAGGTCGCAGTCGTGCGCATGGTCGATCCGGAATTGACGCGCTCGATGGTGGAGTATGCGCTGTTCGGCGTCATCGCCTTGCATCGCGACGCGCCGATCTACGCCGCCGACAAGCAGGCGGGTCGTTGGCGGGAAAGGCCGATTCTGCGCGCCGCCGAACGCACCGTGGGAGTGATGGGGCTCGGCGTGCTCGGCCGCGCCGTCGCCGAAGCGGTTCGCGATCAGGGTTTTCCGGTGCGGGGCTGGAGCGCGTCGCCGAAGGCGATTGACGGCGTGCGAACTTTCGCAGGCGTCGAGTCGCTCGGCGAATTCCTGTCCGGCAGCGACATTCTCATTTGCTTGTTGCCTTTGACGGTGGAGACGCGCGGCATTCTCTGCGCCTCGACTTTCGCGGCTATGCCTGAGGGATCGCGGCTTCTGGCGATCGGCCGAGGCGGCCACATCGTTGCTGACGATCTCGTCGCCGCGCTCGATAGCGGCCAGATCGCTTGCGCTGTCCTCGACGTGCTGCCGCAGGAGCCGCCTGCGGTTGATGATCCACTTTTCCGGCATCCGCTTGTGATGGTGACGCCGCATGTAGCGAGCTTCGCTCACCCCGCCTCATCGGCGATGCAGGTCATCTCAGCGATCCGCAGGCACAGGGCTGGCGAGCCGCTGCTGAACCGCGTCGACCGTCTTCGCAGTTATTGAGACAGTCGGCCTTCGAAGAGCGAGCCGAGCGGATGTTCGAATTTCTGGATCGGCGTCTTGATGACGATGTAGCTGAAATATTTCGAGATGCCGATATTGCGTTCGAGCATCCCTTCGACGATTTCCTGATAGTGCGAGAGCCCGCGCGTCACGAACTTGACGAGATAATCATAGCCGCCGCTGACAAGGTGACACTCCATCGCTTCGTCGATGCGCCGCAGCGCCGCCTCGAAACGCTGGAAATACTCTTTGGTGTGATCGGTGAGGGTGATCTCCGTGAAGACCGTTACCGTCTCGCCGAGCCTGGCGAGATTGAGATGCGCGCCATAGCCTGAGATATAACCGGCCTGCTCAAGCCGCTTCACGCGCAGCAGGCAAGGGCTGGCGGAAAGGCCGACCGCGTCTGCAAGGTTGACGTTGGTCAGGCGCCCGTTGCGCTGCAGTTGCGCCAGAATCTTCATATCGATCCTGTCGAGCTTCACGGCCGATGGATGCACGCAACTCTCCTCCCCTTCACGCCAGCCTAGCCGCGCTTTCGCCTCATGCAACCAGCGCGCCGCGCACTTCCGGCAGCTCCAGAACATCGTCGAGCGTCTTGGCGATGCGCGAGACCAGCAAGTCGATCTCGGCCGTCGTGAGAGTGAGCGCCGGCGCAAGCCCGATCACGTCATCGGCGAAGGCGCGGAAGATGACGCGATTCTCTTCGCCGAAACGGGCGAGATGGTCGGCCACGCGCAACTCCTTCGGGAATTTCGCCCTGGTGCGCTTGTCGGCCACGAGTTCGATTCCCGCGACCAGTCCGCGCGCGCGCACGTCGCCCACCAGCGGATGATCGGCGAGCTTGGCGAGCTTTCGTTCGAAATGCGCGCCGGACGCCTGCCCGTTTGCGAGCACGCCGCCTTCCTCGTAAAGGCGGATGACTTCGAGCGCGACAGCGGCGCTGACGGGGTGGCCGGAATAGGTGTAGCCATGGCCGACAGGCGCGCCGGCGGGCGCATTGTCGGCGATGCCGCGATAGACTTTCTCGCCGAACATCACTGCGCCCATGGGCGCGTAGCCTGAGGTCAGGCCTTTCGCCATGGTCATGAGATCGGGAACGACGCCTTCGGCTTCGCAGGCGAACATCGGGCCGGTGCGACCGAAGCCGGTGATGACTTCATCCGCGACAAAGAGAATATCGAGCTCGCGCGCCGCTTCGCGCATCGCCTTCAGCCATCCCTTGGGTGGCACGACCACGCCGCCGGAGCCCTGCACGGGCTCGCAGAAGAACGCGGCGACCGTGTCGGCGCCTAGCTCCTCCACCTTCGCCTTCAACTGCGCGACGGACGCGGCGATGATCGCCTCGGGATCATCGCCGACAGGATTGCGATAGGGATAGGGCGAGGGGATGTGATGCTGCTCGACGGTCGGCAGGTCGAAGTTGAGATGGAACGCAGGCAGCGCGGTGAGGCCGGCGCCGGTGGAGCTTGAGCCGTGATAGCCGCGCTCGAGCGCGATGAAGCGCTTCTTCTGCGGGCGGCCGGTGACATTGTAGTAGTAGCGGATCAGCCGGATCGCGCTGTCGACGGCGTCGGAGCCGCCAAGCGTGAAATAGCTGTGGCTGAGATCGCCCGGCGCGATTTCAGCGAGCTTCGCGCTCAGCCGGATGGCGGGCTCGCTGCCGAAATGGAAGTAGCCGGTGGCGTAGGGCAGGCGGCGCATCTGCTCGGCCGCGACCTCGACGATGCTGTCCTGGCCATAGCCGACATTGACGCACCAGAGGCCGGCGAATCCGTCGAGATGCTCGCGACCCTCGCCATCGGTCAGGAACGCGCCGCGGCCCGAGCGCAGCACTTTGACGCCGGCGGCCTCGTGCCCCTTCCAGGAGATCACCGGATGAATCCAGTGGTCGTGATCGAGCGCGCGCAGGGAGTTCGACAGCATCATATGCCTCCGGGCCTTATTGGCGCATTCTTCGTAAAACTGCCCGCAGAGATGGCTTTTTCCGCCGTCCCGATCGCGCGCGCGCAGGCCAAGTTTCCCTCGCGGCGGCAGAAAATGCTAGGACCGGCCGGCGCGAGCCCTGCGGCAGATCAATGGGTTCGCCGCGCCGATTTCGGCAGGATCGTCTTGGCGGACGGGCCGCCGCGCGCGACGCTTTGCGCTCGGCCGGTTAGGATCGCCCCATGACCTATGACGTGATCGTGGTGGGCGGCGGGCTCGTCGGCGTATCGGTCGGCTGGGGCCTCGCCCGGCGGAAATTGTCGGTCGCCATTCTCGATGAAGGCGATGTGGCGCTGCGCGCCGCGCGCGCCAACTTCGGTTTGGTCTGGGTGCAGAGCAAGGGCCTGGGCTCGACGGCCTATTCGCGCTGGTCGCGACGCTCCGCGGCCTCGTGGGCCGAACTCAACGCTGCGCTCAAGGACGAAACGGGTATCGATTCCGGGCACAGCCAGCCCGGCGGCTTCTCGATTCGCCTGACCGATCTGGAGATGCAGCGCGGCGAAGCCTCGATGGCGAAGCTGGCCGCGCAGCCCGGCATGAACGCGCCCGGCGTTCCGCCTTTGACCTATGAACTGCTCGATCACGCGGAGACGAAGCGGCGTCTGCCGCACATCGGTCCGACTGTCGCCGGCGCGATCTTCTCGCCGCTCGACGGGCACGCCAATCCGCTGCGACTGCTCGCCGCTTTTCACGCTGCGCTCAAGCAACGCGGCGCCACCTATCTGCCGCATCGCAAAGCGATGTCGATCGTCCATCGCAACGGGGGATTCGAAGTGTCCGGTGAAGGCTGGACGTTGGGCGCCGGAAAACTCGTCATCGCCGCGGGGCTCGGCGGCGCAAAGCTTGCGCCGATGGTGGGCTTGTCGACGCCGCTCGTGCCAAGCCGCGGCCAGATCATCGTCACCGAAAGACTGCAGCCGTTTCTGCATCACCCTACAGGCAGCCTGCGCCAGACCGATGAAGGCACGGTGCTGATCGGCGAAAGCAAGGAAGCGACGCTCGACAGCGAGCGCCCGCGTCCGCCGGTCACGGCTGTTCTGGCGGAGCGCGCGGTGCGCTCATTTCCGCTGCTCGGAAACGCCAACGCCATGCGCGTCTGGACAGGATTTCGTGTCGTCACGCCCGATGGATTTCCGGCTTACGATCAGTCAAGCACTTGTCCCGGCGCTTTCTCGCTCGCCTGCCATTCCGGCGTGACGCTTGCGGCCAATCACGCGCTGACATTGCCCGAGCAGATCGCTGCTGGCGCTCTCTCCGATGAGCTCTCAAGTTTCTCCGCGCGGAGGTTCGATGTACCGGCGGCTGCCTGATCGCGCCCGCGCGCTTGTTCGATTCACCTTTGATGGCGAAGCGCTCACCGCGCAGGAAGGCGACACGGTCGCTGCCGCGTTGCTCGCCGCCGGCCAGCTCGCGACACGCCACACGCCGGTTTCGCGCGCGCCGCGCGCGCCCTATTGCATGATGGGTGTGTGCTTCGAATGCCTTGTCGTCATCGACGGCGCGCCCAACCGGCAGGGCTGTCTGACGCCCGTCGTTGAAGGCATGCGCGTCGAAACGCAGCAAGGCGCCGCTGTGTTCGAGGACGCGGAATGAGCGAGCGCTTCACCTCTGCGTCCGACCTCAGGCGCAGCTATGATCTCGTCATTGTTGGCGCCGGCCCCGCCGGCCTCGCTGCCGCTGCGACCGCGTCGGGCTTCGGATTGTCCGTGCTGCTCGCTGACGAAAATGGCGCGCCCGGCGGCCAGATCTATCGCGGAATTACGAGAAGCAGCGAAGCGGATCGCCGCCGTCTTGGGCCTGATTATGCCGCAGGCAAGAAACTCAGCGCTGCATTCGCAGAGAGCGCCGCCGCCTATACGCTGGGCGCGCTTGTCTGGAGCGTCGCGCCGACGGATGAGGAAACGCCCGACGCTGATTATCCCCTTGAAGTCGGAATTTCTCTTGGCGGCGTCGCGCGCGCGATTGGCGCGCAACGCGTTCTGCTCGCGACGGGCGCAATCGAGCGGCCATTTCCGATTCCAGGCTGGACCTTGCCGGGCGTGATGAGCGCCGGCGCTGCGCAAATTCTCCTCAAGACGTCGGCGTTGGCGCCGAGCGGCCGCACGGTGATCGCGGGAAGCGGGCCGCTTCTTTATCTTCTTGCAAGCCAACTCATTGCAGCGGGTGCGCCGCCTGTGGCGCTGGTCGATACGACGCCGCGAAAGAACTGGCGCGTGGCGCTGCCTGACTTTCCCGCTTTCGCAATGTCGTCTTACGCGGCGAAGGGGCTGAAGCTGCTCTTCGATGTCGCGAAGCGCATCCGCGTGATCCGCAACGTGTCGGCTCTGGAGGCTGTCGGCGGTGACAAATTCGAAACGCTTATCGTCACGCGGACGAACGGAACGATGGAGCGCATCGACGCCGATCTCCTGCTTCTGCATCAGGGCGTCGCGCCCAATCTCAATCTTTCGTCGGCTGCGGGATGCGCGCTGGAATGGGATGAAAAACAGGCGCTGTTCAGGCCGAAGCGCGACGAGTGGCTCGAAAGTTCCGAAGCTGGAATTTCGATCGCCGGCGATGGCGGCGGCATTGTCGGCGCGCAGGCCTCAGTGATCGAAGGCGAGATCGCGGGTCTCGTCGCCGCCTTCCGGCTCAGCCGGATTTCGAAGGAGATGTTCGCGCAGCGCGGCGCTGAACTGAAAAAGCGGCTCGCCTCGGTTCTGCGAGGCCGCGCTTTTCTCGACCGCCTGTTCAGGCCGGCCGATGAATTTCGCGTGCCGCAGCGCGACGACGCCATCGTCTGTCGTTGCGAGGAAGTCAGCGCCGGTCGTGTTCGCGCGACGGCGGCGCTCGGCGTGCAGGGGCCGAATCAGATGAAGGCCTTCTTGCGTTGCGGCATGGGCCCGTGCCAGGGCCGTCTGTGCGGGCTGACCGTCAGCGAAATGATTGCGCAGGCGCGCGGCGTCTCGCCTGCTGATGTCGGCTATTATCGCCTGCGTCCGCCGGTGAAGCCCGTGCCGCTGCGTGAATTCGCCGCGATGCCGCAGTCGGATGCGGCGATCACGGCGGTCGCCGGATTCGTCGAACGGTCGGTAGAGAAAGGGTCAGCCGCCGGATCGCTTGAGCCTGACAATCGCATTGTCGAGCGCTGACAGGAAATTCGATCGGTCGCGGGGCGTGAAAGCGCCGGGGCCTCCGGTGATCTCGCCGGCGTCGCGCAAACCTTGCATGAGATTGCGCGTCGCGAGCGCCATGCCGACAGAATCCGCCGTGTGAACGCGGCCGTTGGGCGCAATGACGACGGCGCCCGCTTTCACCGCGCGGCTCGCGAGCGGAATATCGGCGGTGATGACAATGGAGCGGGCGTCGGCGCGCTCCACGATCCAGTCGTCAGCCGCGTCAGGATCGGCGCCGACGACGATTCGCTCGATCAGCGGATCGCGCGGCGTGTTGATGTAGCTGTTGGCGACGACGAAGACCTTCAGTCGATAACGCTCGGCGACGCGGTAGACTTCCGCCTTCACCGGGCAGGCGTCTGCGTCGACATAGATTACGATCGATGGCGCGGAGTCGTCCGTCACCGCCGCGCCGTCATTGCTAAAAGACGGAGCGCCTGACGTTTCGCGATCAGCCGCGCGAATCCATCGAGATTCCGAGCTGAAACGCCTTCTGCCGCGTCGCGCCTTCGGTGCGCTTCAGGGCTCTCGCCACCTTCGCGGCCGGCGTCTTCTGCTTCGCCAGAACCTTGAGCTGGCGAACATCGTCCTTCGTCCACTCGCGACGCTTCGTGACTTTCTTGACGACGGCTTTCTTCGCCATGGCTCTCAACTCCTAAAATGCGGGCGCAACGACATAGCGTCCCGATCGTTAATGATTTCCTCCGGTCGATAAGTCCACAACAATAAGGCGGCGTCGCGGCCTGACCTAACGGCCGCGACGATCTAAAATTCCCAACTATGATTCGGCGGCTTATGACGTGGCGAGGGCAGGCTCGTTGCGATTGTCGCCGGCCGTTGGGGTTTCGCTTTTCTGAGAACGGAACCAGCCGAGCAGACGCAGCGCGTTCAGCGTCACCAGGACCGTGCCGCCGGTGTCTGCGATGACGGCCATCCAGAGGCCCGTCGTTCCCGTGATGGTGGTGACGACGAACAGCGCCTTCAACGCCAGCGCGATCGTGATGTTCTCGCGGATATTCGCCATGGTCGCGCGCGACAGCTTGATGAGGGCCGGCACGTCCGCGACGCGATTTTTCAGCAACGCTGCGTCGGCTGTTTCAAGCGCGACGCCGGTGCCTGAGCCCATGGCGACGCCGACATGGGCTGACGCGAGCGCCGGCGCATCATTGATGCCGTCGCCGATCATCGCGACGCGCTTCGACGCGGCCAACGCCTTGATCGCGTCGGCCTTGTCGGCCGGCAGCATCTCAGCCTTCGCGGAAATTCCGAGCGCGCGTCCGATCGCGGCGCCGGTTTGCGCATTATCGCCGGTGAGCATCACCGCGTCGACGCCCATCGCTTTCAGTTCGGCGATAGCCGCGGCCGCATCGCGACGCGGTTCGTCGCGCAAAGCAATAAGGCCTGCGACAGCAGCGCCTTTTGCAACGACCACGACCGTCTTGCCTTCATTTTCGAGTCGCGCGATCTCGCTGCCGACGTCGCTGGCCAGCGCCACGCGTTCGGCTGCATGGCGCGGCGCGCCAATGAAAATGGTCTCAGCGCCGACCTCTCCTTCCATGCCCTTGCCGGGAATGGCTTTCACCGCGGCTGCAGGCAGCGACGGGATATTCAGCTTCGCCGCATGCTTCGTGATCGCTTCCGCAAGCGGATGACTTGAGCGGCCTTCGATCGCGGCCGCGCGCGCGAGCAGATCGGCCTCGGAGCCGACAAACGCCACCGCTTCGGTGACGACGGGGCGGCCCTCCGTCAGCGTGCCGGTCTTGTCGAAGGCGACGATCTCTGTCCGCGCAAGGGATTCGACGATCGCGCCGCCCTTGATCAGCAGGCCGTGACGCGCTGCTGTCGAGAGGCTCGACGCGATCGCGGCGGGAACGGAGATCACGAGCGCGCAGGGGCAGCCGATCAGCAGCAGCGTGAGGCCGCGATAGACCCATTCGCTCCAGCTCGCGCCCATGGCGAGCGGAGGAATAATGGCCACCAGCGCCGAGAGCCCGACGATGAAGGGCATATAGATGCGCGAGAAGCGATCGATAAAGCGCTCGGTCGGCGCCTTCGACTCCTGCGCCTCTTCGACCAGCGCGACGATGCGCGAGATCATGTTGTCTTTCGCGGCGCGTTCGACGCGAAGCTTCAGCGCCGCTTCATGATTGATGGAGCCCGCGAACACATCGGCGCCGGGGCCTTTCGTGCGCGGCGCCGATTCGCCGGTGATCGGCGATTCATCCATGCTGGAATGGCCTTCGACCACCTTGCCGTCCGCAGGCGCGCGATCGCCGGGCCGCACGAGAACCATCTGGCCGACAGCGAGGCTCGCCGCCGCAACTTCAACAACGCGCCCATTCTGCTCGACGAAAGCTGATTGGGGCACGAGAGCCGCGAGCGAGCGAATGCCTTCGCGCGCCTGATTGGCGGCGACGCCTTCCAGCACTTCGCCGACGCAGAACAGGAACACCACGACGGCGGCTTCTTCGGCGGCGCCGATCGCCAGCGCGCCGATGACGGCGATCGTCAGCAGCATCTGGATAGTGAAGGGCGCGCGCGCGAACGCCGCCGAGATGGCGCGGCGAGCGATGGGAGCGGCGGCGATGATCGTTGCGGCGATGAACAGCGCGTAGGACCAGGCGGGAATGACGAGGCTCGCGCCATAAGCGAGCGCGACAAGCGCGCCTGACGCGATCGCAAGTTGCCCTTTCGGCTGCCGCCACCAGGCGCGCGGCGCTTCGTGCGCGATCGCGCCCGCGTTTTTCGCCTGCGCGTCGATCAGCGACGGCGTGTAACCGAGGCGGGAGATCTGCTTTTCGATGTCGGCGCCGCTGGTTTTCTTGTCGTCGAGAAGCAGCGCGACCGTCTCGTTGGTGATCGAGATGCGGATGTCGGAAACGCCGGGCATGCGCTCGAGCGCAGTGCGGATCGTCGTCGCGCAACTCCCGCAATCCATGCCGGTGACTTTCCATAGGGTCGAGCCCCCCGCCGCAGCCATCGGCTCGGGTTCGGCATGGGCGTGGTCGTGACTGCAGGACGGTCCATGAACATGCCCGTGATGGTGATGCGCGTGATCATGTCCGTGATGATCATCGTGCTCATGCGGGCCGTGATTGCAGGATGGGCCGTGGACATGCGGCTTCGGCGCGGAGGCGTGGGCGTCATGCTCGCGATGATCATGATTGCAGGACGGCCCATGAACATGCGCCTTCAGCGCGGCCGGCTGCGCGGCGTGGGCGTGATCATGGCCATGCGCGTGGCGATCGCGTCCATGATGATCATGATCGTGGTTGCATGACGGCCCATGGACATGGGCCTGGGCGGGCTTGGCCACATGCCCATGCGCGTGGTCATGACCGCCGCAGCAGGTGCCGTGATCATGGTGATGCCCATGATGTGAATGGTTTTTTTCGCCGTTCGACATGGCCTGGCCCGCGCTTGCGTTCTCGATCGGCCGCCACCATAATTCCTCTAGTCGCTTCAGGTTCAAGAGGCTTTTTCGGAGTTCGCGATGGAGCGCAGCTATTCGATCGGCCGGGTTGGCGAGGCTACGGGCTGCCGGGTCGAAACCATTCGCTTCTATGAGCAGATCGGCCTCCTGCCGGAGCCGGAGCGGACCGAGGGCAACCAAAGGCGCTATCTCGCCAGCCATATCGAGCGGCTGCGCTTCATCATGCATGCGCGCGATCTCGGATTCTCGGTCGAATCGATTCGCGAACTGCTGCAGCTTTCGCAGAATCCGTCAGCGCCCTGCGAGAAGGCGGATTCGATCGCCCGAGAGCAGCTCAAATCCGTCCGCGCCAAGATCGCGCGCCTGACCGATCTCGCGGAGGAGCTGGAGCGGGTGGTCGATCACTGCCACGGCGGGCAGATCGCCGATTGCCGCGTGATCGAGGTGTTGGCCGAGCACGGCGCCTGCAGCCATGGCGGCGGACCGCATGCGCATGGCGCCGGGAAGGCGTCGGCCAAGGGCGCAAAAAAGGCCGCGGCGATCGGCCGCGGCCTTTAAATGGCGATCGCCGCCTGAGCGGCGGAAAATCTCAGGCGTGCGCCGGAGCGGCCGGAGTGTAGCCGGCCAGCGAGATGATCTCGCGAACCTTGGCGAGGTCGGCGCCTTCGACCGAGACCAGCCGGGCGGCCGGATCGGCGGACACCTTCGCGCCGGGGATCGAGGTCTCGATCGCGCTCTTGATCGTGCCGGCGCAATGGCCGCAGGTCATGTCATCGACGATCACGGAGACGCCGGAAACGGTCTTCGCCGGGGTCTCGGAATGATGATGGGCTCCGCACATCCTGGAAATCTCCTGAGGCATTTGGCCTGAAATCCTCTTGCCGGCTTGCCACATGGCAAGGTCAAGGCCCGTGCAATGGAATTTTTCCGATCGCCCTTTGTCGGCTTCCGACCCCTTGACCTTCCCATAAGGGGAACCTTTATCTCAGGCTCCATCCCGAGGAAAGGATGGCCCATGACCGCAGCCGCAGTGAAGCCGACGAGCGCGCGCACGCTCAGCATCCCCGTGGAGGGGATGAGCTGCGCCTCCTGCGTCGGCCGCGTCGAGAAGGCGATCCGGGCGGTCGACGGCGTCGCTGACGTCTCGGTCAACCTCGCCACCCATCGCGCCAGCGTCGGCCTGAAGGAGGGCGGCGCTCCGGAGCCCGTGCTCGCCGCCATCCGCAAGGCTGGCTACGAGCCCCAGGAAGAGGAGATCGACCTCGCGGTCGAGGGGATGAGTTGCGCCTCCTGCGTCGGCCGCGTCGAGCGGGCGCTGAAGGCGACGCCTGGCGTGCTCGATGGTTCAGTCAATCTCGCGACCGGGCGCGCTCACGCACGCTACGTCGGCGGCGCCGAGACGGTGTCGGCCATGGCCGCGGCGATCGGCAAGATCGGCTATCCCGCGGCGCCCGTGCAGGCCGGCGGGGATCAGGCGGAGCGCGAGCGCGCGGCCCGCGAGGCGGAAATATCAGGCCTCTTCCGTTCGCTGATCATTGCGGGCGTTGCCACATTGCCGCTGCTCGTCTTCGAGATGGGCGCGCATCTCTTCGAGAGCCTGCATCACTGGCTCGCGGGCACGTTCGGCGAGGACAATATCCGCATTGTCTCCTTCGTGCTGGCGACGGTCGTGCAGTTCGGACCCGGCCTGCAATTCTACCGCAAGGGCGGATCGGCGCTGCTGCGCGGCGCGCCCGACATGAATTCTCTCGTCATGCTCGGCGCTGGCGCGGCCTATCTCTATTCCATCGTCTCGACCTTCGCGCCGCAGCTTCTGCCTGTGGGCGCCGACTACACCTATTTCGAGGCGAGCGCGGTCATCGTCACGCTGATTCTCTTCGGCCGTTTCCTCGAAGCGCGCGCGAAAGGGCGCGCTGGCGATGCGATCCGCCGCCTGATGACGCTACAATCCAAGACGGCGCGCATTCTGAAGGATGGCGTCGAGCGCGACGTTCCCGTTGAGGAGGTCCGCGCCGGCGATGTCGTGATCGTGCGCCCCGGCGAGCGCATCCCGGTCGACGGCGAAATTCTTTTCGGCTCGTCCTTCATCGATGAATCCATGATCACCGGCGAGCCCATCCCCGCGCAGAGAGCGGTCGGTGACGAGGTGATCGGCGGCTCGCTGAACAAGACGGGCGCGTTCCAGTTCCGCGCTGCGAAGGTCGGCGCCGACACGCTGCTGGCGCAGATCGTGCGCGCGGTCGAAGCCGCGCAGGGCTCGAAGCTGCCAATCCAGGCGATCGTCGACAAGGTGACGATGTGGTTCGTGCCGGCGGTGATGGCGGCGGCGTTCGCAACCTTTCTCGTCTGGCTGATTTTCGGACCTGAGCCTGCGCTGAGTTTCGCGCTCGTCAACGCGGTCGCGGTGCTGATCATCGCCTGTCCCTGCGCCATGGGCCTTGCGACGCCGACATCGATCATGGTCGGCGTCGGCAAGGCGGCCGAGCTCGGCGTGCTGTTCCGGCGCGGCGACGCCTTGCAGGCGCTGAAGGATGTCGGCGTCATCGCAATCGACAAGACGGGCACGCTGACCAAGGGCCGCCCCGAACTCACGGATATGGTTGTGGCCGAAGGTTTCGCCGAGGATGAGACGCTTCGCCTTATCGCCTCCGTCGAGGCGCGCTCCGAACATCCGATTGCGGAAGCGATCGTCGCCGACGCGAAGCGCCGTGGCTTTGCTCTGTCGGAGCCGTCCGCGTTCGCTGGCGAGCCCGGCTTCGGCGTGACCGCGACAGTCGAAGGCCGCGCCGTGATGGTTGGCGCCGATCGCATGATGAAGGCGCGCGGCCTCGACGTCTCGCCCTTCGCGGCGATCGCGACGCGTCTCGGCGATCAGGGCCGTTCGCCGCTCTACGCGGCGATCGATGGCAAGCTCGCGGCGGTGCTCGCGGTCGCCGATCCCGTGAAGGACAGCACGCCGGCGGCGCTTGAGGCGCTCAAGGCGCTCGGTCTGCGCATCGTCATGATCACGGGTGACAACAAGCGCACGGCTGACGCGATCGCACGCGGACTTCCCGTCGATGAGGTCGTCGCCGAGGTGCTGCCGACCGACAAGGCGGCCATCGTGAAGCGGCTTCAGTCCGGCGGCGCGAAGGTCGCTTTCGTCGGCGACGGCATTAACGACGCGCCGGCGCTGGCGCAGGCCGATGTCGGACTTGCGATCGGCACGGGCACGGACATCGCCATCGAGAGCGCTGATGTCGTGCTGATGTCGGGTGATCTGCGCAATGTGCCAAACGCGATCGGCCTGTCGCGCGCCGTGATCCGCAACATCGCGCAGAATCTGTTCTGGGCGTTCGGCTATAACGTCGTGCTCATCCCGGTTGCGGCGGGCGCGCTCTATCCCTCGTTCGGCGTGCTGATGTCGCCGATGTTCGCCGGCCTCGCCATGGCGTTTTCGAGCGTCAGCGTCGTTTCGAACGCGCTGCGGCTGCGCGGATTCAGGCCGCCGATGGAGGCGCAGGCGGCGCGCGACCAGCAGCCGCGTCTCGCGCCGGCGGAATGACCATGACGCATCGCGTTCTCATTCCCGCAATCGATCGCGCTCTCGAAGTCGGCGAAGAGCAGACGATTCTCGAAGTCGCGCTTGCAAGCGGCGTCGCCTATCCCCACGGTTGTCGCCGCGGCCGCTGCGGCTCATGCAAGTCGCGGCTGATTGAAGGCGAGGTCGATCTCCTTCCGCACACGCCATTCTCCCTGACGGAAGCGGACAAGCAGAACGGGCTGATCCTGGCTTGCAGGGCGCGGCCGCGCAGCGACTGTTCGGTCGCATGGCTGAATGAACCGGCGACGCAGACTGCGTCGCAAACAGCGTGAGGGCTTCGACATGAATATCGGCGAAGCGGCTGCAGCCTCCGGCGTCTCCGCCAAGATGCTGCGCTATTACGAGAGCATCGGGCTGATCCGCGCCGCGACGCGGACGGAGAGCGGCTATCGCGTCTATGGCGACGAGGACGTGCATACCCTGCGCTTCATCCGCAGGGCGCGCGGCCTCGGCTTTTCGATCGAGGAGACGTCGGAGCTGCTGGCTTTGTGGCGCGACAAGAGCCGCGCCAGCGCCGATGTGAAGCAGTTCGCGCTGAAGCATGTGCGCGATCTCGAAGCCAAGATCGCCGAGCTCGAATCGATGCGCCGCACGCTTCAGCATCTCGCGGGCGCCTGCCATGGCGATCACAGGCCCGACTGCCCGATCCTCGACGACATGGCCAACACGGGGTCAGTCGAGGAATGTTGCGCGCCTTCGCCGCCGCCGGCTTTCCCGGTCGCGCCGGTCCGCCGCAAGAATGGCGACAAGCGGACGCTGCGCACGGCTTGACCTTCCCATCGGTGGAACCTTCATAGCGAGAAGGTCCGTCGACCGCCTTTGGAGGTTTGTTTGCGTTTCGCGCGCGCGCTTGTCCTGCTGCTGGTTGCGCTTGTCGCGACCGCGCCGGTCATGGCCGCGCAGAATATGATGACTGTTGCGCGACATGACGCGCCGCTGACGAATCATCATGCGGTCAAGGCGCAGGATCATGGCGCCGCTCATCACAGTGCGACGGCGGCGAAAGAGTCGGATGGCGCGGCGCATGCCGATCACGGCGGCCCGCTCTGCTGCGGCGCGGTGTGTCATGTTTTCCCGGCGCCTATCGAGTCGGTCGTGATTTCCTGCCCGACGCCGGTGCGCTTTGCGCATGCGATAAGCAATCAATCGCAGGCGCCTCTGTCCCGCCCGCTCGCTCCCGAACGCCCACCCAAGAACGCGTGACGTCTAGCGCGGTCTGACCGCGCCTGTCGCGAAATCTCTTGGATTCGCCAGTCATCTGATGCTGGCGAGCGTTTGGAACGGATTCATGCAAATCAAAATTGCGGCGACTGCTGTCGTCGCGCTCGTCGCTGGCGGCTGCGCCGTCGAGCGGCCTTCCTTCATCGGCAGGGTCGATGATCCCGCTGCGCCGATGCGAGCCGCGTCCTATGCGCCCGTCATGGCGGGAACGCAGGGCTATCGCCCGGCCGAACCCAAAGGTTGGGAAGAATTGAATCGTCGCGTCGGCCCGCAGGGCGGAGGCGCGAATGAACGCTGATCTTCTCACGCGCTATGCGCGATTGCTGGCGTGCGCGTCGACTCTGGCGCTCGGCGCCTGCGCCACATTGGCGGAAGGCGAAAGCCTCTCGCTCGCCAGAGCCACTGCGACGAACGACATGAAGGCGGAATTGTCGCGACTCGACGACGATTCCGCGAACGCAGCGGCGAAAGCCAAGGTTGCTGCGCTCCTGAAGAGGCCGTTGACCGCCGACTCCGCCGTTCGCATCGCCTTCCTCAACAATCGCGGCCTTCAGGCCGATCTCAACGCGCTCGGAATTGCGGAGGCGCAGTATCAGGCGGCGAGTTTGCCGCCCAGTCCCCGCTTCTCGCTGTCGCGTCTCGCCGGCGGCCTCGATCTTGAGATCGAGCGTCAGATCATCGTTGGTCTGATGGAGCTCGCCACCTTGCCGGCGCGCCAGGACATTGCCGCCGACAAGTTCAAGGCGGCGCAATATCGCGCCGCGGAGGCCGTGTTGCGCCTCGGTCTCGATACGCGCCGGCAATATTATCGCGCGGTCGGCGCCAGCGAACTCGGGGCGACGCTGGAGACGGCGCGCGCTTCGGCCGACGCTTCATCCGATCTCGTCAAGGCGCTCGGCGAATCCGGCGCGGTCAGCAAGCTGCAGCAGGCGCGCCAGCATGCGGTCTACGCCGAGATTTCGGCGCAGCTTGGCCGTGCGCGTCTTCAACGCTCCGTCGAACGCGAGAAGCTGATCCGCCTGCTCGGTCTCTGGGGACGCGATGCGGAGATTCGTCTGCCCGCGAGCCTTCCGGCTTTGGCGGCGCGCGCGAACTCCGCCGCTTCGGTCGAGAAGCAGGCGCTGGAGCGACGCGCTGATCTCCATATCGCGCGCCTTGAACTGACGGCGCTGGCAAAGTCGCTCGGCCTTGCCGAAGCGACGCGCTTCATGACGGATATCGAACTCGCCGGCGTCTCGAACTACGAGCGCTCGAACAATGATCTCGGCGAGAAGGAGAAGACCAACCGCCGCGGCCTCTCCGTTGAATTCGAGATTCCGCTGTTCGATTTCGGCGCTTCGAAAGTCGCGCTGGCGCGTGAAACCTACATGCAGGCCGCCAATCGCCTCGCGGAGAAAGCGGTGAATGTCAGGTCCGAAGCGCGCGAAGCCTATCAGGTCTATCGCGGCTCCTTCGATCTCGCGCGGCATTACCAGAGTCAGATCCTGCCGCTGCGCAAGGTCATTCAGGAAGAGTCGCTGCTGCATTACAGCGGCATGCTCACCGACGTCGGCGAATTGCTCGCCGATGCGCGCGCCGCGGCGACGAGCCGCGCGCAGGCGGTCGAAGCCAGGCGCGATTTCTGGATCGCCGACGCCGATCTCCAGGCCGCGATTCTCGGCGGCGGGCGGCAGGGCGCGCCCGGCGCGGGTGCGCCAACCGAATCAACAGAAACGACAGGAGGCCACTGATGGATCGAAATGATCTCTCTCGCAGAGGCCTGATCGGCGCTGGAGGCGGCCTTGCGCTGATGAGCGCGGCGAGCGTCAGCGGCCGTGCGCAGACCGCGGCGATTCCCGAAGCGCCGACGCGAAAAGACGCTGCGACTGACGCGCCGCTGAAGCCGACAAGCGGCGTCGACTACAATCCCGTCGTGACGCTGAACGGCTGGACCTTGCCGTCGCGCATGAATGGCGACTGGAAGGAATTCCATCTCGTCGCCGAGCCCGTCGTGCGCGAGCTCGCGCCTGGCATGAAGGCGAATCTCTGGGGCTATAACGGCCAGTCGCCGGGCCCCACGATAGAAGCCGTCGAAGGCGACAAGGTGCGCATCTTCGTCACCAATCGTCTGCCTGAAAACACGGCCGTTCACTGGCACGGACAATTGCTGCCGAACGGCATGGATGGCGTCGGCGGTCTGACGCAGCCGCACATCCCGCCGGGCAAGACCTTCGTCTACGAGTTCCAGCTCAGGAAGAGCGGCACCTTCATGTACCATCCGCATTCCGACGAGATGGTGCAGATGGCGATGGGCATGATGGGCCTGTTCATCGTGCATCCGCGCGATCCTGCGTTTCGCAGAGTCGATCGCGACTTCATCTTTCTGCTGAACGCTTTCGACATCGCGCCCGGCTCCGCGACGCCGAAGGTCAACACCATGCTCGATTTCAATCTCTGGTGCTGGAACAGCCGCGTCTTCCCCGGCATCGAACCGCTGGTGGTTGCGAAGAACGACAAGGTGCGCGTGCGCTTCGGCAACCTCACTATGACCAACCATCCCATTCACATGCATGGTTATGATTTCAAGGTGTCATGCACCGATGGCGGCTGGGTGCCGCCGGAAGCGGCGTGGCCCGAGGTGTCGATTGATTGCGCCGTCGGCCAGATGCGCGCCTTCGATTTCGTCGCGGCGGAACCGGGCGACTGGGCGATTCATTGTCACAAATCGCATCACACCATGAACGCCATGGGCCATGATGTGCGCACCTATATCGGCGTCGACAAGAAAAAGATCGCGCAGAAGATCAGGAAGCTCGAGCCGGGCTACATGCCGATGGGATCAAACGGCATGGGCGAGATGGGCGCCATGGAGATGCCGCTTCCCGACAACACCCTGCCGATGATGACCGGCTTCGCGCAATTCGGCCCGGTCGAAATGGGCGGCATGTTCTCGGTCGTGAAAGTGCGCGAGGGCCTCGCGGCCGGCGACTATCGCGATCCCGGCTGGTTCAAGCATCCCGAGGGAACCGTCGCGCGCGAATGGAAGGGACCTGTCGCGCAGCCTGAACGCCGTGCTGATGCAAAAGATGATGCGAAACCGCAGCCGCTTCGCGCCATCAAGCCGCGCGCCGGCGCTGGTCACGACAATCATTAGAAATGAAAGCCAGTCACCAAACCAAGAGAAGGAGAGAAAGCTTGATACGATCATTTGCAGCCGCCTGTGCGGCGACTTTGTTCATGGCGTCGACGGCCTTCGCCGGTCCCGGCGCCGCCGGCCATTCGCACGGCCATGCCGAAGACACGGCTTACGGTCAGCCTGGCGATCCCAAGAAGCCGGCGCGCCTGATTCCGATCACGATGCGGGAGGTGGATGGCAAGATGCTGTTCTTTCCCGACAAGATCGATGTGAAGCTCGGCGAGCAGATCAGGTTCAAGCTGCTCAACCAGGGCGATCTCGATCACGAGTTCGTTCTCGCGACCGTGGAGGAGAACCGTCTCCACGCCATCGAGATGCGCAAGAATCCGGACATGGAGCATGACGATCCGAACGCCGCGCGCATTATCTCGAAGAAGAACAGCGAGATCGTCTGGCGCTTCACGAAAGCCGGAGAGTTCGAATTCGCATGTCTGATTCCGGGTCATCTGGAAGCGGGCATGCATGGAATGGTCATCGTCAAATAATTCGCAAACCCAAGTCACTCACAAATCAAGGAGAAGAGAGATGTTCCGTCGTTTGATATTTATCTCCGCCGCCGCCGCGCTTGCGACCTCAGCGCTTGCGGAAACCGCGAAAGTGACTGGCGCGGTCACCAAGGTCGACGCGTCGGCCGAGAAGATCACGATCAAGCATGGGCCGATCGCCAATCTCGACATGGGCGCCATGACCATGGTGTTCAAAGCCGGCGACAAGGCGATGCTCACCGCTGTGAAAGCGGGCGATCAGGTCGAGTTCGAGGCCGATCGCGTCAACGGTCAGCTCACCGTGACGCGCATTCAGAAAAAATGATTGAAGTTCAGGCGCCGCAGCCGCAAATAGCGGCGGCTGCAGCGCTGATTCATCGCGCTGCGAAGCGCGATTTCATCAGGCGCAATTGCGTTTCAGTTAAAATTCGCTGTGCGCCGCAGATGCTTCCGGGCTTTCCCTTTTCTTCGCCAGCGATACTCTTGGCTCAGGGGCGTCCGTTTGGCGCGGCGGCGGCGGAGTTTCGCGGCGCTGACGAAGGGAAAGGTCTCGCATGCGGACAGGGCCGGCGTTGGCGGCATTGGCGTTCGCCGTGCTTTTATTATCCTTCGCGACGCGAAGGGCCGCTGCGCATGACTGGTATCCCGTCGAATGTTGTCATGACAACGATTGTGCGCAGATTTCAGACGAATCGGTTCAGGAAACTCCGAACGGCTATGTCGTGACGATTGCGCCCGGCGGCCATCCTATGTGGCAGGCGAGCAAACCGCGGCCGCTGACGATCGCAGTTCCCTACGCCAAGGCGCGGCGATCTCCCGACGGGCATTTCCATCTCTGCATGTCGAGTTCGGGTTATCTCTTCTGCTTTTTCGCCGCATTGGGCGGATACTGACGGCGCGGCGACGCATTGACCGACAGGTCAGGAACAAGATCGGAATTGTCGCATTTGGTGAAAATGTCTGTTCCCGCAGCCTCGTTGATCTGGCCGACCCTGCTGATCGCAGCCTGTGTCGCGAACCTCCTTCTGCTCGCTTTGTAAGCGGACAGGCGAGGTGCAGCCCCGCACAGCGCCTTCGTCCCGACTGACCCATCCTTCGCGTCGACCAACAGCGTTGGAGGCGACGCGATGGACGCATGCAGGGCAAGGTTCGCGACGCTGCTCGGGACCATATTCTTCGTCGGCATCATGCTGGCGATCGGACTGACGGCGATCACGGCGACCGGTCGCGTGGACGCGCAGCCCGTCGCGATGGCAATGCTTTGAGCGTTCTGGTTGTCGCGCCGACGCTTCACGGCAGGGCTGGTGCTGTTGGAGAGGATTGAACTCTCGACCTCTCCCTTACCAAGGGAGTGCTCTACCACTGAGCTACAACAGCGATCCGGCGATGGCGGCCGAGGCGAGAGCCGATCCGGCCGCGGGCGCGTGAATGCCATAGGCGCCGCCGGGGCGCAACCGCGAGCGCCCTTTTGAGACTTATTCCGCCGCCAGCCTGCCGCCAGGCTCGGCCCGCGGCAGGCCAAGCGCGCTCCAGGTCTCGTCCAGAGCTTCAGCCAGGGCTGCGATCATGGCCTCGTCATGGAGCGGCGAGGGCGTGAGTCTCAGCCGCTCGGTCCCCCGGGGCACCGTGGGATAGTTGATCGGCTGGACATAGACGCCATGGCGTTCAAGCAGCCGGTCCGTCGCCGCCTTGCAGGCGCGGGGATCGCCGACCATCACCGGCACGATATGGGTCGGCGTCGCCATCACGGGCAGCCGGCGCGCCGCCAGCGCCGCCTTGGTTGCGGCGACGCGGGCCCGGTGCTGGGCGCGCTCCGCGCCGCTGGCCTTGAGATGACGGACGGACGCCGCGGCCGCGGCCGCCAGCGGCGGGGGCAGGGCGGTCGTGAAGATGAAGCCATGGGCGTGGCTGCGCACGGCGTCGATGATGACGGTGTCGCCGGCGATATAGCCGCCCATGCAGCCGAAGGCCTTGCCCAGCGTGCCCTGAATGATATCGAGGCGCGCCATGGCGCCGACCTCTTCCGCATAGCCGCCGCCGCGATCGCCATAGAGGCCGACCGCATGCACCTCGTCGATATAGGTCAGCGCGCCATATTTCGCCGCGAGATCGCAGACCGCATGGATCGGCGAGACGTCGCCGTCCATGGAATAGACGCTCTCGAACACGATGAGTTTGTGCCGCTCGCGCGGGCTTGCCGCGA
Source organism: Terrirubrum flagellatum (assembly GCF_022059845.1). Lineage (GTDB taxonomy): Bacteria > Pseudomonadota > Alphaproteobacteria > Rhizobiales > Beijerinckiaceae > Terrirubrum > Terrirubrum flagellatum. Next base: position 3,780,218 of record NZ_CP091851.1, on the reverse strand, counting down.
GAATGCGTTCGAGATCGGCGAGATCATTGTGACGGAAGATTGCCTTCTCGCGGCCGGCGCCGCGCACGCCAGCGATCATCGAGTTGTGATTCTCGGAGTCGGAGATGATCAGGCAGTCCGGCAGCAGTTTCGCGATCGTTGCGATGCCGGTCTGGTTCGCGACATAGCCTGAGGTGAAGACGAGAGCCGCCTCCTTGCCGTGGAGATCGGCGAGTTCGCTTTCGAGGTCGACGATCGCGGCGCTGGTGCCGGAGATGTTGCGCGTGCCGCCGGCGCCGACGCCGGACGCGTCCGCGGTCTCCTTCATGGCGGCGATGACATCGGGATGGCGCCCCATCCCGAGATAATCATTGGCGCACCACACCACGATCTCGTGCGGGCCGTTCGGGCCCTCCCAGATGGCGCGGGGAAAAGCGGCGGCGTCGCGCCGCAGCGTCGCAAAGGAGCGATAGGCGCCGGACTGTCGGAGGTCGGCCAGCGCGTTCGCGAGCGCTCGGCGGGCGGGGTCGGTCATGTGGGTCTGATTATATCTGTTCCAGTGTCGGGTGGCACGGTCCCGGGATGATCGCAAGCTGGCGATTGACCGCATGCATGGTCAGTAGTCTTTGACGTCAATCAAATCAGCGGAAGGACCGATGGGCCGCAAGTCAGGCGATCCGGTGAAGGACGAGAAGGCCGAGCGGCTTGCGGCGGCGCTGCGTGAGAATCTCAAGCGCCGAAAAACGCAGGCGCGCGGCCGGGCGACGGAGGAGCCGCCGCGGGACCCCCCGGCGGCGTCTCGTGATAAGCCGGCCAAGCCTTGATTTCGCCTTGGCGGCCGGGCATGGCCGGATTGGACTTGATGTCGCAGGCAAATTGTCGCGCTCGCTGACCCCTCGGGGATCGAAGCGTCGTGCCCTGGGGGGATTTGATGGATCGCATTCGCATCGTGGGCGGCGCCGAACTCAGGGGCTCGATCCCGATCTCCGGCGCCAAGAACGCCGCGCTGCCGCTAATGACGGCCTCGCTGCTGACCGACGACACTGTGATTCTCGATAATGTGCCGCGCCTCTCCGATGTCATGCAGCTCCTGCGCATCCTCGGCAATCACGGCGTCGATCACTCGATCTCCGGCAAGCGCGTGGGCCAGGAGAGCGAGACAGGCCAGACGATCCAGCTCTCGGCCCGGCAGATCGTCGACACGACGGCGCCCTACGAACTTGTCTCGCGCATGCGCGCCAGCTTCTGGGTCATCGCGCCTCTCCTCGCCCGCATGGGACAAGCGAAAGTGTCTCTGCCCGGCGGCTGCGCCATCGGCACGCGCCCGGTCGATTTCTATCTCATGGCGCTTGAGCGTCTCGGCGCAAAGATCGAGATCGAAGCGGGCTACGTCATCGCAACCGCGAAGGACGGGCTGAAAGGCGCCGAGATCGAATTTCCCAAAGTCACTGTCGGCGGCACGCACACGGCCGTCATGGCGGCGGTGCTTGCGAAGGGAACCACGGTTATTCGCAACGCCGCGCAGGAGCCGGAGATCGGCGATCTCTGCGCGCTGCTGGTGAAAATGGGCGCGCGCATCTCCGGCGCCGGGACGTCGACCATCACCATCGATGGCGCATCGCGCCTGTCAGGCGCGCGCCACACGGTGCTGCCCGATCGCATCGAGACCGGCACCTATGCGATGGCTGTCGCCATGGCGGGCGGTGACGTGATGCTCGAAGGCGCGCGGCCGGAGCTTCTGCAAAAGGCGTTTGATACGTTGACCGCGACCGGCGCCGAAATCCTTGCGACCAACGAGGGCGTGCGCGTGCGCCGCAATGGCTCAGGGATTGCCGCCGTTGACGTGACGACCCAGCCTTTCCCCGGCTTTCCCACCGATCTGCAGGCGCAGTTCATGGCGCTGATGACGCGCGCAAAGGGCGTGTCGCATATTCGCGAGACGATTTTCGAGAACCGTTTCATGCATGTGCAGGAGCTCGCCCGCTTCGGCGCGCACATCAAGCTCGATGGCGATCTCGCGACGGTCGAAGGCGTGCCGACGCTGAAGGGCGCGCCTGTGATGGCGACCGATCTGCGCGCCTCGGTCGGCCTTGTCATCGCCGCGCTCGCGGCCGAAGGCGAGACGATGGTGCATCGCGTCTATCATCTCGATCGCGGCTTCGAAGCGCTCGAGAAAAAACTGTCGCGCTGCGGCGCCCAGGTTGAGCGCCTGACCGGCTGACCCTGATCGAAGCGATGGCGACGGCGCGACCCTCGTTTCGGCATAAGCCCATGTCGGCCCTGCCGATTGCGCGCCGACGGTCGCGGCTGCTTTAGTGCGGCCGTCTCAATCGGAATCTTTCACAGCATGACGATGAACGGCGCGGAAAGCCTGGTGCGGACGATGGTCGGCGCAGGCGTCGATGTCAGCTTCACCAATCCCGGCACCTCGGAGATGCATTTCGTCGCCGCGCTCGATCGCGTCGACGGCATGCGCTGCGTGCTCTGCCTCTTCGAGGGCGGCGCGACTGGCGCGGCCGACGGCTATGCGCGCATGGCGGACAAGCCGGCGGCGACTTTGCTACACCTCGGCCCGGGCATGGCGAACGGCCTCGCCAACATCCACAATGCGCGGCGCGCTCGCTCGCCCATGATCAACATCGTCGGCGAACATGCGCTCTATCATCGCCGCTTCGACGCGCCGCTGACGACCGACATCGAGGCGCTGGCGCATCCGCTGTCGCATTGGGTGCGCACGGGCTCGAGCTCGATGACCGTGGCGCAGGACGGCGCCGACGCCATTCACGCCGCAAGCAATCCGCCGGGGCAGATCGCGACTTTGATCCTTCCCGCCGACACGGCGTGGGGCGAAGGCTCCGGTCCGGTGGCCACGCGCCCGCCCCGCGCGCGCGGCAAGGTGGCGGATGACGTCGTGCGCGAGATCGCGAAGATCGCGATGACGAAGTCGAACGTGATGCTCATGGTTGGCGGCGTCGCGCTGCGTGAGAAGCCTCTCAAGGACGCTGCCCGCATCGCGAAGAAGACCGGCGGTCGGCTGATGGCGCCTGGCGCCAATGCGCGCGTGCAGCGTGGCGCGGGCCGCATCGGCGTTGATCGCGTGCCCTATGTCATCGATTTGGCGGTCGCGGCGTTGGCCGACGTGCGCTGCATGATCCTTGTGGGCGCGAAGCCGCCGGTCGGCTTCTTCGGCTATCCCGGCAAGCCGAGCGCGATGACCCATCCCGATTGCGAGTTCCATGTGCTCGCAGACGAGGATCAGGATCTTGCCGATGCGCTGGCGCGTCTCGCCGACGAGATCGGCGCGGCGAAGCTCGAGCCCGACTATCCCCATGAGATCGCGCGCCCGGAGATTCCGACGGCGGCGAAGCTCGATCCTGATTCGATTGGCGCGGTGCTTGGCGCGCTGATGCCCGAGAATGCGATTGTCTGCGACGAGTCGGTCACCACGGGCCGCAATTTCTTCGCCATGACAAAGGCGGCTGCGCCGCATGACTGGCTGCAACTGATGGGCGGCGCGATTGGCGAGGGCATTCCGCTCGCGACCGGCGCGTCGGTCGCCTGCCCCGATCGCAAGGTGATCAATCTGCAGGCCGACGGCTCCGGCATGTACACGCTGCAGGCGCTGTGGACGCAGGCGCGCGAGAAGTGTGACGTGCTGACTTTGATCTGGGCCAACCGCTCCTATGCGATTCTCAAGGGCGAACTCCTGAATGTCGGAGCCAAGAATCCCGGCCGCAAGGCGCATGACATGCTCTCGCTCGACAATCCGCCGCTCGACTGGGTGTCGCTTGCGAAAGGCATGGGCGTCGAGGCGAGCCGCGCCGAGACCGTCGATGAACTCGTGAAGGCGATGCGCGGCGCGCTGTCGCGCAAGGGGCCTTATCTCATCGAGGTCGTGATTTAGGCGACGCGGGTTTTCGCTTCTGCTTTTTGCGCTCGCTTCGCTCGCGAGTCTTTTGCTGGGCCCCGGACACGGTTCCGCTTCACTTCGTTTCGCTGCACCGTTCCGGGGACGACGAGAGCCTCGTTCCTTGAGAGTGAAGCTGTCTCCGTCCCCGGTTCCATGAAGCGAAGGCGAAGCCTGAGCGAAATGGAGACCGGGGCCCAGCGCAAGACGTGCGCCGCAGGCGCTCGTCGCTTTAAGCGCCGCGCTCTTCCAGCAACTGCGCCACGCCAGCGCGCAGTTCTGGAATCCCGAAACCCTTCAGACTCGATGTCGCGACAATCGTGGGGAACGCCGCCGGCCGCTTGGCGATGCGCGAGCGGATCGTCGCCATCAGTTCTTCGAGCGTCTTCGCCGAAATCTGGTCGCTCTTGGTCAGCACGAGCTGATAGGGAACAGCCGCCTTGTCGAGCGTGTCCATCACCTGGTCATCGACCTCTTTGAGGCCGCGGCGCGCGTCGATGAGCAGCAGCACGCGCGCCAGAGTCGAACGGCCGCGCAGATAGTCGAAAATCAGTTTCGTCCAGGCCGCGACCTTCTCCTTCGGCGCCTCGGCGAATCCGTAGCCCGGCATGTCGACGAGGCGGAAGCGTCCGCCGATGTCGAAAAACACCAGTTCCTGCGTGCGGCCCGGCGTGACCGAGGTGCGCGCCAGCGATTTGCGTCCCGTCAGCGCATTGATCAGCGAGGATTTGCCGACATTCGAACGCCCGGTGAAGGCGATCTCGACGGGGCCTTCGGGAATGAGATTCTTTTTGTCAGGCGAAGCCCAGACGAAGTCCGCCGCGCCGGCGAACAGCTTGCGGCCTTCCTCGATCAGGCGGTCGTCAGGCGGGGTCATCGAAGGCTCGCAGCGACGGCGCGCAACGCCGCGAGATCGGCGCCGGCGATGGCGGGAACATTGTCCGCGATGACGTCAGGCGGCCAGTCCCACCAGCGGATCTCAAGCAGTTCGGCGATGGTCGCATCGTCGAAACGCATGCGCTTCACGGCGCCGGGATTTCCGACCACGATCGCATAGGGCGGCACGTCGCGCCCGACCACGGCGCGCGCGCCGATGATCGCGCCGTCGCCGATTTTCACGCCCGGCATGATCATCGCCTCGCGGCCGATCCAGACATCGTTGCCGATGATCATGTCGCCGCGTCCGTGGCTGATGGGCGGCGCCTTGTCCTTCCAGCCGGTGAAGCCGAGGAACGGGTAGGTGGAGAATCCGTCCATCGCGTGATTGGCGCCGTTCATCATGAACTGCGCCGCTGTGGCAATCGCGCAGAACTTCCCGATGATGAGCCGGTCGCCGACGAAATCGAAATGATAGCGCACGCAGCGGCCGACGAATTTCTCGGGTCCGAGCGGATCATCATAATAGGTGTAGTCGCCGATCTCGATCAGCGGATGATTGACGATCGGCTTGAGATAGCCGGTGCCATGCCAGCCCGGCGCTGCCTGGCGCGTCATTGGATCGGGCGCGGGCATCGCGACCTTTCTCGAAAGCGCGCGAAGGCGCGCCTTCGCCTCTTATTTCTTATCGGTCGGCGAGCCCTTCGCGAACATCTTCTTGAGATTGTCGAAGAGTTCGATCTTCACGCCGTTCTTCTTCATGATGAAGCCCTGCTGCGTCACCGACAGCAGATTGTTCCAGGTCCAGTAGATCACGAGGCCTGCCGGGAACGAGCCGAGCATGAAGGTGAAGATCACGGGCATCCAGGAGAAGATCTGCTTCTGGACCGGGTCGGCCGGCTCAGGGTTCATCTTCATCTGCAGGAACATGGAAAAGCCCATGATGATCGGCCAGACGCCAAGATGCAGGAAGGTCGGCGCTTCGAACGGCAACAGGCCGAACAGATTGACGAAGGTCGTGGGATCAGGGGCCGAGAGATCCTTGATCCAGCCGAAGAACGGCGCATGGCGCATTTCGATGGTGATGAAAATCACCTTGTAGAGCGCGAAGAACACCGGGATCTGCAGGAGCACCGGCCAGCAGCCGGCGATCGGGTTGATCTTCTCTTTCTTGTAAAGCTCCATCAGCGCCTGCTGCTGCTTGAGCTTGTCGTCCGGGAAGCGCTCGCGGATCGCGGTCATCTCCGGCTGCACCGCCTTCATCTTCGCCATCGAGGCGTAGGACTTGTTGGCGAGCGGGAAAAACACGCCCTTCACGAGCACGGTGACGATCAGGATCGCGACGCCGAAATTGCCGGTGACCTTGAAAAACCAGTCTATGATCTGAAACAGCGGCTGGGTGATGAACCAGAACCAGCCCCAATCGATCATCAGCTTGAATTTCTTGATGGCGAGCGACTGTTCATAGCCGTCGATGGCCGCGACTTCCTTGGCGCCGGCGAACAGGCGCGTTGTCGATTGCACGCTCTTGCCGGGCTCGATCGTCTGCGCCGGCGTGAGCAGATCGCTCTGATAGGTCTTGAGACTGCCGGCCTGCGCGAAGGTGAAGCGGCCATCGTAAGAGATGCTCTGATCCGGAATGAGCGCCGCCGCCCAGTATTTGTCGGTGAAGCCGATGAAGCCGCCGGTGGAGCCTTTGAACAGCTTCGCCTTCGCCTTCTCGATGTCGGCGTAGCTCGGCTCCTGCAGCTTGTCCTCGACATAGCCCAGCGGGCCTTCATGGAGGATGTAATAGCCTGACGTTGTCGGCGTGCCATGGCGCGAGATCAGCGCGTAGTTCGAGAGGGAAGCCGACGCCGAGCCCTTGTTCTCGACCGAGTCGACGATCGTGAACATCGAGTTTGAATCGACCGAGATCACGCGCTTGAACAGCAGGCCCTGGCCGTTGTCCCAGGTCAGCGTCATCGGCTTATCGGGCGTCAGCGTCTTTGCGTCAGCCGTCCACAGCGTGGTCGAATTCGGCAGCGGCGTCGACGTTCCCGCGGCTCCGACCCAGCCGAACTCGGCATAGAGCGGATTGGTCGAGCCCGAAGGCGACAGGAGTTCGATGATCGGGCTCTTGGGATCGACCGTCTCGCGGTAGCGCTTCAGCGAAACGTCGTCGATGCGGCCGCCGGTCAGCGAGATCGAGCCTGCGATTGAAGGCGTGTCGATGGCGACGCGCGGCGAGCGCGCGAGAACTGCATCGCGCGATTCGACCGCTGGCGCGACGGCGCTCGCCGTCGGCGCCTGGCTCATGTTTGGCTGCTGCGTCGCGTTCGGGCTGGCCGCCGATGGAAGCGGGCTTTGCTGGCTCTGCTGAACTTGGTTCTGCGCCTCCTTCTGCTGCCGCATCTGCGGCAGGCCGTAGAGGAAATTCCAGGCGACGATCACGATGAAGGAGAGCGCGAGCGCGAGGATAAAATTGCGGTTGTCTTCTTTGGGCATGGCCATGGGAGGCTCGGGCGCTCAGGCGCGAGAGGGATCGGGAGCGCGGCGCTTTGGCGCGCGCGGGCCGACGGCGGCGGCCATCTCGGCCGCAAGCTCGGCGAAGGAAATCGTCAGCGCTTCGCGCTTGGCGATGAACACATGATCAGAGACGGGATCGGCGGTGGCGGCGTCGAAGGCGCGCAGCGCGGCGCGCAGCCTGCGCTTGATGCGGTTGCGCACGACGGCGTCGCCGATCTTCTTGGTGACGGTCAGCCCGGCGCGGGGACCGGTCGCGGCGTCAGCGTCGGCCCGGCGAACAATCTGCGCGGTGAAGGCGGACGCATGCGACCGCCGGCCCTTGCGGGCGGCGGTGAACTCATCGCGACGGGTGAGTTTGCCGAAGGCGGTCATGGGTCGCGCGCCCCTGATCAGGCGAGGGCGCGCGCCGGATCAGGCCGACAGGCGCTTGCGGCCATGGGCGCGACGGGCGTTCAGCACCTTGCGGCCGCCCTTGGTCGCCATGCGCGCGCGGAAGCCGTGGCGGCGCTTGCGCACCAATTTGCTCGGCTGATAGGTCCTCTTCACGGGCCTGCTCCAATTCGATCGGGGCGCGCTAAAGTCATGCGCGCCGCCCCTTTTGCAACTTGCGGTGATAATGTTTCAGCCCGGACGCCTTGGCGGCCCCGGCCGAAGTGGCGCGTCTATGGCCGAGAGGGCCTTCAAAGTCAACGCGCGGGCGGGTTTTGCCAGCGGGGCCCGAGGTGATCAGTCCGAACGCAGGCGCAATGCCCGGCTGCGGCCCCAATGGCGCTGCGAGGAGCCTCAAAGTCAAATTATAGGAATAAAGTCGTTGACATCGTCACGCTCCTTCGATAAAAGGAGGGACGCTCGCGAATTGCGCCTGGATGCCGGCCAGTCCGGGGACGCCGCCGCAGCCCGCAAATTCGCTTCCGGCGTCGAATGGCCGAGCCAGCACAGGATGGACAAGGCTAAGCGAGGGCATGCCATGACCATCGAAACAGCTCGCCGGCTGGCCGGCGCCTGCTACTGCCGCGCCGTGCGTTATGAAGTCGCTGACGCGTTCCGCTACGCCATGAACTGCCACTGCTCGAACTGCCGCCGCACGACGGGCTCGGCCTTCAAGCCTCTCGCAGGGATCGAGCGGACGAAGCTGGAGGTGATCGCGGGCGGCGACGCCATGCTCATCGTCGGCGAACCCGACGGCCACGACGCCCACTGCGCGACCTGCGGCTCGCTCCTCTACTCCGTCGTCCGCGACGGCGCCTGGGTCCATGTCGCCATGGGGACGCTTGTCGATGCGCCCTCGATCCGGCCGAACAAGCACATCTTCGTCGGCTCCAAGGCGCCCTGGTACGAGATCACCGACGACCTGCCGCAATTCGAGGGGCATGCGACGGGGTGAGGGCGCCGTAAGGCATGCGCGCGGTTTCCGTTCCCGCTAATCTCGGCGTCGCAGATTCGGGCGCGATGGGAACCTTCTACGAATTCTTCGCCGGCGGCGGCATGACGCGGGCCGGGCTCGGGCCCGGCTGGATCTGCCTGTTCGCCAACGACTTCGACGCGGCGAAGGCGAAGTCCTATCGCGCGAACTGGGGCGACGGGGATTTCCGGCTCGGCGACATCGCCACGCTTGCGGCGTCCGATTTGCCAGGCCAAGCCGATCTCGCCTGGGCGTCCTTTCCCTGCCAGGACCTGTCGCTCGCGGGAAAGGGCGGCGGTCTCGGCGGCGCGCGCTCCGGGACCTTCTGGCGCTTCCGCGATCTGCTGCGTGGATTGGCGCGCGAAGGCCGCGCGCCATCGCTTGTGGCTGCTGAAAATGTCTGCGGCCTGCTGACCTCGAATGGCGGCGCGGATTTCTCCGCCGTCGTCGGCGCGCTTGTCGATCTCGGCTATCGCGTCGGCGCGATGGTGATCGACGCCGAGCGTTTCACGCCGCAATCGCGGCCGCGTCTTTTTATTGTCGGCGTCGCGCGCGAACTGGCGATGCGCGATCTCATCGCGACGGAGCCTGTGGATTGGACTACGATGCCTGCATTGCGCGCGGCCCATGCGCGATTGCCTAACAGCGTGGCGGCGCGCTGGGTCTGGTGGCGCCTGCCGGAGCCGCCGCGCCGCAACGCCGGTCTTCGCGACGTGATCGAGGATGAGCCGACGGGCGTCGCGTGGCGCGAGGATGAAGAGACGCGCTATCTGCTCTCGCTGATGAGCGACGCCAACAGGGAGAAACTCCGCGCGGCGCAGCGCAGCGGCGAACGCGAGGTCGGCGCCGTCTATCGTCGCACGCGCCGCGATGAGAACGGCGCGCGCGTGCAGCGCGCCGAAGTGCGCTTCGATAATCTCGCGGGATGTCTGCGCACGCCGGCCGGCGGTTCAAGCCGGCAGACTTTGCTCGTGGTTGAAGGAAAACGCGTGCGCTCGCGTCTCATCTCGCCGCGCGAATGCGCGCGCCTGATGGGGCTTTCCGACGACTATATCCTGCCCAAGGGCGCGACCGACGCGTTTCACCTGCTTGGCGACGGCGTCGTCGCGCCTGTGGTGCGCCATCTCGCCGAGCATCTGTTCGAGCCGCTCTTGAAGGGCGCGGTTGGAGCCGCGCGCATCGCGGCGGAGTAGGGGAGTGGAACGCTCCGAGGTGATGCGACGGGTCAAGGGCAAGGACACCGCGCCGGAAAAGAAGGTGCGCTCGCTCCTGCATCGGCTCGGCTATCGCTTCCGCCTGCATCGCGCCGATCTTCCGGGAAAGCCTGACATCGTGATGCTAGGGCGGCGCAGCGTGATCTTCGTCCATGGCTGCTTCTGGCATGGCCATGATTGCGCGCGCGGCGCGAGGCAGCCGAAGGCGAATGCGGATTACTGGCGCCAGAAGATCGCGCGCAACCGCGCCCGCGACGAGAAGCATCTCGCCGAGCTCGCAGCGCTCGGCTGGCGGGTGAAAATTATTTGGGAATGCGAATTGAAAAATCTTGATCGATTGGGGGCCGAGTTGACGACATTCCTTTGACGGCTCCGGGGGGGAATATCGCCGATGCGTCTTGTTCTCGATCAGTTCGCCGCTCTTGTCGCCCTTGTTCGCGGTTCAGACCGCTGGCGATCTCTTCTGCGCATAAATGGCGAGATGGCGCTTATCGCCGTGCTGCTGTTGGCGGCATGCTTTTGGACCTCAAACAGACTCATTACCGGCGAAGGCGCCGCACCGCTGCTTCTCGTCTGGCTGGTCATCATGGGCCTGGCGAGTTGTGGCTTTGTCGCTCTGCTCGCTGGCTTATTGGGACGGCGTGAAATGATGCTTCCGATCGCCTTTTCTTCGCTCTGGTACATGATCGCGTTTTGCGCAGCCGTCACCGTCGTTGCACTCATACAGAATAAACTGATGAGCGCCCCATCGTTCGATGACGATCTGTCGGGCGGATTCCCCTATCATCATCTGATCGCTTTCCTGCTCGGGGCCGCGTTTTTCCTGTCTTGCTTTTGGTCGATCTATCGCATCGTCCGAACGATGCTCTCGCTGCCGAAACTCCATTCAATCGCCTTCGTTTTCGCCGACGCGGGCTTTGCCTGGCTGACCACGGCGCTCACCAACCGATTATTCGAATCCGCTTGATTGATCGTCGCTGAGCTCGGCCCAGCAATAGTCAAATAGATTCCGTGACGCTTCGACTCATGCCGCTTTCTGTTCGCGCGCTTCCTCTTCGAGCGTGTGCGGCGCGAGCAGTGTTCGCCTTTGTTATCTTTTTTGGCGAACCTCAATATAGAGTCAGGCGTCTCAATAGGAGATGAAACGTCGGCGATTATGGCGTCGACCCGGGCTTCGCACGATAGATCAGAAAGAGCGCCTCGCGCAGTGACGCCGCAAGCAAGCTCAGTCCCAAGACGACCATCATGATCGATGCGATGCGATTGGCGGCGTCTCGCATGCGCGAGTAGGCGGCGCGAACACGCTCGCGAGAGAACAGGAAAGCGAGCAGCGTGTGCCAGCACAGCGCGTTGAGCGCCACCATGACCACCGCCGACGCCTGCAGGATCGGGCCGGGCGCCGCCGGGAATGAAGCAGCGAATACGCTGCCAAAAAACAGAGCTACTTTTGGATTGGTGATGTTGGTCAGAAATCCACGACCAAACGCGGTCCACGAGGATACCGACGACGCTTGACCAACCGACGCAGCGCCGCTGGACCGCCAGAGACGAACGGCCACATACAGGAGATACACGCCTCCAGCGACCTGAAATGCGAGGCGTAGTCCCGGAAACGCCACGAAGACGACATGGACTCCGAGCACCGCGCAAGTCGCCCAAAGAGTGGCGCCGCAGGCGACGCCCAGGGCTGCGAAAGTAGCGCTCCGAACCCGATCGCTCGCCGCCATTTGCGACACCAGCAGAACGTTGGGGCCCGGACTCATCATCGCTGCGACGTGAAGGATCCAGATGGTGACGAAAGTGGAAAGCATGGGCCCCTCTTATGAAAATGATCGATACGATCGCAGGATGGGCGCATCAGGCGGCGATCATCACGCCGCTTTCTGCTCGCGCGCCTTCTCTTCGAGCCAGAGCGCGGTTTCCTCCGACAGCGCCTTCGCCACGCTCGGCCGCTCGCGGAGCCTCGCGTAATAGGCGCGGACGTTGGGATAGGCGTCGAGATCGAACTTGATCACATGCGCCCAGTTGAGCACGGTGACGAGATAGGCGTCGGCGACGCTGAAATCATTGAGCAGGAATTCCCGACCGCTAAGATGGCGATCGAGGAACTTGAACGCCATTGCTGACTTCGCTTGCGCAAACTCCTTGGCGCCGCCCGGCGCATGGGGATCGAGCACCGGGATGAAGACCTGCTTGTGCAACTCCGTTGAGATGAAGTTAAGCCACTGCTGCAGGTGATAGCGGCCGAGGCTGGTCGCGGGCGGCGCGAGCTTCGCATCGGGAAAGCGGTCGGCGATATATTGCAGCACGACGGGGTTCTCCGTGATGACACCGTCGCGCGTATTGAGCGTCGGCGCCTGGCCCATGCCGTTGATGGCGAAGAAATCGGAATCGTCTTTCAGGACGCGCTTCTTGCGCAGATCGACCTGAATAAAATTGGCGGCGGCGCCGGCTTCATAGAGCGCGATGCGGCTCGCCATCGAGCAGGCGAGGGGAGCGAAATAAAGGTCCATGGGTTCCTCACTTGTATTTTTGTACCATCTCGCATAATAATTATCATGTCAACGGCGCCGGGGTGATTTTCGCGCGCCGGAGAGAATGGGCGGAATGAAAGAGACGATGAAGCTCGCGCGGCCGCGCGGAAGACCCCGCGCCTATGACCCCGAGAAGGCGCTTGGCGACATAAGGGACGTGTTCTGGCGTCATGGATATTCCGCGACGTCGCTCGATGATCTCAGCGCCGCGACCGGCATGAACCGGCCGAGCCTTTATGGCGCGTTCGGCGCCAAGGAAGACCTTTATCTCAAGGCCCTTGATCGCTATCGCGCCGAAGGCGTTGCGGCGATGATGGCGGCGCTCGATCCGAAGCTGTCGCTGCGCGAGGGGTTGGCGCGCGTTTATGAGACAGCTTTGTCGATGTATCTGCCGGACAAGGGCGCCGCGCGTGGATGTCTGCTTATTGGCACGGCCGCGGTCGAGGCGATGAGCGACGAGAAGGTGCGCCGCGTGCTTGGCGACAGTCTGCGCGATTTCGATCAAGAGTTCGAAAAGAGATTCCGCGCGGCGCGCAAGTCAGGCGAGATCGCGCGCGACTCAGATCCTGTTCTGCTGGCGAAATTCGCTTCGGCTGTGCTGCACACGCTGGCGTTGCGCTCACGCGCTGGCGATGCGCGCAAGGAGCTGGAGAAGACGGCGAAGGCGGGAATCGAGATGTTGTGCGGAAAATGAGCGGCGCTGACTTTGGCGCTTGGATGGATGCTCTGAATGTCGCTTCGCGATTCTTTCGCTGGGCCCCGGACACGGTTCCGCTTCACTTCGTTTCGCTTCACCGTTCCCGGGACGGAGAGAGCCTCAATTGTCGACAGTTGAAACTGTCTCTGTCCCCGGTTTCATGAAGTGAGGCGACCTGCCACGCCGAAGCGAAGCTTTTGCTTCGCGAAGACGGGAGCCGAACGGAATGAAGACCGGGGCCCAGCGAAAAACTTCGCGAAGCGGCGTTATCTTGAATCGACGCCGCTACCTGTTCCCCATCCTGAAATGCTTCGACAGCTTCAGCCGCTGTCCCTGATAGTTGGAGGAGAGCCCGGCGCCATAGAGCGTGCGTGGCGCTTCCGACAATCGCTCATAGACGAGGCGGCCGACGATCTGTCCGTCTTCAAGAATAAAGGGCACGTCGCGCGAGCGCACTTCGAGCACCGCGCGCGCGCCCGAGCCGCCGGCCGGCGCATGGCCGAAGCCGGGATCGAAGAAACCGGCGTAATGCACGCGGAATTCGCCGACGAGCGGATCGAACGGCACCATTTCCGCGGCCGTATGCGGCGGCACATGCACCGCCTCTTTCGAGGCGAGAATGTAGAACTGGCCGGGATCGAGAATGAGAGTCCCGTTGCGGGCGTGCAGCGGCTCCCAGTAATCGTCGATGTCGTAACCTGCGACCCTGTCGACATCGACGAGGCCGGAATGGCGCTTGGCGCGGTAGCCGACGAGATCGCCGTCGAAGCCGGTGAGATCGACGCTGACGGCGACGCCGCCCTGGATCGACGGCTCGCGCGCGGCGACAAGCGTTTCGGCGCGATGCAATTCCATCAGGGCGGCGTCATCGAGCCGCGCCTGTCCCAACCGGAAACGCATCTGCGACAGGCGCGAGCCTTGGCGCGCGAGAATGGGAAAGCTGCGCGGCGAGATTTCCGCGAACAGCGGGCCGTTATATCCCGCCTCGATCACGTCGAATTCACGGGCGCGGTCGGCGATCACGCGGGTGAACACGTCGAGGCGGCCGGTCGAGCTTTTGGGATTGGCCGCCGCCGCCATCTCCGCGCCAAGCGCCAGGCTCTCCTGCAATTCCGCGATATAGACGCAGCCGGTTTCGAGCACGGCGCCGTCGCCCGTCAGATTGATTTCATGAAGCGAGAGATGGTCGATCCGCTCGCGCACCGTCTTTTGCGGGCCGGGCAGGAAGCTCGCGCGCACGCGATAGGCTCTCGCCCCAAGCCGGAGATCGAGGCTCGCCGGCTGGATCTGGGTCGGCGCCGGCGGCGCGGCGAGCCGGATCGCGCCCTGCGCGATGAGCGCCTCGATCGCCTGGGCGGGGAGAATGCCTTGCGCCACGCCTGATACCTGCCTGTTCAGTCAGTATTGACTGTAACCAAGTCGCCTAGCGGATGGCTTCGCCCGCGCCAAGTCGCGCCGGAGCGCTATCAACGGGAGGTTTGGCGCCTCCTTCGGGTAAGTTGACCTGTTTTCGCGATGGCCGTACCACCGGCTAAACGCGGCGACCGCCGCCGGAAAGCGGAGACGAGCCGACAGGTGCGATGATGTATGAGCGTGTCACCCGCAACATCGCCGTCACGGTCGCCCCGAGATTTGTCGCCGAGGAATCCAATCCGCGCGACAACAAGTTCTTCTGGGCCTACACGGTCGAGATCGCCAATCAGGGCGAGACCAGCGTGCAGTTGAAGTCGCGCTACTGGAACATCACCGACAGCAAGGGAAGGGTGCAGGAGGTGCGCGGCGCCGGCGTCGTCGGCGAGCAGCCTGTGATCGCGCCCGGAGACACGTTCCGCTACACCTCGGGCTGTCCGCTCACCACGCCCGACGGCATCATGGTCGGGACCTATCAGATGGTCGATGAAGCCGGCGAGGCGTTCGAGATCGACATTCCCGCCTTCCCGCTCGACAGCCCGCATACGCGCCGCTCGGTCCACTGAATTGGGTTTCGAGACGGCGTCGGCCGCAACCACGCATTTAAGCGCGCTTGAGCTTCTGGCGAAGCTCGTCTCCTTCAACACGGAGTCGCGCCGCTCCAACATCGCGTTGATTGATTTCGTCGCGGATTACCTGACTTCGCTCGGCGTGCCTTTCCTGCGCGCGCCGAATGCGGCGGGCGACAAGGTCGCGCTCTATTGCACCATCGGCCCGCAGGATCGCGGCGGCGTGCTCCTGTCGGGGCACACCGACGTGGTGCCGGTCGCAGGTCAGCCCTGGACGAGCGATCCATTCACGCTGCGCATCGCCGACGGCAAGGCCTATGGCCGCGGCGCGGTCGACATGAAGGCGTTCGCGGCGCTCGCTCTCGCCGCGATTCCCGACTGGCAGGCGAGCGGGCTGAAGACGCCGATCCATCTGCTCCTTTCTTATGATGAGGAGACCACCTGCCTCGGCTCGACCGATGTGATCAGACGCTTCGGCGCCGATCTGCCCAAGCCGACCGCCGTGATCGTCGGCGAACCCACGGAATTGCAGGCGGCCGACGCGCACAAGAGCGTCGTCACCTTCAACACGACGGTGCATGGCTTCGAGGCGCATTCGTCGAAGCCGGAGCTCGGCGCCAATGCGGTGCAGGGCGCGGCCTTGCTCGTCGCCGAACTGGTGCGCATCGCCGCCGACATGAAGGCGCTCGGCGATGTGACCGGCCGCTTCGATCCGCCTTACACATCGGTGCATTGCGGCCTCATCGAGGGCGGCACGGCGCGCAACATCGTGCCGCGCATCTGCCGCTTCGAATGGGAATATCGGGGAACGCCAGGCGTCGACGCCGACACGCTCGTCGTCGATCGCCTTGCGGCCTACGCGCGCGACGTGGTCGAGCCGATGTTGAAGGCCGGCCATCCCGACGCGCGCGTCGAGACGGTCAATCAGGTGCGCGTGCCGGGCCTGCGCCCCGAGCCGAATTCGGAAGCCGAACATCTCGCGCTCGCCGTCACCGGCCGCAACCGCACGGTGACTGTGCCCTACGGCACGGAGGCAGGCCATTTCCAGGCCGCCGGCATTCCGACCATCGTCTGCGGGCCGGGCTCGATCAATCAGGCGCATCAGCCCGACGAATACATCACGCTGGAAGCGCTGGCGCGTGGCGAGGATTTCATGCGCCGGCTTGCCGCGCGCTTGTCCGTCTGATCCACTCCCCGCAACGAACAAGTTGCGGGAGGAGGCGATCGGCGACGCTGTCTTGCGCCCCTGGCGCACTCATTTTCCTGACGCCGCGAACTGGGATGCGCCGGTCGATCGCGGCGTGTTGCCCGATCTGCTTGGCGGCTCGGTGCGCGACTGGGCTGAGCGGCCCGCGATCAGCTTCCGCGCGACGACGATCAGCTATCGCGAACTTGGCGACCTCGTTGATCGCGCCGCATCGGGATTTCTCTCAATTGGAATTTGCAAGGGCGCGACGGTTGCGCTCTATCTCCCGAACACACCCTGGCACCCCATCTGCTTTTTCGCGCTGACGAAGATCGGCGCGCGCGTCGCTCATATCAGCGCGCTCGATGCGCCACGCGAGATCGCGCACAAGATCAGCGACAGCGGCGCCATCGCTCTCGTCACGACCAACTGGTCGAACCTGCTGCAGCAGGCGATGAGCCATCGCAAGCCGGGCCTGCGTCTCGTGATCGGCGATGACGCGCGCTGGGGCGGCTTGAGCAACGCCGCGCCATTCGAACTCGGCGACGATGTGCTCTCGCTCGATGCGCTGCTGCGCGATGCGCGCGTCGTGGATTTTCTTGATGTGACGCCCGAGGATGTCGCGCTGCTGCAATATACCGGCGGCACCACCGGCCTGCCGAAGGCGGCCATGCTCACTCATGGCAATCTCGTCGCTTCGGTCGGCATGTATCGCGCCTGGAACGACGGTTTGCGCCCGCCGCCGGGCGAAGGGCGCACGCTCTGCGTGCTGCCGCTGTTCCACATCTATGCGCTCTCCACCATCATGCTGCGCTGCATCCGCGAGGGCGACGAATTGTTGCTGCATGCGCGCTTCGACATCGAATCCGTGCTTGCCGACATCGAGCAGAAGCGCGCGACTTCGCTCGCCGGCGTGCCGACGATCTGGATCGCGATCGCCAATCATCCCGGCATCGAGACGCGCGATTTCTCCTCGCTGCTGCTGCCGGCGAGCGGCGGCGCGCCGATGCCGTTCGATATGGAGCAGCGCGTCGAGAAGCTTGTGGGAAGGCGTCTGCGTCTCGGCTGGGGCATGTCGGAGACGGCGCCGGCGGGAACGCGCGTGCCGCCGACTGCGGAGCCGAGGCCCGGCCTCATCGGCGTGCCCTATCCCAACATCGACATGCGCATCGTCTCGCTCGACGATCCCGCAAAGCCGCTGCCGCCGGACGAAATGGGCGAGATCGCCATTCGCGGCGCGAATGTCTTCGCAGGTTACTGGAATCAGCCGGAAGAGACGAGGGCGGCGTTCGTTGATGGCTGGTTTCTCACCGGCGATATCGGCGCCATGGACGAGAAGGGCGTATTCCGCATTCTCGACCGCAAGAAGAATATGATCATCTCGTCGGGCTTCAATGTTTATCCGACCGCCATCGAGAACGCGCTCTACGATCATCCTGACGTGCGCGAATGCATCGTGATCGGCATCGCCGATCCCTATCGCGGGCAGGCGGCGAAGGCTTTCATCGCGCTGAGATCAGGCGCGCCCGAGATGACGCTCGCGGAGCTGCAGGAATTTCTCGCGACGCGCGTCGGCCGACATGAGATTCCGACGGCGCTCGAAATCCGCGCCGAGCTGCCGCGCAGCCCGGCGGGCAAGCTGCTCGCCAAGATTCTGATCGAGGAAGAGCGCGCCAAGGCGGCGTCGCCGCGCCGCGCTTCCTGACTCATTAGAGGTCGATATGGATCTGTCTTTCACCGCAGAAGAAAACGCCTTTCGCCAGACGTTGCGCGATTTCTTCGCGACGAAAATTCCCGACGAAATCAAACGCAAGGTGCGCGAGGGCCGCGCGCTGTCGAAGGACGAGATCGTCGCCAATCATCGTATTCTCAACGCCCATGGCTACGCCGTGCCGCACTGGCCGAAGGAGTGGGGCGGCGCCGGCTGGACGCCAATGCAGAGATATATTTTCAGCGAGGAGATCCTGTTCAACGCCGTGCCGAGCGCGCTGCAGTTCAACGTCTTCATGGTCGGCCCCGTGATTGCGGCGTTCGGAAACGAGGCGCAGAAGAGGCGCTTCCTGCCGCGCATCGCCAATTGTGACGACTGGTGGTGCCAGGGATTTTCCGAGCCAGGCGCCGGCTCCGATCTCGCTTCGCTGCGCACCACGGCCGCGCGCGATGGCGATGTCTATATCGTGAATGGCCAGAAGACCTGGACCACCTACGGCCAGTATGCCGACTGGATTTTCAATCTCGTCCGCACCGATCCCCATGCGAAGAAGCAGCAGGGCATTTCCTTCCTGCTGATCGACATGAAGACGCCGGGCGTGAGCCTGAAGCCCATCATCACCATCGAGGGCGGGCACGAGGTCAACGAGGTGTTCTTCGACAATGTGCGCGTGCCGGTCGGGAATCTTGTCGGCGAGGAGAACAAGGGCTGGGATTGCGCGAAATTCCTGCTCGGCAATGAGCGCAACAACATAGCCCGCGTCGGCATGTCGAAACTGCGCCTTGATGAGATCAGGCGCCATGCGAAGGAAACGCCGGCCGGCGACGGCGTCGTCTGGGATGATCCCATGTTCCGCCGCAAGGTCGCGGAGCTTGAGATCGAGCTGAAGGCGCTGGAGATCACGCAGATGCGCATGATCGCGCGGGATTCAAAGCGTGCGGCGGGAGACAACAGGCCCGATCCCGCCTCCTCGATCCTCAAGATCAGGGGCTCGCAGATCCAGCAGGCGACAACGGAGCTTTTGCTGGAGATCGCGGGTCCGCTCGCCGCCGCCTATCACGCGGACAAGGAGCGGCCGCCCGGCGTCAACGAGTTCGATGATGACTGGATCGCGCCGATCGCGCCGCAATATTTCAACTATCGCAAGGTCTCGATCTATGGCGGCTCGAACGAGATCCAACGCAATATCATCGCCAAGGCGTTTCTGGGGTTGTGAGGAGCCTACTTCAATCTTTCCGCGTCATCGCCGGGCTTGACCCGGCGATCCAGTCCGCAGCGCCGATTTCTGGATGCCCGGGTCAAGCCCGGGCATGACATCTGGAAGGACATCGCGAATGACGGAATCAAAAGTAGCGTGAGTCTCTGAATGGATTTCGATCTCTCCGACGAACAGCGTCTTCTGAAAGACAGCGTCGATCGCATGCTCGACGCGGCCTATGGCGATTTTGCGCGCCGCGCCGCCTACCAGAAGGAGAGCGCGGGATATTCGCCTGGCGTCTGGCGGCAATATGCCGAGCTTGGCCTGCTCGGCCTGCCATTTTCCGAAGAGGATGGCGGCTTCGGCGGCGGCCCCGTCGGAACCATGATCGTGATGGAGGCGATTGGCCGCACGCTCGCGCTTGAACCCTACTGGTCCTCGACGATTCTTGCGGGCGGATTGATTGCGCTGGCGGGATCGCAGGAACAGAAGGCTGATCTCATCCCAGCCATCGCCGAAGGCTCGCTGATCGCGGCGTTCGCTTTTCAGGAGCGGCAGGCGCGCTATGATCTCTTCGATGTCGCAACGACGGCGAAGCGCGTTGGCGATGGATATGTCCTCGAAGGCCAAAAGCATGTCATTCTCTTCGGCGACAGCGCGAATAAATTTCTCGTGCCCGCGCGCACAGCGGGCGATCGGCGCGATCGTCATGGTGTTTCGCTGTTCGTCGTCGACGCTGGAGCCGAGGGGCTGACGATTAATGGCGGCGCGACGCAGGATGGGCTGCGCGCGGCCGACATCACGCTCGAAGGCGTCAACGTTCCTGCGACGGCGCGCCTCGGCGTCGAAGGCGACGCGCTGCCCGCGATCGAGCGCGCCGTCGACGTCGCTCTCGCCGCGCTCTGCGCCGAGGCGGTCGGCGCCATGGAGGAGGCGCACAAGCTGACGCTCGACTATCTCAAGACGCGCCAGCAATTCGGCGCAGCGATCGGCAGTTTCCAGGCGCTGCAGCATCGCGCCGCGGACATGCTCGTCGCGCTGGAGCAGGCGCGCTCCATGGCGATGTATGCGGCGATGATGGCGAATGACCCCGATCGCGCGGCCGCGCGCCGCGCCGTCGCCATGGCGAAGGCGCAGATCAACAAATCGGGACGACTGATCGGGCAGGAGGCGATCCAGCTTCATGGCGGCATCGGCATGACCTACGAATACAAGGTCGGCCATCTCATGAAGCGTCTGACCATGATCGAAACCATGTTCGGCGATACAGACCATCATCTGAAACTGATCGCGGGGTGATCCGCCGCATTTGAATGATCGCGGCGACCTGGCGTTGACCACGCGGCGCGCCTCGCGTCCCTCGCGCGCCGCCGCTTAACCCGCGAGCAAGCGCGCCATGTTTGTCTGATGACGCGGCCTCGCGAGCCGCGCCGGGCGCAGGCGATGGATTTCGTCAAATCAGTGATCGGAGTTTCGGCGGCGCTGATGGTCGGCGCCGTCATGGTCGTGCGCGAAATGGAGGCGCAGACCCCGTCGCGGGAGAAGGGCGGCGCGACGAGCGTGGCCATCGCGAAGCAGTCTGAGGCCGCGCCCACGCCCTCGCGCGCCAGCGGATTTGGCGCCGTGTCGCTGCCGCCGGGACCGGGCGGCCACTATCACGCCAATGTCGAGATCGATGGCAGGCGGCTGCCGATGCTGGTCGACACCGGCGCCAGCGTTGTCGCGCTGACGCTTGATGACGCTCGCTCCATCGGCGTCGATCCCTCGCCGTCTGATTACACGATCCCGCTCGCGACCGCGAACGGGATGGCGAAAGGCGCGCGGGTGATGCTGCGCGAGGTCAGGATCGAGAATATCAGCGCGCGCGACGTCGCCGCCGTGGTGCTGCCGCGCGGCGTCACCGGCCGCAGCCTGCTCGGCATGAGCTTTCTTTCCAAGCTGCGTGGCTTCGAGGTCGTCGACGGCAAGATGCTGCTGAAGCCCTGACCAAGCCGCGCTTGAAAAGCGCGGCCATTCGCCCGATCAAGTCTCCAATAAACAATTCGGGAGGCTCAGATGGGCGTTGGCGTCGCCGTGATCGGCACGGGCTATATGGGCAAGTGCCATGCGCTGTCCTGGACTTCGGTCACGTCTGTCTATGGCGATGTCGAGCGGCCGCGCCTTGTCGCGATTTGCGACGCTGACGCCGCGCGCGCCGGCGCCTGCGCAAGCGAATGGGGTTTCGCGCAAGCGACGGCGGATTGGCGCGCGGCGATCGACGATACCGCCGTCGACGTGGTCTCGATCACCACGCCCAATCGTTTCCATGCGGAGATGGCGATCTTCGCGCTGGAGCGCGGCAAGCATGTCTGGTGCGAGAAGCCGATGGCGACGACGCTTGCTGACGCCGAAGCGATGACCTTGGCCGCCGCGAAGAGCGGGCGCGTCGCCGCGCTCGGCTACAACTATGTGCAGAACCCCGCTATCCGCCACGTGAAGCGCCTGATCGAGAGCGGCGCCATTGGCGCCGTCGCCCATGCGCGCGTCGAGATGGATGAGGATTTCATGGCCGATGCGGATGAGCCTTTCTCCTGGCGCGCCGAGAAATCCGCCGGCTATGGCGCGCTCGATGATTTCGGCGTGCATGCTTTCAGCCTCTTGCGCACGCTCGTCGGCGAAACCGCGCGCGTCTGCTGCGACATGATGAAGCCTTACGCCGATCGCGCTGCGGCCGATGGGTCGCGCCGCGCGATCGAGACTTATGATGTCGCGACGGTGCTGCTGCGCTTCGCCAATGGCGCGTCAGGCTCGATCGCTTTGTCCCGCGCCGCCTGGGGCCGCAAGAACCGCATCTTCGTGCAGATTTTCGGCGCCAAGGGTTCGATCACATTCGATCAGGAGCGGCTCAACGAATTGCAGCTCTATGTCGCGGATGGCGATCCCGCTTCGCGCGGCTTTCGCACGATCCTGATTGGCGCGGAGCATGAGCCCTACGGCCTGTTCTGTCCGGCGCCCGGTCATCAGCTTGGCTTCAATGATCTCAAAATCATCGAATGCCGCGAGCTTCTGCGTCGCATCGCGGGAGGAGCGGCGCATCTCTTCGATTTCAATGAGGGACTGAAGATCGAGCGCGCCGTTCACGCGTCGGCGCGCTCGCATGAGAGCGGAGGGTGGATCGACGTCGCGTGAACGGCGTCGGAATACGCATCGCGGCGCTCAAATCACGCAGTGATTATATCAGGCGTTTGCCGCCCGTCTCACGGCGGCATTCCCGGCATCTCAATTTTGTTTCAGGGCCCATAAAGGCGGGTTCAAGCCATTGTCCCTTCATTTGCGCGGACGTAACTCCCTCGACATTCGCGGCGATTTCGCCGTGAAAGCCTGATTGAATGGAGCCGCCGATGAAACCCGTATCGCTGTCGCGCCGAACGTTGATCGCCTTTTGCTTGGGAATGGCTGTCGCCGCGAGCGCTGCGATCCTGCTGCAGCCGAGCCGCGTCGAAGCCCAGGTGGGAGCAAACCAACCCTATATGCAGTCCGCGCTCAATTCGCTGCTCTCGGCGAAATCATCGCTGCAGAAGGGCGCAACCAACAAGGGAGGCCATCGCGTCAACGCGATTGATCTTATCAATCAGGCGATCGTCGAAGTGCAGGCCGGCATGGCGGTCGCGAACTGATTGTTCGTTCGCAATACGATTGAAGAAAGGCGCTCCGCGCGAGCGCCTTTTCTCTCACCCAGGCTCTAGATTATTCCGAGCTGTTATCTCTGGCGTTCGACGCCAGGGGCGGAGAGTCGCGGCATGGCCCCAGTGAGTTGGGCGACCCAACGAGCGGACTCTGCGTCGGGACGCAGTTCGGCCGGGCGGTCGTCGGGCGGGAGATTGGATATTCGTAGCGCACGCTCGCGCGCTTCTCCCGGCGTCAGGCCGAATTCGCGACGAAAGGCGCGGATGAACGTCGCATCCGAACTGAACTGGCATTCGAGCGCGACGTCGATGATGCGCCAGGGCCGGAACGCCGGGGAAATGAGAATGGCGAAGGCGCGGTGCAGCCGACGCTCCTGGATATAGCTCGCAGGACTCTTCGGCGAGAACAGGCGGTAAAGACTCGCACGCGACAATGCAAAACGGCGGCACAGGCTCGTCACGCCAAGAGAGGCCGCGCCGAGATTGTCCTCGATGTGCCGTTTGATCTGGGCGCGCAGCGCGTCCTGCGATGCGCTTGGCGGCGGGCTTGCGCTGTCGGGCCGACAGTCCATGCCGCCGGCTGCGAGTTGCGCCAGAGATTGCGCCGCAGCCTGGCGCTCCGCCAGCGTGAGCTGCGTCGCGCAACGTTTCAACGCCAGCATATGTTCGCTGATCAGCGCGCCGAATGCAGTCTCACGCTTGGCGATGACGATCGCCGGAATGGTGTCGATCGCGGCGAACAAAGGCGCGAGCAGCGGGCGGGGAAGCATGAAGCTCAAAACCTGGGTGACGCCATCGTCGCCCGGAATCTCGCGTGTCAGATGCGGCTTCACCATATTGATCAGGCTGACGTCGCCCGCGCGCTGCAGGAAGCTGCGCTCGCCGACGACGAATTCCGCGCCGCCGCCAAGATACATCACGAGCTGAAAGTGATCCAGGCCGCGCGCGATGTGTTTGGGCGTCCTGTTGTAGCGCAGGGCGCTTGAGCGGCCGTCGATCAGCAGCGCGCCGCCGAGATGCGTTGTGGTGGCGGCGAGGCGGAAACTCTCGGGCTCGCCGAGCATTGTCGCATCGCAGATATCGACGATCAGCTCGCACAGCCGCTCGAAGCCCTGCTGCGGCGAGCCGAACGCGGCCGTGTCGAATAGCAGCGGCTGCCCATCTGCGCCGGGCGCGGCGTCAGCGCTCATCCTGGTTGCCCCCACGCCCGTCGGCGATCGTAACGAGCCGGTCATTTAGTTGGGGAGCGTTGTCAAGCGGGTTGATATTGTGGGCCGGCATGCCCGTTATTTGATCAGTGGCAGATCAGAATCTGCTGCTAGATGCAGCAGGTAGTCATTCCTGATCTTATCGATCGCAGTGATACCCGAAAGATCGAGTGCGCCGTTCATGAGGTAGCGTGCTCGCGCGAGGGAGGATGGGCCAATCGAGAAAACGAAGCGAGGCGGCCGACGCGGACACGCATCCTGAATAAGCTGACTAAAGTGAAGTCGAGTTTGAAGAATTGTCCGGCCTAAGAAACGCATATCTTACTGGATTAGCCGCGCCAGGCTTGCGCATGCTTTCGGGGATGCGCCTCCTGAGATAGTGATGAGCAATTTCAGGGGATGCGTCGCGTCCGATAAAGCCCCATCTTTTTTCACGATTCTCAGTCGTGCCGGGAAAGTTGTCGATCGTGGCAGGAAGCCAGCGCTCTGCGACAAAGGCCCCAACAATAACGCCTTGCTGCACGGCGAGTACGAAATCCGCAGCTCGGGCTTTCTTCGGGTCGAGCTTCCAAGCATAGCGCACCGCTTCATAAACTTCGCGCTGCTTGGCCGAGCGATTAATTGTGATTAGCACCACGTTATGTTGAAAGTCCGCAGGCGTCGCTTCGTACCTTTCAATTGCTTGCTTCGAATGCATGAGCCCACGCTCGTCAGAGTATCTTCCGTAGACTTCATTAGTCACTTCGGGATAAGCATCGATAAGCGCGGCCTCCACCTCGAATGCTTGGTCTTCGGTCATCCCGTGACGATGCAAGACGTGAGCAACTTCAAATCCATCGAGCCGAATTTCTCTTATCCGCGCCAGCTTTTCGGTAAGAGCATCGTCATTGGCATCTAGTTCACCTTTCACATGGGCGAAAACGCGATTCCCTTTGCCCTTTCCAACATAGAATGTTTCACCATTTCGCGGGTCGATTAGCCGATAGACATAATACCGCAGTTGTTCACCCACGAAGGTCGAGAAGCGCTCTTCTTTCGCCATCTAGCGCTCTACTTTGCAGTGAGATGACAACACCCTACACGTCCAGATTCGCCACGCTCAGCGCGTTCTCCTGGATGAATTCACGGCGCGGCTCGACCACGTCGCCCATCAGGGTCGTAAAGACGCTCTCGTAATCGTCCTCTTCCCTGATCTTCACCTGCAGCAGCGAGCGCGCCTCGCGATCGAGCGTCGTCTCCCACAGCTGCTCGGGATTCATCTCGCCAAGGCCTTTATAGCGCTGGATCGAGACGCCCTTGCCGCCGAGCTTCTTCATCGCCTCGACGAGAGCTGTCGGGCCGCTGATGGCGATCTCGTCCCCCTTGCGGGCGAGGATGGCGGGCTTGCTGTAGATATGCGCCAGCGAAGCCGAGTGCTCGTTGAGCTTGCGCGCATCGGCGGAGGCGAGCAGCGCCGCATCAAAGGTCGCCGCCTGCGTCACGCCGCGCAGCGTGCGCGTGAAGAGATAGCCGCCATTGCGAATCTGGCCCTGCCAGCCGCGTTCGAGATCATCCGCGATCGCGTCGAGACGCTCAGCCACCGCGCTCGCGAGCGTCTGCGCGTTGGATTCGTCGTCGATCGGCTTCATCGCGCCTGAGATCGCCGCCTGCTCGATGATCGATCGGTCATAGCGCGAATGCAGCCCGCCCATCACGACGCGGATCAGCCGCGCTTCGTCGACCAGCGTCTTGAGGTCGAGGCCCGCGCGCGTCTCGCCATTGGCGAGCTTCAGCACTGCGCCGTCGAGCCCGCCCTCGAACAGATAATCTTCGAGTGCGCGTTCGTCCTTGACATACTGTTCCGACTTGCCGCGCGAAACTTTGTAGAGCGGCGGCTGCGCGATGTAGATATGGCCCCGATCGATGATCTCGCGCATCTGCCGAAAGAAGAAGGTCAGCAGCAGCGTGCGGATATGGGAGCCGTCCACGTCGGCGTCCGTCATCAGGATGATCTTGTGATAGCGCAGCTTGTCCGGATTGAACTCCTCGCGGCCGATGCCGGCGCCGAGAGCGGTGATCAGCGTGCCGATCATCTCCGACGACAGCATCTTGTCGAAGCGCGCGCGCTCAACGTTCAAGATCTTGCCGCGCAAGGGCAGCACCGCCTGAAATTCGCGATTGCGGCCCTGCTTGGCCGAGCCGCCGGCGGAATCACCCTCGACGATGAAGAGTTCCGATTTCGCGGGATCGCGCTCCTGACAGTCGGCGAGCTTGCCCGGCAGCGACGCCACGTCGAGCGCGCCCTTGCGCCGCGTCAGTTCGCGCGCCTTGCGCGCCGCTTCACGCGCGGCCGCGGCCTCGACCACCTTGCCAACGATCGTTTTCGCTTCCGATGGATTCTCCTCGAACCAGCGGTTGAGCGATTCATTCACGACGCCTTCGACGACGGGCCGCACCTCTGATGAGACGAGCTTGTCCTTCGTTTGCGACGAGAATTTCGGATCGGGCACTTTCACCGAAACGATCGCGGTCAGTCCCTCGCGGCAGTCATCGCCGGTGAGATCGGTCTTTTCCTTCTTGGTGATGCCGGACGATTCGGCGTAGCCCGTCACCTGCCGCGTCAGCGCGCCGCGGAAGCCGGCGAGATGGGTGCCGCCGTCGCGCTGCGGGATGTTGTTGGTGAAGCAGAGCACATTCTCGTGGTAGCTGTCGTTCCACCACAGCGCGCATTCGACCGTGATGCCGTCCTTCTCGGATTTCATCAGGATCGGCTTCTGCACCAACGGTTGTTTGGTGCGGTCGAGATAGCGCACGAAGGCTTCAAGCCCGCCTTCATAGAGCAGCTCCTCGCGCACGATCTCCGCGTGGCGCGCGTCGGTCAGCACGATGCGCACGCCGGAATTCAGGAAGGCGAGCTCGCGCAGGCGGTGTTCGAGCGTCTTGAAGTCGAACTCGACCATGGTGAAGGTTTCAGGCGAGGGCAGGAAGCTCACCTCAGTGCCGCGCTGGCCGCCGCCTTCGCCGATCGCCTTCAGCGGCGCGACCGCGTCGCCATGGCGGAACTCCATGAAATGCTCCTGACCGCCGCGCCAGACGCGCAGCCTGAGCCAGGTCGACAGCGCGTTGACCACGGACACGCCGACGCCGTGCAGGCCGCCCGAGACCTTGTAGGAGTTCTGGTCGAATTTCCCGCCGGCATGGAGCTGGGTCATGATGACCTCGGCCGCCGAGACGCCCTCCTCGGGGTGCAGGTCGGTCGGGATGCCCCGGCCATTGTCGGTGACGGTGCAGGAGCCGTCGGCGTTCAGCGTGACGGTGACGAGGTCGGCATGGCCGGCCAGCGCCTCGTCGATCGCGTTGTCGACGACCTCGTAGACCATGTGGTGCAGGCCCGAACCGTCGTCGGTGTCCCCGATATACATGCCGGGGCGCTTGCGGACCGCATCCAGACCTTTGAGAACCTTGATGGAATCTGCGCCGTATTCAGCTTCTGCGTCGTCGAGGATCTTGCGGGCGGGTTCGGCCATCTAAAGGGGTCTCCGGCCCCTCCGGCGGGGCCATGATTCGATGCTTTGATATAGTGATCCCTAGCGGTTTTTTCACGCGCGCGCACGCGCGAGGCCTGTGGAAGATGGGGCGTTTTGTTGCCGCGCCGGCTGCCAGGCTCGCGAGCATATGCTCTTGAACAGGCGCGTTTCGATGCGTATTATAATGCGCATGAATTAACGGGACGCCTGTGGTCGAAACCGACACCCGTAAGATCGTCGTGCGCCTCCGGCGTGAAGGATGGATCAATATCGGAGGCGGGAAACATGATCGGTTCGTCAATGATCAACGGCCCGGAGTTCAGATCGTCGTGCCTCGACATCGCGCTCAGTCGCCGGGCGTGGCGCGGTCGATTGCAAAGATAGCCGGCTGGATTTGACGGGACGGCGATGGGCGAGGCGGCGATTGCGCCGCGTTTTAGAAAGGAGAGCCCATGATCCACTATGTTGGCGTTCTTGATGGGTCGGGTGATGTGTGGGGCGTCCGCATTCCTGATCTCGAAGGTTGCCATGGCGGCGGCCCTACGCCGGAAGCCGCGATCGCCGACGCAATTTCTGCAGCGCGCGAAGTCGCCGAACATATGCGGGCGGCCGGCGTCGCGCTTCCCGCGGCGCGCCCACTGACCGAAATTATCGCTGATCGCGAGTCTGCGCCTGACGTGGCGGCGGGCGAGTCGGCCGTGATGATTCCGCTCGCGCTCGACGCCGGCAGGACATTGCGAGCCAACGTGACATTTGACGCGGGCCTCCTGGAGGCGATCGACGCCGCGGCCGCTTTGCGCGGCGTGACGCGATCTGCGTTCCTTGCGTCCGCGGCTCGGGACAAATTGGCTTCAAACGCCTGAATAGCCCCCCGCCTCACTTCCCCATGAAGAAGGTCGGCAGCCAGAGCGTCAGCGGCGGCCAGATCGTGATCAGGGCCAGCACGACGAGAAGCGGGACCAGCCAGGGCAGGATCGCTCGCGACATCTTCTCGAAGCTGATGTCGGCGATGCGCGCCGTGATGAACAGCACCACGCCGATGGGCGGATGGATCGTGCCGAGGATCAGGTTGAACACCATGATCACGCCGAGCTGCACGGGGTCGATGCCATAGCCATGTGCGGCCGGCACCATGATCGGAATCAAGATCAGCAGCGCCGCCAGAAGCTCCATGAAGCAGCCGACGATGAGGAGCACGATGTTGCACAGCAGGAGGAACATCAGCGGGCTCTCGACCGCATGCACGATCATGGGTGTCAGCGTCTGCGGCACGCGTGAGATCGACATGCACCAGCCGAGCGCGCCCGCCGCCATGACCATGGCGAGCACGAGGCCTGTCGTTTCGACGGTGTCGATCAGGATCGCCGGCATCATCTTCCATTCGAGCGTGCGATAGACGACGAAGCCGAGGAACAGCGCATAGCAGGCGGCGACCGCCGCTGCTTCGGTTGGCGTGAAGGCGCCCGAGAACATGCCGCCAAGCAGGAGAAGCGGAGCGAGAAGCGCGAAGATGCCATCGCGGAACGCCGTCCAGATGCCGTAGAGGCCGACGAATTTCTCGCGCGGAAAGCCTTCGCGCCGGGCGACGAACACCACCATCGTCATCAGCGCGACGCTCATCATCAGGCCCGGCACGAAGCCGGCGAGAAACAGCCGCCCGATCGAGACGTCGGCGGTGACGCCATAGATCACCATCGGCAGCGACGGTGGGATGATCGGCCCGATGGTCGCAGACGCCGCCGTGATCGCAGCCGCCGTCTCCGGCCTGTAACCGACGCGTTTCATCGATTTGATTTCGATCGCGCCGACGCCGGCCGCGTCCGCCACCGCCGATCCGACCATGCCGGCGAAAATGGTGCTCGCGAGGATGCTGGCGTGGGCGTAGCCGCCGCGCAGCCAGCCGACGAGCGCCGTCGCGAAGGCGACGATGCGGTCGTTGATGCGCGCTGCGGTCAGGATGTTGCCCATCAGGATGAACAAAGGCGCTGCGACCAGCGGGAACGAATTCACCGTGTTGATCATCTTCTGCGGGACGATCGAATCCGCGAGCCCGCCGAAATGCACGAAGGCGAAGGCCGCGATGCCCATCGAGGCGAAGAGCGGCAGCCCCGCGAGAATCGAAAGGAACCAGATTCCCGCGATGGTGAAGATCAGCGTGCTCATGACGCGGCGCTTTCGTCAGCGCGATCGTGAAGCGCCGTCTGCAGCGCGAGCCAGAATTCCGCGACGCCCTGGCCGATGGTGACGAGCCCGCCAAGCACGATCGGCAGATAGACCCATGACATGGAGATCGGGATCGAGGTCGCTTCGATGTCCGTGTTGCGCATCACGAGTTCGGCGCCGAAGGTCACCAGCAGCACGCCGAACAGGGTGACGACCGCCTGCATGATCGTCTCGGCGAAAGCCTTCAACCGCGGTGGCAGCATGTCCTGGAAGAAGCGGACGCGGATGTGAAGCTGCTTCCGGCTCGCGAGAATCCAGCCGAATGTTGCGACATAGATCATCATGAAGCGCGAGGCTTCATCGGTCCAGATGAAGGGCTCGTTCGCGGCGCGCGAGATGACGCCGAGCATCACGGTGACCGCAAGGCCGATACAACTAACGCAGGTGAGAAGCTTGATGAGGGCGTCGAAACCGCCGATCGCGCGTTGCAGCATGGAGAATCTTTGAGTCGGAAAGTCGCAAGAAAATCCGGGCGCGGTCGTTTGGATCGCGCCCGGTTCGGGTTACGGAAAGAAGGATCAGATCGCCTGCAGGCGATCCCAGAAGCCTTTGCCCCACTTGGCTTCGAACATCTTCGGCACGGTCGCGAGCACCGGCTTGCGGAAGCTTTCGAGATCAGGCTCGATCACCGTCATGCCGCCGGTCTTGAACGTGTCGGCGAGGCTGCCTTCCTGCTTCAGGATTTCAGCGTCCTGCCATTTCGACGCCTTGTCGATCGAAGCTTTCACAAGATCGCGGTCGGCGGCCGGAATCTTGTTCCAGGCGGCGTCATTCACGATCACGAGGCGCGGCGTGATGATGTGGCCGGTGAGAATAAGGAACTTCTGCACCTCGTTGAGCTTGCCGGACTGGATGGTCGGCAGCGGATTCTCTTGTCCATCGACCGCGCCCTGCGACAGCGCGAGATAAAGCTCATTGAAGTTGATCGGCGTCGCGCGCGCGCCCCAGGCTTCCGCCATCGCCTTGAAGGTGTCGACTTCAGGCACGCGCAGCTTGAAGCCCTTCATATCGTCGACGGTCTTGATCGGTTTCGAGCCGCTCGTCATGTGGCGCTTGCCGTAATAGGTGACGCCGATCACGCGCATGCCGCGCTTCTCGACCAGCACCTTGTTGAGCTCGTCCATGACGGGCGAGTTGAGCGCCCGCGCCATGTGGTCGGCGTCCTTCCAGATATAGGGCGCTTCGATGATCGAGATCTGCGGCGCGAACTGTCCGAGCAGCGCCGCGCCCTCCGTCACCATGGTGAGGGCGCCAGACGCCACCGCCTCCACCATGTCGCGCGAGCCGCCGAGCTGTCCCGCGGGGAAGCTCTGCACGTCGATGCGGCCGCTGGTCTTTTCCTTGATCTCCTTCGCCGCCATCGCCGCGCTCATGGGCGAGGGATGGGTCGGCGCCTGACCGTCGCCCCAGCGCAGCACGACCGCCTGAGCGCGCGCGCCGATCGCCGGCATGAAGATTCCGGCGCCGGCGAGCGCCGACGCCGCTGCGAACTGTCTCTTCGTAATCCTGATTGTCATATGATCCTCCCACCTTGATTGATGTCTGGCGCGTCCGCTGCTTCTTCCGGCAGGGTTGGCGTGAATGAGTTTGCTGTGGCGCTCCTTTAGCGAAGTCCGAGCGCGCGGTCGCGCGATCCGGTGATATGCGCGGTCATCTCCGCGCTCGCCGCCTCGACGTCGCGCTTCTCGATCGCGGCGACGATGCGCAGATGTTCTTCCATGACTGGGATCACCAGATGCGGCAGCAGGCCGGTCTCGCCATGGCGGATGAGCCTGATCTTGATCCAGTTTACGCGATAGGATTTCGAGATGATGTCGTTGCCGAGATGATCGACGACAGCCTCATGGAAATCGAGATCGACGATCTGGCCTTTCTCGATGAGTTTGCCTGTGATGGCGCGGCGCGCCTGGACCAGAACCTCTTCATGCGCCCGGCGCTGCGCCGCGATCTCGTCATCGGTTGCGGCTTCGGTGAACGCTTTCACCGCCTCGCGTTCAAGGAAAAGCCGGAACTGGAAGGCGTTGCGGATGAGATTGAGATCGACATGCGCGACCTGCATGCCGCGCTGCGGGATGGTGATGATCAGCCCTTCCGCCTCGAGCCGCGGCACGAGTTCGCGGATGGCGCCGAGCGGCACGCCGGTCAGTTCGACGAGTTCGCGCTGGCTGACGAATTGTCCCGGCTTGATCTCGCGCGTGAAAATGCGCTGCGTGAACGCGTCATAGGCCCGCTCGCGAAGCTTGGCGGGTTCAGGCGCGGCCACGCCGGGCCTCGTTACTCGGCGGCCTGGCGCGCTGTGGACAGCGCGTCGAGCTTGCGCGTCAATTCCTGTGTCGCAGCCGCGCCGAGAGGCGCGAGCGGCGGCCGCGGCGCCGCAAATGACGGGTCCTTGCGCACATGCGCGGTCAGCGCCTTCACCGCGGGGATGACGGGATGCGAGACGATCGCATCGACGAGCGCAATCAGCGCCGGATCATCCTTGGCGTCCTCGACGATGCGGATCATGCGCTCGGGCGCGAAATTGCCGGCGCCGCAGATCGAGCCCGACGCGCCCTTGGCGCAGGCGGCGCCGAGATAGCGCTCATCGCCGACGAGGATTGTGAGATCGCCATAGGCGGCGAGCAACCGCATCGTATGGTCGCGATCGCCGCTCGAATCCTTCACGCCGAGAATTGCGCCGGGATAGGCTTGCCGCAGTCGCGCGATCACGTCGAAGGAGATCGGCACGCCGGTCATGCTCGGGATGTGATAGAGAATGACGTCGCGCAGCTTCGATCCCACGGCCTTGAACACGCCGTCGAACCAGGCGAACAGCGCATCATCGGGATTGCCGCGGAAATAGAAGGGCGGGGCCAGCAGCACGGCGCGCGCGCCGCGCGCATAAGCGCCGTTCAAACCAGCAACCGCTTCCTCATGCGAGCAGGCGATCACGCCTTCGACGAGCTTCGCGCCCGGAATGCCAGACGCGATCAGCTCCTTCGTGGTGCGCTCGCGCTCGGGGAGGCCGAAAGAGGGGCCTTCGCCCGTCGTGCCGAATACGGTCGTCGAGGAGCAGCCGCGCGACAGGAGATCCTGCACATGCGCCACGAGCGCCGGAACGTTCACGGAGCCGTCCTTTGCGAGGGGGGTGGCCAGCGCAGGACTGATGCCGAACAATTCACGCTTCGCCACGGACGCTTCTCCCGATCCGCCGCGCGCCGATTTCTGCGCGCAGCCTGTTGACACTGACATGTTAGTCATTCTTTAGTGCGGCCCGCAAGAGGAAATCGCCTCGGCGGGGTCTTGCGGACGGCATGAGAGATGCGCGTCGTGCGATGATCTCAAGTCGGAGCGAAAAAGACGCGGATTGCGGCGCTGCAAAAATGTGCGCTGCAATATCCGCGAGGTCCTTTTCAGCTCTCGCTGGAAATGATCTAGCATGGCGCCAATAATGTGCGGCCGCGCGTGAGCCGCATGCGGGATTGATGGGGAGAAACGACATGAGTGATCGTTCCAGACTTTCGCGTCGCGACGTGCTGGCCGGCTCCGTCGCCGCAGGCGCGTTGGCGCTTTCAGGCGCGCGGCCTGCGCAGGCGCAGGCGATGAACTGGAAAAAGTTCTCCGGCGAAAAGATCGAGGTCACGCTGGTCAAGAGCCCGCGCGCCGACATTCTTGAGAAGGGTCTGCCGGAATTCGAGGCGATGACCGGCATCAAGGTCGGCTTCGAGCAAATTCCCGAACAGCAGGCGCGCCAGAAGCAGATCATCGAACTGACCTCGGGTCAGCCGAGCTTCGACGTCATCCATGAAAGCTTCCACGTCCAGAAGCGCCTGTTCGAGAAGAGCGGCTGGGTCGCCGATCTCGACGGCTTCATGAAGGACGCGTCGATCACCTCGCCGGAAACGGCGGAGAGCGATTTCTCCGCGGCCGGCCTGATGTTCGCGAAGAACCAGCAGGGCCATCTGCGCGCTCTGCCGCAGTCGGTCGACTACTGGGTGATCTATTACAACAAGGAAATTTTCGACAAGGCGGGCGTGAAATATCCCGACACGTTCCCGGAACTGTTCGCGGCGGCGGAGAAGCTGACCAATCCGAGCGCCAACCAGTTCGGCTTCGTCGCGCGCGGCCTGAAGAACGCCAATGTGCCTGTCTATACGAGCTTCCTGCTTGGCTATGGCGTTGATCCCGTCAACGCCAAGGGCGAACTGATGACCGACTCGAAGGAAGGCGTCGAGGCGGCGAAGGATTATCAGCGCATCCTGTCGAAATGCGCGCCTCCCGGCGTCGTCGGCTTCAACTGGTCGGAATGCCAATCGGCCTTCATGCAGGGCCGCGTTGCGATGTGGCTCGACGGCATCGGCTTTGCGCCGCCGCTTGAAGACAAGACCAAGTCGCGCGTCGCCGGCAAGGTCGGCTACGGCCTGATGCCGAAGGGTCCCGTCGCGCGCGCGTCGGCCACTTTCGGCGATGGCATCTCGATCCCGGCCGCATCGAAGAAGAAGGAGGCGGCCTGGCTGTTCACGCAGTGGGCCTGCTCCAAGCAGCAGGGCCGCAACCTTATCACCACGGGCTCGGGCGTGCCGTTCCGCAACTCGGTCGTTCAGGATGCGTCGATCCGCGGTGAGCTCAAGATGCCGGTCGGCTGGCTCGACGTCGTCGCGGAATCGGCCAAGGTCAGCAAGCTCGGCCTGCCCGTGATCGTGCCGGTGACCGAGTTCCGCGACACGATTGGCATCGGCCTGACCAATCTCCTCTCCGGCGGCGATCCCGCGGCGGAGATGAAGAAGGCCACCGATACCTTCCGGCCCGTGCTCGAGAAGAGCGAGAAGGCCTAAACGGTTGCTTCCGATTTGGGCCGCGGAGGCGGGCGAGACATCGCCCGCCTCCGCGTCGTCCCGCAGAGTTAAGGCGAAATGTGAATGTCGGTTGAGACGGGTTCCGCTTTGTCAGGCGCCGCCGCGGCCGGATCATCCGCGCGCGCGTCGGGCAAATCGATCGAGCGCACGGCGAAGGATTACTGGCCGTTTGTGTTGCCGGCGCTGATCATCGTTTCCTCGGTCATTCTGTTTCCCTGGCTGTTCACGATCTGGATGAGTCTCAACGAGTGGAAGCTCGGCGGTTCTATCCATTTCGCCGGCCTGTCGAACTACGCCAAACTGTTCACCGATGAACGGTTCCGCGACGCGGTCTGGCAGACGATTTATTACACCGTGCTTGCGACCGGATTGCCGCTTGTCATCGGAACTTTCGCGGCGGTGATCTTTCACGAGAAATTCCCGCTGCGCGGCGTTCTGCGCGGCCTCTACATCATGCCGATGATGGCGACGCCGGTCGCGATCGCGCTGGTCTGGGTGATGATGTTCCATCCCCAGCTCGGCGTTCTCAACTATCTGCTCTCGCTCGTCGGCATTCCGCCGCAGCTCTGGGTGTTCAGCCCGAAGACGGTCATTCCCTCGCTGGCGCTGATCGAGACCTGGCAATGGTCGCCGCTCGTCATGCTGATCGTGCTTGGCGGTCTCGCGTCGCTGCCGACCGAACCCTATGAGAGCGCGATGATCGACGGCGCGACGCGCTGGCAGATGTTCCACAAGATCACGCTGCCGCTGATCATGCCCTTCATCATGGTGGCGCTCATCCTGCGCGTGATCGATGCGCTGAAGAGCTTCGACATCATCTTCGCCATCACGCAGGGCGGTCCCGGCAATGCGTCCGAAACGCTGAACATCTATCTCTACAACACCGCGTTCCCCTATCGCGACATGGGCTACGGCTCGGCGCTGGCCGTGGTGTTCTTCATCATCGTCATTGGCCTGTCGCTGGTGATGCTGTGGATGCGTCAGCGCAACAAGTGGGATGAGCAGGGAGCGGACGCATGACCGGGCGCTCGCTTCTCAGCAAGATCTCCCTGGGGTTCGCCGTCTTTCTGCTGGTGTCGCCAGCGATCCTGTTCTTCGTCTGGATGCTGTCGCTGTCGCTCAAATATGAGATCGACAATGGCGCCTATCCGCCGATCCTGATCCCGGCGCCCGATATGATCGCGTGGGAGAATTACACGAACGTCTTCTCCAGCTCGAACTTCATCAAGTTCTTCTGGAACAGCGTGATCGTCACGGGTTCCGCGACTCTGTTCGCGCTCGTCGTCGGCGTGCCCGCCGGCTACGGCATCGCGCGCATGAAGGCGACCAAGGCCGCCGTGGTGGTGTTGATCGCGCGCGTCACGCCGGCGCTCTCTTATCTCATTCCTCTCTTCCTGATCTTCCAGTGGCTCGGCCTCATGGGCACGCTCTGGCCGCAGATCATTACCCATCTCGTGATCACGGTGCCTGTCGTGATCTGGGTGATGATCGGCTTCTTCGAGACGACGCCGATGGAGCTTGAGGAGGCCGCGACGATCGACGGGGCCAATGGATGGGAAGTGTTCCGCCATGTCGCGCTGCCGATCGCCAAGCCCGGCATCGCGGTGGCGCTCATCCTCTCCTTCATCTTCTCCTGGAACAATTTCGTGTTCGGCATCGTGCTCGCCGGCCGCGAGACGCGCACGCTGCCGGTCGCTGTCTACAACATGCTGTCCTTCGAGCAGGTGAGCTGGGGGCCGCTGTCGGCCGCCGCGCTTATTGTCACGCTGCCGGTGCTGCTGTTGACCATCCTCGCGCAACGTCAGATTGTCGCCGGGCTCACCGCTGGCGCGGTCAAGGGCGGTTAACCGGGACTGTTTCGATGAGACTGGGCAGCATGTCGCCGCTGCCGACCCGCGCGGTCGGTCGCACGGGGCTTGGCGTTTCCCTCATGGGATTCGGCAGCGCACCGCTCGGCGAGCTCTATGCGAAACTCGACGAGGATATCTGCGCTGCGACCGTGCGCGGCGCCCGCAACGCCGGCATCACGTTGTTCGACTCCTCGCCCCATTACGGCAACGGGCTCGCCGAGCACCGGCTCGGCTCGGCGCTGCGGAAGTTTCCGCGCGACAACTATGTGCTGTGCACCAAGGTCGGCCGGCACATGAATCCGCTGAGCAAGCCGGCCGCGGCCACCGCGGAGGATGTGATCTCGCCTGGCTTCGCCGGCGGCCTCTCCCACCCCGCGAAATTCGATTATTCCTATGATGGCGTGATGCGCTCGGTCGAACAGTCGCTGCTGAGATTGGCGACCTCGCATATCGATATCCTGCTGATCCATGACGTCGATGTCTGGACCCATGGCGACCAGATGGAGACCCGCTTCAAGGAAGCGATGGAAGGCGCCTATGTCGCGCTCGACAAGCTGCGCTCGGAGAAGGTCGTCAAGGCGATCGGCTGCGGCCTCAATGAAAGCGAGATGTGCGAGCGCTTCGCGCGCGCCGGCGATTTCGACTGCATGCTGCTCGCCGGCCGCTATTCGTTGCTCGAGCAAGACGCGCTTAACAGCTTCCTGCCGCTGGCGGTCGAGAAGAATATCTCGATCCTGCTTGGCGGCGTGTTTAATTCAGGCATTCTCGCCACGGGCCCGATCCCCGGCGCCAAATACAATTATCGCGATGCGCCGCCTGACATCATGCAGCGCGCGGCGCGCATTGAAGCTCTCTGCAAGAGCCATAATGTGCCGCTGCCGGTCGCCGCGATGCGCTTCGCGCTCGGCCACCCCGCCATCGCCTCGATCGTTCTCGGCGCGGTGACGCCGCAGGAAATCGCGCGCAACATGGAGGGCTTCACCCAGCGCGTGCCGCAATCCCTGTGGAAAGATTTGCGCGCCGCCGGCCTCATGCGCGATGATGCGCCCATGCCGCCGGAAGCGCTGTCCTGACGATGCAGATCGACGCGCACCAGCATTTCTGGCGCATCAGCCGCGGCGATTACTGGTGGCTAAGGCCCGATCTGGCGGGCCTCTATCGCGATTTCGTACCCAGTCAGCTAAAGCCTCACCTGAGAAAACATGGCATTGAGCGCACCATTCTTGTGCAGGCGGCGCCGACGATTGCAGAAACGCAATTCATGCTCGATTTGGCGCGCGAAGCGGACTTCGTCGCCGGCGTCGTCGGCTGGGTCGACTTCGCGGCGCCTGACGCGGCGAAGATCATCGACGAGTTGGCGAAGGACGAACTGCTCGTCGGGCTTCGCCCCATGGTGCAGGACATCGCCGATGACGACTGGCTGCTGCGCGCTGATCTCGCTCGCGCCGTCGATGCGATGCAGGCGCATGGTCTCGTCTTCGATGCGCTGACTCTGCCGCGTCACCTCTCGCGGCTCCTTGTCTTCATCGATCGGCATCCGGGTTTGGCGCTCGTGATCGATCATTGCAGCAAGCCGCACATCCGCGACCGCCGCTACGATCCATGGCGCGCCGACATGGCCGCGGTGGCGGCGCGGCCGCATGTCATGTGCAAACTGTCAGGCCTTGCGACGGAAGCGTCTGCAGATTGGAGCGCGGCCGATCTGAAAACGCCGTTCAGGCATGTGCTCGATATGTTCGGCGCCAACCGATTGATCTGGGGCTCGGACTGGCCAGTCGTGAATCTTGCCGGCGGGTATGATCGCTGGAGAGAGACCGCGCTTGATCTGCTCGCTCCGCTGGGTGCGCAGGAGCGTGCCGCGATCCTCGGCGGTAACGCCCAGCGTCTCTATCTCTCGAAGCGGGGCCGACGGCCATGATGCTCAAGGGAATCGATCCTGTGCTGTCGCCCGATCTCCTGTGGGTGCTGGCGAGCATGGGCCATGGCGATGATCTCGCCCTCGTCGATTCCAATCATCCCGCCGAAGCGATCGCGCGCGCGACGACAAGCGGCCGGCTCGTCCGTCTTCCCGGTCTCGCCATTGATCGTGTCGCGGAAGCGATCCTCTCCGTGTTTCCGCTCGACAGCTTCGTCGATGATCCCGTCCGCCGCATGCAGGTGGTCGGCAAGCCCGACGAGATTCCTGATGTGCAACATGAGATCGCGGCGCTGGCGGCGAAGGCGGCGCCCGGCGTCGCCATCGCCAGCATCGAGCGCTTCGCTTTCTATGACGCCGCGAGAAAGGCCTTCGCCGTGGTGCAGGCCGGCGATCCCAGGCCCTATGGCTGC
This sequence comes from Terrirubrum flagellatum, assembly GCF_022059845.1. Lineage (GTDB taxonomy): Bacteria > Pseudomonadota > Alphaproteobacteria > Rhizobiales > Beijerinckiaceae > Terrirubrum > Terrirubrum flagellatum. The sequence continues at coordinate 3,741,412 of NZ_CP091851.1, read as the reverse complement.
TTCCTCTTGCGCAAGGGCGTCATAGCAGGCGAGAAGCCTTGATATACCCGACCCTTAGGCGGGCGCCTGAATTATGGAATTGAAAGCTTCGCCGCCTCCGGTCTAGACTCGCAAAAAAGAGAAGAGGATCGGGGGAGGGGATTGCGGCTGACGCCCTTGCGGCGCGAGGGTCGCTTGTTCCTTCGCTCCATCGGCGGGTCAGAAGGAACGGGGAATGGAAGAAAATTCGCAAGGCGCCGGCTTCGTGAAGGCGCCGCAAGATCTGGCGGCGGGTCTGTTTCTGATCGCGCTCGCCTTGTTCGCCTTCTGGCTGGGCTCCAATCTCAATCCGGGAACATTGCGCTCAATGGGGCCGGGCATGTTGCCGCGCATCGTGTCGGCGCTGGTGGGAATCACGGGCGTCGTCCTGACGGTGAACGCCTTTCTCCTGAACGGTTCGGCGCTCGATCGGATCGCCTTTCGCGGGCCGCTGTTCGTCACGATCGCGATCATCGTCTTTGGTTTGACGATCCGCGGCTTCCAGATTCCCTTGCCAGGCGGCGGTTCGCTGACGGCGCCGGCGCTCGGCATTCTCGGCGCGGGGCCGCTGGCGATCATGGTGTCGGGCTTCGCCTCGCCGGAAACGAAATGGGGCGAGCTTTTCATCTTCGCCATCGGCATGACGGTGTTATGCACGGCGATGTTCAAGCTCGCGCTCAATCTGCCGATTCCGCTCTCTCCGATCATCTTCGGCTACTGATCGGAGCGGATTGATGGGCGATCTTTTTTCGAACCTCGCGCTCGGCTTCTCCGTCGCGCTCTCCCTCAACAATCTGCTGCTCTGCTTCGCGGGCTGCATGATCGGAACGCTGATCGGCGTCCTGCCCGGCGTCGGCCCGATTGCGACCATCGCGATGCTGCTGCCGCTGACCTTCAAGGTCGATCCGACCGGCGCGCTGATCATGCTCGCCGGCATCTATTACGGCGCGCAATATGGCGGCTCGACCACGGCGATCCTCGTCAATATTCCGGGCGAGGCGACATCGGTCGTCACGACGATCGACGGGCACGAGATGGCGAAGCGCGGCCGCGCCGGCGCGGCGCTCGGCATTTCGGCGCTCGGCTCCTTCTTCGCCGGCTGCTTCGCCACTGTGCTTGTCGCGGCGCTGGGCGCGCCGCTTACCAAGGTTGCGCTGTTCTTCGGCCCGGCCGAATATTTCTCGCTGATGGTGATGGGCCTCGTCTTCGCGACGGTGCTGGCGCGCGGCTCGATCATCAAGGCGGTCGGCATGATTTTTGTCGGCCTGCTTCTGTCGACGGTTGGGCAGGATCTCGAAACAGGAACGGAACGCCTCACCTTCGGCTGGAGCGAACTGTCCGACGGCGTCGATTTTGCGGTGCTCGCCATGGGCGTGTTCGGCTTCGCCGAAGTCATTCGCAATCTCGAAAACCCTGAAGCGCGCGACGTCGTGAAAGGGTCGATCGGCAGCCTGTTGCCGAATCGCGAAGAGATGAATCGCTCCTATCTCCCGGTTTTGCGCGGCACGCTGATCGGCTCGATTCTCGGCATCCTGCCGGGCAATGGCGCGCTGCTCGGGCCCTTCGCGAGCTACACCATCGAGAAGAAGATGGCGAAGGACCCGTCGCGCTTCGGCAAGGGCGCGATCGAAGGCGTCGCCGGACCAGAATCCGCCAACAACGCCGGCGCGCAAACCTCATTCATTCCGCTGCTCACGCTTGGCATTCCGCCGAATGCGGTGATGGCGCTGATGGTCGGCGCGATGACCATTCAGGGCATTGTGCCCGGTCCGCAGGTGATGACGAAATCGCCGAACCTGTTCTGGGGTATGGTCGCCTCCATGTGGATCGGCAATCTGATGCTGCTCGTCATCAACCTGCCGCTCGTCGGCATGTGGGTGAAGCTTCTGAAGGTGCCTTATCGCCTGATGTATCCGGCGATCCTGATCTTCTGCTGCATCGGCATGTATTCGATCAACAACAACCCGATCGATGTGATGTTGACGGCGTTCTTCGGACTTGCCGGCTACCTCCTCGTCAAGATGGGCTTCGAGCCGGCGCCGCTGCTGCTGGGCTTCGTGCTGGGCAAGCTGATGGAGGAGAATCTTCGTCGCGCCATGATCATCGCGCGCGGCGATCTCAGCACCTTCGTCGAGCGGCCGCTCTCCGCTGCGTTGCTGGCGATCGCTGTGCTGCTCGTCTCGATCGCTGTGATCCCCTCGATCAACAAGAAGCGCGACGTGGTTTTCACGGAATGAGCCGCCGCGCAGGGCGCGAAAAGCAAGCGCCGAAATTTCGCGAAGGGCGTTCGCCGAACTTTGCTGCGCTTTGATTGTTTTAATCAGGACGCAGCTCGGTTCCACGGAATGCCGAAAGCGCCGCTGGACAAGGCGCCATGCTCTGCGCGATTCTTAAGCCGCCAAAAGAAAGAATATCGGGAGGAATTGAATGAGCATCCATCGGATGCGCCTGACGGCCGTGGCGGTCGTCTTGTCGAGCGCGGCCGCCTTCGCGCAGGGCTATCCCAACAAGCCGATCACGCTCGTCGTGCCTTTCGCCGCCGGCGGGCCGACCGACGTGACCGCGCGCATCATCGCCGAGCCCATGGGCAAGGCGCTCGGCCAGAATGTGCTGGTGGAGAATGTAGTTGGCGCGGCCGGCCAGACCGCATCAACCCGCGTCGCCCAGGCGACGCCGGACGGCTACACCCTGATCATGGGCCATATGGGCACCCATGCCGCGTCGGTCGGCCTCAATCCGGCGCTCAAATACGATCCGGCGACGAGCTTCCAGCCGATCGGCCTCGCCAACGCCTCTCCGATCGTCGTTGTCGCCCGCAGGGATTTTCCAGCGAACAATCTCAAGGAATTCATCGATTATGTGCAGAAGCAGCCCGACAAGGTGACGCAGGCGCATGCCGGCGTCGGCTCGGTGTCGCACACCACCTGCCTGCTGCTGAACGCCCAGGCCAGGCTCGGCAGGATCAACGCCGCCGCCTATCGCGGCACCGGCCCGGCGCTGAACGATCTGCTTGGCGGGCAGGTCGACTTCATGTGCGATCAGCTCACCAATCTGGCGCAGCAGATCAACGCCGGCGCGATCAAGGCCTATGCGGTGGCGTCGGCCGCCCGCGCGCCCTCGATCCCGAATGTGCCGACCTCGGCCGAGGCTGGCTTGCCCGGCTACCGCATCGAGAGCTGGAACGCCGTGTTCGCGCCCAAGGGAATTCCGGCGGACGTGCTGGCGAAGCTGGTCGACGCGCTGAACAAGGCGCTGGAGGACGAGACGACGAAGAAGCGCTTCGCGGAGTTGGGCTCGATCCTGCCGACGGCGGAAGAGCGAAAACCGGACGGGCTTCTGTCGATCGTCAAGCGGGACGTCGAGATGCTGACGCCGACCCTCAAGGAGTCGGGCGTCACGATCAGCTACTGACGGAATTGGAGGGCGAAGCCGCGGCCTTACCCTACTTCGCGCTCCCGTTCTCGGCGGGACTGCCGATGACGCCGTAGGAGCTCGACTTCGCCCCTGCGACGTCGATCGTGAAACCCTCGGAGGCCAGTCCGCGCCGCAGCAACTCACGCACAGCCGCCGCGCGGCTCGGCATCCGGTGAGTGAAGCGGAATTCTTCGAGCGCCTGCAGCTCATCGACATCAAGCATGATCTGGAGACGCTCGCCTCTGGCGAGGTCATTTCCCTTTGCTGTCTTCTCGGCCATCCCGGAGCTCCCTCGCTCCCGGCCGCCCTCTTTTGTCGGCCTGACTGTCCATCAAACTACTCATTTAGCTCATTGTTCCGCAAGTCCTCATTCAGCGCCGAATGAGCGTAATTCGCTGCGGCCAATGAGACTTTGACTCCAAATGGGTGAAGTAAGCCGGTATTGCCGAAATCTAACTGCGAAATAGTTCGACGTTACGGAAGCCTGCCGGTAGAATCAGGCATGCTTCAGGACGACAAGCTTCAATTCCAGTCAGCGCATGCGAGGTATTTCGGCGTCTTCGACGAAGAAGAGCTTGCTCTTATGAGCGGCGCGATGCGCGTCTCGGAGAGCATCCTCAGCCAGAGCGGCGATATCAGCGGCGACGAAACGCGTCTGCAGGAGCAGCGCGATCTCTTAAGCCGCATCGTGATCGACGTCTTCGGAGAGGGCGAGCGGGATATGAAATCCGCCGTCGACAAGAGCGTCGCGCGCTTTATGACGCTTCTGCCGGCAAGCCTCCGCCAGCCCTGATTGGGGATATTCACGCGGGGGCAAATGTCTTGGGAGGCGAGGGAATCGCCCGTGGGAAGTCGGCCCGGCGAAAGGAGCCGGCCGGAATTCATCTTTCGCGGGTGGTACAGCCAGCTGGGCTCGAACCAGCGACCTTCGGAGCCACAATCCGACGCTCTAGCCAACTGAGCTATGGCTGCCCGCGCGAACGGGGCCTTTAAGCCGCAAAGGCCGGGAAAGGCAAGGGCCGCGCGGGTGACCGGCCTCAGCGCTAGATCGCGTTCTCGGCGGATTGTGAATGCATGCCGCCGGCGGTCGAGATGCCGCGCAGCGCGGTCCCCGTATCCGCCCGCCCGTCGCAGACCGCAATGTCGCCAAGCGAGACGATGCCGACGAGCCTCTTATCGCGATTCACGACCGGAAGGCGGCGGACCTGGATGTCCGCCATGTTCTCCATCACGTCGTCCACCTCTTCGTCGTCGAAGCAGTGTTTGACCTCGGAACTCATGACGTCCCGGATCGGGGTGACCGGCGTCTTGCCCAGGGCGACGGCGCGGACCGCGATGTCGCGATCGGTAATCACGCCGACAAGGCGATCCTCCTCTCCAACCGGCAGGACGCCGGCGTCGAGGGCGGCCATCAGCCGCGCCGCTTCCTGGATCGGCTGATCGGGATGGGCGATCTTCACATCCGAACTCATCACGTCCCGTACTCGCATGATGCGCTCCTCCTCGGAGTTCGTGTGGGAGTCTGGCCGGGAGCCGCGCCAACGCGGCGCCCTTCCTCGTGAACGCCGGCCCGCCAGACGGGTTCCGAATTTATGAGGCGTTGCAAAGCGCGCCTGCCGGGCGCGAGCGGAGCGCAAGGCTTTTCGTGGAATGTGGCTTGTCGGGGCCGCAGGCGCGTGCGAGTCGTGCCGCCGCCATTTCAACATCTCAGCAAGCCCCATGTCCCGCATCGTCTATGTCAACGGCGCCTATGTTCCCGAACACGACGCCAGGATCTCGATCTTCGACCGCGGCTTCATTTTCGCCGACGGCATCTACGAGGTCTCAGCGGTCATGGGCGGCAAGCTGCTCGACAATGACGGCCATCTGAAGCGGCTCGAACGCTCGCTTGGCGAGATCGGCATGAAAATGCCGCTGCCGGCCGACGAGATCGTCAAAATCCAGAAGGAGCTGATCGCCCGCAATGGAATCGTTGAGGGGACGGTCTATCTTCAGGTGACGCGCGGCGCCGCCGATCGCGATTTCGCGTTTCCGTCTGCTGACCTCAAGCAGACGCTGATCATGTTCACGCAGAAGCGCGACTTCTCGGGTTCGCCGACGGCGCGCACGGGCATCAAGGTTCTGACCGTGCCTGACATCAGGTGGGAGCGTCGCGACATCAAGAGCGTCGCTCTGCTCGCGCAGGTTCTCGCCAAGCAGGCGGCGGCGGAGAAAGGCTGCCAGGAAGCGATGATGCACACGCCGGAAGGCGTCGTGACCGAAGGCGGCTCCTCCACCATCTTCATCGTCACAGCGAATGGCGAACTGGTGACGCGGCCGCTCAGCAACGAAGTGCTGCCGGGCATCACGCGCGCGACGCTGAAGAAACTGTGCGCCGAGCGCAACATTTCCTTCATCGAGCGCGCTTTCACCATCGACGAAGCGCTCGCGGCGCCGGAAGTATTCATCACTTCGGCGGGCAGTTTCGTCACATCAGTTGTCGAGATCGACGGCAAGACCGTTGGCGGCGGCCAGCCGGGACCGGTTGGTCGGCGCATGCGCGAGATTTATTTGGAAGAAGCGCAGAAGGCGGGGGTTTAGCAGCCTTCGACTTGTTCGATCGACGACGTCGAACTGAATGCGCTCTCTCCCCCCTTGTGGGGGAGAGTTGGAGAGGGGGGTGTGCCGTGAATTTTGCTGAGCAACTTTGGACCCCCCTCCCTCACCCTCCCCCACAAGGGGGGAGGGAGGCGAATAAATCGCGACGTTTCCGTTTGTAGTAAGGGGATGAATCTGTGACCTATGACCTCATCCTGCGCGGCGGACGCGTTATCGATCCCTCGCAGAAGCTCGATCGCGTCACCGATGTCGCTTTTGCGAACGGAAAGGTCGCGGCGGTCGGCGATAATTTGAAAGCCGATGCGGAGACGGATGTTCGCGATGTCTCAGGCTATATCGTCTCGCCCGGCCTCATTGATCTCCATACTCATGTCTATTGGGGCGGCACCTCGCTTGGCATCGACGCCGAACAGTTCGCGCGCGATTCAGGCGTTACCACGAGTATCGACACCGGCAGCGCCGGGCCCGGCAATTTCATGGGCTTCCGCAAGCACGTGATCGAGCCCTGCCAGGTTCGCATCCTCGCCTATCTCCATATTTCGTTTGCGGGCATCTACGGATTCTCGAAGACCGTGATGGTGGGCGAGAGCGAGGAATCGCGCCTCATGGCGCCGTCTGATTGCGTCGAGGTCGCCAACGCCAATCGCGATCTCATCGTCGGCATCAAGGTGCGCGTCGGCCGCAACTCGTCGGGAACGCAGGGCTCATCCGCGCTCGGCATGGCGCTCGAAGTTGCGGAAGAAGTCGGCATGCCGCTGATGGCGCATATCGATCATCCCCCGCCATCCTATGAAGAAGTGATCGGCCGCCTGCGTCCCGGCGACGTGCTGACGCACGCGTTCAGGCCGTTCCCGAATGCGCCGGTGACGGCGCAGGGCAAAGTGAAGCAGGCGGTGCTCGATGCGCGTCAGCGCGGCGTTTATTTCGACATCGGCCACGGCAAGGGCTCTTTCGCCTTCAAGACCGCGCGCGCCATGCTGGCGAACGGCTTCTATCCCGACACGATCTCGTCCGACGTCCATACGCTCTGCATCGACGGCCCCGCCTTCGATCAGGTGACGACCATGTCGAAATTCCTCTGCATGGGCATGTCGCTGAACGATGTGATCGCGGCGTCCACCATCAATGCCGCCGTCGCGTTGAAGCGCATGGAGTTGGGATCGCTGAAGGTCGGCTCGGCCGGCGACGCGACGATCCTGACGGTCAAAGAGGGCAAGCATGATTATGTCGACGTGGTCGGCGAGCATCTCATCGGCGACAGGCGCATCTTGTCCGAAGGCGTCGTGATGCGCGGCAAATGGTGGCATCCGAAGCGCACGTCGAAATTCGCGAGGATCAAGGGGTAATCAGATGTCTGATCTCAAGCAGCGCATTTCCCGCGAATTCGGCAGCCCCTGCATCGTCATCGACATGGACAAGGTCGAGCGCAACATCGCGCGCGTGCAGAAGATCTGCGATGACGCAGGCGTGAACAATCGCCCGCATATCAAGACGCACAAGTCGCCTGTGCTGGCGAAGATGCAGGTCGAGGCGGGCGCGAAAGGAATCACCTGCCAAAAGATCGGCGAAGCCGAGATCATGGCCGACGCCGGCATCGACGACATTCTCATCAGCTACAACATCATCGGCGATGAGAAGACCGGCCGCTTGGGCCGCGTGCTCGAAAAGGCCGATGTGACGGTCGCCGCCGACAATCTCACTGTGATTGAAGGATTGCCGCGCGCCGGCGAGATTGCCGGACGCCCGCTTGGCGTCGTCATCGAATGCGACACCGGCCGCAAACGCGCCGGCGTCGAAACTCCCGCTGAAGCGATCGCGCTCGCGCGCGAAGTCGCGAAGCGTCCCCATCTCAATTTTCGCGGTTTGATGTTCTATCCGCCGGAGGATGGCTGGCCGGCGACGCAGAGCTTCTTCAACGAAGTGAAATCCGCGCTCCGCGCCGATGGTCTCGCCGACAAGATCGAGATCGTCTCGACCGGCGGCACGCCGAACCTCACCAATCTCGGCAAGCTCGCAGGCGCGACCGAGCATCGCGCCGGCACCTCGATCTTCAATGATCGCATGCAGATCGCCGCCGGCTCCGCCACGCTCGATGATTGCGCGCTCAGCGTCTATGCGACCGTGGTGAGCCGCGCCGGCGTTGATCGCGGCATTCTCGATTCAGGCTCGAAGACGCTGACGAGCGACACGGGTGGTCTCGACGGTCATGGGTTGATCCTCGAACATCCGCAGGCGCGCATCGCGAAATTCGCCGAGGAGCACGGCTTTCTCGATCTCACCGGCGTCAACGACAAACCGAAGGTCGGCGACGTCGTGCGCATCATTCCGAACCATGTCTGCGTCGTCGTGAACATGGTCGATCGTCTGGTGATGGTGCGCGGCGATGAGATCATCGGCGAATTGCCGGTCGCAGCGCGCGGGAAGCTGACCTGATTATTTCCAGCGTCATCGCCGGGCTTGACCCGGCGATCCAGATTTCCAGCGCGATAGAGCCATTCCGCTCGATCGCCGGGTCAAGCCCGGCGATGACAGATGAGCGTGTTGCGAGCGCCCCCCTACTTCTTCTTCGTCGGATCGAGTTCCTTCGCCGCATCCATCGCCTTCTGCATGTTGCTCTGCGCGGCGGCGGTGAAATCCTTGATGTTGCTCTGCATCGCCGTCCCCAGATCCTTGAGCTGCGCCTGAACCGTCGCGAGCTGCGACTTCAGATATTCGGACTGGAGCTGCATCACTTCCTGAGGGTCCTTGGCGCGCACCAGCTTGGTGGCGTGCTCGAAGGCGGCGGTGACGTTGCTTTCGGCCTGGGTCATCGCCTTCTTGGCGAAGTCGGCGGCGCTGGCCTGATTCGAGGCCGCCTGGCTCTGGACCGTGTCGACCGCCTTCTGGGCCGCGCCGAGGAAACCCTCGAAGGCCTTCCGGGCCTGCTCCACGCTCTTCTCAGCGAAATCCCGCATTTCATTGGGGATTTCGAATTTCGGCATGTTGAAGCTCATGGTCCGTCTCCAGGTTGGGTCGCCGCGGCGCGCCCGCCGCGGCCGGCCGGGCGTTAAGGATGCGTGTGAATGATGCTGGGGGTCAATCCTCGGGCGAATGGACCTGCTGATGAGCCGGCGTTAAGGTTTTGTTGAGCTTAACGAACGGTAAATCGCCGCGCCATGGATTTAAACGCCGGGGATGTCCTCCCGCCTGATCTCGCGGAGCGTTTGGCCGCAAGCCTGCGCGCGCCGGGGGCGTTTGCGGTCGACGCTGCGACAGGGGTCGTGCTTGCGCCTCAGGGCGCGGCGGCGCTGGAAATGGCGGCAAGGCAGGCGCTTCTGGCGTTCGGCCGCGAGCGCGGCGCCGGGGCGGCGCTGCTCGATCTGAAACTATCGGGCGATTCCGCGCCGCCCACGCCTGCCGCCTGCCGACTGATGGAGTTGGAGGATCGCCGCGTTGTCGTCGTTGTCCCGATCGACGGCGGGGTCCGCGCGGGGGCCGTTGCGCCGGCGCCTGAGCCGAAGGCGTCGTCGTCCGACGCGCCGCAGGTGCGCATCCTCTGGCGCTCGGACGAGAGCGGCGCGCTGGCGCAGGTAGGCGATGGGCTGCGCCGGATCATGGGCGACAAGGCCGGCGCCGTCATCGGCCGGAAATGGGGTGATCTCGTCGACGACGTGCTGCTCGACCCCACAGGCGCGCTGGAAGACGCGCTGGCGCGCCGCGCGACGGCGAGCGGCGTCGAGCTGCTCTGGAGCAGCGACCACGCGCCGGGCCCGGTGACGACAATCTGGTCGGGCGTGCCGGTCTATGACGCCGCGCGCCGTTTCCGCGGCTTCCGCGGCTTCCTGCTTGCGCCCGATCTGGCACCTGTTGCCGCGCCGGCTCCGCCGCCTGTGGTCGAGGATGAGCCGGCCGCTCCGGTCGCGGAACCCGTTGCTGTCGAGCCAGCCGTCGCGGAGGAGGCGCCGGCGGAAGAAGTTCGAGCGGTGGAAGATTCAGGCGTTGCTTCCGCCGAACCGGCCGCCGCGCCAGCGTCCGAACAAGCGTTGCCTGCGATGCCGCATCTCTCGCTCGCCGAGCGCAACGCCTTCCGCGAAATCGCCCGGGCGCTGGGCGTGCGCGGCGTCGAGACGGCGGAGCCGGAACAGGCGGCGACGCGCGCACCCCCGCAGCTTCGTCTCGTCGAGAAGGACGAGCCGCGGCCGGCTGTCGCCGAAGAGCCTCGCGAAGCTGAAGCGGAGCCGACCGCAACAAAGACTGCGACGCCGGTCGACGAAGCTCTCGCCTATGAGATTGTCGAACCGCTCGATGATGCGCCGCTCGAAATCGCGGCGCCACGGGAGCAGGAGATCTCAGACGCGCAGGAGACGTCTGATAGCGGAGCGGCGACGCAACCGACTGCGCCGGCAGTCGCGGAGCATGTCGTCGCCGACGAATCGCCTGCGGAAGAAGAGAGCGAAATCGCGCCCGAATCCGCTGTCGAAGCGTCAGCGCAAGATGAGCAAACGCCTGCGGCCGAGGCGACAGAGCCAGAAGAGAAGGCAGCCGAACTCGACGATGGCGACGCGTTAGAATCGATCACCGAAGAGCCGCTCGCGGAGGCTTCTCCCGCAGAGCCTGAAAAGATCGAGCAGCAGGAAACTCCGCCGGCGCCGGCAGGCGAGAACGTCGCACAGCCTTTCGAGTCTTCCGTCGATACCACGCCCGCCTTCGTCGCTGCGCCTCAAGCTGCGAACGATGTCGCGCCCACGCCTGATGCAGAGGAGATCGAGAAGAGCGTCGCCGCGCTCGCGGCCGCGATGAAGAAGGAGCTTGATGTGCCGGCGCCTGTCAGCACGCCGATCGCTGCCGAAGCTCTGCGCGCGCCCATGCATGCGCCGCCGCCCGATCCGCTTCTTGACCATGCGCGCGACATTCTCGATCGTCTGCCCGTCGGCGTGCTCATCAATCGCGGCCCGAAGCTCCTCTTCGCCAATCGCACCTTGCTCGATCTGCTCGATTATCCCTCGACGGCGGCGATCGAAGCGCATGGCGGCGTCGCCGGCCTGTTCAAGGGCCGGGCGCCGCTGAGCGAACGCGACGGGCCGACAGGGCCGGTGCTTCTCGCCGGGCGTGATGGCGAATCCATCGCCGTCGATGCGCGCCTGCAAGGACTTGCGTGGGACGGTGCGCCGGCGACGCTCGTGACCTTCCGCCGTTCCCTTGATGTCGAAGTCGGCCAGCGTCTCAAGGCGACGGAGCTCGATCTGCGCGCGCGCGAGGCCGAATTGCGTGAGACGCGCGCCATGCTCGACATCGCGACCGACGGCGTCGCGGTCATCGACGAGGACGGGCGCATCATGACGCTCAACCGGGCGGCCGAGGCGCTGTTCGGTTACGATCTCAACGAAGTCGCGGGCGAATCTCTCAGCACTCTGTTTGCGCCGGAGAGCCACGCGCTGGCGGCCGATTATTTCGAGGGCCTGAAATCGGGCGGCGTGCGCTCGGTGCTCAATGATGGACGCGAGCTTGTCGGCCGCGTGCGCCAGGGTGGCCGCATTCCGCTCTTCGTCACGCTCGGCCAGATCAGCGACAAGCCGACGCGGAAATTCTGCGCCGTGCTGCGCGATCTCACGCCTTGGAAGAAGACGGAGCGCGATCTCGTCGATGCGCGCAAGGCCGCCGAGGATGCGTCGGCGCAGAAGTCTGATTTTCTCGCCAAGATCAGCCATGAGGTGCGCACGCCGCTCAACGCCATCATTGGTTTCGCCGAAGTGATGATGGAGGAGCGCTTCGGCGCGGTCGGCAATGATCGCTACAAGGATTATCTGCGCGACATCCATTCCTCCGGCGGCCACGTCATCAGCCTCGTCAATGATCTCCTCGATCTCTCCAAGATCGAGGCGGGCAAACTCGATCTCAATTTCGCCAGCGTGAATGCGAACGAGATCGTGCGCGGCGCGGTGAGCCTGATGCAGCCGCAGTCGCAGCGCGCCCGCGTGGTGCTGCGCTCGGCGCTCGCCATGAAGCTGCCCGCGATCGTCGCCGATGAGCGCGCGCTGAAGCAGATCGTGCTCAACATCCTGTCGAACGCCGTGAAGTTCACGGATTCCGGCGGGCAAGTGATCGTCTCGACGACGCTGACCGATCTCGGCGAAGTCGCGATCCGCATTCGCGACACTGGCATCGGCATGAATGAAAAGGAATTGTCGGAAGCGATGGAGCCGTTCCGGCAGCTCGCGACCTCGCGTCGCGCCGGCGGCACCGGCCTTGGCCTGCCGCTGACGCGCGCGCTCGTCGAAGCCAATCGCGCCAGCCTGAAGCTGTCGAGCGTGAAGAATGAGGGCACGCTGGTCGAAGTGGTGTTTCCGCCGACGCGCGTGCTGGCGGAGTAGGATGAACTGGATATTTCAGCGTCATCGCCGGGCTTGACCCGGCGATCCAGCCCTTGCTTCGATCTGAGTTGTTTTGACTGGATGGCCGGGTCAAGCCCGGCCATGACAATGCAGAGCGTCACATGCATTTTTCCCTGACCGATGAAGAAGAGATGATCCGCGACTCCGCGCGCCGCATCGCCGCGGAGAAGATCGCGCCGCTGGCGGAAAAGCTCGATCGCGGCGAGGGGCGGGCGGAATTTCTCGCCAACCTCAAGCTGCTCGCGGAATCCGGTTTCATGGCGCTCAATGTCGGCGCCGAATTCGGCGGAACCGAAGCGGGGACCGTTGCCTTCGCGCTCGCCATAGAAGAGTTGGGCTACGCCTGCGCGGCGACCGGCGTCACGGCCTCGGTGACGAACATGGTCGGTGAAGTCATCCAAGCTGTTGGCTCCGACATGCAGAAGCACATGCATTTGCCGAAGCTGGCGGATGGGACCTATCCCGCCGGCGCCTTTTGCCTCACCGAGAGCGGCGCAGGTTCCGATCCCTCCAACATGAAGACGAAGGCGCGCCGCGACGGCGACGACTGGATCATCGACGGCGAAAAGCTCTACATCACCAGCGCCGAATATGCCGGCGTGTTCGTGGTGTGGGCGGTGACTGATCCCGCAGCGCCGAAAGGCAAGGGCATTTCCTGTTTTCTCGTCACGTCTGATGCGCCGGGGCTCATCATCGGCAAGGCCGAGAAGAAGATGGGGCAGACCGGGTCGGCGACGAACATCGTGCGCTTCGATCAGTGCCGCGTGTCCGCGTCATCGCTGATGGGTCGCGAGAATGATGGTTTCCGCATCGCCGTTGGCGAACTCGCGGGCGGGCGCATCGGCATCGCGTCGCTGTCGCTCGGCATTGCGCGCGCCGCGATGGATGCGGCGAAGGCCTACGCGAAAGAGCGCAAGCAATTCGGCCAGAGCATCGCGGATTTTCAGGGTTTGCAATGGATGCTCGCCGATCGCGAGACGGAGCTTGAAGCCGCGCGCCTTCTGATTTTGCAGGCCGCGCATCAGAAGGATCAGAAACTGCCTTTCGGCAAGGCGGCGTCGATGGCGAAGCTCTATGCGTCCGAGGCCGCGCATCGCGCGACGGACACCGCGATCCAGATTCATGGCGGCGCAGGCTATGTCAGGGATTATCCGGTCGAACGCTATGCGCGTGATGCGCGCATCACGCGCATCTATGAAGGCACGTCGGAAATCCAGCGGCTGGTGATCGCGCGCGAGATTTTGCGGCAAGGATAGGCGTCATCCATATGAGAGCGTCATTCCGGGGCGCGCCGCAGGCGCGAGCCCGGAACCCAGAAAATCGTGCAAGTGGCGCCGCTGCTTGGGTTCCGGGCTCGATGCGTTCCGCATCGCCCCGGAATGACAGTCCTGGTGAGATTTCGCGGCTATCCGGTCTGGTCCGCGCTCTTATGCCAGCGTGGCGAATAGCCTGCTCGGAGCGCCGCGAGGATCGTCGGCGGCGTCAGCACATCCGCCATGTCGGGAAGCGCGATGTCAGTCGCGGCGTAGCCTTCAAACGACCAGCGCAACAATCGCCTTTCCTTCAAGGCGTGCGGCACACCATCGATGAGGATCATCGCGCCGTCGGGCAGATCGCGCGTGGACAGGCGATGAATCTGTTTCTCGCGACCATTCAGTCGTTCTGCGTGAAGACGCTCATCCATCTCAGGCGCCATCGGAGCACGCGCGAGCCCATCATGCCGCGCGATCGCCGCAGCGAATTCCACCGCCTCGGCGCGCCGGCATTCGAAGCACGGGCGATGGCCGGCCGCGAGCGCGGTGACTTCGTCGCAAAAGAACAGCTCGGTGTAATAGCGGCCCCAGACGTCGCGCGTGCGATTCTTGAAAGAAAGGACGCAGCAGATCCATTGCTTCGTCGCCCAGGGACGGCCGCGCACCGTCTGCGTCGCGGGATCGTGGAAACGCCCGCCGCGATTGCCAAGCATGCCGCCGCGCGCTGGCGTGGAGACGAGATCGCCAGTGGGCGCAACACGATTGGCGAGCGGCGCGTGAGCGGCGAGCGAGGAAGGCGGCTTCGCGCGCGGCATGAGCGGCGCGTTCAGCGCGGCTCTTCGGTGTTGGCGGCGCCGACGACGAGAGCCTTTGCGGGCTTCGGCTTCGCGGGAACACTGCCCGTCGTCATCATATCGACGCCGGGCGCTTTCGTGCGTGCGACGAGCGTCGAAGCTGCAGGGTCTTTCGGCGCGCCATCGAGCTTATAGATGTCCTCGCGGAACTGCACCGCGCCATCGCCTGAACCCCAGGCTGTGAGATAAATCCATGCAACAGGCACGGAATGAGCGAGGCGGATCGTCTTCGTCTCAGCCGACTCGATGCCGGTCTCGATGGCGATGCGATCGACGCCGGTTCCTTCAAGCAGCCAGGCAGCAAGATCGCGCACGTCCTGAATGCGCGCGCATCCCGACGAGTGGAAGCGCACGTCGGAGCGGAAGAGATCCTTCTTGGGCGTGTCATGCATATAGACCGCCTGCGCGTTCGGCATGTCGATGCGCAACTGGCCCAGCGAATTCGTCGGCCCCGCATCCTGCCGGACGCTGAAAGGGACTGAGGAGGTGTTGTTCCAGTCGATTGTCTTCGGGTCGATTTCCGCGCCGCCGGCGCCGATCAGGCGCATATGGTTCTTTTCGAGATAGCCTGCGTCCTTCGCGACCTTCGGGATGATGTCGTTTTTCACGATCGTCGTTGGCGCGGTCCATGTCGGATTGAGATTGACCGCGGTGATGCGTGCTTCAAGCACTGGCGAGGCGCGATCAGGCCGGCCGACGACGGCCGTATGCGCCTGCGCCACCTGGCCGTTCTCGACGGCTTCTGCGGCAGCGCCGGGAATATTCACGACCACATAACGCGCGCCGAATGCAAAGCTGCTATTCTTCAGACGATCGAGCGAAGCAGCGAGCTGCTTCACGCGCACATCGACCGGCGTGTTGAGCGCGCGCAGCGTCAGCGTTCCGACCGAGCCGGTGAGCGACAGCCCATGCCGCGCCTGGAATTTTCTCAAGCCTTCGATCGTCGCATCGTTGAACTGGTCTGATGTCGCAAGCGTCGCGTCGATGTCGCCGGTGACTGCAAGCCGCTGATGCAGCGCCGCCACTTCGGCGCCGGTCGCGCCGGGCCTCAACTCGCGCGTCGAGGAGGGCAGCATGCTCCAGCCGCCGCGCGCCGCGATCGCCTGATATTGCGCCAGCGCCGACGCGGTGCGGTCATGGGTCTGCGGGCCATACATCGGCTCGACAGCGCGCGCTGCGCCCGTGGTCAGCGCGAGCGAAACAAGGATGGCGGCCGGCCGCCAGGCGTAGGCTGTCCGCGTCATGCGAACCTCCGCATCGAACTGCGGAAAGTTACGGCGCGTCCGTCAACAGGCCGTTAACCAATAGAGGCGGAAAAGCGGCCTTGCTGGACCGCCTCCCAATTTCCAAATGAGTTCTTACTCCGCCGCCTGGCTGATCGGCTGCGGCGCCGTCCATTTCAACACCGGCTGGCGCGCGGCGCGCGTCTCGTCGAGCCGGCGCCGCGGCGCGTGATAGGGCGCACCGGAGAAGCGATCGACATCGCCATTCTTCGCCGCCATCGCGAGATCGCGCATGGCTGCGATGAACAGATCGAGCGACGCTTTCGATTCCGACTCCGTCGGTTCGATCAGCATCGCGCCATGGACGACGAGTGGAAAATACATCGTCATGGGATGGTAGCCTTCGTCGATCATCGCCTTGGCGACATCGAGCGTGGAGACGCCGGTGTCCTTCAGCCAGCTATCGTCGAACAGCGCCTCATGCATGCAGGGCTTGTCACCGAAAGGTTGCGTCATGAGATCGGCAAGGCCGACACGCACATAATTCGCGTTCAGCACCGCATCTTCCGACGCCTGTCGGCAGCCATCCGCGCCATGACTCAGCATGTACGAAAGCGCCCGCACATACATGCCCATCTGACCATGAAACGCCGTCATGCGGCCGAAGCTCTCGCCGGCATCGTCCGTATGCTCGACAAGCGTGAGGCCCTTCTTGCCTTTCGTGACGAAAGGGACCGGCGCGTAAGGCGCAAGACGCTTCGAGAGAACGACGGGGCCGGCGCCCGGCCCGCCGCCGCCATGCGGCGTCGAGAAAGTCTTGTGCAAATTGATGTGCATGGCGTCGACGCCGAGATCGCCCGGCCGCGTCTTGCCGACGATCGCGTTGAAGTTCGCGCCGTCGCAATAGAAATAAGCGCCGGCCTTGTGCATGGCGTCGGCGATTTCCATCACCTGCGGCTCGAACAGCCCGCAGGTGTTGGGGTTGGTCAGCATGATCGCGGCGACATCGGGTCCGAGCAGCGGCTTCAGATCCTCCACATGCACCCAGCCATCGTCGCGCGCCGGAACGGGCTTCACGGTGAAGCCGATGAGAGCGGCGGTCGCGGGATTGGTGCCGTGCGCAGAATCTGGCACGAGCACGACATTGCGCGTCGCCCCTTCGCCACGCGCCGCGATCGCCGCCTTGATCGCCATCATGCCGCAGAGTTCGCCATGGGCGCCGGCCTTCGGCGACAACGCCACCGCCTCCATGTTGGTGAAGGCGAGCAGCCAGCGCGCAAGCTCTTCCATCAGTTCCAGCGCGCCCTGCACGGTCGAGACCGGCTGCAGCGGATGGATGTCGCCGATGCCCGGCAGCCGCGCCATCTTCTCGTTGAGGCGCGGATTATGCTTCATCGTGCAGGAGCCGAGCGGGAAGAGCCCGGTGTCGATGCCGTAATTCTTCTGGCTCAGGCGCACATAGTGCCGCATCGCCTCGGGCTCGGAGAGGCCGGGCAGACCGATCTCGCTCTTGCGCGCGAGTTTTCCAAGGCGCGCCTTCACCTTCTTCGGCGCTGGCGTATCAACGCCGGTCGCATCAAGGCGGCCGATTTCGAACAGCAGCGCTTCTTCCTGCATCAGCGCGCGATTATTGGTGAAGGTGGGATGATCGATATCCGCATCGTTCGCGGCGGGCTGAGTGGGGCGTCCCTGGATGTTGAGCATGGCGATCTCGTTCAGCGGAATTTGTAGGCGAAGGACAGCATTGAATTCAGCCCGTCGCGCGCTTCGTTCGCGGAAAGGCCGATGGTGGTGAAGAAATTGACGAGGCGGTTGATGCCCGCCGCGTCGTTGGGGCCGGTGGGCGGCGCCTCTCCGGCGAGCTTGGCGCAGATCACCCAGCTCATCGTGCGGCGCTCGCGCTTCTGGTTGGCGTAGAATTGCGGATTGGAGGCCGCTTTCTCGAACAGGCGTCCCCATTCCTGATTGGCGGCGGCGGGAATCGCCTCGATGCGGATGAAGGTCGAATCCTGCGGGCTGCGCGCGCGATTGAGCATGTGATCGACATCGTAGCCGGCGAGATCGGCGATGGTCGCATTCACACCATAGGCCGAGCGCGCGAAGGCGACATAGGCTGAGCGATAGCCGGAATAGCCGGCGGCGACCCACACGCTCCAGTCCGAGTCGATATTCGCTCCGCGCTGGACCATGGCGACGTTCTGCGCGTTGCGGCGGCCAAGCGCGCCGACGCTGGCGCCATCGCCGCCATCCTCGATGAAGACGAGGCCGGGCAGCGCCTGCGGCGCCTCGACCTGCACCTGGATCAGCGGATTGCGCGCCCATGCATCGATGAGCGCGCGCTGCCGGCGGAGGATGATCGGGATCAGCGACATGGAAGGGCTCCGGTTTGCCTCAGCCTTTCCAGCGCATCGCCTTGACCCGCGTGTGACCTTCGCCGGCTTTGCATCGAGCGGAGCCGAGGTCGCTCACGCGATCGCCCCCTTCAGCGCGCTGACGAACGCCGCGCGATCCTCATCCGTATTCACCTCGGTGTTGGCGACGATGATGAGATCATCAAGTCCGGCGCCCGGCAGCAAACGCGACGCAGGAACGCCAGCCAGCACGCCCTTCTTCGCCATCTTCTCCACGATCCTGGCGGCGTCGCCTTTCACGCGGATGGTGAATTCGTTAAAGAAGCTTTCGGTCAGCAGCTTCACGCCTTTCACGCCTTCGATCATCTCCGCCAGCGCTGCGGCGTTGGCATGATTGATCTCCGCCACGCGCCTGAGGCCGGTCTGGCCGAGCAGCGACATATGGATCGTGAAGGCGAGCACGCACAGGCCCGAATTGGTGCAGATGTTCGAGGTCGCCTTGTCACGGCGGATATGCTGCTCGCGCGTCGAGAGCGTGAGCACATAGCCGCGCTTGCCTTCGGCGTCGACGGTTTCGCCGCAGAGGCGGCCCGGCATCTGCCTGAGATATTTCTGGTTGGCGGCGAAGAGGCCGACATAGGGGCCGCCGAAATTGAGCCCATTGCCGATCGACTGCCCCTCGCCGACGACAATGTCGGCGCCCATGGCGCCTGGCGGCGTCACGAGGCCAAGAGACATCACTTCGGTGAACACCGCGATCAGCAGCGCGCCATGCTTGTGCGCCTTCTCCGCGATGGCGGTGAGATCGCGGAGATTGCCGAAGAAATCGGGCGTCTGCACGACGACGCAGGAGACGCTGTCATCGATCAGCGCAAGCATCGCTTCGTTTGCGGTGACGTCGGGCGACAGCGCCACGACCTCGTCGCCGGCCATGTGCGACAGCGTCTTCACCACGTCGACATAGTGCGGATGCAGCCCGCCCGACAGGATCGCTTTTTTACGTTTGGTGATGCGATGCGCCATCAGCACCGCTTCGCCGGTTCCGGTCGAACCGTCATACATCGACGCGTTGGCGACATCCATCGCCGTCAGCGCCGCGACCTGCGTCTGGAACTCGAAGAGATATTGCAGCGTGCCCTGCGCGATCTCGGGCTGATAGGGCGTGTAGCTCGTGAGGAACTCCGAGCGCTGGATCAGGTGATCAACGGTCGAAGGCACATGGTGTTTGTAGGCGCCTGCGCCGACGAAGAAGGGAACGGAGGAAGCGGGAATATTCTTCGCCGCCATCGCGCCGAGAATGCGCTCGACCTCAAGCTCGCTCTTGGTGAAGGGGAGATCGACAGGCTTCTTCAGCAGCTTCTTCGCCGGCACGTCGGCGAACAGCGCGTTGATATTGTCGACGCCGATGCGCGTCAGCATAGCGCTGCGGTCGGCCTCGGAGAGGGGATGATAGCGCATGGAGTTTCCGTCTTGAAACGCGTTGCTCAGCCGAGCGTCTTGAGGAAGTCGGCGTAGTCGGCCTCGCTCATCAGCTTGTCGATCTCGGCCTTGTCCTTGATCTTCAATTTCAGGAACCAGCCCTTGCCGGCCGGATCTTCGTTCACGGTTCCCGGCGCGGATTCGAGCGCGCTGTTCACCTCGACGACTTCACCCGAGATCGGCGCATAGACTTCGCTCGCCGCCTTCACGCTTTCCACGACCGCGGCTTCGGCGCCGGCCGCGACCTGCTTGCCCACTGCTGGAAGCTCGACGAACACCACGTCGCCGAGCTGCTGCTGCGCATAATCGGTGATGCCGACGACGGCGACGTCGCCCTCGACGCGGACATATTCATGATCCTTGGTGAATTTCGTGGTCATGGCTCTCTCCGGAATTCAGCGTTTGTAGCGATGGGGCGCGAACGGCATGGCGGCGATTTTCGCGGCGAGCGGCCTGTCGCGCACGATGATCTCGACAGCGGCGCCAGGCGTCGCGAAGGCGGTTTCGACATAGCCCATGGCGACAGGCGCATTCACCGTAGGGCCAAAGCCGCCTGAGGTGACAACGCCCACCGCGCGACCGTTGACGCGCACTTCCGCGCCTTCCCGCGCCGGCGCGCGGCCCTCGAACGAAAATCCGACGCGGGTGCGCTTCGGCTTGTCGCGCAATTCGCGCTGGATGCGATCCGCGCCGGGAAATCCGCCGCCTTCGCGCCGCCTCTTCTGCATCGACCAGACGAGCGCGCCTTCGACGGGCGAGGTCGTCACATCGATGTCATGGCCATAGAGGCAGAGGCCCGCTTCGAGTCTCAGCGAATCGCGCGCGCCGAGCCCGATCGGCTTCACGCGCGCGTCCTTCAGCAGCAGATCCCAGAGATCGCCGACCTTGTCGACGCGCACGGAGATTTCGAAACCATCCTCGCCGGTGTAGCCGGAGCGGGAGATGTGAACCGCCACGCCACCGATGGTCACGATCCGATAGGTCATGAAGGCGAGCGAATCGATGTCGGGAACGTGCGCCGCGATGACCGCATTTGCTTCCGGCCCCTGCAGCGCGACGAGCGCATAGTGGTCGGCGCGTTCAAGCTTCACGTTTGACGGAAGCTTCGCTTGGAGATGCGCGTAATCCGCTTCCTTGCAGCCGGCGTTGACGACGACATAGAGCGAACCTGTTCGATCGCTCCCTGCGCGCGTCGCCATGAAATCGTCGAGGATGCCGCCTTCGTCGTTCAGCAACTGCGAATAGCGCTGCTGATAGGGTTTCAGATTGAGAATGTCGGCGGGGCAGAGCGCTTCGAGCGCGGCGGCGGCGGTCTCGTGCTTTCCGTCCGCGGGAACAAGGAACGCCTGGCCCATATGCGACACGTCGAACAGGCCGGCATGGGCGCGCGTCCAGTTGTGCTCGGTCATGATCCCCGTGGGATATTGCACCGGCATGTCGTAGCCGGCGAAGGGCACCATGCGCGCGCCAAGCGCGCGATGCCGGTTTGCGAGAGGCGTTGAAAGAAGCGGCGCGTCAGTGGCCTCAGCCATATCCCAGTCTCCGGACGACAGACCGCGCACAGGCTTCCGCCTGTTGCGCGCCCCCTCTGTCCTTGACCTGAGAGATTTCCCTTCAGCCGAAGCTGGAGGTTACGCCCGTCGGTGGACGAGCGCCGAGAGGGCGCCGTCGCTTTCCAGAGTGCCAGCTCCCGCGCGGTCCTTTGGCCTGAGCGTTTCCGGGGCGGTTGCGCCTTCGGCGCCGGGCTTTCGCCCGGTCTCTTCCGCGGGGATCAGAAGCAGCCTCCCGTCTCATGCAGGCCCGCAGCCTGTCAATGGCGCGCCGCTGGCATGCCAGTTGAAAAGATTGGCGTTAAGCCAATAGCTGCGGCAGGAAGGCCGTGGATTTGCGGACGCGCCAGGAGAGATTGTGAGCCGCTACGATTTCAATGCGCAGCGATTGTTCGTCGAGGAGGAGCTGTCGCCGGCTGCGCGAATCACGCCCGATCGCGATCGCGCGCATTATCTTCTCAATGTGCTGCGGCTGCGCGAGGGCGCATCGATTCTTCTCTTCAATGGGCGCGACGGCGAATGGCGCGCCGAGATCGCGGAGGCGGGAAGGAAGAATCTCGCGCTTGAAGTGATCGAGAATGTGCGCGCGCAAACAACGGCGCCCGATATTCTCTACGCCTTCGCGCCGCTCAAGCATGCACGGCTCGACTATATGATTCAGAAGGCGGTCGAGATGGGCGCTGCGCGGCTTGCGCCTGTCGTCACGCAACATACGCAGGCGCAGCGCGTCAATCTCGAACGCATGCGCGCGAACGCGATCGAAGCCGCCGAGCAATGCGGCGTGCTGCATGTCCCCGTTATCGATCCCGAAACGAAGCTCACGCGCTTTCTTGAATCGCTCGATGAAGACAGGCTGCTCGTCTTCTGTGACGAGGATGCAGATGTGAACGATCCTGTCGCGGCGTTGCGCGCGATTTCTCCAGCGCCCGATCGCCTTGCGGTTTTGATCGGACCGGAAGGCGGATTTTCTGAGGATGAGCGCGCGTTGATTCTTCACCGGAAAAATATCGCGCGCCTCAGCCTCGGCCCGCGCATTTTGCGCGCCGATACGGCGGCGGTCGCGGCCTTGACGGCGGCGCAGATCGCGCTTGGCGATTGGAGATCAGGTTGAAAATCGCTTTCGCGCGGCCTTGATTTTTGAATCGATCAAGAGCGCATTTGCATATGCGAAGCAGCGACGATTTTCGACGGCGCTTAATCCGCCGAAAGTGAGGCGCAGCCCGACTCAATTTCGCCCGCCTTTGCCTCAATCTGCCGCCTGCCCGTGGAACAAATCACGCGGGAGGGGCGTTTCGGGGCGTTACGTCATCTGAACAAGGTGGGGACATGACGAAAACGGGCGTGAATTTCGGAATCGAGGAGGAGTTCTTTGTCGCGGACAAGACCACCTATTCGACGCCCCGGGGTTCTCTCAAACAATTCCATAACGCCGCGCGGCTGGCGTTCCCGAAGGATGTGCAGCGCGAAATGCTGCAATCCCAGCTTGAGATCGCGACGCCGCCGCTGACCGATCCGGAAGAGGCGCGCCGTTTGCTGGGCGATCTCAGGCGCGGCTTGAGCAACGTCGCGTCCGAGCATCATCTCGCCTTGTTTGCTTCGGGCACGCATCCGACAGCGCACTGGGCGCGCGAGCGCGCGACGCCAGCCGCACGTTATGACAAGTTGATGCGCGATCTGCGGATGCTGGGCGAACGCAATCTCGTTTGCGGCATGCATGTGCATGTCGATGTCGAAGATCCCACAGATCGCGTCGATCTGATGAATCGCGTGCTGCCGTTTTTGCCGCTGCTGCTTGCTCTCTCGACCTCGTCGCCTTTCTGGCAGGGCCGATGGACGGGTCTGCTCGGCTATCGTCTGGCCGCCTATCGCGAATTGCCGCGCACCGGCATGCCTGACGTGTTCGACGACGCCGTGGACTACGAAAATTATCTCCGGGCGATGACGGCGGCTGGCGCCATTCCGGACGCCAGCTTCGTCTGGTGGGCGGTGCGTCCGTCGTTGAAGAATCCAACGCTGGAGCTGCGCATCGCCGACAGTTGCACTCATGTCGATGACGCCGTCGCCATCGCGACGCTCTATCGCTGCCTCGTGCGCATGCTCGACCGTCGTCGCGACATCAATGCGCCGGTGAGCGGCGCGATGCGCGCGATCGCGGCCGAGAATATCTGGCGCGCGCAGCGCTATGGCGCGCATGGCTCGTTCGTCGATCTGAAGCGCGGTTCGGCTGTTACGGCGGCGGAGTGGCTGGGCGATACTCTCGATCTCGTGGCCGAAGACGCGGATGCGCTCGGCTGCTCCAGCGAGTTCGATCATGTCCGCGCCATCTTCACGCGCGGCACCAGCGCCGATCGCCAACTCGCGGTGTTCAACGAGGCGCGCGGCCGCGGATTGCCGGTGCATGAGGCGCTGCGCGAGGTGGTCGCCTGGCTGGCGCGCGCGACGGCGGGCGAGGCGACAGCCTGGGGGCCGATCGAGGTCGAGCCGATCCTGCGCAACCGCGCCGCGTGATCGGCACTCCGGCGCCCGAAAGTCGGCGGCGCCGGGTCGCATTTTGTCACATGAGGGCTTATGTGCGTCCGGGTCATCCCGCGCCCGGGCGCGGTCCCGTTCGCGAACCGCTGAGCCCTCATGGCCGACCCAATTCACGCCAGTTTTCTGCCTCCGATCGTGACCTTCTGCGCCGCGGCGCTGGTTGCGGTTCCGATTGCGCGCCGGCTCGGCGTCGGCGGCGTGCTCGGCTATCTCGCCGCGGGCGTCATCATGGGTCCGTCGGCGCTCGGACTGGTCGCCGATCCCGCGAGTCTGAGACAGGTGGCCGAGCTCGGCGTCGTGCTGCTGCTCTTCATCATCGGACTCGAATTGAAGCCGTCGCGGCTCATCACCATGCGTCGCGACATCTTCGGGTTGGGTCTGGCGCAGATGGTGGTGTCAGGCGTCGTGATCGGGCTTGCCGCATGGCGGCTTGGCCTGCCGCCGGTCGGCGCTGCGGTCGTGGGAATCGCGCTCGCCTTGTCCGCCACTGCGGTCGCACTGCAGATTCTCGATGAGCGCGGCGATCTGCAGGCGCCTTACGGCCAGCGCGCCTTCGCCGTGCTGCTGTTCCAGGATCTTTCGATCGTGCCAATTCTCGCCGTCGTGCCTTTGCTTGCTGGCGCCGGCGCGGATTCGACGACGATGCAGACGGGTCTTGCAGTGCTCAAGGGCGTTGTCGCGCTTGGCGCTCTGATCGGCGCGGGCCTCTATCTTCTTAATCCGCTGTTCCGGTTGATCGCGCCGTTCGGCGCGCGCGAACTGATGACGGCGGCCGCGCTGCTGGTCGTGCTTGGCAGCGCCATGCTGATGGAGGAGGTGGGGCTTTCCATGGCGCTCGGCGCATTCCTTGCGGGACTGCTGCTGGCTGAATCGAATTTCAAGCATCAGCTCGAAGCCGATATCGAACCATTCCGCGGCCTGCTGCTCGGCCTGTTCTTCATGAGCGTCGGCATGGGGCTCGATCTCAAGGTGCTGATCGCCAACGCGCTGCCGCTGATCCTGATCACGCTGCTGCTTGTGCTCGGCAAGATCGTGATTGCGGAAATCCTGCTGCGCGCCAGCTGCTCATCGCGAACCGATTCCTGGCGCGCCGGCGCATTGCTGTCGCCGGCGGGCGAATTTTCGTTCGTGCTCGCGCCGATGGCCGCGGGGCTTGGCCTCATGAGCCAGGATCATGCGACGATGGTGACTGCTGCGGCGGCGCTGACCATGTTCTTCGGGCCCGTGACGGCGAAGCTGATCGAGATCGTCATCGCCCGGCGCGAGGCGAAGCGCGCGCAGCTCATGTCCGATCTGCCGGTTGAGAATTTCGACGGCGCGCAGGGCTCGGTGCTGGTGATCGGCTTTGGCCGCTTCGCGCAGGTGGTTAATCAGGTGATGGTGGCGGAGGGCGTCGACGTCACCGTCATCGACACCGATGTCGAGACCATCCAGGCGGCGGCGCGCTTCGGCTTCAAGGTCTATTTCGGCGATGGTTCGCGGCTCGACGTGCTCCATGCCGCGGGCGCGGAGAGGGCGCGCGTCGTCGCCGTCTGCGTCGATGATCAGAAGAAAGCGATCGAGATCGTCGAGCTGCTGCACGCGCATTTCCCGCTCGCGAAAATCTACGCTCGCGCCTACGACCGGCGTCATGCAATCGAGCTCATGAATCGCGGCGTCGATTTCCTCATGCGCGAGACGTTTCTTTCGGCGATCGGCTTTGGCGCGGCTTTGCTGCGCGAACTCGGCGTCAGTCCCGAGCGCGCCCGCGAAGTGGTCGAGGATGTGCGCGAGCGCGACGAGAAGCGGCTGCAAATCCAGCAAGCGGAAGGCATCATGGGCGGCGCCCATCTGGTGCGGCCGCAGCCGCTGTCCGAGCCCAAGGCCAAGACCCGCGCTCTCACCGACGAGACCCGCGCGCTGATCGAGGAGAAAAGCGCGTGAACGATTCTGCGCGCGCGGCGGGCGCTCCGCCGCCGAAATTCGTCGTCGGCTCGACCATGCGCCATGTGGTCGAGATGACCGCGACCGCTTCGGTTGGTCTGCTCGCGATCTTCCTCGTCGATTTCCTGTCGTTGCTTTACGTCTCATGGCTGGGCGACAAGGCCTCGACCGCCGGCGTCGGCTTCGCCTCGGTCGTGTTCTTCTTCGCGATGTCGGTGAATATCGGCCTGATGATCGCGGTCTCCGCGCTGATGTCGAAAGCGCTTGGCGCCGGCGATCGTCCCCGGGCGCGCGAACTTGGCGGCGCGGCGCTCGCGCTCATGGTCGTCCTGTCGACGGCGATGGCGCTTGCGATCATGCTTCTGCTGCCTGTGCTTCTGCCGCTGCTCGGCGCGCAGGGCCGCGTCTATGATGTGGCGCACCGTTTTCTCATGATCGCGCTGCCGTCGACGCCGCTGATGGCGCTTGGCATGGGCTGGAGTTCCGCCCTGCGCGCGATCGGCGACGCCAAGCGCGCCATGAATGTGACGCTGAGCGGCGGCATCGCGACCGCGATCTTCGATCCGCTGCTGATCTTCGGCTTCCATCTCGGCGTCGACGGCGCCGCGATCGCGACGATCATCTCGCGCATCATCTTCGCCTATGTCGGCTATCTCGGCGCCGTGAAATTGCACGATCTCATCGCGCAGCCGACGCTCGACATGGTCAAACGCAATGCGCGCGCGGTGATGAAGGTCGCCGGCCCCGCGATCCTCACCAACCTTGCGGCGCCGGTCGCGATCTCCTTCGTCACCCGCGTCACGGCGCAGTTCGGCGAGTCCGCCATCGCGGCGAGCGCCATCATAGACCGCGTCGTGCCGCTTGCGTTCGGCGGCGTGTTCGCGCTGACCGGCGCGATCGGGCCCATCCTCGGTCAGAACTGGGGCGCGAAGCGGTTCGATCGCATGCGCCGCGCCTTTCTCGACGCGCTGATCTTTGTAGCCGTCTATGTGATCGGCGTGTGGATTATCCTCGTCGCGCTGCGCGAAGGTCTCGTGCATGTGTTCGGCGTCGCCGATCTCACAGCCGATCTCGTGCGCTTCTTCGCGTTGGCGAGCGGGCCGATCTGGCTATTCATGGGATTTCTCTTCACCGCGAATTCAGCCTTCAACAATCTCGGCTTCCCGCTTTACGCCACCGGCTTCAACTGGGGCCGCGCCACGCTTGGCACCATGCCGTTTGCGTTGCTCGGCGCATCGCTCGGCGGCGCGCAAGGCGTGATGGTCGGCTTCGGCTGCGGCGCGGCCCTGTTCGCGATCGGCTCGGTGTGGGTCGCGTGGCGATGTATCGGGCGGCTTGAACAACAGGCGCCGGCTGTTGAAGCGTCGCGTCTGGCCGCATAAGCTCCTTCCCTTGGAGCATGGCGCGAAAAAGCAGGAACCGGTTTTTCCGGGACGAACGCTAGCGTTCGCCCTGCGAAAGCCATGCTCTGAACTTTTGGAATCGATCACGTTCCTGCGCTTTGATTGTTTCGATCAAAGTGCGGCGTGATCTGGAGGCGAGAGGGCTGCGTCATGATGAATTTGATGGAGATCGTTCAGAGCGCGCAGGGCGGCGCGGCGATGGAGAATCTCGCTCGCCAGTTCGGCATTTCTCAACAGCAGGCGCAGGCGGCCGTGGCTGCGGTTCTACCCGCAATGTCCATGGGATTGCGGCGGCAGGCCGAAAGCGTCGATCAGATGCACCAGTTCCTGGGAACCCTGGCGCAGGGCCAGCATGGCCAGGCGTTCGACGAGCAGGACAAGGACGGCGACGGCGTGCCGGATCATCTGCAGCAGCAGGGCAACGACGTGCTCGCCATGATGTTCGGATCGAAGGACACAAGCCGCGCCGTGGCAGGGCAAGCGGCGCAATTCGCGGGCCTTCCCGATTCCATGATCAAGGCGATGCTGCCGATGATCGCATCCATGGTCATGGGCGGCCTGATGAAGAGCATGAACAATCAGGGCTTCGGCGGATTGCTCGGGCAGATCGCGAACAGTTTCGGCGGCGCGATGGGCGGAGCCATGGGAGGCGCGATGGGCGGCGCTCAGGCAGGACAACCCGGCGGCTTCGGACAGGGCGGGCTCGCCGACATCCTCGGCAAGATGATGACGGGGGGCATGCTCGGCGGCGGCGCCATGGGCGGCAATGTCGCCCCGCCCAATCCTCAGGCGGCGAACAATCCGCTCGGCGGCCTCATCGGCGGCATGCTGAATTCGATGCTGGGCGGCGCGCAGGCCCCGTCAGCGCCGTCGCCCACGCCCGGAAATGCGGCCGCGCCTGGCGCGGATGCGATGACGAAATCATTGCAGGCGGGGCTCGACGCGCTGCAGGGCATGTTCAACGCCGGCGCGCAGACGCAGCAGGCCCATATGGACGGGCTCAATCAGATTTTCGGGCAGATGTTCGGAGCCGGCCGGAAATAGCCGGCGGCGTCAGGCCTTGATGTCGAGATTGCCGCCGACCCCGGCCGGGTTGGCGGCGTCAGCGAGCGCCTGAAGATTGTTCGACGCCGATTCCAGGAGGTCGGCGATCGACTTGTTGGCGTCGACATTCATTTTCATGAGCTTCGCCGCGACGGCGTTCTGCGTCTTGGCGACGTTGGCGGCGACAACGCCCTGTGCGAGCGACACGCTGTCCATGTGAACTCCTGAAACGCGACAGGCGAGTGATCGCCGACGGAGCCTAACAATCCGTCAAGACGATCGCCGAGATGCGAGCGAACGGCGTCCGGTCGACTACTTAGCTGACTGCGAGCGCCGGCGCTTTCGGCGCGTCGAGTTCGTCATGCGAACTGATCAGGCGGACAGCGATCGGCTCGCCGTCGCGGCCTCTGATGCTCACCTCCGCAGCGCGCCAGTCCGGCCGCGCGAGCGCGGCTGCTTCAAGCGCCGCCTCGGAAATGATCATGGTGCAATCCATCTCCTTCGTCAGCGCTTCGAGGCGGGCCGCGACATTTCCCGTGTCGCCGAGGAATTGCAGCGTCGCCTGTCCGGGCAATCCGATCAGCCCCACCACCGACAGTCCGGAATGCACGCCGATTCCGAAGCGCAGCGCCGGCCCTGAATCGCCGCCCGCGCTGGCGTTCATCGTCTCGATGGCGCGCCACAGCGCAGCCGCCGCGGCGAGCGCGCTGCGCGCCCCGACGCGCGCGTCGCCGTCGACGCCGAACACCGCCATGACGCCGTCGCCAGCGACGCTGGTGATATGGCCGCCATGGGCCTGGATCGCGCCCGTCGTCGCCTGGATGTAGCGATCGACGATGAACAGCGCGTCGTAGGGGAGGCGCCCTGCGGCCAATCGCGTCGAATCCCTGAGATCCACATGCAGCGCGGTGACGAGCAATTCGCGCCCCTCGCGCAGATCGAAGCCAAGCGCCAGGCGCTGGCGCGATCCCGGCGCGAGCAGCGGCGCCACGGCGACGTCATGCATGGGCCGCACCTGGCAGGCGAGCCGCACGCGCTCCGGCGCGCCGATGCGTTGGAGCGCTGAAGCTTCGGCGGGGCCCGGCGCGCCGAGTTGCTCGAAGCCCTCCAGCACGCGCACGCGGCATGTGGTGCAGCGCGCGCGTCCGCCGCAGACCGAAGCGTGCGCGCGCCGGCCCCAGCGGCTGACTTCGAGAATGGAGAATCCGCGCGGCGCGGTGATCGATTGTCCGTCGCTGTAGCGCACGCGGATGCTGTTCGCACGTCGTTCGCGGAGGTCGCGGATGAAGCGGAGCAGAAACACGATGGCGACGATCGCGATCCAGCCAAGCTGCAGGCGCGGCGTCAGCCATGCGACGCCGGCGACGCCTGT
This sequence comes from Terrirubrum flagellatum, assembly GCF_022059845.1. Taxonomy (GTDB): domain Bacteria; phylum Pseudomonadota; class Alphaproteobacteria; order Rhizobiales; family Beijerinckiaceae; genus Terrirubrum; species Terrirubrum flagellatum. The sequence goes on along the minus strand of NZ_CP091851.1, from coordinate 3,712,027 downwards.
CGCCGCGGATGTTCCCGGCGCCGGCGGACCATAGACGCCGGCGAAAGCTGGATCGGTCGTGGCGCGAAGGATCACGCTCCAGCCGGCGTTGTTGAGACCGAAGATGGCGAGCGCCGGGATCGCGATTGCGACTGCAAGAAGCGCTTTCGCCCAGCGCGGATGCCAGCGCCGATAGCGCAGCAGCATGTGCAGGCCGAGACAGCCATGCGTCCACACTGCAAGAAGAAGCAGGAACTGTCGGACGAGCCCGTAGGCCGGGTCGGTGATCCAGTAGAGATAGAGGATGCGGAAATAGCTGTCGTTCAAGCCCCAGATCGCTTCGCCGAGCCGCACATTGGTGGCGTGCGGGATCAGAAGCAGCGGAATGACGAGGCCAAGCCCGAGCTGGATGGCTTCGATCGCAGGCATCTGGAAATGACGTCGCCGATAGAGCGCGCGCAGTCCAAGCGCCGCATGAACGATGAAGCTGACGAGCAGAAGCGACAGGCCGATCTTCGAGCGCCATGGCGCCAGCAGGATGTCATGGCCGATCGCCTGGATTCCGGCGGCGAAAAACAGTCCCGTCGCATGGCTGATGAAATGCGTGATCGCATAGGCGAAAAGGAGAAGACCGGTCGAGAGCCTGAGCGTCCGCTCGACCGCGATGTTGACGCCCAAGGTCGGCATCGATCATCCTCATGCGACACCGGGCGGGTTGGCGTCGATTGATCCATGATACGTCATTTGGAGACGCTGGCGAGGATTCCGCTTTTCCGTTCGCTGGATTCGAAAGCGATCCGCGCGCTTGACGGCCAGTGCGGCTGGAAGCGCTACAGGGCCGGCGAATGGATCATCGACTGCGGTGATAAGAGCGTCGATCTCTTCGTCGTGTCGCAGGGCCATGTGCGCGTTCAGATCAGGATGATCTCCGGCAAGGAAGCGCTGCTGCGCGACATTCATGACGGCGAGTATTTCGGCGAGCTGGCTGCTCTCGACGGGCAGCCGCGCTCGGCGGGAATCGTCGCGGTCACCGACACGGTGATCGCGCGCATGTCGCCTTCCGTCTTTCGCGCGGCGGTGCATGCGCATCCCGACGTCTGTGATCAGTTGCTGGCGCTGCTGGCGTCGCAGGTCAGGATGCTGGCGAATCGGGTCAACGAGTTCACCTCGCTTGATGTCAGGCATCGGCTCTATGCCGAGCTGCTGCGCATTGCGCGGCCGGCGAGAGATTCGGGCGGAGAGATGGTCATTTCGCCGCCGCCGACCCATGCGGAGCTGGCGGCGCGCGTCAGCACCCATCGCGAGGCCGTCACGCGTGAGCTCGGCAAGCTCGCGAAGGCTGGCCTGCTGATGAAGCGGCGCGGCGCGCTGGCGCTGTCCGATCCCGGCAAGCTCAGGGCGATGATCGAGGAGGCGATGAGCTGACGCCCGCATCGCCCGGCGCAAAGAAAAGCCGGGCCGCGAAGGGGAGGACGGCCCGGCTTCAGAACGACGGAGGGGGCTGCTTGGCGGACGCCCCTTCGCCGCGACTCGTGATGAGAGCTGCTGATCAGGCGATGCCCTGCGCGTATCCCTGAACAACAGGGATCACGGAAGGGCGCAGCGTCTGCCGCGAGCGGACCTCGTTGCGCTCGAAAGCGCCGATGCCCGATTCCCGGCGCAGGATCGCCGAAGGGTCCTCGCTGAACCCGACTTCGAGGGCGCCCTCGACCTCGGCCCGGGTCAGGCCGATATCCTTGAGCATCCGGTCGTCGCAGTCGGCGAGATTGATCACGGCGCGCCGATTGCGTCGGGCGGCGAAGAAAACGTCGGATTTGCGCATTCCCGTAAGGGCCGCCTCGCGCAGGGCGTGCGCGAGGGAGCCAAACGAGCGCATCGTGGTGAGCGTCAGCGTCATGGCAGCCTCCTCGGCTGATATGGGCGCAGCTGATCGTTCGGGCCGAACCGCAGGTCCGGCCCGCCGCCAGCTTTGCCCGGGGCGGGGTCGACGGCGGGGATTTCCCCGTCGTGTGGAGGTCTTATAGACGACCTGCAAAAATCATTGAAACGAATGTTTGTGCGATGTAGCATCAGGGTTGATGATGTATGGGGTTGACCGATGACCCACCTTCTCGACGTTGATCAGCTGCGCACCTTCGTCGCCATCGCCGACGCCGGCTCCTTCACCCGAGCCGCGGAACTCGTTCACAAGACCCAGTCCGCCGTCTCCATGCAGATGAAGCGGCTGGAGGAGCGGCTCGGCAAGGAGCTGTTCGCCCGGGACGGTCGCCAGTCCCGCCTCACCGAGGAAGGCGAGCGCCTGCTCGACTATGCCCGCCGCATCGTCAGGCTGAATCTCGAAGCCATCGCTTCCTTCAATGAGGCGGAGCTCGCCGGCCGCGTCCGCCTCGGCGTGCCCGACGATTACGCCGACCGCTATCTCCCCGAGGTGCTGGCGCGCTTCTCGCGCTCCAATCCGCGCGTCGAGGTGACGGTGCTGTGCGAACCGACCCATTTGCTCGTCGAGGCGATTGCGGAATCGCAGCTCGATCTCGCCATCGTCACGCAATGCGAGACGACGGTTCCGGCCGAAATCTTCCGCGAGGAGCGGCTGCTCTGGGTCTCGTCCGCGCGCCATTCCGTGCATGAGGAAGAGGTGGTGCCGCTGGCGCTCGGGCGCGCGACCTGCTCATGGCGTCGTTCTGCGACCGGAACGCTTGATACGACCGGCCGCCGTTATCGCGTGCTTTATTCCAGCTGGAATTCGAACGCGGTCGGCGCCGCCGTGATGGCTGGCCTCGCGGTTTCGGTCCTGCCGGAAAGCGCGATCCGCACCGGCATGCGCATTCTCTCGCCGGCCGACGGTTTTCCGTCGCTGCCCTCATGCAAGGTCGGGCTGATGCGTTCGAACGCCCATGGCGATGCGCTCGTCGCCGCGCTCGCCGGACATATCGTGCAGAGCCTCGACAACTTGCCGTCGCGGACGGATACGCCAGTCCGCGAAGCGGCGGAGTAGAATTCCGCCGCGCTCTGCGGCGAACGGAATCATGAGCGACAGCTCCACTTCCAAGCACCGACCGAAAGTCGTCATCGTCGGCGCGGGCTTCGGCGGCATCGAGGCGGCGAGGGCGCTGGCGCGCTCAGCCGTCGATGTCACGCTGATCGACCGCAACAATTATCATTGCTTTCAGCCGCTGCTTTACCAGGTCGCGACCGCTGCGCTCTCTCCGGCGGAAATAGCATGGCCGATCCGCGCGGTCCTTCGCAGGCAGAGCAATCTCACCATCCTCATGCTCGAAGCGACCGGCGTCGATGTCGCTGCGCGCCGCGTGCGCGCCGGCGACGTCTCTTTGCCTTATGATTATCTCGTGCTCGCCTGCGGCGCGACGCATTCCTATTTCGGCCATGACGAGTGGGCGCCCTTCGCGCCTGGACTGAAGCGCATCGAGGACGCGACCCATATCAGGCGTCGTCTGCTCCTCGCATTCGAGCGCGCGGAACTCATTGACGATCCGGTCGAGCGCCAGCGTCTGCTGACGTTCGTCATCGTTGGCGCGGGTCCCACGGGCGTCGAGCTTGCAGGCGCCGTCGCCGAGGTCGCGCGCCAATCGCTGCCGCCGGATTTCCGTCGCATCGATCCGCGCATGGCGCGCATCGTTCTCATCGAAGCAGGTCCGCGCATCCTGCCGACGCTGCCTGAAGATCTCTCCGCCTATGCGCAGCGCAGTCTTGAAAGCATGGGCGTCGAGGTGATGCTGGGAACGCGCGTGACCGCGTGCGATGCAGCCGGCGTCGCGACCGAGCAGGCGGGACGCATCGATGCGGGAACCGTGATCTGGGGCGCGGGCGTCGTCGCATCGCCTGCGGCGCAATGGATCGGCGCCGAAAAAGACCGCGCCGGACGCGTGAAAGTAGATGCGAATTTGTCTGTTCCTGGTCATCCCGAGATTTTCGTCGTCGGCGACACCGCTACGGCCGCTGATAAGGAAGGAAAACCCGTTCCCGGCATCGCGCCCGCTGCGAAGCAGATGGGCCGCTATGTCGGGCGCGTTATCGCCGCGCGGGTCGCAGGCGAGCGCAACTCAAAGCCGTTCAGCTATTGGCACGCCGGCGATCTCGCCACGATCGGCAGAAAGGCCGCCGTGGTGAAGCTCGGCGCTATTCACTTGAGAGGATTGATCGGCTGGCTCTTCTGGGGCTTGGCGCACGTCTATTTCCTGATCGGCGTCAGGAACCGCTTCGTCGTCGCCTTCAGCTGGTTCTGGAGCTATCTCACTTATCAGCGCGCGGCGCGGCTGATCACCAGCGAGGGAGCGCCGGCGCGAGAGGCGCCGGAATAGCTTCGCCTGGAGCATGGCGCGAAAAAGTGGGAACCGGTTTTTCCGCGACGAACGCTAGCGTTCGCGCTGCAAAAGCCATGCTGTAAACTTTTGGAATCGATCACGTTCCCGCATTTTGATTGATCCAATCAAAATGCGGCGTGATCTAGTACGCCATCGCATCGAACACACGCGCGACGTCGCCTTTCCATTCGCTGTTGAACAGCTTGATCAGGCGCTCAGCCTGCGTCTCGTTGGCGGTGATGATATTGTCGAGCGGCGACAGAAAGCGCGTTTCGTTGCGACCAAGTGAGTCGAGTTTCGCCCGGCGCTTCAACCCGTCGCGGGAGAGCTGCAGCACGTCGCGTGCGATGTCGCGCACGCTGCGCCCCTGGATCGTCGCCTGCAGCGCGAGCTTCGGCACATCGTCGCGCAATTTCTGGCGCTCGTCCGCGGTCCAGTCCTTCGCGATCTGCCAGGCCTGGTCGAGCGCGACTGAATCGTAGAACAGCCCCATCCAGAACGCCGCCAGCGCCGGGATCATCGGCGCCGGACCAACATCGGAGCCGCGCATTTCGAGATAGCGCTTCAGGCGCACCTCGGGGAAAATCGTCGAGAGATGATTGGCCCAATCGGAGATCGTCGCGGCCTCGCCGGGCAGTTGCCTCAGTTTTCCGTGAAGCAGATCGCGGAAGGAAGCGCCTGTGACGTCGTGATATTCATCGCCGCGCTTGACGAAATACATGGGCACGTCGAGCGCGTAATCGACATAGCGCTCGAAGCCCATGCCGTCCTCGAAGGCGAAAGGCAGCATGCCGGAGCGATCATTGTCGGTGTCGCGCCAGATCTCCGAACGCTTCGTCTTGAAGCCGTTGAGCGTTCCCTCCGTGAAAGGCGAATTCGCGAAGAGCGCCGTCGCGATCGGCTGCAAGGCCAGCGACACGCGCAGCTTCCGCACCATGTCCGCTTCCGAGGTGAAATCGAGATTCACCTGCACCGTCGATGTGCGGAACATCATGTCGAGGCCAAGCGAACCGACCTTCGGCATGTAGTTGCGCATGATCTCGTAACGCCGCTTCGGCATCACGGGCGTTTCGGCGCGCGTCCAGATCGGGCTCATGCCGAGCGCCAGGAATCCAATGCCGAGCGGGCCGGCCACCGCCTTCACATCGGCGAGATGCTTCTGCGTTTCCTGATCGATCGCATGCGCTGTGGGGAGAGGCGCACCCGACAATTCAAATTGCCCGCCGGGTTCGAGCGAGATCGCGCCGCCGCCCTTGGAATCAAAGAGACCGATCGGATGATCGTCCTCCATGATCGGCGTCCAGCCGGTGCGCTCGGCGAGGCCATCGAGGATCGCGTGAATGCCGTGCGGTTCATATGGAACCGGCGACCGATTGACGACATAGAAGGGAAATTTTTCGTGCTCGGCGCCGGCGAGCAGTTCGCCGTCGGTCTTACACCCCTTCTCGAACCAGGCGACGAGTTCGTCGCGCGCGCGGATCGGCGTCGTATCGGATTGATCGCGGGCCATTCAATCATCCCTGAGCACGGTGCTCCGGTTGCGGCCCTGCCCCATCCGTCGCCGTCGTGACATAGGCGGTCCTTTGCGGACCGGCAATGCGGTCCGGGCCGTGAGCCATGCGCGGCCCGCGCGCCTCGGAGAAGCCCTGCGCGGCGCGCTTGACACTCCGGCGCGCGGACGCCCACAAGGCGCATCCATGGCCGGAACCAAGCCAAAACTCGAAATCCTGCTGTGCGCGCCGCGCGGATTCTGCGCCGGCGTCGTGCGCGCCATTGATGCGGTCGAGCAGGCCCTGAAAATCTATGGGCCGCCGGTCTATGTTCGTCACGAAATCGTGCACAATCGCTATGTCGTCGAAAGTCTGAAGCGCAAGGGCGCGGTGTTCGTCGATGAGCTGTCCGAAGTTCCCGTGACGACCGCGCCTGTGATCTTCTCCGCCCATGGCGTGCCGAAGGCGGTGCCCGCGGATGCGGCCGAACGACGTCTCTTCGCCATCGACGCGACCTGCCCGTTGGTCACCAAGGTCCATCGCGAGGCCGAGTTGCACGCGAAGCGCGACCGGCATGTCGTCCTCATCGGCCATCAGGGCCATCCCGAAGTGATCGGCACGATCGGCCAGCTTCCGCCGGGCGCGATCACGCTGGTCGAGACCGCGGCTGATGTCGCGAAACTCGACTTTACTCAGGATCGCCCGCTCGCTTATGCGACGCAGACCACCCTGTCGGTCGACGACACGGCCGAGGTTGTCGCGGCGCTGAAGGCGCGCTTCCCCGACATTGTCGGGCCGCACAAGGAAGATATCTGCTACGCCACCACCAATCGCCAGGAGGCGGTGAAGCGCATCGCGCCTCAAGTTGATGCGATGATTGTGGTGGGATCGCCGAATTCGTCGAACTCGCAGCGCCTGCGCGAAGTGGCGGAGCGTGCGGGATGCCCGACCGCCCGGCTTGTCCTGCGCGGCGCCGACATCGACTGGAATCTCTTCGGAAATATCCGCACGCTCGGCGTCACCGCCGGCGCCTCGGCGCCGGAGATTCTGGTCGAGGAAATCATCGACGCCTTCGCCGAGCGCTATGACGTCGTCGTCGAGACGGTTTCGACTGCGGATGAAAGTGTGTTCTTTCCGCTGCCGCGCGCGCTGCGCCCTGAAATGGCGTCGAACTGATGGCGGTTTACACGGAGGTGGGCGACGACGAACTCGCGCGCTTCGTCGCCGGCTACGACATCGGCGCGTTGCTCTCGGCCAAGGGTATCGCCGAAGGCGTCGAGAACTCGAATTATCTCCTGCATACGGAGAAGGCGTTCTTCATCCTCACGCTCTACGAGAAGCGCGTGAAGCAGGAGGAGCTGCCCTTCTTCATCGGCCTCATGGAGCATTTGAACAGGCGCGGTCTCAACTGCCCGCTGCCGGTCGCCAATCGCGCGGGCAAGGCGCTCGGCGAATTGGCGCAGCGACCCGCCGCGATCGTGACTTTTCTCGACGGCATGGGCGTGAAGCGGCCGAAGGCGGCCCATTGCGGCGCGGTTGGCGAAGCGCTGGCGCGGCTGCACGAGGCCGGTCGCGATTTTGCGATGGAGCGCAGGAACGCGCTCACCGTCGACGGTTGGCGGCCGCTGTTCGATCGCGCGCAAGACCGCGCCGATACGGTGTCGCCCGGTCTCGTGGCGCGTGCGGAGCACGCCTTGTCTTCGCTTGAAAGAGAATGGCCGAAGGATTTGCCGCGCGGCGTCATCCATGCCGATCTCTTTCCCGACAACGTCTTCTTCATCGGTCAGGAGCTGTCGGGTCTGATCGACTTCTATTTCGCCTGCACTGATTTCCTTAGCTATGATCTCGCGGTCTGCCTGAACGCCTGGTGCTTCGAGCCGGACGCGTCATTCAATCTGACCAAGGGCCAGGCGATGATCGCGGGCTACGAGCGCGTGCGGAAACTCGAAGATGCGGAGATCGCGGCGCTGCCGCTTCTGTGCCGCGGCGCCGCGCTGCGCTTCATGCTGACGCGGCTCGTCGACTGGCTCAACGTGCCGCCCGGCGCGCTGGTCAGGCCGAAAGACCCGCTCGAATATGATCGCAAACTGTCCGTTCATTCGCGCGTCACGAGCGCGCGCGAATACGGGCTGATGCGTTGAATATTGATGAGCTGTGGCTTCCTGCCGTTTGCGCGAATTATCGGAAATTGAAATAACGTCTGCGCCGCAATGACTTCTCGCGTCGATATCTATACCGATGGCGCCTGCTCGGGAAATCCGGGGCCGGGCGGCTGGGGCGCGATCCTGCGCTATGGCGAGGTCGAGAAGGAAATGAGCGGCGGCGAGAAGCTCACCACCAACAATCGCATGGAATTGATGGCGGCGATATCCGCGCTCGAAAGTTTGAAGCGCGCCATTCCCGTCGTCATCCATACCGACAGCCAGTATGTGAAGAACGGCATCACGCAATGGATTCACGGCTGGAAGAAAAACGGCTGGCGCACCGCCGACAAGAAACCGGTGAAGAACGAGGAACTATGGAAGCGTCTCGACGCTGCGGTCGCGCAGCATCAGGTGACGTGGAAATGGATCAAGGGCCACGCCGGCCATGAATTCAACGAGCGCGCGGACGAATTGGCGCGCCTGGCGATCAAAGCGCTGGCGGGGTCCGACGCGGCGCGCGCCGCGTCGGACTAACATTCATTTTCCGTCGTTCGCGATCACGATCTTGCCGAACGCGCCGCGCGCGAGATGTTCGAACGCCTTCCGCGCATCGGCGAAAGGATAAATCGTATCGATCACAGGCTTGATCTTGAGCTTTTCGATAGCGGCGTTCATGCGCTCGAACGCGCGGCGATGGCCAACCGAAATGCCCTGCACCACAAGCCGGTTGCGCATGAAGGGAATGATCGGCAGCGTGAATTCCACGTCGCCCAGCAAACCGATCAGCGACAGGCGTCCGTCGGGACCAAGCGCGTCGATCGAGCGGCGGACATTTTCGCCGCCGACCATTTCGAGCACATGATCGACGCCGCGGCCATCCGTGAGGCGGCGCGCTTCGCTGTTCCAGTCGGGCTGCTTGCGATAGTTGATCGTGCGCCAGGCGCCGAGTTCGCTTGCGCGTGCAAGCTTTTCATCGCTGCTCGATGTGACGATGGCGCGCAATCCTGTCGCCGCAGCGAACTGCAAGGCGAAAATCGAGACGCCGCCGGTGCCCTGAATCAGTATGGTTTCTGCAGGCCGGGGGCGCGTTGCTTCAAAGAGAGCGAACCAGGCGGTGAGGGCGGCGATCGGCAAGGTCGCGGCTTCAACGGCGTTGAGATTCGCGGGAGCGGCGACACTCGCGTCCTCGCGCAGCAGGACATAGTCCGAGAGCACGCCGCGCAGCGACATGCCGATTGTTTGCGTGTGCAGCACCGCCGGCGCATCGCCGTCGATCCAGTCGGTGATCATATGGCCGATGACGCGATCGCCGATTTTGAAGCGCGTGACCGCGTCGCCGACCGCGACCACGTCGCCAGCCGCGTCCGAAGCGGGCGTATAGGGAAAGCTGAGGCCGGGAACCAGAGTCCCCTCGATGATCAGCCTGTCCTTGTAGTTGAGCGCTGTCGCGCGCACCCGGACGAGCAGTTCGCGCGGCCCGGGAGAAGGGGCGGCTTCATCGACAAGCTTGAGATGTTCGAGACCGAAAGCGGAAAGGCGCCAGGCGCGATTGACAGTCATGAGGAGCTCCTGCGGCTGCGAGGGCCGGTTCAGAGCAGTTACGTATTATCGAATTTGATGGACAGTTAGCGATTTGAAATCGCAAGATAGGCGAGAAAATCTCTACAATCGCTCGCGATGATCCATACCGGCAGTCTCAACGGCCTTCACGCCTTCGTTCAGGTGGTCGAAGCGGGCAGCTTCACCGAGGCGGCCGCCCGTCTGCGCCTGACCAAATCTGCGGTCGGCAAGTCGGTCAGCGAGATGGAGCGTCGCCTTGGCGTCAGACTGCTCAATCGTTCGACGCGAAGTCTCAGCCTCACCAGCGAGGGCCGCGCCTATTATGAGGCTTGCTCACGCGCGCTCGCGGAGATCGACGCGGCCCAGGCCCTGCTCGCCTCGCGCCGCCTGGCGCCGTCCGGACGCTTGCGGGTCGATCTTCCCCTCAGCTTCGGCCGGCGTTGCGTCGCGCCGGTCCTGTTCGAGATCGCGGAGCGATATCCCGAATTGTTCCTTGAGATTTCGTTCAATGATCGCCGCGTCGATCTGATCGAGGAAGGGATCGATCTCGCGGTCCGCATGGGCGATCTCGAAGACAGTTCGGCGCTTGTCGCGCGCAAGCTTTATGTCCAGAGCTCCATCGTCGTCGCATCGCCCGATTATCTCAAGCGGCAGGGCCGGCCGCGCGATGTCGACGATCTCGCAAACCATGCGCTCATCGCCTACGGGCGCGACGGCTTCACGCGACCGTGGCTGCTCGTCAACGCCGAGGGAAAGCAGCGCTCAATCGTTCCGCGCGCGCAGCTTGTGCTTGGTCACGGCGAACCGATGCTCGACGCTGCGCTCGCCCATCGCGGGCTCGCCTATCTCCCGACTTGGCTCGCCATCGATCACTTGAGAAGCGGCGCGCTGGAGATCGCCTTGTCGACGCCGCCGGTGGAAAGCGCCGCCGTTCATGCGCTATGGCCGGCGACGCGCGCGCTCACGCCGAAAGTGCGCGTCGTCGTCGATGCGCTGGTTGCGCGCTTCGCGAGCGGCGGGTGGGACACAATATAGATGCGGCCCGCAATGGCGGGCCGCGAGAGTTATCTCAAAGCGCGTTGAGCATCGCCTCGGCGCCGGAGACGTCAGCCTTGCCGGCTGTGTCCTCGACATGGACCGCCTTCACCACGCCGTCCTCGACCAGCATGGAATAGCGCTGCGAACGCACGCCGAGGCCGAAGCCGGAGCCGTCCATGACGAGGCCGATGGATTTCGCGAAATCGCCATTGCCGTCGGCGAGAAATTCGATCTTGCCCTTGCCGCCGGTCGCTTCCGACCAGGCGTTCATCACGAACACGTCGTTGACGCCGGTCACCGCGATGGCGTCGACGCCCTTCGCCTTGATGGCGTCGTAATGGGTGAGATAGCCCGGCAGATGGTTCTTGTGACAGGTCGGCGTGAAGGCGCCGGGCACCGCGAACAGCACCACGCGACGGCCCTTGAACACGTCGTCGGTGGTCTTCACCGCCGGTCCGTCGGCGGTCATCACGCGAAAATTGGCTTGCGGAAGGCTGTCGCCGACGGCGATGGGCATGAAGGGCTCCCTGATGGAAGATGCGGCGCGGGCCGCTTGGATGATTGGCTTTAAGCCATTTCCCAAGCGAGGGGAAATCGCATCACTTCTTTGCGGGCGCGTCGATGGTGACGTCGGTCTCGATCGCCTTTGCGTCTGCGACCAGCGTGAGGCAAAGCGGCCATTGCGCGAGATCCCTGGCGCGCTCCTCGATTGGCGCGATCAGGCGCCGCCGCGATCCCATATCGCCGGGCTTCGCCGCGATCGTTTCGATAACAGGTTTGCCGAAAAAGCTTCCCTTCGGTCCCTCGATGAAGAGATCGAGCGCCTGCGCCGCGTCGGGCGCGATGACTTCGGCCGCGAGCGCCGCTTTCTTGCCCTCGATCACCTTGATTGAGACGATCGACAATCCCGACGGCGAGGCGGCGCCGATGGCGACGGACGCCGGAACCTTTGCGATGGCGTCGGCGATCGCGCCGGCGTGCGGGCCCGGCGGCCCATCCATCAGCGCGAGCGAAACGGCGCCTTGGGCGGGAATGCACATCGTCTCGCAGATGGCGTAATCGATCTTGAGCTCCAACCGCGCCGGCGCGCGCGCATCTCTCGGTTTCGCCTTCACCGGGAGAATGAGCGGCCCGTAATAGCCGATCGAAAATCCCGCACCGTCCTCGAAGCGGATCGGCGCCGGCCAGAGCACTTCGGCCGAGGCGATATTCTCCGAGCCCGACCAGTCGAAATTGGGCGGCACGCCGGCGTCGCCGGGATCGCGCCAGTAGGTCTTGAACCCTTTGGCGAGCTCGAATTCGAGGCCGGCGACGAAGTCGCCTGACGCCGGGTCCTTGCCGGCCGCGAGAAGGCGAACGGCGGAATGGGAGCCCCGGCTCCAGGGCGAGGCGAAATTCTCCGGCCCCGCCAGAGACATGCGCGGAAGCGCTGGCGCCATCGCGCCAGCCGTCATCGCCAGTCCGAATGTCCGTCGCGAGAGCATGATTTCACTATAGGCGCCCGCGGGTTGGCGAACCATGAACGTTCCCGTGATGGAAAAGTGAGCATTTGACGGGACTCATCGTGTAACAATGCATTCCTTGCACCGGCTTGGCCTTTGCGCGTAGCATCTCGTCATGAAAGCGAAAGGCCCGCGCGGAAGCATCCCGCCTCTTGGCGATGACGCGAAGCGGCTGCGCATCGGCATGCCGATCAGCTCGATTGGAAGCCGGTCGCTAAAGTCGGCGGCGGATCGCGGCTTTCTCGACGGCCAGTTTCTCGTGGCGATGCCGGGAATGGGCGATGACCGCTTCGCCAAGAGCGTCATCTATATGTGCGCCCACACGTCCGAGGGGTCGATGGGCCTCGTGCTGAACCAGCGGGCGCCGCAGATGAAGCTGCCGCAGCTGCTGGTGCAGCTTGGTCTCGTTCAGGCGGGCGAGGCGATCATGCTGCCTGACAAGGCGCAGCGCGTGAACGTGCTGCGCGGCGGGCCCGTGGAGACCGGTCGCGGCTTCGTGCTGCACTCTGCCGATTTCTTCGTCGAATCCGCCACCATGCCGGTCGATGACGGGCTTTGCCTGACGACGACGGTCGACGTGCTCAAGGCGATCGCGCGCGGCGAAGGCCCGGATCGCGCCGTGCTTGCGCTGGGCTATGCCGGCTGGTCGGCCGGCCAGGTCGAATATGAGATGAAGGAGAACGCCTGGCTGTCCTGCCCGGCCGATCTCGACCTGATCTTCGATGACGGCATCGAGACCAAATATGATCGCGTGATGCGCAAGCTCGGCGTCGATCCCGCGATGCTGTCCGCGAATGCGGGGCGCGCGTAGATCTATTTCCAAGGCCGCTGCGCGGAGTCTTTCGCTGGGCCCCGGACACGGTTCCGCTTCACTTCGTTTCGCTTCACCGTTCCGGGGACGGAGAGAGCTTCAGTGTCTTTTATTGAAGCTGTCTTCGTCCCCGGTTCCATGAAGTGAGGCGTGAGCCGAGCGGAATGGAGACCGGGGCCCAGCGCAAAAGTCGCGAAGCGGCCTCCTGAAACCTCATCCCTCCGCGAGATATTTCTTCGCGAGGATTTTCGCTTCCTCCACCGCCGGCTGATCGAACGGATCGACGCCCATGGCGTAGCCGGTGAGGATCGTCTCGATCATCAGCGTCATGAGCAGTTCGCCGAGCGTTTCCTCGTCGAGCTTGCCGAGATGGATGTGGCGCACCGGGCGTCCATTCCGGATAAAGGTGTCGATCATGGCGCGGCCTTGCGCCGCGACGAGATCGCCGATGCGCTTTCCGCCGAAATCAGGCTCGTTGCAGAGCTTCGCCAGCGGCTTCGCGATCTTCGGCCCGGTGTCTTTCACATCGAGCGTCAGCACCGTGAACAGCTTGTCGCGAGGCCCCGCGAGATAGAGCTGTTGCTGCGAATGCTGATCGACAGGACCGAGCGCCGCGACCGGCTGCGAGCCCTGTCCGTCTTTGCCGAGGCTCTCCGCCCAGAGCTGCACCCACCAGCGCGCCAGCTTCTCGAAGCGATCGCCATAACCCATCATCACCGAGATGTTCTTGCCCTCGCGCATGGCGGCGAGATTGACGACCGCGCCTGCGACGGCCGGCGCTTTCGACGTGTCATGTCGCGCAAGCGATGTGAGCGCCGCGCGCGCGCCCTTGCGGATCGCTGCGATCTTCAAACCCATCACCGCCGCAGGCAGGAGCCCGACATTGGTCAGAACGGAATAACGGCCGCCGACGCCCGTGTGATGTTCGAGCGTAGTGACGCCAAAAGGCGCGGTCAGCGCGCGCAACGCGTTCGTCTTGCCCGGCTTCTCCGGCTCGGTGATCGCAAAGAGATGCTTGGCGATGCGCTTGCCGAGATCGGCCTTTTCGAGCGCCGCGATGGCGACGCAGGTCTGCATCAGCGTTTCGCCTGTGCCGCCCGATTTCGAGATTGAGATGAAGCGCGTCGTCTTCATCGGCAGCGTATCGATCACGCGGCCGAAGGTCAGCGGATCGAGATTGTCCATGAAATGGACGCGCAGGCCGTTTCGCGGCGCGAGGCCTGGCACATCATGGTCGGCGAGCTGCGCCAGCGTCTTCGCGCCGAGCGCCGATCCGCCGACGCCAAGCACGACCACATCCTTGGCGCCGTCGACGATCTCTTCAGCAAGATCGCGAATCTCCGCGAGATCATGCGTATCGTCAGGCAGCGCCATCAGCGGCAGCGAACCGTCGCGGATCTGGCCACGCAGTTTTTCCGCCGCGGCCCCGACGTCGTGAAACGCCGTGGCGATGCAGGCCTCGCTCAGGCCGCCCTTGCCGATCTTGCTCGCGCGGGTCGCGTCGATCGATTGTTCGATGCTCATTATCTCGTCCGTCAAGGCGTGCGGAAATCGGACTGCACATTAGAGCAAGGGTGAAAAATCGCGAACCGGTTTTTCGCTGAAGCCCCGCGTGAAATCTTTGGAAACGGTGGCTGGCCCGCGCCTTGATAAATCAAACCGCGGCGCGATCTCAAAGACCTTGCGGCTGACCCGCCGCCGCGACCAGCAGCTTGCCGTCGCCGAACAGGCGGCCCGCGGTTCGCATCACGTCGTCGCGCGTCACGGCCCAGACAAGCCCGTTGCGCCGCTGCATCCAGTCGATGCCGAGTTCGTCGAGCTGCATATGGACAAGCTGTCCGGCGATCTTCGTTGAGGAGTCGAACCGCAGCGCGTAGGAGCCGGTGATGAATTTCTTCGCCTTCTCGATCTCCTCGTCGGAGGGCCCGTTGCGCGTGAGATCGTCGATCTGCTCGCGGATCACGGCGATCGATTCCGCCGCGCGCTCGTTCTTCGTCGAAGTGCCGCCGAACAGCAGCGCCGCGTGATCATTCGCGACGATGCTGGACCAGACGGAATAGGCGAGCCCGCGCTTCTCGCGCACCTCCTTGAACAGCCGCGACTGGAACACGCCGCCGCCGAAGATGTGATTGACCACCATCGCCGGAATGAAATCGGCGTCCTTGCGGCCGAGGCCGGGGCGGCCGAAGCGCAGCGCGGTCTGCGGAATATCGATCGTCTTGACGATCACGGTTCCGGCCCCGGCCGGCGCGACATTTGGGGTCGCAGTCAGCGATGCGCGCGCCGGCAATTCGCCGAAGATGCGATCGAGCGCCGCGATCGCCTCGCTTTCGCTGATCGCGCCGACGATGCCGATGATGAGATTATCGCGCGCAATGACACGGCCTTTCAGCGCCGCGATGTCGGCGCGCTTAAGGCCGGGCGTCGTTTCAAGCGAGCCGTTGACCGCGAGCCCGTAGGGATGTCCGGGAAACGCCGCCTCCGCGAAAGCGCGGCCGACGATTGAATCGGGATCTTTCGCCTCATGCTTCAATCCCGCGGTGAGTTGGGCGCGGATGCGCTCGACCGCGTCTTCGTCAAAGCGCGGTTCGACAAGCGCGAGCCGCAGCATTTCGAACGCCTCGTCGCGATGGCGCGTCAGCGTGCGCAGCGAACCGCCGAGCGCATCGCGATCGGCGTCGAATGAAAGCTCGACGGCGAATTCGTCGAGCCGCTCATGGAACGCGGCGGAGTCGTAGGGGCCGGCGCCTTCATCGAGCAATCCTGCGGTCATATTGGCGAGGCCGGCCTTGCCAGCAGGATCCTGCGTCGCGCCGCCGCGGAAGGCGAAGCGCAGCGCGATCAGCGGCGCGGTCTGGTCCTCGACCAGCCAGGCGCGCACGCCGCGCGGCGTCTCGATCTCGCGGATCGGAAGCGAATGGGCCGCTTGCGGCGGCGGAAGCGTGGGAGCGTTCATCAAAAACCTGCGTTCTGAAAATTCAGACGGCTTCATGCCGCCTGAGCCGTTTCAAGATAGCCGGTGGCGGAGCGCTGCGGCGTCAGCCAGCGGGCAGCGGCGGCCCTCACCGCAGCGGCGTTGACAGCTTCGATGCGCGCCGGCCAGTCGGTCACGTCGCTGACGTCGCCGCCGACGGCGAGCGTCGCGCCATAGGCGCGCGCAAGATTGACCTGGCTGTCCTGCGCATAGAGATGATCGGCGATCAGGCGCGTTTTTGCGCGCGCCAACTCGGCGTCGGTTGGCCCGTTCGCTGCGAACTCCGCCAGCACGTCATCGAGCGCCTTTTCCAGCTTGGGAAGATCAACGCCTTCCGCCGGCACCGCATAGACGCCGAACTGTGTCGTATCGACCGTGGTTCCCATGTACCAGGCGCCTGCCGACACCGCGACGCCCTGATCGCGCACCAGCCTGCGATAGAGCAGTCCGGTCTGCGGCGCGCCGATCAATTGCGCGACGACATCGAGCGCGTCCGATCCCGCTCTGTCGTCATGAAACGACGGCGCGAGATAGATGCGCTGGAGATAGGGCTGCTCCACCTTGTCGTCGGCGAGACGCACGAGCCGCTTGGCGCGAGGCTCGGGTTCGCGCGGACGTTTGCGCGTTGGCGCTTCGCCGCGCGCCGGAATCTTGCCATAGGTCTCGTTAGCGACGCGCAGCGCCTCTTCGCGCGTGACGTCGCCGGCGACGACGAGGATCGCATTCTCCGGCGTGTAGAAGCGGCTGTAATAGGCGAGCGCGTCTGTGCGGCCAAGACCCTCGATCTCATGCATCCAGCCGATGATCGGCACGCCATAGGGATGATGCGTGAACAGGCTCGATGTCAGCGCCTCGCCGAGCTGCGCGTCCGGCCGGTTGTCGGTGCGCATGCGGCGCTCCTCGATCACCACATCGCGTTCGGGTCCGACGACTTCCTCGGCGAGCGCGAGGTTGGCCATGCGGTCCGCCTCGAACTCCATCATCGTGGCGAGATGCTCCTTCGCCACGCGCTGAAAGTAGGCGGTGTAGTCCATGGACGTGAACGCGTTCTCCTGGCCGCCGAGATCGGACACGATGTTGGAGAATTCCCCGGCCGGGTGCTTGGTCGTGCCCTTGAACATGAGATGTTCGAGGAAATGCGCGATGCCGGACTTGCCGACGGGATCGTCGGCCGAGCCGTTTCGATACCAGACCATGTGGGTGACGACAGGCGTCCGGTGATCCGGGATGACGACCATCTCAAGCCCGTTGGCGAGCCGGTCATGGCTGACCACGGGGCCTTGCGCCGGCGCGTGGGGCGTGGGGGAGGCGTGCAGCGATGCGGTCATCTCAGGGTCCGGCATATGAAAAAGGCTCCGCCGGAGACGGAGCCTCTATAGCGAGACCGGAAAATAGGTCAGCTTGGCGCGAACCGCCAGCCGCCCGCCAGTCTTAGTTGCGGCGCTGACCCTGGATGAATTCCTTGGTGTCTGACGTATCGGTGATCTTGATCGGATCCTGCTGCGTCCTGACGATCTCGGTCGGCTTGCGGTAGCCGGTCGGCGGCTCGGTGAGCGCCTTGCGATCCGGCTCCTGGCCCGGCGTCAGATTGTTCATCGACCGGACCATGTCGTCGGCCGCTTTGCTCTGCATGGCCGGCCTGACCATCATCTCCTGCGCGTCGTTGTCGCGCTTCGCGCCGAGCGGCAGGCCGGAATAGCCGTTGGTCGCCGTGCGCGGGCCGTTGCGCAGTTCGCGCGGCGTCGAGGCGGCCTTGTCGCTGAGCGCGTTGGAGAGGCTGCCGAAGAACGGCTTCTCGCGCTCGGCGGCCGCCTGCTGGCGGGCGACCACGTCGGGGTCGGTGGGCCAGGCGGCGTTGCGGGCGGAGCTCGGCGCCTGGGGGGCGGGCAGATTGGTCTTCGGCGGCACGACGAGCGGCGCGCGTTCGCGATATTCGATCGGCTCGCGCTCCCTCGGGATGAGGCCGATCGATGACAGGACGTCGGTGAAGACGTCGTCGGCCAGCGCCGGGGCCGGCGTCGACATCGCGGCTGCGGCCGCCATGGCTGCGCCTGCTATGAGCGATGTGGCCTTCATTCCAAATCCTCCGCTGATCCCTCAGGAGAGCCCGCCAAATGCGGCTCCAATGCGGCCTCTGCGTTTCTCAGCCGCTTTTTGTCCCGGGAATATCGTTCCGCGACCGCCACGCGTCATACAGGAGCCCCGCCACCCCGGCAACGATGGCGGCGTCCGCGATGTTGAACACGTACCAGCTCAAATCTCCCCAATGGAGATGAATAAAGTCGAAAACCGCCCCATAGGCCAGCCGGTCGATCAGATTGCCCACCGCGCCGCCGATGAGGAGGCCGAGCGCTATGGCGAGCACGCCGTCCCGGGTCCGCCGCAGCCAGAGGGAGAAGCCGATCGCGGCGATGATGGACACGGCGATCAGCAGCCAGCGGCCCCACTCCGTATGTTGCTGGAACAGCCCGTAGGAGATGCCGCGATTCCACACCTCTATCAGTTCGAGGAAGGGCGCGAGCTTGACCGAGCCGGTTTCCGCGATCCGGCGGATGAACAGGCCCCACAGCTTGGTGGCCTGGTCGAGGACGAGGGTCGAGACGGCGATGAAGACGCCGAGACGGGCAGGGGTCATGGAGCGCATCTCCACCCGCTCTTTGAGGAAAGGGCGGCGCAGCGGGCGCTGTCCCCTTCTCCCCGCCTGCGGGGAGAAGGTGGCGCGAAGCGCCGGATGAGGGGCTGCGCAAACTCAGCGGGGAAGGCGCAAACGCCCCTCACCCGGTTCGCTCGCGACGATGCTGCGCATCGCGCTGCGCAAACCACCCTCTCCCCGCCTTGCGGGGAGAGGGAAGCGACGGCGCGATTGCGGCGAATGACCGAAGCGAACCTCACGCCGCTTTCGCGTCCCATTCCTTCAGCGCCGCCGCGTCGCGCGGCGTGACGTCGGGGTAGGCGGGATCGGCCGTCGCCGGGTCGAAGTACCGCCAGGACCTCGCGCACTTCACGCCGGAGGCCCGCCGCGGGACGACCGCGACGCCCTTGATCTCATCGAGACGGAACGCGTCATCAGGACCTTCGCCCGCTCTCACCTCGATCGCCGAGGTGATGCAGATGTCGGCGAAATCGAGTCCTTCAAGAGTCGAGAGCAGATCGGCGTCTGATACGAACACCACAGGCGCCGCCTCCAGCGAAGAGCCGATGCGCTTGCTGGCGCGCTCGATCTCCAGCGCGCCGGTGACGACACGACGCACTTTCCGCACCTTCTCCCACTTATCCGCGAGCTTCTCGTCGCGCCAGCCCGCCGGAATCTCCGGGAAGGTTTCGAGATGGATCGAACGTTCGTCCTGCTTGTAGCGATCGAGCCACGCCTCATCAGCGGTGAAACTGAGGATCGGCGCGAGCCACAACGTCACACATCGGAAGATGTGTTCGATCACCGTCAGCGACGCCTTGCGCGCCACGCTCGACGGCGGATCGCAATAGAGCGTGTCTTTTCGGATGTCGAAATAGAAAGCAGAGAGATCGGCTGTCATGAACTGCGACAGGGCCGAGATCACGCGCTTGTAATCGTAGGTCTCGTAGGCCTTGCGGATATCGGCGTCGAGTTCGGCCAGCCGATGCAGCATCAACTTTTCGAGTTCAGGCATGCGGGCGAAATCGACCGCGTCCTTCGCGTCGTAATGCGCGAGCGACCCCAGCATCCAGCGCATCGTGTTGCGCAGCTTGCGATAGGTCTCGACGAAAGTGTCGATGATCTGTTTGCCGATGCGCAGATCGTCGGAATAATCCGCAGCCGCGACCCACAGGCGCAGGATGTCGGCGCCTGACTGCTTGATGATGTCCTGCGGCGCAACGACATTGCCGAGCGACTTGCTCATCTTCTTGCCGTTGGGATCGAGCACGAAACCGTGCGTCAGCACCACATCGAAAGGCGCGCGGCCGCGCGTGCCGGCGCTTTCGAGCAGAGACGAATGGAACCAGCCGCGATGCTGGTCCGAGCCTTCGAGATACATCACGGTGTCTTCGCCGCCATCGACCTTGCGCTTGACGCCGGCGAGGCCAGGAAAATGCGCGGGGTCTTCCAGCGTGAAGGCGTGCGTCGAGCCTGAATCGAACCAGACATCGATGACGTCGGTGACCTTGTCGAAATCGTTGGGATCATAATCCGGCGCGAGGAAGCGCGCGCCTGATTTGTCTGCGAACCAGGCGTCGCCGCCCTCCTTCAGGAAGGCGTCATGGATGCGCGCATTCACCTTCGCGTCGCGCAGCAGGTCTTTTTCCTTCAGGCCGTGCTGCGGCAGATCGCGCTTCGCCACGAACACGCTGATCGGCGTGCCCCAGGCGCGTTGGCGCGACACGACCCAGTCGGGCCGGTTGGCGATCATGCCGGTGATGCGGTTTTCGCCCGCCGCCGGCACCCATTCTGTTTCCTTGATCGAGGCGAGCGCGACGTCGCGGAGGGTAGGGCGGTTGCTCCCTCTCCCCGCTTGCGGGGAGAGGGTGGCTGAGCGAAGCGAAGCCGGGTGAGGGGCTTCTGCAATCCTTTGCCCCTCATCCGGCGCTGACGCGCCACCTTCTCCCCGCGAGCGGGGAGAAGGAAGCTGGAACGGCTGGTCCATCGCGATGAACCATTGCGGCGTGTTGCGGAAGATCACCGGCTTCTTCGAGCGCCAGCTATGGGGATATTGATGCTTGAGGCGGCCGCGCGCGACGAGATTGCCCGCCTCGATCAGCGCCTTGATCACGGCCTCGTTGGCGTCACCCTTGTCGCCCTTGTCGGTGATGACGCGCTTGCCCGTGAAGCCCGGCGCCTCCTTGGTGAAGAAGCCGTCCTCGTCGACGGTGTAGGGAATGCGCACATCGATGCCGCGGGATGCGAGATCGCGCGCATTCGCCATCCAGATATCGAAGTCCTCGCGGCCATGGCCCGGCGCCGTGTGAACGAAGCCCGTGCCCGCGTCATCGGTGACGTGATCGCCATCGAGAAGGGGAACGTTGAATTCGTAGCCGGGGATTTTGCCGCGAAGAGGGTGAGCGCAAATTCCGCGGTTAAGCGAGAAATCCTGAACGTCTTTGACGAGCTCAAAGCGAGTTACCTTCGCCGCTTTAAATACCTCTTCTGCGAGTTTCTTGGCCAAAACATATTTTTGACCTGTGCGAGCCCAGTTTCCATCCGGTGCGTCCGTCACTCGATAGAGGCCATATTCGACCTTTCGAGAAAACGAGATCGCACGGTTTCCGGGAATGGTCCAAGGTGTCGTCGTCCAAATAACGACCGAAGCTCCGTCCATGTCGTCGTAACTGGCGTCAGAGGACTTTGCTTCGACAGTTGCCGTGCCGCCCACCCAAGGAAACGCCGCAAAAACCCAATCGCTCGTATAATCCTCGTACTCCACTTCCGCCTCAGCCAGAGCCGTCTTCTCCACCACGCTCCACATCACGGGCTTCGAGCCGCGATAGAGCAAACCATTCTCTGCGAATTTCATGATCTCGCGCGCGATGACGGCTTCGCTCGCGAAATCCATCGTCGAATAGGGATGGTCCCAGTCGCCGACGACGCCGAGGCGCTTGAACTCCTCGCGCTGCACGCCGAGCCAGTGCGTGGCGAAGGCGCGGCATTCCGCGCGGAACGCGTTGATGGCGACGGGGTCGGAGAAGTCGGGCTTCGCCTTGCCCTTGGCGCGATACTCCTCCTCGACCTTCCATTCGATCGGCAGGCCATGACAATCCCAGCCCGGGACATAATTGCTGTCATGGCCGAGCATCTGCTGGCTGCGCGTCACGAGGTCCTTGAGGATCTTGTTCAGCGCATGACCGATATGGATGTTCCCGTTGGCGTAGGGCGGTCCGTCATGCAGCACGAATTTCGGCCGGCCGGCCGAGGTCTCGCGCAGGCGGCGATAGAGATCGTTCTTGGCCCAGCGGGCGAGAATCTCGGGCTCGCGCTGGGGCAGGCCGGCCCGCATGGGGAAATCGGTCTGCGGCAGGAACAGGGTTTTCGAATAGTCGCGCCCTGCGGCGGCGTCGGCCTTGGAGGAGGTGCTCATGATCGGTCACGGATGGGTCGCGGCCTTATGGGCCGGCGGAGCCTGAAAGGAAACGGATTTTGCGGCGGAGACAGGTCCCGGACGGGCGCGAGCGCGCGGCGCTCAGGCGGCGGCCGGGCGGCTAATTCGCGTAATGGGGCGGAAGGAGTGCGCCAGCATCATGTCCCGCCCATAGCATCCCGGCGGCTGGAACGGAACAGAGGGCGTCAGGCGGCCGGCGCGACGGCCTTCTGGGGTCGCGGAATCCGCGCCGCCGGGACCGAGACCCAGGCCTCGCCGCCGAGCGCCTTGGTGGCGTCCACCCAGCATTCGCAGTTGAGGCGCACCCGGCGTCGCTCCGCGACCAATTCGACGATCTCGACCGAGGCCGCAATCACGTCGCCGATCTTCACCGGCGCCAGGAATTCAAAGCTCTGGGAGAGATAGACCGCGCCTGCGCCCGGCAATCGCGTGCCGATCAGGGCCGAGATCAGGCTGCCCGTGAACATGCCATGGGCGATGCGCTGGCCGAAGCGGGTCTTGGCGGCGAAATGATCGGAGAGGTGGACGGGATTTCCATCTCCCGAGACCTCGGCGAATCGCGTCAGGTCATGCGCCATCACGGTGCGCATGAGGGAGGCGCGCTGGCCGACCTGAAGCTCTTCGAAACTCAATGACGCAACGACAGCCATGGCGACCCGCTTTCGCAGCGCAACATGCTGAGGCCTGCGCGTATGGTCAATCAATCCTTTGGATGCATTGGCAACCGTTTCGTAACGCCTTCGCGGCTATCAGAGGGTGGATGCGATCGGCCGGCTGCGTCCGCGCGCGCCGGCGACGTGCAGGGGTTCACGAGCATGGCGCTCAATCTTTCGATGCCGATCCTGGTGGTCGACGACTACCAGACGATGATCCGGATCATTCGCAATCTTCTGAAGCAGCTCGGCTTCGAGGATATCGACGATGCGCCCGACGGCGCCGCTGCGCTGGCGAAGCTGCGCCGCAAGAAATACGGCCTCGTCATCTCCGACTGGAACATGGAGCCGATGACCGGCTACGACCTCCTGCGTCAGGTGCGCAACGAGGAAGCGATCCGCGACACGCCTTTCATCATGGTCACCGCGGAATCGAAAACCGAGAACGTGATCGCGGCGAAGAAGGCCGGCGTGAACAACTATATCGTCAAGCCGTTCAACGCGACGACGCTGAAAACCAAGATCGAGGCCGCCTGCGGCGCCTGATGCGGAAGAAAGCAGCGCCCAAAACGAACCCGGTCCCGGCGGAAAGCCCGTCGGCGTCCGAGCGATTCCGCGCTGACATTGACGAGCTGCGCCATCGCCTTTCGGCTGTCGTCAACGCCACGTCCGAAGCTGCGACCACGATCATCTCCGGCCTCGAGGATGTAATCGCCGAGAGCGACAACGCCCAAGATCGCGCCTTCGACGCGCTCAGCGCCTGCGTTTTCCACGATATTGTCGGCCAGCATGTGGCGCGCGCCGCCGAATTGCTGGCGATCATCGAAAAGCTCGGCGCCGCCGAGAAATCCACGAATACGGCCGCGGCTTCCGAGTCCATCGCGACCGCAAAGCGCCGCGCCGACCGGCTTGCCCACGGCCCCGCGCTCGATACCGAGAGTCATCTCGGCCAGACCGCGATCGACGACCTCTTCACCGAAGAAAAATAGCCGTCACCAGGCCAGTCGCGCCATCGCCGCGTCGGGTTTGAACTCCGCCGTAGCGAAAAACGCCTGCGCCTTTTCAGCGTCGATCGCGCGCTGGCCCCTGAACAGATCCTTCGCATGGATGCCGTCGGCGATCATCAGCGATCGCACGCCGAGACCCGCCGCGCCGGCGACGTCGGTGCGGATCGCATCGCCGATCGCCATGACGCGCGAGAGATCAATAGGCTTCTTCAGCGTGAGGCCGGCGAGATCGAGCGCCGCGTCATAGATCACGCGATGCGGCTTGCCCGTCCAGACGACGCGCCCGCCCATGCGTTCGTATTTGTCGGCGATGGCGCCTGCGCACCATAGCAGCTCCGCGCCGCGCTCGACGATGAGATCGGGATTGGCGCAGATCATGGTGAGATTGCGCGCGAGGCACGCTTCGAGTTGCGCCCTGTAGTCGTCGGGCGTTTCGCCTTCGTCGTTGAAGAGGCCCGTGCACAGCGCGATGTCGGCCGCCGCAATGTCCGTCTCGCGAATTTTCAGCCCGGCGAAGACGACGCGGTCCTTGTCGGGCCCGATATAGGCGAGCGTTTCCGGTCGTTCGCGCGCGAGAATGGCGCGTGACACATCGCCGGAGGTGACGACGCCGTCATAGGCGGTTCGCGGCACGCCGAGCCGGTCGAGCATCCCAACCACGATGTCGCCGCCGCGCGGCGCGTTCGACACGAGAACGACGAAGCCGCCCCGGGCGCGGAATTTCGTCAGCGCGTCGCCTGCGGCGGGATGGGCGGCGAGGCCGTTATGGAGCACGCCCCAGACGTCGACGAGCAGGAGATCGATGTCCTGGACGAGGCTGGACAGGCCGGAGGCGACGGGGACCACGGAAAGAACCATGCGGAAGGGAGCGCCGGCCGTGTGCGGGCGTCGGCGCCAGACGTCAAGCCGTCGCCTTCAGGCGCGTCTCAAGGTCGAGCGATAGGACGAACGGGAAGGTGGCGCGGCCGGCTCCGCGGCGGGGACGTCGTTCGCCGGCGGCGCCGGCGGCGGCGCGACAGGCGGATCAGGAATGGGCTCCAGCAATTCCGGCTTGACCGGCCGCGGCGCCGAGAAGGCGTCGCCCTGACCGAAGCGGACATCGAGATCGAGCGCCTCCACGACCGTGCGTTCGAGATCGAGGCCGTCGACGATGAGCTGGATGCCATTGCGCGCCAGCAGCCGCGCAAGGTCCTGCGGATGGATTTCCGACGGCGCGCGCGTCGATCCCGCGAGCAGAATATCCGCCGACGCCTTCACATAGCGCACGCCGTGGTCGAACAGCATGCGCGCATCGAGCCTGAGATCGACGACGCCGTCGAC
The DNA here is from genome assembly GCF_022059845.1 of Terrirubrum flagellatum. Taxonomy (GTDB): domain Bacteria; phylum Pseudomonadota; class Alphaproteobacteria; order Rhizobiales; family Beijerinckiaceae; genus Terrirubrum; species Terrirubrum flagellatum. The sequence continues at coordinate 3,687,159 of NZ_CP091851.1, read as the reverse complement.
GCCGAAGGTGAAGCCGAGATCGACGAGCGGCTTCAGGCGCGCAAGGCCGTGGCGGCCGAGCATGCGGCCCGTCGTCTGCGAGAAGACGATGACGAGATGACCGGCGAGATCCTGGACTGAATGGAGCGCCGAGATCAGCGCTTCGGGCTCGGACATGCAGCGATCGGACACGCGCAGGAACGTCGCGATGTCGCGATTGCGCGCAACCAGACGCCGGGTCGCGATGGCGAGGCGCCGGATCGCGGCGGCGTCGAGCGCCGCGCGCCGTCCGGCGCCGTCGGCGAGCGCCAGCCCGTGATCGTGAGGAATCAGGCCGCCGTCCGGCGCGCGCAGCCGCGCGAACGCCTCGTAGAATTTCACGCGACGTTGCGGCAGCGACACGATCGGCTGCAGATGCAGTTCGAACGCGCCTTCGGCGACGGCCCGATCGAGCGCGTTCGCCACCTTCTGCGATTCGGCCGCGGTCGGCTCCAGCGGCGCGGGAATCGGAGCCGCTGGCGCCGCGCCAGTGGGCGCGCCGAGTTCGGCGTCGTGATGCGCGACCGTGACTGCGAGCTCTTTCACCAGCGTGCCGAGCATCTCGATCTCGGCGGCTGATTGTTCGACGCCGGGGCGCGCGTCGCGCGTGATCCATTGCTCGACCTCGCGCGACCGATCATCGAGCGCCGCAAGATGGGCGCCGGCCCGTTCAAGTCCGCTCGCGAGTCTCAGCACGGCGTCTTCGAGCCGGTCGATCTGCCGGCGGCGCGCGCGCAGTTCGAGACCGGCCGCGCCGCAACCGGCCGCCAGCATCCCGAGCAGGGCCGAGACGGGCGGCGGCGTCGCGAGCCAATAGGACGCGCCAAAGCCCGCCGCCGCCGCGCACGCCGCCAGCCCCCCGAGATAAAAGGGAGCCGTCCGCATGGTGATGGTCTGGGTCATGAAACGTCCGCCGCCCGCGAAAACCCCGCTGATTCGCGCGAATCAACGATAAAGCGAAGCGGCTGAGCCGGCGAGAGGATTAGGGCTGCGGGACTGCGTTGCCCACGCGCCATTAGCCGCCGGTAAACCATCCCCGGCGCATTGTGCGCCTCACCCGCCGGTCGGATGGAGCGAATGTGGTTTCTGTTTAAGGGCGCCGAAATCGCCGCCAGGCGAGCGGCGCTCAATAAATATCACGCCAGCGTCGAGTTCGACCTCGACGGCGTGATTGTCGCGGCGAACGAAAACTTCCTCCGGATGATGGGTTACACGTTCGCGGAGATACGCGGCAAACATCACAGCATGTTCCTGCCCGCCGCCGATCGCGAAGCTCAGGAGTTTCAGCGGTTGTGGGGGCGGTTGCGCGCGGGCGAGCATCAGACCGGCGAGTTCCGGCGCATGGCCGCCGGCGGTCGGGAGATATGGATTCGCGGATTTTACAATCCGCTGCTCGGGCGCCGCGGCGCCCCGTTCAAGATCGTCAAGCTGGTGACCGACATCACCGAGGAGCGGCGGCTCAACGCCGAGATTCGCGGTCAGCTCACAGCGATCAACCGCTCGCAGGGCGTGATCGAATTCACCCTCGACGGCAAGATTCTCACCGCCAACGAAAACTTTCTGTCGATGGTCGGCTATCGGCTGGACGAAATTCAGGGGCGACGCCACAGCATATTGGTCGAGCCCGCCTATGCCGAGACCAGCGAATATCGCGATTTCTGGAAAGCGCTCGCCCGCGGCGAATATCAGGCTGCGCGGTATCGTCGTCTTGGCAAGAACGGCCGGGAGATCTGGATTCAGGCGACCTACAATCCGATCCTCGACCAGAATGGCGCGCCATATAAAGTCGTCAAGCTCGCCATGGACGTGACGGCTCAGGTGATCGATATCGAGCGGCGCGCGCAGATCCAGCACGCGATCGACGCTGATCTGCAGCAGATGGTGGAGGCGCTGACGGAAGCGACGCAAGGCGCGGACGGCGCAGCGTCGGCCTCCGTCGAGGCGGCTGCGAATGTCGAACTCGTCGCGCGCGGCGCCGACGAAATGGCGAAGTCGATCGAGGAGATCAGCCAGCAGGTCGGGCGCGCGCAGGATGTGGCGTGGCGCGCCGTCGAACAGGCGCGCGAGACAAGCGACGTGGCGAACAGTCTCGCGCACGCCACGGAAAAAATCAGTGAGATCGTCGAATTCATCAATACGATCGCGGCGCAGACCAATCTGTTGGCGCTCAACGCCACCATCGAAGCAGCGCGCGCCGGCGAATCCGGGCGCGGCTTCGCCGTCGTCGCGGCCGAAGTGAAGGAACTCGCCGCGCAGACGGCCAACGCGACGCGCGAGATCGGCGCGCAGGTGACGGCGGTGCAATCGGACGCGCGCAAGGTTGTCGCAGCGATCGGCGCGATCTCAAGCACGATCACCGCCATCGACGACGTCTCGACAACGATCGCCGCGGCCGTGGAGGAGCAGTCCACGGTCACGCGCACGATGTCGGACAATATGCAGACCGCGGCGGACGGCGTCGGCGGCATCAGCCGCAGCGTGAACGAGATCGCGCGCGCGGCGACGCAGATCGATTCCTCTGCGCGCAAGATCAAGGAAGCGTCGCGGGCGATCGGCTAGCAGTCAGGGAACGGGCTTCAGAACGCTTTCGAGTTGCTCCGTAAGCCAGTCGAGAATGGCCGGCGTGAATCTCCGCCGCGACAACATCCCGCGCAAATCCGTGGCGTAGCTGGCGTCGAGAGCGATCAGGGAACGCGCATGCGCGCGCGCCTGCTCATCCTCGCCGGTCGCTTTCGCCGCCAGCAGGCGCAAGAGCAGACTCATGCGGTCCCTGTCGGAGACCGTGACTTCGGCGTGCCTGCGCGCCGCGTCCGGGTCGTCGAGGAGAAGCGCGGACAAAACGAGATAGAAATCATGCCAGGGCGCTCTCACGGGCAGAGCGGCGGCGGCGGTCAGGAGCTTTTCGCGTCCCTGCGCCACGCTTCCCGTCTGCACGAGCCACGCGCCGTATTCGGCGAGAATATCCACATCGAACGGATTGAGCATGATCGCGCGCGCCGCGGCGATGTGCGCGTCCTCGTCCTGGCCGCGCATGAACAGCGCATCCATCAGCGCCTGCTGGGCGCGCGCGCTCGCAGGCGCGGCGGTCACCGCCGCGCGGGCGTGAGTGAGCGCCCGGTCGAGCGCGTCTCCGGATTCGGGATTGAAGCCGTTGCGGCGTTCGTCGATGGCGAGAAAGGCGAGATAGGCCTGAACCAGAGCGCCAACCTTGCCATGCGTTGTCGCCGCACGCATTTCGGTTCGCGCGCGCAGATGCGTCCCGGGAGAAATCCCGCGCCAATAGGTCAGCATCGCATGCAGCCAGCGCCGTGATGCTCCGGAATCGGGTTGCGCAAGAATGTCGGCGCCGATGACGCCGAGCGGCCGCGCCACGTCGATCGCGAACTGACGCACCGCCGCGGGATCGGGGATCATCGCTTCGCCACCGTCTTCGCCGCGCTGCGACATCGGCATGCTGCGGGCGACGAGAATATCGCGTGTCTGGGGGGCGAGCAGCGCGGCGGTGACGCGGGACTCGACATTGTCCCGGATCACTGTCCGTCCGCGAACGAGATACACGTCGGATTCCCGTTCTGGCGGAGGCGCCGAGAGGCCGATGACCCTCACCTCGTCGAAGCGCGCGAAAGGCAGGATCAGATGGCCAATCAGATCATTGGCGGGTGCGAAGGAGCCATTTTTCGTGAGCAGCGGCGGGAACCAGACGGTCGGCAGCGTCGCCTCGATCGCCGCCCGCGCCGCGACGGCTGGCGCGCTCATCGTCGGCGTTGCGATCTCGGCGGCACGCCGGCCGCGATGGAAGGTTGGGGAATAACCGCCCGTCGGCATCGAGATGACGATCGGATCATGCGCGCCCGCGCCGCTGTAATAGACGCGCAGCGTGCGCCGCAGCCGCCGCGCTTCGACCCGCACGATGGGATCGACCTGCGGATCAAACTCGGGCGGCCGGCCCAGCGCTTCGACGGCGATGGTGTAGCCCTTGATCTCGGCTTCGCGCCCGGCGAGCCGCTCTTCGACGACATAGTCGAGGAAGTTCACGAGCTGCGGAGAAGATGCAAAAAGATCCGAGGCGCGCAGGCGCGCCAACTGCTCCCTGATCTCCTCGGGCGTGACCTGATCGGTCATCGTCTTGGTTCCGCCAGCCGCCGCGCCCCCCGCGTGGCTTCAGGCTAGGTGACGTAAGGTAGCATGCCCCCCTTGGCCGGCAAGGCCGCGACCCGGAAATTCCGCAAGGCCCTTTGCGTTTCGCATGGTTGCGCCTGCGCCGCGGATTGATACGGTCGCGCAGATTTTTCCCGGAGATGATGATGTCCACCTCGTCCAGGCTCGCGCCGAACGATCTTGAATCCTTCTGGATGCCGTTTACCGCGAACCGGGCCTTTAAACGGCGCCCGCGCATGATCGTTGGCGCGAAGGACATGCATTACGTCACCGATGACGGCCGCCAGGTGATGGACGCGACGGCCGGCCTCTGGTGCTGCAACGCCGGTCATGCTCGCCGCCCGATCATCGAGGCGATCCAGAAGCAGGCTGAAGAGCTCGATTTCGCGCCGAACTTCCAGTACGGCCATCCCAAGGTCTTCGCGCTGGCCGCGCGCATCGCCGCGATGGCGCCGGGCGATCTCGATCACGTCTTCTTCTGCGGCGGCGGTTCGGAAGCGGTCGACTCCGCTTTGAAGATTGCGCTCGCCTACTGGAACATCAGCGGCAAGGGCTCGAAGACGCGTCTCATCGGCCGCGAGCGCGGCTATCACGGCGTCGGCTTCGGCGGCATCTCGGTTGGCGGCATCGTGCCGAACCGCAAATTCTTCGGCTCGCTGCTCGCCGGCGTCGACCATCTCCCCTCGACCTACAGCCGCGAGAACCAGGCCTTCACCAAGGGCGAGCCGGACTATGGCGCGCATTTCGCCGATGAGCTCGAGCGCATTGTCGGCCTGCATGACGCGTCCACCATCGCCGCCGTCATCGTCGAGCCGATGGCGGGATCAACGGGAGTTCTTCCCGCGCCGAAGGGCTATCTGCAGAAGCTTCGCGCCATCTGCGACAAGCACAACATCCTGCTGATTTTCGACGAGGTCATCACCGGCTTCGGCCGTCTCGGCCACGCCTTCGCCGCCGAGCGCTACGGCGTCATCCCTGACATGATCACCTTCGCCAAGGGCGTCACGTCAGGCGCGGCGCCGATGGGCGGCGTGCTCGTGCGCAAGGGCATTTTCGACGCCTTCATGAACGGCCCCGAACATGTGATCGAGCTGTTCCACGGCTACACCTATTCCGGCCATCCCATGGCGGCGGCGGCGGGCCTTGCAACGCTGGAGCTCTACAAGGAAGAGGGCTTGTTCGAGCGCGCGAAGAAACTGGAGCCGCTGTTTGCGGACGCCATGATGGACGCGTGGAAAGGCCTGCCCAACGTGCTCGACGTGCGCACCGTCGGCCTCGTCGCGGCGGTCGATCTCGCGCCGTCGCCTGATGGTCCGGGCAAGCGCGCCTACGCCGCGATGGAGTCGGGCTTCCACGATCACGACATCATGCTGCGCGTGACAGGCGACACGCTGGCGCTGACGCCGCCGCTGATCGTCAGCGAAAGCCAGATCGGCGAGATCGCCGACAAGGTGGCGAAGGTCATCAAGGCGGTGGCGTGAGGCGACGCGTCGTTCCCGGAACGTCGAGCAAGCGTTAGCGCGGCGAGACGTGTCCGGGACCTAGCGAAAGATTTCTGCGCCGAAGGCGCTGTCTCGATTTTGCTTCGAGAAGCGCTCGCTTCGCTCGCGAGTCTTATGCCGGGCCCCGGACTTCATTCCGCTCAGGCTTCGCCTTCGCTGCATGAATCCGGGGACGGGGGGAGCGCCTTCAGCTCGCAAGCGTCAGTAGTGATAACGGCACTGGGCGATTTGTAGCGCATCGCCGCTGACGCGATAAACGAGCCGGTGTTCCCGTGTGATGCGTCGTGACCACCAGCCAGCGAATTCGTGCCTGAGCGGCTCCGGTTTTCCGATTCCTTTGAAGGGCGATCGACTGGCGTCGCGGATCAATTCGTTGATTCGACGCAGAAGCGCTGCGTCGTTCGCTTGCCAGTACAGATAGTCTTCCCAAGCCTGTTCTGAGAAGACGATCTTCATTCGGCGAGATTGCGTTCGGTCCCGCCGCCTTTTTCGAATTCGTGGATCGCCGCCAGCAAACGCTTTCGGTTCGCCGGACTCGCCGCCAGATGACGAGTTTCCTCGTAGCTGGCGAAGTCTTCGAGCGACATCAACACCGCCGCCCGGCCGTTGGAGCGCGTCACAATGATCGGCTCGCGATCATCGCTGACTTGATCGAGCACAGCCGACAGGTTCTGCCGCAAGCTGGAATAGGTGATGGTCTTCATAGGTTGATTGTACAAAAAACTGCACAACTTTTCAAGATGGCTCTACGGCGCGCGAAATTTGCCACTGTTCCGGAACGGTGAAGCGAGCCGCGCCGCCCTACTGTGCGCCCATGATGGCGTTGAACAGGAGGCCGAACAGCATCATGCCGATGGCGACGGCGCCGATCGGCGTCAGCGCCTCCAGCGTCGCTTCGGCGCCTGACATCCGGCCGCCGCCGGTGTGCAGATCGCCATGCGACCAGTCATGAAACGTCGGCGGGTTCTGGCGCATCTCGTCGCTTTCCGCGTGCTTACCTCCGACCCGCCACAGCGTTCGCGGCAAGAACAGGGTCAGCAGCAGGAAGCCGGTGACGACGCTGGCGAGGAATTCGCCATATCCGTCGCCGGCGAACAGCCAGACCGAGAAGATCAACAGAAGGGTCAGCCCGGCGATCGCCTTGAAGACGGCGGGATGAAGCTCGGTCGAGACGGGCCGGTTGGAGCGGGGGTCCATGGGCTCCTCCTTTTGCAAGCGCTTACAAGCGCGAAGGACGGCCTGACGGTTATCGGCCACATGGGGGGCGAGGCCGGGATCGCCATGCGTCCGGGCGTCGCGCGCGACGGTCCGCCGCGCCCGCCTCCCAACCCGCGCCTCTGAATGGCGCCGGAATGACCCCGAAATCACCGCATCATGGTCACGATGGGCCGTGAGCCTGTCCGTTCCTGGCGCCTCGCCGGCCGCCGTCGGCAGGAGCGTCGCTTCGCACAGGAGGACATCATGCTGCGAACAGTTTTGGCGACGGCGGCGCTCGCAGGCGCGGGCGTCGTGGCCTCGGCTGGATTCCTGGCCGCGCCGGCCTTCGCCCAGGAGGTCGAAGTCGAGACAGCGCCGCCGGGCTATGTCGCCCCCTATGGCCGCGCGCCCGTCATTATCGAGCGGCGCTATTATGAGTCGCGTCCGGTGATCGTTGAGCCGCAGCCGCGGGTCTATGAGGAGCAGCGGCTGACGCCGCCGGCGCCGATCGTCGACCGCCGGACCTACACCCAGCCGATCATCCTCGATGGCGAGCAGCAATGCCGCATCGTGATCCGCCGGGAGATCGACGCCTATGGCGACACGGTCGATCGCCGGGTGCGCGTCTGCGAGTGATCTCTCGCTGTTTTTATATCCCGCAGCCTCGAAACGATCTCCACCTGTTCCCCTCCCCAGCGCAAGTCAGGCCTGCCTGACTTGCGCATTCCAACGCTGATCTCGGGCAGGCCCGAGGTCAGTGGGGAGGGGTTAGGGGTGGGGGTCATGAAGAATGAAGCTCAGACTGTCGGCGCCAGGCGGGCCGACCCCCACCCCGATCGCCGGGCGATCGACCCTCCCCGCAAGGGGAGGGTGGAATCACTTGCGAGATCGAGTCAGCGGTGTTCGCGTTGTCGCGTTGCTCCCGCGCCCGCCAGCCGCTAGGAGGCCCCAACCTCCGAGCCGCTGAACATGTCCAAGTCCGAGAAGAACAAGCCCGAGAAGAAATCCAACAAGGTCGCCGCGCGAGCGCCGCGCGGCTTCGTCGATCGCGACCCTGGCGATCTCGCCGCCACCGCGCGCATGATGGACAAGATCCGCGAGGTCTATGAGCGCTACGGCTTCGAGGGCGTCGAGACGCCCTTCGTCGAATATACCGACGCGCTGGGAAAATTCCTGCCGGATCAGGATCGCCCGAACGAGGGCGTGTTCTCCTTCCAGGACGATGACGAGCAGTGGCTGTCGCTGCGCTACGACCTGACGGCGCCGCTCGCGCGCTATGTCGCCGAGAATTTCGACCGCCTGCCGAAACCCTATCGCAGCTATCGCGCGGGTTGGGTGTTTCGCAACGAGAAGCCGGGCCCCGGCCGCTTCCGCCAATTCATGCAGTTCGACGCCGATACGGTGGGCGCTTCCAGCGTCGCCGCTGACGCCGAAGTCTGCATGATGGCGGCGGATACGATGGAGGCGCTTGGCGTCAAGCGCGGCGACTACGTTATCAAGGTCAACAACAGGAAGATTCTCGATGGCGTGATGGAGGCGATCGGCCTCGGCGGCGAGGAGAATGCGGGTCGCCGGCTCACGGTGCTGAGGGCGATTGATAAATATGATCGCCTCGGCAGCGACGGCGTCATGCAATTGCTTGGCGATGGCCGAAAGGACGAGAGCGGCGACTTCACCAAAGGCGCAGGACTGAGCCAGGTTGAAGCGGCGAACATCATTCGGCTGATCCAGGCTGGACTGTTCCTGGGCGGCGAATTGCCAAGCGCTGAATTCGATCCGAACGACGACAATATTCTATCCTATTCAATGTTTGGTGAGACGAAGCGCTATCGCGTGCTCAACTCCGATAAGCTCAGGACGTTGCAAACTGGCGCACTTCCACAAAATGAAACTACGCAAAAAGGCGTCGCCGAACTCGTCGAGATTGAACGCATTTGCTCCGCTGCGGGATATGGTTCTCGCCGGATTCGCATCGACACGTCAGTCGTCCGAGGCCTCGAATATTACACGGGCCCCGTCTTCGAATGCGAACTCACCTTCGCGGTGACGGGAGAGGACGGAAAACCCGTGCGCTTCGGTTCGGTCGGCGGCGGCGGGCGTTATGACGGCCTCGTCTCGCGCTTCCGCAACGAGCCGGTGCCGGCGACGGGATTTTCGATCGGCGTCTCGCGCCTTGTCGCGGCGTTGCAGACGATCAAATCGCCGATCGTCACGGGTGCGAATGTGAACGGCCCCGTCGTCGTGGTTGTGATGGAAAAAGATCAGATTGGCGCTTATCAGAAGTTGGTCGCAACATTGCGCGACGCCGACATTCGCGCCGAAATGTATCTCGGAGATTCAAACAAGCTCGGCCCGCAGTTCAAATACGCCGATCGCCGTAATTCGCCCTGCGTGATCATTCAGGGCTCGAACGAGCGCGACGCCGGCGAAGTCCAGATCAAGGATCTGATCGAAGGCGCGAAGCAGGCCGATGCGTTCAAGTCGAATGCGGAATATCGCGCCGCGCGATTGGCGCAATTCTCCTGCAAGGAGGATGAGATGGTCGCGAAGGTGCGCGAATTGCTGAACGCGCATGGCATAGAGTGAGAACAGATCGCGCCAACATCTATCCAGATGTCATCGCCGGGCTTGACCCGGCGATCCAGCTTCAAGGGCGCGGTGGTGAATGTTATTCTGGATCGCCGGGTCAAGCCCGGCGATGACATCGAGGGTAGGACGGCGAACAGGCGAGACGCGATGCAATATCCCCCGCAAAATCCCATTGCCGTCGGCCTCGCCGGCAAATGCCCGCGCTGCGGCCAGGGGAAATTGTTCGCGGGCTATCTCACGCTCGCGCCGAAATGCGACGCGTGCGATCTCGATTATTCCTTCGCCGATTCCGCCGATGGTCCGGCCGTTTTCCTCATGTTCATCGTCGGCTTCATCGTGGTCGGCGGCGCGCTGTGGCTTGAATTTACGGTCGAGCCGGCGATCTGGATTCATTTCACGCTCTGGCCGACGCTCGCCATCCTCTTGAGCGCCGCGCTGCTGCGTCCGCTAAAGGGCGTGATGATCTGCCTGCAATATTCCAATCGCGCTGAAGAGGGGCGGTTCGAGAAGTGAGCGTCGCCACTCTCACCACAAGCGTTCCGATGCGCGCGCTCACCCTCCCCTTGAGGGGGAGGGTCGATCCGGGCCGAAGGCGAGGAGCGGGGTGGGGTGAAATCGAACAGGCGCCGACAAACTCACCCCACCCCGGCGTCGCTTTGCTCCGCCGACCCTCCCCTTCAAGGGGAGGGTGACTTCGCGTGACGTCCTCTCGCAAATTCATCGGCTTCTCCCTCGCGACGCTGATCCTGTTCGCGATCCTGTGCTCGCTCGGCGTCTGGCAGTTGCAGCGCAAGGCGTGGAAGGAGGCGTTGATCGCGCAGGTCGAGGCGCGGGCATCAGGCGCGCCGGCCGATCTCAAGGATATTCCGCCGGAATGGCGCGACCCCAAAACGGTCGACGGCGCCGACTTCGCCCGCGTCGCCGCGAAAGGGATTTTCGACAACAATCGCGAACTGCTGATGATCTCAGCCCAGCGCAATGGCGCGGGCTGGATGGTGATCACGCGCTTCGACACCGAGGAAGGCGCAGTGCTTGTGATGCGCGGCGTCGTGCCCGATCGCCTGAAGAATCCCGCGATGCGCGCCGACGGCCAGCTCGCAGGAGAGGTTTCGATTATTGGTCGCATTCGCATGCCGGAGCAGGCGGGTTCGTTCACGCCGGCGAACGATGTCGCCCGCAATCAATGGTTCTGGCGCGATCTCGCCGGCATGCAGCGCGCGACCGGCATTCACGAGGCGAGCAGGGCGCCGCCCTTTTTCATCGAGCTGGAGCAGCCGGTCCCGCCGGGCGGCTGGCCGCGACCGCAGCTTGATGAAATCAATCTGCGCAACGACCATCTGCAATACGCCATCACCTGGTTCGCGCTGGCCGGCGTGACGGTCGTGATGTTCGGCCTCTGGCTGCGCAGCCAGCTCAGGCCGCATGTTGGCAAGACTGCCGCAAACGACGCCTGATCTTTTCCAGAGTGGAAACAGCCTTGGGCGATTACATCGGGTTATCGCATAAGTGACCGGAGCGTAGAGGGCTGGCGTCACACGCAACCAGCAAGGAGACGCCTCATGTCCGCTTCATCCACGACCGACAAGGGCGTCGTCCTCAAGGGCGCGATGGCCGCCCGTTACGACGAAATCCTGAGCGCCAACGCGCTGGCCTTCCTCGCGAGCCTGCATCGCCGTTTCAATGAAACCCGCAAGCGGCTGCTTGCCGTCCGCGCCGAACGGCAGAAGCGTTTCGACGCCGGCGAGACGCCCGATTTCCTCGCCGACACCAGGCATATCCGCGAGAGCGACTGGATGATCGGCTCGGTCCCTGCCGACCTGCGCGATCGCCGCGTCGAGATCACCGGCCCCGTTGACCGCAAGATGGTGATCAACGCGCTGAACTCCGGCGCGAAAGTGTTCATGGGCGATTTCGAGGATGCGTCGTCGCCGACCTGGGCCAACATGATCGAAGGCCAGATCAATGTGAAAGACCGCTGGGCCGGCACAATCGACTTCACCGATCCCGCGAGCGGCAAGGCCTACAAGCTGAAGGACAAGCCCGCCGTGCTGATCGTGCGGCCGCGCGGCTGGCATCTGCCCGAGGCCCATATCGAGATCGACGGCGAAGCCGCGTCGGGCTCGCTTGTCGATTTCGGCCTCTATGTCTTCCACAACGCCAAGGCCGCGCTGGCTCAAGGGTCCGGCCCCTACTTCTACATCCCGAAGATCGAGAGCTGGCAGGAGGCGCGGCTCTGGGACGATGTGTTCTCCTTCGCCGAGCAGGCGCTTGGTCTCGCGAAGGGAACGATCAAGGCGACGGTGCTGATCGAGACGCTGCCGGCCGCGTTCGAGATGGATGAAATCCTCCACGCCATGCGCGAGCGTATCGTCGGGCTGAATATCGGCCGCTGGGACTACATCTTCTCCGCCATCAAGAAGCTCGCGAAGAATCCGAATTTCGTTCTGCCTGACCGTTCGCAGGTGGTCATGGGCAAGGCGTTCCTTGGCGCCTATGCGCAGCTTCTGGTGAAGACCTGCCACAAGCGCGGCGCCTTCGCGATGGGCGGCATGGCCGCGCAGATTCCGGTGAAAAACAATCCCGCCGCGAATGAAGCGGCTTTCGCCAAGGTGAAGGCGGACAAGGAGCGCGAGGCCGGCGATGGCTGCGACGGCACCTGGGTCGCCCATCCCGATCTCGTGCCGGTCGCGATGGAGGTGTTCGACCGGATGATGCCGTCGCAGAATCAGGTCAATCGCCAGCGCGACGATGTCGAGGTGACGCGCGCCGATCTCCTCAAGGTGCATGAGGGTGCGCGCACCGAGCAGGGACTGCGCGACAATATCCGCGTCGGCGTCCAGTATATCGAGGCGTGGCTGCGCGGTCGCGGCGCCGTGCCGATCTACAATCTCATGGAGGACGCGGCGACCGCCGAGATCAGCCGCGCCCAGATCTGGCAGTTCGTGAAATATGGCGTCGCGCTCGAAGGCGGCGTGAAGGCGTCGCCGGAGCTGTTCGAGCGCTGCCTCGGGGAAGAGATGGAGAAGGTGAAGTTGGAAGTCGGCGCTGACGCATATGCGAAAGGCCGATTCCCCGAAGCGATCGAACTCTTCCGCAAATTGTCGCTCGCCCCGGAATTTGAAGAGTTCCTGACGCTACCGGCCTATCGCCTGGTGGCGTGAAAATATCGGCGATAAAGCCGAATTCGCGAGAATAAAGAAGATGTTAATGGATGAGAGCCGGGCTCGCCCGGTTCTCGCCGTGTCATCGCCACGTTTGTGGCGAGATTGCAACAGCGTGGATCAATCCACGAAAATCAGGCTTGTTTGCCTATTTGCAGTGCAACCTGCACAGCGATTTCAGCATGTTTTCCTTGAGCCGGCGCGGAAGGTTCCAGATATTGGAAGCATAATGCTGGGGCACATTCAGGACACTCCAATGCTTCGTTTCGCAGCTCTCGCGTCCGCCGTTCTTGTCTCGGGCGCCGCTTTCGCCGCCGATCTCCCGTCGCGCAAGGGCGCGCCGGTTCCGCCGCCGAGCGCCGCCTGCCTTGAGAAGAACGCGCTGCCGATCGACGTGTTCGGCTTCCAGGTCGGCACGGACACCAACGATTATCAGGCGCTGTCTGCGAGCGTTCAGTACAATGGCTTTTACGGCACGCGCTTCGGCGACTTCAACGGCCATCAGATCATCGGCCAGGTGTCCTACGGCATCCTGCCCTGCATGGAGATCGGCCCGTATCTGACCGGCGGCTGGGTGAAGAATGGCGGCCTCGGCGGCATCGGCAATGGCAGCTATTTCGGCGGCGGCCTCGAGGCGAAATACAAGTTCCTTGGCCGCGACACGCACGGCCTCGGCGCGACCTTCGACATCATCGTGCAGGGCGTCGGCAATGATGGCGCCTTCTACGCGCCGACCAAGAGCACCTGGGACGTCATCCCGTCGCTGTTCCTCGACAAGGAGCTGATCAGCGGCAAGCTCTATGGCGCGATCAACGTCGCCTACGACTTCAACTTCCGCAACAAGGTGATCGCCGGCATCGGCGATGCGACCGACACCGGCGTGCTGCGTCTCGGCGCCGCGCTGAGCTACCAGCTCGTCGAGGGCTTCTTCATCGGCGCCGACATCAATCACTTCCGCCGCTACAAGGGCTTCTTCGGCGATGAGTTCGGCTACGCCACGACACTTGGCCCGAACTTCTACTGGCAGGCGACGCCCAAGCTCGCCGTCACGGCCGCTTACAATGTGCAGGTGGCTGGCAAGACGACGGGAGGTCCGGCGCTCTCGGGCGGCGACCTCGATATCGTGAACTTCAACCAGCACCTGCTGAAGGTGAAGTTCGCCTACTCCTTCTGATCGACGGCAAATCGTCGATTGTTTGAAAGCGGCCCCCAGATCACGCCGCACTTTGATTGAAACAATCAAAGTGCGGCGTGATCGATTCTAAAATTGGGAGCATGGCTTTCGCGAAAAACCGGTTCCCACTTTTTCGCGCCATGCACCCGTGGCCGCTTTTTGCTGCCGGCGCGTTGTTGGCGGCGCCATGTCTCTCGTCCGCAATGAATGCGTGAAATAGCGGTTGCGCCGAATCCGGCCGCGTGCTTTGTTATTGAGAACGGTTCGCAATAATGGTGGGGCGATGATCGGGGGCAGGTTGCGATGGATCGGCGCCTTGGCGGCGCTTCCGCTGGGATGCGGCGGCGCCTCAGGGGCGGATTTACGGGCGCCCGCGCCGTCGCCCTCCGCCTCGAACGCCTGTCTTGAGAAGAACAGCCTCGTCAACGACGTGTTCGGCTTCAATACGGGATCGGACGTCAACGACTGGAAGCAACTCTCGTTGTCCGGAACCTATAGCGGCTCGTTTGGAACGCGTGGAGGCCGCCTCGGCGCTCACAGCGGAAATCTTCAGGCGACCTATTCGCCCTTCCCCTGCATCGAGGTCGACCCCTACCTGTTCGGCGGCCCGACCTATTCCAAAACCTTCGGGACGAAGGCGAATGGCTCGCAGTTCGGCGGCGGCGTGGAATTCAAATACAAGCTGCTGGGACGCGACATTCACGGCGTCGGTCTGACCTTCGACGCCGTGTTGCAGGGGGCCGCCACCAACGGCGCCTACTACACGCTCGAAGGCCGCTCGCGCAGCGTCTATGACGGCGTCTTCTCCATTTTCGCCGACAAGGAGTTGATCGCCGGCAAACTCTTCGGCGCGCTGAACGCGAGCTACGACTGGAATTTCCAGGATCTCGGCTCGCCCCGGAACGGCTACGCCAACACGTCCGTGGCGCGCCTGGGCGCGGCGGGGACGTGGCAATTCGCGGACGGCGTTTTCGCGGGCGGAGAGCTCAGCCATTTCCGCCGCTATGACAGCGTCGGATTCTCGCGTGAACTCGGGAACGCGACCTTCCTCGGCCCGAATTTCTACTGGGCCTTCACCCAGGGCTGGGCGTTCTCCGGCGCATGGAACGTGCAGGTCGCGGGGCGCGCGAACTCCGTGGGCGGCAATCTCGATCTCACGAATTTCTCGCGCCACATCGTCAAGCTCAAGCTGAACCACGATTTCTAGATCACGCCGCATTTTGATTGAATCAATCAAAATGCGGGAACGCGATCGATTCCAGAAGTTTAGAGCATGGCTTTCGCAGAGCGAACGCTAGCGTTCGTCTCGGAAAAACCGGTTCCCGCTTTTTCGCGCCATGCTCTAAGCGCGCTTTGCGGGGCATGTGCGCCAGGACACATTCACATAATCGACGCCAGCTCGGCGTATTTGGTATGGCTTGAAAACGCCACGCTTGTTTTCCATGTCTTGTGGCGCGGAGGCCGACTGACGCCTCCCACCAGAGGAGAACGACCATGACCCCCGAAGAACGCAATGTGATCGGCGGTATCTTCGATCGCTTGCGCGAAGCGGCTTACCAGCCGCGTGATCCGGAGGCCGAACGTTTCATCGCGGACCGGATTCGCGAGCAGCCCTACGCGCCTTACGCGATGGCCCAGTCGATTTTTGTGCAGGAACAGGCGCTTGGAAATCTGAGCCAGCAGGTGGAGCAGCTCCAGGCCGAGGTGGCGCGCCTACGCCAAGCCGCGCCGCAGCAGGCCCCGGCCCAGTCCGGCGGCTTCCTGTCGAGCATCTTCGGCGGCGGCTCAGCCGCGCGTCCGACCGGCCCGGCGCCGTCCTTCAGCCAACCGCAGCGCGCGGCCGGCTATGGCGCGCCTCCGCAGCAGCAGCCGAGCCCGTGGGGCGCTCCCGCCGGCGGCCAGGGCTACCAACAGGGCTACGCTCCGGCGCAGGCGCAGGCGGCTCCCGCCCGTAGCGGCGGCATGGGCTTCCTCGGCACGGCTGCCGTCACAGCGGCCGGCGTCGCCGGCGGGCTGATCGCCGGCAACGCGCTGATGAACGCCTTCAACAGCCATGGCGGCGCGAGCGGCATCGCCAACTCGCTGGGCTTCGGCGACAGCAAGAGCGACCAGTCGGCCTCGCTGAGCGATCACTCGAACAGCAACTCCGACAACAGCAGCTACGATAACGCCGGCTATCAGGACCCGGGTTCCTCGGGTCAGGACGGAAGCTACGACAACGCGTCCTACGAAGACGAAAGCGGCTCCGATTTCGGCGGTGGCGGCGGAAGCGACAGCGACTGGACCTGATCGCGTCTCATATCAGGCAAAGAAAAACCCGCGCTTCGGCGCGGGTTTTTTGTTGGCGCGACAATGATCGCTTTATGTGTCCGCTCACATCACGATGACGGTCGTTCCCACGCGCACGCGATTGTAGAGATCGACGACGTTTTCGTTCGTCATGCGGATGCAGCCTGACGAAACCGATTCACCGATCGTCTCCGGCTCGTTGGTGCCGTGGATGCGATAGAGCGAAGAGCCGAGATACATGGCGCGCGCGCCGAGCGGATTTTCGATGCCGCCGGCCATGAAGCGCGGCAGGTCGGGCCGGCGCTTCAGCATTTCCGCCGGCGGCGTCCAGCTTGGCCATTCCGCTTTGCGCGTGATTGATTTTGTGCCCGCCCAAGCGAATCCCGGCCGGCCGACGCCAATGCCGTAGCGGATCGCCGTGCCGCCGCTCTGCACGAGATAGAGGAACTTGTTCGGCGTATCGATGACGATCGTGCCGGGCCGATGCGGTCCGCTATAGGCGACCTCCTGCTTCAGGAAGCGCGGATCGATCTCCTTGCGCACCGGGCGCTGTTCGACCTGCTGCGGCGGAACCGACGCGTACATGTTCTGGAGATAGCCGCGCCGCTGTGGCTCGGGCGCATAGACATAATTGTCTGCGCCTCGCGACGTCGGATCGCGGCCGGTCACCAGCATTTCGATGAAGCCGCCGCCGAGATTGTTCGCAGTGCGCATCACATTCTGCGCATAGGGCGTCGGACGCGAAGCGCGTGGGCCGACAGTCCCGGTGATGGCTTCGGACGATTGCCCGAAGGTCTGCGCTTCTGATGAAATGGAGAGGGCGGGAGCCGAAGTTGCGGCCAGCAGCGCCGCCATCAGGATAGGATGTTTCATCGCCAGACTCGTGACGCAACCGATACGCGGAAAGACGCGCAGGTTGCGCGCCCTCACCAATCATTAGCGTTACCCGTTCACCGAATTGGTAAAATGCCCGGCAAGGGGCATGAGAAAGCGCTGCGCCGCAGCGGTTTCGCGCGTCGTGGTTGACAGGCGCTCAACGGAACTGGTGAATGGAGGATTGAAGCGGCGCGGTCTTGGTTAGCGATCGGTGAACAGCGCGCGGCCCGCTCCCGCTTTGCGGGCGGCCAGCCTGTCGCGCAGAATCGACCGTCCATCCGCGATATTGAGTGCGAGCGCCATTCCGACATAGATCGCGCCGCCGAGCGCGACGATCAATGCGAGTTTGAAGATGCCGGGTGGGAGGTCGCGCAGCGGCCAGACGCAGAGCGTCATCAGCGCCGTCGCCGCGACGATGCGCAGCACGTCGCCGAGCGCGGGGCGCACGTTGGAGAGAACGAGGCTCGCCACGAACACCATCACGAGCGCGGCGCTGTAGCCCGCGAATTGCGCCCATGCGAATCCCGAAGGTCCAAGCGACGGCGCGATCGTCTTTGCGAAGATCGCATTCACGATCACGGCGATGAAAGCGGCGCCGATCACGGGCCATGTCCGCTTCTGAATCTGGAATACGGGATTGAGCGCATAGAGAACGAGCGCGTAGCAGAACATCGCCGGAATGAGGATCGTGCTGTAGGCGGCGAAATGGCCGCGATAATCCGCCGGCACGATGAGCGCTTCAAACATCGGCAGCGCAAGCCAGTAGCCCGCCGCAAGGGGAGCGCAGAGCGCCAGCACCAGACTCATGTTGCGCGACAGTTGTTGATCCGCGTGCGCGCGGCCGTTCTGCTCGTCCGCTCTCACCGCGACCTGAAAGAGGAAAATATCAAGCGCCGAGCCGAGCGTCGCGAAAATGCGGATGCCCATATCGGTCGCAAGCGCGAACTGGCCCGCTTCCGCATAGCCGTAAGCGTCGGCGATCATCGCGCGATTCATGAAGGTGATGAGCTGGTAAAACATGTTCGCCGCCATCAGCGGCAGGCCGTAGAGCGCGAATTGCTTGGCCAGAGTCCAGTCGGGCTTCGTGAGATCGGCGCCATGATCATGCAGCACGCGGCGCGCGAGCAGCAGCGAGGCCATGGAGCTCAGCGCCGAACCGATCAGCACAACGAGCGGATCGTCGGTGATCCACGCGCCCCCGACCATGAGGATGAAGGCGGCAATATTCTTGACGATGACGAGCAGGCTGTAGCTGCGATCGAGAAAGCGCGCGCGCGTCAGCGTCGCGCCGAAATCGAACAGCGCCATGCAGAGGCCGGCCACTGTCGCGGCGCAGGCGAGAGCGGTTGGCACGCGGAAATCGACGCCGGCGAGCACGGCCGCGGCAAGCAGCCCGAAGGTCGCAAACGACATGCAGGCGACGAGGAAATCGAGCGTGCCGCGCAGGGCGGGCTGCTCGGCGCGGACCTTCTCGGAGTAGAAGCGGGCGGTCGACAGCCTGATCCAGTCGAACATCACGCTGTTGACCAGCACGGCGAACGCCATGGCGATGGCGTAGCGGCCAAAATCGTCCGGCCCCAGGAACTTCGCCAGCGCGAGGCCGAGAACGAAATTCAGGAACGAATTGACGATGAAGGTGAGGATGATAGTCATCGGCCGGCCTCACATAGCCGAAGCGCCATAAGAAACGGCTAACTGCGCGCATGCCTTTTCCCAGCGATCCCCTGTTCTACGCCGCCGGTCTCGTCGCGACCTTCGTCATGGCCATGGCCAAGGGGGCCTTCGGCGGCGGGCTCGCCATCATCGGCATCCCGATCCTGGCGCTCGCCGCGCCGCCGCTCGACGCGGCGATCATCGTCGCGCCGCTGATCACCTTCATGGACGTCTTCGCGGTCGGCGCTTTCGGGCCGAAGCACTGGTCGATTCCCGACCTGAAATGGCTGCTGCCGGCGCTCGTGGTCGGGATCGGGCTGGGATGGCTGATGTTCGTCGCCGTCGATTCCCGCTGGGTGACGCTCGTCATCTCCGTGGTGACGCTCGGTTTCACCGCGCATTATTTTCTGAAGGGCCGCTCCGCGCCGCCGTCGAATGCGCCGACCTCGCCGCCGCTCGCCATCGCGGCCGGTCTCGCGTCAGGCTTCACGACTTTCGTCGCCCATGCCGGCGGGCCGCCGATCGCGATGTATCTGCTGCGTCGCGGCCTCGATAAGACGAAGTTCGCGGCGACCAACGTCGCCGTGTTCATGGCCGGCAATCTGGTGAAGCTCGTTCCCTACGCGATCCTTGGGCTTGCGCGCCCGCATGCGCTGTGGGCGGCGCTGGCGCTGTCGCCGATCGTGCCGGTTGGCGTCTATGCCGGCCGCGCGCTGCATGATCGGCTGACGCGCGAGACCCTATTCTTCTGGTGCTATCTGTTCCTCGGCGTCGCAGCGTTGAAGCTGCTTATCGACACCGTGCGCGCGTTGATGGTTTGACCCTCGCCATGCGCGCGGCGATCGTACTCAATGGTCCGATCAATGCCGGAAAATCCACGGTGGGCGCGCGCCTGGCTGCGCTTCTTCGCAGCGCCGTCTTCATAGACGGCGATGATCATGATGCTCCGGATGACGCCCCGCTTGCGGAAAGAATAGTTGCGGCGTGGGAACGGATCGAGCGGTTGCTCGCGACATCCGAGGCCGATCATCTCGTGATCGCCTATCCCGTCGAGCAGGAGTCCTACGCGCGATTGCGACGCTCCTGTGAATTAAGAGGCGCAGAGCTTGTCGTCGTCACGTTGGCGCCTCCGCTCGAAATTGCGCTTGCTGATCGCGGCGGGCGAATTTTGTCCGCAGGCGAGCGTCAGCGCATCGTGGAAATGTATGAAGAGGGATATACGCGTCGCGAGTTCAGCGACTTTATTCTGGATAATGGCGGGATGAGCGTTGAAGAAGCCGCGGCGGCGATCTCAGACTTCATCGAGACGCGCCTCTGAAGACGAACCGGAGCAACATGCGCGTTGATGGTTTGAGCGCTCCGAGATTATGAAAGCTGTCATGGCCGGGCTTGGCCGGGCCATCCACGAAGATATCGCAAGCTGAATTCGTGGATGCCCGGCCCACGGCCGGGCATGACATGCGAACAGGAAGGCTCCGCGAATATTCGTCGCTCTCAGCTCGCCTTCGCGATCGGCGCGCCAATTTTCCATTCATGCGCGCTTTCATAAAGCGCGAGCGTCTTCTTCACATGCCGCGCCGTGGTCAGCGGGTCGCGCCAATAGGCGTCGTAGGCCGCGCGCCCCATGCGCGCTGCGAAATCATTGTCCTGCAAGCGTTCCAGCGCGACGGCGAGTCCGTCGACGTCGCTGGGTTCGACCAAAAGCCCATCCTCGCCATCCCTGATCCAGCTCGCCGCGCCCGTCATTCGCGCGAGAATGGTCGGCAGCCCCAGCGATCGCGCTTCGGCGATGACAAGCGGGCCCGGCTCGAACCAGAGCGACGGCGCCGCCAGGGCGCGCGCCTCCGCTATCGCATCGAGCGCCTTATCGGCCGGAATCCAGGGCAGGATTTCGGCGGCGGGATTGGCCTTGGCGATCGCGTCCTTCATCGGGCCGTCGCCGACAAAACGCACCGGGACGTCCGCGCGCGCCGCAGCCTCCGCAAGCAGATGCGGCGCCTTCTCTACCGTGAAGCGGCCGAGAAAAAGCACGGGCTTGTTGCGCGCGGCGTCGATCGCGGGCCGCTGCGCGACCTCTATCATGTTCTCAACAGTCGCATGCCGCGCATCGCCGGGCAGATGCGGCTCGGCGAAGCGCCGCGCGAAATCGCTGACATGAATGAAAGTCAAGTTGCGCGCCGCCGCCAGCGCGCGATCGGATCGCCATTGCCGCGCCACGCGCACGAGCTTGTGCGCATAGGACTTGCGATCGCAATTCGCCGTCATGCAGGAGGCCGACATCGGCGCGCGGTCGCAAGCGCGCCCCGCGCGGAAATCGAAATAGGCGCCTTCGGGACAGAAGCTGAAATAATCATGCATCGTGATGAAGGTCGGCAGGCCCGATTGTGCTGCGGCGCCAATCGCCGCCGGGCTGAACGCTTTCGTCCATTGATGCAGATGGACGACGGTCTCGCGCCCGCGTTCGCGCGCGATGATCGACAAGAGCTTGTCCGCCGCCGCCTGATTCCACACGCCCTGCGACGCCGCGCGCAGCGGATTTTTCACGCTCCAGACTTCGGCCGCCTCGATCATCTCGACGCGGATGTTGGGGTGATCAAGCGCCTCCGCGGCCGGCCCGATGCAGGAGACGAACACGATCTCGCAGCCCGCCTCCGCGAGGCCGCGCGCGCTCTCGATCGCGACCTTGGCCGCGCCGCCATTCACGGCTGCGAAGTCGCTGACGATGATGCTGCGCATGGACGACCCTAGCGTAAGTCAACGCTGGCTTACATCAGCAGGGTTGATGAACCCTTGGCCCTCACCGCCTCGCGGCGAAGAAATCCTTGAGCAACTGGCCGGCCTCCGTGGCGCGGATGCCGCCATAGACCTCGGGCGCGTGGTGGCAGGTCGGGCTGTTGTAGAACCTGACCCCGTTCTCGACTGCGCCGCCCTTGGGATCGGACGCCGCGAAATAGAGCCGGCGGATGCGCGCAAACGAGATCGCGGCGGCACAGAGCGGGCAGGGCTCCAGGGTGACGTAGAGGTCGCAATCCGGCAGCCGCTCCGAGCCGGTGGCGGCGCAGGCGGCGCGAATCGCCAGCACTTCGGCATGCGCGGTCGGGTCGCGGTCGGCGATCGCGCGATTGCCGGCCCGGGCGATGATCTCCCCTTGCCGCACAATCACCGCGCCCACCGGCGTTTCCTCAGCGGCGCCCGCCAGACGCGCTTCGGCGAAGGCGGCGTCCCAGGGGTCAAGGGCGGCGGAATCGGGATTGCTTTTCATCGGGCGGCGTCTCGCCGTGCTGGGTCGCGTCTGCTATCTCGCCGCGATGAACGACAGACCCAATAAAGGCAAGCCCGGCCGCAAACCGGGCGGACAATTCAGCCGCTCAGGCGCGAGAGACGCCCGCGGCGAGAAGACAGGCGATCGACCCTTCCGCAAGGGACCGCCGCGCGGCCCCGCGCGTGACGATGGCAAGCCGCCGCGTCGCAAGGACGATAGGGCGGCGAAAGGCGCGCCACAGGACAAGGCGCCGAGCGCGCCAGTGGAGATTCGCGCCGAGAAACCCGAACGCATCGCCAAGGTGATTGCGCGCGCTGGGCTCTGCTCGCGCCGTGACGCCGAGAAGCTGGTCGAGGAAGGCCGCGTCACCGTCAACGGCAAGGTGCTGAAATCGGCGGCGATCAATGTCGGCCCGAGCGATCGCATCAGCGTCGATGGCGCGAAGCTGCCCGACCGCGAGCGCACGCGGCTCTGGCTCTATCACAAGCCGCCGGGCCTCGTGACCACCGCGCGCGATCCCGAAGGCCGCTCGACTGTGTTCGACGTGCTGCCCTCGATGCTGCCGCGCGTCGTGTCGGTCGGCCGCCTCGACATCAACACCGAAGGCCTGCTGCTGCTGACCAATGATGGCGGGCTCGCGCGCGTGCTCGCCCATCCCGATACGGCGTGGTTGCGGCGCTATCGCGTGCGCGTGTTCGGCCATCCCGATCAGGCCGAGCTCGACAAATTGCGCGAGGGCGTGACGATCGACGACGTCTCCTATGGGCCGATCGTCGCGACGCTCGATCGCGAGCAGGGCGCCAACGCCTGGCTCACCATGGATCTGCGCGAGGGCAAGAATCGCGAGATCAAGCGCGTGCTCGAACATCTGGGTTATCAGGTCGCGCGCCTGATCCGCGTGTCGTTCGGCCCGTTCCAGCTTGGCGATCTACCGGAAGGCGCGGTCGACGAGGTGAAGACGCGCCATCTCGCGGAACAACTCGGCGAAGAGCTGGCGGAAAAGGCTGGCGTCGATTTCTCCGCTCATGTCGATCGCGCGCCGCCCGGCGGCGAGAATGCGCGCGCGCGCGTCGAGCCCTGGTCGCGCATCGAGGCTGACACTGAACGCCGCATCGAAGTGAGCGACACGCAGGATCGCCGCGGCCGCAGCGTGCGCGTCGAGCGCATTGTCGGTGCAGAGAGGCCGGCGGACTCGCTGCGCCGTCCGCCGCGCCGCGATCATCCCGCCGATCGCCGCGATACCGAGCGAAAGGGCGCGCCGTCAGGCGACGCCGCGCCGCGTCGGCGCCCACGTGTTGAAGAGGATCGCAGCGATCGTCGCGAAGGCAGGGATTTCCGGCCGCGTGAAGACGCCGCTCCCCGACGCGGGAATTTCGAAGAGCGTCGCAGTCCGCGCGATGAAGCGCGCCCCTTCCGCTCGCGCGAGGATCGTGCGCCGCGCTCGGGCGATCGCAAGCCGCCATTTCGCGACAAGCCGCGCGGCGAGGGCCGTTCGTTTGAGGAGCGCGGAGAAAGACCGCAGCGTCGCGAGCGTTTCGGCGATGATCGCAAGCCGCCATTTCGCAGCGAAAGGCCCGATTTCAAGCGAGACGATCGGGGCGGCAAACCGGGCTTTCGCGGCAAACCGCGGGGCGAGGGCCGTGCTTTTGAAGCGCGTGAGGATCGCCCGCCGAGGCGCGAGCGCTCCGGCGATGATCGTCCTCGCTCCGGCGCGGGTCGCCCGCCATTCAAGAAGGACGATCGCTTCGGCGGACGCGGCGACAAGCCTGCATTCCGCGACAAGCCAAGCGGCGAAGGCCGTTCATTCGAGGCGCGCGATGATCGTCCGCCGCGTCGCGAACGTTTCGGAGATGACGGGCCGCCACGCCGCGATCGCGAAGAGCGGCCCGCTGGGCGCGGCAAACCTTCGTTCGGCGGCAAGCCGTCATTTGCGGGCAAGCCGCGCGCTGGTGGAAAACCCGGCGGCAAGGGCGGCTTTGGCGCTCCGCGCGGACCTAAGAAATTCGACGGGCCGCGCGGCGGCGCGCGTCCTCCGCGCAAGCCGCGCTGAACTGATCGATGCGCGTCGTCGCCGGGCGGTTGCGCAACCGCGCGCTGAAGGCGCCGGCGTCGCAGGCGATCAGACCGACCTCTGATCGCCTGCGCGAGAGCCTGTTTAATATTCTCGCGCATGCGTTCGATGATCCCGCTAAGGACGCGCGCGTGCTCGATCTCTTCGCGGGCACCGGCGCGCTCGGCATCGAAGCCTTGTCGCGCGGCGCAAGCTTCGCGCTCTTTGTCGATGAAGGCGTCGAGGCGCGCAGCCTGATCCGCGAAAATGTGATGACGCTGGGCCTCGCGGGCGTGACGAAGATTTTCCGTCGCGACGCGACTACGCTTGGCAAGATCGAAACGGTTGCGCCGTTCGATCTCGTCTTCTGCGATCCGCCTTACCGCAAGGGACTTGGCGAAAAGGCGCTCGCCTCAGCCGCAAATGGCGGCTGGCTGAAGGACAATGCGCTCGTCTGCTGGGAAGAAGCGGGCGACGCTGAGATCGCTGTTCCCGCAGGTTTTACGGTCGAGGATGAGCGCGCGCAGAGCGACAGCGTCATGCGGATTTTGCGCTACACGCAGCGATAACTGAGCGCCCCTCTCCCTGTGGGAGAGGGTGTCATTGCCGCGCGATGCGCAGCATCGTCGCGGAAGCAATGACGGGTGAGGGTATTGGCGCCAGCCTTGAGGCAAAGAGGCTTACCCTCATCCGGCCTGCTTCGCAGGCCACCTTCTCCCAAGGGAGAAGGAAGAGCGCAAAACTATCTCCGCCCGAACAGCCGCTCAATATCGGCGAGCTTCAACTCCACATAGGTCGGGCGGCCGTGATTGCACTGGCCGGCGAAAGGCGTCGCCTCCATGGTGCGGAGAAGCGCGTTCATTTCTTCAGGCTTCAATCTGCGCCCGGCGCGCACCGATCCGTGACAGGCGATGCGCGACAGGATCGCGTCAATACGAGATTCCAGCGATCGCGCGTCGCCCCACTCCGACAGGCCGTCGACGAGATCAAGCACCATCGTCTTGATCGGCCCTCCTGCGAGCAACGCCGGAATTTCCGTGATCGAGACGGCGCCGGGCCCGAAGGATTCGATGACAAGTCCCGCCTCGCTGAGTTGCGGCGCATGTTCGAGAAGCCGCGCCGCCTGCGCCGGATCGAGATCGATAATTTCGGGGATCAGCATGATCTGGCGCTTCACGCCGTGCGCGGCGCGTTCCGCCTTCAGCTTCTCGTAGACGATGCGCTCATGCGCCGCGTGCTGGTCGACGATGACGAGACCGTCGCTTGTCTGCGCCACGATGAAATTGTCGTGAAGCTGCGCGCGCGCCGCGCCGAGCGGAAAGTCGCTTGCCGAATTCGCCTCGACGATAGGCGCGAAACGCACATCCGCGGAGGGCGCGGTCGCGAACGCGGCCTGCGCCGCTTCGGAAAATCCCTGCTGCGCGGGGGCTTCCTCGGGAAAGCGCGGCGAGGCTGACGACGCCCAATGCGACTGTGTGAAGCGCGTGCGATCGAAGCGCGGCGCCTGCATCGGCCGCATCGCGTCCAGCGTGCGTAGGCCGCCAAGCGGCGTGGCGCGATGGCCCGCTTGGCCGATCGCGTCGCGCAGCGCATTGACGATCAGAGAGCGCACGAGGCCGCTGTCGCGAAAGCGCACTTCCGTCTTTGCCGGATGCACATTCACGTCGACCATGCGCGCCGGGCATCTGATGTCGAGCGCGACAACGGGATGCCGTCCGCTCGGCAGCGCGTCGGAATAAGCAGCGCGCACGGCGCCGACGATCAGCCGGTCGCGCACCGGCCTGCCATTGACCATGAGATAGACATGGCTCGCAGTGGCGCGATGGAACGTCGGCAATCCAGCGAGGCCGCGAATTTCCACATCTTCGCGCACGCCATGCACATGAAGCAGGTTGCCGCGCGCGTCGGGCCCAAGCACCTGAATCGCGCGCGCCTCGAAGCCGACCTCATCGTCGCTCTGCGCGGAATAATCGAGCATCATTCCGTCATCGCTCGACAGGATGAAGCGGATGGCGGGATGGGCGAGCGCCAACCGCTTGATCTGGTCTGCGACCGCGGCGGCCTCGGTGCGATCCGTCTTCAGGAATTTCAATCGCGCCGGCGTCGCGGAGAAGAGATCGAACACTTCGACGCGCGTGCCGCGTTCCGTCGCCGCAGGACGGACAGAAGATTTACGGCCGGCGTCGACGGTGATCGACGAGCCCGGCGTCGAGCCGTTGCGCGACGTGATCGTCAGCCGCGCGACCGACCCGATCGAAGGCAACGCCTCGCCGCGAAAGCCGAGCGTGTCGATGGCGAGCAGGTCGTCGGTCGGAAGCTTCGATGTCGCGTGGCGTTCGACCGCGAGCGAGAGATCGTCTCCGCTCATGCCGGCGCCGTCGTCGATCACGCGGATCAGCCGGCGACCGCCAGCCTCGATCGCCACCTCGATGCGCCGCGCGCCGGCGTCGATCGCGTTCTCGATCAGCTCCTTCGCGGCCGCAGCCGGCCGCTCGACCACTTCGCCGGCGGCGATGCGATCGACAAGCACGGGGTCGAGGAGACGAATCGGCATTGCTTGAGAAAGTGACCTATTAGGCCTTCGGGTGCGATCCGATTCTTATAGCCGAAAACGCAGCCGCAGGCTGCGTAGACCGGCTATTCCGCCGCCAACGTCGTCGAGGCGCCGACGAGGCGCCGCGCCTCCAGCGCGCTCATGGGCTCGCCGAAGAGATAGCCCTGTGCGTATTCGCAACCGAGCTGATAGAGCTCGATCGCATCGCCCTCGGTCTCCGCGCCTTCCGCGATGACGGACATGTCGAGATCATGCGCCATGGTGATCATGGTGCGCAGCAGGATCGAGCGCGAACCCTTGCGGTTTTCGCGCACGAAGGACTGGTCGATTTTCAGCGTGTCGAAGGTGAAGCGCTCGAGATAGGCGAGCGAGGAATGGCCGGTGCCGAAATCATCGAGCGAGAGGCCGGCGCCGAGCGCACGGATGCGCTCCAGCATCTTCGCCGCATATTCCGGATTCTCCATCACCAGACTTTCGGTGAGTTCAAGCTTCAGCGTGCCCGGAATGAGCCTGATGCGCGACAGAAGATTCTTCACGTCCTGCAAAAGATCATGGCGGAGAAGCTGGCGGCTTGAAATGTTGACGCTGGCGAAGATCGGCGGATCGACATCGAGCGCCGCCTGCCACGCCGCGAGCTCGCGCGCGGCGCGATCCATGGCGTAGGCGCCGAGATCGATGATGAGGCCCGTCTCTTCCGCGATCGGGATGAAATCCTTCGGCGGGATGCGGCCAAGCCTTGGATGGTCCCAGCGCAGCAGCGCCTCGAAACCGGCGACAGTGCGATCTTCAAGCCGCACGATCGGCTGATAGACGAGCGTGATTTCCTGCCGGTCGAGCGCGCGCCTGAGATCGGCTTCGATGCTCAGCCGGTCGTCGCGTTCGCGCCGCATCGCCGGGCGGAACACCTGGATGCGGTCGCCGCCGAGCTTCTTCGCATGCGCCATCGCGAGCTCGGCGTTGCGCAGCATGTCGTCCTTGGTGGTGTTGGACTGGCCGTCGGCCAGCGTCAGACCGATCGACGCCTTGAGATAGAGTTCGCGGTCGCCGAAGCCGAACGGGCTCGCCAGCGTCCGGCGCACCATGTCGGCGAAGGCGGTGATGCGCTCGGGCTCGCGCTCCGACATCAGGATGATCGCGAACTCATCGCCGCCGATGCGTCCCAACGTGTCCTGTGGCCGAAGAATGCGACGCAGGCGGCGCGCCAGCGAGAGCAGGATGGAGTCGCCCGCCGCGAGGCCGACCGTTTCGTTGATCTGCTTGAATTTGTCGACGTCGATCGCAAGCACGGTCGGGCGGATCTGCGGATCGGCTTTCGCCATCGCCAGCGCGCCTTCGATGCGGTCAAGGAAGAGCGCGCGGTTGGGCAGGCCAGTGAGATTGTCATGCACGGCGTCGTGCAGCATGCGCTCTTCGGCGTGACGGATGTCGGTCACATCAGACAAAGTGCCCATGATGCGCGTCACTTCGCCGTCAGGGCCCAGCACCGGCCGCGCTTTCAGCCGCGCCCAGTGATATTGTCCGTTCTGCGCCTTGATGCGGAAATCATGCTGGATGCGGCCGCGCCGCTGTTCGAGCGCGACGTCGAGCACGGCGGCGTACTGATCGCGATCGAACGGATGCACGAGCGCAAGCCAGTCGGAGGCCGTCGCGGAAAGCGAACCGCGGCGCAGGCCAAGCTGCTGCTCGATCTCCGTTCCCGCATGGATGCGATCGGTCGCAATGTCCCAGTCGAACACCGCATCGCCGGAGCCCGACAGCGCCAGCGCACGTCGCATCGTCTCGGCGCCCATCGTCTCATTCGCGGGCGCGCCGGAAAAGGCGTGCTGCATCACTGTGAAGCCGATCAGCATCACGATGAGCACAAGGCCGCCGATGAGCGCCGGCGCGACGGTGTCATTCTGCGTCTGCCCGTTGACGACGAGCGCCGCGGCGCCGACCCATAAGAGCAGCAGCAGCCAGGTCGGGATCAGCATCACCGCGCGGTCGTAGCCATGCGTCGAGAGATAGAGGATGAGAATGAGGCCGATCGCGGCGACCGCGCCGATCGAGACGCGCGCGACGCCCGCGGCGAAGGCGGGATTGAACAGCGCAAGCCCGATCAGCGCGCCAAGAAAGAGCAGCCAGCCGATCGTCAGATGGCTGTAGCGGACATGCCAGCGATTGAGGTTGAGATAGGCGAAGAGGAAGACGAGCAAGGTTGCCGCAAGCACCGCTTCCGAAATGGCGCGATAGACGCCGCTCGCCGCGGGCGCGAGGCCGAAGATGCGATTGAAAAATCCGAAATCAATGCCGGCATAGGCGAGGACGGCCCAGGCGAGGGCGGCCGCGGCGGGGAAAATGATCGCGCCTTTGACGACGAAAACGACGGTAAGAAAAAGCGCGAGCAGCGTCGCAATGCCGATGACGATGCCGCGATAGAGCGTGAGGCCATTGTTCTTGTCGCGATAGGCGTCCTGATCCCAGAGATAGAGCTGCGGCAGCACCGGGTTCGCAAGCTCGGCGACGAAAGTGATCGTCGCGCCGGGATCGAGCGTGATCTGGAACACGTCGGCGTCGGGGCTATCCTCGCGCTCCGGCGAAGAGCCCTGGCTCGCGGTCACCGCGGTGATGCGCTGCGAGCCGAGATCGGG
This sequence comes from Terrirubrum flagellatum, assembly GCF_022059845.1. Lineage (GTDB taxonomy): Bacteria > Pseudomonadota > Alphaproteobacteria > Rhizobiales > Beijerinckiaceae > Terrirubrum > Terrirubrum flagellatum. The sequence goes on along the minus strand of NZ_CP091851.1, from coordinate 3,658,046 downwards.
CTGCACGATGCCGGAGCCGACGAGCACGAAATGCGGCGCGACGAGCAGCTTCTCGACCTGCTCGTCGGTATTGTTGGACAAGGCGAAGGCGATCCAGCTCGATCGCGCGCCCGGCGTCAGTGACTTCACCGAGATGCGTCGCACGATGCCGTCGGCGCCAGGCGCAGTGGAGATCTGGATGGTTTCGCCGGTCGCGCTCTGGCGTTCGACGCGCGGCAGCAGATCGATGGCCTGCGAACCCGGCGGAACGCGGATCGCCTCAAGCGCCGACGCCGCGCCGCCCCAGACGAGCAGCCCGAAGGTCACGGCCAGCAGGCCGGCGATGCGTCTGAGGGGGGAGCGACCGGCTCGCGCGTGACCGCCCAACGTCAAGAACAAGCCAACGCTCCTTCGCCCGGCTTTGGCTTTACCCGTGGTAGCCGCGCGTTCTTATCCCTGCAAGCCGCGCGAACGCGCCGTTCCCCCGCTGAAATCATGGGCGAGCATCGCGTAGAGGAGATGGTCCTGCCAGCGGCCGGCGATCTGAAGATATTCACGGGCGCAGCCCTCACGCGTGAATCCGACCTTTTCGAGGAGACGCACCGACGCCGCGTTGTGGGGCAGGCATGCGGCTTCGATGCGCCGGAGCGCCAGCGTTCCGAAGGCGAAGCGCAGCGCCAGCCTTACGGCCCGGGTCATGTAGCCGCGGCGCGCGTGGGGCGCGCCGACCCAGTAGCCGAGCGTTCCCGTCTGGGCGACGCGACGCCGGACATTGCTGAAGGTGAGCCCTCCGAGAATGGCCCCGTCCGACGCCCTCGTGACGAGGAAGGCGTAGGCGGCGTCGGCGCGCATGTCGTCGGCCACGCGCCGGACGCGCAGGCGAAAGGCGGCGCGGCTCAGATCGTTCTCCGGCCAGGTCGGCTCCCAGGGCGTGAGGAAGGCGCGACTTTCCTCGCGCAGGCGCGCCCATTCCGCATGGTCGGAAGATTGCGGGGCTCTGAGAAAGAGCCCGTCGCCTTCGACCGTCGGAAGCCCTTGCAGCGTGCGCAGGCGTAGAAGCGGCATCATGAGGCCAGACGCCAGACATGCGCCGGCAACTTGCGGCGGCGGCGCGCGGCGGCGACCGTGTTCGCCATCAGCATCGCGATTGTCATCGGGCCGACGCCGCCGGGAACCGGCGTGATGGCGCCGGCGCGCGTAGCGGCCGCGCCGAACTCGACATCGCCGATAAGGCGCGTCTTGCCTTCGCCGCGTTCGGGCGCGGGAATGCGGTTGATGCCGACATCGATCACTGTCGCGCCGGGCTTGATCCAGTCGCCCTTGATCATCTCTGGCCGGCCGACCGCAGCGACGAGAATGTCGGCGCTGCGGCAGACGGCCGCAAGATCGGCGGTGCGGCTATGGGCGATCGTCACCGTCGCGTTCGCCTGCAAAAGAAGCTGCGCCATTGGCTTGCCAACGATATTGGAGCGGCCGACCACGACAGCATGGAGGCCCGAGAGATCGCGGCCGCGCACGCTCTCGATCAGCAGCATCGATCCCGCCGGCGTGCAGGGAACGAGCGCATCGTCGATATCGCCGGCGCCGAGCTTGCCGACATTGATGAAGCTGAAGCCGTCGACGTCCTTCTCCGGCGCGACCGCCTGCGTCACGCGTTTGGCGTCGATATGCGCGGGAAGCGGCAGCTGAACGAGAATGCCGTCGATCGCGTCGTCGCGATTGAGGCGCTCGACCAGCGCGAGCACGTCGCTCTCCGCCGCATCTTTCGGCAGCGCATGCTCGATGGAGTGGAATCCGCAATCGCGCGCCGTGCGCCCCTTGGCGCCGACATAGACCTTGCTCGCGGGATCTTCGCCGACGATGACGACGGCGAGGCCCGGCGCCCGCGCGGCTTCGCCGCGAAAAGCCGCAGCGGCTTGCGTCACCTGCGCCGTCAGCGCAGCCGCGGCCGCCTTACCGTCGATCGTCGTTGTCATGGAAGTGAGCTCGAAAGGAAAGGCGGCGCGCTGGAGCAACGTGCAGAAAAGTGGGAACCGGTTTTCCGCAAAAACGTTGCGACCAGCAAAGTGATAGAGCGGCGCTGCGATTCAGTTTGATCTGCATGCGCCGTTGGGTCCGCGTCGTCGATCATGCGGCGGCCGGAGTGGAGGGAGGAACCGGCGCGCCGACGCGCGCGGCGATCTGATCGATGCGCGGCGCGCCCCTGATCGGGCCGATCGCTGTAAAAGTCGGCGCTGTTTCGAGCATGCGCGCGCCCGCGGCGCGGACGGATTCAATCGTGAGCGCGTCGAGCTTGGCGAGGATTTCATCGCTGCCTACGAGGCGATCGTAAGCAAGAAGCTGATGCGCGATCTGGTCGGCCCGCTGCGAAGGCGATTCAAAGCCGCTCATCAGCGAGACGCGCATTTGCGCCCGCGCGCGATCAAGCTCTTCCTGCGAAAGATCATGCGTCGCGCGCGCGATCTCGTCGAGCGTGACCGCGATGAGATCGGAAACGTCTTCCTCGCCGGCGCCGGCGCTGACGCAGAACACGCCGCAATCGGAATAGGCCCAATGGGCCGCATCGATCGCATAGGCGAGGCCGCGCTTCTCGCGCACTTCCTGGAACAGCCGCGACGACATGGCGCCGCCAAGCACATGGGCGAAAGCGTGCGCCGCGTAATGCGCGTCGCCCTGATAGGACGGCCCCTCGAAGCCGAGCATGAGATGCGCCTGTTCGAGACGGCGCGCCTTGCGCACGTCGCCGCCGCGATAGATCGCGCGCGTCGGGTCAGTCGGTCGCGCTGAGGAAAAACCACCGAAGAGCTTTTCAGCCTCATCGACGATGCGCGCATGTTCGACGTCGCCGGCGGCCGCGATCACCATCACGGGCGCGCGATAGCGGCGGTCGAGCCAGGCCTGCAGCATCGCGCGATCGAACGTCTTCAGCGACTCGCGCACGCCAAGAATCGGGCGACCGATCGGCTGGCCCGGAAAAGCCTGCTCCATGAAAAGATCAGGCGCCCAGTCCTCCGGCGAATCCTCGCTCGCGCCGATTTCCTGCAGCACGACGGATTTTTCGCGCTTCAGCTCCTGCGCGTCGAAGGTCGAGTTCGTGAGGATGTCAGCGAAAATGTCGAGCGCAACGGGAACATCGCCGCCCATCAGCCTGACATAGTAACTCGTCGTTTCAACGGTTGTTGAGGCATTGAGATCGCCGCCGATCGCCTCCATTTCTTCGACGATCGCCTGCGGGCTGCGGCGCTTCGTGCCCTTGAACGTCATATGTTCGAGAAAATGCGCGAGCCCGTGCTCTTCACGCGTTTCATCGCGCGCGCCGGCGCGCGTCCACACGCCGGCTGCGGCCGTGCGCATCGACGGCATCGCTTGCGTGACGACGCGAAGGCCCGAAGGCAGCCGCGTGATCTCAGCCTCAGGCGCGCCCTTGATCACGCCGCTTTCTCCGTCGCGGCGCGGGCGCGCTCGCGGATGAAGCGCTCGACGGCGCCCTGATCGTTGGCGAGCACGGTGAAATGCTCGCGCTTGCTCATGAGGTCGCCAAGATGCGGCGGCAGCCTGGGTCGCACGCCGCAGGCCTTCTCGACCGCGTCAGGGAATTTCGCGGGATGGGCGGTGGAGAGAACGATCATCGGCGTCGAAGGATCGCGCGCGATCGCCTGACGCGCCGCTCGCGTTGCGACCGCCGTATGGGGATCAAGCAGATAGCCGCTGGCGCCAAGCGTTTCCTTGATCTCGGCCGCAACCTCGCTTTCGCCGACGCCCTGCGCATCGAACTGCGATCTGATCTTTGCGAGCGCCGGCTCGTCGATCGTGAAGGAGCGCGATTGCGCGAGATTGGCCATCAGCCGCTTCACCGCGCCGCTGTCGCGGCCATAGGCCTCGAACAGCAGACGCTCGAAATTCGAGGAGATCTGGATATCCATCGAAGGCGAGGTCGTCGCCTCGACGGCGCGCATCTCATAGGCGCCCGTCGCGAGCGTGCGCGCGAGAATATCGTTGGCGTTCGTCGCGATGACGAGTCGTTCGATCGGCAGCCCCATGCGGCCGGCGACATAGCCGGCGAGGATGTCGCCGAAATTGCCCGTCGGGACCGTGAAGGAGACTTTCCGATGCGGCCCGCCAAGCGCGACGGCCGAGGTGAAATAATAGGTCGCCTGTGCGGCGATACGCGCCCAGTTGATCGAGTTGACGCCGGACAGCTTCAACTCATCGCGAAAGCCGTGATGGTTGAACAAGGCTTTCAGAAGCGATTGGCAATCGTCGAAATCGCCTTCGATCGCGATGGCGTGGACATTGTCGGCGGCGACCGTCGTCATCTGCCGGCGCTGCACATCAGACACGCGGCCGTGGGGATAGAGGATGAAAACATCGACCTGATCGAGGCCGCGGAACGCATCGATCGCCGCGCTGCCCGTATCGCCCGAAGTCGCGCCGACAATGGTGGCGCGCTGGCCGCGCGCTTTCAGCGCATGGTCCATCAGCCGCCCGAGCAGTTGCATCGCCACATCCTTGAAGGCGAGCGTCGGGCCGTGGAAAAGTTCGAGAAGAAACAGATTGTCGCCGATCTGGACGAGCGGGCAGACCGCCGGGTGGCGGAACGTTCCATAGGCGTCGCCGATCATGCGGCTGAGCGCCGCAGCCTCGATCTCCCCGCCCGACAGGGCGCCGATGACGGCTTCCGCAACGGCGGCGTAAGACCGCCCCGCGAAGCCTGCGATCGTCTCGCGCGAGAGCGTCGGATAGGTCTCCGGAACGTAAAGCCCCCCGTCGCGCGCGAGGCCCGCCAGCAGCGCGTCGGTGAAGGAGAGGGGCGGCGCTTCGCCGCGGGTGGAAATGTGCAGCACGGAATAGCTCTCGAAGCTGGACCGATTACGCGTGGCCCCTGCGGGGCGCAAGCATTCCCTCAAACGAAAAGGGCGGCCCGAAGGCCGCCCGAAATCCGATCAAATCGTGGTCAATGAGCGCCGGCGGCGCTCGCCGCGGCTCCGCCGCCCGACGCCCAGACATAGATGCAGGCGAACAGGAACAGCCACACCACGTCGACGAAATGCCAGTACCAGGCCGCGAATTCGAAGCCGAGATGCTGCTTGGGCGTGAAGTCGCCCTTGTAGACGCGCAGCAGGCAGACCGCGAGGAAGATGGTGCCGATCAGCACATGGGCGCCGTGGAAGCCGGTCGCCATGAAGAAGGTCGCGCCATAGATGCTGCCTTTGAAGGCGAAGGAGGCGTGGCTGTATTCGTAGGCCTGCACGCAGGTGAAGAGCGCGCCGAGCGCGATCGTCAGCCACAGACCCCACTTCACGCTCTCGCGGTCGTTCTCGAGCAGCGCATGATGCGCCCAGGTCACCGTGGTGCCCGAGGTCAGCAGGATCAGCGTGTTGAGCAGCGGCAGATGCCAGGGATCGAAGGGAACGATGCCCTTCGGCGGCCAGTGCCCGCCGGTGAATTCGGCGCGGGTGTATTGATGGATCTCGTTCGGGAATAGCGAGGCGTCGAAGAACGCCCAGAACCATGCGACGAAGAACATCACCTCGGAGGCGATGAACATGATCATGCCGTAGCGATGATGAAGCTGGACGACGCGCGTATGGTCGCCGGTGTTGGCTTCCTTGATGACGTCGGACCACCAGGCGAACATCACGTAAAGCACGCCGATCGCGCCGACGCCGAGCACGAACGGCCCGAGCTTCATGCCGCCGATCGCCAAGCCCTTCATCGACATCACGGCGCCGATGGCCAGCGTCAGCGCGCTCGTGGCGCCGATGATCGGCCATGGGCTCGGATTGACCAGGTGGTAGTCGTGGTGCTTGGCGTGAGCGTCAGCCATCATATGCTCCTTGGTCCCGGGATGCGTCGCGTCTTGCGCGCCGTCAAGTTCCTATCGAAGGGTTTGGGTTGATGCGGCGGCCGTCACCGGCCGCGGATTCTTGGTTGCGAAGAAGGTGTAGGACAGCGTGATCGTCTGGACCTCGCGCATGTCGGGGTCCTTTTCCAGCGCTGGATCAAGGAAGAAGACCACAGGCACTTCCACCGACTCTCCCGCCTTCAGCGGCGTGTCATTGAAGCAGAAGCATTGCAGCTTGTTGAAATACTGGGCCGCGACCGGCGGATAGACGTTGAAGGTCGCGGTGCCCATGGTCTCCGCGCGCGAGAAACTCGCCGCCTTGTAGAGAATCGTCTTGGTCTCGCCGGGCTTCAGATCGACCTGCGGCTCTTCCGGTTCGAATTTCCAGGGCAGGCCCGGAGCGACATTGGCGTCGAAGCGCACGCGGATCGCGCGCGAGCCTGTTGTCGCGGCCTCTTTCGTCGCGACCATCGGCGTGCCGTCGAAGCCAGTGACGCGGCAGAACAGGTTGTAGAGCGGCACGGACGCGTAGGCGAGGCCGACCATGCAGGCGACGAAGCCCGCGCACAGAAGCGCGGTGCGGCGATGCGCCGGATTCGTGGGCTTTGACGACAGCGATCCGCTCATCGTCTCACAGCTCGCGATTCATCACGCCAGGTCCGAGCTTGGCGATGGTGATGATGTAGAAGAAGGCGCAGAGCGCAGCGAGCGCGATCGCGATCGCCACCGACCGCATGCGGCGACGCTTCTGCTCCTCGGGCGTGAGGACGACGCCATTGCGATCGTTCATGCGGCGTACCCGAACAAAGACATGACGGGAGCCGTCACGCGCTCGGCCAGCAGCGTGGCGAACAGCAGGAAGAGATAGAGAATCGAGAAGCCGAACAGACGCCAGGCCGATTTGACCGCGGCCGAGCCTTCGCGGTCGCGATAGACGCGCCAAGCGTACCAGATCATCACGGCACCGGTCAGCGCAGCGACGATGAGATAGGCGAGGCCGCCGAAGCCGAGCGTGTAAGGCAGGAGCGCAAAAGGCGCGAGGATCAGCGTGTAGATAAGGATCTGCGTGCGCGTGGAGGCTTCGCCGGCGACGTTCGGCATCATCGGGACGCCCGCCTTGGCGTAATCATCGGACTTCACCAGCGCCAGCGCCCAGAAATGCGGCGGCGTCCAGATGAAGATGATCGCGAACAGCACGACACCTGCGATCCCGACATGGCCCGTCATCGCCGTTTCGCCAATCAAAGGCGGCAGCGCGCCGGCTGCTCCGCCGATCACGATGTTCTGCGGCGTCCAGCGCTTCAGCCAAAGCGTGTAGATCACGGCGTAGAAGAAGATGGTGAAGGCGAGCAGCGCCGCCGCGAGCCAGTTCGCGACGATTCCCAGAACCGCGACAGAACCGATCGCGAGCGGCGTCGCAAACGCGATCGCTTCGTCCCGCGTCACCCGGCCGCTCGGGATCGGGCGGTTGCGCGTGCGCGTCATCAGCGCATCGATATCGGCGTCGGCCGCCATGTTGAAGGCGCCGGACGCGCCTGCGCCGACGGCGATCGCCAGAAGCGAGGCAAGCGCGAGCACCGGATTCACAGGCGTCGACGCGATCGAGACGCCGGTGAGCGCGGTGAAGACGACGAGCGACATCACGCGCGGCTTCATCAATTCGAAATAATCGCCGGGCGTGGCGAGAGACGGACGCGCGAAAGCCGGCGTCATCGCGCGCGCTTCGCCGTCATGTTCACTTGCCATCGACATTGTTCGATCCACGACGCCGTCGCGCGATCCGCGCTTTGCGTCTTCTCTCTTCTTGCGCCCTTCGCCGAAGCGCCGCATCGGCGCTCGGGGGAAGGGCGCGGCCTCGGAGCCGCGCCGTTTTTTTAGTGATGATCGTCCGCCGCGATGCGCGGCAGCGTCATGTACTGGTGGAAGGGCGGCGGCGAGGACAGCGTCCATTCGAGCGTCGTCGCGCCTTCGCCATACGGGTTGCCCGTCGCCTTCTCCTTCCGCACGAACACGACGTAATACATCGAGGCGAGGAAGAAGATCACGCCAGCCGCGAAGATGTAGGAGCCGAAAGAGGAGACCCGGTTCCACGGCGCCAGCGCGTCGGGATAATCGACATAGTGGCGCGGCATGCCGGCGAGTCCGGAGAAGTGCATCGGGAAGAACAGGACGTTCGCGCCGATGAACGAGATCCAGAAATGGGTTTTGCCGATCCAGTCCGGGATGATGTAGCCGAACATCTTCGGGAACCAGTAGTACCAGCCGCCGAAGATCATGAAGACGGCGCCGAGCGACAGCACATAGTGGAAGTGCGCGATCACGTAATAGGTGTTGTGCAGCGAGCGATCGACGCCGGCGTTCGCGAGCACGACGCCGGTGACGCCGCCGACCGTGAACAGGAAGATGAAGCCGAGCGCCCAGTGCATCGCTGTCGAGAAGCGGATCGAGCCGCCCCACATCGTCGCGATCCAGGAGAAGATCTTCACGCCCGTCGGCACCGCGATCACCATCGTCGCGGCGACGAAATAGGCCTGCGTCTTCAGCGACAGGCCGACCGTGTACATGTGGTGCGCCCACACGACGAAGCCGATCGCGCCGATCGCCACCATCGCATAGGCCATGCCGAGATAGCCGAAGATCGGCTTCTTCGAGAAGGTCGAGATGATGTGGCTGACGATGCCGAAGGCCGGAAGGATCATGATGTAGACTTCCGGATGGCCGAAGAACCAGAACAGGTGCTGATAAAGCACGGGATCGCCGCCGCCGGCGGGATCAAAGAAGGTCGTGCCGAAGTTGCGGTCCGTCAGCAGCATGGTGATCGCGCCCGCGAGCACCGGCAGCGCCAGCAGCAGCAGGAAGGCCGTGACGAGGATCGACCAGGCGAACAGCGGCATCTTGTGCAGCGTCATGCCCGGCGCGCGCATGTTCAGGATCGTGGTGATGAAGTTGATCGCGCCGAGGATCGAGGCCGCGCCCGCGGTGTGGAGCGCGAGAATGCCGAAGTCGAGCGCGGGGCCGGGATGGCCGCTGACCGACAGCGGCGGATAGACCGTCCAGCCGCCGCCGAAGCCGTGCGAGCCGGGAGCGCCTTCAACGAACATCGAGGTGACGAGAAGCACGAAGCCGCCGACCGTCATCCAGAACGAGATGTTGTTCATGCGCGGGAAGGCCATGTCGGGCGCGCCGATCATCAGCGGCACGAACCAGTTGCCGAAGCCGCCGATCAATGCGGGCATCACCAGGAAGAACACCATGATGAGGCCGTGGCCCGTCACGAAGACGTTGAAGGTCTGCGCGTTGGAGAAGATCTGCATCCCCGGCTCCTGCAGCTCCATGCGCATCATCACGGAGAGGAAGCCGCCGACGAGGCCGGCGCAGAGCGAGAACAGCAGATAGAGCGTGCCGATATCCTTATGGTTGGTCGACAGCAGCCAGCGCCGCCAGAACGTCGGATATTCATCGTGATGATCGTGATCATCGGCGTGAGCGGCGGCCTGAGCCATTATCCTGTCCTCTGCCTTTGCTTTTTTTGAGTTGCCAGTTTCGTGTCTGTGTCAGCGCTGCGCGGCGGTCGTTTCAGCCGCGGCGAGCTGCGTCGGAGCGGTCTCGGTCGACGCGTATTTCTTCTTCGCGTCCTCGAGCCACTTGGCGTAGGCCTCCTGCGACACGATGCGGATCGCGATCGGCATGAAGGCGTGGTTGGCGCCGCAGAGACGCGAGCACTGGCCGTAATAGAGACCTTCGCGCTCGGCCTTGAACCAGGTCTGGTTCAGGCGGCCGGGAATGGCGTCGATCTTCAGGCCGAAGGCCGGCAAGGCGAAATTATGGATGATGCTTTCGCCGGTGACCTGCAGGATGATGGTCTTGTTGACCGGCAGCACGAGTTCGTTGTCGACCGCGAGAAGGCGCGGCATGTCTTCCGCCGGACGACCGTCAGCGACGGCCTTCTTGATTTCCTCGTCGCTCAGCATCGCCGAGATGAAGGAGAAGCCGCCGGCGTCCTTGGGATATTCATACTCCCACTGCCAGTTGCCCTTGCCCGTCGCCTTCACGGTGAGGTCGGCGGTCGGAAAAATGAGCTGGAAGCGCAGCAGGCGGAACGAGGGAATGGCGATGCCGAGCAGGATCAGGATCGGCAGCACGGTCCACGCCACTTCGAGCACGGTCGAGTGAGTGGTCTTCGAGGGGACCGGATTGTTCTTCTCGTTGAAGCGCCAGCAGACATAGATCATCAGGCCGAGCACGAAGAGCGTGATCACGGTGATGATGATCAGCAGCGCGTTGTGAAGCGCGACGATGCGATGCCCGTTCTCGGTGACCATCTCCTGAAGATTGATCTCCCAGGGCTTCGGCGCGCCGGCCGGAACCGCCCATGCGGCGGAGGAGACGAACAGGGCTGCAAGAAAGGAGCCGAGGGTCGCGAGGCGGGCTTGCATCTTGGTGATGGCCTTCATGAAACGGGCGTTCGGACGGCAAGTTTGGGGCTGCTCTAAGCTACCCTGTTGACGCCCGTCAAAACATATCCCCTTCCAGGGCGCAATCGGCGGCCCTTTTCCCCGTGATGCGGCATATGGGCGCTTGGATCGGACGCAGTTGAGGCGTCCGCAGAGCATGTTAGCGGCCGCTTTCGTAGGATTCTTGACAGGCCGGGCCTCGCATGGTCCGAACGGCCGGCGGCTGGCGGGCGCGCGCTTCCATCGGGAATGCGACGCGCATGGCCAGTTGGAGCGGACCTGGACTTGCCGAATCGATTTTGTTGGACCCTGCCGTTGCATGCGCGATGGGCAGGCGTCTTTCTCTTCGCTGCGATTTGCAGCCTTGCGGCGAGCGCTGGCGGCGCGCTCGCGCAGGGGCAATTGCGCAACGCTTATGGCGACTGGCAACTTCGTTGCGAGCAGCAGACCGCGCAGGCGCCTGGCTCGACCGCTCCGCTCCAGCCGAAGGAGCAGTGCGCGCTGGTGCAAAGCGTCGCCGCGGAGGACAAGCCGAATGTCACCCTCGTCGTCGTCGCCTTGAAGACGGCCGATGGCAAGAGTCGGCTGCTGCGCGTGATCTCGCCGCTCAATGTTCTTTTGCCGGCGGGCCTAGGCCTCAGGATCGATGACGCCGACATCGGCAACACCGGCTTCGTCCGTTGCCTGCCGACAGGCTGCGTCGCCGAAGTGATCATGGATGACGATCTCATTCGCCAGCTCAGGGGCGGCAAGACGGCGACTTTCATCATCTTCGAGAAGCCCGAGGAGGGAATCGGCATTCCGGTTTCGCTCAACGGGTTTGGCGATGGTTTCGACAACTTGCCGTAAGGGCGATCTCAATAGCTGGAGTTGAAAGCGTGACGTCCGGTTCGACAGTCCCTGTCCGCATGTCTCAAATCCGCATTGCCGGCGTCGCGGCCGCCGTGCTGGCGCTTGGCGCCTGCTCGTCCAGCGGCTCTTCCGGCGCTCCGTCGTCCGGCCAGCCCGGCAATGCGCTGAGCAATCTGTTTTTCTGGGGCAGCCCCACGGTGCCGCCGGCTCCGCCTTTGCCGGAGGACAGCGATTTCGAGTGTCCTTCGGTCACTGTCGCGGCGAACGGCGCGGCCTATCGGGTCGGTGGCGATACGGTTCGCGTGCAATATTCCATGGGCGACACGGCCCGCGAGTGCACGAACGTCCAGCGCGACGGCAGTTTCACGTTGAAAGTTGGCGCCGAAGGCAGGGTCCTTCTGGGGGCGGCAGGCTCGCCCGGCCGCTATGATGTGACGGTCCGTTTCGTGGTGAAGGCGAACGAGAAGCCCATCCTCACCCGGGTCCAGCGTCAGTCGGTCGTCATTCCCGCGGGCGCGACGCAAGGGTCGTTCGTGATGGTCGAGCAGGGCATTCAGGTGCCGCCCAACCAGCGCGATCTCGAAATCGAGGTTGGATTCGGAGCGGGAGGGGCGCCGGCCGCGCCTCGTCAGAGGCGCGCGGCGCGCAGATAGCGTCGCGGAGGAAATCGAGCGGAATAGGAAAATAATCATTGACAGCGTGACGCTGGTTTGGTAGGGATTTGGCACGCTCAGGAATTGCGAGTGGTGGAAGCCTTGAGGGGGGCTGGTTTCGGACGCGTCTTCGCCATGAAAATGGGGCAGGCGGGCGGTTGCTTCGAAGCCGCGAGGCAAATAGATCGACGAAGTTTTGGGAGAACGCGATGTCGGGGATCCGCATCCTCATGATGTCCATTCTGGCGGCGACGTCGGTTGGCGTCGCCTCATCTGGCGCTTACGCGCAATCTGCGGCCTGCGCTGAAGGGCAGAAGCTGATCACGGCGCGCGGCGCGATGGTCCAGGCCCTGTCCAACATGGGCAAGAAGAAGATGACGCCGGTGGACGCCTGCGGCCGGTTCAATGCGCTTGTCGCCAACGGCCAGAAGCTGATTAGCTGGCTCGATCAGAACGGCGCCTGGTGCAACGTGCCGGAAGCTGTGTCGACCCGCGTCAAGGACGACCACAAGCAGGCCCAGACGATTCGCGGTCAGGCCTGTGCGGCCGCCTCGAAAATGCGTCAGATGGAGGCGCAGGCGGCTCGTGCAGCCAAGCAAAATCAGGGCGCTCCCGGCGGTTTCGGCGGCAATGGCGGCGATCTCGTCTCCGGCGCCATGCGTGTGCCCCAAGGCGCGCTGTAAGTTTCGCGCATGAACGCCGAAAGTGCGGCTGGCGCGGTCAGCGACGCGCCGGCGGGCAACCTCGTCGATCGCTACGCGCCCCCATCCTGGCGGCCTTTTCTCCGCATGGCGCGAATCGACCGGCCGATCGGCTGGGAGCTTCTGCTTGCGCCCTGCTGGTGGTCGGCGGCGCTGGCGGCGGTGGCGGCCGGACTTCCCGGTCCCGATCCTTTCCACATCTTTCTGTTCTGGGTCGGCGCGATCGCGATGCGCGGCGCGGGCTCGGCCTGGAATGATCTGGTTGATCGCGATCTCGACGCCAAGGTCGAGCGCACCCGCAGCCGCCCGATCCCGTCAGGTCAGGTGACGCCGAAGCAGGCGGCCGTCTTCCTCGTCGCGCTCGCGCTTGTCGGGCTCGCCGTGCTGCTCACTTTCAACCGCTTCACGATCATCGTCGGTCTGTGTTCGCTGCTGCCGGTCGTGATCTATCCCTTCATGAAGCGCGTCACGTCCTTTCCGCAGGTGGTGCTCGGCATGGCCTTCGCGTGGGGCGGCCTTATGGGATGGGCGGCGATTTTTGGTCGGCTCGATGCGCCGGCTTTCCTGATCTATGCGGCGGCGATCGCATGGACCTTCGGTTACGATACGATCTATGCGCTTCAGGATATCGAGGACGATGTGCTTGTCGGCATCGGCTCGACGGCGCGCTTTTTCGGCGACCGCGCGCGTGAAGCCGTTGCCGGCGCCTATGCTCTTACAACGGTGTTGATCGCGATCTCGTTCGCGCTCACGCCGAATATCGGCTGGCCGTCGTGGCTCGGCCTCGCCGGCTTCGCGCTGCATCTTTCCTGGCAGGTGAAGACGCTGGATCTGCGCGATCCCCGGCGCGCGTTGGCGCTTTTCAAATCGAATCGCGATTCCGGCCTGATCCTGTTCGCCGGACTTGTGCTCGACGGGCTGGTGTGAGGATAACCCCGCAAACTCGACTGTAGTGGACTTGGATAAGGGAATTATGGTGATACGTTGCTATTGATCACATTCGGTGCGAGCGTGAGCGCTCGGTCGAAGAATGCCGGGATTTCTTCGGCGAGTTGCTTCAGAAATTCCGTGCGATCGAAGCCGGGCGGGTCGGCGCTGATGTCGCCATCCAATGTCGGGATCGGGGCGCTGGCGGGGTTCATGAAGGCGAAGTGCCAGGCATTGGCGATGACGCGATAGTCCGCTCCGGGAAGGTTCTGCCCGATCCATGCGGCGTGAAAGCGTGGCGGTAGCCAGCGGTCCTTTTCCGCGGCGTAGATCAGGGCCGGCACGGTGATGGCCTTCAGGGATTGCTCCGTGAATATGACGCCGACGGGCGCCATGGCGACAATCGCGCGCACACGCGGATCGGCGGTCGACTCGAGCGCAAGCGGCGCCTGCATTTCGCTGATGTCGCGGACCATGCCGCAGGAGATCGGGTCTTCCGCCGCGTCCTTCGCGCAATGCGCGCCGATCCGGGATAGATCGACCCGGCCTCCCGCCAAGGCAACCACGGTGTAGCCGCCGGCCGAGTGCCCGGCGGCGGCGATCCGCGGCCCTTTGACGTCCGTCGCGATGCGGTCTTTCCATTCGGAATCCGCAAGCAGCGCGTCGATCAGGCGCGAGACTTGGCGGGGCCGTTCGGTGAAGTAGGCGCCCAGCGGCTTTTGCCACAGCGAACCGTCTTGGTAATTGTCGCCCGGGTGACGCAGCGCCGCCACCAAGTAGCCGTCCCGTGCGAGGGCCTCGGCCAAGCTGCTCTGGCCGAATTCCGAACCGCCGGTCCCGTGGCTGATCACGATGAGGCCTTTGGTCATTGCCTCCGGAACGGCCATGGGGGTCGCGCGGACCGTGAACGATCCCACCATGATCGGGCGCATAGGCGCCTGCGTCGGGTAGTACAGAGCGACCGGGATCTTCTCAGGGTTCGTGATGGACGGCGGGACCTCATAGGGCCGCAGCCCTGCTTCGGCCGCTCTCGCTGCGCCGGAGAACACGCCCATCACCGTCGATGCGCTGCAGAACAGCAAGGCGGCGGAGCGGAGCCGCTTGTAAATCGCGAATGTCATGGATGCGCCTCTTGTGAGCCGCTATCCTGGTAGGTAGGGGCGGCCGAGCAGGTCGAGCCCGATTTCGCGAACGGTAGGGTTTATTCGCCAGTGACCATTGCCGGCACGCTCTCGGCGACTGCGTCCTTTCAGTGGCGCCGTCCCGCCGCCATCTTGCTCCCGCTCGTCGTCGCGGCGTCGTTCGCCGTAACGGGTGCGTTCGGCACCTATGTCAGCATGACGCTTCCGCTCCGCCTGTTGCATTTCGTCGGGGTCGCAATCGCCATCTGCACGATCGTCTTTGCGCTCTCCGAAATCGTTCGGCGATTTTGGTTCGGCGGCGTATTGCCGTTCTGGACGATGCTCGCGATTGGCGTCATCACGGCTCCGGCCGGCGGCTGGATCGTTCTCGAGTCCCTGGGCTTATCGGCGCCTCAGGCGCTTTCGCACGTCACCTATCACGAGCTGACTATCCAGGTGCTGCTGTCCAACCTCTCGATCGGAGGGCTGGGCTGGAACTTGCTCCGGCAATCCCGCACACAGAGCGCTGCATGCGAGGCGCTGCAGCAGCCACATTCGAATTCCGACCAGGCGTTGCGCGCGAAACTTCCGATCGGGATGCGCAACGCCGCCATCCTCGCCCTGAGCGCCGAAGACCATTACGTGAGGGTGCGGACCGACCGTGGCGAGGCCTTGATCCTGATGAATCTCGCGGCCGCGATTGCGACGCTCGGAGAGAAGGCCGGCGTGCGTGTCCATCGCTCGCATTGGGTGTCGCGCCAGCTCGCCGAAGAGGTTGCGATGCGCGGCTGTCGGGGCTGCGTTCGCGTGAACGACAATACGGTGCTGCCGGTCAGTCGTTCGGGCCGAAAGCTGCTGAACGAGGTCTGGACGGGCTAATGAAGTCCGGCTGGAGCTACGGCGACGGCGCATTCATTGGAGGCGCCGGCGCTGCCGCAAGCATCGGCATTTATCATCGATTTGTGCTCTTCAGGAACCGAGAAGCCCCAGCGCCAAAGGCAAAAATTATGTCACGCTGACCCGTAGCGCGGAGCCGCCAATCAGCGCCCCATCTCCACAGCGTGATGCACGATCGGCGCCAGCGGCAGGCGCGTCGTCTGACGACGCATGAGGAAGCGCGGCCGGCGACTGCGCGTCAGCGCGCGCATGCGGCGGCCGGAATGCGCCTTGCCGAGAAGCAGCGGGCCGATCATCGCCTCGAGCGCGATCACGCCGGCGTCGGGACGCTGCACGATCATGGGAAGTCCGAAGGACCGGCTCGCGGCGCGCCATTCCGCGACCACGTCTGCGTCGCCCTGCACGGAAAGAACAACCGAGACGCCGTCATCGCGCAGCAGCGCGATTTCGCTTTCGGCGGGATCGTCCGCGCGTTCGCTCGCCATCACGCCGACGAAGCGGCTGTTCGGCAGACGCCTGGTGATCGACACGCCGGCGATGACGTCAGTCATCACGACATCGCCCTCCGAAAGCGCGCGGGCGCGAATGCCCGCGCGATGGAAAGGGCCGGCTCCGCAAGGGGAAGCCGGCCCGGCGTCGAACGCCTCTGCCGTCATTGATCGCCGTCCTGTGTGACGTCGGCGCCCGCTCTTGAATGGCGGGCGTCCGTTGCGATCGAGATAGCGTTCGAGACCCTGCGAAGCGCTTAAGCAGGTGGGTAAAGCGCTGGTGAACGCTGAGAATTCGGCCGCGAAACGGCGAGATGGTTGACGCCGCGTTGTCATCGAACGCCGGTTTCAACCGATTGGTTCCGTTGCGGCGCCGCTAAAGACGCTGCGCGGCGAGAGGGAGCGCTTGCCGCGGGACGGCGTCGAAGCTACTCGCAGGGGACATGAGCCAGACGGACGCAGCCCTTCTGCTACCCGCCGTCGCCGCCGCGGCGCGCGAAGCCGGCGCGCTCGCCATGGGCTGGTTTCGGCGCGGCGAGAAGACCTCGGCCCGCGTCTGGACCAAGGACGGGGATTCGCCCGTCACCGAGGCCGACGTCGCCATCGACGAAATGCTTTCCCAGCGGCTCGGCGCGCTGGGCGCCCATATCGGCTGGCTGTCGGAAGAGGCCGAGCGCCATCCGGAATCGGGTTCGGATGCGCCGGCCTGGATCGTCGACCCCATCGACGGCACCCGCGGCTACATCTCTGGCGCCGACCTCTGGGCGGTCTCCATTGCGCTGGTTCAGGCCGGCCGACCCCAACTTGGCTGCCTCTATCTGCCGGCGCTCGATCGCCTGCTGACGGCCTCAGCCGGAAACGGCGTCGCCTGCAACGGCGCGCCGCTCGCGCTGACGGAGGCCGCTCCGCGCATCGCCGCCGGGCCGCGGCCGGTCCTCGACAAGTTCATGGCGCATGTCGAAGGGTTTTCCGTCCATCCCAAGATTCCTTCGCTCGCGGCGCGCATCGCGGCGGTCGCCGAGCGTCAGATCGCGATCGCCATCGCCTCAGACGGCGCGCGCGAATGGGATGTCGCCGCCGCCGACCTCATCGTCGAGGAGGCGGGCGGCAGGCTGACCGATCTGCACGGCAAGCCCGTGCGGTACGACGCGACGCCGCGCCGGCATGGCGTGCTGATCGCGAGCTGCGAGCCCGACCATGACTCGCTTGCGCAATCGCTTGGCGCGGCGCTTGCAAATTCCGCGCGGCCGTGAATTTTCCGCAGCGGCTCTGATCATCACTTCAACCAGCAGGCTCACCCATGTCGCAGAGCGAACAGCCCAAGCAGTTGCTCCATCTCGTCCTTGGCGGCGAACTCACCTCGCTCGACGGCGTCGAGTTCAAGGACCTGTCAAAGCTCGACATCGTCGGCGTGTTTCCGAATTACGCCAGCGCCCATGCGGCCTGGAAGGCCAAGGCGCAGTCGACCGTCGACAACGCGCAGATGCGCTATTTCGTCGTGCATCTGCATCGGCTGCTCGACCCCGCTGCAACGAAAGCCTGACGTGGGTTTCATCAAGAATGTCGGCCGTTCGGCCGCGATGCAGGAGACGCTTGGCTTCGTCCTCGCCTCCTATCTCAAGCTGGTGAAGGCGACGAACAGCTTCGTCATCGAGCCGGCCGATCTCTACGATCGTCTCGATCGCGAATGGCCTGTCATCATCGCGATGTGGCACGGTCAGCATTTCATGGTGCCGTTCGGCAAGCGGCCGCAGGATGAATATCGCGTGCTGATCTCGCGCCATGGCGATGGCGGCATCAATGCGATCGCTTGCCGCTATTTCGGCATCGAGGCGATCCGCGGCGCCGGCGGCAAACCACAGGACATGCATCGCAAGGGCGCGGTCGTCGGCATGCGCGAGATGCTGCGCACGCTGCGTGACAACCGCTCCGTGACCGTCACCGCCGATGTGCCGAAGATCGCGCGCGTGGCTGGAGATGGGCTGATCGCGTTGGCGAAAGCGTCGGGTCGTCCGATCCTTCCCTACACGGTCGTGACCAGCCGCCGCATCGACTTCAATTCATGGGATCGCGCCAGCGTCGGCAAGCCGTTTGGCCGCGGCGCCATGGTGATGGGCGAGACGGTGCGCGTCGCGCGCGACGCCGACGCCGAGGAAACCGAACGCGCGCGGCTGATGCTGCAGAACGAACTCGATCGCATCCACAAGCGGGCTTACGAGCTTGTGGGCCGAAGCGATCCCGGCGCGGGCTTGCGCGAGGGGCGCGCCGCGGCATGACGCGTCGTCCGCTTGCGCTGGCGGCTTATGCACTGGCGACGCGCGCCGCCGCGCCGCTCGCCGGGCGATTTCTCGAATGGCGCACGAAGCGCGGCAAGGAGGATCGCGAGCGTCGCGGCGAGCGTTTCGGCGTCGCAAGTCTCCCACGTCCGAACGGACGCCTCGTCTGGATGCATGGCGCGAGCAATGGCGAGACCATGTCGTTGCTGCCTCTCGTCGATCGGTTCCGCGCGCAGGATTTTCGCGTGCTGGTGACGTCGGGAACGATCGCGTCGGCTTCGCTGATGCAGCGGCGGCTGCCGCCGGGAGCGGTCCATCAATATCTGCCGCTGGATTCGCCACGCTTCGTCGATCGCTTTCTCGCGCACTGGCAGCCTGAAGTCGCGATCTTCGCGGAATCGGAATTATGGCCGAACCTGATCATGCAGACGCATCGCGCCGGCGCGTCGCTCATGCTCGTCAATGCGCGCATGTCGGAGCGTTCCTTTCAACGCTGGCGCCGCGCGCCGTCGATCATCGGCGGGCTTTTGAATCATATCGATCTCGTCATGGCGCAGAGCGATCCCGACGCATTTCGCTATGGCGCCTTGGGGGCGCAGAACGTCGTCAATGCCGGCAACCTGAAATTCGACGCGCCGCCGCCGCCCGCCGATGCGATGAAGCTCGCGGCGATGTCGGCTGCGGTCGCCGGCCGCGCCGTGTGGCTCGCGGCGAGCACGCATCCCGGCGAGGACGAAGAGATCATCGCCGCGCATAGACTGATCGCCTCGCGCATCCCCGACATGCTGACGATCATCGTTCCGCGCCATCCCCATCGCGGCGCTGATATCTGCGAGATTGCAAGACTCGAAGGCCATCGCGCCGCGCTTCGCACACGCGACGGGCTGCCGGCGCGCGACACCGAAATCTATGTCGCCGATACAACAGGCGAACTCGGCCTGTTCTTTCGCCTGAGTCCGATCGCCTTCATCGGCGCAACGCTTGTCGACAAGGGCGGCCATAATCCGATCGAGCCGGCCAAGCTCGGCGTTGCGATCCTGCATGGGCCGCATGTGCGCAACGCCGCCGACACCTACGCGGCGCTCGATCGCGAAGGCGGCGCAATCGAAATCGTGGACGCGAAATCGATTGCGCAACAGGTGATTTCTCTGATTGGCGATGTCGGACCTTTGCGCGCCATGGGCGAGAAGGCTTTCGCCGCGGTCGGGACGCTCGCCGGCGCGACGGATAGGTGTTTTGCCGCGATGGCGCCGTTTCTCGAGGCGAAGGCCGACGCGCCGGAGCGCGCCTGATGCCGTTGCGCGCGCCTGCTTTCTGGCTGCGTCCGCCGGGGATTGTGGCGCATCTCCTGTCGCCGGTTGGCGCGATCTATGGCGCGGCGACGGCGCATCGCATGGCGCGCGCGGGCGCCGAGGTTGGCGCGCCCGTGATTTGTGTCGGCAATCTCACGCTCGGCGGCGCCGGCAAGACGCCGACCGTGATCGCGCTCGCGAATATTCTGAAAGAGCAGGGGCGCAGGCCCTTCGTCGTCTCGCGCGGCTATGGCGGGACGACAATGGGGCCGCTGCGTGTCGATCCTCAGTCGCATGACGCCGCGCTTGTCGGCGACGAGCCGATCGAGATCGCGCCGATCGCGCCGGTGATCGTGTCGCGCGATCGCGTCGCGGGCGCGACGATGGCGGTCGCCGGCGGCGGCGATGTGATCCTGCTCGATGATGGTTTGCAGAATCCATCGCTGCGCAAGACGTTTTCGTTTGCGGTCGTCGATGGCGAAGTCTGGTTCGGCAATGGGTTGTGCTTTCCCGCCGGCCCGTTGCGCGCGCCTGTCACATCGCAGCGGCCTCACATCGATGCGTTGATCGTGATCGGCGGCGGCGATGCGCCGCGAAACGTGGCGCGCATCCTCGAAGGTCTGCCTGTGCTGCGTGCGCGCTTTGCGCCATCGCCCGAGGTGAAAGCTCTATCGGGGCGCCGCGTGCTCGCCTTCGCCGGCATCGGCCGCCCGCAGAAATTCTTCGACATGCTGCGGGCGCAGGGCGCGCGCGTCGAAGCCGCACAATCCTTCGCCGATCATCGCCCCTATTCGGATGACGAACTCGGCCGCATCGCCGCGCGCGCCGCCAAGGCGGATCTCGTCCCAGTCACGACAATGAAGGATCTCGCGCGCATCGGCGCGGAGCGGGCGCAGCGCCTATTCGCGGGCGCCTTGCGGACGGCGCCAGTCGCGCTGGAATTCGATGAGCCTGAAACGATCCGGGCGCTGCTTAAGCGCGCGGTTCAGAACTGAATGGCGCTCTTGCCCTGCTTGACGCGCGTCAGCGAAGCGGCCGGCGTCGCATAGGCTTCCTGCCGGTCGACGGACCAGTATTTGAGCTGATCGACCGGAATCGGCTGACCGGTCACGGCGCAGCGCACGAACGCGCCTGGGCGGATCACGCGCAGGTCGGCGTCGAGATACTCGATCACCGCTTCGGAGAGCGGCGCGGGCGGGCGTTCATGTCGGTTCATGGCGTTCACGACCGCTTCTGCCGTGAAATCGGCGAGGGAGCAAGCGGGGGCTAAAACAGGTCGCCCTGCGTCGGTCCCGCGGGCTTCGGCGCGCGCGCCGGCTTCGCCGGCGGCGATCCCTCCGCTGTCGCCGCGACCTTTCCGTCGGCGAATTCGAGCGACAAGGCCGAGCCTGCAGCTACTGAGCTCGCGCGCGTCAGCGGATGGCCGCCGCCGTCGCGCACGACCGCGTAGCCGCGATCAAGAACCTTGCGATAGCTCAGGCTGTCGAGAAGCTGCGACAAAGTCGCGAGCTTCGCGCCGCGATTTTCCTGCGCCCGCGACAGCGCGCGCTTAAGACGGTTTTCAATGGAGGTAAGCTTTGTCTGCTCGGTTTGCAGCCGCCTTTTCTCGATTGCTGCGCGACCGGAAATTGCGCGTGCAAGCCGATCGCCGAAAACACTCAACTGACGCTGCTTGTCCGCGATAGCGCGAGCGGCAGCTTCCGCGGGACGATCTCTTAACGCTTCGAACTTCGCGCGCCGCGCCGCGAGCAAGGCTTGCGGAGAACGAGCCGCCAGACGGCCGCCGAGGCGCGAAACGCGCAGCTCCGTGTCGCGCAGTCTCCGCCGCAGGAACAGAGGCAGATTCTGGCCCGCGAGATCGAGCCGCTGACGCGGCGTCGAGAGCAGCGCCGAAGCCTGTGGCAGGGCGCGGATGGCGCTGCGCAGCTCCGTCTTCAGGCCTTCGACGAAACGTCTGAGGGCGCCGCGATGGCGGCCTGCGAGATCATGAACATTCGCCATGAGGTCGGCGCGCACCGGCACCGCCATCTCCGCCGCGCCGGTGGGAGTCGGCGCGCGCATGTCGGCTGCGAGATCGATCAGCGTCCAGTCGGTCTCGTGGCCGACAGCGGAGATCAGCGGGATATCGCTCTCGGCCGCGGCGCGCACGACGATTTCTTCGTTGAAGCCCCAGAGATCCTCGATCGAGCCGCCGCCGCGCGCGACAATCAGAATGTCGGGGCGCGGAAGAGCGCCGCCTGGAGCGAGCGCATTGAAGCCCCTGATGGCGGCGGCGACTTCGGCGGCCGACGTCTCGCCCTGCACGCGCACCGGCCAGACCAACACATGGCGGGGAAAGCGATCCGACAATCGATGCAGGATGTCGCGGATGACGGCGCCGGTTGGCGACGTCACGACGCCGATCACTTCGGGCAGATAAGGCAGAAGCTGCTTGCGCGCGGGATCGAACAGCCCTTCGGCGGCGAGCTTCTTGCGGCGCTCTTCGAGCAGCGCCATGAGCGCGCCGACGCCAGCCGGCTCCAGCGCTTCGATGACGATCTGGTATTTCGACTGGCCCGGGAAGGTCGACACCTTGCCGGTCGCGACCACTTCGAGCCCGTCCTGCGGCTTGAAGCGCAGGCGTCCGAACACGCCCTTCCAGATCACGGCGTCGATGCGGGCGTTGGCGTCCTTCAGGCTGAAATAGACATGGCCCGAGGAATGCGGCCCGCGATAGCCGGAGATTTCGCCGCGCACGCGCACATGGCCGAACGCATCCTCGACCGTGCGTTTCAGCGCGCCGGACAGTTCCGAAACGGTGATATCGGGCGCGTTTGTGGAAGCGGAACTTCGGGCGGCTGAATCGACGGACATCGCGCCGATTTAGCCCGCGGGGGCGCGAATGGCCAATCGCGGGTCAGACGGGCGCCGAGGCGCGCTCACCATACAGCTTCATGATGCCGGCCCAGCCACCTTCGGAGTCGAAGGAGCCGCGCAGCGTCCCGGCCGCTTCGCCGAAGCGCTCGAGATCGCGATGCTCGAGTTCGATGCGCGTCAGCGCGGGTCCCAACGCCACGAAACGGATTTCGACTTCCGTGATGAGCGCGGGGTCGTGCTTCCAGTCCGCGCCGATCTGCCAGCCGAGTACGAGGCGCGTCGGCGGCTCCCAGGCGAGCACCTTGCCCCACAGGCAGATTTCGCCGTCCGCGGCGCGCTCGAACCAGCGTCCGCCGGCGAAAGGCTCGATGATAGCGGTCTCCGCCGGCTTGGCGGCGATGTGATGCGTGGCGAGCGGCCACCATGCGCCATGCTCTTCGGTGAAGACGCGAAAGGCGCGCGCCTGCGTGACTTCGACGGTGATTTCCTTGCGGACGGAAGCGATCGTCATTGGTGCGGTTTCTCGATGCGGGCTTTGAGATTGAGCAGCGCCTTGCGCCAGAGCTGGTCGAGATAGTCGCGGACCTCGGCCACGCGTTCCGGCTCGATGCGATAAAGATTGCGCGTACCGACGGAGTCGAACGCCACAAGCCTGGCCGATTGAAGCGCCTTGAGATGCTGCGACACGGCCGGGCGCGACACCGGCAATCTCTCCGCGATCTCGCTGACTGAGCGCGGCCCGTCGGCCAGCATCTCGAAGATCGCGCGGCGCATGGGATCGCCGAGCGCCGCCATGATGTCGCCGCCTGTTTCGGGCGGATCGCGAGCCGTCATTCGCGTCTCCAGCGCACAACCGCTTTATGTAAGTCAGCGCTTACCATAGCGTCGCAACTACGTAAGTCAACGCTTACATAACCGGCTTTGGCGTCGTGCTGGCGCCTCGCGCCGGAGGCCCTAAAGACCGGCTCGTCGGCTCGGGATTCGGGTCACATGAACGTTCTTCTCATCGGGTCGGGCGCCCCCCAGCGGCTATTGTACAGGTTGATTGAGCGAGTATACGCGGCGGCGATTGATGCTCCGGATCCGACGCCTGATCGCGCAGGAGGTCGGTCAGGCGAGATTTCCTTACGATGGAGGCGGCGCGTGGCCGGCGAGAACGACGACTATGTTTACGACGAAGCGACGGGCGAGTGGCGTCCGGCTGCGGAGATGGCGGCGGCGAACGCCCATCAGGTCGTCGTGCGCGACGCCGCGGGCAATATTCTCGCTGACGGCGATTCGGTCACTCTCATAAAAGATCTGAAGGTGAAGGGCGCCAATCAGACCCTGAAGCAAGGCACGGTCATCAGGTCGATCCGCCTGACAGACAATGACCAGGAAATCGACTGCCGCTACGAAGGGATCAAGGGGCTTGTCCTGCGCACGGAATTTGTGCGCAAGCGCTAGCGGGCTTGTCGGCTTTACATTGAAGCGCGCAATAAACCGAAGCGCGAAAGTTGAATTGAGCCGCGTCTTGCAACGCTCTTCAGGCAGCGCCGTCAGCGCGCCGACGCGGCGGCCAATTGCGGCCGCTGCAACGCCGCGGACGAAAGCCGCTCCACCAGATCGACAAGCGCAGCGCGGTCATTGTTCTTCCGCGCGATCGCATCATCGACGACCGCATGCAGTCCGTTGAAGAGAAACACCGCCGTCAGCGCCGGATCCGGGATGCGCCAGGCGCGCGCCGCAGCGCCCGCCTTCAGCAACTCCGCCAGATTCGCGACCGCCATATTCCCGATCTTCATGCCGCGATTCTGCAGCCGATAATCGTGAAAGACCGTATCATGCAGCCGGACATGATCGAGATAGGCGTTGATCGCAGCTCCAATCCAGGCGCGCAGCCGGCCCTGCCAGTCGTCAGCCGCCTGCTTCATGACCGCCGCGTCGATTCGATCCAGGCACATTGTGACGAATTTCGTGCGCAGCGCGCTCAGGATCTCGTCCTTCGATTTGAAATAGAGGTAGAAGGTCCCCTTTGCGACGCCGGCGCCGGCGACGATGTCGTCGATCGTCGTCTGGCCGACGCCCTTTGCGATGAACAGCTCCTCCGCCACGTCCATGAGATCGCGGCGTCGAATGTCCGAGGGCTTGGTTCGCGCTGTCGCTGTGGCGCGCCCGCGCGTTTTTTCCGATCGTTTCATGAGCCGCGGCTTCCGAACCGCTCCTTAGCTGGAAAACGCGGAGCGATCCAGCCAGTTTAGCATGATTCCACAGTTGCTTATTTAAATTGACTGACTGTCAGTCATCAGCTAACAACGTCTTCGCTCAAGAAATTCGCCGCTGAAAGTTCAGCGCCTGTCGAAATGAGGCGACGCCGCGCGTCACTGCTGTGTCCGCGCCGGGCCTCCCAAGCCGTTCGCGCGTCAGGAGTTGCGAGAACATGTCCAACGGAAAGCGCATCGCTCTCATCGCCGCCGTCTATCTCGGAAGCTTCATGGCGCTTCTTGACGTCAGCATCGTCAATCTCGCGCTGCCGACTCTGCAGGCGAGTCTGAAATCGGACTTCGCCGGCCTGCAATGGATCATCAACGCCTATGGTCTGTGCCTCTCCAGCCTGACCTTGTCCGCCGGCGCGCTGGGAGATCGCTACGGCCGCAAGCGCTGCTGGCTGATGGCGATTGCGCTCTTCGTGATCGGTTCGCTTTTCTGCGCCGCCGCGCAAAGCCTGCCGTCATTGATCGCCGGCCGCATCGTGCAGGGAATCGCCGGAGCTGCGCTCATTCCCGGCGCGCTCTCGATTCTCACGCAGGCCTTTCATGATCCAAAGACGCGCGCGCATGTCATTGGCGGCTGGGCCGGGTTCACCTCGCTGTCGATGATCGTCGGACCGGCGCTTGGCGGTTTTCTCATCGCCATCGCTGGCTGGCCCAGCATCTTCCTGATCAATGTTCCGTTCGGCCTTCTGACCATCGGACTCGGCCTCTGGGCGATTTCCGAATCGAGCGACCCCGATCACGCCTCGTTCGATCCCGCGGGGCAGATTGTCAGCGCGATCTGGCTGGGCGCGCTGTCTTTCGGGCTGATCAATGTTGGCGCGGAAGGCTGGGCGGCGGCGGCGACGATGGCGCCGCTTGTGATCGCGCTCGTCGGTTTTGCCGTCTTCGTTTTCATCGAGCGGCGCGTCGCCGCGCCGATGCTGCCGCGCGCGCTGATGGGCGATGGGCGCTTCGTGACGATCAACATCGCATCCTTCGCGCTTGGTCTTGCGAGCTATGGCAGCCTCTTCTTTTTCTCGATGTTCCTGCAGGACGTTCAGCAGCTTTCGCCTGAGGCGGCGGGACTTCGCATGACGCCTCTCGCAATATTCACCGCCGTCGCCGCGACTTTCTCCGGCCGCGTCAGCGCCCGAATCGGCCTTGACGCCGCGATGATCGCGGGCTTCGCCATCGTCGGCGGGGCGATGGGCGGCATGGCTTTCCTCGAGCCAGGCTCTTCCTACGCCTTGGTCGGGTTCCTGTTCGGCATGCTCGGCGTGGGGATCGGTTTCGCCATTCCCGCCATCAGCGCCGCCGCCATGATCGCCGCGCCGCGGACGCAATCGGGCGTCGCGTCTTCGGTGGTCAATGCGGGGCGCCAGACCGGCGCGATGGTGGGCGTCGCCTTGCTGGGCTCGCTCATGAGCATGAGGGCCGTCGAGGCGATGAAGGCCGCATTGACGCGCGCCGGGATCGCTTCGCCGGCGGATATGGCTCAGGCGATCGTCATTCGGCGCGATTTCTCCGGCGCAGGCTTTGACGCGGCGCGCGGCTTTCTGGTCGATGCGCTTCAGAACGGCTTCCGCAGCGCGATGATCGCGTCCGCGCTTGTCGCGGCGGCGATGGCGGTGGCTTTGGGCGTCATCAACGCGCGCCGTCTCCGGTCCGCCAAAGAGCCGGCTGCGGCCGAATAATCCGCCGCGTTGCGCCCTGCCGCGCCAAACGTTAGGAGGCGGCAGGGATCGCGACCACATGAACATTCTTCTCATCGGCTCGGGCGGCCGCGAGCATGCGTTGGCCTGGGCGTTGTCGGCGTCTCCGCTGTGCGACCGGCTTCTGATCGCGCCCGGCAATCCCGGAACTGCGGAATGCGGCGAGAACGTTCCTGTCGATCCCGCCGATCATGCAGCGGTCGTCGCTCTCTGCGCGCGGGAGAAGATCGACTTCGTCGTGATCGGCCCCGAGGTTCCCCTGGTGGCGGGCCTCGCCGATGCGGTGCGCGCCGCCGGCGTGAAAGTGTTCGGGCCAAGCGCGGCCGCGGCCCAGCTCGAAGGCTCTAAGGCTTTCACCAAGGAGCTTTGCAAAGTCGCGAACATTCCGACCGGGGCCTTCGCGCGCTTCACCAGCGCCGATGACGCGCTCGCTTATCTCAGGGAGAAAGGCGCGCCAATCGTCATCAAGGCCGATGGACTCGCCGGCGGAAAAGGCGTCGTCGTCGCGGCCTCGCTGAAGGAGGCGGAAGACGCCATCGCCATGATGTTCGAGGGCGGCCTTGGCGCCGCCGGCGCAGAAGTCGTGATCGAGGAGTTTCTCGAAGGCGAAGAGGTGAGTTTCTTCGCGCTCAGCGACGGCCACACCGCGATTCCGCTGGCGTCGGCGCAGGATCACAAGCGCGTCGGCGATGGCGATGTCGGCCCGAACACCGGCGGCATGGGCGCCTACTCGCCAGCGCCGGCGCTGACGCCGGAATTGCAGCAGCGCGCCATGGACGAGATCATCCATCCAACCGTCGCGGCGATGAAAGCGAAGGGCGCGCCGTTTGTCGGCGTTCTCTTTGCGGGGCTGATGCTGACGCGCGAAGGGCCGAAGCTGATCGAATACAATGTCCGCTTCGGCGATCCCGAGACCCAGGTGATCATGCCGCGCATGAAGACCGATCTGGTCGCGACGTTGCTCGCGGCATGCGACGGCGTGCTTGGCAGTTTCGACGTGCGGCTCTGGGACAAGGCCGCGCTGACCGTGGTGATGGCGGCGAATGGCTATCCCGGCGACTACAGGAAGGGTTCGACGATCCGCGGCGTCGCTGATGCGGCAGCGCTCGACGACGTGCTCGTTTTCCATGCCGGCACGGCGATGAAGGGCGATGAGCTCGTCTCAAATGGCGGCCGCGTGCTCAATGTGACGGCGATCGCGCCGACGATCGCCGAAGCGCAGAAGCACGCCTATGACGCGATCAGGCTGATCGACTGGCCGGAAGGATTCTATCGCCGCGATATCGGCTGGCGCGCTGTTTCGAAGCACTGACGCGCATCGTCCGCCTGGCCGGTAGACGCGCGCCATACGCCGTGTAGTCTTCCGCGCATGAGCGCTGATCTCGCCGACCTCTTCCCCGGCTTTGCCTCGCACTGGATTGATACGGAGGCCGGCCGCATCTTTGCGCGCAGCGGCGGCTCCGGGCCGCCGGTCGTGCTCATTCATGGCTTTCCCCAGACCCATGTGGAGTGGCATCTCATCGCGCCCGAATTGGCGCAGCGCTTCACGGTCGTCGCGCTCGATTTGCGCGGTTATGGCTGGTCGTCCGCGCCGCGCAGCGAGAAAGGCGAACTCTACGCCAAGCGCGCCATGGGCGGCGATATCGTGCGCGCGATGGAGGCGCTGGGCCATGCCCGCTTCGCCGTCGTTGGCCATGATCGCGGCGCGCGCGTCGCCTATCGTCTCGCGCTCGATCATCCCGGCCGTGTCTCGAAGCTCGCGCTGCTCGACATCATGCCGACCATCACGATGTGGGAAGGCATGGACGCGAAGCGCGCGATGCAGGTCTATCACTGGTCGTTCCTGGCGCAGTCCTATCCCCTGCCGGAAACGCTGATCAGCAAAGCTCCTCTTGAATTTATCAATCATACGCTCGCGAGCTGGACGAAGGCGAAGTCGCTTGCGCCTTTCGATGACTTCGCGCTCGCCCATTATCGCGCTTTCTTCTCCGATCCCTCGCGCATTCACGCCTGTTGCGAGGATTATCGCGCCGGCGCGACTATTGACGTCGAGCATGATCGCGCCGATCGCGAGAGTGGAAAGACGGTCCTGTGTCCGACACTCATCCTGTGGGGAGATGTCGGGATTCCAGCGGCCGGAACCAATCCGCACGATGTCTGGCGCGCGAGCTTCACGCCGGGCGCGACGGGGCAAAGCGTCGACTCCGGCCATTTCCTGCCGGAGGAGAATCCTTCGGCGACTCTCGCCGCGCTCGCTCCATTTCTCGCGGCCTGATGATCTCGATGCGCGTTGCGATCCTCGCCGACATCCATGGCAATGCGCTTGCGCTCGAAGCCGTGCTCGCGCGCCTGCGCGAAGATGCGCCCGATTTCACGGTCAATCTCGGCGACTGCGTCTCGGGTCCGCTCTGGCCGCGCGAGACGGCCGGGATTCTGATGGCGCAGGACTGGCCGACGGTGCGCGGCAATCACGATCGCTGGGTGACCGATCAGTCGCGCGCGGAGATGATCCCCTCCGACGGATTTGCGCGCGATGAGATGAGCGATGCGCAACTCGATTGGCTGCGCGCTTTGCCGTCGATCTTGCAACTCGACGACATGTTGATGTTCCATGCGCGGCCGAAGGACGACAACGCCTATCTTCTCGATGATGTCGCTCCGTCGGGCGAAATGACGCTTGCGCCGCGCGAGCGTATTGAGGCGCACCTCGCCGGCGAAAGCGCGCCGCTCATCCTGTGCGGCCATTCGCATCTGCCGCGCGTCGTCATGACCGCGAACGGCGGAGTGATCGTCAATCCCGGCAGCGTCGGCGCGCCCGGCTATCATGATCCCACGCCGCCGATTGAACATTGGGCCGAGGTCGGCTCGCCGCACGCGCGCTACGCGATTGCGACGCGACGCGGCGGCGTCTGGAGCGCAGCGCTCCACGCCGTCGAATATGACTGGGACGCAGCGGCGAAACGGGCCGCGTCGCTTGATCGGCCCGATTGGGCGCGCGCATTGGCGACCGGATTCGTTCGCGACAGGGGAGGGCGCATTGGCGACGATTGATCGGCAGGCGGCCTATTCCGGCGTCAAGGATGTCGCGCCGCAGCTCGCTTTCGATCAGGCGGCGCTCGAACGCTATCTCCTCGCGCATGCGCGTGGCTTCGCTGGCCCGCTCGCTATCAAGCAATTCAAGGGCGGCCAGTCGAACCCGACCTATTTTCTGGAGACGCCGTCGCGCAATTATGTGCTGCGCCGCAAGCCGCCAGGAAAATTGCTGGCTTCGGCGCATGCGGTCGATCGCGAATTCAAGGTGATCAGCGCGCTTCATGCGCAGGGATTTCCGGTCCCCGAGCCGATCGTGCTGTGCGACGACGAGTCCATTATCGGCACCGCGTTCTATGTCATGAGCCATGTGGCCGGGCGCATCTTCTGGAGCCCGGCGATTCCTGAATCCGATCCGGCCGAGCGCGCGGCGATTTTCGATCAGATGAACGCCACGCTCGCGCTGCTGCACTCCTATGATCCCGGCGCGATCGGCCTCGCCGATTACGGCAAGGCCGAGGGCTATGTGGCGCGCCAGATCGCGCGCTGGTCGAAGCAGTATGTCGCCTCGCGCACCGATGACGTGCCTGACATGGAGCGGCTGATGCGCTGGTTGCCCGAGCACGCGCCTCAGACTCTCAGGCCCGCTATCGTTCACGGCGACTACAGGCTCGACAACATGATCCTGCATGCGAACGAGCCGCGCGTGCTCGCCGTGCTCGATTGGGAATTGTCGACTGTCGGCGATGCGATCGCGGATTTCACCTACCACGCCATGACCTGGGTCATGCCGCGCGCCGAAACCGGCATGTCGATGCCGACGCTGCAGGGGCTCGATCTCGTCGCGCTCGGCATTCCCGATCTCGATTCCTATTGCGATCTCTATGCAAGGCGCGCGGGTCTCGCCGAGATTCCACACCGGAACTTTTATTTCGCCTACAATCTGTTTCGCCTCGCGGCGATTTTGCAGGGAATCCTCGGCCGTGTGCGCGACGGCACGGCCGCCAACGCGAACGCCGCCAATATGGCGAACTCGGTTGCGCCGCTTGCGGCGGCGGCGGTGGCCTTCGCGGAGAAGGCCGGCGCGTGACGTCGCATGCCTTGGTCTGTGCGCTGGCGCACTGGATTCCGGGGGCGAACCGGGCTACCCCCGACAAGTGACGGGACTCCAGACTATCTTGTTGCGTCCCGGGCGGGACTCTGACGGCGACGACATTGCAGCGCTCATCGCTCGCATTTTCGCTGAATATGAGGGGTGCTTCTTCGACCGCGCCGAATTTCCGGAACTGAAGGCGCCGGCGTCCCATTACGCTTCGAAAGGCGGACGGCTCTGGGTCGCCGAGCAGGACGGGGCCGTCGTTGCGACAACTGCGGTGTTCGTGAATCGCGAGCCTGACGCCTTCGAGATCGGCAAAGTCTATGTTGCGGCGCAACTGCGCGGCTCCGGACTGGCGCAGAAGCTGTTGTCGCTTGCACTGACGGAAGCGCGCGAGCGCAAGGGGCGCGAGATGGTTCTCTATTCCGATACGCGCTTCACGCGCGCCCATGCGTTCTATGAGAGGCTTGGCTTTGTCAGGCTGCCCGGGGTGCGCCTGCTGCATGATATCTCGCATACGCTTGAATTTGGCTTTCGCCTGCCGTTGAAGGCCGGGGACGCTGTGTGAGTCAGGCGTTGCGCAAGCCAGCTATCTCCGACCCCGACTGGAGCCGCGAGAGCTGGCTTTCGCGAGCGACCCGCCCTGCCGTGCTCGCGGCGATGGGCGTATGCGTGCTGTCGATGATGGATGCGACGATCAAGCATGTCGCCGTCAGGCATCACACCTTTGAGATCGCATTTCTTCGCTACGCCGTCGGCCTGATTTTCGCCGGCGCGACGCTCGCCTATGTGAAGCCGGGATGGCCGTCGCGCGAGTCGCTGATCGTCAACGGCTCGCGCTCGTTCATCGTCGCGCTGACGGCGACCTGCTTCTTCTATGCGCTTGGCGCGCTGCCGCTGGCCGAGACGATCGCGCTCTCATTCCTGTCTCCGATTTTCCTTGCGATCTTCGGCGCCGTGCTTTTACGCGAACCGCTCGACGGACGCATTGGCGCGGCGCTTGGCGTCGGCCTCGTCGGCATGCTCGTCATCGTCGGGCCGCGGCTTGGCGCCGAAAACTATGGCGGCCATGCGGCTCTCGGCGCCGTGGCGGCGCTGATCTCCGCCGTCACCTATGCGCTCGCAATGACGCTGCTGCGCGCGCGGGCGCGCCGTGATCCCGTCGTCACCATTGTCTTCATCCAGAATATCGGTCCCGCTCTCATCCTGCTTGCGCCTGCGCTGACCGTGTGGCGGACGCCTGAGTTGAGCGACTGGTGGGCGTTCCTGTTCATTGGCTTTGGCGGCGTCGCCGGGCATCTGCTGCTCGCCATGGCGTTCGCGCGCGCCGAGGCCGCGCGGCTCGCGCCGCTCGAATACACCGCGCTCGTCTGGGCGACCCTGTTCGGCTTTCTCTTCTATGGCGAGACGCCGACGCCGATCGTGCTCGCCGGTTCCGCGCTGATCGTCGCCGCCGCCTTCGTCGCCGGACGGCGATAGCCCCGCTCGCATTTTCGGCGCCAATCCGACTTGTCCGACTAAAATCGAACTTGTCTGACGATTCCGCCTACGCCGCAGGCGAAATATTGCACGGCATCACTATGGCGCAGCTTGCATCAGCCGCGATCCTCCATATGGATGGGCAGGCGCGACGGAAGCCTGTCGCGTGATGGCATCGCGGGAGGCGGCTTGGAATGACGGGCGAACTCACTCTCGACGCGCTGAAACGCGCCGTGAAGGAAGGCGAGATCGACACGGTGCTGTGCTGCATGGCTGACATGCAGGGCCGTCTGATCGGCAAACGCTTCCACGCCCAGTTCTTCGTCGATGGCGGCTGGGAGGAGACGCATGGCTGCGACTATCTCCTCGCCGACGACATCGACATGGAGCCCGTCCCCGGCTACGCCGCTGCAAGCTGGGCGCGCGGCTATGGCGACTTCGTCATGAAGCCCGATCTCTCGACGCTGAGGCGCGTGCCATGGCTTGAAGCGACGGCGCTCGTTCTCTGCGACGTGCTCGATCATCATCATCATGACGTGCCGCACAGCCCGCGCCAGATCCTGAAGAAGCAGGTTGCGCGTCTGAATGACCGCAAGATGCGCGCCTATTTCGCATCCGAACTCGAATTCTATCTCTTCGATGAAAGCTTCGAGGCGATCGCTGGAAAGCGCTGGCATCAGCCGAAGACGGCCGGCCTTTACATCGAGGATTACCATATCCTGCAAACCACGAAGGAAGAGCCCGTGATGCGCGCCGTGCGCAACGGCCTTCAGGGCGCGGGCATTCCGGTCGAGAACTCCAAGGGCGAGTGGGGGCCGGGGCAGGAGGAGATCAACGTCCGCTACGCCGACGCGCTCACCATGGCCGATCGCCATGTCATCATGAAGAACGGCATCAAGGAGATCGCGCATCTCCAGGGCAAGGCCGTCACCTTCATGTCGAAGTGGCGCTATGATCTCGCGGGATCGAGCGCGCATGTGCATGCGTCTCTGTGGAGCGACGATGGCGCGACGTCTTTGTTCGCCGATCCCAAGGGCGAGTTCGGCATGTCGCCCTTGATGCGCTCGTATGTTGCAGGTCAGCTCAAATACGCCGCCGAAATGACGCTGCTGCTCGCGCCCTATATCAATTCCTACAAGCGTTTTCAGGCCGGCACATTCGCGCCGACCAAGATGGTGTGGAGCCGCGACAACCGCACCGCCGGTTTCCGTCTCTGCGGCGAAGAGTCGAAGGCGATCCGCATCGAATGCCGCATCGGCGGCGCCGACCTCAATCCCTATCTCGCATTCGCGGGCCTGATCGCGGCGGGGCTCGCGGGCATCGACGAGAAGCTCGAGCTCGATCCTCCGCACAGGGGCGACGCCTATGGCGGCGCGAGCTTGCCGGAAATTCCCAAGACCTTGCGGGCCGCCACAGATGCGTTCGCAGGATCGGCGATGCTGCGCGCCGCGCTCGGCGACGAGGTTGTCGAGCACTATGCGCACGCCGCGCGTTGGGAGCAGTTTGAATATGACCGCCGCATCACCGACTGGGAGTTGATGCGCGGTTTCGAACGCAGCTGAGAATCCGCATGACTGACATCGTTTGCGTTTCACCGGTTGATGGTCGCGAGATCGCCAGGCGCAAGCCCGCATCATCAGCGGAAATCGAGAGGGCTGTCGCCGCCGCGCGTGCTGCGCAGAAGGAGTGGGGCGCATTGCCGCTGGCCGAACGGGCGCGTTATTGCTCTGCTGCGGTCGATGCGATGCTGGCGATGGGCGGCGAGATCGCGCCCGAGATCAGCTGGCAGATGGGCCGTCCGATCCGCTACGCCGCTGGCGAATTGAAAGGCTTCGAGGAGCGCGCGCGCCGGATGATCGCCATGGCGGAGACGGCGCTGGCGCCTTTCGTCCCGGAGAAGCGCGACGGCTTCCGCCGCATGATCAAGAAGGAGCCGCGCGGCGTGATGCTCACCGTCGCGCCCTGGAATTATCCCTATCTCACGGCGATCAATTCGATCATTCCGGGATTGCTCTCCGGCAACGCCGTGATCCTGAAGCATGCGGCGCAAACGCTGCTCGTCGGCGAGCGTTTCGCCGAGGCGTTCCGCCGCGCCGGATTGCCGGATGGCGTATTCCAGACCCTGTCGCTCGATCACGACTCCACGCTGAAGCTGATTTCGTCCGGCCTCATCGACCAGATCAATTTCACGGGATCGGTGGAGGCGGGACGCGCGATCGAACGCGCGGCGGCCGGCACATTCGCGAATGTGACGCTGGAGCTCGGCGGCAAGGACCCCGCCTATGTCAGGCATGACGCCAATCTCGCCCATGCGATCGAGAATCTCGTCGATGGCGCCATGTTCAATTCCGGTCAGTGCTGCTGCGGCATCGAGCGCATCTATGTCCATCATGACGTCTATGATCGCTTCGTCGCAGGCGCATCCGATCTCGCGCGAACCTATGTGCTCGACGATCCCCTCAACGAGGCGACGACGCTCGGCCCCATGGCGCGCGCTTCGCTCGCAGAAATCGTGCGCAGGCAGGTCGGCGAGGCTGTCGAGCGCGGCGCGAAGACCCATGTCGATGCAGCCGCGTTTTCGCGTGATCGCGCCGGCTCAACCTATGTCGCGCCGCAGATTCTCACCGGCGTCGATCACGATATGACTGTCATGGTCGAGGAGACCTTCGGGCCTGTCGTTGGAATCATGCCGGTCAGGTCGGACGAGGAAGCCGTGCGGCTGATGAACGATTCGAAATACGGTCTCACCGCCGCGATCTGGACCAGCGACGCCGACGCTGCGGAAAAGCTTGGCGCAGAAATCGAGACGGGCACGGTGTTCATGAACCGCTGCGACTATCTCGATCCCGATCTCGCCTGGACCGGCGTCAAGGAAACCGGCCGCGGCGTTTCGCTCTCGCCTTTCGCGTTCGATCACCTGACGCGGCTCAAATCCTATCATCTGCGCACGCAAATATGAGTTCGGCCATGCAGCTTTCCGGCAACTGGAATTTCCCGACTTCGATGCGCTTCGGCGCGGGCCGCATCGCGGAGCTTGCACAGCATGCGCGCTCGGCCGG
The DNA here is from genome assembly GCF_022059845.1 of Terrirubrum flagellatum. Lineage (GTDB taxonomy): Bacteria > Pseudomonadota > Alphaproteobacteria > Rhizobiales > Beijerinckiaceae > Terrirubrum > Terrirubrum flagellatum. The sequence goes on along the minus strand of NZ_CP091851.1, from coordinate 3,623,095 downwards.
CATGAAGCGCCCGCTCTTCGTCACGGACCCGGCGCTAGCCGCGATGCCGATGACGAAGAACGCGTTCGAGAGTCTTGCCGCGGCGAAGGTCGAGTCGGCTTTGTTCTCCGATGTGAAACCCAACCCGATCGCAGCCAATATCGAAGCAGGTTTGAAGATTCTGCGCGACGGCGGCCATGACGGCGTGATCGCATTCGGCGGCGGCTCCGCGCTCGATGCGGGAAAAGTGATCGCTTTCATGGCCGGACAGACGCGGCCGATGTGGGATTTCGAGGATGTCGGCGATTGGTGGACGCGCGCCAACCCTGACGGAATTCTTCCCGTGATCGCTGTTCCCACGACCGCGGGCACGGGATCGGAAGTCGGCCGCGCCGGCGTCGTCACGGACGAGACGACGCATACGAAGAAGGTGATCTTTCATCCCAAGATGATGCCCGTTGTCGCGCTGTGCGATCCCGAATTGACGGTCGGCATGCCCGTGAAGATCACGGCCGGCACGGGCATGGACGCCTTCGCTCACTGTCTCGAAGCCTATTGCGGGCCGTTCTTCCATCCGCTCGCCGACGGCGTTGCGCTCGAAGGCATGCGGCTTGTGAAGGAAGCGCTGCCGCGCGCAGTGAAGGATGGGCGCGATCTCGAAGCGCGCAGCTTCATGATGGCCGCCGCCGCGATGGGCGCGACCGCGTTCCAGAAGGCGCTTGGCGCCATCCACTCGCTCTCGCATCCCGTCGGCGCGATCTATGATCTGCATCACGGGATGCTGAACGCCGTGTTCGCGCCCTATGTGCTGGTCTTCAATCGCGCCGCGATCGAGGAGAAGATCGCACGCGTCGCCGCCTATCTCGGAATCTCCGGCGGCTTCACGGGCTTTCTCGACTGGGTGCTGGCGCTGCGCGAAGAGATCGGCATGCCTCATACGCTTGCGGCGGTGGGCGTCGACGACAGGAAGATCGACCTCATCGCAGCCATGGCGCCGAAGGACCCGACGGCCGGCGGCAATCCCGTCCCGCTTGACGAAGCCGGCGCGCGGCGCATCTTCACGATGGCGTTGGAAGGAAAGCTCTAGGCTCTTATGATGTTCGCGTTCGACCGCAACGACGACCTTGTCGTCGACGGATTGTCCGCCGCTGCGTCGATCTCGATCGATCGCTGGGGCGTTTGCCACATCCGCGCCGAAAGCATGGATGATCTCTGGTTCGCGCAGGGCTTCAACGCGGCGCGCGACCGCCTCTGGCAACTCGACATCTGGCGCAAGCGCGGGCTTGGCCGCCTCTCCGAGGATTTCGGCCCCGGCTATCTCGAACAGGATCGCGCCGCGCGCATGTTCCTCTATCGCGGCGACATGGACGCGGAATGGCGCGCCTATGCCGACGACGCAAAAAAAATCTGCGCGCGCTTCGCCGCCGGCGTGAACGCTTATATCGCGCTGACCGAGAAGGAGCCGGAGCGGCTGCCGCCGGAATTCGCGATTGTCGGGACGAGACCGTCGCGCTGGGCGGCTGAAGACATCGTGCGTATCCGCAGCCACGGCCTGTCGCGACAGGCGGTCTCGAAAGTCGTGCGTGCGAATGTGACGGCGAAGGCCGGCGCCGGCGTCGATGATCTCCGGCGCGAAGTCACACCCCACATCGAGCCGACGAAATTCGATGATCTGCCGCTCGGCGATATTCCGCTCGATGTGATCGATGCGATCAAACTCGCAACCGCGCAGGCGACCTTCACGCCGAAGCGTCTCGCGGCGACGCTCGATCAGGCCGGCGCCTGGCGCAAGGTGAACGAGTTCAGCGAGGTGATGGAGGACATCAACTGGCATGGCTCGAACAACTGGGTGGTGAGCGCGTCGCGTTCAGGCACGGGCAAGCCGCTGCTGGCGAGCGATCCGCATCGCGCCCACAGTCTGCCGTCGTTGCGTTACATCGTGCATCTCGCGGCGCCGGGCTTTGACGCCATCGGCGCCGGGGAGCCTGCGGTTCCCGGAATTTCATTGGGCCACAATGGCGACATCGCGTTCGGCCTCACGATCTTCGGCGCGGATCACGAGGACGTCTATGTCTATGAGACGCATCCCGACGATCCCGATCTCTATCGTTACGAAGGCGCATGGGAGCGCATGCGCGTTGTCGAAGAGGTCATCAAGGTCAAGGGCGCGCCTGATCAGATCGCGAAACTGCGCTTCACGCGTCACGGCCCGGTGACGGCGGCTGATGCGAAGAAGCGCCGCGCCTATGCCGTGCGTTCGGTCTGGTTCGAGCCTGGCAGCGCGCCCTATCTCGCATCGTTGAGCATCATGCGCGCGCGCACGCTCGATGAATTTCGAGCCGGCAATGCGCGCTGGGGGGCGCCGTCGATCAATCATCTCTACGCCGATCAGAAGGGAACGATCGCCTGGATGCCAGGAGGCCGCATTCCGCGCCGCATCGGCTGGAACGGATTGCTGCCGGTGCCCGGCGACGGGCGCTGCGAATGGCAAGGCTTCCTGCCGCCGTCGGAATATCCCGAGCGCGTCAATCCATCGTCGGGCTACGCGTTTTCCGCGAATGAAATGAATCTGCCTGACGATTGGCCGCATGAGGCGAAGCCGGTCGGCTTCGACTGGAATGATCGCGCGCGCGCCAATCGCATCATCGAGGCCTTCGCGGCAAGCGAGCGCCATGGCGTCGATGAGGCGAAGCGTCTCCAGAATGACGAGACCTCGCTGCCGGCGCGTCGCTTGTGCGCGCTTGTCGGCAAGATGTCGGCCGGCGGCGATGCGGAGGCTCCGCTCGCGCTCCTTCGCGGCTTTGATGGCCGGCTGGCGGCGGACAGCGCGGCGGCGGCTCTGTTCGAAATCTGGTGGGCCAAGCATCTGAAGCCGGCGCTGTTTCGCCGCGCAGCGGGCGAGGCCGCCTCGCTGCTCGTTCCCGGCGACGCCAGCGCCATCGTCGCAGCGCTCGAAAATCCCGCGCGCTATTTCGGTGATGACGCCGGAGCGCGCGACAGGCTGCTGATCGAGACTCTCGCGGCGGCGACGCGCGAGACGAAGACGCTGCTCGGAGATGATGTCGCGTCCTGGTCATGGGGCCGGCTGCATCATGGCGGTTTCTCGCATCCGCTGGCGGCGGTCGCTGGCGAGGCGCGCGCCAGGGTTCCTGATGTCGGTCCGCTGCCGATGGGCGGTTCAGGCCAGACCGTGAAGCTCGCTTCCTATCGCGGCTCGGATTTCCGCGTCATGCATGGCGCCTCTTTCCGGATGATCGTCGATCTCGCCGATCTCGATCGCAGCCAGTGCGTCAACGCGCCCGGCCAGTCGGGCGATCCCCGGTCGCGTCACTATGACAAGCTTGCGCCGGTGTGGGCGGCGTCCGATTATGCGCCCATGTTGTATTCCCCAGCAGCGATCGACGCCGCGACCGAATTCGTCTGGCGCCTGAGGCCGGCCTGATGGTTCGCCGCTCGGCGCGATCGGGCGATGGGCTTGTCACGTCGGGCGGCGGCGATGATCGTGCCGCGCCCCGAGCGAGCGATTCCCGCGACGCGACGCAGCCGTCAAAGATGCGCACCGAAGACGTCAGCCCCCGCTATCGCGATCTTGACGCCTGGCCCGCGATCGATGGCTTGACCGCCATGTTCGAGGGGCAGCTTGCGGCGGTGGCCGCCGTTCGCCCGGCGCTGCCGCAACTTGAAGCGGCGGTCGAGGCGGCGGTGCGCCCGCTCTCCGGCGATGAGGGCCGCCTGATCTATGTCGGCGCCGGCACGTCGGGCCGCCTCGGCGTGCTCGACAGCTCCGAGCTTTATCCCACCTTCTCCTGGCCGCGCGAGCGAGCGCTCTTCGCCATGGCCGGCGGTCGCGACGCCATATTCGCCAGCGTCGAGAACGCGGAGGATGACGAGGATGCGGCGCGGCGATGGATGGCCGAACATGCGGTCGGCCGCGACGATGTGGTGATCGGGATCGCCGCGAGCGGCGGCACTCCTTACACGGTCGCCGGCGTGAAAGAGGCGCGCGAGCGCGGCGCGGTGACGATCGGCATCGCCAACAACGCCGGCGCGCCTTTGCTCTCGGCCGCGCGATTTCCCGTCCTGATCGATACGGGCGCCGAGATCGTTGCCGGCTCGACGCGCATGAAGGCCGGCACCGCGCAGAAGATCGCGCTCAATCTGTTTTCGACGGAGCTGATGGTGCGCCTCGGCCGCGTGCATGGCGGCCTGATGGTGCAGATGCGCGTGACCAACGCGAAGCTTCGCCGGCGCGGCGCCGACATGGTCGCGCGCATTTCAGGTTGCCCGCGCGACGAGGCCGTGCGCGCGCTGGAAGCCGCCGACGGCGAATTGAAACTCGCCTGTGTGATCGCGAAAGGCGTGTCCGCGCAGGAGGCGGCTGCGATCCTCGCTCGCAACGGCGGACATCTGCGCGCTGCTCTGCTTGAGGCGGAGTCGGGCGCGCTGCCCGATCTCGACGACGGAAGCTGATATTGCGGCGCAGCACGCGCCGTAAGCATGCGCATGCGAATCTCGCACGCCTGATCATCGCTTGCGCCGGTCGCGCCCGGATGCGAAGCGGCGTGCGTGTCGACGCTGCTGATTTCACAAAAGCTGATTCGCGTTCCGCCGATGGCGATGGCGCTGCTCGCCGTCGCGACTCTTTGCGCCATGGACGGCGCGCTGAAAGACCTGACGACGCGCTATACATCGACGCAGGTCACCTTCCTGCGTTTTGCGCCGAGCGCCGTATTCAGCGCGATGCTGTTCTTCGCGTTTGGCGCGCCGAAGCCCACGCGCCGCAGCGTCATTGGCAATTTGCAGCGCGGCGGTCTGTTTCTCATCGCGTCGGCGCTTTTCATCCACGCCATGGCGAAGGCGCCGCTGACGGAGGTGTTCGCGCTGTCCTACATGGCGCCGATCCTCGCCGCGCTCGCGGCGATGCCGATGCTGGGCGAACGTCCGGGCGGGCGCATCGCATTGTCGCTCGCGATTGGTTTCATCGGCGTCATCATCGCGATCGGCGGCGTCGATCTCTCCGGCGCGAAACCCGGTCATCTCGAAGGCGCGCTCGCGGCGTTGGGGTCGGCCGTGTGCTACGCCTTCGTCCTCGTCTTTCTCCGGCGTCAGGCGCTGTCTGATCCGCCGATCACCATCGTGCTGTTTCAGAGTCTGACGCCGGCAATCGTGCTCGGCGGATTGTTCGCGCTGGCGCCGCTTGTCGCGCCGGGTTCGGAGATCGCGCGACTCTGGAGGCCGGTGGCGCTGGCGGACGTTCCCGCGATGCTGTTCATCGGCCTTTGCAGCGTTCTCGGCCATCTCGCCATGGCGCAGGCCTATGCGCGCGCCGAAGCCAGCCGCCTCGCGCCGCTCGAATATTCGAGCTTCGTCTGGGCGGCCCTGATCGGTCTGATCTGGTTCGGCGAAATTCCGTCGATCGCAATGATGATCGGCGCCGCGATGATCATCGGCGCCTGTTTCCTGCTGCGGCGCGCCTAATTCTGAGAATCGAAGGATTGGATGACGCGTTCGCCCACTGCGCGGCGCAGCGGAATGATTCCTGAATCGAAATGTCGTGTCGCATGGACGCGGTTGGTCAGCAGCGACCAGGCGAGGCCGCGCCGGAAATCGATCCAGAGACCGACGCCGGTGAAGCCGGTATGGCCGATCGCATCGTCCGAACAGAGCGCGCCGCCTGACCACATCTCGTATTTCATCTCCCAGCCGAGCGTGCGCTGCGGCGCTTCGCGTTTGCGCAACAAGGCGATCGTTTCCGGCTTCATCAATTTGCCGCTCAGCAACGCCGCGGCGAAATCCAGCACCGCGTCGATGGGGCCGAACAGGCCGGCGTGGCCTGACGCGCCGCCGAGCGCGAAGGCGTTTTCATCATGGACTTCGCCGCGCATGACGCGGCCGCGCCACGGACAGCGTTCGGTTGCGGCGCATGCGTTCGGATCGGGCCTGAAGGTGAATCCGGGATCGAGCGGTTGATCGATCAGCGCCGAGCCGCTGACGCGCTCGATCGCGATGCCCAGCAGAATGAAGTTGATGTCGGAATAGACAGGCGGACCCTGCTTCCAGACGCGTTGCAGGACGAAAGTGCGCAGCGTCTGCGGATCGTGCGGCGCATAGGTGTAAAGCGGCTCGACCGCGGGCAGGAACGTCTGGTGCGTCAGGCACTGGCGCACGGTCAGCGCGCGCTCCGCCGCCGCGGGATCATATTGCCTGAGATCAGGAATGAGTTCGCTGAGCTTCTGATCGAGCCCGATGCGGCCCTGCTCGACAAGGCGCAGGATGCGCGTCGTGGTGAAGATGACCTTCGTAAGCGATGCAAGATCGAATACGGTCGCGCGCGTCATCGCTGCGAATTCCGGATCGAGCTGCGCGGCGCCGTCGAGTTTGATGGCGCGCTCGCCGGCGGCGTTCACGACGCCGAGCACGGCGCCGGGAATGCGCTTCGCCGCGAGGATATCTGCGACCGGTTCGAACGCCGTCGCTGCGATCTGTTCGAGCCTCACGCGGCGCGCGCCAGTTCGCCGCCGGTCATCGGGCGCGGTACGCCCGTCGTGGTCGGCAGGCTGAGCGGAAGCCCGCGCGTCGAGCGCACGGCGAGGTAGCCGAAACATTGCGCCTCGATGAAGTCGCCGTTCCAGCCGACCGCCTCGACTGGTTCGACTGGAACGCACACCCGTTTCGCCAGCGCGCTCATCAGGAAGGCGTTCAGCCGTCCCCCGCCGGTGACGAGCCAGCGGATCGCCGGGCGTTTCACATGCTGCAGCGCAGCGGCGGTGGCTTCGACGGTGAAGGCGGCCAGGGTCGCCGCGCCGTCTGCGTCGCTCATTCCCTCGACGATCTGCGCGCGGCGATGGAAATCATTGCGGTCGAGCGACTTTGGCGGCGGCCGGTTAAAGAAGGGGTTCTCCATCATCGCTGCGACCTTCTTCATGTCCGGCGTTCCGCTGGCGCACAGCGCGCCGTCCGCGTCATAGGGGACGCCGCGCGTTTTCAGGATCCAGTCGTCGATGAGCGCGTTCGCCGGACCGGTGTCGAACGCCACGACCTCGTCGCCGTCGATGAAAGTGACGTTGCCGACGCCGCCCCAGTTCAGAACCATCAGCGGCCCCGGCAACTCGCCGGCAAGCGCGCGATGGTAGAGCGGCGCGAAAGGCGCGCCTTCACCGCCCGCGGCCACATCGGCGTGGCGGAAACGGCTGACCGTGTCGACGCCGAGCTGACGCGCGGCGTCCGCCCCGTCGCCGAGCTGGCGCGTGAATCGCTCTTCCGGGCGGTGCAGCACGGTCTGGCCATGCAGTCCGACCAGCGCCACGTCGGACGGCGTAAAACCCTGCTCCTGCATGAAGGACTTCACCGCGCCGGCATGGGCGTCGGTCACCGCCTTGTCCAGGATCCGCAACTCGTCATGGCGCGCCCGTTCCGGATTCGCGATCAGATCGAGAAGGTCGCGCCGCAACGCGTTTGGATAGGGGAAAGTACGCCCCGGCCCGGGCTTCACGACACGGTCGCCGTCGGTCTCCACCACGGAGACGTCGATGCCGTCCATGGATGTGCCGGAGATCACGCCAATCGCGCGCCGGATCGCCGTGTTCATGGATGTCTCGCCTCGTGACTCGCCCTGCGGGTTCGATAGTATCGGGAAAAGTTCGACGGAGGTCCAATATGCGTTCGCTTGCCCGCGCAGCCCTAATGGCCGGCGCCTTGTTCGCCTCGGCGGCAACGCCGGCTTTGGTCAAGGCCCAGCTCCTCGAGATCGGCTTTGATCAATCGCCTGTCGGCCTCGACCCGCATCTCGCGACCGCCTTCTCCACCTTCGCCATCGTCAACGGCACGATCTACGAAGGATTGACCGCGGTGGATTCAAGCCTGCGCGTCGGTCCCGCGCTGGCGGAATCCTGGACCGTGGCGCCTGACGGCAAGACCTACACCTTCAAGGTCCGCGGCAATGTGACCTTCCACAACGGCGCGAAGATGGATTCCGCCGACGTGGTCAGCTCGATCAAGCGCGTGCTGGCGAAGGAGATCGCTTCACCGCTGGCGAGCCGCGTCGCCGCGATCGATTCGATCTCGGCGCCGGATGCGACGACGGTCGAGATGAAGTTGAAGGAGCCGTCGGCGCCGCTGCTCTCGTCGCTGGCGACGATCGCGATCGTTCCGAAGAGTTTTGAGACCGACAAGGATGGATTGCAGAAGCAGCCGGTCGGCACCGGCCCGTTCAAGTTCGAGGAGTGGCAGCCGAACGGTTATGTGAAGCTCGCGAAGCATGCGGGTTACTGGAGCGCAGGCCTGCCGAAGCTCGATGGCCTGAAATTCAACATCGTTCCGGAATCGGCGACGCGTCAGGTCGGCATCTCCAGCGGCACTTATTCCATGCTGCCGAATATCGACGCGGCGACCGCGCTGCAGGTGAAAGGCAAGCCGAACGTCAAGCTCGAGGAGACGCTGGAGCTCGCCTACACGCTCATTGGCCTCAATACGTCGAAGCCGCCTTTCGACAATCCCAAGGTGCGCGAAGCCGTGAATTACGGCATCAACCGCGCCGAGATCGTGCAGGCGGCCCTGTTCGGCGCCGGCGTTCCCGGCGGACCTCTCTCGCCGGCGCTGAAGGAGTGGGCGACCGACGTGAAGCAGTTCCCCTGCTACGCCTATGATCCCGCGAAAGCGCAGGCGCTCCTGAAGGAGGCGGGCGTCGCGACTCCGATCGCGGTGACGATGAATGTGCTGCCGCGTCAGGACATCAAGGACATCGCGCAGGTGGTGCAGGCGCAACTCGCCAAGGCCGGATTCAAGGTCGAGCTGAAGAATCAGGAGCTCGGCCAGTTCGTGCAGGACTGGCGCAACTCCAACTTCGACATGTTCGCTTCGACCAACGCCGGCAGCGTCGACCCCGACGATTATTTCTACCGCACCTTCCGCACCGGCGGATCGACCAATGTGTTCAAATATTCGAACCCGTCGCTCGACAAGATTCTCGATGACGCGCGGGCGACGCTCGATCAGGCGGCGCGCAAGAAGATGTATGCGGACGCGCAGTCGATTCTCGCCTGCTCCGGCCCGATCGCCCATCTGACCTACGGCCAGCTTTTCACGGCGCTGCGCAGCAATGTGCAGGGCTTCGAGATGCTTGCGAACCGCTCGCTGATGGGCCTCAAGAACGCCAGCGCCGGCAAGTGAGCCGGCGTTGATCTGATTTTTCAAGGCGCGCGCGGCCTCTGGCCGCGCGTGAAATTCCGTGCTTCCACGTCTCATTCTGTCCCGGCTCGTCGAACTCGCCTTCGTCCTGTTCGGCGTGTCGCTGATCGTCTTCCTGATGATCAGGCTCATTCCGGGCGACGCCGTCGCGATCATGCTCGGCGCGAACACCGAGGTGACGCCGGATCGCATCGCCGAACTGCGCGGTCGGCTTGGCCTCGATCTGCCGATCATCGAGCAATATCTCCGCTGGGCCGGGGCTGCGCTGCACGGCGATCTCGGCGTCTCGATCTGGACGGGGCGGCCCGTCATCACGGAGATCGCGGCGCACGCCGCGCCGACTCTCGAATTGTCTTTCCTGTCCCTGATCATCGGCGCGGGACTGTCGATTCCCGCGGGCGTGCTGATGGCGAAATGGCGCGGCCGCCGCGCCGATTCAATCTTGCGCGTGGTGACGGTGGTTGGCCTGACGACGCCGTCCTTCTGGCTCGGCATCATTCTGATCCTGCTGTTTGCGGCGATCGCGCCCAATTTGCAGGCGCTCGGCTACACGCCGTTTTTTGAAGATCCGCTCGGCAATCTCGGACGCATGATCCTGCCGGCCTTCGCGCTCGGCTTTCCCATTCTCGCGCAGCTCTCGCGGCTCGTCCGCAGCGCCATGCTCGATGCGCTGGCGCAGGATTATGTCCGCACCGCGCGCGCCAAGGGCCTGAGCGAAAATGTCGTCGTCTACAGGCACGCGCTGCGCAATGCGCTCATCCCGTTTGTGACCAGTCTCGGCGTGATGGCCGGCTATCTCCTCGGCGGCGCGATCGTGGTTGAACAGGTCTTCGCTATCCCCGGCATGGGGCGTCTGATTCTCGGCGCCATCTCCGAGCGCAATTATCCCCTGGTGCAGGCTTCGATCCTTGTCGTCACCACCGTCTTCGTCGTCGTCAACGCGATCATCGACATGCTCTATGTCGTGATCGATCCGAAGCTGCGGGGCTGAGGGCGATGAACCGCATCTGGCGCGACTTCACGCTGAACTTCGCGGCTGCGCTCGTCCTGCTGCATGTGGTCGCGGCGATCGCAGCGCCGCTGATCGCGCCGCAGGATCCGCTGGCGCAGAATATCATCGCGCGACTCAAAGGCCCGAGCGAGTTGAACTGGCTCGGCGCCGATCAGCTCGGCCGCGACGTGCTCTCGCGCATCATCTTCGGCTATCGCACGTCGCTCGCGGTGTCGCTGAGCTCGGTGCTCGCGGCGCTGGTCGCTGGGGGCGCGTTTGGATTGCTGGCGGCCTTCTATCGCGGCTGGTTCGAGCGCATCGTCATGCGCTGCATGGATGCGGTGTTCGCCTTTCCCGTGATGTTGCTCGCGATCGGCGTCGTCGCGATGCTGGGGCCGCAGGCGTCGAGCGCGGCGATCGCCATTGCGATCGTCTATACCCCGATCTTTGCGCGGCTCGTGCGCGCCGCGGCCATGGTGGTGATCGAGAGCGAATATGTTGTCGCCGCGCGCACCGTCGGCTGCAGCGACGCGCGCATTCTTCTGCGCCATGTCCTGCCCAATCTCGCCAGCGTCATCATCGCGCAGACGGCCCTGATGCTGTCTTCCGCGATTCTGGTGGAGGCGTCGTTGTCCTTTCTCGGGCTGGGATCGCAGCCGCCTTATCCATCGCTGGGATTGATGCTGGCGGAAGGCCGCAACTTTCTCACCTTGTCGCCATGGAGCGCGATCTTCGCGGGGTTGGCGATCCTGCTGTTGTCGTTCGGCTTCAACCTGCTGGGCGACGCGCTGCGCGACCGGCTCGATCCGCGCCTCAGGGGCGGTCCGTGATCATTCGCGAAGCTGAAGAGCGGGACATTCCTGCGATGGCGCGCGTGATGGCGCGCTCCTACGTCGCGGGCTTCAGCGATATTCTCGAACCCGAAGCGCTGGCGCAACGCGATGTCGCGTTCTTCGAGACGCGCTTCGCCGAAAGCTGGCCGCACATGCGCATCGCTGTCGAAGGCGACGCCATTCTCGGCCTGTCGCTTGTCACGAACGGACATCTCGACATGCTCTTCGTCGATCCCGTTTCGGTCGGCGCAGGCGTTGGCGCCGCTTTGCTGCGCAACGCGGAGGCGAGAGGCTGCCGCACGCTTGAATGTTTTCGCGACAATGTCGCCGCGCGCGCCTTCTACGAAAGGCAGGGATGGCGGCTGGCGGATCGGTATGAGCGTGAATTTGCCGGCCGCGTGCGCGCCTTCGTGGGCTATGAAAAGCCGCCTGCGCCTTGAGTTCGGAGCCTGATCGATGCCGTCGATCCATGTCTGTTCGCTGGCGCTGCTGCCGGAGACTGTGCGCAGGACGGGCGCAAGCCATATTGCGAGCCTGATCAATTCAGCGACGCCGGTGGAGCGGCCTGCGGACATCTCGCCGGAGCGGCATCTCTTCCTCGGCGTGTCCGACATCACTGCCGCGCTCGACGGTCATGTTCTCGCCGGAGAGAGCCATGTGGCCGAACTCCTCGCCTTCATCGAAGGCTGGGGGCGGAAGCGCGAGAAGCCGATCGTCATCCATTGCTGGGCGGGGGTCAGCCGCTCGACCGCCGCGGCCTTCATCGGCGCGTGCATGCTTGCGCCGGAGACGCCGGAGGAGATGTGGGCGCGCCTGATCCGGGAGCTGTCGCCGACCGCGACGCCGAATCCCCATCTGGTCGAACTGGCGGATCGTCTGTTGGGGCGGCGCGGCCGGATGGTGAAGGCGATCGCCGCCATTGGCCGCGGCGCGGAGGCCTTCACGGGCGTTCCCTTTCGCCTCGACCTGCCGCCGATCAGCCGCGGCTAGAGCATGGCGCGAAAAAGTGGGAACCGGTTTTTCGCAGGAGCCATGCTCTAAACTTCTGGAATCGATCACGTTCCCGCACTTTGATTGATTAAATCAAAGTGCGGCGTGATCTAGAACAGCGAGCCCTGGTCGTCGGGCGGCGCCTTGGGACCTTTCGCCGCAGGAGCCGGGCGCGGCGCGCGCCTCGACGTGGAAGGCGGCGCCCATAGTTCGTCCGGGGCGGCCGGCCGCTGCACGTCAGGATTGTCGTTGGCGACCTTGTTGATCTCGGCGCCGATCGGGACAGCCTCGAGAAAATCCGTCGGCGGCGGGCGCAGCAGCGCCTGCGCGGCGCCGGCCGGCGTCTCCGGATCGAGCCAGAGCGAATATTGCTCGGGTTGAAGGATGACCGGCGACCGCGGATGGATTGGCGCGGTCGTCGCATTCGCCGACGTCGTGAGAATGGCGACTGTATCGATCTCCGAACCGTCCGGCGCCGAATAGGTTTCCCAAAGAGCAGCGAAGCCGAATCCGCCTCCGCCAGGCTTGCGGATCAGGAACGGGACCGATTGTTTCCCCTCTTTCTTCCATTCATAGAATGCGTCCGCAGGCATGATTGCGCGTCGCCTTTTCAAGGCGTTACGGAACGCCGGCTTCTCCGCCGCGCTCTCCGAGCGGATGTTGAACACGAGCGGAAAGTCCTTCGGGTCCTTCACCCAGGAGGGCAGAAAGCCCCATCGCATCAAGACGAAGCGCCGCGCGCCGGCGTCCAGCGTCACCACAGGCACAGGTTGTGTCGGCGCAATGTTGTAGCGTGGCGGAAAGTTGGGCTGATCGATGTAGCCCATGAGTTCGCGCACCGCTTCAGGCGGCAAAGTCAGGGCGAAACGTCCACACATGCGTGAACTCGGTAGGCAAGATTTACCGACCGTCAATGATCGTGCGTCAGATTCCGCGAAATTGCCGCAGCGACATGATTTCCGATCCCCCCTCCCTCACGACCGACTACCTCAATCATTTCGGGGAGCTCGTCATGCTGCTCGAAATGCTGCCTGACATGCCCGAGGCGATCGATGACGCCAGGGGCTGGGCGCCGCGCACCTATCTCCAGCATGTCGATCGCGTTGGCATCGGCGATCCCGCCAGTCTGCGTCGGAACTATGAGCAGCTTGCTTCGGCGCGGCGTCAACGATTCGACGAAACGTCAGCAGCCGCCAATCGTCTTGGTCAGACCATCGTCGAAATTCTGCGCGATCCCATGACGTCGAATTCGCGGCTCTCCGGAATCGTCCATCTCGGCTGCTGCGCCATGCGCGCGCACATCTGCCGCCTGGCTGCGATCATCTCGCACAAATCGGACGCGGAAATCGATCGCACGGGCGTCGATATCCAGTCCGAGATTGACGCGCTGCTGGCCGCAGCGGCGTAAGGAATTTTAGAGCCAGCGCTTCCAGCGGAAGAAGAAGAATGGCAACACGCCGCAGATCACCATCAGCACGATCGCCATGGGATAGCCGAAAGCCCATTCAAGCTCTGGCATCTGCTTGAAATTCATGCCGTAGATCGATGCGATCAGCGTCGGCGGCATCAGCACCACCGCCATGACTGAGAACAGCTTGATGATGTCGTTCTGTTCGAGCGACACGAGGCCGAGCGTCGCATCGAGCAGGAACTGGATCTTGCTCGAAAGAAAAGTCGCATGCTCTTCGAGTGACTGCACGTCGCGCAGGGCCGTGCGCCATTCCGCCTGGAAACCGGCCGCTTTCTGAGGCCGCGCCATCGCCGCCGAAAGGAACAGCAGCACGCGTTCGACCGAGACCATGCTCTCGCGCACATTCGAGATCACGTCGCCCTTGCGGCCGAGCGTGCGGATCACCGAGCGCAGGAACGGGCCGCGCGCCTCCTTGCGCCGGTCTTCCTCGAAGACCGAACGAGAGAGCTTCTCGATATCGCCACCGAGATTGGCGAGAATTTCCGCGGCGCGGTCGATGATGGTCTCGATGAGTCCGTCAAGCACCGACTCAGGCTGTGGCCCGCATCCTCCCGGCTTCACCGAACGCGCGGCGAACATTGAAAATGATTTGGGCTGATCGTAGCGCACCGTGACCAGCGCGCGCTCCGTCAGGATGAACGATATGTTCGCCAGCAACGGCTCGGCGCTGTCCGATGAGCACAGGATGCGCGCCGTCATATAGCGGGCGTTCGCCTCGGCATAGATGATTTCCGACGGCTCGATGTCTCTCATCTCTTCGCGAGTCGGGATCTCGACGCCGAGATGGCGCTCGACCTTGTGATCCTCATCCCGCGTCGGTTCGAGCATATCGATCCAGAGCGAGTTCTGCGGCAACGGTTCATCCGGACCGAGAGTTCTTGCCTCAAGGCCCGGGCGATCGCCGCCCTTCTCGCGCGCGTTTGGCGTATAGACGATGATCATGAATGGATGACCCCTTCCGGGGCTCTGGCTGAGGATTGTTACGATCTGGCGACAGGCTTCAGGCTGACCGGCGGAACGCTGTCGTCGGGGACGAAGAAATCAGGCGCCAGAGCTATGCCGGGATCGACGCGGTAACGATCGAAATCGGTCACGCCTTCGCCCGCAAGGAACGTGTCGTCGATCAGGAACTGGCCGGTGAATGCGCGCGACGACTTGTTGAAGATGGCGTAGGCCGCATCCGCCATGATCTCGGGCGTGCGCGATGCCTTCATCAGTTCGGCGCTGATCGCGAACTCGACCGCGGCGGTTGCGATCGTCGTGCGCGGCCAGAGCGCGTTGACGGCGATGGCTTTCGACTTGAGCTCTCCCGATAATCCGAGCACCACCATGCTCATTCCATATTTCGCCATGGAATAGGCGGTGTGCGGGGCGAACCATTTCGTCTTCATGTCGAGCGGCGGCGACAGCGTGAGAATATGCGGATTGGCCGCTTTCTCCAGATGCGCGATCGCATGTTTCGACACCATGAAAGTGCCGCGCGCATTGATCTGATGCATGAGATCGAAGCGCTTCATGTCGGTCGCCGTCGTCGGCGTGAGCTGGATCGCGGACGCGTTATTGACGACGATGTCGAGGCCGCCGAACGTTTCCGCCGTCTTGTCGATCGCGGCCTTCACCGTGTCTTCGTCGCGCACGTCGACGACCAGCGGCAGCGCTTTTCCACCGGCTTTCTCGATCTCTTCAGCGGCGGTGTAGATCGTGCCCGGCAGCTTCGGATGCGGCTCCGCCGTCTTGGCGGCGATCGTGACATTCGCGCCGTCGCGCGCGGCTTTCAGGCCGATGGCGAGGCCGATGCCCCGCGAGGCGCCGGTGATGAAGAGCGTCTTCCCCTTGAGCGACATGGATCAGCTCCCTTCGCCGGATTGATTGTTGATCGCCAGTCTGAAGCGTGGCGGCTGGCTGCCGTCAATGTCGGTGAAGCCGTAGCGCGCGGCGAGATCTGCGACATAAAGCGTCTCACCGGCGTAGCCTGCGATCTCGTGATCGCAGGCGAGCGCGGCGATCGCGCGGCCGGCGTAGAGCGGGCTCTCCGCCGCCTGATCGCCAAGACCCGCCTCCATCACGCGCTCGGTGCGGGCAAGGCCCGGCGCCAGCGCCAGCGCCGTGACGCCGAATGGCTTCAGATCCTCCGCCATGCCGAAGGCGAGCCTCGCTGCGGCGCTCTTCGAGAGATCGTAGAAGATATCGCCGAAATAGGCGCCGTCATCGGCCGCAGTGATCAGCACGATGAGGCCCTTCTTCGCCGCGACCATCGCCGGCGCGACGGCCCGCGCAGTCAGAAGCTGCGCCTGCACCGCGCCTTCGAGCATGGAGCCGAGCAGCGCCGTCGGCCTGCGCCAGAATGGCGTTCCCCATGACGATCCGTCGGGAAAACGCCCGTCGCGTAGGCCTTCATTGCCGCTCCAGACGCAGCCGACGAGAAGATCGATGCGGCCGAAGCGGCGCAGCGCCCACGCCGCGAGCTGATCGACTTCGCGCTCGCTCGTGTGATCGCAGACATAGTGAAAGCCGCGGCCGCCGGCTTCATCCACGAGCCGCGCCGTATCCTCGATGGTTTCCGGTCGGCTGTCGGTGCGTCGAGAGACTTCGCTCGATCGCGCAGTGACGATCACGGTCGCGCCGGCATCGCCCAGCGCCTGCGCGACGCCGCGACCTATTCCGCGCGACGCGCCGGCGACGAGACAGATGCGGCCGGCGAGCGCTTTCTCCACCTGTTTCAGCCCGCGAGCGCGACGGCGGCGTCGGCGATGAAACCGCCGCCCTCGACCACATCGGTCTCGAGGCCGTTGACGACAGGCAACAGATTCTGCGCGAAGAATCTCGCCGTCGCGATGCGGCCCTGGCCGGCGGCGTCACCGGATGACGACAACAGCGCCTCGCGCGCAAGCCCCGTGGCGCCGAGCGTCAGGCCGAACATGCGCTGATAGGGCGCGGCGCCAGCGAGCGCATCGCCTGCATCGCCGCCGAGCTTTGAAAGCAGATGCTGCGTCGCGCGTTCGAGCGCGCCGGCCGCCTCCTTCAGGCGTTCGCCCATGCGGCCGAACTCCGGCGCGTTGCGCCGAGTCACATCTTCCGCCGTTCGCTTGATCTCCGCGATGACAGCTTTCACCGCGTCGCCGCCGGAGAGCGGCAATTTGCGCGTCACGAGATCGATCGCCTGAATGCCGTTGGTGCCTTCATAGATCGGCGCGATGCGCGCGTCGCGATAATGCTGCGCCGCGCCGGTTTCTTCGACGAAGCCCATGCCGCCATGGGTCTGCACGCCAAGCGACGCCATCTCGACGCCAATATCGGTCGACCAGCCCTTGGCGATCGGCGTCAACAGCGCGGCGCGCTCAGCCGCCTTCCTGCGTTCATCCGCGTCCGTCGCGAGATGCGCGCGATCGAGCGCCGCCGCGGTCATGAAGCAGATGGCGCGCGCGGCGCGGGTCGAGGCGCGCATGGTGAGCAGCATGCGCTGCACGTCGGGGTGTTCGATGATCGGGCTCGCGCCGCTGTTGGCTGCAGTTGGCGCGCGGCCCTGTTTGCGCTCATGCGCGAAGGCCAGCGCCTGCTGCGTCGCGCGCTCGGCGATGGCGACGCCCTGCAATCCCACGGAAAGCCGCGCATTGTTCATCATTGTGAACATGCAGGCGAGGCCGCGATTTTCCTCGCCGATGAGGAATCCCGTGGCGCCGCCCTTGTCGCCGAAGATCATCGTGCAGGTGGGCGAGCCATGGATGCCAAGCTTATGCTCGATCGCCGACGCCCTGAGATCATTGGCGACGGTGAAATTGCCCTGCGCGTCGGGCAGGAATTTCGGCGCAAGGAAAAGCGAGATGCCTTTCACGCCCGGCGGCGCGTCAGGCAATCGCGCGAGCACGAGATGGCAGATATTCTCCGTCATGTCGTGATCGCCATAGGTGATGAAGATTTTCTGGCCGGTGATGCGATAGCTTCCATCGTCCGCGCGTTCGGCGCGCGAGCGCAGCAGCGCGAGATCGGAGCCCGCCTGCGGCTCCGTCAGATTCATCGTGCCGGTCCATTCGCCCGAGATGAGCTTGGCGAGATAGGCGTTCCTCAATTTGTCGGAGCCGTGCGCCGCAAGCGCCTCGATGGCGCCCGCCGTAAGCAAGGGCGCAAGCCCGAACGCCATGTTGGCGGATTGCCACATTTCCGCGACGGCGCAGCCGAGCAGGATCGGCAGGCCCTGGCCGCCATATTCGACGGGGCCGGTCAGCGCATTCCAGCCGGCCTCGGTCCAGGCCTTGTAAGCCTCTTTCCAGCCGGGCGCGGTGACGACGCCGCCATCGACATATTTGGCGCCCACCTGATCGCCGACCCGATTGAGAGGCGCCAGCACCTCGTCCGCCATTTTCGCGGCTTCTTCGAGGATGGCGTCGACATCGCTGGCTGCGAGATCGCCATAGAGACCGGATGCAATGGCTTGATCGAGGCCGCCGGCGGCGCGCAGCGCAAGCGCGATGTCGGCGACGGGCGCGCGATAGCTCATGCGATCCTCCCTCGTTGAGCGAGCGCTCTTGACCGGGCGCCGCGCGGCCGCCACAGGACGGCGCTTCCTCCAGGCGGTTGTTGGCCCGGGCGCCCGGCGGCGTCAACGGCCCGCGCCGCGACTTCGACCGGATGAATTCCGCTGCTGCTTCTCCCCGCGTGACGCGCCGGCTTCGGCCCGATCAGACCGCCGAAGCGGCGGCGATCCTCAGCGCCGGCGGAACGCTCGCCTTCCCGACCGAGACCGTTTACGGCCTTGGCGCCGACGCGACGTCGGGCGAGGCGGTCGCCGGCGTCTATGCCGCGAAGAACCGGCCGCGCTTCAATCCGCTCATCTCCCATCTTCCCGACGCGGGCGCCGCCTTCGCCCATGGCGTTTTCAACGCCGATGCGAGGCGCCTCGCTGACGCGTTCTGGCCGGGGCCGCTGACGCTCGTTGTTCCCTTCGCTGAAAGCTCCGCCATCAGCGATCTCGCGCGCGCTGGTCTCCCTTCCGTCGCGCTGCGCGTGCCGCGTCACGCCATAGCGCGCGAATTATTGCGCGCCGCCAGCCGCCCGATCGTCGCGCCATCCGCCAATCGCTCCGGCCATGTCTCGCCGACGACGGCCGCGCATGTGCTCGCCGATCTCGACGGCGCGATCGACGCCGTGCTCGATGGCGGCGCGACCGAGGTCGGCGTCGAATCCACCATCATCGCCTGCCTCGGCGATCCGCCGCAGTTGCTGCGCGCCGGCGGCGTCCCGCGCGATCAGATCGAAAAGCTGCTTGGCCGCCCGCTTGGCGTCAGCGAAGGCGCGATCATCGCGCCCGGCATGCTCGCTTCGCATTACGCGCCGGCGGCGGCGTTGAGACTCGATGCGGTCGAGATCAAACCAGGCGAGGCGGCGCTGCTGTTCGGCCCTCACGCGCCTGCGGGCGTCGAACGCGCGAAGCTTGCGATCAATCTCAGCCCGAAAGGCGATCTCGCCGAGGCCGCGTCGCGCCTGTTCGCAGCCTTGCGCGAATGCGACGCCGCCGGCGTCGCCGCGATCGCCGTCGCGCCAATCCCGGATCATGGGCTTGGCGAAGCGATCCGCGATCGTCTCATCCGCGCAGCGGCGCCGCGATCCTGAGCAACGCGCGGAAAAGTGGGAACCGGTTTTCCGCAAAAGCGTTGCGACAAACCAAAATGAGCAACTCGCGGACGGCGCCCTTCTATCCCTGCATCATCTTCGCTAGCTTTAAGCCTCCGATCCTTGCAGGAGCGCACGCGAGTTGACCGATTTCGCCTGGGATGACTTTCGCCTCGTCCGCGCCATCGCCCAAGCGCGCTCGCTCGCCGGCGCGGCGACGGCGCTGGGCGTCAATCCCTCGACCGTGTTCCGGCGTCTTGGCGAGGTCGAGGAGCGCATCGGCGCGAAACTGTTCGAGCGCCATCGCAGCGGCTATGCGCTGACGCCGGCCGGCGAGGAGATGGCCGGCCTCGCCGACCGTTTCGACGAGGATGTCGCCGCCTTCCGCGTCAAGCTTGCGGGCCGCGACATCAAACCCTCGGGCGATCTGCGCGTCACCATGAGCGAGTCGCTGCTCGCCTATCTCGTGACGCCGGTGCTGGCGGCGTTCCGCAAATCCTGCATCGACATCAGGCTCGATGTCGTCGTCACCAACCAGTCGCTCAATCTTTCCAAGCGCGACGCCGACGTCGCCATTCGCGCCACCGACCAGCCGCCGGAAAATCTTGTCGGCCGCCGCATCGCGCAGATGGGCTGGGCGATCTATGCGCCGCGTCCCGTCGATGGCGCAGCCCCGCCGACGCTCGAAGACGCGATCGCGCAATCGACATGGGTCGCGCTTGGCGACGGCTTCGAGCGCGTCAGCGCCTACAAATATGTGCGCGACAATGTCGCCGCCGATCGCATCGCCTATCGCGTCAATTCAGTTCTTGGTTTGACCGAAGCGGTCGAGAGCGGCGCGGGCGTCGGCCCCTTGCCCTGCTTCATCGCCGACGCGCGGCCGGGCGTGGTGCGCATCACGCCGGTGCAGCCCGAATTCACTGCGGGCCTGTGGCTGCTCACACATCCCGATCTGCGCCATTCCCCGCGCGTGCGCGTCTTCATGGATTTCGCGGCGGAAGCCTTGGGGAAATTGAAACCGTTGATTGAAGGGCAGCGGCCGATGATTTTGTGAGGCGATTGCCGCTGATCATTCTTTACGGCGACTTGCCGATCACCTTTAGAAGAGGGATCGATTGCCTGATGTTCGACGCCAGCGATCGCGTTGAGCTTGAGCGCTGGCAGAAGGATAAGCCGCGCGAAGTTGCATTTGAAGCCTCTGCTCCGTTGATGGCCATCCGGATTGCCAATAAGCCGTTGTTGGTTAGCTAGGAGGGTGACTAGGCGATGGCGTCCTCAAGCAGCGACGCGCTGCTGATCACGGTGCAATATTCGCCGCTCAAGTTGGCGAGTGACATCGACTGAACCTCGTCGGCGGTGCGCAAACGCCCTGCAAAATCGCGTCGTGCGAAGGTGAAGCAGCAATCTTCGACAAGATAAGTGTCGAAGCCAAGGTTGCCCGCCATGCGAACGGTCGCCTCCACTGAGTTGTTGGTAGCGACCCCGACGATGACAAGCGTCCTCACGCCGGCCTCGCGCAGCCTGGCCTCCAGATCCGTGCCGATGAATGCGCTGTTGGTCCTCTTTGGTACGACGGCCTCACCAGCAAGCGGCTGGACCTCGTCCTTGAACGCGTTGCCGCTCTGGCCGGGGCGGTAAGCCGAAGCAACGTACGTGGAATCATGCCGGATGTGGACGATCGGTCGCCGCCTCTGACGCCAGAGGGTCAGGAGGTCGGCAATTCGGGCCTCGGCCTGCGGGTTATTCCTCGGGCCATCCGCAGCATGATAGAGCGCGTCGATCGCTCTTTGCACATCGACCACGATCAGGACGGCGTCCTCAAATTTAGTCATCGCGTCTGCCTTTCACCCATCACTCGCCCGACCAGCGATCATGACTCGCGCGTCGTGCAGCCCTCTTCCTATCTCGATGGCAAGACGCCGGCCCACCCGAATCTATTCCCGGCGGCGCTATCGGCGCGCTGCGTTTGAAGAGGCTGATATGGAAGCGGTGATCGCGACAGGCGCGGATTCGTTTTGCGCTGGCATGGCGGTTCCATATATCCAATATAGCGAGCGTTCAGGCAGCGACGCGGGCGATATTCGAGAGCTTCGCCGGACTTATTTCACCCACTCCCCGGCGTGCTTTTCACCCACATATTTCCGCGCTCATGGGTCATGTTGAACGTGAACGCGGTGATGCGCCATGCGCCTGCGATGCGTTTCAGCTCATAGCGATAATCGCCCCAGACTTCCCAGAGGGGATCGCCGTTCCCTTCCATGCGGTTCCAGGCGTAGCCGTTCGAGGTGATGACGGCGCTGTCGCCATCGATGTCGACGATATGGTTGCCGCGCACATGCAGGCTGGTCTTTTTAGGGCCGAGATTGGCGCGCCAACCGCCGATGAGATCGTCTGAGGGAATCGTCGCCGCGGGCCCTGCGCCAAGCGAGCTGAAATCGACGCGCACCTGGTCGGCGAAATAGCTGCGGGCTTTCGTCCAGTTCTTGCCGTCGACGGCTTTGTCGAGCGCGTTGGCGATGCGGATGATCGCGAGTTCATCGGCGATGCGGGCGAGATCAGGCGTCTGCGCAGCGACCGGAGCTGCGGCGAGGACCAGCATGGCGGCCAGGGCGGCGAGAGTGGGCGTCAAATGCGCGATCATCGTCTGTCTCCTTGGTCGCAGATATGGCCTATGAATATGTTCCTATTATGGCGGGCGGTTTCTGAAATTTGGAGGCTCAAATTCACTCCAGCGTCATCGCCGGCCTTGAGCCGGCGATCCAGACTCAAGGACTCGATCGCGCCAGCAAAGCTGGATCGCCGGCTCAAGGCCGGCGATGACAACGGGAAGGGGTGTGCCAGCGCGAACGAATGGGGCCGCAAGCAAACGAGGCGCAAACAAAAAGGGCGCGGTTTCCCGCGCCCTTTCGTTTCGGTGAGGCTGAGAGCCGGACTTAGAAGTCCATGCCGCCCATGCCGCCGCCGCCCGGCATCGCCGGCATCGGGGCGTCCTTCTTCGGCGCATCGGCGACCATCGCTTCCGTCGTGATCAGGAGCGAGGCGACCGAAGCGGCGTCCTGCAGCGCAGTGCGCACGACCTTGGCCGGGTCAACGATGCCGGCGGTGAGCATGTCGACATACTCTTCCGTCTGCGCGTTGAAGCCGAAGGTGGCCGACTTGTTCTCGAGGATCTTGCCGACGACGATCGAGCCTTCGACGCCCGAATTCTCGACGATCTGACGGATCGGCGCTTCGAGAGCCTTGGCGACGATGTGGATGCCGGCGGTCACGTCGGGATTGTCCGACTTGAGCTTGGCGACCGCGGCCTTGGCGCGCAGCAGGGCGACGCCGCCGCCGGGGACGATGCCTTCTTCCACCGCAGCGCGGGTGGCGTTCAGCGCGTCATCCACGCGGTCCTTCTTCTCCTTCACCTCGACTTCGGTCGAGCCGCCGACGCGGATCACCGCGACGCCACCCGCGAGCTTGGCCAGGCGCTCCTGGAGCTTCTCGCGATCGTAGTCCGAGGTGGTCTCCTCGATCTGCGCCTTGATCTGGCCGACGCGGCCTTCGATGTCCTTCTTCTTGCCGGAGCCATCGATGATCGTGGTGTTCTCCTTCTCGATGCGCACCTTCTTGGCGCGGCCGAGCATGGCGAGCGTCACGCTCTCGAGCTTGATGCCGAGATCTTCCGCGATCATCTGACCGCCGGTCAGGATCGCGATGTCTTCCAGCATCGCCTTGCGACGATCGCCGAAGCCAGGCGCCTTCACGGCCGCGATCTTCAGGCCGCCGCGCAGCTTGTTGACGACGAGGGTGGCGAGGGCTTCGCCTTCGACGTCTTCCGCGACGATCACGAGCGGCTTGCCGGTCTGAACGACAGCTTCGAGGATCGGCAGCATCGGCTGCAGCGAGGTCAGCTTCTTCTCGTGGATGAGGATGTAGGGGTCCTCAAGCTCGGCGACCATCTTGTCGGCGTTGGTGATGAAGTACGGCGAGAGATAGCCGCGGTCGAACTGCATGCCTTCGACGATATCGACTTCGGTGTCGGAGGTCTTGGCCTCTTCAACCGTGATGACGCCCTCGTTGCCGACCTTCTGCATCGCGTTCGCGATTTCCTTGCCGATGAACTCGTCGCCATTGGCCGAGATCGTGCCCACCTGGGCGACTTCCTCAGACGACTTCACCTTCTTGGAGCGCGCCTTGATGTCCTCGACGGCGGCCTTCACGGCGAGATCAATGCCGCGCTTCAGGTCCATCGGGTTCATGCCGGCCGCAACCGACTTCGCGCCTTCGCGCACGATCGCCTGGGCGAGAACCGTGGCGGTCGTCGTGCCGTCGCCGGCGACGTCGTTGGTCTTCGAGGCCACTTCGCGCACCATCTGGGCGCCCATGTTCTCGAACTTGTCGGCGAGCTCGATCTCCTTGGCGACGGTGACGCCGTCCTTGGTGATGCGGGGAGCGCCGAACGACTTCTCGATCACGACATTGCGGCCCTTCGGACCGAGCGTGACCTTCACGGCGTTGGCGAGGATGTCCACGCCGCGCAGCATCTTGTCGCGCGCTTCAGTGGAAAAACGTACTTCTTTAGCAGCCATTTGCCTGGGCTCCTGAAAGGTGAGGGGAGAAGGTTGCGCGGACGCGCAGCCTTACGCGGCCTTCTTCGCGGCGGGGGTGTTCACGAGAACGCCCATGACGTCGGATTCCTTCATGATGAGGAGCTCCTGGCCGTCGATCTTCACTTCGGTGCCGGACCACTTGCCGAACAGAACCCGGTCGCCGACCTTGAGGTCGATCGGGATCAGCTTGCCGGCTTCGTCGCGGCCGCCCGGGCCGACGGCGATCACTTCGCCCTCCTGGGGCTTTTCCTTGGCGGTGTCCGGGATGATGATGCCACCCTTGGTCTTCTCTTCGCCATCGAGGCGCTTGACGACCACGCGGTCGTGCAGGGGACGGAATTTCATGGAGTGTTCCTCTGTCGCGTCCATGTGAGCCGGCCGGGCCGGCGGGGCTGGTAGCACTCATAAAGAGCGAGTGCTAACGGCTGGCGACGAAATAGGAGGGGGCTTCCGGGGAGTCAAGGGAAAGCCGCCCTGATGAGCAAGCCGCGGCCGCGGGATTGGTGAATCACGCCGGCGTGGCGGTTCGATGACGGGGCGGGCGTTTCTCCCGCGTCCGTCTCATTGTCCCCTTGGGCGTGGCGCTGATCCCAGCGCCTTTTCGAGATTGGCGTTCACCCTCCCCTTGAGGGGGAGGGTCGCATGGCGGCGCGCGGAGCGCGGCGACGGGCGGGGTGGGGTGCGTGAGTGTGGTTTGAAATTCACCCCACCCCGATCCTCGCTAGCGCTCCGATCGACCCTCCCCCTCAAGGGGAGGGTGGGCGCGCGAAATCCCAGCGCGATACGGAGCGCGTCTTCGCTCGCGCCTGAGCGCGGCTCCATTTTTCTTCCGTTTTGATCCCCTCTTCGCTTCCCTGCCCTTGAGGGCGTCCGGGGCTCGCCTGCTTCGGGCGAGGCGGCGCTAGGCTGAAACCCGCGGCCTCCATCGCCGCAGCGCCTGCACGTCGGTGAGGGTCGAGATCGCCATGATCTCGTGCGAGCGGCTGTCGCGATCGACGACACGCAGCATTCGATACTCTTCGAACTGACCTCGCACCGCCGCTGAATGCGCTCCGCCTGCGCGAACCGTCTGCCGATGATGACCGTCATCGTTGAAGAGCGTCAGCCATTCATTGTCGAGCGATCCGCCGACGCAGAGATATCGTTTCAGACTCACATCCAGCTCCGGTGAAGGAATTCCCTATCATTTCGCAGTCGCGATGACATCATGCTGATCGTTCGCGTCGGCTTGTTCCGCGCCGCGCGCGAATTTGCCAGAGCCGCGAATTGAGCGTATCAATTATTATCGACTTGGCCGGATGATTGGGCCAGCGCGCTCTCGATATGAGAATCGCCCGCTGAGCCGCCTCCCAATATCGACGAACAGGGTGCGCATCGCGGCGCTTGGCGCCGAACGATGACGCATGCGCGAAAGGCGTCTTCATGCAAAGTGGCACGGTCAAGTTCTTCAACGGCGACAGAGGTTTTGGCTTCATTCAGCCAGATGAGGGCGGCAAGGATGTGTTTGTTCACATCGCCGCTCTCGAACGCGCGGGAATACGCGGTCTGGTGGAGGGCCAGAAAGTGCAGTTCGATCTGCAGGAGGATCGTCGCAGTGGAAAAATGTCAGTCGGGCAGATCTCGCTGGCGCCTGCGACCTGAAGCACGGCGGCAATGAAGCCGGCCGGAGGCGGATATGCGCAAATATCGCGCGAGGCGCGGCGTGAGCGCATGCGCTCCAGACTCGCGAGGGCTGAGCAACAGCGGATCGACGGGGAAAATGCGCGCGCCGAATATGAAGCGCTCAACGACGCGCAGAACGCCAACATGGCGCGGCTGCGCGAGTTGCGGCTTGCAAAAGAGCGGGAGGCCGCGACGGCGACGCCCGGGCCTGTGAAGGCGCCGAAGCCGAAACGGGGAAGCAATCCGGCCCGGCGGAAGATCTCCTCCGGAGGCGCGTCATGACGGACAAGCCCATCGACCTCGATCGTCGACGCGACGTCGCCAACCAGAAGGCGACCGACATCAGACGCATGCTTGCCGCGGTCCGGGCGGACGAGAAGGCGCTGCGCGCGAGGCAGGATGATCTTGAGGCTCATCTCGCGGCGGCGCCGGCGGCGAACTGGTCTGAGGCGGCGGAGAAAGCGGCCTATCTCCTGGCGCTGTTCGCAGCGACGCCGGGCGGAATCGATCCGCGCCGGCAGAAGCTCATCGAGGCGGTCCTCGCGGATTTCAGCCGGCTGTCGGCTGAATCCCCGGATTGATAGAGCCTGGGGGCGGCCGCTTTCGCTTCCCCACGCAAAAAGGCCATAGTCGCGCGACCCTGATTCTGGCGTCCGCCTTGCCTGCGAACGCCGAACCCGAGGAGCCGCCGTGGCTGTGAATCGAACTCGTCCGTCCCGCCGCGCTGTTATCGCCGGCGGCCTCAGCCTGGCTGCCGCGCCGGCGCTCGATGCGTTCGGGGGATGGGGGAGGGCGCTGGCCGAGGGCGAGACCGAGAGCCACGGCCTCTCGCTCTTCGGCGATCTCGCCCTGCCGGCGGATTTCAAGCATTTCCGTTACGTGAATCCCGACGCGCCGAAGGCGGGCACGCTGCGCATCCAGATCAAGCAAACATCCGGCAACCAGAACTTCGACACCTTCAACACGCTGAACCATCTCGTGCTGAAGGGCGACGGCGCCGCCGGCATGGACGCGATCTACGATACGCTGATGTCTGGCACATCAGACGAGCCGAGCACGCAATATGGGCTCGTCGCGCGCGCTGTGCGCGTGTCGGCCGACAAGCTCACCTATCGTTTCCTGCTGCGGCCCGAGGCGCGCTTCCATGATGGCTCGAAACTGACGGCGAAGGATGTCGCTTTTTCGCTCAACACGCTCAAAGCGAAGGGCCATCCCAGCTATCGCGTGATGCTGAAGGAAGTCGCCTCCGCCGAAGCCGAGAGCGACGAGGTCGCCCTGATCAAGCTCACGCCGAATCGCAGCCGCGAATTGCATCTGATCGTCGCGGGCCTGCCGATCTTTTCCGAGGCCTGGTGGAAGAATCGCGACTTCGAGGCGGCGACGCTCGATCCGCCGTTGGGCTCCGGCGCCTACAAGGTCGGCAAATTCGAGCAGGGACGTTTCATCGAGTTCGAGCGCGTTCCCGATTATTGGGGCAAGGATCTGCCCGTGAATGTCGGCCAGAACAATTTCGCCCGTATCCGCTACGAATATTTCCGCGACCGGCAGGTGGCGTTCGAAGCGTTCAAATCAGGCGTGATGAATTACAATCAGGAATTCACATCGCGCTTCTGGCACACGCTCTATGATTTTCCCGCCATCAAGGAAGGCCGTGTGAAGACAGAGGAGCTGGAGACGGGGTTGCCGGCGACGGCGCAGGGCTGGTGGTTCAACCAGCGGCGCGGGCCATTCAAGGATATTCGCATCCGAAAAGCGCTGGCGCTCTGCTTCGATTTTGAATGGACGAACAAGAACATCATGTTCTCGTCCTTCCGGCGCACCACCTCTTTCTTCGACAATTCCGACTACAAGGCGACGGGCAAGCCTTCGCCGGAGGAGCTGAAGCTGCTAGAACCCTTCCGCGACAAGCTGCCGCCGGAGACGTTCGACGAGGTCTGGGTTCCCCCCGTCAGCGACGGCTCGGGCTCGGACCGCAATCTCCTGCGGCAGGCCGATCAGCTCCTGCGCGACGCTGGCTGCAAGCGCGAAGGCAATGCGCTTTTGTTGCCGAACGGCAAGCCGTTCAAGATCGAGTTCCTCGATTTCCAGGCGTCGTTGCAGCCGCATACGCAGCCTTATCAGGCGAACCTCAAAAGGCTCGGCATCGACGCGACATCACGCATCATCGACGCCGCGCAGTATGAGTCGCGCATGAAGGATTTCGATTTCGACATGGCGAGCCGCAACATGTCGAACAGCCTGATCCCGAGCGACACGCTGCGCATCATCTATGGTTCTGAATCAGGCAAGCATTCCGGCGGCCGCAACATGGGCGGCATCGATAGCCCCGCCGTTGACGCGCTGATCGACATCATAGGCCGCGCCCAATCGATCGGCGAAATCACCACGGCGACGCGCGCTCTCGACCGCGTGCTGCGCTCCGGGCAATATTGGGTGCCCATGTGGTATCTCGGCAAGGAGTGGGTCGCTTATTGGGACGCCTTCTCGCGGCCGGCGACCAAGCCGAAATATGGCTCCGGCGCGCCCAGCCTCTGGTGGTGGGACGAGGCGAAGGCGAAGAAGAGCGGGACGCAGGGGTGATCGACTTGAAATTTTCGAACGCGCTCCTTCTCCCCGCGACAGCGGGGAGAAGGTGGCCGCGAAGCGGCCGGATGAGGGGCTTTTTGCAGTCCCCCTCACCCGCATTCGCTGGCGCGAATGCCTCCCTCTGCCCGCAGGCGGGGAGAGGGAAAGCGCTTATCTCGCGCAGCGGCGCCAAGATATAATCGCGCTCCATTATGCTCGCCTATATCGCGCGCCGCCTTCTCCTGATGATCCCGACCTTGCTCGGCATCATGTTCATCTCCTTCGTCATCGTGCAGTTCGCGCCGGGCGGACCTGTCGAACGCATCATCGCGCAACTGCAAGGCAACGATTCCACCAGCTCCGCCGTCGGCGGCGGCGCGGGCGGCGATTTCGGCGCGCAGGCGGCGGCTCAAGGGGCGGCGCAGAACTCCAGCTATCGCGGCGCGCAGGGCCTCGACCCCGCCTTGATCAAGGAGCTTGAGAAGCAGTTCGGCTTCGACAAGCCCGCGCCCGAGCGCTTTCTGAAAATGCTGTGGGACTACGCGCGCTTCGATTTCGGCAAGAGCTTCTTTCGCGACGTTTCGGTGCTCGACCTGATCCGCGAGAAATTGCCGGTCTCGATCTCTCTCGGCCTCTGGATGACGCTTCTATCGTATGCCATCTCGATTCCGCTCGGCGTGCGCAAGGCCATGCGCGACGGTTCGCCGTTTGACGTGTGGACCTCGGCTGTCGTTATCGTCGGCTACGCCATTCCCGGCTTTCTCTTCGCGATCCTGCTGATCGTGCTCTTCGCCGGCGGCTCCTTCTGGCAGATCTTTCCGCTGCGCGGCCTTTATTCCGACAACTGGAGCCAGCTCTCGTTTACCGGAAAGGTCATCGACTATCTCTGGCACATCGCGCTGCCGGTGACGGCGATGGCGCTCTCGGCGTTCGCGACCTCGACGCTGCTGACCAAGAACTCCTTCCTCGATGAAATCCGCAAGCAGTACGTGCTGACCGCGCGCATGAAAGGCCTGACCGAACGCCGCGTGCTCTACGGACACGTCTTCCGCAATGCGATGCTGATCGTGATCGCGGGATTTCCCGGCGCCTTCATCCACGCTTTCTTCGCGGGATCGCTGCTCATCGAGACGATCTTCTCTCTCGATGGCATCGGGCTCCTCTCCTACGAATCCGTGCTCAATCGCGATTACGCCGTGGTCTTCGCAAATCTCTATATTTTCTCGCTGCTCAGCCTCTTCGTTCATCTGATCTCGGATCTGACCTACACCTGGATCGATCCGCGCATCGATTTCGAGACGCGGGAAGCATGATGGCCGACGCAGCCGTGATGCGCGTCGCGCCGCCTCCGGTCCGCCGGGGGCTGCTCAGCCTCTCGCCGATCAATCAGCGCCGGCTCGCGAATTTCCGCGCCAACAAGCGCGGCGCCTGGTCGTTCTGGATATTCATGGCGCTGTTCATTCTGACGCTGTTCGCGAATTTCATCGCCAACGACCGGCCGCTGATCGTGAAATACAAGGGCGAATGGTTGAGCCCGATCCTCGTCGATTATCCCGAGGAGAAATTCGGCGGCTTTCTCGCGCAAACCGATTATCGCGATCCTGTCATCATGAGCGAGATCGCCGCCAACGGTTTCGCCATCTGGCCGCCGATCCGCTTCTCCTACAGGACCGTCAATCTTGATGTGCCGAAGCCCGCGCCATCGCCGCCCACCTGGCGGTTGACGACGGAGGAATGCCGGGCCTCCGCCACAAAGCTCGTCGTCAACAAGGGCCGCGATCCCGCGACGCTCGGCTGCGGCGACATCGAATGGAACTGGCTCGGCACCGATGATCAGGGCCGCGATGTGCTCGCGCGTTTGATCTACGGCTTCCGCCTCTCCGTACTGTTCGGCCTTGTTCTCGCGGCGGCGTCATCGGTGATCGGAGTCGCCGCCGGCGCGGTGCAGGGCTTCTTCGGCGGTTGGGTCGATCTCATCTTCCAGCGCGTCATCGAGATCTGGACATCGGTGCCGTCGCTCTATGTGCTGATCATTCTGTCCGCTGTGATCGCGCCGGGCTTTTTCGTCCTGCTCGGCATTCTCCTGCTGTTCTCCTGGGTGTCGCTCGTCGGCGTCGTGCGCGCCGAATTCCTGCGCGCCCGCAATTTCGAATATGTCCGCGCCGCCCGCGCACTCGGCCTTTCGAACGGGACGATCATCGTCAAGCATCTGCTGCCGAACGCGATGGTGGCGACGCTGACCTTCATGCCCTTCATCCTCAATGGCTCGATCACGACGCTGACCTCGCTCGATTTCCTCGGTCTTGGCTTGCCGCCGGGATCGCCGTCGCTCGGCGAGATGTTGCAGCAGGGCAAATCGAACCTGCAGGCGCCCTGGCTCGCCTTGACCGCCTTCGTCTCCAT
This sequence comes from Terrirubrum flagellatum, assembly GCF_022059845.1. Lineage (GTDB taxonomy): Bacteria > Pseudomonadota > Alphaproteobacteria > Rhizobiales > Beijerinckiaceae > Terrirubrum > Terrirubrum flagellatum. Next base: position 3,592,813 of record NZ_CP091851.1, on the reverse strand, counting down.
CTCCTTCATGCTGTCGCTGCTGATCTTCATCGGCGAAGCCGTGCGCGACGCCTTCGATCCGCGGAAGACATTCGCGTGAATTCAAAAGACTGTTGGGAGGATATCGATGTTCTACGGAGAACCCGAAGGCACGGGCTATGAGCATCTCGATCCGCGCTTCAAGGCCTGCATCGTCGGCCATGCGCGCGTCGAAAGGTTGTGGACCGGCGCGCGCTGGAGCGAGGGGCCGGCCTGGTTCGCCGCCGGGCGCTATCTCGTCTGGTCCGACATCCCGAACAACCGCATGCTGCGCTATGACGAGTGCGACGGCTCGGTCTCGGTCTTTCGCCATCCCTCCAACAATTCCAACGGCAATACGGTCGATCGGCAGGGGAGGCTCGTCACCTGCGAGCATCTTGCGCGGCGCGTGACGCGCACGGAATATGACGGCTCGGTGACGGTGCTCGCCGACAACTTCAAAGGCAAGCGATTCAACTCGCCGAACGACGTCGTGGTGAAGTCGGACGGGTCGGTCTGGTTCACCGATCCCGATTACGGCATCCGCATGGATTATGAAGGCGGGATCGCCGAGAGCGAGATCGGCCATTGCTATGTCTATCGCATCGATCCCTCATCCGGCGCGGTCGAGATGGTCGCGGATGATTTCGAGCGGCCGAACGGGCTGGCCTTCTCGCCCGATGAGAAATTCCTTTACATCGCCGACACGGGCGTTTCGCATCGGCCGGACGGGCCAAAGCATATCCGCAAGCTCGCTGTGTCCTCGAACGGCAAGAAACTCGGCAAGGGCTCACTGTTCGCCGACTGCACGGCGGGGCTGTTCGATGGCTTCCGTTTCGATCGCGACGGTCGCATCTGGACGAGCGCCGGCGACGGCGTGCATTGCTACGATCCCGATGGAACGCTGATCGGCAAGATCAAAATCCCCGAGATCGTGGCGAATGTGACGTTCGGCGGCGCGAAAAAGAACCGCCTCTTCATCTGCGGCACGACGTCGATTTACTCGATCTTCCTCGCCATCAATGGCGTCACGCCGGGGTGAGATAAGCCGAGGCGTGCTGCTTAAGAAATTTGTCATTCCGGGGCGCGCCGGAGGCGCGAGCCCGGAACCCAGGCAATCTCGACGCGACGCGATGGGTCCCGGGCTCTTCGCTTCGCGAAGCCCCGGGATGACGAACTGGATAAGATGGTGGTGAAGCGGACTAGACTCCGCCCGCCTTCAGCACCGGCGAGGTCTGCGCTGCGACCCAGCGCCACGCGTCGCCGGTTTTTTTGAAGACGCAGAGCGAGCGGTAATGGCCCTGCGAGATCGCGCCATGCGCGTCGATCTCATCATTGATCATCACGGACACGATGACGACGTCGCCAAGCTCGATCGCCTCGATGTTGCGGATGTCCTGCCTGACGAAGCGGATCGCGCCGGACCGGCAATAGACCGAGAGATATTCGTCCTTGCCGAACTTGTTGCCGAGCGCGTTCACATAGATGAAGGCGGGGTCGATGATGGTTTCGAGCGTTGCGGCGTCGCGGCCGACCAAGGCGGCGGCCTTGCGCTCAAGCAGGGACGTGATTTCGTCGACCGCGCTCATCTGAACCTCCCCCAGGGCGGCGGATCAGCCGTCATGCGCTGAAAGAAACGCCTCGCATCGGGCGAGGCACGCCGCCTGCTCTTCAACGTGCGGCATGTGGCTCGAATTGGCAAATTCGGCGTATTCCACGCGCGGGATGCGCTGGCGGAACGGCGCCACGCATTCCGGCGTCGCCTCGTCATAGGCGCCGCGGATGACGAGCGTCGGCGCCTCGATCTGGTGAAGCCGGTCGATCACGCTCCAGTCCTTCATCGTGCCGACGACATGGAATTCTGTTGGCCCGTTCATGGTGTGATAGACGGTCGGATCATCCTCGATCGCGGCGAAGGTGCGCGCCACCTCCTCTGGCCAAGGATTGATACGGCAGACATGGCGATCGTAGAAGACGCGCGTCGCCGCGACATAATCGGGATGCGTGATTGTTCCCGCGGCTTCGTGACGTTCGAGCGTCGCGCGCACGTCTGAAGGCAAGCCCTCGCGCAGCTTCGCCGCGCCCGCGATCCAGAGCGGCATGGCGGCGAGCGAATTCGCGAGGATCAGCGCCTTCAGACCTTTTGGCCGCAGCACCGCATGCTCCGAACCCAGCATGCCGCCCCAGGACTGGCCGAGCAGCGCATAGCGCGATGCGATGCCGAGATGGTCGAGAAGATTGTCGAGCTCGCCGAGAAAAAACTGCACCGTCCAGAAATCAGCGCCCTTGTCGCGCAGATGCGTCGAGCGGCCATTGCCGATCTGGTCGTAATGGATGACGGCGCGCCCGTTCGCCGCGAGATGCTTGAAGGAGTCGACATAGTCATGCGTGCAACCCGGCCCGCCATGCGCGATGACGAGCGGCAGTTTCGGCGAGGCGAGATCGCCGGTGACGCGAAACCAGGTTTGATAGGCGCCGAACGGCGCGAAGCCTTCGCGGATATTGACGTTTGTCACTTGCAGTCCTTTCGCGCTCGCATTTCGTCACTGTCATTCCGGGACGCGCGAAGCGCGGGCCCGGAATCCAGAGAGAAATTGAAAATGAACATGGGTCCCGGGCTCGTCGCTCCGCGACGCCCCGGGATGACGAACTGAATAGGCATCCGAGATTACCGCTTTTTCGTCGCAACGAAGATCGCGCCGGGAACAGGTTTGCTGTTCTCCATGCGCGTCGACGTCGGCTCGTTGCGCACTATTGAGAATCCGCTCTCGCGCAAGGATTTCTCGACATAGGCCGGGTGGTGCGAGAAGCGCCGCTCAGACCCGAGAACATGATCTGCTGCATCAGTCGACTGGATGCTGAACGCGATGAGCCCTCGCGGCTTGAGCGCGCGCGCGGCCGCGGCGAGCACGGGGGCGAGATCGCCGGCATAGACGAACACATCGGCGGCGGTGATCAGATCATAATGCTGCGATTCGCTGGCGGCGAGAAAGGCGAGCATCTCGGCCTCGGCCAGCCTGTCGTAGCAGCCGCGCTTCTTCGCCATGCGCAGCATGCGCGGCGAGAGATCGACGCCTTCGAGCGTCTTCGCCATCTCGCCCAGCGCCTCGCCGAGCAGGCCCGTGCCGCAGCCGAGATCGAGCGCGCGCTGAAAGGGCGGACGCACTCCCTCGATGGCGCAGGCGCGCGTGAGCGTCGCAACGATCAACTCCGGTCCGCGATAGCCGAGATGCCTGGTGAGGTGGTGGTCGAAACGCTCGGCGTACTGGTCGAACAGGTTGCGCACATAGCCTGCGCTCATGGAGGAGGGCGCCTCTGCGCTCGCGCCGAGCGCCGCGAGTGCGACGCCCGCGCCCTGTTCGTCCGCGGGATCGAGCGCGCGGCAGCGCTCATAGGCTTTGCGCGCGCCGTCAGCGTCCTTCAGCGCCAGCCGCGCCTCACCGAGCGCGAACCAGGCCGGCGGCCAACCGGGCGCGAGCTCCAGCGTCTGCTGCAGCAGGTCGGCGGCGGCGGCGTGATCGCCATCCGCGGATGCGGATTGCGCATATTCGTAGCGGCGATCCGCGATGAGATCGCCGGAAGACTGGAACATCCGACTCATGCGCCAATTTCGATTGTCCGCATGGCCGTTTTGTAGATGCTGTTTTCATGCGCGCAAGCGATCTGCTCACGCCGACGCCGCAAGGGCTCTATTGCCCGCTGGCGGACGTCTTTATCGATCCCGTGCGGCCGGTGGCGCGGGCGCTGATCACCCATGGCCATTCCGATCATGCGCGCTCAGGCCACGGCGCCGTGCTGGCGACGGAAGAGACGCTGGGCGTCATGGCTGTGCGCTATGGCCCTGATTTCGCCGGCGCGACCGAGGTCGCGCGGTTGCACGAGCCGATCGCGATCAATGGCGTGACCTTCATGTTCGCGCCGGCCGGCCATGTCCTGGGCTCGGCGCAGATCGCCGTCGAAAAGGACGGCATGCGCATCGTGGTGTCAGGCGATTACAAGCGCGCCCGCGATCCCACCTGCGAAGCGTTCGAGCCCATACCGTGCGACGTCTTCATCACCGAGGCGACGTTTGGATTGCCGGTGTTCCGCCATCCCGCGCTGGAGGGCGAGATCGCGAAGCTCCTGTCGTCGGTCGAGCTGTTTCCGGATCGCACGCACATCATCGGCGCCTATGCGCTGGGCAAGGCGCAGCGCATGGCGGCGCTCTTGCGCGCGGCGGGTTATGAGAGGCCGATCTTCATTCACGGCGCGCTTGAGAAGCTGATGGAGTTCTACCAGCGCCATGGCGTCGATCTCGGCGAGATCAGGTTGGCCTCGGTGAAGGACAAGAAGGATCTGCGCGGCGAGATCGTGCTGTGTCCGCCGAGCGCCATTCAGGATCTCTGGTCGCGCCGCTTCGCTGATCCCGTGACGGCGTTTGCATCAGGCTGGATGCGGGTCCGCGCGCGGGCGCGCCAGCGCGGCGTCGAACTCCCGCTCGTTGTTTCAGATCATGTCGACTGGGATGATCTCTGCGCCACCATCAAGGAGGTCGGCGCCGGCGAAATCTGGGTCACGCACGGCCAGGAGGAGGCGATCGTCCACTGGTGCGGAACGCAGGGGATTGCTGCGCGGCCCCTGCGTCTCGTCGGTTACGGCGATGAAGGCGAGGCCGAGCCTGATGCGGCGCCGACAGAGGCGGGCGCGTCGTGAAGACATTCGCCGACCTGCTCGATCGCCTGGCTTACGAACCCAGGCGCAACGCGAAGCTCGCCTTGCTGAAGGATTATTTCGCGCATGCGCCTGATCCCGATCGCGGCTATGCGCTGGCCGCGATGACGGGGTCGCTCAGCTTCGCCAACGCCAAGCCAGGATTGATCCGCCAGCTCGTGCTGGAGCGCGTCGATCCCGTTCTTTTCAGCCTCTCCTACGACTATGTCGGCGATCTCTCGGAGACGGTTGCCTTGCTCTGGCGCCGCGACGCCAGCGCGACCGACACGCCGACGCTCGCCGCCGCCGTCGAGTCTTTCGCCAACGCCTCGAAGTCGGATGCGCCGGCGCTGATCGCGCGCTGGCTCGACGCGCTCGACGAGAACGGGCGATGGGCGCTGCTCAAGCTCATTACCGGCGCGCTGCGCATCGGCGTGTCGGCGCGGCTGGCGAAGACCGCGCTTGCGGAATTGGGCGGCGTTTCGGCTGACGATGTCGAGCATGTCTGGCATGCGTTGCAGCCGCCTTATCTCGATCTCTTCGCCTGGATTGAGAAGCGTGGTCCGCGGCCCGAGTCGCGCGATCCCGCGCCGTTCCGCCCGCCGATGCTGGCGCATGCGATCGAAGACAGTGATTTCGAGAGGCTCGATCCCGCAGAATTTCGCGCCGAATGGAAATGGGACGGCATCCGCATGCAGGTCGCTGGCGGTCACGGAACGGGAGGGCGCAAGGTGACGCGTCTCTATTCGCGCACGGGCGATGAGGTCTCGCGCGCCTTTCCCGATCTCATGGACGCGCTTCACGATCTCGATGGCGCGATCGATGGCGAACTCATCATCATGCGCGACGGGCGCGTGCAGAGCTTCAATATTCTCCAGCAGCGCCTTAACCGGAAGACGGTCACGGCGAAGATGCTGACGGACTATCCCGCCCATATCCGCGCCTACGATCTTCTCGCGGATGGCGCGGAAGATCTGCGCGAGAAGCCGTTTCTCGAACGGCGCGCGCGGCTCGAAGCCTTCGTCGCCCAACTCAATTCGCCGCGTCTTGATCTCTCGCCGCTCATTCCGTTCGCGACATGGGATGAGCTTGCGAAGGCGCGCGCCAATCCGGAGCCCGCGGGCGCCGGCGAGGACGCTGCCGCCGTCGAAGGCTGCATGATCAAGAAGGCCGACAGCCTTTACATGCCAGGCCGGCCGAAAGGCCTGTGGTGGAAATGGAAGCGCGATCCCTATGTGGTCGATGCGGTGCTGATGTATGCGCAGCGCGGTCACGGCAAGCGCTCGTCCTACTATTCCGATTACACCTTCGGCGTCTGGCGGTCGGGCGAGGATGGCGATCAGTTGACGCCGGTCGGCAAGGCCTATTTCGGCTTCACCGATGAGGAGCTGATCGAGATCGATCGCTTCGTGCGCCGCGAGACCATCAATCGCTTTGGTCCCGTGCGCGAGGTGACGCATGAGCCGGACAAGGGCCTCGTCTTCGAGGTGGCGTTCGAGGGCATCCAGCGTTCGTCGCGGCACAAGTCGGGCGTCGCCATGCGCTTTCCCCGCATCGCGCGCATCCGCTGGGACAAGCCGCCGCGCGAGGCCGATCGCCTGGAGACGCTGGAGCGCCTGATCGAAGCCGCTGAACGCGCCGCCTGACCCTGCGTTCGTGATCACGTCGGAAGCGCGCCGCGTTGCCGGAGCGGCGGCCGATGGGCTACGCTCGCGCAAAGGGTTGAGGGGCGGAAACTCGTGACGGCTTCGTTGACGCGCATCATCATCGCGGATGACCACCCGCTTGTGCGCGGCGCGCTGCGACAGGCGGTGGAGACGCGCTTCAAGCCGGCCGAGGTTGTCGAGGTCGGCGTGTTCGAGGAGGCGGTCGCGGCGATCGACCGTCTTCAGGAGATCGATCTGCTCCTGCTCGATCTCGCCATGCCCGGCGTCGAGGGCTTTTCGGGCCTCATGTATCTGCGCGCGCAGCATCCGAGCGTGCCCGTGGTGATCGTGTCGGCGAACGATGATCCCGGCGTCATCAGGCGCGCGCTCGGCTTTGGCGCGTCCGGCTTCATCCCGAAGACGGTGGCGATGGATACGATGACCGAAGCGCTTGGCGTCGTACTGAATGGCGGCGTCTGGACGCCGCCCGATGTTGATCTCTTGCAGCCGGTCGATCAGGAGACCGGCGAACTCGTGAAGAAGCTCGCGACGCTGACGCCGCAGCAGGTGCGCGTGCTGATGATGCTGTCGCAGGGGCTGCTCAACAAGCAGATCGCCTTCGAGCTCAGCGTGTCGGAGGCGACCGTGAAGGCGCATGTTTCCGCAATCCTGCAGAAGCTCGGCGTCGACTCGCGCACGCAGGCGGTGATCGCTGCGGCGAAGATCGCGGCGGCGGGAACGACGGGATAGAAGGCGATCGGACTGTTGGAGTTGTTGACAACTATATGGTGTTGTTATAGAGTCCAACAGTGAAGGCTGAACTGCTCCTTCGTGAACGCTACCTTCTTTCGGAGAATGCGTTCGTAGAGGCGCGGATATGGCGACTGCCCGCTCCTGTTCGAGGATCGTCGCACTCTTTCAAATATTCGTTCGCCTATATCGTCGATGGCGCTTGCGTGCTGCGTTATGACAATGAGGCCGGCAAAGGCGATCATCGGCACGTTGGCGTGCGTGAAGAACGTTATCAATTCACGGGAGTTGAACAACTCGCCGCAGATTTCTGGAGCGATGTTCGCGACTGGAGGCGTTGATGAATAAAGTCACTCTTTCGGTCGCTTCTCAAACTGAAGTCACCGCGCGCATGATGAAAGCGTTCCGTGGTGAAAAGCAGGGCGCGCATATTTCCTTCGCCTCGCCAGAACTGCTCTGGAAGGTGCTTACCGCCAAGCGCTGGGAGCTCCTGAAAGTGATGACGGGACAGGGTGAGATGTCGATCCGCGAAGCGGCGCGGCGTGTGGGCCGCGACGTCAAGGCGGTGCATGGCGACGTGCAGGCGTTACTGACGGCGGGCGTTCTGGACCGGACGAAGAACGGCCTGATCCAGTTTCCCTACGACGCTGTGCGCGTCGACTTCACGCTCGCCGCCGCCTGAGCCTCACGCCCGCTTGTAAACGTCCTCGATGCGGATGATGTCGTCTTCGCCGGTGTAGCTGCCTACCTGCACCTCGATAATCTCGAGCGGAATCTTGCCGGGATTGGCCATGCGATGCACGCAGCCCTGTGGCAGATAGATCGACTCATTCTCGCGCACGACGTGGATTTCATCATCGCGCGTCACTTCTGCGGCGCCATGCACCACCACCCAATGCTCGGCGCGGTGATAATGCTTCTGCAGGCTGAGCTTGCCGCCGGGCTTGACCATGATGCGCTTCACCTGGAAGCGCGGACCAATATCGATGCGCTGATACCAGCCCCACGGCCGATGCACGCGCAGATGCTGCGTCGCTTCAGCGCGGTCGCGCTTCTTCAGCGTTTCGACAAGGCTCTTCACCTTGTCGGCCTTGTCCTGCGTCGTCACCAGCACGGCGTCGTGCGTCGTGATGACGAGCGCATTCTCCATGCCGACAACGGTCGTGAGAATATCCTCGCTATGCACGAGGCAATTCCTGGCGTCGAGCAGTTCGACCTGGCCAACCGTGGCGTTGCCTGAGGCGTCGTGCGGCAGCGCCTCCCACACCGCGCCCCAGCCGCCGATGTCAGACCAGTCGAAGGAGACGGGCAGCACGCCCGCGCGATGCGTTTTCTCCATCACGGCGAAATCGATCGAGGTCTTCGGCGCCTGCATGAAGGACGCCTTGTCGAGGCGCGTGAAGCCAAGATCGCGCTCGGCGTTTTCAAGGGCTTTTGTCGAGGCGGCGAGGATCTCGGGCGCATGCTGGCGCAACTCGTCAATCATGGTCTCGGCGCGGAAGACGAAATTGCCGCTGTTCCAGAGATAGCCTTCGGAAATATAGCGCTTCGCTGTTTCTTCGTTCGGCTTCTCGACGAAGGCTTCGACCTTGACCGCGCCTGTCGCGCCAATCGGCGCGCCCGGCCTGATATAGCCATAGCCGGTCGCGGCGAAGGTCGGCTTCAATCCAAGCGTCATGATCACGCCGGATGCGGCGGCTTCGCCCGCGCGCGCGCAGGCGTCGCGGAAGCCCGCCGCGTTCTCGATGAGATGATCGGCCGCCATCACCGCGACGACGGCGTCCTCGCCCGATTGCGCGCCGACGAGCGAGGCGATCGCGACCGCGGCGGCGGAATCGCGGCGATCGGGTTCGAGCACGATGCGGGCGGAGAGACCGACAACGCGAAGCTGCTCGGCGACGATGAAGCGGAAATCATCATGGGCGACGACCACGGGCTCGGTGAATCGCGGATCGTCGCGGAAGCGCAGCGCCGTCATCTGGAACGTCGAGAGATCGCCGAACAGCGGGATGAACTGCTTCGGCATCGTCTCTCGCGACGCCGGCCACAGCCGCGTACCCGAACCTCCGCACATGATGACCGGAATGATAGGCGCCATGATCTCTCTCTCGCTGTCGCAGACATGAAACAGGTTTGGACGCCCAGGTCCAGAATTGCCGAACGACGCGGTAAAGCGCGCGAGCCGGTAAGGTTAGCAGGCCCTTGCGGAAATTGCGTATTTCTCCGGCGCCGATTATGTGAGCGAGCAAAGTAACCCTACGGAGCAGAGGCATGGCCGACGGCGGACTGAGCCGATTCATGGGCGGATCGCCCGGCGGCGTGATCTTTCGCCTGATTCTGGCCTCGATTCTGGTCGGCGCTTTGATGGCGCTGCTCGGCCTCGATCCCGAAGGGCTGGTCAACCGCGTGCTGCAGATGGTTCGCGGCGTGTTTAGTCTCGGCTGGGGCGCGGTCGATCAGGTCGTCCGCTGGCTGATCTATGGCGCCGTGATCGTCGTGCCGATCTGGTTCGTCGCGCGGCTGCTCTCAGGTCGCAAATAAAGACGCTCGCCTCTGAAGATGACCGTGACGTGACGGCGGACGCGACATTTGGCGGCAGGGCCGCGCTGACCCATGGTCGGCTGCTCAGGCTCGCCTTGCCCGTCACATTGTCGAACATCTCGACGCCGCTGCTTGGCGTCGTCAATGCGGCGGCGATCGGCCGGCTCGGCGATGCGACGCAGCTTGGCGCTGTCGCGCTCGGCGCCGTGATCTTCGACATGCTGTTCTGGTCCTTCGTCTTCCTGCGCATGGGTACGGCGGGGCTGACGGCGCAAGCCTATGGCGCCAGCGATGCGAACGAGCTGCGCAACGTTTGGTGGCGATCGACGCTGATCGCCGCCGCAATCGGCCTTATAATCATCATCCTGCGGACGCCGATCATCGAGATCGGAGTAGCCTTCATGCAGCCGAGCGCGGAGACCGCGGCGTTCGTGCGCGCTTATGTCGGCGCCCGCATCTGGTCGGCGCCGGTGACGCTGATGAATTATGCGGTGCTGGGATCGCTGATCGGCCGCGCCCGCTTCGATGTCGGTCTCGGGCTGCAGATCGCGATCAACATCGTCAATATCGCGCTGAGCCTCTTTTTTGTCAGCGTGTCGGGATGGGGCGTGACCGGCGTCGCCTGGGCGAGCGTCATCGCCGAGACTCTGGGGCTCGCGGCGGGACTTTTCTTCCAGGCGCAGGACGGGCTGATGCGCGCGCTGCGCTGGCGCGACATTTTCGCGCGCGAGCGCATCTGGAAGACAGTCACCGTCAACAGAGATATTTTCCTGCGCACGCTGCTGCTCATCGCCGCCACGGCGATCTTCTTTCGTCAGGGCGCCCGCTCCGGCGACGCGACGCTGGCGGCGAACGCGGTGCTGCACAATTTCCTTGCGATCGGGGCGTTCTTTCTCGACGGCTTCGCCACGGCGACGGAGCAGATCGCCGGCCAATCGGTTGGCGCGCGCGATCGCGAGGGATTCAATCGCGCGGTCAGGCTCGGCGCGATCTGGTGCGTCGGTTTCGGCGCGGCCGTGTCGCTGTTGTTTGCGACATCAGGCGGCGCGCTCATTGATTTCATCTCGACGAACGCCGAGGTCCGATCGACGGCGCGCGCGTTCCTGCTCTTTGCGGCGCTGGCGCCCTTCGCCGGCGCGCTTGCCTTCCTCTTCGACGGCGTCTTCATCGGCGCCACCTGGACGCGCGCCATGCGCGACGCGATGCTGGTTTCGTTTGCGCTTGGCGGTCTCGTCTATGTCGCGGCGTCGCCCTGGGGAAACAGCGGATTATGGCTGACGTTCCTGGCATTTCTTGCGCTGCGCGGCCTCGTGCAGGCGGCGCTCTATAGCAGGCTCGAACGGGCGACTTTCGCCTCTGGTTGAGTCAGAGCGCGCGGCGCATGCGCACGCTGCGAAATGTCGCGCTGTCGCCCATCGGCAGATTGATCGTCTCGATCGCGCGAAAGCCGAGCGCGGCGTAGAAGCGCTCGCCATTGAGCGTGGAATAGGATTCAAATTCGGTCACGCCGGCCGCGCGGGCCTCTTCCTCGCAGCGGCGATAGAGCGCGCGGCCGACACCGCGGCCGGCCCAATCGGCGCGAATGGCGAAATGCCTGATATGGCCAAGACCGGGCTCGATCTCGCCTGTGCCCGGCCGCTCGTGAGTCCAGCCGCCGCAGCCGACGATCTCGCCGTCTGCGGTTTGCGCGACGTGATAGGTGCCCGACGCCAGCAGCTTCGGATTGGGTCTGATCATCGCAGGCAGCGCGCGCTTCAGCTCTTCCGGCTCATAGGCGCCCGCCAGCAGCGTGGGATAAGAGGCTGCGAGAACCACGGACACCGCTTCCGCGTCATCAGGCGTCGCAACGCGGATCGTGATCGACATGGCGTTTCCTCAGGACGCCCAGCGCGACGCGCGCCGGCCGATGACAGGGGCGATCGAGGCGAGCCCTTCTTCCGCCAAGCGATCGGCGACGCCGCGCTTGATCTCGGCGATCAATCCCGGCCCCTTGAACACCAGCGCGCTGTAGAGCTGCACGAGCGTCGCGCCCGCTTCGATCTTCGACCAGGCGGCTTCGGCGGAATCGACGCCGCCGACGCCGATCAGCGGAAAGGCGCCTTCGACGCGCATATAGGTCTGCGCCAGCATGCGCGTGGAGAGATCGAACAGGGGCTTGCCCGAGAGTCCGCCCGTCTCCTTCGCGAGCTGCTTGTCGCGCAGCGATGCGGGACGCGCGACCGTGGTGTTCGACACGATCATGCCGTCGATTCCGCGCTGGCGCGCGACCGTTACGATTCCATCGAGCGTTTCGAGCGACATGTCAGGCGCAATCTTCAGCAGCAGCGGCGTGCGCGCCTGCGTCTGGTCGCGCGCCTCGACGCAACGCGCGAGAAGATCGTCGAGAAACGCTTCGCCTTGCAGGTCGCGCAGGCCCGGCGTGTTCGGCGAGGACACGTTGATGGTGAGGAAGTCGGCGAGGGCTGAGAATTTGCGCGTCAGCGCGACATAGTCGGCGACGCGATCAGATGATTCCTTGTTGGCGCCGAGATTGACGCCGACGATTCCCGCGCGCCGGTCGCGGCCGGCGAGCCGCGCGGCGACGGCGACCATGCCGTCGCTGTTCAACCCGTAGCGGTTGATTACGCCCTCATCGCCGGAGAGGCGGAAGACGCGCGGGCGCGGATTTCCCACTTGCGGCTTCGGCGTCACGCCGCCGATCTCGATGAAGCCAAATCCCAGCGCCGAGAGTTGCGGAACCGCTTCGGCATGCTTGTCGAAGCCGGCGGCGAGGCCGATCGGATTGGGAAAGCCGTAATCGAGCGCCGTGATGGTGAGAGACGGATGATCCGGCGCGCGGCCCGGCAGAGGAGTCCATTTCAGCGCCGCAATCGCGAGCCGATGCGCGCTCTCGGGGTCGACCACATGCAGCGCCGGCCGGACCAGCGGGAACAGGGCGCTGATCATGCGTCCGCCCAGTTGAACCGGTGGACGCCGTCCGGCCCGAGCGGCAGCGGGCGAACCCATGCGACAGCCGTCATCGATAGCGGCGCATAGAGATGCGGAAACAGCGCGCCGCCGCGCGACGGCTCCCATTTCAGCGCGTCTCCGAGCGCCTCGGCGTCGATGGCGGCGAGCACGAGGTCTGTCTGCCCGGCGAAATGCCTGGCCGCGGTCTCCTCGGCCTGGGCGCGGGTCGAGAAATGGATGTAGCCGTCGGCGAGGTCGACGGGCGCGCCGGCGAACAGTCCGGCCTTCTCCGCGGCCGCCCACAGGGCCGCCGGCGCGATTTTATAAATGAGGGTCATGAGGGGTCGATACGGGCGGGACGGCGAGCTTGGCAAGGCGCCGACCAACAATCTGGCGCCTCCGGTTGAAAGGGGGTTGCATTTTTCCTCAATAGGAGATACTTCCTATAGGATTCTCTGGAGAAGATTGGCGTCCGCCATGTTGACCCATGAACAGGTCTGGTCGGCCATTGACGCGCTGGCGGAGCGCTATGGCCTGTCCACATCCGGCCTCGCCAAGAAGGCGGGGCTTGATCCCACTACTTTCAACAAGTCGAAGCGCCTGACCGCCGACGGGCATCGGCGCTGGCCGTCGACGGAATCGATCGCGAAGATTCTCGAAGCAACCGGTGCGACGCTCGATTCCTTCATGGCGCTGCTCGCGAGCCGCGGGACCTACAAGCAGGGCCGCATGATTCCGCTGATCGGTTTCGCTCAGGCGGGTCAGGGCGGCTTCTTCGACGATGGCGGATTTCCTGTCGGCTCAGGCTGGGATGAGGTGCAGTTTCCCTCGCTCGCCGACGAGCAGGCCTACGCGCTCGAAGTCTCGGGCGACTCCATGCTGCCGCTCTATCGCGACGGCGATGTGGTGATCGCGTCGCCGGCCGAGCCCGTGCGCCGCAATGATCGCGTCATCGTGCGCACGACCGACGGCGAGGTGATGGCGAAGATTTTGAAGCGCGAGACGGCCAAGAGCGTCGAGCTTGCGTCGCTCAATCCCGATCATCCCATGCGCACGCTCGACCGCACGCAGATCGCGGCGATGCATCGCATCATGTGGGCGCGGCAATAATATCGGCCGGCGGTCGCATCTCGATCGCTAAACGTCGATATATCCGCGCCCCCCTCTCCCCTTGCGGGAGAGAGGGCGCAAATCCCTCACCCGGGATAGATGCGCCGCAAAGTTTACGTCGCCTGATGGCTTAGAGACCGGTTGGTCACGCTGCTCTCTTCGGGTTCTTGATTGCGACGAAATCGACTTTCGCCTTCAATCCAAGTCGATGCGCGATGCGCAATAGCCGGTCGAGCGTGAAGCGCGACAAGTCGGCGCTGCGAATGCGTTGAATATCAGCCGCATCGACCTTGGCGACCTCCGCGCCGGCGCGAACGCTGAGTCCTCGCTCATCAAGCACGCGAATGATCTCGGTCGCCGCTCGCGCCTTCAACAGCTTTGCTTCGGCGTCGGGATCGCCAAAATCAGCGAACACATTTCCAGATCCACGGACGACTTCGATGGTCTTTGTCATGAGAGCATGCTCCTGATGCGGGCGATCCGCGTGTGGATCAGGTCGATTTCCCGTTGTGGGGTCTTGACGCCCTGCGTCGATTTTTTCTGGAACGCATGAACCACCCACACGTCCTCATCGAGTTTGAGCGCATAGACCGTCCGATAGGCGTCAATTCGATAAGGTATGGCGATTTCATAGACGCCAGCGTCGAATCCCTTCAGCGGCTTGGCGACATCAGGAAACTGGCCGGCCGCCACGATTTCCAGCGCGAATTTCATGCGCTTCTGCACAGCCTGCGGGAAATCACCGAAGTCTTTGAGCGCCGCTTTAACCCACGAAACTCGCCGCATAAGGCGATGTTGGCATATCTGCCAACGGCGAGCAAGGCGCTCTGCTGGCCGATTAGATTGTTGACTGTCCGAAATCGGAATCGCAGGTGAAGTCGTAAAATTCGCTTTTACAATCCCCTCGCGCCCGGGCCTAAACCAAATCGCGGCGACGGATCGCGTCCGAGATCGACATGCGCGGCGAAGCCCGCATAGCTCGACGGATTATGCATCGAAAGCTCCGGCGTCTGGCGATCATAGCCGGGATCGAATTCCGAGATATGGATCGCATCATTGCCGGAGATCGCGTCGATCACATGGGTTGATTCATGGATCATTACGGCGGCGCGCGAATGGTCGCCGATCTTGCCAAGCCCGCGCCAGTCGAAATTGCGATAGACCGGGCCGAAGGTGACCTGCCGGGCGAAGATCGCTTCCGCCGCAATCAGCGGCCCGAGCGTTGGAATATCGTCGCGGAAACGCGCCGCGGGATCGCGCAGCACACGCTGGATGCCGTCATAGTTCAGCAGGATCGCGTCAAGATCGGCTTTGGTGAATGGACGCGCGACGCCGATCGTCGCAGGCGCGCTCGTCAGACGGAAATGGAGCCGAAGCGCATCGCGCGTCACGTCGAGGCCGGCGGGCTCCGGCCCGGCGGGATTGGTCAGCGTCGCCTGCAGATCCTGCAGCGCCTTGATCGCCTTGCCGACCTTGCGCAGCGCGAGCGGCGCGTCCGCGGTCGCAAGCGCGACGCCCGAAGCTCCGCCGGCGACGACGGTCGATGGCGAAGTGAGGAGTCTGTCGAGCGAGTTGAAGACTTCCTTGCCAGCGACGCCCTGATCCTGGCCGAGCGTGAACTGGATTTCGACCTGGCGCACGGCGTTCGCCGTCTGCTGCATATAGACGCCGGTCGCGCCGGCGGGGATGTCGAAGCCGGTTGCGATCAGGATATTCTGCAGCGTTCCGATCGCGGCGCGATTGCCATCGCCGGCATGCATGGCCGGCCGGTTTTCAGACGCGCTGACGAGGCGCGGATTCGCGTGCCAGTGAGGCGCGGACAAGGCCATGGAAATGCTCCCCTCCGCCGCGAAGCGCCTCGCCCGCCCGCGGAGACAGATGATTCGACAGGGCTCGCAGAAAACCAGAAAGCGCCCTGTCGCGCTGTGCGGAAAAGCACTCCGATTGCGCCTGCTTCCATGCATGGAAGCGGGGCTCCCGACTATACGGCGCCCTGCGCCTCCGCGATGGCGATCGCCGTCATGTTGACCACGCCGCGCGCGGTGACGTTGCCGGTGAGCACATGCGCCGGCTTCGCCGTGCCGATGAGGATCGGGCCGACCGGCAGCGCGTCCGCCAGCACCTTGACGAACTGGTAGGCGATATTCGCCGCGTCGAGGTTCGGCATCACGAGCAGATTGGCGACGCCGGTCAGCGTCGAACCGGGCAGCGTCTTCTCGCGGATCGCTTCCACCAGCGCGGTGTCGCCCTCCATCTCGCCGTCGATTTCGAGATGCGGCGCGCGCGATCGCACGATCTCGGCGGCGCGGCGCATCTTCACGGAGGACGGCGTGTCATAGGCGCCGAAATCCGAATGCGACAGCATCGCGATTTTCGGCTGGATGCCGAAGCGCGCGATATGATCGGCCGCCAGCATGGTCATCTCGGCGATATGTTCGGCGTCAGGATCGGCCTGCACATGGGTATCGCTGAAGAAGAAGGCGCCTTTCGGCGTGATCATCAGGCTCATGGCGGAGAGCTCGCGCACGCCCGCCTTCATGCCGATGATGTCCTTGATGTGCCGGATTTTCGAGCGATAGCGGCCCTCGAGACCACAGATCATCGCGTCGGCTTCGCCGCGGCGAACCGCGAGCGCGGCGATGACGGTCGTCGAGGTGCGCACGAGGGTTCGCGCCGCGTCCGGCGTGATGCCCTTGCGGCCCGCAGCCTCGATGAAGCTCGAGACATAGTCGCGATAGCGCGGATCATCGTCCGGATTGATGAGCTCGAAATCGCGGCCGGGCTTCAGCGCGAGACCGAAACGTTCAAGTCGCGCTTCGACGACGGAGGGTCGGCCGATGAGGATCGGAACCGCAAGACCTTCTTCCAGCACCACCTGCGTCGCGCGCAGGATGCGCTCGTCCTCGCCATCGGCATAGACGACGCGTTTCGGATTTTCCTTCGCCGCCTGGAACAGCGGCTTCATGATGAAGCCGGAGCGGAAGACGAAACGCTGCAGGCTTTCCGCATAGGCCTTGAGGTCGGCGATCGGGCGCGACGCCACGCCTGAATCCATCGCCGCCTTCGCCACCGCCGGCGCGATGCGCAGGATGAGACGGGGATCGAACGGCGGCGGGATGAGAGACTCCGCGCCGAAAGTGCGCACTTCGCCGCCATAGGCGCGCGCGACGACATCGGACGGCGCTTCGCGCGCGAGGCCGGCGATCGCTTCGACCGCGGCCGCCTTCATCTCCTCATTGATCGTCGTCGCGCCGCAATCGAGCGCGCCGCGGAAGATATAGGGAAAGCAGAGGACGTTATTGACCTGATTGGGATAGTCGGAGCGTCCGGTGCAGATCATCGCATCCGGCCGCGTCTGGCGCGCGAGCTCCGGCGAAATCTCCGGCGTCGGGTTGGCGAGCGCCATGATGAGCGGATTGGTCGCCATCAGCTTCACCATCTCCGGCTTCAGCACATTGCCGGCGGAAACGCCGAGGAATACGTCGGCGTCGGGAATGATGTCCATCAGCGTGCGAGCCGACGTCTCCTGCGCGAAGCAGTCCTTCCATCGGTCCATCAATTTCTCGCGGCCCTTGTAGACGACGCCTTCGAGATCGGTGACCCAGATATTCTCGCGCTTGGCGCCAAGCGACACGAGCAGATTGAGACAGGCGAGCGCGGCGGCGCCGGCGCCCGACGCGACGATCTTGACGTCGCCGATCTTCTTGTTCGCGAGCGCCAGCGCGTTGGTGACGGCTGCGCCGACGATGATCGCCGTGCCGTGCTGGTCGTCATGGAACACCGGGATCTTCATCCGTTCGCGGCACTTGCGCTCGACGTCGAAGCATTCCGGCGCCTTGATGTCCTCGAGATTGACGCCGCCAAAGGTCGGCTCCAGCGCGCAGACCACGTCGACAAGCCGGTCGATGTCCTTTTCCGCGACCTCGACGTCGAAGCAGTCGATGCCGGCGAATTTCTTGAACAGCACCGCCTTGCCTTCCATCACGGGCTTGGAGGCGAGGGGGCCGATATCGCCGAGGCCGAGCACGGCCGTGCCGTTCGAGATCACGGCGACGAGATTGCTGCGCGCGGTCAGCTCCGCCGCCTGGGCGGGATCGTTCTTGATGGCGAGCGAGGCGGCGGCGACGCCCGGCGAATAGGCGAGCGCGAGGTCGCGCTGGTTGCCGAGCGGCTTGGTGGCCTGGATTTCAAGCTTTCCGGGCCTGGGAAGCCGGTGGTAAACCAACGCGGCGGAGTCGAGATCGCTGCTGCTGCTCATCGGATGATCGTATCGGTTCTTCGCTTGAGGTTTCCTCGCTTCCCTTATGCATCGGCCGGATGCGTGGCGACAACCGCCGCCGGAAACACAGTTTCTTTCCCGAAGGGAACAGGTCGCTGGATCGCGCCGGCGGTCGCGCTCTGTCTGGCGCTGTTCGCCTGCGCCATCCCCGCGCGATCCGACGATCTCTGGATTCCCGGATATTGGGACCTGCGTCGGCGGCCGGAAAAGCTTGAAGGGTCGAGCGTCCGGGTCATCCGCTTCCTGGTCGATGACGAGTATCCGCCCTTCCACTATGCGACGCCGGAGGGCGGACTCGCCGGCATGTCGGTCGATCTCGCCCGCGCCATCTGCGCCGAGCTGAAGATCGCCTGCACCATCCAGGCGCGGCGCTGGGACACTCTGGCGGATTCGCTCGCGGAGGGCCGCGGCGACGCCATCATCGCCGCCATGCGGATCACGCCGGAGTTGCGCACCCGTTTCCGCGCCACCGCGCCCTGGCATCGCTCGCCGGCCCGCTTCATCGCCCGCAAGGCCGATGCGGGCGCGGAGACGACGGCGCCAGCCATGGCCGGCCGCAAGGTCGCCGTCGCAGCCGGCTCCGCCCACGTCGCCTTCCTGCGCGAGCAGTTTCCGGGTGTGACGCTGATCGAGGCGGCGTCGCCCGACGAGGCGCTGGCGAAGCTGCGCGCGGGACAGGCCGATTTCGCTTTCGGCGATGGACCCTCTCTCTCCTTCTGGCTGAACGGCGCGGCTTCGGCCGGCTGCTGCGCCTTCGCCGGCGGTCCCTATCTCGACAGCCGCTATTTCGGCGAAGGCGTCGGCATCCTGGTGCGCAAGGACGACATGGCGCTGAAGAAGACGCTCGACTACGCGCTTGCCGCCGTCGCCGAGAAAGGCGTCTACGCCGAACTCTATCTCAAATATTTTCCGATCGGATTTTATTGAGCCGAGCCGCCGTCATTTGCGCGACACAGAGCGATAGCGCCGCTGTTTGATTGCTGCGATCGCAGCTTCACGAATTCGCAAGACGAACATTTTGCTGAATTCGCCGAGTGGGCGCGCATCGACGACGTATGGCGAAGTTTCGATTTGATCTTCGTTCCATTCGTTCACGATGATCCACGCTGGCGTGCGCAGTCCGACTCTTTTTGCTTCTGTTTCCGGGATTGAAAGCGCAGCGACATCCGGATGCGGCGGCTGACGGGTGATCGGAAACAGCAGGGCTGTCGTTGGCCCGCTTTTCGCAGCGATCAAGATTTGAATAGAGGCGGGCCGATCCTTACGCCCGGCCTCTTCGCCCCGATCCTGTTCGCGCGCCCGCAGATAGGCGTAACGGATGACGAGACCGGAGCGCGCCTCAATCACGGAGGCTTTCGTCCGCGGGCTCAGAGAGCGTGGCGATATAGATGGCGGCCTGTTCTGGCGTCAGATCATCGACATGCACGACGCGGCGCTTGTCAGCCTGCTGCGTGAGTCGGTCATAGTCTTCCGCCGTGAGCAGTACGAACTTCCGCTTGCCGCGGCTCGTGATAGTGACCGGGCCACGGAAGGCCGCTTCGGCGATTTCGCCGGACTTGTTGCTGAGATCGGTGAGAGTGTAGTTGCGCATCTCCATATTTAGCTAGGTTAGCTAAATTGGCGATGATTTGCAAGCGCCGGGCGGCGTGCTCCTGTTTCAAGCGTCGTGGCCGGCCGCGCCGTAAAGTCAGTATTGATTGACAACGGTTTCCGCCCGCCCCATGCCCGCCGCTCGCTGAAATCCGGAGAAATGGCGCTTTCGCCGCCTGTGACTGACATGACCCGCCCGCCCCACGACATCCTCGCCGCCGCCGGCGCCTGGCCCCTCGAGCAGGCCCGCGCGCTGGTGAAACGGCTGGAGAAGAGCGGCAAGGCGAGCGCCCTGTTCGAGACCGGCTACGGACCCTCGGGCCTGCCTCATATCGGCACCTTCGGCGAGGTCGCGCGCACCTCCATGGTGCGCCACGCCTTTCATGATCTCACCGACGGCAAGATTCCGACCAAGCTCCTCGTCTTCTCCGACGACATGGACGGTATGCGCAAGATTCCGGAGAACGTGCCGGATCGCGCGGCGCTGGAGCCTTATCTGCAGAAGCCGCTGACGGCGGTGCCCAATCCGTTCGGCGGCGATTATAAGAGCTTCGGGCATCACAACAATGCGATGCTCCGCCGCTTCCTCGACACGTTCGGCTTCGATTACGAATTCGCCAGCGCGACGGATTACTACAAGTCCGGCCGCTTCGACGCCGTGCTGCTGCGCGCCGCCGAGAAGTATGATGCGATCATGCAGGTGATGCTGCCGACTCTGGGCGCGGAGCGGCAGGCGACCTACAGCCCGTTCCTGCCGATCTCGCCGACATCGGGCCGCGTACTCTACGTTCCGATGAAGGAGGTGAACGCCAAGGCGGGAACCATCACCTTCGCCGACGACGACGGGCGCGATGTCACGCTGCCGGTCACCGGCGGCCATGTGAAGCTGCAATGGAAGCCTGATTTTGGCATGCGCTGGGCTGCGCTCGACGTCGATTTCGAGATGTTCGGCAAGGACCACCAGAGCAACGCGCCTATCTATGACCGCATCTGCGAAATTCTCGGCGGCAAGGCGCCACAGCATTATGTCTATGAACTCTTCCTCGACGAAAAGGGCGAGAAGATCTCGAAGTCGAAGGGCAACGGCCTGACGATCGACGAATGGCTGACCTATGCGAGCCCGGAGTCGCTTGCGCTCTATATGTATCAGCGTCCGCGCGAGGCGAAAAAGCTGCATTTCGACGTGATCCCGCGCGCGGTCGACGAGTATCTGCAATTCCTCGAATCCTATCCGCGATCGGACTGGAAGAACCGGCTCGGCAATCCCGTCTGGCATATTCATGCAGGTGATCCACCGGCGCCGGAGACGATCGGCGCCGCTGGCGATAATGCGCCGCGTGCGCAAATCACGTTCGGCATGCTGCTCAATCTCGTCGCGGTCGCGAACACGCACGATGTCGACGTGCTCTGGGGATTCATCCGCCGCTACGCGCCCGGCGTTTCTCCCGATACGCATCCGCGGCTTGCGAAGCTGATCGGCTACGCCGCGCGCTATTTCGAGGATTTCGTCCGGCCGGAGAAGCAATATCGGCTCGCCGACGAAGTCGAAGCCGAAGCGCTGCGCGCGCTCGATGCGGCGCTGGCTTCACTCGAAAATCGCGATCCGCCAGCGACAGCCGAAGAGATTCAGGAAAAGATCTACGATGTCGGCCGCGCCGTGCCGCGCTATCAGGATCTCAAGGCGAAGGGCGCGACGCCGGAGCGGCCGGGCGTCTCGCTCGACTGGTTCAACGCGATCTATCAGGTGCTGCTTGGCGAGCCGCGCGGCCCGCGCTTCGGCTCCTTCGTCGCGCTCTATGGTGTGGCGAACACGCGCGCCCTGATTGCGAAAGCGTTGTCAGGCGCGCTGAAGCGCGAGCACGAGGCGTTTCTTGCCTCGCGACTGCCGAAGAGCGCGTAGCAGACCGGTCGCTTCGCGAGTCTTTCGCTGGGCCCCGGACTTCGTTCCACTCACTGCGTTCGTTTCACGAATCCGGGGACGGAGAGAGCTTCACCGCGAAAGAAAGAAGCTGTCTCCGTCCCCGGTTCCATGCAGCAAAGGCAGGAGCCTGAGCGGAATGGAGACCGGGGCCCAGCGAAAAATGTCGCGCAGCGGCCTGATTATTGCCCGCAGCCGATCGCGACGATCGAGGGCGCGATGCGCTGCGCCAGCACGCCGGCGCTGACGCCGTCGCCCGCCGCCGCGTTCGAGGCCGGCAGAAGCGATGCGAATTTCGCCGCCGGCGTGAGCTTGTGATTCATCGCCGGCGCCGCGCCGAGCGAAGCCACCACGACGATCTTCGGATTCTCCGCGATCACGCCGAGAAGCTGCCCCTTGCGGTCGAACACTGGCGCGCCCATGACGCCGCCGGCGACGCCAGCGGCAACGAGAGGCCCGTTTGTCATCGCCCGCAGCGAGCCCGACGCGATCTGCGGCGGCTGGCCGCTCGCGGCGCTCAGCGTCATGATGGAATCATCATCCGCAGGCGCAGCGCGCGATACGGCGATAGCGGCGGCGCGCCCGCCACTCGTCGC
Source organism: Terrirubrum flagellatum (assembly GCF_022059845.1). Lineage (GTDB taxonomy): Bacteria > Pseudomonadota > Alphaproteobacteria > Rhizobiales > Beijerinckiaceae > Terrirubrum > Terrirubrum flagellatum. The sequence continues at coordinate 3,570,748 of NZ_CP091851.1, read as the reverse complement.
GAGAACAACGGCGCCCGTTGCGGCGTCGCCGGCCTCCGCTTTCGCCGGCTGCCCGTTGATCACAGGATTGGCGCAGGCTTGCGTCACTGACGCGCTGGTCAGCACTTTGCCCGGCGCGATGACGAGACCTGTCGCCGCGAAGGCCGGTTTTGGCGGCGTCGGCGCGCTGGGTCCCGTGCTCGGTCCGCTCGTTGGCGCATTCGCCACGATCGCGCCTGTCGGGAACGGATCGAAGCTATTGGCGACCGCGAGCATGACGCGATCGAAATCAGCCTTGCGCGCGACGGGATAGCTGAAGGTGAAGCCGCGCATCTCCGTGCCGTTCTTGGCCGCGCGCGTATAGAAGATGCGGCCGGAATCCTCGCCTGATGTGACGAAGAAGTCGGGCCGCTGGAATTTATAGGTCACCTTGCGATTGGGCTTCGCCGCGGTCTCGTCGGCGAAGGCCTGTTCGAGCGTTTTCGCCGTCAGCGGCGCGGCCAGCATGTCGAGCTTCAGCGCGCCATCATTGGTCTGGTAATTCACGGTCTGCAGCGGCGCGCCCTTTGGGGCGCGCACCCATTTCTCGACGACGCGCATGGGCACGCCGAGCCTGATGCCCGTGCTGGAATCGTCGAGCACGGCGAAGCGAACGGAATCCTTGGCGCGCTTGCCGTCGGCGAGCAGCGCGGTCCAGTCAGCGTCAGTGAGGATGCCCGTTTGCGCCGAGTTGCGCCGCTTCTGGTAGGAGCGGATGCCGTCATAGGCGCGCTTGCCGAAATTCACGCCGACAACACCATTATAGTCGCCGGTCCACATCAGCGCGTCCTGGATCGCCTTGCGATCATTCTCCGGCAAAGCCTCGAACGCGCGCTGCGCCGCCTCCATCTGCGGATCGGGTTGCGGCGCCGCGGGAGGAGGCGCCGTCGGCGGACGCGGCGCGGGCTGCGCTTGCGCGCCGTGAACGCCAAACGCGAGCGACAGAACGAATCCGCTCAGCAACAGACGGCGCATCAGCGTCTCCTTCACGCGCATCATGGGCAAGCGCCGAACGAATGCAACGCGCCATTCCCAGTCTGTGCGCCAGCGCACACGTCACCGACACGTCGTCGGCGATGGATCATGCTCCGGAAAATTTCGTCGGAGCGGGACGCAAAAAGTGGAAACCGGTTTTTGCTAAGTCCCGCTCCCGTTCAGAAACCTGATCGAGAGAATTTGGACCACAGGTCAAAATTCTCTCGATCCTGGGCGGCGCCCGCGCTTGCGGGTCATGAGCGGAATGTTACGAATTCAGTTGCCTGTCGAAAGGCCGCCGCCCGCGCCGTAAATTCGGCGCAAGCGGAATGTCCTCTCGGCGGCGCATGATGAGAGGACCGACGATGATCGCTCGCGCCTGGAATGCCTTCGCACTCTTCGTCCTCTTACTGGTCGGCCTCAGCGCCGCTCATGCTCAACAGCCGACGAAGAGTTATGTGCGCGAGGATCTGGCGAGCCAGCTTGTCCGTCTCGAAGATTCCCTGAAGCGCGAAGGCGCAGGCCTCAGCGGCCAGCCCTCCGAAACGCTGCGACGCGGCGCCGACGCGATCCTTGCACGCAATCCGCGCGAAGCGATGCGGCTTGCGATCGGCGCCATCGCAGCCGACAGCAATAACGCCGCAGCCTGGCTTACTTTCTCGAAAGCCGCCGGCCAGGTCGATTCCGGCACGAACTATTCCGAGCGCTACGAGCTTCGCAATCGCACGCTGACGGCGGCCTACGGCTATTACATGCGCTCCAGCGGCCGCCCGCAGGAAGCCGCCGCGCTCGCCAATCTCGCCGATATCTTCCAGCAGCGCGAGCAGTGGCGTTCGGCGCTTGATGCGTACAAGGCGAGTCTCGCGTTGGCCGACAATGCGCCGGTGCGCGCCGCCTATCAGACGCTGCGCGAGAGCAAGGGCTTCCGCATGACGGACTACAAGGTCGATGCGGATGGCGCGACGCCGCGCATTTGCTTTGAATTTTCCGAGCCTCTGGCCCGCGGTCGCGTCGATTTCGCGCCCTACGTCTCGGTGTCAGGAGTCTCCAATCCCGCCGTGAACGCGGAAGGCAGCCAGCTTTGCGTTGAAGGCCTGAAACATGGCGAGCGCTACACCGTCGCGCTGCGCCAGGGCCTGCCGTCGAGCGTCGACGAGGCGCTGCTCAAGACCGTCGATCAGGACATCTACATCAAGGATCGCTCGGCGCAGGTGCGCTTCTCCGGCAAGAACTACGTCCTGCCGCGCACCGGTCAGGAAGGCATCCCGGTGATTTCCGTCAACACGACGGAAGTGTTCATCGACGTCTATCGCATCGGTGACCGCAGCCTGCTGCCGACGGTGCGCTCGGAAGACTTCCTCGCCAATCTCTCGCGCTCGTCGGCTGACGATATCGAGAAGCAGAAGGGCGTGAAAGTCTGGACCGGCACGCTCGCCGTCCAACGCGATTTGAATCGCGACGTCACCACCGCCTTCCCGGTTCTCGAAGCGGTGAAGACGCTCGAACCCGGCGTCTATGTCATGACCGGCCGCGCGGAGAAGAAGCAGGTCAAGCAAAGCGACAGCGATTATGACGGCGATTCAAGCTCCGTCGCCACGCAATGGTTCATCGTCTCCGATCTCGGGCTGACAGCGTTCTCCGGCGAAGACGGCGTGCATGTCATCGTGCGCTCGCTCGCATCGGCGCAACCGGTTGAAGGCGCCGAGATCAGGCTTGTCGCGAAGAACAACGAAATCCTCGCGACGAAGGCGACCGACGCGCGCGGCATCGTCAAATTCGATCCCGGCCTTGCGCGCGGCGCCGGCGGCATGTCGCCCGGCCTCGTCACCGCGACGTCGAATGGCGATTACGGTTTCCTCGATCTCGCCTCGACGGCGTTCGATCTCAGCGATCGTGGTGTGAAGGGCCGCACGGCGCCGGGTCCGCTCGACGCTTTCATGTTCACCGAGCGCGGCGTCTATCGCGGCGGCGAGACGGTGCAGGTGACGGCGATGCTGCGCGACGCGCAGGGCCGCGCGCCGCGCAATCTGCCGCTGACCCTGATCGCGAAGCGCCCTGACGGCGTCGAATACAAGCGCGCCGTCGTGCAGGACCAGGGCCTCGGCGGCCGCTCCTACTCGCTGCCGCTCATCTCTGGCGCGCAGCGCGGCACCTGGCGGCTCGAAATTTACGCCGATCCCAAAGGCGACTCGCTCGGCGACACGACATTCCTCGTCGAGGACTATGTGCCCGAGCGTATCGAGCTCAAGCTCAATCCGAAAAAGACGCCGATTGGCGGCGATGAACCCGCGATCGTCGATGTCGATGCGCGTTATCTCTATGGCGCGCCCGGCTCCGATCTGCAGGTGACCGGCGAAATCATCGTGCGCAAGGCGACGAAGAATCCGATCCCCGGAATGGATGGATTCTCCTACGGCATCGACGACGAGAATTTCGAGAACGTCAACAAGGAGCTCGAAGACCTTCCGCAAACCGATGCGCAGGGCAAGGCGACGGTGAGCGCCGATCTGCCCGAATTCGAGACAACGCGTCCGGTCGAGGCGCGCGTCACGCTGCGGGTCGGCGAATCCGGCGGCCGCGCCGTCGAGCGCTCGACCGTCATTCCGATCGCGCCAAAGGCGCCTGTCATCGCGGTGAAGAAGCTGTTCGACGATACGAGCATCGGCGACGGCGCCAACGCCGAATTCGAAGTCGCGCTCGTCAACCCCGATGGCACGCGCCTCGCGCGGCAGGGCCTGCAATGGACGCTCTATCGCGTCACGCGCAGCTATCAGTGGTACAACAAGGATGGCCGCTGGGGCTACGAGCCCATCAAGACCACGCGCCGCATTTCCGATGGCAAGGTCGACGCCAGCGACAAGGCGCTCGGCAAAGTGTCCGTGCCGGTGAATTGGGGCTGGTATCGCCTCGAGGTCGGCTCCGGCGCGACCATGACGTCAGTGACCTTCTATGCCGGCTGGTCGGGCGAACCGAAGACCGACACGCCTGATCTGCTCGACGTGTCGCTCGACAAGGAGAGCTACAAGTCCGGCGACAAGATGAAGCTGACGCTGCGCCCCGGCTTCGCCGGCAAGGCGACGATCGGCATCGTCGGCGACAAGGTCTATGACTGGCGCGTGATGGACGTCGCCGCCGGCGGCACGACCATCGAACTCGACGCGAAAGCCGAGTGGGGCGCCGGCGCCTATGTCGTCGCGCTTGCGCATCGCCCGCTCGATCAGGCGGCGAAGCGCATGCCCGGCCGCGCGCTCGGACTCGCCTGGTTCTCTGTCGACAAGGACAGCCGCAAGCTGACTGTCGAGGCGACGCCCGAGAAAATCATCAAGCCGCGCGGCACGCTTGATATTCCGATCAAGCTCGCGGGCCTGACGGCCGGCGAAGAAGCCTATGTCACCGTCTCCGCGGTCGATCTCGGCATCCTCAATCTCACGCGCTACGAGACGCCTGATCCGTTTGATTATTATTTCGGCCAGCGCCAGCTCTCGGCCGAGATTCGCGATCTCTACGGCCTTCTGATCGACGGCATGCAGGGAACGCGCGGCGCGATCCGCTCCGGCGGCGACGCCTCGGCGAACAGCGGCGAAAATTCGCCGCCGCGCGACGCGCCGATGGTGCGTTATTCCGGCGTGGTGAAGGTCGGGCCTGATGGAACGGCGAAAATCTCGTTCGACATTCCCGCCTTCAACGGCACGGCGCGGGTGGCTGTTCACGCCTGGTCGAAGGACAAGGTCGCGTCGGCGCAGACGGACGTGATCATCCGCGATCCCGTGGTGCTGCTCGGCACGCTGCCGCGCTTTATGTCGGTCGGCGATCGTTCGCGCTTCCATCTCGCAATCGACAATGTCGAGGGTCCCGCGGGCGATTATGTGCTCGATGTCGACATCCGCGGCCCCGTGGGGGCGCCTGCGGACGCGCTGCGCCGCACGCTGCGGCTTGGCGCCAAGCAGAAGGCGGAGGCTTCGTTGCCGATCTCGGCGTCTGACGTGGGAACAGCGACCGTCGCCTTCCGGCTGACGGGACCCGGCGGCGTCGATCTCACGCAGGCGATGACGCTCAACGTCGCGCCGGGTTCGGTCGGGCTCGTGCGTCGCACCGTGCGTGCGCTGCCGCCGCAATCGAGCCTGACGATCTCGTCCGATCTCACGGCGGATCTCCTGCCGTCATCGGCGAGCGTTTCGGTCACTGTGTCGCCCTATGGCGCGCTCGATGTGCCGTCGCTGCTGGCGGCGCTCGATCGCTACCCCTATGGCTGCACGGAGCAGACGGTGAGCCGCGCAATGCCGCTGCTCTACGTCAATCGTCTGGCCTCGCAGGAGCAACTCGCGCTCGATGCGAAAGCCGATGATCGCGTGCGCGAGTCGATCGATCGCGTGCTGGCGCGACAGGATTCGAACGGCGCGTTCGGATTGTGGAGCGTCGGCGGCAACGACATCTGGCTCGACGCCTTCGTTACGGACTTCCTGACCCGCGCGCGTGAACGGAACTTCACGGTGCCGCAGCTCGCTTTCGATCTCGCGCTCGACAGGTTGCGCAACCATGTCGCCAACGCCGATGTCGAGAAGGGCAAGGGACAGGATCTCGCCTATGCGATCTATGTGCTGGCCCGCAACGGCCGGCCCGTGATCGGCGATCTGCGCTATCTCGTCGACACCAAGCTGACCGACTTCGGCACGCCGTTGGCGCGCGCGCAGCTCGGCGCGGCGCTGGGTCTGCTCGGCGACAAGGCGCGGGCGCAGAAGGCCTTCGCTTCGGCGCTGGAGCTCCTGCGCACGAGCCGCGACAACGGCTTCTCGCGCGAGGATTACGGTTCGCGTCTGCGCGACGGCGCCGGCATCATCACGCTGGCGTCGGAGACGGGCATGGATCGCTCGCAGATCGTCCTTGCTTCGTCCGCTGTGACCGAGGCGCGTGATGTGTCGCGTTATACCTCGACGCAGGAGCAGGCCTGGATGGTGCTCGCCGCGCAGGCGATGGCGAAGGATTCGGAATCCCTCACCGTCACCGTCGACGGCGCCGAGCACAAGGGCGCGCTCTATCGCACCTGGCGCGGCCTCGCGCTTGATTCCAAGCCGATCACCATCACCAACGCCAGCAATTCGCCGGCGCAGATGGTGGTGTCGACCTCGGGCAATCCACTGACGCCGGAACCCGCCGTGCGTCAGGGCTATGTCGTCGAGCGCTCCTACTACAAGCAGGACGGAACCGAGGTCGATCTGACCAAGCCGGTGAAGCAGAATGATCGCATGGTGGTCGTGCTGAAGATCACGGAGCAGCGCGCGACCTATGCGCGTCTGCTGCTGGTCGACATGCTGCCGGCGGGCTTCGAGATCGATAATCCCAATCTCGTCGACTCCGCGCAGGTCGGCGCGCTGTCTTGGCTTAAGCGAACCATGGAGCCGGCCAACGCGGAATATCGCGATGATCGCTTTGTCGCGGCGTTCGATCGCTATCCCAGCCAGCAGGCGAGCTTCACTGTCGCCTATATGGTGCGCGCGGTGTCGCCAGGCCGCTACGTGCATCCGCCGGCTCTGGTCGAGGATATGTATCGTCCGGATCGTTTCGGCCGCACCGCGTTCGGCAGTCTGGAAGTGACTCCGGCGCGGCCGTGAACGACGAACGATGAGTTCGCACCGAGCGAGCGCGATATGAAAAGCGAAGGGCGCATTCCTTTCCGCTTCCCTCCCCCCTTGTGGGGGAGGGTGAGGGAGGGGGGTGCGCATTTCTTCTCAAGTCGTCTTTCATCACCCCCCTCTCCACCTCTCCCCCACAAGGGGGGAGAGGGCGCAGAGACGCCGAGCGGAACTGCTTGTTCTAGTCCTGAAACTCCCACTCACCCGGTCGGCGCTGACGCGCCGCCCACCCTCTCCCCGCTTGCGGGGAGAGGGAAAGCGTCGGCGAAGTCGGCGCAGGGTGAGGGGCTTCGTGAAGCATCGTTGCAGCGCGTTCGATGGCCGCGCCTCAAGCGCTTCGCCATCGGCGCATGCGCCTTCATTATGATTGCCGGCGCATCAGCCGCCGGCGGTCTCTATTATTTCGCGAAATCGCTCGGCCCGCTCGATGTCTCGATGGCGAAGGCGCGTTCGCCCGTCGTCGTTGATCGCGACGGGCGCCTCCTGCGCCCCTTCACCACGCGCGATGGACGCTGGCGAATTCCCGTCCACGCGGCGGAGGTTGATCCCCGTTATTTCAAGATTCTCATGGCTTATGAGGATCGCCGCTTCGAAGCGCATCGCGGCGTCGATCTCAAGGCGATGGCGCGCGCCGCGATTCAGCTTGCAGCCCACGGACGCATCGTCTCCGGCGGCTCGACGCTCACCATGCAGGTCGCGCGTCTGCTGGAGCCGCGCGAAGAGCGTGGCCTCTCTGCGAAACTCAGGCAGATCGTGCGCGCCTGGCAGCTCGAGCGCGCTTACTCCAAGCAGCAAATCCTCGATCTCTATCTCGCGCTCGCGCCCTATGGCGGCAACATCGAAGGATTGCGCGCGGCGTCGCTGACCTATTTCGGCAAAGAGCCGCGCCGCCTGTCGTTCGGCGAAGCGGCGCTGCTTGTCGCTCTGCCGCAAGCGCCTGAAACACGCCGGCCGGATCGCTTTTCCGAGATCGCACGCCGCGCGCGCGACCGCGTGCTCGATCGCGCCGCCGAATGGAACGTCATTGCGATGGCCGAGGCCGAGCGCGCCAAGGGCGAGCCCGTGCCAAAGGCGCGTCGTCCGTTCCCGATGTTGGCTGCGCATGCGGCTGAAGCGGCGCTGAAGCAGACGCCGAATGAATCCGTGATCAAGCTCACCATCGACGCGCGCCTGCAGGCGTCATTGGAAGAGCTTGTGCGCCAACGCGTCGAGAAGCTCGGGCCGAAGCTCGCGGGCGCTATTCTCGCCGTCGATCACGCCACCGGCGAAGTGCGCGCCCATGTCGGCGGCGGCGAATATCTCTCGGGCGATCGCGCCGGCGGCGTCGATCTCGCTTTCGCCGTGCGCTCGCCGGGTTCCGCGCTGAAACCCTTCATCTATGCGCTGGCGTTCGAGAACGGCGTCGCCCATCCCGAAACGATGCTGGAGGATCGTCCGTCGCGCTTCGGCATCTATGCGCCGGAGAATTTCGACCAGACCTATCAGGGCAATGTCACCGCGCGAAAAGCGTTGCAGAATTCGCTCAATGTGCCCGCGGTTGAACTGCTGGCGGAAGTGAATCCGCAGAATTTGCTGACGCGTCTGAAAGGCGCAGGCGCCGATCTCGTCCTGCCGAAGGATTCAAGCCCCGGCCTTGCAATCGGCCTCGGCGGCGTCGGCATTCGCCTCGCCGACCTCGCGCGGCTTTATGCGGGCCTCGCGCGCGGCGGCGACACGATCCCGCTGGTCTGGCGCGCGAATGAAGCGAAGACGCAGCAGCCGCGACGCCTGACAAGTCGCGTTTCCGCCTGGTATATCGCCGACATCCTGCGCGGCGCGCCGCCGCCGGTGAACGCGCCGCAAGGCCGCATCGCCTTCAAGACCGGCACGTCCTACGGCTATCGCGACGCCTGGTCGATCGGCTACGACCGCAACATGACGATCGCTGTCTGGATCGGCCGTCCCGATGGCGCGTCGGTGTCTGGACTTGTGGGGCGGCAGGTTGCGGCGCCGATTTTGTTCGACGCGTTTTCGCGCGCCGGCATTGATTCCGATTTTCCGCCGCCGCCCGGCGAAGCGCTGATCGCCACCAATGCGACGCTGCCGCCGCCGCTGCGCAACCTGAAGAAGGACGCGCCGAAGACGGCCGGCGCCGTCGCATCCATTCCGCTGCGCATCGCGTTTCCGCTGGCGGATTCGCGCATCGATCTCGGCCTCGCCCGCGGCGTCGCCGATGGCGAACCGCTGGTGATGAAGGCGACCGGCGGCGTCGCGCCCTTCACCTGGCTGGTGAACGGCAAGCCGGTGGCCGAGCAATCGCCGCGCCGGCAGGCGACATGGGCGCCCGATGGCGCGGGCTTCGCGCAGCTTTCCATTGTTGACGCCAATGGCGCGACCGCAAGCGTGAAGATCAGGCTGGATTAAAGCCGCGTCTCTTCCCGTTGTATCGCGCCCTTCGCGCGATGCGTTGACAGATCGCGCGCGCCCTGCGTTTCCTGCCGCAACGATCAATGCAGGGAGCCAATCATGGAATTCGTCACGCCGGGCCTTGCCAATCTCAGCCTCTTCACCGCCGCTGCGCTGGCGCTGCTGCTCGTTCCCGGCCCTGCCGTGCTCTACATCGTCGGCCGCTCGGTGGAGCAGGGCAGGCGCGCGGGTCTTGTCTCGATCCTCGGCATTCACACCGCGACTCTGGTTCATGTCGCCGCTGCGGCGCTGGGACTGTCGGCGCTGCTCGCTTCGTCGGCGCTCGCCTTCAGCATCGTGAAATACGCCGGCGCCGCCTATCTCATCTGGATCGGCCTGCGGAAAATCTTCAGCCGCCCCGAGGAAGCGGAAGCCGGCGCCGCGATGCCGCGTCATGACAATGCGAAGCTCTTCCGCGAAGGCTTCGTCGTCAATTTGCTGAATCCGAAGACCGCCTTGTTCTTCCTCGCCTTCCTGCCGCAATTCGTCGATGTCAGCCGCGGCCATGTCGCGATGCAGATCGCTTTGCTCGGCGCGCTCTTTACCGCGCTCGGCATGGTGACGGACGGCGCCTATGCGATTGCGGCGGGAACGGCGGGCGCCTGGCTGAAGCGCAGCCGCAGCTACCTTAAATTCGAGCGCTATGTCAGCGGCGCGGTGTTCATCGGCCTCGGCCTGACGGCCGCCTTCGCCGGCAACCAGAAGAAATAACGGCATCCGCATTCGCTGGCGGGCGTGATGAAACGATCGCGCCCGCGCCGCGTTCGTCCCTGAGAGAGGGCGGAGATGTCTGATGAGCAGTTCACAGCCGAGATATGCGCGTATCTGGCGCGGCCGCACAAAGAAAGAGAAGGCCGACGCTTATCAGTGCTATTGGCTCGCGACCGGTATTGATCCCTTGATCGGGAAGGGTGCGCTCTCGGTCGAGATGCTGCGCGACGATGGCGAGACGGAGGTCGAATTCGTCACGATCTCGTACTGGGACAGCATTGAAAAGATGGCGCCTGATGGCGGCGATCCCCATCTCACGCATCATCTGCCCGAGGATGAGGATTATCTCATCGAGATTCCGGAGCGGGTGCAGATATTGCGGATTTTAGAGAGCCGCAGTCGAATGGGTTAAGTAGCGGTTCTACACGCCGCCATTGTTCGTATGTCAAAAGCAAATGCGCTTCCCTCTCCCCTCGCGGGAGAGGGTGGCCGCCGGAGGCGGCCGGGTGAGGGGCAGCGCCTCGCATCGAGTTTCCCCCTCATCCGTCGCCTTCGGCGACACCTTCTCCCGCAAGGGGAGAAGGAACACGGCGCAAATAGCGTTTCATTCTTAGCGCGAGGCGTGATTTCGTGATGATTGCGTGGCCACACTTCGCGGGCAGAGCCAGAGAATCAGGCGACATCACGCAGATTTCGCCGGCCGGTTCACGAGGAAAATTCCCGCGGCGACGCAGGCGAGCGCCGCGATCATCAGCGGCGTCACTGGTTCGCCGAGCGCGACATGGCCGAAGACGACGCCGATCGCGGGCGTGAGGAAGGTGAACGCCGCAAGCTTCGTCGCGGGATATTGCGTGATCATCCAGAACCAGGCGAGAAAGGTGATGAAGGTCACGAACACCATCTGGAAGAGAAAGGTCGCGATCACCGGCCATGTCGGATTGAAGACGCCGCGTTCGCCAAGCGCGACGCCGAACAGAGGCAGTGCGACGGCGGCGAAAGCGAGCTGGTAGAGCAGCGTTTTCTCCGCGCTCGCTTTCGAGAGCGCTGTGCCGCGCACGATCAGCGTCGTCGCGCCCCAGCATATCGCCCCGGCGAAGCAGAGCGCGTCACCGAAGAATTCGCTCGCGGCCGAATGCGAAAGCCCGTTCCAGACCGCGAGAATGAGCCCGCCGAAAGCGCAGGAGAGGCCGGCGAATTTGGGCCAGCTCATGCGATCGTCCGGAATCAGCCAGTGCGCTCCGATGGCGACGACGAAAGGCGCCATATAGAGGAAGATCACGCCGCGCGCCGCTGTCGTATGTTCAAGTCCGATGAACAGGCAGGCGAATTCGGCCGCGAAAACAGCGCCGCAGAGAAGCCCGCCGGGAAGCGTGCCGTCGCGCTGGAACAACGACACGCCGCGATGGCGCGCCCACATGATCACCAGCAACGCCGAGCCGAGAGACCGCAAGCCCGCCTGCCAGTTCGGCGAGATGCCGAGAAGCCCGATCTTGGTTGCGATCTGTCCTGCCGCCCATGTCGCGCACATCAGCGTCAGCAGCGCGGCCGCGCGCGCGTCGATGCTCTCTTTCCGCGCCATGGAGGGCGAAACGCCTCAGTGCGTTGGAACGAAAGCGATGCGCACCATGTTGGTCGCGCCCTGCGATCCGAAGGGAACGCCGGCGACGATCATGATGCGATCGCCAGGTTTCGCGAAGCCCTCATGCACGGCGATGGCGCAGGCGCGGTTCACCATCTCGTCCTGATCGGTGAAATCCTCGGTCGTCACTGCATGCACGCCCCAGGCGACGGCGAGGCGCCGCGCCGTATCGACGGAGGGAGTGAGCGCGATCATGGGCGTCTGCGAACGTTCGCGCGCGACGCGCAGGCCGGTCGAGCCGGATGCGGTCAGCGCCACGATCGCCTTGAGATCGAGCGTGTCGGCGATGGCGCGCGCCGCAGCCGAGATCGCATCCGAAGCGGTCGACTCGTGATCAGTGCGCTGGTTGTCGATGATGGCGCGGAAGAAGGGATCGCTTTCGACTTCGCTCGCGATGCGGTTCATCATCGCGACCGCCTCGATCGGATATTGCCCGACCGCGCTTTCCGCCGACAGCATCACGGCGTCGGCGCCTTCGAACACGGCGGTCGCCACATCGGACACCTCCGCGCGCGTCGGCACCGGGCTCGAAATCATCGATTCCAGCATCTGCGTGGCGACGACCACCGGCTTGCCGAGCTTGCGCGCCATGCGCGTGATCTGCTTCTGCAGGCCAGGCACCTTCTCCATCGGCATTTCGACGCCGAGATCGCCGCGCGCCACCATCAGCGCGTCGGACGCTTCCATGATCTCCTCGAGCCGCGCGATCGCCTGCGGCTTCTCGATCTTCGCCATCACCAGCGCGCGGCCGCGCGCCACCTTGCGCACTTCGGCCATGTCGTCCGGCCGCTGCACGAAGGACACCGCGATCCAGTCGACGCCGGCTTCGAGCGCCGCATCGAGATCGCCGCGATCCTTCTCGGTCATGGCGGAGACGGGGATGATGGTGTCTGGCAGGCTGACGCCCTTGCGGTCGGAGAGAACGCCCCCGACTTCGACGCGCAGCGTCGCCTGCTTCGGCGTCGCCGTCTGCACGATCATCGACAATTTGCCGTCATCGAGGATGACGCGGTCGCCGGGTTTGAGCGAAGAGAGAATTTCGGGGTGCGGCAGATGCACGCGGTTCACGTCGCCCGGCGCCGGATCGGAATCAAACGTGAACCCGCCGCCCTTTTCGAGCTTCGCGGAGCCGCCGGCGAAACTCGCCACGCGCAGCTTGGGCCCCTGCAGGTCGGCGAGGATGCCGATCGGCCGGTCGAGCTCGGTCTCGATGGCGCGAATCATCTTCACGCGGTCGGCGATCGCTTCCCGCCCGCCATGGCTCATATTGAGCCGGAACACGTCGACGCCCGCTTCGATAAGCTGGCGGATCGAAGCGGGATTGAGCGTTTTCGGTCCCAGCGTTGCGAGAATTTTGATGCGTCGAAGGCGTCTCATGGATCGCGCGCGCCCTTGTTGTTGGCAGTCGAGATTAGCGATTTTGCGCCCAAGGCCAAACGGAATTCGCGAGTTGCGTCAAGCCTGTCGCTTCAGCGGGCGGGATCGCGTAGGCTTTCGCCTCCAAACGCGTTAGGACGAGGAGGCTCATGACGGGATTGCGACAGAATGCGCATCGGCGCAGGCCTCTCGCCGTTTGCCGCCGCCGCCATGCAAGGGGAGCGGGACGTCGTGTCTGAATCAGCGTCGCGAGAGCGCATGGCCCGCCTCGCGAAATCCCTCTTCGATCGCGGCTACACCGTAGGCTCCTCGGGCAACATCTCGCTGAAGCTCGATGACGGCATGCTGATCACGCCGACGAATTCCTGCCTCGGCTTCCTCGATCCGGCGAAAATCTCGAAGCTCGACGAAAAAGGACGTCATGTCGCAGGCGATCCGCCCTCGAAGGAGGTGTTCCTGCACCGCGCCTTCCTCGACACCCGCGTCGGCGCCAGAGCGATCGTCCATTTGCATTCGACCTACGCCACCGCGCTCTCCTGTCTGCCCGATATCGACGCGGAGGACTGCGTTCCGCCGCTGACGCCCTATGTCGTCATGCGCGTCGGCCGCGTGAAGCTCTTGCCCTACGTCAGGCCGGGCGATGCGAGGATGGGCGACCTGATCCGCGCGCTCGAGGGCCGCTTCGCGGCAGTGCTGCTCGCCAATCACGGGCCTGTGGTCTCAGGCGGCGATCTTGAAAGCGCGGTCTATGCGAGCGAGGAGCTTGAGGAGACCGCGAAGCTCGCCGTGCTGACGCGAGGATTGAAGCCGCGCCTGCTCGAAGGCGCGCAGATCGACGAACTCGTCAGCGTCTTCAACGCGCCAAGGTGACTCATGCTGCGCTTCGCCGCCAACCTCTCCATGATGTTCAACGAATGGGATTTCCTCGATCGCTTCGCAGCCGCGGCTGACGCCGGCTTCGACATCGTCGAGTTCATGTTCCCCTATGATTTTTCGCCTGACGATATCGCCGCGCGCGTTCAGCGCTACAAACTTGAGGTCGCCTTATTCAATTTCCCGCCCGGCGATGCGGCGAAGGATGAGCGAGGTCTTGCCGCGCTCCCCGATCGCCGCGACGAGTTCCGCGCTCATGTTGATCGCGCCATCGTTTACGCCAAGGCGACCGGCGCAAAGCGCATGCACATGATGGCCGGGCGCACGCCCGTGAACGCGGCGTCGAACGCGTGCTTCCGCGAGAATGCGGCGCACGCCGCTGAAAAGGCGGCCGCGATCGGCGCAACTGTTGTGATCGAGCCGCTGAACGGCCGCGACGTCCCCGGCTATTTCCTCAACGACTTCGGACAGGCCGAGCGCATCATCAAGGATCTGTCATTGCCGAACCTGAAATTGCAGTTTGACTTCTATCACTGCCAGATTCTGCATGGCGACGTAATCATGCGGCTGCGTGCTCTGGTGCCGATCATCGGGCATATCCAGATCGCGTCCGTTCCTGACCGCAACGAGCCCGATCTCGGCGAACTCAATTTTCCCGTGATCTTCAGCGAAATCGAGAAATCAGGTTATTCCGGGCCGATCGGCTGCGAATATCGTCCGAAGGGCAAGACGCTCGATGGGCTGGGATGGCTGAAGGAATTGCGGCGCTAGTCGGCGCTAATCCGGAACCGATCCATAAATCGAAGCGCTTTGCTATTCTTTCGCTGGGCCCCGGACACGGTTCCGCTCCACTTCGTTTCGCTTCACCGTTCCGGGGACGGCGAGAGCTTCGCCGCTTCGCAATGAAGCTCTCGCCGTCCCCGGATTCATGAAACGAGCGTCAGCGAGTGAAATGAAGTCCGGGGCCCAGCGCAAGACTCCGCGCAGCGGCTTCGAACTATTCTGTCTGGAAATCGGGCGCGATCTCTTTCAGCGCCGACCGCTTCGTCTCGCAGCGCGCGGCGTGGATGAAAGCGGCCGTCGCGACAGGCCGCGGATCAATATCCCGCCACCGCGAGCGCCGAGACGGTGGCCAGCGCCATCCAGCCGAAATGGCGGCCTTTCGTCGCCCAGGCGTTCGCTGCGGACGCAAACAGATAGTTCGCAACCATTGTCGCGACGATCCAGTGTCGCGCCGGCGACGGAAACATCGGCGCGACAATCAAAAGCACGCCGCCCGCAATCCAGGCGACTGTGCTGCAATGCCAGACCAGCCGCACCAGCGGTCGAAGCCGCGGCGGTTCAATCACCAGACGCGTGAACACATGCGTCTCGCTCAAATACCAGTGGATCAGGGCGACGATGATTGCGCCCGCTCCGGCGGCCTGGAGAAGCATGTCCTGCATCGTCGATCTCCATACATGACTGTATGGTACGCTGGGCTGGCGAGAGTCAATACAGAAGTGTATGGTGTGGAATGACTGATCGGCTGTCGGCGAAAGACTGGCTTGACCAGGGGCTGAAGACGCTGACGGCGCGCGGCTTCACGGCGCTGAAGGCCGATCCGCTGGCGAAAGCGATGGGCGTCTCGCGCGGCAGCTTTTACTGGCACTTCGCCGATGTGGAGGCGTTTCACGCGGCGCTCCTGAATCATTGGCGCGATGTCGCAACCGAGCGCATCATCGCCGAGCTTGAAACTGAAAGCAGGGGCGGCGAGGCGCTGGCGCGGCTGATCCGCCGCGCGTTCGGCGCGAGATTGAAAACGGAAATGGCCGTTCGCAACTGGGCGGCGCATGAGCCGCTCGCGCGCAAGGTCGTGGCCTCGATCGATCAGCGGCGGCTGTCTTATATCGTCAGGCTTTTCGAGAAATCCGGATCTCCGCCATCGCGGGCGCAAGCCAGCGCCCAGGTTCTTTATTGGGCGTTCCTTGGATTTACGCTCTCGGAGAGGGCGATCTCGCGGAAGCAGCGGCAGGCCCTGATCGACGAACTCCTTCGGATTGCCACAGGGAGCGCCTGACGGGTCGAGCGTTGGCGCTCAGCTACGCCGCGTCGTTCAGATGACACGCGCTCATGCGGCCGGGCGCGATCTCCTTCAAGGCCGGCCGCTCCGTCTTGCAGCGTGCGAAAGCGTGCGGACAGCGCGGATGGAAATGGCAGCCCGGCGGCGGTTTCAAAGGCGAGGGGATTTCTCCTTTCAACGCCGCGAATTTCTTCTTCTTCGGTTCGAGCCGCGGCACCTCGGCGAGCAGCGCCTGCGTGTAGGGATGGTTCGGCTTCGCGAAAATCGCTTCGGTCGCGCCGAGCTCGACGATGCGGCCGAGATACATCACGGCGACGCGATCGGAGAGATGCGACACGACGCCGAGATCATGGCTGACGAAGAGATAGGTGAGGCCAAGTTCTTCGCGCAACTTCACGAAGAGATTGATCACCTGCGCCTGGATTGACACATCGAGAGCCGCCGTCGCTTCGTCGCAGACGAGCACGGTTGGTTTCACCGCGAGCGCTCGGGCGATGCCGATGCGCGCGCGCTGGCCGCCGGAGAATTGGTGCGGATAGCGCCGCATGGCAGCTGAATCGAGCCCGACGCGGCGGAACATTTCCGCCACATAGGACTCCATGTCGTTCGCGGGAACGAGCTTGTGGACGACCGGCGCCTCGCCGACGATCTCGATCACGCGCATGCGCGGATTGAGCGACGCCATCGGGTCCTGAAACACCATCTGCACCGCAAGGTCGGCCTTGCGACGTTCACGGCTGTCCATCTTGGCGACATCGCCGCCGCGAAAGCGGACGACGCCGTCGGACGGATCCATGATGCCGGCGACGATGCGGCCGAGCGTTGATTTTCCACAGCCGGATTCGCCGACGAGTCCGACCACCTCGCCCTGCGCGATATCGAGATCGACGCTGTCGACGGCGCGGACGATCTTTGCTTCGCGTTTCGCCCCGAACAGGTTCGCGATTTTTTCCGCGGCATCGATCGGGGTGACGAAGCGTTTGGAGACGCCGGAAAGCGAGAGAAGAGGGGCGCTCATGCCGCGATCTCCGGAGCGACAAGAGGATGAAAGCAGCGCGCCTTGCGGCCATGGCCGAAATCAGTCGCTTCCGGCGCCGTCGTGCAGATATCGCTGGCGCGCCCGCAGCGCGGCCGGAAGGCGCAGCCCGGCGGCAGGCGCGCGAGCGAGGGCGTCATGCCTGAAATCTGCGCCAGCGGGACGCCGCGCTTGTTGCGGCTCGGCACCGAACCGATGAGGCCGCTTGTATAGGGATGCAGCGGCGCGGTCAGCACATCGGCGACGCCGCCTTCCTCGACGAGCTTGCCCGCATACATCACGGCGACACGATCCGCGAGCGAGGCGACGACAGAGAGATCATGTGTGATCCAGACCAGCGCGGTGCCCGTCTCTTCCGCGAGGCGCTGCACTTCGGAAAGAATCTGCGCCTGGATGGTGACGTCGAGCGCGGTGGTCGGCTCGTCCGCGATGATCAGCGATGGTCCATGCAGCAGCGCGATCGCGATGGCGACGCGCTGGCGCATGCCGCCGGAGAACTGATGGGGGTAGGCGACGAGCCGCTCTTCCGGCGACGGAATGCCGACCTTTCCGAGCGCCTCCAGCGCCCGGGCGCGCGCCGCCTTCTCGCTCACACGCTCATGCGCCTGCACCGTCTCGATCATCTGCGTGTCGACGCGCAGCACGGGGTTGAGCGTCGACATCGGATCCTGGAAGATCATGGCCATGCGACGGCCGCGCAACGCGCGCAGCTCGTCTTCGGTCTTGCCGATGAGCTCTTCGCCCTCGAACTTGATCGAGCCGCGCGCGATGCTGCCGGGGGCGTCGATCAGACCCATGATCGCAAGGCCGGTGACGGATTTGCCCGAGCCGGATTCGCCGACGAGGCCGAGCACTTCGCCGCGCGACACGGAGAAGCTGACGCCGTCGACAGCCTTCACCAACCCGTCGCGCGCGCCGAAGGTGACGGCGAGATCGGAGACTTCGAGAACGGCGGTCATGTCAGCTTGTTTTGAGCAAGAGCGGCGTCGGCGCTCCGGGGCAGGCGCATACCCGTCCCCGGAACGGCGCAGCGAGGCGCAGCCGAGCGGAGCCGTGTCCGGGGCCCAGCACAACAAATCTGCGCCGCAGGCGCACTTCTCTTCGATCAATCATATGAGCTCGCTACGCTCGCAATTCTTCCGCTGGGCCCCGGTCTCCATTCCGCTCGGCCTTCGCCTCGCTTCATGGAACCGGGGACGGCGGCGGACCTCTCTGGAAAGAGACATCAATGCGCGAGCCGGGGATTGAGAACGTCGCGCAGGCGATCGCCGACGAGATTGATGGCGACGATCGCGATCACGAGTGCGACGCCGGGGAAGGTGGAGATCCAGTATTTGCCTGACAGGAGATACTGGTAGCCCTTCGCGATCAGCATGCCGAGCGAAGGCTCGGTCACGGGCACGCCGACGCCGAGGAAGGACAGCGTCGATTCAAGCGCGATGGCGTGCGCCACCTGCACTGTGGCGACGACGATGAGCGGCGGCAGGCAGTTCGGCAGCAGATGGCGGAACACCACGCGGCTCTTCGGCAACGCAAGGCAGCGCGCCGCCTCGATATATTCGCGACGACGTTCGACAAGCGCCGAGCCGCGCACCGTGCGCGCATAGTAGGCCCATTGCACCACGACGAGCGCGATCACCACCTTGTCGACGCCGCGGCCGAACACGGCGAGCAGCACGAGCGCGATCAGGATCGCAGGAAAGGAGAGCTGGAGATCGACGACGCGCATGACGATCGTATCAACCTTGCCGCCGGCATAGGCGGCGAGCACGCCGACCGAGGCGCCGATGGCGCAGGCGAAAACGACGGACACAGCGCCGACGCCGAGCGAGATGCGCATGCCGTAGATGATGCCGGACAGCATGTCGCGGCCCTGCTCGTCGGTGCCGAGCCAGGCGGTGAAGCCGGCGCCCATCTTCGAGCCCGGCGGCAGCGTGCCGTCCATGATATCGAGCTGCGTCAGATCATAAGGGTTCTGCGGCGTGATCCACGGCGCGAGGATCGCCAGCGCCAGCAGGATGAGAAGAATACTGAGCCCGATCACCGCGGACGGGCTTTGCATGAAGGAGGCGACATGGCGCTTCCACAGCGCTTCGCCGCGATCGGCTGCGGGAGGCAGCGCGGCAGGTGAAAGGGCGGCGTCGGTCATGGCGATCACCCCTTGGCTTCGACCAGACGCACGCGCGGATCGATCGCGGCGTAGATCAGGTCGACAATGAAGTTGATGACGACGAAGAGGATCACAGTGAACATGAGATAGGCGACGATGACAGGCCGGTCGAGCCGATTGATCGAGTCGATCAAAAGCTTGCCCATGCCGGGATAGGCGAACACGGTCTCAGTGACGACGGCGAAGGCGATCATCGAGCCGAATTCGAGGCCGATCACGGTCACGACGGGGATCATCATGTTCTTGACGATATGGACGAGCACGATGCGCCGATAGGAAAGCCCCTTGGCGCGCGCGAAACGCACATAATCCTGCATCGCGACTTCACGCGTGCCGGCGCGCGCGAGCCGCACGACGAGCGCCGCCTTGTAGAGCGAGAGGGTCAGCGCCGGCAGGAAGAGATGGCGCAACCCGTCCCATGTCAGCAGCGAGATCGGCACGCCGAACACGTTGACCGTTTCGCCGCGGCCGCTCGCGGGCAGCCATTTCAGCTCAACGGCGAAGAACAGGATGAGCATCAAGCCGATCCAGAAATTCGGCAGGGAGAAGCCGAGGATCGAGCCCGACATGACCGTGCGTGAAAACCAGGAGTCGGGCTTCAGGCCGGCATAGACGCCAAGCGGCACGCCGAGCGCGACCGAGAGCACGAGCGCGGTGAGCGCGAGCTCCATCGTTGCGGGCAGGCGCTGCAGGATGAGCTTCAACGTGGGTTCGTTATAAACGAAGCTCTTGCCGAGATCGCCGCGCAGCGCGTTGCCCGCGAAGATGAAGAACTGCTCCCAGAGCGGCTTGTCGAGGCCGAGCTCGCGCGCCAGCGCCGCCTTCTCCGCGTCGCTCGCGTCCTGCGCGGCGAGCAAATCGATCGGATTACCGATCGCATACATCGACACGAACACGACCGTCGCCATCACCGCCACGACGAGAGCGGCCTGGGCGAAACGTCGGATCAGATAAACCAGCATATTTTGACTCGCGCTGTCGCCGCGCCGCCGGAGCGGCGCGACGAAGCCTTGCAATCAGTTGGACGGGCCGGGCTTCACGCCCATGGCGAGCGTGTTCTCGTCCGAGCGCGCCTTGTAGGTCAGGCCCTTCTTCAACGCCCAGGGGCGGATCTCGAAATGCAGCGGCAGGATGCCGACATCGTCGGCGACCATCTTTGAAGCCTGCTGCAGCAGCTTCTCGCGCTCCTTGTCGTCGATGGTCTCCGTCGCCTTGATCACGAGCGCGTCCATCTGCGGATTTGAGTAGCGCGAGCGGTTGGTGGTTCCGAGCCCTTTGCCGGGATTGTGGCTAACGGAAAGCGCGACCAGCGAATTCGAGATTTCGCCGGTGGCCGAGCCCCATCCCGCAAGGAAGGCGGAGAACTCATATTTGGTGCGGCGGGTGAAGAAGGTGCCGGCCGTCATGGCGTCGATGTTGGTCTTCACGCCGATGCGGGTCCACATCTGCGCCACCGCCTGCGCCACCTTCTCGTCATTGATGTAGCGGTCGTTCGGCGTCGCCAGCGTGATCTCGAATCCGTTGGGATAGCCGGCCTCGGCGAGGAGTTTCTTCGCGCCGTCGGGATCATACTTCGTGATCGGAAAGCCCTTCGTCGACCCGAACATGGGGTAGGGCAGGAGTTCGCCCGCCGGCACCGCGACGCCGCCCATGATGCGCTCGACGATCGCCTGGCGGTTGATCGCCATGGACATCGCCTGCCGCACCCTTTTGTCGAGCATCGGGTTCTTGTCGGTTCCCTTGACGGTTGGCGACTTCCAGTTGGGATCGTTGAACTGGTCGAGTTGGATATAGATCACGCGGCTCGTCAGCGCCTGCGAAATGGTCGCGCCTGATGTCTTGATGCGCTCGATGTCTTGCATCGGCGGCGCTTCGATCATGTCGACGTCGCCCGCCAGCAGGCCGGCCACACGGGCGCCCGCGTTGGAGAGCGGTTTCATCGTCACTTTTTTCCAGTACGGTTTTTCGCCCCAGTAATTCTCGTTGCGCTCAAGCACGATCTGCGAGCCGAGCGTGAACTCGACAAATTTGTAGGGGCCTGCGCCGATGGCTTTCGCCGGATTGTTGAATTCCACCGGCTTCGGATTGCCGCCGAAATCCTCGCAGCCGCCGGGCTTGAACTTGATGTTCTTGCCGCCGCCGAAAACGTCGGCGTTCAGGATGTTCACGGAAATCAGATTGTTCGGCAGCAGTGGATCAGGCGTGGCGGTCTTGATGATCAGTGTTTCATCGTCCGGCGTCTCCATCGCGACGACGCTCTTGATCGCATAGCTGAAGGGGCCGGGCGATCCCTCGACGAAGGGCACGCGGCAGAAGGAATAGACCACGTCGCGCGGCGTCAGCTTCTGGCCGTTCGAGAAGGTCGCCTTCGGCTGCAGCTTGAATTCCCAGGTCGTGTCGTTGAGCGGCTTCCAGGAGCGCGCCAGCCCCGGAGTCAGCCGCTGCGTCTCGTCATTGTCGACGAGCGCGCCGAAGACGTGCAGCGCGAGCGCGTTGTTCGGGTTCAGCGCATGGAATTGCGGATCGGCCGATGTCGGCTCCGACGACAGCCCGATGCGCAGCTCCTGCGCCTGCGCCACAGCAGCGGTCAGCGCCGCAACCGACAGGGCGAGCGAAAACGAACGGATCATTGAACTCCTCCAAAACAAGCGCGCCCGGTGTTCGCCCGCGCGAATTCCGCGATTCTTCGCCGTTCCCCGCGGCCCTCCCGCCGAACAAAGGGGAAACAGCAAGCGCCTCGCCGGCTGTCGCGTCCTGCCGACACGTTGCGCCGGATGAAGCGCTCTCGCAAGATGGCGCGGACAATGCTTCAACAGCGGCGCCCGGCCGCCGGAATTCCGGATTTCCAGGTTCCGCAACTTCTCAGATATTTGGCCCTTCACGATCAGAAAGCTCAAGACTCCAAGCCATGACCGACGCCCGCGCCATCACCGACATTCTCCGATCCCTCGTGTCGTTCGACACGACGAGCCGCAACTCCAACCTGCCCTGCATCGACTGGATCGAGAATTATCTGAAGGGGCTTGGCGTCGCGACCGAGCGCGTGATGGATGAGACCGGCGAGAAGGCCAATCTCTGGGCGACGATCGGGCCGGCGGACAAGCCAGGCTACGTGCTGTCAGGCCATGTCGACGTCGTGCCGGTCGATGGCCAGTCCTGGTCGACCGATCCGTTCGCGCTCGCGGAGAAGGACGGCAAGCTCTATGGCCGCGGCGCCTGCGACATGAAGGGCTTTGACGCGGTCTGTCTCGCCATGGCGCCGGCGATGGTGAAGGCCAACCTCAAGACGCCGATTCATTTCGCTTTCTCCTACGACGAGGAGGTCGGCTGCGTCGGCGTGCGCACCCTGCTCGACAAGCTGAAGGACAGGCCGGTGATTCCAAAGGGCTGCTTCGTCGGCGAGCCGACAAGCATGCAGGTGATCATCGGCCACAAGGGCGGTCGCCGCGTCTGGGTGACGGTGAAGGGCAAGGCGGCGCATTCCTCGCTCGTGCCGCAGGGCGTGAATGCGATCGAATGGGGCGCTCGCGTCGTGTCTTTCATCCGCGATCTCGAGGAGAAGCTGGAGACCGAAGGCAATCGCGATCCGCTTTACGATATCCAGCATACGACGACGCAGGTCGGACTTTTCTCCGGCGGCGTCGCGAGCAACATCGTGCCGGAACAGGCGAAGTTCACCTATGAGGTGCGCGCCATCGGCCTCGATGATCCCACCGAGATTGCGAAGTCGGTCGAGCGCTACGCCAGGGAAAAGCTTGAACCGCGCATGAAGAAGATCGATCCCGCCTGCGGCTTCGAGTTCGACTGGGCTGGCGGCGTGCCTGGTTTCGACGCCGCGCCCGAGACCGAGGTGGTGACGCTGGCGAAAAAGTTCGCCAACCGCAACGATCACGCCAAGGTCGCCTATGGCACCGAGGCCGGCCTCTTCGTGCAGATGGCTGGCATTCCGACGGTGGTGATTGGTCCCGGCTCGATCGAGCAGGCGCACAAGCCGGACGAGTTCGTCGAAATTGCGCAGCTTCTGTCCTGCGCGAAGTTCGTCGATAATCTGATCCAGCATTGCGCGAAGTAGCGATTGCGTTCGAGGTGGGGCTCTCTTCATCCCCGGAACGGTGAAGCGCAACGAAGTGGAGCGGAACCGTGTCCGGGGCCTAGCGTAACGACTTGCGAGCGCAGCGAGCGCTTTACACTAAATGGAATATCGTCGCGCCTTCAGCGCGACTCTTTGCGCTGGGTCCCGGTCTCCCTTTCGCTCGCCATGCTCGCTCCAGGGAACCAGGAACAGAAAGCGCGCTTGCTTGTGTGCTGCGGTCCGTGTCATGGCGCGGCCGTCAGTCGCAAGCGAACGCCATGAACGATCCCATCCTCGTTGAAGTCACGCGCGGCCCGCTGGTCGAGTCCCGCCATGTCGGCGCGCTCGCGATCAGCGACGGCCAGGGCAAGCTCCTGCTCTCGCTCGGCGATGTCGAGCGCGGCGTGTTCCCGCGCTCTGCAGTGAAGGGGCTGCAGGCGCTGCCGCTGGTGGAGAGCGGCGCGGCCGATCGCTACAAGCTGACCGACGCCGAGATCGCGCTCGCCTGCGCCTCCCATCGCGGCGAGGACGCGCATGTGGAGACCGCGCGCGGCATGCTCGCGAAAGCGGGCCGCGATGAACCCTGTCTCGAATGCGGCGCCCACTGGCCGGGCGAGGAAGTCGGCCGCGCGCTTTCGGCGCGCGGGGCTAAGCCGACGCAGCTTCACAACAATTGCTCCGGCAAGCATTCCGGCTTCGTCTGCACGGCCTGCCATGAAGGCGAGGACCCCAGGGGCTATGTGAAGCCCGAACATCCTGTGCAGCGCCGCATCCGCGCCGCGATGAGCGAGATCGCGGGCGTTGCGCTCGATGAGCGCGTGATGGGCGTCGATGGCTGTTCGATTCCGAGTTACGCGACGCCGTTGTCGGCGCTGGCGCGCGCCTTCGCGCGCTTCGGCTCCGGCGAGACGCTTGACGCCACGCGCGCTGCGGCGGCGAAGCGCATCAGGAAGGCGGTCGCGGCGCAGCCCTTCATGGTGCGCGGAACCGGCGGCTTCGATACTGTGGTGATGGAGGCGTTGCGCGAGCGCGCTTTCACCAAGACCGGCGCTGAAGGCGTCTATTGCGCGGCGCTTCCCGAAACAGGCCTTGGCGTCGCGCTGAAATGCGCCGACGGCGCCGGCCGCGCATCAGAGATCGTCATGGCGAGCGTGATCGCGTCGCTGCTCAAGCTGAATGACTCGGAGCGCGCGGTGGTCGATCGCGCGCGGGCGCCGGCGCTGAAGAACTGGAACGGCATTCATGTCGGCGACATGAAGCCTTCCGCGGAACTGATGAGGGTGCTGGAGCCGCTGGAGCAGAGATAATCGACGCTTCTTCAGCTCCTTTTTTGCAGTTTCTTGAATCAAGCGAAGATGCGCTTCGCGAGTCTTTCGCTGGGCCCCGGTCTCCATTCCGTTCGCTTCGCTCACTTCATGGAACCGGGGACGGAGACAGCTTCATGGTTCGATGTTGAAGCTCTCACCGTCCCCGGATTCATGCAGCGAAGGCGAAGCCTGAGCGGAATGAAGTCCGGGGCCCAGCGAAAAAATTCGCGAAGCGGCTTCAGAAAAGTTTCTCTATACGCCGCACTTGCTAGCCATTCTGCGCGCTTCGCGCCGCTCTCGCCAGCACGAGCAACGCCTCTTCCAACCCCTTCAAGGTCGCGCGCTCTCCTGGCTTGCGCGATCTCACGCGTGAAAGCGGCAGCGAGGCGCGCGCGGGTCCCGGCATCGGCACATGGATGAACACCGTCGGCCGCTTGTCGCGCGCCTCTGCGCGCAACGAGAGCGATTGATGATAGATGGCGTTGCAGAGATAGCGCCCCGCCGTATGCGAGAGATGCGACGCCGAGCCGGCTTTCTCCAGCGCATTCAGCAGCGGCGCGGCCGGCGCTGCGATCCGTCGCAGTAACGCCGCGCCCTTCCGGCTTGCTGGCGCGGCGCTCTTACCGCCGGCGTCGGGCGAAATCGCTGAAGGCGAAGGCCGCGCGAACATTTCGACGGAAATCTTTCGCCGCCGTCCGGCGACGCCGAGATGCAGCACGGCGTCCGGCTTCGTTGTCTTCAGCACGTCAGGCAGGTCGCGCGCAACCGTCGCCCAGCGCGTCGGAAACACATGCGCCTCGATCGCGATGCCCATGCGCCGGAAACGGCCGGAGCGCGCGAGAAGGCGCGCGAGCCGATCTGTCGGATTGACGTGAATGCCGGGAAACGGGCCGAAGCCGGTGACGAGCAGCTTGAGCGGTTTCGCCATTCGATCCTCAAAGTCCCGCCAGCGCGGCGATCTGGTCGGCGGCCATTGGCGCGGACAGTTCCATCTTCGACACCGCGCGCTCGATCGCGGGAATGCGCGCTTTCAGCGCGGGATCATGCGCGAGCTTCGCCCGCAGCCTTTCTTCCACCAGCGCCCACATCCAGCGCACTTCCTGCGCGCTGCGCTTGCGACTGATATCGCCGCTCGCCGTCATGCGCGCGCGATAGTCCATGACATGCGCCCACATTTCATCGAGGCCGGTTTCGTTCGCGGCCGAGATCAGCATGACGGGCGGCGTCCACAACGAAGATTCCGGCGCGAGAATATGCATCGCCGCCGAATATTCCGACGATGCGGCGCGGGCGCGCGGGAGGTTATCGCCATCCGCCTTGTTGACGGCGATGAGATCGGCGATTTCAAGCACGCCCTTCTTGATGCCCTGCAATTCATCGCCTGCGCCAGGCAGCATCAGCACGAGGAAGAAATCGGTCATGTCGGCGACGGTGGTTTCGGACTGGCCGATGCCGACGGTCTCGATGATGACGACGTCGAAGCCCGCGGCCTCGCAGAGCAGCATCGTCTCGCGCGTGCGGCTGGCGACGCCGCCGAGCGTGCCGGCGGCAGGCGAGGGGCGGATGAAGGCCCCGCGATCGATCGCGAGCCGCGCCATGCGCGTCTTGTCGCCGAGGATCGAGCCGCCGGTGCGCGACGAAGAAGGATCGACGGCAAGCACCGCGACCTTGCGCCCCTGCGACGTCAGCAGCGAACCGAGCGCGTCGATCGTCGTCGACTTGCCGACGCCGGGCACGCCGGTCAGTCCGACGCGCATCGCGCCGCCGGTCAGCGGCAGCAGCGATTGCAGCAGCGCCTGCGCGCGGGCGCGATGATCTCCGCGTTTCGATTCGATCAGCGTGATGGCGCGCGCCAGCGCCGCCCGGTCTCCGGCGATGAGCGCAGCGCGCAATTGGTCGTCGTTCGCGGGCTGTCGGGCGGCGGCGTTCACGGGTTCGATGTAGCCGATTGCGCGCCGCGCCGCATCCGCTTGGCCGCGATTTCGCCGCCGACTTCAACAGCCGATGAACGCCGGCCTCAGCCTGCATTCAGCCGCCTTCGCTCATGATGCGCGCGTTGGATATGGAGCGGGCGATCCCGTCCGCCTCCGACGCGAAGGAGAGCGTCATGCAAGGTCGGTTTGTCACAGTGAAGCGCCTCGCCGCCGCTGCGGCGGTCGCTGGCGGCGCGTTTCTCGCGGCCTCGCCCGCCTTCGCCTGGGGCGATGGCCCGGGCTACGGCCCGCCTCCGGGCTATTACGGCCCGCCGCGCGCGGCCTTCGGCTACGCCCCGCCGCCTCCGCCGCCCTACTGGATGCGCTGGCGCCACCGTCACGGCTGGGGATGGGGTGGTCCGCGCTTCTACGGCCCGCGCTGGTGATTGCGGCGCCACGCCCGGGAAGTTTCTGAGCGAAAACGTCTTTTGACGGAAGCGCGCCGCATCCTCGCCATACTCGCTGGCGAGGGAAGCGGCGCGCTTCATTTGATTTTCACCGGTCGTTAACGGGCGGATGGGAAGCGAAGCGCCTTCTTCATCGGAGACGCCCGTGACCGCCGCCGCGCATCGCCCCAGACTGTCTGCGCTTGCCGGCGTGATCGGCCTCGCGATCGGGCTCGGCGGCTGCATCAGCTCCGGCGTCAGCGATCTCACCGGCGTCGTCGCGAGCTATTCGCCCTTCAGTTCCGCGCCTGGCGAGACGAAGAAGATTTCGCTGCTCGTCGCCTCGACCCACGAGAAGGCCAATCTCGGTCAGGCGACCTTTTCCGAGATCATCGCCACCGTGCCGCCGGGCCATAGCCCCGGCGTGATCGAGCGCCCGGTGGTGACGATGGAGTCGCCGTTGCGTCACGTCACGCTCGGCAAGCCGCGTCCGCTGTCAGGGCAGGGGCTGCAGGCGTCGGTGTCGCGCAGGCTGGCTGGTCGTCAGGGCATGTCGCGCGACGTGCTCGTCTTCGTTCATGGCTTCAACAACAGTCTCGAAGACGCGGCCTACCGGCTAACGCAAATCGTCGCCGATACGAATTTCGCCGGCGCGACCATTCTTTTCGCCTGGCCATCGCGCGCTTCGATGTTCAGCTATGTCTCGGACAAGGACGGCGCGACCGCCTCGCGCGACGCGCTCGAGAAGCTGCTGCGCGATCTCGGCGCCAATCCCGATGTCGGCCGCGTGCATGTGCTCGCCCATTCCATGGGGTCGTGGCTCGCCATGGAGTCCTTGCGTCAGGCCGCGATCGGCGGCGACGGTTCGCTCGGCGGCAAGATCGGCGCGGTGATGCTGGCGGCGCCCGATCTCGATCTCGACGTGTTCCGCGGCCAGATCGCGCGCATCGGGCGCGGCGACAACATCTCGCTGTTTGTCGCGAGCGACGATCGCGCGCTGATGATTTCGAGCCGTCTTGCAGGATTGCGCGCGCGCGTCGGCGCGCTTGATCTCTCGAACAGGGAGCAGCGCGACGAGATCGCGTCGCTTGGCGTGCGCGTCTATGATCTCACCGGCATCGGCTCCAGCGATTATATGCGCCACGGCGCGTTCGCCGAAGCGCCGCAGATCGTGCAGGTGATCGGCGCCCGCTTGAAGGAGCCGAAGATCACGGAAGGCGTCGCGACCGCATCCGCTGCCACATCAGGTCCGACCACGCCGTCACTTGGCCCGGTCGCCGCGCCGGGAACTGTAAGTCAGGAAGCGTTGGCGCCGGTGACGCCGATCGCCGCCGAGACGCAGCAGGCGCCGCCGGCGTCCACGACGGTTCAATAGAGAAAATCAGTCAGCGACAGGTGCGGCGCCGATGCGGCCGAAGCCCGGCAGCTTCAGCGCCGGTCGCCTGACATCAAGGCCGGCGACGAGGCCGAGCAGATTGAGCTCGACGCCCTCGACCCATCCCAGCGAAAATCCGAGCACGCCATAGGCCGAAGCCTGCACGCCGCTATGGCTTGGCGTCGCGCCGGCGTAGAAGCCCGTTCCTCGATAGTCCTTGCCGATGCCGGTCGGCAGAAGCGAGATGCCGCTGTCGGGGATGGCCGCCACGAGCATGGCGATGAAGCTGTTCGAATTCGGCCCCGGCCAGAGCACATAGCGCTCGAAATCATCACGCCAGCGCAGCACCGCCGCGCGCACTTTCGGAATGGCGCGCTCCGCCGCCTCGCCCTCGATCTTGCCGACGAGAATGGGCGTGTCGCCGAACCAGCGCCCGTCAGGCGCCCAGCCATTCTCGCGCACGCCGGCCCAGGAAGTGACGTCGTAGCGCGTGTAGGCCGTCGCGCCGCGCTCCTTCACCACCATCCAGTGATGATGCGCGAATACGCCGCGGCTGCGCGCCACGCGCCCGGCGAAGACATAGACCGCGGCGGGCTCGGACGTCGCCGGCGGCGGCAGGAGCGCCGCGCTCGACCAGTTGGCGCTGCGCCAGTCTGTCGGCCTCTCCTGCGAGAGGAAAATAGCCGCGTGCAGCCCGAGCGGCGCGAGATACACCGCGAGAAAGAAGATCAGGAAACGTTTGAGAATGCGCATCTGGCGGCGCTAGGCGCTCCCCAACCCGCCGAGGAAGGCGTCGAGGCAGTCGCCGATCACGTCGATGGCGTAGCCGCCTTCCTGCACGATGAGAGTCGGCAGACCAAGCGCGCGAACCCGTTCGCCGATCACGGCGAAATCGCGCGACTGGAGCTTCAGCGCGCCGATCGGATCTTTTTCATGCGCGTCATAACCGAGCGCGACGACGAGCGCGTCGGCGCCGAAGGCGCGGATTTTTGCTGACGCCTTGTCGATTGCGACCGTCATCGCATCGCCGGTCGCGCCATGCGCAAGCGGCAAATTGAGATTGAAGCCAACGCCTGCGCCAACTCCCGTCTCGCCGATATAGCCGGTGTAAAAGGGATAATAGTCGCTGGGATCGGCGTGAATCGACACCGTGAGAATGTCATCGCGATGATAGAAGATCTGTTGCGTGCCGTCGCCATGATGGGCGTCGACATCGAGGATGGCGATCTTGCTGAATTTCGCGCGCAGATGCTGCGCCGCAGCCGCGGTGTTGTTGAGGTAGCAGAAACCCGACGCGCGATCGGCGCGAGCATGATGGCCTGAGGGCCGGCACAGCGCATAGACCGCGCGTTCGCCTGCAATCAGCGCATCCGCGGACGACACCGCGGTTTCGCAGGAGCGCAGGATCGAAGTGAAGCTGTGCGGCCCCATCGGCACGGAGAGATCGCCGAGATACCAGCCCATCTGACCGATGAGCCCTTCTGCGGGGCAGGGCGGGCGCGAAGGCTCTTCAGGCCGGCCGCTCCAATAGGGGAATGTGTTCGGCCAGACTTCCGGTCCCTTCTCCGGAAGCTTTGTCCAGCGATCCCAAACCTCTTCAAGGAATTTGAGATAGGGCGCCGTATGCACCTTCGCGGCGGGCGCGACGCCATGCGCCGCCGGCCTTTCCAGCGCGACGCCGCGTGACTTCAGCGCGCCGATGAGCTTCTCCGTGCGCGCCGGCAGATCCTTCGCCGCGATCACGCGGCCGAAACGCATATATTGCTGAGGGTCATGCAGGGCTTGATCTGGGTGATAGAAGGCGCGCATGGATTCTCATATATTGCGATATTTCGCACCATCAGCCGAAGAGAGTCCTCGTGCAAGGGATTTAAGCGCGCGATTCAACAGCGCGATGTCGATCAGGCCGGTAGCTCGTAGCCAATCTCCGATTCAACGTGCAACGCTTTTTGGACTGCCGGGCGTATCAGCATGCGGTCGTGATGCGCTGCGAGATTGGGAAATTCATCATCGCCGGGCTTCAGTGAATTGCGAAAGCGCCAGTAGAGTCGGAACAGATGGATGTCGACAACCGAGTAGGCGCCGAGAGCCCACACGTTATCGCCCAATCGCCGATCCGCAATCTCATAGACTTCGCGCGCACGCTCAAGGCCGCGCCGGCGCGCGGGATGGATGGTGGAAGCAATGAACGACATCCAGGAAATCGCTGCGGCATCGGCGTCGATGTCGTTCGCTGGGAGGAGTTCAGCTTCCGGAAAGCGCTTTGCGAGATAGAACAGGATTGCGGCGACCTCTGTAAGCGGTCGGCCGTCGACCAGCAATGTAGGAACCTTTCCTTCCGGGTTGAGAGCAAGATAGGCAGGCGTCCGGTTCTCTCGGCGCGAGAATGACAGCGCGCGAATCTCGAATGGAGCGCCGGTTTCGTACAGCGCGATATGAGGCGCCATCGAACTCGATCCAGGCGCAAGATAAAGCGTCAGCAATACGTTCTCCGGTCAGTCGCGCCACGCCACACGTCGGCGCACCTGTTGACGCTATTCCGCCGCGCTCTTCTGCGCATAGCCAAGCCGCGCGTTGAGGTCGTCGAGCAGCTTCTCCGCAGCGTTCGGAATCGCAGTGCCCGGCGGGAAGATGGCGGAGGCGCCGGCCTTCATCAGCGCGTCGAAATCCTGCGGCGGGATCACGCCGCCGACGACGATCATGATGTCGGGACGGCCCTCTTTCGCGAGCGCGGCCTTCAGCTCCGGCACCAGCGTCAGATGGCCCGCTGCAAGGGAGGACACGCCGACGATATGCACGTCGTTCTCGATCGCCTGACGCGCGGCTTCATCGGGCGTCGCAAACAGCGGCCCGATATCGACGTCGAAGCCGAGATCGGCGAAGGCGGACGCGATCACCTTCTGGCCGCGGTCGTGCCCGTCCTGGCCCATCTTGGCGACGAGGATGCGCGGCCGACGGCCGTCATTCTCCTCGAAGGCCTCGACCATCCCGCGCACGCGATCCACCTGCGGCGACATGCGCCCCGCCTCCCGCTTGTAGACGCCGGAGATGGCTCGGATTTCGGCGCGATGGCGTCCCCACACCTTCTCCAGCGCGAGCGAAATCTCGCCAACCGTGGCTTTCGCGCGCGCCGCCTTCACCGCGAGATCGAGCAGGTTGCCGTCGCCGGTTCCGGCGGCGTGCGACAGCGAGTCGAGCGCGGAATCCACGTCCTTCTGCGAGCGCTCCGCCTTCAGCCGCTTCAGCTTGTCGATCTGCGCCTTGCGCACGGTCGCGTTCTCGACCTTGAGCACGTCGATGTCGGCCTCATTGTCCGGCCGGAACTTGTTGACGCCGATGACCGATTGCGCGCCGGAATCGATGCGCGCCTGCGTCTTCGCGGCGGCTTCCTCGATGCGCAGCTTGGGAATGCCGGCCTCGATCGCCTTCGCCATGCCGCCGAGCCCTTCCACTTCGCGGATATGGCTCCACGCCTTTTGGGCGAGCTCCTGCGTCAGCTTCTCCACGTAATAGCTGCCGCCCCAGGGATCGATGATGCGCGTCGTGCCGCTCTCCTGCTGCAACAGGATTTGCGTGTTGCGCGCGATGCGCGCCGAGAAATCCGTTGGCAGCGCCAGCGCCTCGTCGAGCGCGTTGGTGTGCAGCGACTGCGTGTGGCCCTGCGTCGCCGCCATCGCCTCGATCATGGTGCGCGCGACATTGTTGAACACGTCCTGCGCGGTGAGCGACCATCCGGACGTCTGCGAATGCGTGCGCAGCGGCAGCGACTTTTCGCTCTTCGGCTTGAAGTCCTTGACGAGCTTCGCCCAGAGAAGGCGGGCGGCGCGCAGCTTCGCCACCTCCATGAAGAAATTCATGCCGATCGCCCAGAAGAACGACAGGCGCGGCGCAAACGCGTCGATGTCGAGGCTGGCGGCGAGCCCGGCGCGGATATATTCGACGCCGTCGGCGAGGGTGTAGGCGAGTTCGAGATCCTGCGTCGCGCCGGCTTCCTGCATGTGATAGCCGGAGATCGAGATCGAGTTGAATTTCGGCATCTCGCGCGAGGTGAAGCCGAAAATGTCGGAGATGATGCGCATCGACCCCTCGGGGGGATAGATATAGGTGTTGCGCACCATGAATTCTTTGAGGATGTCGTTCTGGATCGTGCCAGAGAGCTGCTTGTGCGCGACGCCCTGTTCCTCGGCCGCGACGATGTAGAGCGCGAGAACGGGAAGCACCGCGCCGTTCATCGTCATCGACACCGACATCTGGTCGAGCGGGATGCCGGAGAACAGCGTCCGCATGTCGTAGATCGAATCGATGGCCACTCCCGCCATGCCGACGTCGCCCGACACGCGCGGATGGTCGGAATCGTAACCGCGATGGGTCGCGAGATCGAAGGCGACGGAAAGGCCCTTCTGTCCCGCCGCGAGATTGCGGCGATAGAAGGCGTTCGAATCTTCCGCCGTGGAGAAGCCGGCATATTGCCGGATCGTCCAGGGCTGGTTGACATACATGGTGGGGTAGGGGCCGCGCACATAAGGCGCGAGGCCAGGCCAGGTGTCGAGGAAGTCGATCCCCTTGCGGTCCTCAGGCCCGTAGATCGGCTTCACCGGAATGCCTTCGGGGGTGAGCCAGGGCTCGCCCGCGCTTCCGCGCGTGATCGCGGCGGCCGCCTCCGCGAATGCGATATCGCTGAAATTCGGGATGCGGCTCATGATGGTCTTGCAGGCCCTGGGGTTCGCGCTGATCTGACGGCCGGGAGTTTAGCGCCGGACGGACGCCGCCGCCAAGCGGCGCCTTGGCGGCGCTACTTCACGGGCTCCAGCGTGATCTTGAGCCGCGATCCCGTCGCCTCGGCATAGCGCTGGAGAGTGCGCGTCGATGGCAGCGTGCCGCCGCCTTCAAGACGCGCGACGACCGATTGGGTGGTGCCCATGCGTTTTGCGATCTCTTCCTGTGTCAGGCCCGCGCGCGCGCGGGCGGCGATCAGCGATGAGATCAGCGCGAATTCGGGTTCGAGCGCTTCGTATTCCCTGCGATAGGCAGGGTCTTTCATCCATTCCTGATGAAGCTCGTTGACGGTTTTGCCTTTCACCTGACTCTTGCCGCGCGCGCCAGCGCCAGCTCGATTTCGCGACGCGGCGTCTTTGGCGTCTTCTTGATGAACACTCTCACCACGACGACTCGTCTTTCCCGCGCCGTCACGTAGAGCGCTCGCGAGATTCCGTCCCTTCCTTTGAGCCGCATTTCCCACAGCGCATCCTCCAGATGCTTGATGTGAGGCTCGCGCACGCGCTCCAGCCCCTGCGTCGCGATCAAACTCGCGATCCATCGAAATCTCGCCAGCATGTCCTTTGGCCAGGCCGCCAGTTCGGCTTCGACGATCTCGTCCAGCGTCTCAACCGTCCAGCTCAAAATTATATCTTTTTTGCTATAATGTCAAGGTCTGGACAGGCTGTGACGAGAGCTCTCACTCGCCCACGCCCTGCGCCTCCGATAGCGCCGCGACGGCGTCGCAGCCGAGATGGATGAAGCGCGACACGCCGGCGGCATGCAGAGCGGCGTCGAGATCGGCCGGCTTGCCCGCGAGATAGATCGCGCTCGCGCCGCTGGCCTGCAGCGCCATCGCGGCGTCGGTTCCCTCGCGATGATAGATGTCGTCGGAGCCGCAGATGCAGGCGAGCTTGGCGCCGGAGCGCTTGAAGGAATCGGTCAGGGCGACGAGGTCGGTCGCGCCATCTTCTTCCGCGAAACCGTCATTGCTGACGGCCTCGATCCCGCCAGCTTCGAAGAAATTCTTCGCGAACATCGCGCGCGCCGTGAACGCTGCGAGCGCGCCGAGATTGGCGAGAAACACGCGCGGGCGATGGCCGGTCGCCGCGAGCACGCCGTCGGCGTGATCACGCAACGCTTCGTAGGGCTCGGCCAAGCGGTGCGAGGGCAATGGCTCGCACTGCTCACCATCCTGCGTCACGGCGCTCATGGCGCCGCGCGCGACGCCCGCGCTGAATTTCGCGATCATGCCGGCGAAATCGAGATGCGGACCGGACAATCTTTCGCCATTGCGCGGCTGTTCCGGCGGCTGCTCGACATCGAGCGTCGCAGGCTCGGCTTCATGAATGTTGGGAAATTCGCTTGTGCCTGTGATCGGCTCTCGTCGTGTGGCGATCGCCTTCTCACGCGCGGCGCGCGCGGCGCCGATGCGCGCCTGCAATCCGCCCGTGACGAGCGACGCGACAACGCCGCCCTCGCGCTCGATCTCCTGGAACGCGGCCCAGGCCTTCTCGCAGAGCTGATCGGTCAGCGTCTCGAAACCGCCGGCGCCGGCGGCGGGATCCGCGACTTTCGCCAGATTCGATTCCTCGATCAGGATAAGCTGCGCATTTCGCGCCACGCGCCGGGCGAAGGCGTCGGCAAGTCCAAGCGCGCTCGTGAAGGGCAGCACGGCGATGCTGTCGGCGCCGCCGATCCCGGCCGAGAAGACTGATATCGTCGCACGCAGCATGTTGGTGTGGGGATCGCGCTTCGTCACGCTGCGCCAGGCGGTTTCGGCGGCGAGCCGGATCGGCTTCGGCGTCAGCTTGCAGGCCTGCTCGACGCGCGCCCACAATTTCCGCATGGCGCGGAATTTGGCCACCGTCATGAATTCATCGGCGTCGGCGACGAGCAGGAACGAGATCGCGTCGCGCGCCTGATCGAGCGAGAAGCCGCGCGCTTCGAGCGCGCGCAGATAGGTGACGCCGGCGGCGAGCGCATAGCCAAGCTCCTGCGCCTCGCTCGCGCCGGCCTCATGCGCCCAGCGCGCGTCGCAGCGCAGGAACCGCGCGCGCGAGAAGCCTTTCTCGCGCAAGGTCGCGGCAACCTCATGCACGCGCGAGAACATCGTCTCGAATGGCGCCGGCGCCTTGCCGCGCACCGAGAAGTCGCCGATGGGGTCGAGCCCGAAGTCGATGTCGAGCGCGGCGGGATCATAGCCCGCCTTCTCGATCATTGCTGCGATCATGCCCGCGATCACGCGGCCCATCCATGGCGCCGTCTCGACGCGCAGCGAAATGAGATCGAGCTTCACGCCATCGAGCGCGCGCGCGAGATCGGCCGCGGTCTCGATGCACAGCCCATAGCCGCGCGCGCCTTGCGCGCCGGCGAGCACGAGCGACAGCGCATCAGCCCCGCCGGCGAGGTCGGCGAGCGCGAGTTCATTGGCGAGCTCCGGCGAAGGCGCGTCGACCCGCTGCATCACGCGCCAGGGGCCGGGCGCGGCCTTCGTGATCACCGCGCCATTCGCCTTGGCGTAGAGCGGCTGGATGACGATGCCGTCAGCGGTGCGCGACAGAAGCTTCTTGTCGAAATCGGCGCCTTTCAGCGCCCGCGCGACGGCGTCGCGCCATTGCGTTTCCGTGGCGGCGGGAAATTCGGCGGCGAGAGACAGACGGGTCATCGCCGCACATGATCACAGGCGGCGCGGAAGGGAAAGCAGGGCTTGAAAGCCTGAAAAGGCGCGCTCCATAATGGGGCGTAGTGGAGCGCGCCTCCCCACAGGGCGAGGGCGGGATCAGCGCGACGCGGACTGAAGCGAAAATCCCGCCCCGTCTTGTCTTCGTCAGGCGGCGAAACGGCTCGCCGCTTCGGCGACGCGCGCGCCGGCCCAACTGAGCGGGCCGCTCGCGATGTCGGGATGGCGCGCGGCCTGGGCCATCAGCGCGATATCGTTCGCGCTGCGCGGCGTCTCGCGCAACGTCGCGATCAGGGCCTGATAGCGCTGCTCGCCGATCTCGCGGCCCTTGCCGGAGAGATACATCCAGCCCGGCGCCGCGTTGTGGCGCAACGTTTCGGCGGCGGCGATGGCCGCGCGATGCGGCGCCAGCGCGAGATCCGCTTCCTCGATTTCGGCCCAGAGCCGCGCGATCGGCGTCTGCTGCGCGGTGGTTGACTGGAGTCTGGCCGCAGCGGGCGTCGCCGCGAGCGCGGCCGCGCCAACCATCGCCTTGCGGCGGCTGAAAGAAATCACTGTCATCACGATCTCCATCGCGACCCAATCAAGGCCGGGAGCCGCTCGCGACGCGGACTTAACCCGCCGCCTGAGCATTCCTCAGGCGCGAGAAATCTGCTGGCGCGATGCTGAATTCACGCTGAACGGATCGTGACGAAAAATGGCTGCCCCGCAGGCGAAACCGGGACGTCAGGGTTTGGGCGGCAACAAAGGGGTCGGGCAGGCTTCGATCAGCTTGCGCGCGGCAAGCGGAACGCCGTCGATGGGAAAGGCGAGCGGAGCGGCGGTCGAGGAAGGCGCGGCGAAGCTTGCGCGCGTCCCGCGCCAGAGCGTTGCGATGAGCCGCGCCGCATGTTCGCCCTCGAGTTTCCAGGAGCCATTACCCTTGCCGTCGCTCTCGTGCGAGCCATGCCAGAGCGACTGCGTGGAATCGCTATTGGCGTTCTCGACGGTCAGCGCGAGCGGCGCGTCATTGTCTGCGCCGCCGCCCGGCGGTCGCGTGACGACCGCCTGCAGCCGGTCGCCGGCGCAGCGCAGCATCAGCTTCGCTGTAGTCTCGTCGCCGCCTTCCGCCGCCGCGGCGATCGTAGGCTGCGACTTGCCGTCGACGCGATCGAGACCCTGTTGCCAGTCCCATTGCATCTCGTCGTCGGCCGCAGGGATCGCGTCCTGGCAGCCCTGCTCGAAGCCGCGCACCGCACGCGCCGCCTGTTGCGTCGCGAGCTTCGCTTCGAGATTGAGCGCCGGCGCCTTCACGATGATTTCGCGCGGCTCCTTCGCCAGCGCGGCGACGAGCGCCGTCATCGGCCGCGCGGCGTCAGGGGATCCATCGAGATCATAGGTCAGCTCGACCACATCCTCGGTCGCGCTTGGCCGTGTCGAGACCAGGGTGCGGCCGGCGCCATTGCGTCGCTCGCTGCCGGCGATTTCATCGCGCGCCGGAGAGACGCGGGTTTTCGCCTCGAAGCGGATGATCTGGCCGGCTGCGGTCGCGACGAATTCCGCGCGCGCGGCCGGCGCCGGCGCGGCCTTGGCGACGCGGAATTCGATCGAGATCGATCCGCGGCCCGGCTTGCGCCCGCTCGTATCGCAGGAGAGCTGCAGGCTCGGGCCGTTGCGCTTCGAAATCGTCGCGAAGGAATAGCCCTGCTGGAACGTTGACTGCCATCGCTCCTGCGCGAGGGCTGACCCCGCGCAGGCGAGAAGACAGGCCGCCGCGAAAGCGGAACGCAAGGTCAGACGAACTGGCTGAGGCCCGGAACCTGCCCGATGATTTCGCCCATCTTGTCTTCGCCGGCTTTCTCGCGCCCGAAGGCGAAAAGCTCGCGGCCGACAGTCTGCATCTGGTCCATGGAAAGGCCGGCGCCCATGAGCTGGCCGCCAAGTGCCATCACGCCTCCGCCGCCCATCAGCCCGCCGAGCGCGCCCATCAGCCCGCCTCCGCCTCCGCCCGCATCGGCGATGGCGGCCTCGGCGCCGGGGGTCTGCGAAATCATCGATTCCACGGCTTCGCCGGGCGCTTCCTTGCGCAGGAAGCCGAGGATGATGCCGATGGCTTTCGTCGCGGTGTCGGCGTCGATTCCCGCGGCGGTGGCGAGCCGGCTGACGAGTTCATCCATGGCGGTCTCCTGAGCGAATCTGATTGAGGCCCAGCATGAGCCACGGATCGGGAAAGCTGACAAGCAAGCGGGCTGTGGCGGAATTCAGGCGCCGCTAGAGCGGGATGCGAAAAAGTGGGAACCGGTTTTTCGCGCCAATCCCGCTCTAAGCTTTTGGAATCGATCACGTTCATGATTTTGGATTGATTCAATCCAAAATCATCGTGATCTAACCGCCGCCGTGAAGACGATTTCGAGCAGCACGTCCTCGCCCAGTCCGCCGACCTGCACCGCCGCGCGCGCCGGCAGATGCTCTGCGGCGAAATAGCTCTTCCACTCCTCGTTGAAGGCGGACTTGAGCGCGAGGTCCGAGACGAAGACGAGCGCCGAGAGAATTTTTGTCTTGTCCGATCCATGCTGGCCAAGCAGCAGGTCGAGCTGGCGGAACACGTCGCGCGCCTGACCGCCCATATCGAGCGACAGGTCTTCCGAGACCATGCCGCCGAAATAGAGCACGCCCTGATGCTCGACGACCTCATGCAGGATGCCGCCATAGGGGCTGGTGCGCCGGATCATATGAAGTCCTCGTTGCGGGAGATGACCGCCTCTATACGGCCGGGGCGGCGGCGGGAAGCCGTTGCGACGCGTTCACGGGCTTCGCCGGGCCAGGGATTGCGTGGGCTGACAAGCGGAGGGGGAAATTGATAATCGTTATTCCGATTATCAGTATGCCGATTATCGGTATGCTAGGGAGTTGAGGACTGAGAATGCTGAGCGAGCCCAGGTTCTGGGACCGATCGAAACGCCGCGCATGGGACCGCGCCATTCGGTTCACCGACCGCGTTGCGGCCCATCCATCCAGCATTCGCCAGGTGGTGGAATGGATCAACGCGCATTGGGCCGGCGATCCGGCAGCGGCCGAAAGTCTGCGCCTTTGGCGCGGTGTGCTGACGAATGATCCGCAGCAGATCGCCAAGCTTGTTCTGGCCGATGACGATCGCGGCGAGTTCCTTCGCGACACAATTCCGCCGATCTTCCCGATCGGGGCGGCCGAGCGCGCCGAGATGCTGCGCGCCCGCCAATGATCACCCGTCGCGCGCTCGAACATGTGCTGCGCGCTTGCGCGTCGATTACCGGCGAGAAGAGATTCGTCGTGGTCGGGTCGTCCGGCATTGTTGCGATAGTCGATAATCCGCCGCCGGAGATGTTGAAAACGCGCGAGATCGACCTCTATGCGCCGGACGCGTCGGATGTCGAACGGGTGTCCGATCTGATCGACGGATCGATCGGCTCGGGCTCCCTCTTTGAATCGACATTCGGTTACGCCGCCGATGGCGTGTCGCCCGGCACAGCCGTTCTGCCGGCTGACTGGCGGACGCGCGCAACTATCTTCAGCAGCGAGGACAGCGGAGGCGCGACCGCTGTCATTCCCTCGATCAATGATATCGCCCTTTCGAAGCTGGTCGCATGGCGCGAGAAGGATCGGGAATGGATCGCCGCAGCGATCGCGCACGGTTTCGCCGATCCTGACCAGATCGCGGGGATCGCGGCGAGCCTTCCACCCACGGACACCCCGCCCGAAGAGCTGCAAAGACGTCTGGCCGTCATTGGAAATCCGCCGCGGCCCGTCCTATAAATCCCTGAGCTGCTGGAGACGCGCCTGATATGGCTGACGATTCGATCTATCTCGGGAAGACCGCTGCGCCGGACGCCAAGGACGAGCAGCTCTATCTCAAATTCGGCAACCGTCACGGCCTCGTCACCGGCGCGACGGGCACCGGCAAGACCGTGTCGCTGCAGGTGATGGCCGAAGGCTTCTCGAACGCCGGCGTTCCCGTTTTCGCCGCCGACATCAAGGGCGACCTCTCCGGCGTGGCGGCGATGGGCGAGGAGAAGGACTGGGTCAAGAAGCGCTGCGCCGACATCGGCTACAAGTGGCAGGCGGACGCGTTCCCCGTGACCTTCTGGGACATGTTCGGCGAGCAGGGCCATCCCGTTCGCGCCACCATCACCGAAATGGGGCCGCTGTTGATGGCGCGCCTGCTGCAACTCAACGACGTGCAGGAAGGTGTGCTCAACATCGTCTTCCGCATCGCCGATGACGAGCATCTGCCTCTGATCGATCTCAAGGATCTGCGCGCGCTCCTCGCCTACATCTCGGAGAACGCGGCCAAGCTCACGACGCAGTATGGCAACATCGCCACGCAGTCGGTCGGCGCGATCCAGCGCACGTTGTTGGTGCTCGAGAATCAGGGCGCAGCGAAATTCTTCGGCGAGCCGGCGCTCGATCTCGCCGACATGATGAAGACCGATCGCGACGGCCGCGGGATCATCAATATTCTCGCCGCCGACAAGCTGATGGCCAACCCACAGCTCTATGCGACGTTCCTGCTCTGGCTCGTGTCCGAACTGTTCGAGAAGCTTCCCGAGGTCGGCGATCTCGACAAGCCGAAGCTTGTCTTCTTCTTCGACGAGGCGCATCTCCTCTTCAACGACGCGCCAAAATCGCTGCTCACCGCCGTCGAGCAGGTGGTGCGCCTGATCCGCTCGAAGGGCGTCGGCATCTATTTCGTCACGCAGAATCCGCTCGACGTGCCCGACACCGTGCTCGGCCAGCTCGGCAACAGGTTGCAGCATGCCTTGCGCGCCTTTACGCCGCGCGATCAGAAAGCGGTGCAGACGGCGGCCGACACCTTCCGCCAGAATCCGAAATTCTCCACCGCCGAAGCCATCACGCAGCTCGCGGTCGGCGAGGCGCTGGTGTCGGTGCTCGAAGGCAAGGGCACGCCGACCATGGTCGAGCGCACGCTGGTTCATCCGCCGTCGGGACGCGTCGGGCCGCTCAAGCCGGAAGAGCGCCGCGACGTGATTTCGCGCAGCGTCGTGCGCGGCAAATATGACACTGCGATCGACAGCGAATCCGCCTACGAACTCCTGCAGAAGCGCAGGGAGATGGCGGAACAGCCGGCGAAAGAAGCGTCCGCTTCAGGCGGCATCGGCGGCATCCTTGGCTCGATCTTCGGCGGCGGCTCGGCGCCGGCGCCATCGGGCAAGGGATCGGGCGGCGGCCGGGGCCGCATGGGGATGGGCGAGCTTGTCGCCCGCCGCGTCGCTTCGACGGTGGCGAGCCAGGTCGGCAACGCCATCGTGCGCGGCGTGCTCGGCTCGATCATGGGCGGAAGGCGTTGAAGCTCAGGCGAAATCGGATTGCGTGATGAGATTGCGACTTCGTTCTTGACCTGAAGCTTGCGCGCTTCTTTGTGCCGGGCTGTACGCCTGAGGCTATCGATGGGGCCGCAGGAGGTAGTGGCCAGGGTGTTCGTAGATCTCCATTGCGCTTTTTGGCGAAACTGTCTGCGACAGACTCGTGCCGTCATAGACGTCGACCTGCGACAAGCCGATTGGCGATCCCCAGGCGAAGGTCACCTCGTACCACTGCGATGTCACGCCTGTTGGAAGCGACGAGGAAGCCTGATGTAATTTGATATGGATTCCTGTCACCACATAATCGTCCGGGACCGATATTTTTTTGCCGTCATCCGCTACGCGCGAGTCGGGATCCCAGATGCCGAGTATCTGCCGGCTGAAATTGAACGTGCTGTCGCCCCTGTCTCCAAAGGACTTTGAACCTGATTCTTCACCCCACACCGTTTTGCTGACGGAACGCGAAATCAGCTTGGGTGGAGGTGGACGGGTTGTTGGAGGCGGTTCCAGTCTGCTCCACCAGAAGATGATGACGGCGCGCCAGTTCGGGTCCTCTGCGCCGTCTTTTGCTCCCGCCAGCGCCGCCGCGCTTTCTCCTCCCGCCTCACTGCTGAGATGTTTGAAATTGTTTCCCGCCACACTCCGCAATTGGGCAAGCACCGCGTTAGCGCGCCGACGGGAAAGCTCGCGATTGAACGCTGCTCCCCCGGATCGGCTGGCCAATCCCAGCAGATGCACGCTCCCATTCTGTCGCAGCCTTCGGCCAAGCTCACCTTGAATGAAGGAAATGTGCGCGGGCCGGAGAACATCGCTGCCGATTGAAAAATGACTGAGACGCGCCCCGATTGCATCGCGCGTTGACCAGAGTGTGGTGACTTCGCCCATGGCGTCCTCCTTCCGGATCGACGTGCGGCACCATAAAGCTGGCGCGGGGCGATGCTGTTTCGGAAAGAACAGGCGTCGACGGGCCTGTGCGTCGGCGCACTTGATACGAGAACCCTTCGAGCATGCGGTGGCGAGAGCTGCGGAGCATCCGGCGGATGTTGTAAAACGTCTCAGTCCGCCGAACTCCTCTTCGCCGAGTCACGTTTGGCGCTGCGCGAGTTCGACGGCTCTTTTACGCGATTTCCCACGCGAGCAGCAAAGCAGGAATAACTTGTTGGCGAGCGCGGGAAGCGACGCTGCGGAGCGCTGAGCTCAGATCGAATAACTCGTCCGGAAGCCGCCCCAGTGGCGGCCATTGACGACCACAGGCGCGTCGATCTCTTTCATCATCACGAATTTTCCGCCGCCCATGTCGCGCGCATAGAACTGGACGAGATGCGGATGGGTGTTGCGTGCGGCTGCGAGGCCGGCGCGATCGGCGAAGATGCGCTTGTTGCGGCAGTTCGCAGTGTTCCAGACGACGTCGTTCGCCTTCTGCGGTTGTGAATAACGCTTGTTGTGGACAGGCAGATAGGCGTTGAGGTCGACCGCGCAGCAGAAGGCGAGCTTGTCATCCTTGGCGAGGATCGCTTCCTGGATGGGAGTCAGGAGCTTCTCCAGCGTGTGAACGGCGGCGTTTGAATATTGCACCGGATTCGTGCCTGATATGACGCGATAATTCGTGTCGAAAAGCTGCGTTTCCGTGAGCAGGCGATCACTCAGCGCCTGCTCCATGGCGCGCGAAATGGCGAAGGCGCCTTGCGTGGCGCGCGCGATCAGCGGCGCCATGCGCTCATTTTCCTCGCGCATCGCCTTGCGCGCGGCCTCGGCGATTCCGTCCGAAGCGCGATGGAAACGCACATGCACGCCAAGCTTGTCGACGCGCAGGATCTCGGTATGCAATGCGCCGATCTTCTCGACGCGGCAGAGAGCCTTTTCGCCTTCAAGCTCTTCATCAGCCTGCGGCAGACGCAGGATCGCGCCGTCCATGCCGAACTCGATCGTCTCGCCGGAGAAGTTGAGCGGGCCAACGGACAATGCGCAGCGCAGCAGGATCGGCCGACGCATGTCGAGATCGTCAGGATCGCGCTCGCGCGTCTGCGTCGTCAGGATGAAGAGATTGTCGTGCAGCTTACCCAGCGCGTCGTCCGTGGTCGAGCTCTGGCTGGCGATCAATTCGGCCGCGGCGAGCGAATCCGCCGCGATCTGCTGCAGCGAACGGCTCTGCTCGGAAAGCGCTTCGGCGTCCCTGGCGCTTTCCGCCGCGCTCGCCGAGAGCTGCGCTACGCTGGTGAGCTGCGAGCGCGCGGAGTCATCGATCGAGGCGCAGAGCTGCGCCGTGTTCTTCACTTCCGCCGTCACCATCGAGACGGAGTCGCGGCAGGACTGGCTGGCGGCGCGCAGCGCCGCGATCTGCTTCTGCACGGTCTCGGTGGCGGCGCGCGTGTCTTCGGAGAGCTTGCGCACTTCGAGCGCGATCACGGCGAAGCCGCGGCCCTCTTCGCCGGCGCGGGCCGCCTGGATGTTGGCGTTGTGCGACAGCATCGTCGTCTGCTGCGCGATATAGGAGACGAGTTCGATGACGCCGGCGATCTGTTCGGCGACGCGGCCGAGCTCGGTCACGGCGTCTTCAGCGCGCGCCGTCTTCTCGGTCGCGGACGCGGTCATGCTGTTGGCGCGCGCCACATGGGCGCTGATGGCGCTTGAGGAGGTGCGGATGTCGTCGAGCGCGACCGCCATCTCCTTGGCGCCGCGCGCGAAGCTTGCGGCGACGGAGCCCACGGACCCGGCAAGATCGGAAACCTGCTTGGCGCCCTGAATTTGCCCCTCGGCGGAGCGCTTCATCTCATGGGAGGCGCGCTGGGCGACCGCATGGGCTTCGCCGAGATCGCGCTCGATCAGCTTGAAGGCCGGGCCGCGGTCAAAGGAGCTGGCGTGCGGCGACGCTTCGGGCGCCTCCGGCGTCTCGAAGTCGCTGTCATCCACCGCAACGGCGGCGGCGCCTTGAAGCCCTGCCATGACCCCGCTTTCCGGTGAAACCGCGCAATCGAAGCGATGAACCAATCCCGTACAATTCGCGCAGGTTATGATTAAGGAAGCGTTGCCGGGAGGCCCCGGCGACTGTTCGCAGGCGGCTCAACCCTCAGAACTCAATGTCATGTCCCCATTGCGGAACATGGCTCGCGAGCTTGTCGAGCAGCCGGTCGAGTTGCTCGCGCTCCGCGACGCTCAGGCAGGCGAGCATGTCGCGCTCGCGTTGCTTCAGGCCGGGAATGTAGCGCGCGAACAGCGCACGCCCCTTTGCGGTGAGATGGAGCAGTTGTCGGCGGCCATCCTGTCTGTCGAGGGTCCGCTTCACCAGCCCCTTTTTCTCCAGCGCGATGATGCCGCGGCTGATGTTGGCTTTGAGATGGCCGGAATATTCGCAGATGTCGCTGGCCGTCACGCCTTCGCGATAATGCAGAAAAAGCAGCGTGACGATTTCAGGGCGCGTGATCCCGTGCTCCATCTCGATCGCGCGGAATGACGGCTCGCGATAGAAATTCAGGACATAGCCGAGCTTGTAGGCGGTCGGGATTTCCGTGCCGCTGAGCACGCCTGCGAGATCGGCTTCCGGCGGCGTCTCACCTCCGCTTTTCGAACGGTCGCTCGCAGATAGTCTCATATGTGACTTTTTTGTTGAATTGCTCATGGGGCCATCATAACC
This sequence comes from Terrirubrum flagellatum, assembly GCF_022059845.1. GTDB lineage: Bacteria > Pseudomonadota > Alphaproteobacteria > Rhizobiales > Beijerinckiaceae > Terrirubrum > Terrirubrum flagellatum. Next base: position 3,526,291 of record NZ_CP091851.1, on the reverse strand, counting down.
TGCCGGGAGATCGCAGGCGCTTTCCAAGAATCATGCGATGGGGAGGATTATATGGACGCTGGCTCTGTCCGGCGAACGCGTGCGGCTGCGCTTGAAAGGCCCAAGGCGCGCTGCCTTTACTCCGGCTCCGAAGCGCATCCGATTTTCGTCGACAGCTTGCCGGCTGCGCCTTCCACGCGCCGCAAGACGCCGGTGGTGATGATCCATGGCGGCGGTCACACAGGCGCCTGTTATCTCGCGACGCCCGATGGCCGCGCGGGCTGGGCTGAGCATTTCGCTGCGAGCGGTCGCGACGTTTTCATTCCCGATTGGCCAGGCCATGGCCGTTCTCCCATGTCGCCTGACTTCGCGACCCTGTCGACGCGCGACATCGCGGAATCGCTGATGGTTCTTCTGGAGGAGATCGGGTCGGCCGTCCTCGTCGCGCATTCCGCCGCTGGTCCCATGGCATGGTGGATCGCCGAGCAGAAGCCTCACCTTGTCGCAGCGATCGTCGGTCTCGCGCCCGGGCCGCCGGCCAATCTGCTGCCCGATCTCCCGGCCGATCCTGCGGCGATTCATGCGTTGCGTGATGATGAAAGTCTGGGCTGTCCGGTCTATGCGCCGGAGAACGCGCCGGTCTGGCTTCCCGTCGATTTCATGCGCGATTTCTGGGCCAATGCGCCGCGCTTTCCCAAGCATGCTTTCGAGATTTATCGCCGCTCGATCGTTCCAGAGAGCGCCCGGGTGCTCAACGAGCGTTTCAACATTGGCGGGCGCGGCTTGAAAGTCGCCGATCCGAAATCGCTCCGCGCGTTCGATATTCTCATCATGACGGGCGATCATGATCCGCGCCATCCGCGCGCGCTTGATCAGGCGACCGCCGAGGCGCTGGGCGCCGAATTTCTCTTTCTTCCCGATATCGGCGTCAGCGGGAACGGCCATCTCCTGATGATCGAGGACAACAGCGCCGAGCTGGCGGGGCTCGCAATCGACTGGCTCGACCGCAAAGGCTGCTGAGCGATTTTTTGAAGCGCGCGTCAGACGCGCCAAACGGAGGAGATGCAGATGAGGCTTTCAGGACTTGGCGCGCTCGCGCTGGCGCTTGCTGTGGCGACCGCGGCGCAGGCGCAGATCAGCGACGATGTCGTGAAGATCGGCGTGCTGACTGACATGAATGGCGTCACCGCCGACATCACCGGCAAGGGCTCCGTCGCCGCAGCCGAGATGGCGGTGAAGGAATTCGGCGGAACGGTGCTGGGAAAGCCGGTGCAGGTGATCTTCGCCGATCATCAGCACAAGGTCGATGTCGGCGCCGCCATCACGCGACGCTGGACCGATGTCGACAAGATCGATGCGATCGTCGACGTGCCGAATTCCGGCGTCGCGCTCGCGGTGCAGGAGATCGCGCGCGAGAAGAAGCGCATCGTCATGTATTCCGGCGCGGGCACCACTGCGCTGACCAACGAGCAATGCTCGCCCTACGGCTTCCACTGGACCTACGACACCTACGGCGTGTCGCGCGGAACGGCGTCCGCCGTGGTGAAGGCGGGAGGAACGTCCTGGTTCTTTCTCGCCGCCGACTACGCCTTCGGTCATCAGCTCCAGAAAGATGCGACCGACGTTGTCAAGGCGAATGGCGGAACCGTCGTCGACTCTGTTCGGCATCCGCTTAACACGGCCGATTTCTCCTCCTTCCTGCTGCGCGCGCAGGCGTCGGGCGCGAAGGTGATCGGCATCGCCAACGCCGGCAACGACACCATCAATGCGATGAAGCAGGCGGGCGAGTTCGGGCTCGTGCAGCAGGGGCAGAATCTCGCGGCGCTCGTGTTCTTCCTGCAGGATGTCCACGGGCTCGGCCTGCAGGCTGCGCAGGGAACTTATCTCACCACGGCGTCCTATTGGGACATGAATGACGTGACGCGCGCCTGGTCGAAGGAATTCATGGCGAAGACAGGCATGATGCCGTCGATGCTTCACGCCGGCGTCTATGGCGCGGTGCTGCATTATCTCAAGGCGATCAAAACGGCGGGAAGCGATGACGCCGACAAGGTGGCGGCGGCGATGCGCGCCGCGCCGATTCATGACGCCTTCACCGACAATGCGACGATCCGCGAGGACGGCAGGGTCCTGCGTCCGATGTATCTCGCCAAGGTCAAGAAGCCGTCCGACTCCAAATATCCCTGGGACTATTTCGAAATCGTCAGAACGATTCCGGCGGAAGAGGCGGTCTGGCCGTTGTCGGAAAGCAAATGCGCTCTCGTGCGGAAAGGGTGATACCCAGCAGAGCGGCGGGAGGCGCCTTCTAGCCGTTTGCCGCCCTTTGCCCTAATCTCAGGCCAAAGAAAGGTCGGGAGGCCAGGGCGGGATGAATGAAGCGCGGCCCATCGCCGGCGGCGCTGCGATCGCGGCCCTCAGCGGCGCGCGCTTCTTCGATGGCGTGCCCGCCGACATCCTGTCGAGCCTCGCCGCCGAGGCCGAATTCATTGATGTCGCCGCCGGCGAGACCTTGTTCCACGAAGGCGACGACTCCTCCGACATCTATGTCATTCGCTCCGGCGCGGTCGCGATTCTCAGGCGCATGTCCGATGGAATAACGGCGCGCGTCGGCGAGATTTTCGCTGGCGAAACCGTCGGCGAGATGGCGATGCTGACGGGCGATCCCCGCACCGCGACCGCCGTCACGCTGCGCGACAGCGAGTTCGTGAAGCTCTCGCGCGAGGCGGTGGGATCGCTGGTCGCGCGCGATCCCGAAGTGGCGCTCGCCATCGCCCGCGTGCTGGCGCGGCGCCTTGCGAAGATGCGCGGCGTCGCGCGGCCGACCGCGCGGCCCCGCGTGTTCGCGATCCTGCCGCATGTCGATCTTCCCCAGCCGCGCGTCGATGATTTCATCGCACGGCTTGGCGCAGCGCTTGGCGCCTGGGGGTCGGTGGCGCAGATCACCCGCGCCGACGCGGATCGTCCGCGCGCCTGGATGCAGCAATGCGAGGCGAGAAACGAACACACCTTGTTTATTGGCCGCGGCGGCGACGCCGAATGGAGCGCCTTCTGCGCGCGCCAGGCCGATCTGGTGTTGCTGCTGGCTGACGCCGGCGCCGCGCCATCGCGTTCGCCCGGCTGGAGCGAACAGCGCGCGCCTCATTCGCTGCATGAATTGCAGCGCGAACTCGTGCTGCTCAGCCCTGACGGCGTCGAGCGCCGCGGCGCCGGCGCCTGGCGCGACGCGGTCGATCATGACTTCCATCATCATGTCGTCGATGACGGCGACGTGGCGCGCGTCGCGCGGCTGATCACGCGCCGTGCGACGGCCATCGTCCTGTCCGGCGGCGGCGCGCGCGGGTTCGCCCATCTCGGCGTCGTCGATGCGCTGATCGAGGCGGGCGCATCAATCGACATTTTCGGCGGATCGAGCATGGGCGCGATCATCGCCGCAGCTTACGCCGGCGGCTGGCCGCGCGAACTCGTGCATGAAAAACTGCGCCAGTCCTTCGTCCGTCGCAGGCCCCTGTCAGACCCGACGCTGCCCGTGGTCTCGCTGTTTCGCGGCCGGAAAGTGGAGTGGCTGCTGACCCAGGCGTTCGCCGACATCCATATCGAGGATTTGCGCCGGCCCTATTTCTGCGTGACTTCTTGTCTGACGCGCGCCGCGCCGATGGCGCACCGCGCCGGACTGCTGCGCCGCTGGCTGCAGGCGAGCGTCTCCATTCCCGGCGTGCTGCCGCCTGTCGTCGAGGGCGGGCTCGTCCATGTCGATGGCGGCATCATGGACAATCTCCCGATCGATGCGGCGACTGCGATGCTGCGCGGTCCCGTCATCGGCGTCGATGTCAGCGGCGATGAGCATTTCGATCACGTCCATCCCCCGGCCCATCCCTTCTGGCGGCGGCTCGTTGGCGCCGAGCCGGGCGTTCCCAGCATCATGGAGACGCTGTGGCGCGTCGGAACCGTCGGCAGCGTCTCGACGACGAAGCGCGATCAGGATCACGCCGCGCTGATCATCCGCCCGCCGGTCGGACTGCTTGGGCTTCTCGACTGGAAGAATTTCGATCGCGCCGTCGCGCTGGGCTACGAGCATACGAAGCGGTTGCTGGCGGAGCGGCCGGAGCTGATCGCCGGCCTGCGCGACGCGCAGCCTGTCGCAGCGACATCGGCATTGCATCACTGACATCGATTTCTTTTAATCCGCTCACAGCCGCCATCGAATCCCCCGGACCGCGACATGACGCCTTCATCCCAGCTCGACCAGGTTCTCGGCGTCGTCGACGCCGATCTCGATCAGTCGCTCGAGCGGCTGTTCGCTTTCCTCAGGATGCCGTCGATTTCGACCGATTCCGCCTACAAGGAGGACTGCCGCCGCGCCGCCGAATGGCTGGCCGAGGATGTCGCGTCGATCGGCTTCGAGGCGTCGGCGCGGCCCACGGCTGGCCATCCCGTCGTCGTCGGGCGCATGAATGGCGGCGCCAAGCGCCATGCGCTGTTCTACGGCCATTACGACGTGCAGCCGGTCGATCCGCTCAATCTCTGGAACCATGATCCCTTCGATCCCAAGCTGATCCAGATCGAGAAGGACAGGAAGGTGATCTCGGCGCGCGGCGCCTGCGACGACAAGGGCCAGGTGATGACCTTCGTCGAAGCCTGCCGCGCCTGGAAGAAGGCGACGGGCTCGTTGCCGATCGGCGTGACGCTGATGGTCGAGGGCGAGGAGGAATCGGGCTCGATCAATCTTCCGCCCTTCGTGAAGGCCAACAAGAAGGAGCTCGAAGCCGATCTCGCGCTCGTATGCGACACCGGCATGTGGGACCGGAAGACGCCAGCGATCACGACGTCGCTGCGCGGCATGGTCTATGAGGAGATCATCCTGCGCGCCGCGAACCGCGATCTGCACTCAGGCGTCTATGGCGGCGCGGCGCAGAACCCGATCCATATTCTCTCGCGCATCTGCGGCTCGCTGCACGACAAGAACGGCCGCGTGCGCGTGCCTGATTTCTACAAGGGCGTGTCCAATCTTCCGAAAGCTGTGAAGGCCGATCTCGCCAAATTGAAGCTGACGGAAAAGCAGTTCCTCGGGCCGATAGGGCTGAAGAAGTCAGCTGGCGAGAAGGGCCGTCTGCTGATCGAACAGGTGTCGACGCGACCGACCTGCGACGTCAACGGCATCTGGGGCGGCTACACCGGCGAGGGCACGAAGACCGTCATCGCAGGCGAAGCGCGCGCCAAGGTGTCGTTCCGGCTCGTCGGCGATCAGGACCCAGCCGCGATCCAGAAGAATTTCCGCGCTTTCGTGAAGAGCCAGGTTCCAGCCGACTGCTCCGTCGAGTTCATTGGCTACAAGGGCTCGCGCGCGATCCAGTTGCCGTTCGACAGCCCCGATCTCCTGAAGACGCGCGATGCGCTGACGAAGGAGTGGGGCAAGAAGACGGTGATGATCGGCTCCGGCGGATCGATTCCCGTTGTCGGCGATTTCAAGCGCACGCTCGGCCTTGACTCGCTGCTTGTGGGCTTTGCGCTTGACGATGACAGGGTGCATTCGCCGAACGAGAAGTATGATCTCTCCTCGTTCCACAAGGGCGTCAGGAGCTGGGTGCGGATTTTAGCGGCGCTGGCGGAGTGAAAACAGCGGCGCAAAGAAGCCGCAGTAGTCGAGTGCGTTCCTTCTCCCCTTGCGGGAGAAGGTGTCGCTGCGCTTGGCGCAGCGACGGATGAGGGGAAAACTCGATGCGAGATGCTTCCCCCTCACCCGTCGCCTTCGGCGACACCCTCTCCCGCAAGGGGAGAGGGGCGCGCGGCAAGAAGCAGAATAAGCGAGCAGCATTCGCGCCACGGAAACATGACCGCGCCGCAAAGAACAACAGCGATGATCAATCGTTGGCGCCGACTTCTGCGAATACGAAGCCAGCAGGCGTCTTCGTGAACACGAAGATGAGCTGACCGCAGAAGATGAAATAGTTGTCGTTGTTTTCGCCATCGCGATCGTAGGTCGCCTTGCCGCCCTGAATGCAGGCGCGGTTTTTCGCCGTGAAAATGCCGGGATAGGCTTTCGCGCGGAATTGCGCGGCGTCCAGCTTGGCCTCGTCCTGCATATAGGGCAGCCGGGTCATGCCGGCGACGGCGGCGGAGTCGTTGGCCTTCAACGCCGCGCGAAACTTCGCGATGAAATCAGTGAATTCCTTCTGCAGGGCAGGAGACGCCACAGCTTTCTTCGGCGCCTGCGCGTAAGCGGGGGCGAGATGGCAGAGAGCCGCCGCCAGCAGAATTCTCGACAATAGTCGCATGGCTCAATCCCGATAAATTCAATCCATCGAGTGTACACGGCTTCGGACGCCCATCAAAGGTGCGCGGGCGCGACGTCTCGCAAAGCCGCTGCGCGTGATGTCTGCGAAGTTTGAGCGCGAAATAGGATGGGCCTGATCTACAGCAAGCCGCCCAAATCCTTCACCACGGCGCGTGGCGCGAGATCGGGATATTCGTCCGGATTGCCGGCCCTGTTCACCCACACCGCCTTCATGCCGAAGGCCGTCGATCCCGCCACGTCCCAGCGGTTTGACGACACCATGCACATCTCCTGCGGCGACAGTCCGAAGCCGCCAACCGCAAGCTGATAGACGCGCCGGTCCGGCTTGAAGATCTGCACCTCGTCGACCGACCAGACCGCGTCGAGGAGGTCGCCGATGCCGGCGGACGCGATCGCATGATGCAGCATCGTCATCTCGCCATTCGACAGGATCGCCGTGCGATAGTTTTCGGCGCGCAATCGTCGCAGCGTCTCGGGCGCCTCGGGATAGGCGGACAGCGTGCGATAGGCCGCCATCAGATCGGGCTTCAGCGATGCGTCGATCGAGGAGTGGCGCGCCAGCGCGAAATCGAGCGCGTCTTCCGTCAACTCCCAGAAGCTGCGCCAGCGGCCGGCGAGCGACATCACCCAGGAATATTCAAGCTGCTTCGTCCGCCAGAGATCGGAGAGCGCCTGAGCCAGCGGTCCCACGCGCGGCGCGTGGCGCATCACCGCGGAATGAACGTCGAACAGGGTGCCATAGGCGTCGAACACGAACGCCTTGACGCCCGAGCCGATGAGCGGATGAAGCGGCATGATGGACTCCTTGCGGGCCGGTTTTGTTCCGCGTCCGTGCGCTCGGATCAAGCGCCCTGATCGCCAGGATCATAGGCGCTGATGGAAACGATGCCGCCATTTCATGGATCGCGGCCATCGCGCGGTGTTGACCGGGCCGGGAGCGAAAGCGCAATTGGACGGCGAAACGAGGAGGATCATATGGCGTGGCATTCCGAGACCTGGACCTGGCTCGATGGCGAGTGGGTGTCGGGCAATCCTGGCATCATGGGTCCGCGCTCGCACGCCGCCTGGCAGGCCTCGTCGGTGTTCGACGGCGCCCGCGTGTTCAATGGCTGGATGCCCGACATGGATCGTCACGCCGAGCGCGTGAACGCGTCCGCCGCCAAAATGGGGCTGAAGGCGACCATGCCGGCCGGGCGCATCGTCGAACTCGCGCGCGAGGGCGCGAAGAAATTCGGGCCTGGCGCTGAGCTCTATGTGAAGCCGATGTATTGGGGCGAGTCGGATGGGCCGGGCATGATCCTGCCCGATCCTGAAGGCACGCGCTTCTGCCTCTGCATGTTTGTCGCGCCGATGCCGGTTCCCGGCGGCGCCAGCATGACCGTCTCGGTGTTCCGTCGCCCCACGCTTGAGACGATGCCGACCGACATCAAGACCGGCGCGCTCTATCCCAACAACGCCCGTGCGCTGCGCGAGGCGAAGTCGCGCGGCTTTGACAATGCGCTGGTGCTCGACATGCTCGGCAATGTCGCGGAGACGACCACGTCGAACATCTTCATGGCGAAGGACGGCGTGGTGCATACGCCGGCGCCGAACGGCACCTTCCTCAATGGCATCACGCGCCAGCGCATGATCAGGCTGCTGCGCGAGAAGGGCGCCACCGTGATGGAGAGCACGCTGCGCATTCCCGATTTCGAGACGGCGGACGAAATCTTCATGTCCGGCAATTTCTCGAAATGCATGCCGGTGCTGAAATTTGGGGATCGCGAGCTGCAGCCCGGCCCGTTCTACCGCAAGGCGCGCGAGGCTTACTGGGAGTTTGCGGCGACGCAGCCGGTGTAAGGTCGCTGCGCGAAGTTTTTCGCTGGGCCCCGGATTCGTGCAGCTAACGAAGTGAGCGGAACGAAGTCCGGGGCCCAGCGCAAGAATCCGCGCAGCGCCTATCTTCGCGCCAGTTTCACACCAGCCGCGCGCGCGCCCGCGAGCATGATCACCGCATAGATCGCGCATCCCGCAAATCCCACGATCGCAAGCGCAATGAGATCGCGCAGCCACGGCGCCATTGCGACGAGCCGCTCCACCGGCGCCTGCGCGAAATAATAGGTCGCGCCGGCCGCGATCGTCGCCAGCGCCACAATCGCAAGGATGCGTGAGAAATCGTCAGTCGCCTGCATGAGACCGCGCTTGCGCGCGACGATGACGAGCGCAATGAGGTTGATCCAGGCGCCGACCGCGGTGGCGAAGGCGAGGCCCGGCGCGCCGATGCGCGGCGCGAGCGCGATCTTCAGCAGCACATTGATCCCGATCGCGGCGAACGAAATCAGCATCGGCGTCTTCGTGTCGCCGCGGGCGCGGAAGCTTGCGACGGCGCTGCCGATCAGCACGATCGCGGGAAGTCCAAGCCCGTAAGCCGCGAGCACCGCGGCCGATGCGCTCGCATCCGCCGTGGTGAAATCGCCGCGCACGAAGGCGGCGCGCATGATGAGGTCGGGAATGGCGAGGATCGCCGCGAAGACCGGGCCGCTCAGCGCGAGCGTGAAGGCGAAGATGCGCGACTGCGCGCGATGGGCGCCTTCGACGTCGCCGGCCGCGATGCGGCGGCTCATCTCCGGCAGCAGCACGGTCGCGCCGGCGATGGCGAGCACGCCGATCGGCAATTGATAGATGCGGTCGGCGTAGTAGATCGTCGCGGGGCCGCCGGCGGGCAGCAGCGTCGACAGAATGAGATCGACGAAAACTGCGATCTGCACGCCTGACGAGCCGATCACCGCCGGCCAGAAGGCGCGCCAGAAATCGCGCATCTCGGGCTCGTTCGTCGGCCGCACAAGACCGGGCAGCACGTCCGCGCGTTTCGCCGCCGCGACGAGAAGCAGGAGCTGCGCGACGCCGGAGAACGTCACGCCCCACGCCGCCGCATGGGTCGCGGAGGGAAAGAGAAAGGCGAGCAGCAGCGCCGCGATCATCGAGAGATTGAGCAGCACGGGCGCGAAGGCGCCGGCGGCGAAGCGGTTCACGGCGTTCAGCGATCCCGTGAGTTGGGTCACCAGAGTCATGAACAGGAGATAGGGGAAGGTGATGCGCGACAGCGTGACCGCGAGGTCGAATTTCGCGTCATCGACCGCAAAGCCGGGCGCCAGAGCGCGCACGACCCACGGCATGGCGACCAGCGCGATCGCAAGCAGGATGAGCTGCGAGGCGAGCAGCACGGTCTGAATCTGGGCCGCGAAATTCTGCGCGGCAGCGGGTCCTTCCGTCGTGCGCAGACGCGTGTAGGACGGCACATAGGCGGCGCTGAAGGCGCCTTCGCCGAACAGCGAACGGAACATGTTCGGCAGCCGCATCGCGACGACGAAGGCGTCCGCCAGCGGGCCCGCGCCGAGCGCCGCCGCCAACACCACGTCGCGGAAGAATCCGGTGACGCGCGAGACGAGCGTGATCCCGCCGACCGACAGGATGTTTTTGAACATGCTCAACGCGCCGCAGAATCAGTCGTGCGACGTTCGTCGCGCGTCATGGGACGCGGCGCGTCGTCAAAACCCATCCGCTCTTCGACAATGTAGAGCGGCCGTCTTTTCACTTCCGCGAAGATGCGGCCGATATATTCACCGAGGATGCCGAGCGACATGAGCTGGATGCCGGCGAAGAACATCACCGACACGATCAGCGTCGGGAAGCCCGGCGTCGTGATTCCGTAAAACAATGCTTCGATAGTGAACCTGATCGCTGCGAGAAAGGCGCAGAACGAGACGAACAATCCGACATAGGTCCACACGCGCAGCGGCACCGTGGAGAACGACGTGATGCCATCGAGCGCAAAGCGCAGAAGCTTGCGGAAGCTCCATTTCGTCGAGCCATGCGCGCGCTCGTGAACATCGAACGGCACGCCGATCGATTTGAAGCCGATCCAGGAATAGAGGCCCTTGGAGAAGCGGGCGCGTTCGCCGAGCGCTTTCAGAGCATCGACGGCCTTGCGGTCGAGCAGGCGGAAGTCGCCGGCGCCGGTCGGCAGCTCGGTCTCGCCGAAATTCGCGAAGAGCTTGTAGAAGCCGCGCGCGAAGGCTCGTTTGAGCGGGCTCTCGATCGCGCGGTCGCGGCGCACGCCATAAACATTGGCGTAGCCTTCGCGCCACTTGGCGAGGAACTCGGCGATCACCTCTGGCGGATGCTGCAGGTCGGCGTCCATGATCACCACGGCCTGGCCGCGCGCATGATCGAGCCCGGCGGCGATGGCGATCTCCTTGCCGAAATTTCGGCTGAAGGACACCGCCGAGAGTCTGGAGTCTGCAGCGCAGAGGAGGCGCAGTTCGTCGGCCGTGGCGTCGCGGCTGCCGTCATTGACGAAGACGACCTCGAAGGACGGCTCGATGCGCGCCATCGTTTCGGCCAGCTTCGCGACGAGTTCATCAAGGCCGCCGGCCTCGTTATAGACCGGGATGACGATGGACAGGACGGGGGGCTCAAGGCCCATGGTGCGACTCGTAAGGGTTGGCGTCGGCGCTCCGCGATTGAGCATAGACGGGAAGCGCGCGAAAGCGGGGCGCAGACTGGATAAGTGGGAGATGTGATGGCGGACGCCGCCTCAACAGATGATGAACGCGGCTTCGCCCTTTGCGCCGACGATTACGCGCTGACGCCCGCCGTCAGCGAGGGGATTCTCGGGCTGCTGGCGCTTGGGCGCCTGTCCGCGACCGGCGCCATGACCAATCGCCCGCATTGGCGCGCCGGCGCGCCGGCGCTGAAACCCTTCGCGAAAGCGGCCGACATCGGCGTCCATCTCAATCTCACCTGCGGCGCCCCCCTTGGCGCGATGCCTGATGTGGCGCCGGAAGGGAAACTGCCGCTGCTGCCGCGCCTCGCGCGTTTGGCGCTGCTCTCCGCTTCGGCGCGCGCCGAGATCGCCGCCGAGATCGGGCGCCAGCTCGACGCTTTCGAGGCGGAATTCGGCGGCCCGCCTGATTTCGTCGACGGGCACCAGCACGCCCATGCGCTGCCCGGAATTGGCGCAAACCTGATCGCGATCCTGGCAAGGCGCTATGGCGGCCGGTCCGGCTTCTTCGTGCGCGATCCCGCCGATCGTCTCTCCGCCATTCTCGCCCGGCCGGCGGCGGCGAAGGCGCTCTCTGTCGCCGTGATCGCGGCGGGCTTTGGCGCGCGCGCCCGGCGCGCGGGCCTTGCGACCAATCGCGGCTTCTCCGGCTTCAGCGCCTTCGATCCCGAGGCGGACTATGGCGCGGAATTCGCCGGCGCGCTGAAACGCCCGGGTCCTGCCCATCTCGTCATGTGCCATCCCGGCGAGATCGATGAGGAGCTGCGCGCCGCCGATCCCGTCATCGCGACGCGCCCGCGCGAACTCGCTTTTCTCGCCAGCGGGCGGTTCGATGAAGTCTGCGCCGAAGCTGGCCTGGGGCTCCGGCGGCTGAGCGGCCGAGGTCGTTCCGGAGATCGCAACTCCGCAAGCAAGGGTTAACAGTTTCGATCTAACCTTGTTAGCGGGGAATGCCGCGGGGCGCGGCGGGAGACGGGTATGAGCGCGCGGGCGCGTCTGCAATCGATGCGTCGCAGCATTGTCGGGCTCGTCATGCCGCTGGTCGCCATTCCCCTGGCGCTGCTGGGCGGCGCCGGCGTGCTCTACAACAGCCACCGCAGCCAGAGTGATTTCGCCGAGCGCATCGGCGCCGGCATATCGATCGTCAGCAATGCGGCGCCGAACATCGTGCTGTTCCGCGACATGGCGATGCTGACCTATCTGCTGGAGTCGTTGCGGAGCGACCCTGACTATCGCGCGTCAATCGTTGTCGATGACGCCGGCGCGGTCATGGCGTCCGCCGGCAAGGACGAGGAGACGCGGCTCTCTTTCCGCGTCAAACATCTCAACGAAGTCTTCGGCGAGCCGCCGTGGCAGATCGTTCAAAGGCAGGACCATGCGGAAATCGCGCGCGGCGACACGTTCTACGTCCTGCGCGCGCTGAAGATCGCGCGCAACAACAAGATCGTTGGCTATGTCGCCTTCTCCTTTGATCGCTCGCGCGTGGTGAGCCGCGCCAGCACCGAGGCCGCAACAATGATTGTGGCGCTCGGCGCGGTGCTGCTGCTTCTCGCAGGATTGACCTGGCTGGCGGCTGCGCGCCTTGCGAGCCCGGTGCGGGGGTTGGCGAAACGCATTGACGCCATGGCTGAGGGCGCTCTCGACGGCGACATTCCGGCGATCGAGCGCGGCGATGAGATCGGCGCCATCGCGCGCGCCGTCAGCGGCTTTCGCGAATCCATGCGCGACCGCGTGCGTCTCCAGAGCGAGCGCGACGACGAGCAGCGCGCGCTGATCGCGCGTCAGGCGCGCGTCGACAAGCTCATCGAGGGTTTCCGCGCCGAGGTCTCGGCGGCGTTGGCCGAAGTCGAGCAGCGCAGCGAGAAGATGGGAGAGGCGGCGGGCGGCCTGCTGACGGTCGTCAAGACCACGCTCAGCCGCGCCAGCGACGCCAGCGCGGCGGCGGAAGAATCCTCCGCCTATGGCCGCACCGCGGCTGAGGCCGCCTCCCAGTTGACGGGTTCGATCAGCGAGATTGATGCGCAGTCCGGCCGCGCCTCGCGCGCCATGATCGACGCCAGCGCCGGCGCTGAGCAAACCACCGAAGCGATCCGCGAACTCGCGGGGCAGGTGCAGGGCATCGGCGAGGTGGTCGATCTCATCCAGAACATCGCGAGCCAGACCAATCTGCTCGCCCTCAACGCCACCATCGAGGCGGCGCGCGCCGGAGAATCCGGCCGCGGCTTCGCCGTGGTCGCGAGCGAAGTGAAGGCGCTCGCCCATCAGACGGCGTCGGCGACCGAAAGCATTTCCGAGCGCATCGATGCGGTGCGCCAGGCAAGCAATGAAGCAGTGGCGACGATGGAGGAGATCGCGCGCCGCATGCTCGATCTGCAAGGCGTCGCGCAAGCCATTTCGAGCGCGGTGAGCCGCCAGTCGCACGCGACTGCGGCGATCGCCGAAAGCATCGGGCAATCGGCTGACGCGAGCACGCTCGTGTCCTCGAACGTGCAGATCGTCGCCGCAGACGCCGCGCGCACCGAGGACGTCGCCCACGCCGTGAGGTCGGGCGCAAGCGATGTCGCCGGCCGCGCCGAGCAGTTGAGGCTGACGGTTGATCGTTTCCTGAAAGGCGTCGCGGCGGCATGACGCGCCGCATCGCGCTGATCACGCTTGTTGTCCGCGATTACGACGAAGCGATCGGCTTTTATGTCGGCCGCCTTGGCTTCCGGCTGATCGAAGACAGCGATCTCGGTGATGGCAAGCGCTGGGTCGTCGTCGCGTCGGGTGCGGGCGACGCGCGGCTTCTCCTGGCCCAGGCCGCGAATGATCGTCAGGCGGCGCGCATTGGCGACCAGACAGGCGGGCGCGTCGCGCTGTTCCTCGAGACGGACGACTTCGCGCGCGACCATGCCGCATTTGTCGCCGCGGGCGTGAACTTCATCGAAGAACCGCGGCGCGAAAGCTACGGCGTCGTCGCGGTCTTCGAGGACATCTACGGCAATCGCTGGGATCTGATCGAACCGCGCGCAGCGAAAGATTCCTAGCGCGCTGACCTCGCGCTCAGCTCTTCAGCGCTTTTGCATAGGCAGCGACCGTCGCGGAAAATCCTGAAATCAGCGCGTCGGCCGTCAACTCATGGCCGATCGAGGCTTCATGCAGGAAGGGAACGGCCTGCATCAGCGGCGGAATGTTGTTGAGGTTGAGATCATGCCCTGCGTTGACGACGAGCCCCGCATCGCGCGCGGCTTCCGCGAGTCCCTTGATCTTGCCGAGCAACGCCGATCCGTCGCCGCGGCGGAAGGCTTCCGCGTAGGAGCCGGTATAGATCTCGACGCCCTGCGCGCCGGTTGCGGGAACGCGCGCGACGATGGCGGGATCGGGATCGACGAACAGGATCACGCGCGCGCCGATCGCCCTGAGCTTTGCGATGACGGGCTTCAACTCGGCGATTTCGGCGTCGCCAAGCTTCCAGCCTTCTTCGGAGGTGAAGGCGTCGCGCGCATCCGGCACCAGAGTGCATTGCTCCGGCTTCACGGATTCGACCAGCGCCATGAAGGTCGGATCGGGCCGCCCCTCGATGTTGTATTCGAAGGCCGGCCGCCACGGGGCGATCGCTGCGGCGAGCGGCGCCACGTCGCTATGGCGGATATGACGCTCGTCGGGGCGGGGATGAATGGTGATCCCTTCGCCGCCGGCGTCGCGCACGAGCTTCGGAAAGGCCATGAGATCGGGCACGCCGGTACGCCTGGAATTGCGCAGGAGCGCGATCTTGTTGAGGTTGACGCTGAGGCGGGCCATGGCGGTGTCTTTCGTAAGCGCGCTTGCTCCGTTATCACCGCGCCGCCGCCGGGAACACTGCGTCTCTGCGGCGCAACGGAGCGATGAACGCATGGCTTTGCATGAACTGCCGATTGGCGTGACCGTGGGCGATCCCGCCGGGATCGGCCCCGAGATCACCGTCAGGCTTTTCGAAAGCGGCCTGCCGCATCCGGCGCTGGCGATCGGAGATATCGGCGCGCTGAAGAAGGCGGCGAAAATACTGGACGCGAAGCGCGAGATTATCGGGATCGCGCATCCGCGCGAGGCCGCGGCGCACCCGCGGGCGATCAACGTCATCGCCGCGTCCAACATCGGGGCCGACATCGCGCCGGGAAAGATCGATGCGCGCGCCGGCCGCGCCGCCTACGACGCGATCATCGCCGGCGCCGATCTCGCGCTGTCGGGAGCGTTGCGCGCCATCGTCACCGCGCCGATCCACAAGGAGGCGCTGGCGGCGGCCGGAGTTTCATTTCCCGGCCATACCGAACTGCTCGCCGATCGCGCCGGCGTCGACCACGTCGCGATGATGCTCGCGAATGACGAATTGCGCGTGCTGCTCGTCTCGATCCATGTGCCATTAACGCAAGCGATCGCGATGATCACGCCGGAGAATGAATTGCGCGCGATCCGCTTCGCCGCTGACGCTTGTCGCGGCTTTGGAATCGCGAAGCCGCGCATCGCGGTCGCCGGCCTAAATCCGCATGCGGGCGAACACGGGCTGATGGGCGAAGAGGACGATGCGATCATCGCGCCGGCGATCGCGCAGGCGCGCGCCGAAGGCTTCGATGCGCAGGGGCCGTTTCCGCCTGATACCGTGTTCATGCGGGCGCGCAAGGGCGAGTTCGATATCGTCGTTGCGCAATATCACGATCAGGGCCTGATCCCGGTGAAGTATCTCGGTCTTGATCGCGGCGTGAACGTCACGGTGGGGTTGCCCTTCGTGCGCACCAGCGTCGATCACGGCACTGCGTTCGAGATCGCGGGCAAGGGCGTCGCCGATGAATCATCGCTGCGCGCGGCGTTCGATTTGGCGGTTGCGATGATGAGACGGGGTTGAATTTGAAAAAGACTTGTACGGAATACAGCCGTACACTATATAGCTGGGGAGTTCTCCTATGGCCCGCACGATCAACGACAACAGCAGCCGCATCGAGCTTCGTGTTCCCGCCGAACAGAAGGCGATGATCGCGCGCGCGGCCGCGCTCGAAAATCTCGATCTGACGGGCTTCATCCTGCGCGCCGCCCTGCCTCGCGCGCGAGAGGTCGTCGAGCAGGCGGAGCGACTCGCATTGTCGGAGCGCGATAGCTTGCGCATTCTCGATCTTCTGGAAAATCCGCCGCCGCCGCCTGCGCGCCTGATCCGGGTGGCGAAGGCCGGCCAGAAACTGACGTGATCGTTTGGCGTGAAACGCCTATCGACAAGCGGCACGATCGCGCCTCGTTCGACTGCGGCGACGCTGATCTCTGCATCTATTTGCAGCGCTATGCTCGTCAGAATCACGAAAGCGGCGGCGCCAAGACATTCATTGCGGTCTCCGAAGATGCGCCTTTGCGCATTCTGGGTTTCTACTCGTTAAGTCCGGCTTCGCTCGAATATGCGCGAACGCCGAAAGTCGCGAAGCGTGGCCTCGCGCGTCATGAGATTCCGGTTTTCCGATTAGGTCGTCTTGCCGTGGATGTCAGCGTTCAAGGGCGCGGGCTCGGCGGAGCGCTGCTGGTCGCCGCCGCACGTCGTTGCATGGCGGTGGCGGAACAGGTCGGCGGCGTCGCTTTGCTTGTTGATGCGAAAAGCGATCGCGCCGTGCGATGGTATGAAGGTTATGGCGCGGTTCGATTGAATGACGCGCCATTGTCGCTTGTCCTGCCCTTCGCGATGCTGGCGAAGTCCATGGCGTAAGACCGTCGCGAACGAACTGAAGCGAAAAAGGGGCCTCGCGGCCCCTTTCTGAAATTCGCAGTTGCTGCGAATAGCTCACGCAGCCTTGCTATAGAGCTCTTCGACATATTCCCAGTTCACGAGGTTCTCGACGAACGCCTTGAGATAGTCGGGGCGACGATTGCGATAGTCGATGTAGTAGGAATGCTCCCACACGTCGCAGCCGAGAATCGGCGTCGCGCCATGGACGAGCGGGCTTTCGCCGTTCGGCGTCTTCGTCGCGATCACCTTGCCGTCCTTCACCGCGAACCAGCTCCAGCCCGAGCCGAACTGCGTCACGCCCGCCTGGACGAATTCCTCTTTCGCCTTGTCGACCGAGCCGAAGCCGTCGATCAGCGCCTTTTCAATCTTGCCGGGAATCTTGCCGCCGCCATTCGGCTTCATCCATTTCCAGAAATGGAGATGGTTGTAGTGCTGGCCAGCATTGTTGAAGAGGCCGGCGTTCTTGCCGAAAGAGCCCTTGACGATCTCTTCGAGGCTCTTGCCTTCCCACTCGGTTCCCTTCAGCAGATTGTTGCCGTTGTTGACATAGGCGAGATGATGCTTGTCGTGATGGAACTCGAGGGTTTCCTTCGACATATAGGGCTGCAGCGCGTCATGGGCGTAGGGCAGGTCGGGGAGGGTGAAGGACATTCTGGTCTCCTGTGAGGCTTGAACCTGACGGCCTGATCAGCCGCGCTGACGGTCAGTGAGGACCGTAGAGCATGGCGCGAAAAAGTGGAAGTCGGGTTTTTCGCAAAAGCCATGCTCTAAGCTTTTGGAATCGATCACGTTCCCGCACTTTGGTGGATTCAATCAAAGTGCGGCGTGATCTCGTCAGACAAGCTTCCGGGAACAACAGTGGGATGTCATTCCTGTCATTCGTCTTTCTTTTGCCGTTCTATTCCTGTCATCGAAAAGTCAGAAAAAGAAGAGGCGTAGTTTGACATGACGTTTTCCTTCCTCGCGATCCTGAGCGCGGTCCTCGCTGCCGCGGGCTTCGTCGCAGGCTGGCTCGGCTTCGACGATCGCAATGCGGCTTTCCTCACCGGAGGCGCCGTCGCCATCGCGTCGGCCTGCATTGTCTTGGCGATCGCGATGTTGGTGCGCGAGCTGCGCAAGGCGCGTTTCGCCGTCATCGATGCGCTGGCGGCGCGCCCGGTCGCTTCAGCGACGCCTGCGACTGTCATGCCTGCTCCTCTTGCGGCGCCTGCGCCCCTTCCGCCGCTCGCCGCGTCGGCGCCCGCTGACGCCGTGCTTGCCGCCGTGGAGGCCGAGCTTGCGGCCGCTCCACCTCCGCCGCCGGCGCCCGCATCTGCGCCCGCGGCGCGTTCGCAGGATCCGATCCTGAAGTCGGGTTTGCGCAACTGGTCGCAGCGCGCCGCGGCGTCGCAGGCCGAACGGTCTCCGGCTTCGCCGGGCTGGCGTCAGGCGAAGCCGGAAGAGATCGCGCCGGCCGCTCCCGCGGCGTTGTCGCCTGTCGCCGCGCCCGCGGCGGCTGCAGCCGTGATCGGCGCCGCAGTCGTCGCGGCGTCGACGAAGACGAAGGACGCGACTGATGCGGGCGGCGACGCCCACATCTTCGGCGAGCGCCTCTCCGCCTCGGCTCATTCGGCTCACGAGACTCCGGCGCACGAAGCCGTCGCCGAATCCGCGACTGTCGAAGACAAGCCCGCACCCGTCGCAGAGGCGGCCGCTGAGCAGAAGGACCAGGTCGACGAAGCCATCGCGGCGGTGGTCGAGCCCGAGCAGCCCGCGACGCCGAAGCCGCCTGACATCGACACCATTCTCAACGAGATCATCGCGCGCCGCGAACGTCCCGGCGCCCCGCGCTCGCCCGCGCGGCCAGCCGGCCCGATATCAGGCGAATCCTATCGCGCGAATCTGCGCGTTGCGCCCACGGTTGCGCCGCCGGAGGAGAAGGTCGCCGAGGATGCGAAGCCCGCAGCCGCAGCCGATTCCGCCGACAACAACGCGATCGACAAGGTCGAACAGCCGGCGGAGGCCGAAACGCCTGTATCGACTGCACCCGAGATCGAGCCTGCCGAAGCTGCTTCCACGCCCGAGCCGGAAGTTGAGACGGCGGTCGAGAAGGTCGCGGTCGAAGCCGCCGCCGTTGAGGAGAGCGCGAGCGAGCCGGTCGTGGCTGAAGCGCCGCGCGATCCCGAGCCGGTCGCGGAGGATGCGGCGGCGGACGAACCCGCGCCGTCGTTCCACGAAGTCGCGCCCGAACCCGAGCTCGAGGCGGCGAACGCTCCTGAGACGGAAGCTCCGCGCAAGAAAATGGTGCGCAGCTTCTCGAGCGGGCCGAACCGCTACACCATGTTCGATGACGGTTCGATCGAAGCGGAGACGCCGACGGGACGTCTCGAATTCCGCTCCTTCGATGAGTTGCGCCGCTACATCGACGAGCGCATGACGACGCGTCCGACCGGAACGTGATCTAAGCGACGGCGGCGCGCTCCACGGCCCACAGCGCGAAGGCGTAGACCAGCGCCACTTCCTTCAACCGGTTGAAGCGGCCCGACGCGCCGCCATGGCCCGCGCCCATATTGGTGCGCAGAAGAACAGGCCCGCCCGACATCATCGTCGCGCGCAATCGCGCGATCCATTTCGCCGGCTCCCAGTAGGTGACGCGCGGATCGGTGAGCCCGCCCATGGCGAGGATCGCGGGATAGTCCTTCGCCGCGACATTGTCGTAGGGCGAGTAGGACAGGATTTGTTTGAAAGCGGTTTCGTCGGTGATGGGATTTCCCCATTCCGGCCATTCCGGCGGCGTCAGCGGCAGATCGGCGTCGAGCATCGTGTTGAGCACATCGACGAACGGCACTTCGGCGACGAGGCCGCAGAACAGTTCGCCGGAGCGGTTCGCGACCGCGCCCATCAGCATGCCGCCGGCGCTGCCGCCATGGCCGACAATTCTTTTCGCCGATGTGTATTTCGCATCGACCAGCGCGCGCGCTGCGGCGGCGAAATCGTCGAACGTGTTGGTCTTCTTCTCGCGCTTGCCGTCGAGATACCAGCTCCAGCCCTTGTCGGCCCCGCCGCGAATATGCGCGATGGCGTAGACGAAGCCGCGATCGACGAGAGAAAGACGATTGGCGGAGAAATAGGCGGGAATGGTGAGGCCGTAGGAGCCGTAGCCGTAAAGCAGCAGCGGCGCGCCGCCATCGACCGGCGTGTCCTTCAGGCGCAGGATCGAAACCGGCACTTGCGCGCCGTCATGCGCGGTCGCGAAGATGCGCGTTGTGACATAGCGCGCGGGATCATGGCCTGACGGAATGGTCTGCCGCTTGCGCAGGACGCGCGTGCGCGCCTTCATGTCATAGTCCCACACCTCGTTCGGCGTGGTCATCGAGGAATAGCTGAAGCGCAGCGTGGTCGTGTCGAACTCGTAGCCGCCCTCCATGTCGAGCGCATAGGCTTCTTCATCGAACGAGATGGCGTGTTCTTCGTTGGTGGCGAGATCGCGAATGATGATGCGCGGCAGCGCGTTCTCGCGTTCGAGGCGCACGAGCCAGCCTTTGAACAGCTCGATTTCCTCGAGATAGGCGCCGGGTCGATGGGCGATCAGATCGCGCCAGTTCGCGCGCGCCGGCGCGGCGATCGGCGCCGTGACGATCTTGAAATCGATCGCGCCGTCGGCGTTGGTGAGGATGTAGAGATCGTCGCCACGATCATTCGCGTCATATTTCACGCGCGTCTCGCGCGCCGCGATGAGAACGGGCTTTGCGTTGACGTCAGCGAGATCGATGAGCCTCTGCTCCGACGTCTCGTGATCACCGCCGGAGATGATGCAATAGCGCCCGGTCGCGCTTTCCGAAATATTGACGTACCAGCCCTCGTCCTTTTCCTGATAGACGAGTTCATCTTCGCTCTGCTTCGTTCCGAGCCTGTGCCGATAGACGCTGAGCGGCCGGTGATTGTCGTCGAGCTTGATGTAGTAGAAGGCGCTGGCGTCGCGGGTCCAGACGAGATCGCCATCGCTCTCTTCGATAATGTCGTCGCGATCTTTTCCAGTCGTCCAGTCGCGCACGCGAATGGTGAAGAACTCCGAGCCTCTGACGTCGGCGCTCCAGCCTTCAAGCGTATGGTCGGGCGAATGCGTCGCGTCGCCGAACTGGAAGAAGTCCGACTTTTTCGAAAGCGCATCGCCGTCGAGAATGAAATGAGCGTCGCCGCCGTCGCGCGGCTGACGCCCGATCATCGGATGCTGGCCGCCCTCGTTGTATTTGCGGAAGTAGGCGAAGGGGCCGTCGGGTGAGGGCGGAGAGGAATCGTCTTCCTTGATGCGGCCGCGCATTTCCGCGACCAGCTTCTTCTGCAGCGATGCGGTGTGGCCAAGCAGGCTCTCGGTGTAGGCGTTCTCGGCTTCGAGATGCGCGCGAATATCAGGCGAAAGCGCCTTCGGCTTGCGCAGCACTTCGCGCCAGTTCGAATCCTTCAGCCAAGCGTAATCGTCGGCGACGGTGATCCCGTGGCGCGTGAAGGGTTGCGGCCTGCGCTCGGCGACAGGCGGCGGAACGGTCTTCGACTTGCGTGGCTTCGTTTTCGCCGCGGCGGCTTTCTTCGGGCGCGATTTTGAGGACCGGGCGGCCATGGCGTCTCACAACTTTCGTCAGTCATGGATCAGATAAGATGAGCAACGCGTCGCGGCAAGAATCGGTTTTGCTCAATTCGCGTCCGTTGCGGAAGTCTTCGCGAGACCTGCGCTAATTGAGATGAAAGAGACGCGTGAAATGGGGAAATATTGCTTGAATATTCGTGCAAATCAGCCTAGCGGAAATGCTATGGGAATAACTTGACGGGGCGTCGCCTCGCGGCCGCCGCGGAGCGGGAAAGGGATGGGCGCATCATGAAAACCGATGAGTCCGCGAGCTATATCGAATTGGCGTCAGAGATCGTCTCGGCCTATGTCAGCAACAATACAGTTTCCGCGTCTGATCTGCCGAGCCTGATCCGCGACGTGCATGGCGCCCTGACGAGCCTCGATGTCGTGGTGCTCGATGCGCCGAGCGAGCCCGCCAAGCCGGCGGTCAGCCCGAAGAAGTCGATCCATCTCGAATATCTCGTCTGTCTGGAAGACGGGCTGAAGTTCAAATCGCTCAAGCGGCACCTGCGCACCAAGTACAACCTGTCGCCGGAGCAGTATCGCGAGAAATGGGGCCTGCCGCCGGACTATCCCATGGTGGCGCCGAACTACGCCAAGGCCCGCTCCAATCTCGCAAAGCAGATGGGTCTCGGCCAGAAGCGCAAGCGGCGCTGACGCCCTCGGGAAAGCCGGAGACCGCCCAAGCGCCGCGATTTCGTCGCGGCGTTTTTCTTGTCCGCGCGCAAAGAAAAAGCTTGCGTCACGCTCCTAAAGATTATATTCCTACAATAGGAACATATAGTGAACAGGTGGCGGCATGGTGGGCAACGCAACAACTTATCAGAGAGATGGCCGGGCGGATCGGCTGCTTGGCCTTCTGGAGAGCGGGCCGGCGCGGATCACAAGGGCGAACGGAGCTCTCGCCGGGCCCGGTCGCGGCGCGCGCTTCCCGGCCGATGTGGTGGGGACTTTGATTTCGGACGATCTCGCCGTCAGGCGGTTGGCGGCCGGCCGGCCCCGGCTCGAAATCACCGCGGCGGGTCGGGCCCGACTGGCGCGCCTCCGCGCCGATCCCGAGCGCGCCTTTCTCGCCCAGCACGCCGATCTCCGAGAGGTGACGCGTGGAGATGGGCCTGTTCTCGTCAATGAGGCGGAGAGCCCGCTCGCCTGGCTGCATCGTCGCAAGGGGCCGGACGGCGAACCGTTGATTTCGGCGGTGCAGTTCGCGGCGGGCGAGCGTCTGCGGGCCGATCTCGAACGAGCGCAGATCATGCCGCGAGTGACGGCCAACTGGTCGGCGTCGGTGGCGAGCGGCCGGCGGTGCGCCGATCCCGGGCTCGCGACCGAGGCCATGGTGGAAGCTCGCCAGCGGGTCGATCGCGCGCTGATCGCTATAGGCCCCGAATTCTCGGGCCTTCTGATCGATGTCTGCGGCTTCCTCAAACGCCTGCCCGAGGTCGAGCGCGAACGCCAGTGGCCGGCGCGTTCGGCCAAACTGGTGCTGGAGATGGGCCTGTCGCGGCTGGCCCGACATTACGGACTGGCGGCGGAGGCGAAGGGGCCGGAGCGCTCCGGCGGCCTGCGCTTCTGGGGCGCGGACGGTTATCGCCCCGACATCGACGGCGCGGCGGCCTGATCGCGCGCCGCCCGCGCGTCCGCCTTGATGCGCTCGACCATGGCGCGCACGCCGTTCGAGCGCTGCGGCGTTAGATGCTCGGCGAGGCCGAGATCGCTGAAAAGCTTCAGCGCATCGCCCGCGACGACCTCTTCCGGCGTGCGCCCGTTGAAGAAGGCGAGAGTGAGCGCAACCAGCCCGCGGACGATATGGGCGTCGCTGTCGCCCCGCCACGACAGACGCGGCGGCGAGGTCGAATGGTCGACATGCGGCTCGATCCAGACCTGGCTCGCGCAGCCGCGCACCTTGTTGACGTCGTTATGGGCGGCGTCAGGCAGGGGCTCGAGCGTCTTTCCCAGCTCGATCAGATAGCGGTAGCGGTCTTCCCATTCGTCGAGGACGGAGAAGTCGTCGAGGATGGCGTCGATCCCGGATGTCATGGGTTCCGGCCGGAGGTTGCGTCACGAAGGCTTAAAGCGCCTTCCACCGGCAGGTAAGCGTTCCCTGAGCGCCTGTGAAGGCCTGCGGGCTCAGCCGCCGCGGCGCAGGGGCGCAGCCGCCCGGTCGGAAGCCGTGAGCGTGTCGCGCGAGGGCTGCGGGGTCGTCAGCGCGATCAGGTCGCTGATGGTGCGCAGCGCCGAGACGCAGCGATCGGGATCGGCGGCGCAGGCCGCCTGGGCCTGAACCATCGCCGCCTGCGGCGCGTTCGCCGCGAGCGATTTCAGGTCGTTCGTCACGTCGCGCTCGGTCGACATCGCCGTGATGGCGCCGACGCAGATGATCGTCTTCGTGATGCGTCCCAACATGGCGTATCCGCCTTCCCCGTCTCGCGACAGAGATGACAGAGGCGCGCCAAGGTCGCGTGAAACGATTCGCATGCATTCCGCGTCGCGAATTAACCGGAATGCAACGAAGGTTGCGGGGATGCCGGGGATGGGCGGCTCGCGCTGAATTTCAGAAACGCGGCGTTCACCATTCGCCGAGAAACGCCGCGCCGCTCATGCGCAATCGCGTCGAAACGGGGCGGAAACGCAGCTGCGCGCTGGACGCGCTCACTACTTTTAGGGGGACCTTAAGAGGCGACTGCGAGGGTCGCGGGGAATGAACAAGCGCAGGCTTATGATCTGCGCGGGGACGGCGCGGAGTATGTGGCTTCCGATTATCCTATCTCGACTGCTGCCGAAGCCCGATATTGATCCTGCGGCGGAAGCGGCGACGCCCGAGCCCTATGCGGCGCTCGGCGATGTTGTCGCGCGTTTCGACGCGCAGGCGAATGTCGTATCTGCGTCCGGCGACACGCAATCTCTCTTCGGCGTGTCGACCGATGCGCTTGGGAATGACGGGCTTTTCGTCCGCATCCATATCAGCGACAGGCCGGCCTTTCTCAAGGCGGTCAGCGACGCCTGCCATGGCTCTGCGGCGCGCTCTGAAACGCTGCGCGTTCGTCGCGGCGGCGCGACGCGCGAGATCGATAATTTCATCGATGTCGAAATGCGCTGCGCGCCTCATAAGGGCGGTTGCGTCGCGGTGCTGCGGGATGTGAGCGATGCGCGCGCGCGGGAAGATGAGCTGGCGCGCGCCAAGGCTGACGCCGAAGCGAGCAGCGTCGCCAAGGATCGCTTCCTCGCGACCATCAGCCATGAGCTGCGCACGCCGCTCAATGCGATCATCGGCTTCTCGGAAATTCTGGGATCGGAGCAACTCGGCCAGATCACCAACGAACGTCGTTGCGAATACGCCAAGATCATTCGCGATTCAGGCGAGCATCTGCTTGAGATCGTGAACATGCTGCTCGACATGTCGAAGCTCGAATCCGGCACCTTCGAGGTCGAGCCGGAGACGTTCGATCTGCGCGGCCTGCTGAACGGCGTCTGCGACATGATGGGGATTCGCGCAGCCCAGGCGGAGGTCGATCTGCAGCGTGACTTCGCGCCTGAAGTCAGCGAGATCGTGTCCGATCGTCGCGCCTGCCGGCAGATCCTGATCAACCTCGTGAACAATGCGGTGAAGTTCACGCCGGCCAAGGGCGTCGTCACCGTGCGCGCGGCGCGAGTCGGCGGCGCGCTCGATATTGTCGTTGAGGATACAGGTGTCGGCATCGCGGTCGAGGATCTGCCGCGTCTCGGCAATCCGTTCTTCCAGGCGCGTTCGTCCTACGATCGCCCCTATGAGGGCACGGGCCTGGGCTTGTCGGTCGTTCGCCGGCTTGCTGGTTTGCTTGGCGGCGCGATCGTGCTTGAAAGCGGACAGAATCTCGGCACGACCGTCACCGTTCGCCTGCCGCTCGACGGCCGCGCCGAAATGGCGCCCGGAGCCGTCGCTCCTATTCTCACCGTGGCCCGCACGAAGACTCGTCCGGGCCTTGTTATCGACGCCGTGAATGAACCGGTGCGCCTCCGTGCCTGATCTGATGCAAGTGCAACCCGCTCCGCCGCGCGCCAGAAAGCCGCGCAAGGCGAAGCGCCCGAGCGGGCTTTTCTCGAAGCTTGGCCTGTCGCGCTGGCCACGCCGCCGCATTGTGCTCACGGGCGTGATCGCGATCGCGGCGACGGGCATCGCCGTGAACGCGCTGGTGCTACAATCGGCGCGTCATCCCGCGCCTCTGTTCGCAGCGGTTGAACAGGCGCGCATCGACGCGGCCCGCAAGGCGGCCGCAGCCGCGCGCGTCGCTGCTGAAAGGCCGTTGCCGCCGGCGCGTCCGCAGCAGGAGGTCGCGGCGTTGACGCCGCCCGCGCCTGTCGCAGCGCCTGCGCCGCAATCGGCGGCGCAAGTTCAGTCTCAGCAGGCTGCGCAGCCGCAGACTGAACAGCAATCGCTTGCGCGTCTGATGTCGGACGTCTCGGACAAGCCTGCGCGCGCGACGCCTGACAAGCCGGCGAAACCGGCCGCGCCTGAAAAGAATGCGAATGCGGAGAAGCCGGCTGCAAAGCCAGCGACGCCTGCGACCGCGAAGGGCGACGCGCTGGCCGAATTGATCCGTGGCGGCATCGTGCCTCCCGGCGGCGTGCCGTCGGAGCCTGATCCGAAAATCCAGCAGGTGCAGCGCTATCTCGTGCGTCAGGGCGCGGCGTCGGTGAAGCCTGACGGCTTCATGGGGCCGGCGACGCGCGCCGCCATCGAGAAATATGAGCGCGACCACAAATGGCAGGTGACGGGCGAGATCAGCCCGAAACTCCTGCGCGAGTCCGGCACGGTCGCCGCAAGCCGGCCCTGATCATTTTCATTGTTGCTTGACGGCGCGCATCTGCGCGCCTTCAACCTCGCTGCATGTCCGCGCGCGTCACATCAGACATCTGGGTGTCAGCCTGGCTGCGCCGTTGCGCGGCGGCGAACGCGCCGGCCGTATTGCGTCGGCGTGGCGCTGCGAGCGCTGGCGCAATCTTCATCAAGGTCGATCGGCTCGACGGAACCGCCATTCTCTTCGGACCGGCGCCGCAAAGCGATTACGATGAAGACTCGCTCGATCGGAAATTCGTGCGGCTGCACGATGCGGAGACGACAGAGTCTTTCGCCGCCGAAGAGCGTATGAAGAAAGAGATCCGTTTCGATCCGGATCTCTGGTTCGTCGAAGTCGAGGATCGCGAAGGGCGCAGCTTCTTCGAGATTTGAAAATGCTCAGAAGCCGCCGAACGAGAAGTTGTAGGTCGCGGTCGCGCCGAACGTGTACTGGTTCGGCGAACCGAGGCCGCGCGTGATCGGGCTTTGCGCCGCGTCGCCTGTCAGGCGCTTGTAACCGGCGTAGACCGACGTCGACCATGTTGGCGACCAGGCCGAATTCACGGCCGCGAGCGCGCCGACCGACGTCACGCCGCCTGACGCCGCATAAGCGGAGACAAGACCATTCGCCGCTGCTTCCGCCGGCGTCACGCTGTAGAACTTGTCGACATAGCGATCGCTGCCCATCGACACGCGCGGGCCAAGCGAGAGCGTGTGCTGGCCGGCCTTGTAGACCGCATCGAGACCGACATCGGCGACGAGGCCGGAATGGGCGCGCACGCCCTGGCGCACTTCGAGACGGCCGCGCAATACGTCCTGCACCGGCCAGAATTCCGCGAAGGCGCCGAACTCGCCGCCCCACTTGATCGTGCGCAGGCCTTGCAGGCGCGCATCCTGTGACGCGTAGCGGCCGCCGACGAAGCGCGCGACGGGGCCGACGCGCAGCACGCCATTGTCGATGAGCGCAAGACCGATGCCGTCGTCAGGCGCGGAAAACTGGTTCGGCGTTCCGGCGCGACGGATCGAAGCCGAGGGAAAAGCGATGAAGCTGAATTTGTCGCTGCCGGGCCATGCGGGGCCGACGACCGCGTTGGCGCGCAGGCTGATGATCCAGCCCTCGTCCTTGACGGACGCCGCCTGCATTTGCGCGACCGCAGGCGCCGCAAGAACTGCGATCGCGGCGGTCGCCAAGGTTAACGGGCAGCCGCCACGTCGTTGAAACAACACACTCATTCCCTGCCGTGTAACCCGCCTCATGGCGCCCTTCAACCACGCTCGCGCGAAGAGGCGCGGGGGGCGGGCGCGGACTCGGCGGCGCGCCCGGCGGGCGCTCCCGTTGGGCGGGCCAATGATGGCGAGATCGTGGCGGAGATTGCGGCGCCGCGTCGCGGTCCCGCTTCGTCAGCCGCCGTCGGACGGGCCGACCAGCCGGCGCCGGCGGCTGTGGATAAAAGCCGGATCGCGGTGGCGCGATCGAGCGCCCGGAAGCCGCGCATCGCCGCTTTCAGGCCGGCGCCGGACTGAACCGGCGTCGGACCGACGCCAACGAGCAGGCGGATCGCCTCATCATCGGTGAGGCCGGCGGCCTTGAGCAGGATGGCGAGCGACTCGCCTGTTGGATCGATGAAGGCGGGGGCGAGCGCGTTGGCGCCGAGCCCGACGACGCGCGCAAGGATGGCGGCGGCGTCTTCGCCGTCCCTGCGTTCGGCCGCCCGCGCCAGCGCCAGCGACGTGACGGAGTCGAGCGTGCGCCGCAGCTCCGGTCCGGAGTCGAGCGCGGCGAGCCGCGCCGCGTCGGCGATCGCTTTCTCGCGGGCGGAAGCGCCAACGGGAAGAAAGGATGCGTGCGACGGGGCTTTCTCATCGCGGGCTGCGGACGCGTCGTCCGGCGACGTCCAGATGTCGGCCGGCGGAAGAGTGGGCGTGGATTTGGCGCCGCGTGGCTTGAGGCCCCGCGCTGCGAGCGCCGCAAGCACGGGCGCAGGGACGTCCTTGCAGCCTGCAAGCAGGCGCGCGACGGCCACGGCGGTCGACATCTCGACGCGCGGGATGAGCGCTGTCGCGATGTCGGCGAAAGTCTCGGCGGCGCGCGGATCGCGATCGGCGGCGGTGACGAAAGCGCGCGCTATGTCCTCGAGCACAGCGGCGCGCGTCGCGGGGCGCGATAGTCCTGAATGCGTCGATAACGCACGGGAATGCTGTTTTTCGGCGGGCATGCTGTGACGCGAAAGACGCAATGAGCCTCGAAATAAGGACTGTGCGCCACCGTACGCCCAACTCGTTAGCGGCTCGTTAACCATGATTGCGTTGGATCGAACTGCGTCGATAGGACGCGAAGGAGACCAGGATGGGCACCGTGATCGCTTGGCCGGGGCATTTAGCCGGAGCGGGCAGGCGCAGCCTCGGAGTCGACGAGCCGCGCGGCCAGATTCTTTTTTTCACGGGCGTTCGCTATGAGCGCCGAATTGATAATGGCGAGCCGACCGGCGCCAACGCCTCCTCCAAGGGGCGTGGAGCGCAGCGCGGGCGTCGCAAGCGCGCCTGAAGACGCTTCGGGCGGATGAGGGCAGGACGCGCCATCGCATTTGCTTGCGCGACACTGTTGCTCGGCGCCTGCGCGGAACGCGGCGATTTCGGTCGCCCCAAGGAAAACGCCCTCTCGGCCCTCGTGGCGCCGATCGTGGGGCCAACCGAATCGAGTTATCCTTTCACTGACGATGAGCAGGAATTGCGTAAGCGCGCCTGGCGTTTTCTGATGCCCGCGAAAGAACGCACATATTTCGATCATCTCGTATATGACATGGCCCGCGTCGGAACGATCGATGCGGAATATTTCCCGGAAACGAAGACCTGGTACAAAGAGGCGCTTCTCTCGGATAATTTTCGGTCGCCGGCGTCGCGCTTCGCCCGGATCGCCGACGACACCTCCCAGGATCGCGCGCTGCTTGTTCCCTTCGCCGCGTCCGCCGCCCGTGTGATCGACAGCGACCGGCAGCGACTGACCGCTATGTGGCAAGTGCCCGACATGACTGTGGGCGATGTCGCGAATGCGAAGATTCGCGTGCGCGAGAACAGCATGTTGATCGCCTGGGTCTGCAACCGCATGGCGATGCGGCTCGTCTCTTATCGGCATGCGCTCGAACATCTGTTTGTGGCCATGCCGCAAGCGGAAGCTGTTCTTGCAGAGCGGCAGTTGACGACGCTCGAGCATGATTTCGGCGTTCTGCGCGCCACGGGATGCGTGCGCCCCGATCCGTTCCGCGACATCGCGATCGATCGCGGCCTGCGCATGCCGCCCGACGGGCATTTCTACAGCGAGGAAATATTGTTTGGTCCGCAATGGCGCACGCGGCCCGGCATCATCGGACCTGGCGGCAACGTTGTCGTGCGCAAGGGATAATGAAAGAGCTCGCGTAGGCGGTTGCTCCCGACATTAAAAATTTGTCATTCATCCCCGATACAAATTCGTGCTCTTAGCATTCCTCTATGGCCGGCGTTCGCATCGGCTATGGAGCATGGCGCGAAAAAGCGGGAACCGGTTTTTCACGCCATGCTCTCAACTCTCGGAATCGATCACGGTCCCGCACTTTGATTGGGTCAAGTCGTGATCCAAAGGAGGAATTTCATGAAGAGTCTGATCGCTGCAGCATTCGCGAGCGCCATGCTTCTCGCCGGCGCGTCCGCGTCGCAGGCGATGCCGATCGCGCCCGCCGCGCCGGAAGGCGGTTTGCTGACGCTCGTCGCGCAGGGCTGCGGCCCTGGCTTCCATCGCGCGCCGCGCGGCTTCTGCGTGCGCAACGGATTTGGCCCTGTCGTCGTCGCTCCGCGCCCGCGTCCTGTCATCGTGGCGCCTGTGCGCCCGCCGGTGGTGGTGCGCCCCGGGCGAGTTTGCCCGCGCGGCTTCTTCCTGACCCAGCGCGGCGTCTGCCGTCCGATCAGATAGTTCCCTGATTGCAGGAATGCCCTCGGCGCAAGCCGTGGGCATTGATCGTCAAGCGCGGCGTCGTTGTAGAGAGCGCCTTATTTTCCCAGCACGTTCGGGTCCGGCTCGCAGGTCAGGCCGCTCGCGAGCAGACGCGCGTCTGGCATGTCGGTCGGCTGCAGCGCCAGCACGCGCGCGACGACGAAGCCGCGCCGCACCGGCGACAGCAAACGAACATCGCGCGGCGCATCATCTTCGTCTTCCGCGCGCAACGCCTCGCCGAGCTGATCGAGCGTGAACAGTACGAGATCAATGATTCCGCGCTGCGCCGCGCGGTCGCTCAACGCATAGAACACGCGCCCGTCAGGTGAATGGAATGACAGCGTAAGAAGCTCGTCGCCGGCGGCGATGCGCACGCGCACCGGCTCCCTGTCGAGATCATAGGGGCAGATCGACATCGCCGTCGCGGGGTCAGTGAAGGCGAGCCCGGGCGCAGCGGGCGTTGGCGCGGGGAGCAGGGTCGCCTGATGCAAAGGCGCGTCGTTCAGCATGCGCGCCAGCGGCCCGTCGCCGGCGAAGGCCGGCGTCAGCAGCACCGCGGCGATATGCACGACGCCGGCAAGCACAAGGCCGCATGCCAGCGTGAAAAGGAACCAGCCCAGGCGCGTCATCGTAGCCTCACACGCATCTCACGCGCGCGATGCGCGGCAGTTGCGAACGATCGAGCGCGCGGCTGATCGAACTCGCCGACGTGTCGTAAAGCCGCAGCGCGAGCTGGAAGCCGCCTGATGTCGGCAATTGCAACCAGTTGCCGCTGCGCGCCTCGCGCGCCAGCGCGATCGTCACGCGGCTGCCGGCTTCGCGCACGGCCTCGCCCGAGGTCAGGCCATGTCGGGCCGGGCGCTCGAGAAACAACCCGCCATCGGGCTTGTGTATTGTCAGCGTCCAGCCGCGCGCGACCGGCATGAAGCCTTGCAGCAGATAATCGCAGCGGCCGTTGAGCGGCCTTCCGTCATCATCGCGGATCGCGGTCAGCATCACGCCTTCGCCGGCGCCGAGCGGCAACTCGCCGCGACGCGCGATCGCGGCGCGCGCATAGGGATCGACATCGAAGCCGCCGGCGCGCGGATAGGTCGACCAGGCGCCGATATCGACGCGCCCGAAGCCCGCCTGATCCTGCAGCGCATAGACGGCGGACCAGAGGCCGAGGCCGCCGCCGATGGCGAGGATCGCGAGCAGGCGGATGATGAAGCCGGCGCCGCCGCGTCTGTGATCAGCGGGCGGCGTGGACGAGGATGCGACGCTCATGGCGAGAGGATTTGCGGCGTGTCCTGTGGCGCTGCGGCGACTTCGCGCAGCATCGGCGCCCGCGCGCTCGGCCTTGAAGCGCCGGCCGATTTGAACTGCTGTTCGAGCGCGCCGAGCGCATCGAGCGATTTGCGCGAAAGCGTCGCCGGACGCTGCGCCAGCGTCTCGGCTTTCGCATCCGTCTTCGGCGCGCGCGCCGCGACAGGGACGGGCGGAGGCGCGGGGTCCCGCGTCAACAGCGGGATCGGCTTGATGTCGAGCCCCTGATGCGCATAGGCCATCACCTCATGCCACGTCATCGCGGGCACCGTGCCGCCGGTCATCGTCGCCATGCTGGCGTAGTCGTCATTGCCCATCCAGACGCCGCCGACATAATTGCCGGTGAAAGCGATGAACCAGGCGTCGCGATAGGCGTTCGTGGTGCCGGTTTTTCCCGCCGCCTTGATTCCCGGCAGGATGGCGCGGCGGCCCGTGCCTTCTTCGACCACCTTCGACATCATGTAGACGAGATCGCTGTCGACCTGCGGCGAGAGGATCTGCTTTGGCGGCGCAGCGTCCCGGTCCTGTCGCCAGATGAGTTCGCCCGCGCTGTTGTGAATCTCGATCGCAGCGTAGGGTCGCGTAAGCTTGCCGCCATTCGCGATGGTCGCATAGCCCGACGTCATATCCATCACGGTGACGTCGACGGCGCCGATCGGCAGCGAAGGCGTGTCCTTGATGTCGGTGGTGAAACCCATCGCTTTCAGCGTGGCGATGATCTTGGCGCGCCCCATGCGATAGGTGCGCTCGCCTTTCTCGTCGCGCGGCGACAGGTCGAGCGACATCCAGACGGGAATGGTGTTGTAGGATTTCGCCAACGCGACGGTCAACGGAATGGCGCCGGCGAATCCGCCGGAATAATTCCGCGGACACCAGTTGCCGATGCAGACGGGCGCGTCGCGCACGATCGAGTCAGGCTTGTATTTCGCCGCGGTGAGCGGATCGGACATCGCTGTCGCATAGACGAAGGGCTTGAAGGAGGAGCCCGGCTGACGAAGCGCGTCGGTCGCGCGATTGAACTGGCTCGCGCCATAGTCGCGGCCGCCAACGACGGCGCGCACGGCGCCATCGAGGTCCATCACGACGATTGCGCCCTGGCCGACATTATATTGGTCGCCATATTGGCGCAGCGAATTTTCGAGAGCCTGCTCGGCCTTCTGCTGCAGCCCGCGGTCGAGCGGCGTCTTGACAGTGAGCACGCGATCGGAGCCGAGCTTGCCGGCTTCCGCCATCTTCTTGATCTGATCGAACGCCCAGTCGAGATAATAGTCAGGGGTCGCGTCGCGCTTGCGATCGACGGGCGCCGCCGGATTGCGCCGCGCGGCGAGCACCTGGCCTTCGGTGAGGAAGCCGGCCTCCACCATGTTCGAGAGAACCGTGCTGGCGCGGGCGCGCGCGGCCGGCAGGTTGATATGCGGCGCGAATCTCGCCGGCGCCTTGAACAGTCCCGCCATCATCGCGGATTCCGCCAGGTTGAGGTCCTTCACCGATTTGCCGAAATAGAATTCGGCCGCCGCCGCGGCGCCGAACGCGCCGCCGCCCATATAGGCGCGATCGAGATAGAGCTTGAGGATCTGGTCTTTCGACAACCGGGTCTCGAGCCAGAGCGCGAGGAAGGCTTCCTTGATCTTGCGTTCGAGCGAGCGCTCATTGCTAAGGAAGAGGTTCTTCGCGAGCTGCTGCGTGATCGAGGAGCCGCCTTGCACGACGCCGCCGGCGCGCGAATTGGCCGACAGCGCGCGCGCCGTGCCGACGGGATCGATGCCCCAATGCTCGTAGAAGCGGCGATCCTCGGTCGCGAGCGCGGCCTTGATGAAATGATCGGGAAATTCATCGAGCGGAATCGAGTCGTCATGCTTGATGCCGCGCTTGCCGACCTCGTTGCCGTAGCGATCGAGGAAAGTGACCGCGAGCTCCTGCCGCTTCATCAGCTCTTCCGGCGCCTCGCGGAAGGCCGGCGCGGCGAGCGCGATCATCACGACGCCGCCGGCCGCGCCCATCGTCAGCGCCTCGCAAGCGAGATCGACCGACGCCTTTTTGGCGCCGGTGAGATGGAAGCGGTCCATGAACATCTGGAAGCGCGCATAGGCGTCACCCGCCGCGCGCGTCAGCGACCAGAGCCCGGAATCGACGGCTGAATCCGCGCCAAGCAACGCCCGCTTCAGGCGAGCGCCCCAGGTGATGCGCGGGGCGTCAGGGAGCATGGCGGCGACGGGATCGCTTCAGCCTTGAACGCCGGGACATCCGGCAAATGGAAAATGGGGAGGGGGAAAGGCAATGGCAAGGGGTGGGGCGAGCGCTGCATGGGCGGCCTTGGGACGGCAACACAGTTGATCGTCCTTGCACCCGCGATTGGGACCGGCCGATCTTCGCCGCAAGCCCGAAATCAATGCCGGAGAGCGCGCGGATTGAAGGCCCGCAGGAAGTGAATGGCTACGTCGCGAATCTCAACATATCAGAGTTTCTCCAGCGCTTCTCTAGTGAGTTCGCTGAACGCCTCTTTTGGGATTCTTACAACGGTACTGCTGCCACCAGTCATAGTTGTTCCGCCTCCGATCTTTTGCCATGAGGCGAACTGCGCCAACGTATCAAACGTAATATAGTGCCATTTCTTGAGCGTTCTGCTCGTTGTATCGATGATTTCTCTCACGACAAACAAGGAGTGAAGATTTCTTTTTTTGCAGCATAGAAAGCTAGTTTTACGAATGGGCCGACATCAAGCCCAAAAAATTCTCCCATATTCGGATCGGGTGCCGCCGTCTTTTCCTTTATTTCAATCGGATAGGTATGCCGCTCTCCCCAAATAATGCCATCAATGTCCACGATCTCGCACATGATTAGCGAACTTAGAAATATCCGCAAATTT
This sequence comes from Terrirubrum flagellatum, assembly GCF_022059845.1. GTDB lineage: Bacteria > Pseudomonadota > Alphaproteobacteria > Rhizobiales > Beijerinckiaceae > Terrirubrum > Terrirubrum flagellatum. The sequence goes on along the minus strand of NZ_CP091851.1, from coordinate 3,492,204 downwards.
TCCTTCGAGAATTCGTCGGGAAGATGAACACGGTCAATCTGCGAAGCGTCTGTTTGATATCGCAAGAAATTGTAATGACGAGGGCGTTTGTGGAAACCCGCAATCAGGTCAGTGGCGCTGACGAACGAGTCTATGTGGGGAACTCCGAGCCTAACGAACTTCCATTCGATAGCGCCGGCGCTATCGATAATCGGGTGTGCATAATAGCTTTTGATCCCCAACTGATTAAATGTGGCGCAAATGGTATGAAGGTTGGTGGGAATGTTTGATGTCGTCGGAGTGCCAGAATAATCTCTGTTGGGCTCGATAACATGTGGAAAGACGGCTACGATATGATGGCCAAAATTGCCGCGAGTATTTCTCAGCAGCCACCCGCCTGCCGACACTCTTCTTTCAAATCCGAGCTTCGCAATAAGTGTGCGAAAATCAATTTCCGCGCGAAGCCCGTTTAGTTTGTTTTGGTTTAGACTCGTCAAACTCTTTGAAAGGTAAGCCTCCATGTGAGCCAAAGAAAGAAATCCCATTAGCACAATCCTCGTATGTCAAGATTTTCCACTTTTGACTGCAGCCATGTGCAGCATTCGCGGATAGTCGCTTCTACAGGTTGCTGGCGGCGGCCTTTAAGCGCGCATTCCCAAACCGTGCATTCCCGCCAGCCTGCTTTCCGCAGCGCTTGGGAGGCATTGAAGTCAACTTGGCGATTCCGCGTGATCTTCGCTCGCCAAAAGTCTTCTCTGGTCTTCGGCCATTTGAATAAGTGGCAATCGTGCCCGTGCCAGAAACACCCGTGAACAAAAATGACGGCGCAGTGTTTCGGGAAGACAAGATCTGGCTTCCCTGGCAGCTTTCGATCATGCAACCGAAACCTGAATCCCTTGGCGTGAAGTCCGCGCCTGATAATCAGTTCCGGCTTTGTATTCTTGCCTTTGATGCCAGCCATCATCCGGCTTCTGACATCAGGTGTGACGACGTCCGCCATGATCAGGCCGCGTGGCTCCTGATATCAAGAAGGCTTTGATCAACATCGCTATTCGTTCCGACTTCCCCGAGAGCTGAGCGAATGTGAGGCTTCATCAGTTCCGCAACGGCCTTCACGACCGGAACGACGACGGCGTTGCCAAACTGCTTGTACGCTTGGGTATCCGAAACAGGAATTTTAAAGTTATTTTCGTTCGGCCCGTCAAAGCCCATCAAACGGGCGCACTCGCGAGGAGTCAGGCGGCGCGGCCTTTTTCGTGGTTGGGCGATCAGAACCTCGGAGCCGTCCTTGTAGTAGCGTGCGGACAAGGTGCGGGTAACATCTTTTGGTCCAAAAACACTGTAACCGAATCCATTCCCCTTGGCTTCGTGCTTTTTTTTGTAGTCCTGCAAATAACCCCACAAATGCGCGGTCAGCGTATATTTGGGATCAACTTCATTATGCGGGTCGAGAATCTTGCCCAGCATGGGGCGTTTGCCCTCGGGAACGGAGAGAGCGTCAAAATCGAAACGGCTCTCCCTTAGAAAGCCGACGATGAAAATACGCTCGCGCTTCTGCGGCACCCACGGCTCTGAACCGATCACACGAGTATGGACTTCATAGCCCAGCTCCTTGCGGAGAACGTGCATGATTGTTGCAAAGGTTTTGCCCTGATCGTGCCGTTCAAGATTTTTTACGTTTTCAAGCAGGAACGCTGCAGGTTTATGATGCGCGATGATTTGAGCGAGATCAAAAAACAGGGTGCCCTGCGTATCGCAGAGAAAGCCGTGCGGGCGGCCGAGGGCATTCTTCTTTGAGACGCCGGCGATCGAGAATGGCTGGCAAGGAAACCCGGCCAAAAGAACATCATGCTTTGGAATGCGCTCTGGTTGCGCAGCGAACTCGCGAATATCGCCGCCAAATTCGTGATCAACCGAATAATTTTCCTTGTATGTTTTCCGGCTGTATTGATCCCATTCGCAAGTGAAAATGCACTTGCCGCCAATGTGCTCAAAGCCTTTCCGAAGACCGCCTATCCCGGCGAACAAATCAATGAACGTGAATTCGGCGCTTTTCGAATGGAGGGCAGCGAGCTGGGCTGCATGCTCCTGAAGCCATTTGATAGCAACAGGTGATGCGCGGGTTTCCCCGCTTTCGTAGCGTTGAATAGTCCTCTCACAGAGACCAAGATAGGCGGCTGCCTCGGCCACCGACATCCCGCAGGTCGTCCTCGCGCGTTCAAATTCCAAGGCTGATTGGGGGCGGCTCATGGGGGCCTCGCTGGGACTGAATCTGGACAGACTGTCGCTGATTCGTCCCAGATTGTCGTTAATGTTCTCTGTATGTTCCGTCAAGATGCATCTTTTCGAAGAAGTGTGTCACAGGCCTACGGGCAAAGCGCAGTCTACTTGCTCTCGATCCGCGCCACGATCTTCGCCGTCCAGAGCCTCGCGAAGGGCGCGGCGATGAAGGCGGCCACGGCGGCGCAGGGCCAGGCGATAATGAAGGCGCGCATCCAGCGCCCGACGAAGTCAGGCGGCACGCCGCCGAAATTCACGGCCGTCACGATCGCCGTCATCATGAAGGCCATCATGCCGCCCATCAGCACCGGAAAAATATAGCGCGCCTTGCCGTCCATCGACCCATCCCCAGCGCCGGCGATGTCGCCCGGGTTCGCGCGGAATGCAACCCTTGGAGCATGGCGCGAAAAAGTGGGAACCGGTTTTTCCGAGACGAACGCAAGCGTTCGCTCTGCAAGAGCCATGCTCCAGACTTCTGGAATCGATCACGTTCCCGCATTTGATTGATTCAATCAAAATGCGGCGTGATCTGGCGCGGCGCCGATCTCGGCGGGCGATTGTGCGCTGGAGCACTTCACGCCGCCCCTCGAAACGGCAGGGAAGGCGCGCTTCCCGCTCCCGAGGTTCGCATGCTCTCGCTCTCGAAAATGATCCTTCCCGTTGTGATCGCCGCAGCGATGGTCGGCGCCGCCCAGGCCCAGACCGCGGCCGTAAAGCTGTTCAAGGTCGTGACCGTGAAGGATGAGATCATTATCGGCGTGCAGGACGGCGAGATCGTTCCCGCCGGCTCGCTCGACGCCGAACACATCGCCGCCGCGCTGAAAGAGAAGGGCGAGCTCGGCGTGTGGCAGTACGCGGTGCGCAAAGGCGCCGACGGCTCGTTGCAGCAGGCGCCGCTCCACAAGATCGGCCTGCTGTTCAACAATTCGCTGCGCGTCGAGCCCTATGCGACGCCGCTTGCGATCCTGCCGCCGAAATAAATCTTCGCCTGCTGTTCTCTGCCGGAGGGATCGGCTAGGCAAGGCGCATGCCGCGCCAAGCCGCCCGCCGATCGTCCGTCTCCCGCCGGACGTCAAAGCCTCGTCCGTTCTGGCGGACGAAGGCGCTTGAGGACATGACGGAGGCGGAGTGGGAGTCGCTTTGCGACGGCTGCGCGCGCTGCTGCCTCGTCAAGCTCGAGGACGAGGACACGGGCAAAATCCATCACACCGACATCGCCTGCCGGCTTCTGGATGGAAAAACCTGTCGCTGCACGGATTATCCCAGGCGCGCGAAGCGCGTGCCCGATTGCGTGACGCTGACGCCGCATGAAGTTCGCACACTGACCTGGCTGCCGCCGACCTGCGGCTATCGCCTCGTCGCCGAAGGCAAGGACCTCTACGACTGGCATCCGCTCAAATCAGGCGATCCCGATAGCGTGCATGACGCCGGAATTTCGGTGCGCGGCCGCGTCCATTGCAGCGAGGACGACCTCAACATCAATCGCTGGCATGAGCGCATCAAGCGCTGGCCGAAGATGACGCCGAAGGGCGCGCGCTGAAACTTTAGGTCTTCGTTGCCGCGGGCTCGCTCGTCATGCCCGCGATCCAGCGAAAGTCAGGATGCACATGGAATTTCCATGCGCGCTTCGGCCCCGCCATGACGTTGAGATAATAAAGATCGTATCCGTGCGGCGCGCCGACAGGATGATAGCCCTTCGGCGCCAGCACGACGTCGCGGTCCGACGCCGCGAGCGTTTCGTCGATCGAGCCGTCGTCGGTGTAGATGCGCTGGAGCGCAAAACCGCGCGGTCTGTTGAGGCGGTGATAATAGGTCTCTTCGAGATAGGTCTCGTCGGGCCAGGCGTCGCGGTCATGCTTGTGCGGGGGATAGCTCGACCAGTTGCCGCCGGGCGTGATGACCTCGACGACAAGCAGCGAATGCGCCGGTTCGTCCTCTGGCAGGATGTTGTAGGGATAGCGCGTGTTCGTGCCGGTTCCGCGCGTGAGCTGCGCCTCCGGCGTCGGCGCGATCACGCGCGGTTTGAAATCGCCGCCGCCGGGAGAGGAACAGACGGCGAGTTCCACATCGCTCGTCGCTTCAATGACAATGTTTGATCCCTTCGGCGCATAGAGCGCCCAGGGCGGCCCATCGAACGGCGACATGCGTTGGCCAAGCTGGCCGAAATCCTTGCCGTCGACGCTCATCTTCGCGACGCCCGCCACCAGCACGAAGCACAGTTCGCTTTCGCCGGCGCTGAAGGAGAGAGTCTGCCGCGGCTTCATGAGATGCACGGCGAAGCCGACATAGGACCAGCCGGCGCTCTCCGGCGTGATCGCGTGGATGCGGCCCTGCGCGTCCGGCGCTGATGGCTTGACGAGAAGCTTTCCGCTCATGCCGGCCTCACGCGGACAAGCCGGTTTCGGCGAAAACCTGTTTCAGATGCGCGACGCCTTTTTTCGCATAGGGCAGCGCCGGCGCCTTCTTCGGGTCCTGTTCGGCTTCGACGACAACCCAGCCTTCATAGCCTTTCAGCTCGCGGAACACTGCGGCGAAATCGACCATGCCGTCGCCGGGGACTGTGTAGACGCCGAGATTGGCGCCATCGCCGAGGATGGAGTGAAGGAAGCTCCAGTCCTTCGCGATCGCTTCGCGCATGACGCTTTCGCGCACGTCCTTGGTATGAACATGGCTGATGCGCGAGCGATAGCTGCGCGCGATCTCGGCGGGATCGCTGCCGCCCCATGTGGCGTGGCCGGTGTCGAGCACGAAATGCACGGAATCGCCCGTCGCATCGACGAAGCGCGCGATGTCCTCGCGCGACTGCACGATGGTGCCCATGTGATAGTGATAGACGAGCTGGAAGCCTTCGTCGCGCAGCCGCTCCGCGAATTCGGTCATGCGCGCGCCATAGACAGTCCATTCCGCGTTCGGCAGATGCGGCCGCTGCGACAAGGGGATCTCACGCTTGCCGTGGATCGCGTTCGAGGTCTCCGCAACGATGAACACCGTCGTGCCCATCGCTTTCAGAAGCTTGCGATGCGCAGCCGATTCCTCGAACTCCGTCTTCGCGTCGCGCAGCAGAAGTTCGACCGAATGCCAGCCGCCGATGCAAGCCATCTTGAAAGGCTCGAGCGCGGCTTTCAGGTCGGCCGGCGCGCGCGGAAATTTATGGCCGAGCTCCATGCCGACAAAGCCGGCCTCCTGCGCCTCCAGCAGGCAGACCTCCAGCGGCGTGTCGCCGCCAACGGTCTGGTCGTCATCGTTCGACCAGGCGATGGGATTGGCGCCGATGCGAATGACCATATCGTTCTAACTCCAGATGTCGGGCGCCAAATCAGTCGCGAATTTCAAACGCCAAGCTCAATCACCGAGCCGCTGCTTTTCGAGCGACGTTTCGTAAGCGGCGCGCGCGGCCTTCACTTCGCCGCGCACGGAAACCTCGGGCACTGCGACATCCCACCAATGCCCGCCGGCGTCGGTCGAGGCAAGCGGATCGGTGTCGATCACGATGACATGCGTGCGCGCCGACGCGCGCGCCTTGCGTAGCGCCGTCTCGAGATCGGCGACGCCGCTGACCTTTTCGGCGATCGCGCCGAGGCTGGCCGCATGCGCCGCAAAATCGATGTCGGGAAGCGTCTCGTGGCGCGTATCGCGCAGCAGATTGTTGAAGCTCGCGCCGCCCGTGCCGCGCTGCAGCCGGTTGATGCAGCCGAAGCCTCTGTTGTCGAGCACGACGATGATGAGCTTCTGCCCGAGCATCACCGATGTCGCGATCTCGGAATTCATCATGAGATAGGAGCCGTCGCCCACCATCACGATCACTTCGCGGGCGGGATCGGCCATTTTCGCGCCGAGACCGCCTGCGATCTCATAGCCCATACAGGAATAGCCATATTCCATGTGATAGCCGCCGGCGGCGCCGGCCTGCCAATGCTTGTGCAACTCGCCGGGAAGTCCGCCTGCGGCGCAAAGCACGACGTCGCGCGGCTCGCTCGTGCGCATCACCGCGCCGATCACTTGCGCGTCGGACGGTTCTTCGGAGTTTGTCGCGGCGAGATAGCTCGCTGACGTTTCAAGCCATGTCGCGCGTTCGCGCGTCGCCTTCTCAGTCCAGTCGGACGGCGCCTTGGTGTCGCCGAGCGCGCGCTGGAGCGCGTTGATCGTCGCCCGCGCGTCGCCGATCACGGGCAGGGCGCGATGCTTGCCCGCGTCGAAAGGCTGCGTGTTGATCGACACGATGCGGCGGGTGGGATCCTTGAAAAGAGCCCAGGATCCCGTGGTGAAATCCTGCAACCGCGTGCCGATCGCGATGACGACATCGGCTTCTTCGGCGCAGGCGTTCGCCGCGCTCGTGCCGGTGACGCCGACGGAGCCCATATTCATCGCATTATCGCGCGGCAGCGAACTCTTGCCGGCCTGTGTTTCGCCGACGGGAATGCCGCGCTGGGCTGCAAAAGATGCGAGCGCCTGTTCGGCTTCGGAATAGAGCACGCCTCCGCCGGCGATGATGAAAGGCCGTTTTGCCTCCTGGATCGCTTCCGCCGCCGCCGCGAATTCGTCCGCGTCAGGCAATGCGCGCCGCGCGCGCCAGACGCGCTCGTTGAAGAAGCTCTCGGGATAATCGAACGCTTCCGCCTGCACGTCCTGGCAGAGCGCCAGCGTGACGGGACCGCATTGCGCGGGATCGGTGAGCACAGACATGGCGCGCGGCAGCGCCGTCAGAATCTGTTCGGGCCGCGTGATGCGGTCGAAATAGCGCGAGACCGGCTTGAAACAGTCGTTGGCTGAAATGGTGCCATCCTCGAAATCCTCGATCTGTTGCAGCACTGGATCGGGGCGCCGGTTGGCGAACACGTCGCCGGGGAGGAGGAGGAGCGGCAGACGATTGACATGCGCGACTGCGGCCGCCGTGACCATGTTGGTCGCGCCGGGCCCGATCGACGTGGTGCAGGCCATCATGCGTCGGCGCCGCGACGCTTTCGCGAAAGCGATCGCGGCGTGCGCCATCGCTTGCTCGTTGTGCGCGCGGAACGTCGGCAGCGCATCGCGCGCGCTGTGCAGCGCTTCGCCGAGGCCCGCGACATTGCCATGGCCGAAGATCGCGAACACGCCATGGAAGACCGGAACCGTCTTGCCCGCGATCTCCGTCTTCTGCGCGGCGAGGTAGCGCACCAGCGCCTGCGCCATGGTCAGCCGGACTGTCGTCATCGCGTTTCCCCGCTTCTTTCTGAATTACCTTACGCGCGCGCCCACGCTTCGCAGAGGCGGCCGAAGCGCGCGGCCATCTCATCGACAGCCTGCATATCGTTCATCGCGCCGCGCAGCCACGTCTTGAACGGATCGGCGAAGATGGTGCGGCCGACAGCGAAACCTTTCACGCGAGCGCTTGAGCGCGCCGCTCTGAACGCATCGATGATTTCGTTCTCAGGAGCATCGAGGCCAAGCATGACGACGCCGCGACAGAGCGGATCATTGACCGCGATTTCGGTCTCGACGGCTTTCCAGGCGGCGGTCGTCCTCAAAGGTTCGAGCTTCCACCAGTCCGGCTTCACGCCGATGGCGTAGAGGCGCGCCATGACGTGGGCGACCGTGTCGTCTTTCATTTCGCCATGCTTGCCGCAGATGATCTCGACCAGCAGTTCGCGGCCGACGCGCGCTGCGGCGTCGGCGAGACGCAGCAGTTCGCGCTCCTGCACGACCTTGAGATCATCGCCGTCGTCGGGATGATAAAAGCACAGGCATTTGATCGTCTGCGTGACTGGCCATTCGATCATGCGCGCGCCGAGCGAGCCGCCATACTCGAAATCGAGCGGCCGCGAGCCCGGAAGCTCCACCGGGCGCCCGATCCAGAGATCATGGCCCGCGGCCTTGTAGAGCGCCTGCCGTCCGTATTTTTCGTCGAGCAGCATGCCGAAGCCCGTGCGTCCGTTCGCAACTTTGAGGCAGGCGTCTAGCGCGAGAAGCTTGAAGGCTGCGATGCGGTCGTAAGAAGCGCCGGCGTCGTCGGCCATCGCCTCCATCTGCGAGCGATGGTCGATCGCGAGCGCCATGAGTTCGTCGGACGAGCGCGGCCGCCGCGTCGTGGCGCGATGGATATGTGTCAGCGCCACATCCTCGCGCAGGCGACGGCTCGATGCGCCATGGGCGAGAAAATGCGCCATTTCCGGCTGCGTCGGATATTCAGCCGAACAGAGCAGGCGCGACACCGCGAAGGCGCCGCCGGCGTTGGCGAAGGCGCACGTCTTTTCCAGCGGCTCGTCTCGGAGATAACCGCGCAGGAAGCCGCCCATGAAGCCGTCGCCGGCGCCGAGCGTGTTGAGCACGTCGACGGGATAGCCGGGGCCCTTCACGCCGTCTTCGAGAGAAGCGGGAATGTCGCCGGGAAAACAGACGCAGCCCATGGGGCCGCGCTTCGCCACGATGAGCGCCTTGGGCGCCAGCGCGCGGATTTTTCGCAGCGTCTCCAGCGTGTTTTCCGAGCCGCCGGCGATATGCAGTTCCTCTTCCGTGCCGACGATCACGTCGCAGAACGGCAGCACGGTCTGCAGTTTTCCGGTGACGATCTGCGAGGCGCGATAGCGCTCTTCGCCGGCGGCGTGGCCAGCAAGCCCCCAGAGGTTGGGGCGATAATCGATGTCGAAGAGCACCTTGCGGCCATGCGCCTTCGCGAGCCGGATCGCCTTCTTCTGCGCGGCTTCGGGGTTTGGCTTCGAGAAATGCGTGCCGGTGACGAGCACCGCGGCCGAGGAGGCGATGAAGTCTTCCTCGATGTCGTCTTCGCACAGCGCCATGTCGGCGCAGTCGCTGCGATAGAAGATGTGCGGGAAGCTGTGGTCGTCGCGCACGCCGAGCAGCACCAGCGCGGTGAGCCGCTCCTTGTCGATTGTCACGCCGCGCGTCTCGACGCCTTCGCGCCCGAGCTGCTCGATGATGTAGCGGCCCATCTGCTCGTCGCCGACGCGCGTGATGACGGCCGATCTCAGCCCAAGCCGCGCCGCGCCGATCGAGATGTTGGCGGGGCAGCCGCCGACCGCTTTCGAGAACGTCGCCACGTCCTCAAGCCGCCCGCCGATCTGCTGGCCATAGAGATCGACCGAGGAGCGGCCGATGCAGATCACGTCGAGGGCGGTGGGCGAGAACGTCATGGGTTCGGCTGGCGAGGTTCAGGACGGATGAAAGATTTGCCGGCATATCTTCTGCCGCGCATGGCTGTCCACTGCGCGGCGCGGTGGAACAGGCTGGACATATCCACCCCGACGTCCGAATTTGCCAGCGCAAACAGCGCGTTGTGCAGCGCAAAAAGACCGGACAGCTCCCGTGACCGACCGACGCAAGAAGCCCGAAGACCTCCGCAGCGCGCGCTGGTTCGCTCCCGATGATCTCCGCTCGTTCGGCCATCGTTCGCGCGCGATGCAGATGGGTTTCGGACCGGAGGATTGGGCCGGCAAACCTGTTATCGCGATCCTGAACACCTGGTCGGAGGCGCAGCCCTGCCACATGCATTTCAAGACCCGCGTCGATGACGTGAAGCGCGGCGTCCTGCAGGCCGGCGGATTTCCCATGGAGTTGCCGGCGCTCTCGCTATCCGAGAGCTACACCAAGCCGACCTCGATGCTTTATCGCAACCTGCTGGCGATGGACGCCGAGGAATTGCTGCGCTGCCATCCGGTCGATGGCGTCGTTCTGATGGGCGGCTGCGACAAGACGACGCCGGCGCTGCTGATGGGCGCGACCAGCATGGGCCTGCCGGCGATCTACATGCCTGCCGGCCCCATGCTGCGTGGCAACTGGCATGGCAAGACTTTGGGCTCGGGGTCCGACGGCTGGAAATATTGGGACGAGCGCCGCGCCGGAACGATCACCGAGAAGGACTGGTTCGAGGTCGAGTCCGGCATCGCGCGCTCCTACGGCGTGTGCATGACGATGGGGACCGCAAGCACCATGACCGCGATCGCCGAAGCGCTGGGCATGACGCTGCCTGGCGCGTCCTCAATCCCCGCCGCGGATTCCAGCCATGTTCGCATGGCCTCCGCCTGCGGCCGGCGCGCCGTCGAAATGGTGTGGGAAGATCTGACTCCCGCGAAGATCCAGACCCGAAAAGCATTCGAGAACGCGATCATCGTCGCCATGGCGATGGGCTGCTCGACCAACGCCATCATCCACGTCATCGCGCAGGCGCGCCGCGCCGGCGTCGACATCACGCTCGATGATTTCGAGAAGGCGAGCCATCTCGTTCCCGTCATCGCCAATGTCAGGCCGAGCGGCGACAAATTCCTGATGGAGGATTTCTTCTATGCCGGCGGGCTTCCGGCGATGCTCAATCGCATCTCGGATCGCCTGCATCTCGACGCGATCACCGTCACGGGAAAGACGCTCGGCGAGAACATCAAGGGCGCCGAGGTGTTCAACGACGACGTGATCCGCACGCTCGACAATCCCATTTATGCCGAAGGCGCGCTCGCGGTGCTGAAGGGCAATCTGGCACCGGATGGATGCGTGATCAAACCGAGCGCCTGCGACCCGCGCTTCCTCAAACACACCGGCCCGGCCATCGTGTTTGACGATTATCCCTCGATGAAAAAGGCGGTGGATCGCGACGATCTCGACGTCACGCCTGATCATGTGCTGATCCTGCGCAATGCGGGTCCGCAGGGCGGTCCCGGCATGCCGGAATGGGGCATGTTGCCGATCCCGAAGAAGCTCCTGAAGATGGGCATCCGCGACATGGTGCGTCTGTCGGATTCACGCATGAGTGGCACGAGTTACGGCGCCTGCATCCTGCATGTTGCGCCCGAGTCCTGGATCGGCGGGCCGCTGGCGCTGGTGAAGAATGGCGACATGATCTCGCTCGACGTCGCCGCGCGCACGATCAATCTCGACGTGTCCGACGAGGAACTGGCGCGCCGTCGCGCCGCATGGACGCCGCCGCCGCCGCGCTATGAGCGCGGCTATGGCTACATGTTCACCAAGCACATCAAGCAGGCCGACGAAGGCTGCGATTTCGATTTCCTCGAAACGAAGTTCGGTAAGCCGGTCGATGAGCCGGTGATTTTTTGAGAGATCCGCTTGCGACTCCGGAGCGCAACTGTCGTCTCCGGAGTTGTGAAGCAAGCGTAAGCGACTAGAATGAAATGCAGGGCTCAGAAAAAATCTACACTATAAGCGCCCGTGGCGCTTTCTGACTGACGCTCGCTTCGCTCGCGAGTCTTGCGCTGGGCCCCGGACACGGTTCCGTTCGGCTTATCGCCTCACTTCACCGTTCCGGGGACGGCGACAGCTTCAATTTTTGAACATTATGCTCTCTCCGTCCCCGGATTCGTGGAGCGAGCGAAGCGAGTGGAACGAAGTCCGGGGCCCAAGGAAAAACGTGCGCCGCAGGCGCGCTCCTCTCTTCCCGAAAGCAAGAAGAGACGGGAGCGTCGCCTGCGCCAAATAGACTGGCGCTAAACCACCGCGCCGGGATTGAGCACGCCGTCCGGATCGAGCATCGCCTTCATCCGCCGCATCAGCGCAAGCTCCTCCGCGCTCTTGTTAAGCGGCAATTCGTGCTTGCGATAACGCCCGATGCCATGCTCGGCTGAGATGCTGCCGCCGAATTCGGTGACGACGCGATGCACGCAGGCGTTGACGGTTTCCGTCTTCGGCTCCGGCCCAAGCAGGATATTGTAGTGCAGATTGCCATCGCCGAGATGACCGAAGCTGAGATGGCGCACATCAGGGAATTCCGCTTCGGTCGCGATGTCTGCGGCCCTGACGAAGTCAGCCATGCGTTCGATCGGCACGGAAATATCGTGATTGACCATGCGGCCTTCGCGATTGCCGAGATTGGCCATGCGCTCGCGCGCCAGCCACATCTGCGCCGCCTGCTGCGTGTTCTGCGAAATCACGGCGTCGGTCGCGATCCCGCGCTCCAGCGCATCGGCGAGCAGTTCTTCAATCGCTTCTTCGAGGCCGTTCAGCATGCTGCCGGCCTCCATCAGCACATGCCAGTTCGAGAGCGCTGTCGGCGGCTTCTGTCCGAAATGCTTCTCGACGAGCTCGTAGCAGAGGCGCGGCATCATCTCGAAGGCGCCGAGCGAGTCGCCGATGCGATCTTGCGCGAGCGACAGCAACTCCAGCGCCTTGTCGACGCTGTCGAGCACGACGAACGCGGTCGCGGATTTTGTCGGCAGCGGCGACAGCTTCATCACCGCAGCCGTCACGACGCCGAGCGTGCCTTCCGTGCCGATGAAGAGCTGCTTCCAGTCATAGCCCGCATTGTCCTTGCGCAGGGGACGCAGGCCGTTGACGATGGTTCCATCGGCCAGCACGACCTCGAGGCCGAGCACGGAATTGCGCGCCATGCCGTAGCGCACGACATTGATGCCGCCCGCGTTGGTGGAGATGACGCCGCCGATCTGCGCCGTGCCTTCCGAGCCGATCGTGACCGGCAGGAAGCGGTTCGCCGCCTCAGCCGCGTCCTTCGCCGTGCGCAGGGGGACGCCGGCCTCGACCTCCATGGTCATGGCGAGCGGTTGGAGATTGCGGATGGCGTTCATACGCGCGAGCGACATCACGACGGCGCCCTTCAGGCTTAGCGGCAAGCCGCCATAGGCAAGGCCGGTGTTGCCGCTCTGGGGCACCAGCGGCGCCAGTTCGCGGGCGCAGAGCTTCACGATCTCGGAGACTTCGCGCGTGGTCCGCGGCCGCACGATGCAGAGAGCTTCGGCGCGCGTGCGTTTACGAGCATCCTCCAGATACGGCGCCTTGGCGTCGGCGTCGGTGATCACGCCGGCGTCGCCGACGATCGCGGCGAGCTTCGCAAGGAGATCCGTATCTACATCGGGCATATCGCGCTTCCCGCATCCGGCAGCGCCGGCGTTGACATCGCAGCGGACGCGCCGCAACCGTCGCCCCAATGGGGCGGCGACCGATAGCCAAGGGGGCCCGCCCGCGCAAATGCAAATCGGGAGACCCGCCCTTGCCTCTGGAGAAGATCGTCATCGTCGGCGCCGGCCATGGGGGCGTGCAGGCGGCCGCGTCCCTGCGCGAGGCCGGCTTTGACGGGCGGGTCGTTCTGATCGACGCCCAGACGCACAAGCCTTACCAGAGGCCGCCGCTCTCGAAGGCGTTCATGAAGGGCGAGGCGACGGCCGAAAGCCTCGTGCTGCGCGGCGATGAATTCTTCCCGAAGCAACGCATCGAACTCAGGCTTGGCCTGCGCGTCGAGGCGATCGATCGCGGCGGCCGCGCGCTCTCGCTCTCGAATGGCGAGACGCTGTCCTACGATCACCTGATTCTCGCCACCGGCGCGCGGGCGCGGCCTTTCAATGCGCCGGGCGCCGATCTCGACGGCGTCGCGGTGCTGCGCACGATCGACGATGCGGCTTTCCTGAGAACGCGGATTGAGCAGGCGAAGAAAGTCGCCGTCGTCGGCGCGGGTTTCATCGGGCTTGAATTCGCCGCGGTTGCAGCGTCGTTCGGCCATGCGCCTGTTGTGATCGACATTGCGCCGCGCGTGATGGGCCGCGCTGTGTCGCCGATCATGTCAGAGGCGTTTGCAGAGAAACATCGCGCGCTTGGCGCGACGCTGAGACTCAACGTCGGGATCGAAGCGCTCTACGGCGTCGATGGCGAAGTCGCGGGCGTTCGGCTTGCGAATGGCGAAGACGTTCCCGCTGATCTCGTCGTCGTTGGCGTCGGCGTGCTTGCCGAAGATGCGCTGGGGCGCGAAGCGGGCCTTGCGATCGAGAACGGCGTCGCCGTCGACGATCATCTCGTCACCAGCGATGCCAATATCTCCGCCATCGGCGACAACGCGTCTTTTCCTGATGTGCATTCCGGGCGCCGCGTGCGGCTGGAGGCCGTGCAGAACGCCGTCGATCAGGCGAAATGCGTGGCGCGGCGGCTGGCGGGATCGCCGGCGCCTTACGTGGCGACGCCCTGGTTCTGGAGCGATCAGGCCGACTATAAGCTCCAGATCGCCGGTCTCGGCTTCGATATCGATGATTATGTCACGCGCGGCGATCCGGCTTCAGGCCGCTTTTCAGTGTTCGGCGTCCAGGCGGGACAGGTGAAGGTGGTCGAATCCGTCAACAAACCGGGGGATCACATGGCGGCGCGGCGCTTCCTCGCCGGAACGCCCTTGAGCCGCGATCAGGCGGCGGACGAGAATTACGACCTCAAGGCCCACGCCATGCGATCGGGCGCAGCCGCCGGCGCATAGCCGCCGCCGAGCGCGCGGCGGTCGACCCGCATTGGCCCGCGTCGCGAATAGGACCGGGAGGGGGCCGGCGGCTCCTCCTCGAGCTGGCCGGAGTTTCGCGCGTGCAGCGCATCCGCCAGGCGTTCGATGATGTCATCCAGCCGCGGCGTTTCGCGACGCTCCGCGAGTTCAGCCGCCAGCGCGTCGCGCTCGCGCCGGGTCTGTTCGACGAGGCCAAGCAGCATCCGAGAAAGCTGCAGCAGCGAGGCCATTTCGCTTTCGCGCCGCTGAATCTCCTGCTCATCCTCACGGCGGCGCAATTCGTCGAAGATCCGCGCCTGCAGCTCCTTGAGGCGTCGCAGTTCGCGCAAGTCGTTCGCCATGTCCTCGGCCATGTCCGAGCGGGCGCGGATTGGGCGGTTCGAGGACGGCATGGCGAGTCGGCGGCCTTGTGAAGGATTGGTTAACCATGATCCCGATTTGGTTAACGCCGTGTAAAGGCGCACGAGCCATGCCGGCGCGCCGCTTCCCAGAGGGGCGCCGGCGTGCATCATTTCGATCGACGTCCCGGCCATTGAGAGAGCCATGCGCCTTTTTGCTGCGTCGATCGCGACTGAGACCAATACTTTCTCTCCCATCCCGACCGGTTATTCCAATTTCCGGGACTCTTTCGCCGCAGGTCCCGGCGAACATCCGGACGAGCCCCGGCTATGCACCGCGCCCCTCTATGTCGCCCGCCGGCGCGCGAAGGAGGAGGGCTTCACGTTGATCGAGGGCTCCTGCTTCTGGGCGGAGCCCTCGGGTTCGGTGGTGCGCCGCGACTACGAGATGATGCGCGACCGCATTCTTGCGGAACTCAAGGCGGCGATGCCTGTCGACAGCGTGCTCATGGGTTTTCACGGGGCCATGGCGGCCGAAGGTTATGACGATGTCGAAGGCGACATGCTGGAGCGCATTCGCGCCATCGTCGGCCCTGACGTGATCATCGGCTGCGAATATGATCCGCATTGCCACCTGACCGAGAAGCGCGTGCGGCTGCAGACGGTCGGCGTGCTCTTCAAGGAGTATCCGCACGTCGATTTCCTCGAACGGGGCGAGGAGGTGGTCGATATCGTGCTGCGGACGCTGCGCGGACAGATCAAGCCGGTCGTCTCGCTTTATGATCCGCGCATGTATGACTTCTATCCGACGACGACGGAGCCGATGCGCTCCTTCGTCGATCGCATCAAGGCGATGGAGGGCAAGAACGGCATCCTCTCCGTCTCGATCGGTCACGGCTTCAGCCACGCAGACGTTCCGGAAATGGGGAGTCGCGTCCTCGTCTATACCGACGGGCGCAAGGCGGACGGCGATCGTCTGGCGAAAGAGCTTGCTGATGAACTTGTGGCGAAGCGCGGCCAGTGGTGTCCGCCGACGCTGGAATTCGACGATGCGCTGCAGCAGGCGCTCTCGCTCAACGCAGGGACCGCGATCATCGCCGAGCCGTCCGACAACGCCGGCGGCGGCGCCACGTCAGACAACACCTTCTCGCTGCGCGCACTGCGGGAAAAGGGCGTGACCAACGTCGCGATCGCGCCGATGTGGGACCCCGTCTCGGTGCAGTTCTGCTTCGCGGCCGGCGTTGGCGCGAAGATTCCGCTGCGCATCGGCGGCAAGGCGTCAGCCGGTTCGGGCGATCCCGTCGACGCTCAGGCAGAGGTGATCGCGTTGTGTGAAGACACCTGGCAGCATTTCGGCGCTGCGAAAGTTCCGCTCGGCGACACCGCCTGCGTCAGACTCGATGGCGTCGACGTGATCCTCATCTCCAAGCGGACGCAGGCGCTCGGCGACGAGCTGTTCACGCATCTCGGTCTCGATCCCGGCGCCTATCGCCTGCTGATGCTGAAATCCGCGCAGCACTTCGCCGGCGGCTTCGGAAAATACGCCAGGCTGATCCTGCGCGGTGAGACCGGCGGCTGTTGTCCGCAGGATCCGAACCGGCATCCCTATACGCGCGTCAATCGCCCACTCTGGCCGCTCGATCCATTGCCGGAAGGGCGCCTGCTGATTTGACATCAACGCCTCTTCTTGGCGCTTGCCCGACGCGCCTTCCCCATGCGTAACTGGCGCGGGGTGAGACGCCGCTTCGTCGGCTCTCATGGAGGAGGATCGCCATGACCACGTCTCGTCGCAGATTCACGCAAGGCGCGATCGCCGCCGGCGCAATCGCGGGAGCGCCCGCCATTGGTCGCGCGCAGACCACGCCGCCTGTCTCGCGCACGATTCGCGGCGTGATGCATGGCGACCTGCGCGTGTTCGATCCCGTGTGGACGACCGCGAATATCACCTCGTACCACGCGCACATGGTTTACGACACGCTGTTCGGCGTAGACAGCAAATATCAGCCGCAGCCGCAGATGGTCGGCAAGCATGGCCTGTCGGATGATCGCAAGACCTACACCTTTGAACTGCGCGACGGGCTGAAATTCTCTGACGGAACGGCGGTCACGGCGCGCGACTGCGTCGCCTCGATCCGCCGCTGGGCGGCGCGCGACGGCGCGGCGCAGCACATGTTCGCGCGCGTCGCCGACACGCCCGTGAAAGACGACAAGACTTTCCAGATCGTGCTGAAGGAGCCCTACGGTCTCGTTCTCGACAACATGGCGAAGACCGGCACGAACGTGCTGTTCGTCATGCGCGAGAAGGAAGCGCAGACCGATCCCAATCAGCAGGTTCAGACGATCATTGGTTCCGGCCCCTTCATCTTCAATCAGGGCGCGATGGTGCAGGGCCAGCGCTATGTCTACGACAAGAATCCGAACTACAATCCGCGTTCCGAACCGGCCTCCTATTCCGCCGGCGGCAAGGTCGTGAAGGTCGATCGCGTCGTCTATGAGAACATCGCCGACGAGGCGACAGCGATCGCCGCCATCAAGGCCGGAGAGATCGACTTCATCGAATATCCGAACGTTGATCTGCTTGACCAGCTCGAAGGTGATTCCGCCATCACCCAGGAAGTGCTGAACAAGCAGGGCAACATGGGTTGGGCTCGCCTCAACTTTCTCTATCCGCCGTTCAACAATGTGAAGGCGCGGCAGGCGATGCTCTACACCGTGCATCCCTCGGACGTGATGAAGGCGACCTTCGGCAATCCAAAATTCTTCCGCGGTTGCGGTTCGCTCTTCGGTTGCGGCACGCCGATGGAGAACGACGCCAACACCGAATGGTTCAAGGGCGGTCAGAACTTCGCCAAGGCGCGCCAGCTCCTGAAGGAGTCGGGCTATGACGGCCGGCCGGTCGTCGTCCTGCAGGCGACGAACGTCGCCTATATGAACAACGCCGCGACGTTGATTGCGCAATGGATGAAGGAAGCGGGCTTCAACGTTTCGCTGCAGGCCTCGGACTGGGGCGGAGTGGTGACGCGTCGCGCCGTGAAGACGCCGCCGGATCAGGGCGGCTGGAATGTGTTCTTCACCTCTGCGTCGGTGAACGCCTTCGGCAATCCCATCGGTCTTGTCGGTCATGCGGCGACCGGCGAGAAGGGATGGTTCGGCTGGCCCTCCGACGAGAAGCATGAAGTGCTGCGCGACAAATGGGCGGCCGCCGCGACCGATGACGAGCGCAAGGCGATCGCGCGCGAGATGCAGGAGAATGCGTGGAATTTCGTGCCGCACATTTATTACGGCCAGTGGTTCCAGCCCTCTGCGTTGCGCAATCTCAAGGGCATGATCGGCATGCCCGAGCTCGTGCCGTTCTGGAACGTCGAGAAGACCGCGTGACGGCCGGCAGGGCGCGCCGAAGATACGGAAAAGCTGCGCGCTCTGACGCGAGACGGATGGCCCGCGGGAGCGCGGGCCATTCATGATCGCCTATATCGTTCGCCGCCTATTATCGACGGCGATCGTGCTCGCGATCGTCGGGTTGTTCGTCTTCATGCTGCTTCATCTCGCGCCGGGCGATCCCGCCGCGATCATCGCCGGCGACAATGCGACGGAAGCGCAGATCGCGCAGATCAGGAAGCTTCTCGGCCTTGAGGATGCGCTTGCGGTCCAGTTCGGCCGCTGGGGATGGCGCATCCTGCAGGGCGATCTCGGGATCTCGATCTTTTCGAACACGCCGGTCGCGACGCTGATTCTTCAGCGCATGGAGCCGACGATCTCGCTTGCGGTGATGACCATGCTGGTCGCAGTGTCGCTCGCAATCGTCGCCGGCGTATTCTCGGCCGCGCGCGCCGGATCGGCATTCGATCGGCTCGTAATGGGCTTCGCGGTGCTCGGCTTCTCCGCGCCGGTCTTCGTCGTGGGATATGTGCTCGTCTATATCTTCTCGATCAATCTGCGCTGGCTGCCCGTGCAGGGCTACAAGCCGATCGCAGACGGCTTGTGGGAATGGCTGCGCCATCTCATCCTGCCTTCGATCGCGCTCGGCCTCGCCTATGTCGCGCTGATCGCGCGCATCACGCGCGCCAGCATGCTCGACGTGCTGGCGGAAGATTATATGCGCACCGCGCGCGCCAAGGGCGTGAGCCAGCCGGTGATGCTGATGAAGCACGCGCTGAAGAACGCCGCGGTTCCCATCGTGACCATCATCGGCATTGGCGTTGCGCTGCTCATCTCGGGCGTCGTCATCACCGAGACCGTGTTCAATATTCCCGGCATCGGGCGGCTCACCGTCGATGCGATTTCAAAGCGTGATTACCCGATTATTCAGGGTGTGATCCTCGTTTTCGCCGGCGTCTATGTCGCCATCAATCTCCTGGTCGATCTTGCTTACACGCTGCTCGACCCGCGCATCCGGTATTGACGCATGAGCGATGTCGCGGTCGCTACCGCTCCCTCCCCCTCGCGTCGTCTTCAGAGCGCGTGGCGTTTCACACGCCGCAATCCGACGCTTGTGATCGGCGTCGCGACTCTACTCGTCATGCTCGCGATTGCGCTTTTCGCGCCGTTGCTGGCGGGCGATCCCATGGTCACGTCGCCGGCCCGTCGCCTGCAGGCGCCATCGTCTGACCTTCTCTTCGGCACCGATCACCTCGGGCGCGACGTTTATGCCAGGACGATCTATGGCTCGCGCGTGTCGCTTGCGGTCGGCCTTTCCGTCGCCATCGCGTCGGTCGGCGTCGGACTACTGCTCGGGCTTGTCGCCGGATATTTCCGCATCGCCGATACGATTCTGATGCGAGTGATGGACGGGCTGATGGCCATTCCCGCGATTCTGCTGGCCATCGCGCTGGTTTCGTTGGTGCGCGCCAGCGTGACGACAGTCGTCGTCGCCATCGCAATCCCCGAGATTCCGCGCGTGGTGCGGCTGGTGCGCTCGGTCGTGCTCTCGGTGCGTGAACGCGCCTATGTCGATGCGGCTGTCGCCGGCGGCACGCGCACGCCGAAGATTCTGATTCGGCACATCCTGCCGAACACGATCGCGCCGCTGATTGTGCAGGCGACCTACATCGCGGCTTCGGCGATTTTGGTTGAGTCCGCCTTGTCGTTCCTCGGCGCCGGCACGCCGCCTGATATTCCAAGCTGGGGCAATATGATCGCGCAATCGCGCAATTTCCTCAGCCGCGCGCCATGGACCATTCTTTATCCCGGCGCTGCGCTGGCGCTGGTAGTGCTTGCGATCAATCTCGTTGGCGATGGTTTGCGCGACCATCTCGATCCCCGGCTGGCGCGCCGGATGTGACGATGACGCAGTCTCCGCTTCTTTCCATTCGTGATCTGCGCACGCATTTCTTCAATGCGGATGGCGTGACGCGCGCCGTCGATGGCGTGTCATTTGATGTCGGCGCTGGCGAGACGCTCGCCGTGGTCGGTGAATCCGGTTGCGGCAAAAGCGTCACGGCCCTGTCGGTGCTGCGGCTTTTGCCCGACAAGGTCGGCCGGATCGTCGGCGGCGAAGTGCTTTTCGAGGGGCGCAATCTCGTCAATCTCGGCGAAGCCGAGATGCGCGCCATTCGCGGCAACAGTATCGCGATGATTTTTCAGGAGCCGATGACCTCGCTCAATCCGGTGTTCACGATCGGCGAGCAGATCGCGGAAGCGGTGCGCATCCATGAAGGTCTTGGCGCGAAGGAGGCTGAAGCGCGCGCAGTCGAGATGCTGCGCCTGGTCCGCATTCCCGATCCCGAACGACGCGTGCGCGATTATCCCCACCAGTTCTCCGGCGGCATGCGCCAGCGTGCGATGATCGCCATGGCGCTGGCCTGCGGCCCGCGTTTGCTGATTGCGGATGAGCCGACAACAGCGCTCGACGTCACCATCCAGGCGCAGATTCTCAAGCTCATTCGCGATCTTCAGTCGCGGACGGGAACGGCGGTCGTGCTCATCACCCATGACCTCGGCGTCGTCGCTGAAACCTGCGATCGGGTCGTCGTCGTCTATGCCGGCCGCAAGGTCGAGGAGGCGCTGGTCGAGGATTTGTTCGAGCGGCCGCTGCACCCCTACACCCGCGGGCTGATGGCGTCGCTGCCGCGCATGCACAAGGGCAAGAGGCGAGGACGATTGAACGAGATCGCCGGCATCGTTCCCTCTCTTCGTGAACCCATTGTCGGCTGCGCCTTCGCGCCGCGCTGCCCGATGGCGATCGACCGTTGCCGGGCCGAAGCGCCGGAACTGCGAGCGTTGGAATCAAAGCATATCGTCGCCTGTCATCGCGCGGAGCTTGTCGCGGCATGACGGCGGCGATTCTCGATGTTCAGGGATTGAAGAAGCATTTTCCCGTCGAGCGCGGATTGCTGCGTCGCGCGGTCGCCCATGTGAAGGCGGTCGATGGCGTGTCCTTCACCATCGCGCGCGGCGAGACGCTATGCCTTGTCGGCGAATCCGGATGCGGGAAATCGACGGTCGGGCGCCTAATCTTGCGGCTCATGGCGCCGACCGACGGGCGGATCATGGTCGATGGCGCTGATATCGCCTCGCTGTCGCCATCCCAATTGCGCGCGCATCGCCGGCGCGTGCAGATGGTCTTTCAGGATCCTTATGCGTCGCTCAATCCGCGTCTGACCGCTGGCGAAATCGTCGCCGAGCCGCTGGAGAATTATGAAACATTGCCGCGCGGTGAACGTGATGCGCGCATCGCAAGTCTCTTCGAACGCGTCGGCCTGCGGCCCGACGCCATGCGCAAGTTGCCATTTGAATTTTCGGGCGGCCAACGGCAGCGGCTCGGCATTGCGCGTGCGCTGTCGGTGTCGCCCGATCTGATTGTCGCCGACGAGCCCGTTTCGGCGCTTGACGTGTCCGTGCAGGCGCAGGTTCTGAACCTCCTGCTCGAGCTGCAGGACAGCCTCGGTCTCGCCTATCTCTTCATCTCGCACGATCTCGGCGTGGTCGAGCATATCGGCCATCGCGTCGCCGTGATGTATCTCGGCAAGATTGTCGAAGTCGCCGAAACCGAAGCGCTGTTTTCGACGCCGCTGCATCCTTACACGGAGGCGTTATTGGCCGCTGCTCCGATGCCTGATCCAAAGCGGCGCGGCCGCAGCTTCGTCCTCGAAGGCGACGTGCCGAGTCCGCTCAATCCGCCATCGGGCTGCGCCTTTCATACGCGCTGCCCAATCGCGAAGGAAAAATGCAAGCTCGAGACGCCGCTGTTGCGCGATGTCGGCGACGCGCGCAGCGTCGCTTGCCATTTCCGCGGCTGATCGCCGTCAGGGATGGATGCGGATAATCGCCTCGATCTCGACGGTGATCTGCTTCGGCAGCGATCCCATGCCGACCGCCGAGCGCGCATGGCGCCCGCGATCACCCAGCACCGCGACAAGCAAATCCGAACAGCCATTGATCACGAAAGGATGATCCTCGAAATCTGGCGTCGCATTGACCATGCCGAGCAGCTTGAGAAATTCCACCTTGCCGAGATCGCCGCCGGCGGCCGCTTTCGCTGAAGCGAGCAGCCCAAGCCCGGTGATCTTCGCGTGCTCATAGGCCTCTTTCGCTGTCACCGTCGCGCCGACTTTGCCGGTGATATGGCTGCCATCCGGGCGGCGAGGTCCTTCGCCCGAGAGATAAGCGAGATCGCCAACGCGCTTGAAGCGCACATAATTGGCGACGGGAACCATCGGGTCCGAAAGCGACAGACCCATCTCCGCGAGTTTTTCTTCGGGCGTCATTGCTGATCTCCAGATTGATGCGTCATTGAACAGTCCAGGCTTCGCGCCTGCAAGTTCGCAAAAGCTCGGTGTGGTTATTTCTTCTGGCGCGTAATGCGCCGAACGCGCCCGACGATCACCGCGGGCGGCAGCCGGCCGCCCAGCTTGCGCAGTTTGCCTTGCACGAATTCGAGCGCCACGCGCGCTTGCGCCGAGAGTTGCTTGCCGCGCGGCGTCAGAATGCCGACTTCGCTGTCCGTCAGCCAAGGCTCGGCCAGCGGCACATGCGCGAGCTCCTTGCGCGCGATCTCTTCGAGAAAGCCGATAGGCGTGAAAAAGCCGATGCCGAGCCCGGCAAGAATCATTTGCCGCATCAGGTCGATCGAATTCGAGATGATGCGCGCATTGAAGGTCGCGCCGGATCGCGCGAATTCCGTCGCCATGATCGCGTCGATCAGCCAGCGATCATGTAGCGTCAGGACAGGATAGTCGGCGCAATCCGTCAGCGTCAGCAATTTGCGCCGCGCCAGCGGATGATCCGGCCGCATCACCGCGCCGATCGCCGTGATGAAGCTTTCGCGCACATCGATGTCGCGATGGCGACGGTCGACGAACAGGATGCCGAAATCCGCGCGCCCGGCGCGCAGTTCCTCGGGGCCCTGATTGGGATCGACGACGATCACCGACAACGTCAGGCCAGGATGCGCAGCCGCGAGCTCGCCCACCACCTCAGGCATGAAGCGCACCGCCAGCGATTCCAGGCACACGATGCGCACATGGCCGGTCAGCCCGCCGCTGATATTGGCGATCTCGGCCTTCGCGCGATCGAAATCGGCGAAGGTCTGCCTGATATGGACGAGCAATATCTGGCCGGCGTCGGTCAGGCGCACGCCGTTGCGCACCCGCTCGAAAAGCGTCACGCCCAATTCGTCCTCCAGCCGGAGGATCTGCCGGTTCACGGCGGACGAGGCGACGTTCAGCCGCTCGGCCGCGCCCCGTATCGACCCGTCGCGCGCAACTTGTAGGAAATAGCGCAAAACCGCGGCATGCATCGGGGCATTTCCTGTGCAGTGCTCTAATTCTGGCATCGCCAAAGGCGAAAATCTATTCTTTTCGAGAGCGCGGGACGTGACAGGATATTTGAGTCGACGGGGGAGCGTTGACCGGCCGGGTCAAGAGGAGGATTCGACATGCCATTCGATCGTCGTGATGTCTTGAAGCTTGGTGCAGCAGGCACCGCTGCCGCCGCCGCCGGCCCCTTGGCGAGTGTGGGCGTCAACGCGCAGGGCAAGCCTGTGGTCAATCTCCAGCTTGGCTGGCTGTTCTCGGGCAATCAGCTTGGCGAAATCTGCGCCAAGGCGATGGGCTACTACGATGCTGAAGGCGTCGAACTGCGGATTCAGCCCGGCGGCCCCAGCATCGATGGCGTCGCGATCGTCGCCTCTGGCAAGTTCGAGATTGGCCAGGTTTCGTCGAGCCCGTCCCTGATGCTTGCGGCGTCGCAGGATCTGCCGATCAAGTGCTTTGCGGTGGGTTGCGCCGAGCACCCCTACGCTTTCTTCTCGTTGAAGAAAAACCCGATCCGCGAGCCCAAGGATCTCATCGGCAAGAAGGTCGGCATCCAGGCGACGGGCGTCATTCTGCTGCGCGCGCTGCTCGCCAAGAACAACATTCCCGAGAGCCAGGTCACGATCGTGACGTCGGGCGCAGACATGACGCCGCTCATGACGGGGCAGGTCGACTGCTTCACCGGCTGGCAGACGAACACGTCGGCGCTGAGGGTTCTGGGCGACCAGCGAGTCGACATGCGTCTCTGGGATACCGGCGTGAAGCTCTATGCGCTGCCCTACTACGCGACCAATCAGACCATCCAGACCAAGGCCGACGTGCTGGCGAAATTCGTGCGCGCGACCGCGAAAGGCTGGGAATACGCCTATAACAATCGCGAGAAGGCGGTCGATTTTCTCGTGAAGGAATTCCCCAATCTCAAGAAGGAAGACGAGCTGGAGGCGGCTGAAACCCAGCTCAAATATTCGTTCGGCGCCGCGACCAGGGCGAATGGCTGGGGCACGATGGATCGCGCAATCTGGCAGGAGCAGATCGATCTGCACGATCAGCTCAAGCAGTTCACCAAACGCACGCCGAAGGTCGACGAGGTGATGACGCTCGACATCCTCAAGATGACCGAAGCTGGCCGGCCGAAGATCGGCTGAGCGAACAAAGCGGGCCAGCGCGATGCACGCGATGTCGAACGCTGTCGAATGCCGTAATGTCACCGTGCGCTTCGTCACCGAGCGCCGCACGGTGACGGCGCTCGAAAACGTCTCCTTCTCGGTGACTCGCGGCGGATTCCTGGCGCTGCTGGGCCCCTCCGGCTGTGGCAAGTCGACCTTGCTGCGCGTCGTCGCCGATCTCGTGTCGCCCTCGGGCGGCAGCATGGCTGTGCTCGGCCAGTCGCCGGAGGAGGCGAGGCGCGATCGCGCGCTGGGTTTCGTGTTCCAGGATGCGGCGCTGCTGCCATGGCGCACGGCGATTGAGAATGTCGAATTGCCGCTCGAAGTCGGCGGCGGCGCCAAGCAGGCGCCGAAGAACGCGCCGACGCCGCGCGAACTTCTGAAACTCGTCGGACTGGAAGGATGGGAGAACTCCTATCCCCATGAATTGTCGGGCGGCATGCGTCAGCGCGTTTCGATCGCGCGCGCCCTCGTGTCCGGCCCGCGCATGCTGCTGATGGACGAGCCGTTCGGCGCACTCGATGAAATTACGCGCGACCGGCTTAACGAGGAATTACGCCGCATCTGGCAGGAGACGCGCACGACGATCCTGTTCGTGACTCATTCTGTCTATGAGTCTGTGTTCCTCGGCGAGTCCGTGCTGGTGCTCGCGGCCAATCCCGGCCGCGTCCGCGAGCAGGTCGCCATTGATCTCCCGCGCGACCGGACGCTCGCCATCCGCGAAACGCCGGAATTCGTCCAAATGGCGGCCCGTTTGCGCCGCGCTCTGGAGGCCTGAGCCGTGACCGACATTGCTGTCGCCGCTCCCGGCGTCGCCGAAGCCGAGGCTGAATTCCGCGCCCATCAATCGCGCGAGAAGCTGAGGCGGTGGCTCCTGCCGGCCGCAGGCATTCTCGCCTTTCTCGCGATCTGGGCCGCGCTCGTCTATGTGCTCAAGGTGCCGCCTTTCGTGGCGCCGTCGCCTTTCGACGTGGTTGCCCGGCTCTACACCGATTTTCCCAAGCTAATGGCGAATCTTTTGCCGACAGCGATCGAGGCGATATCGGGATTTCTGCTCGGCAACATTGTCGCCATCCTGATCGCGACGACTTTCGTTCACAAGAAGTCGCTGGAACAGGCCTTCTTCCCTGTTGTCGTGATCTTCAACACCATTCCGGTGGTGGCGAAGGCGCCGATCCTGGTGCTGCTGCTTGGCAATGGCATGGAGCCGAAGATCGCGATCGCGGCGCTCATCTGTTTCTTTCCGACTCTCGTGAACATGGTGCGCGGACTGGAGTCGGTGAATCCGCAAGCGATGGAGCTGATGCGCGTATTGTCGGCCTCGAAGACGGAAGTGTTCTTCAAGCTGCGCCTGCAGAACTCGCTGCCCTATCTTTTCTCGGCGCTGAAGATCGCGGCGTC
This sequence comes from Terrirubrum flagellatum, assembly GCF_022059845.1. Classification (GTDB taxonomy): domain Bacteria; phylum Pseudomonadota; class Alphaproteobacteria; order Rhizobiales; family Beijerinckiaceae; genus Terrirubrum; species Terrirubrum flagellatum. Next base: position 3,466,079 of record NZ_CP091851.1, on the reverse strand, counting down.
GACCGCTGTGATCGGCGCGATCGTCGCGGAATGGATCGGATCGACCGTTGGCATTGGCGCGTTGATCATCCAGGCGATGTACGCGTTCGACTCGGCGCTGCTCTATGCGACGGTCGTCGTCGGATCGAGCTTCTCCGTTCTGTTCTTCCTGGCGATTACGCTCATTGAGCGTCTCGTCGTGCGCTGGCAGCCGCCGGCGGCGCATTGAAATTCAATTTTTAGGGCCGACAAGAGGCATGGCATGACTGATCATGACCTGATTCAGGAAACTCCCGGCTCCGCGAAGATCGTATCGCGGTCGGACGTTCTGGTGGTGGGCGGCGGCCCGGCCGGCTTTTCCGCAGCGATCGCCGCACGGCGGATGGGCGCGTCGGTGACGCTCGTCGAGCGCTATCCCTATCTCGGCGGCCTCGCGTCCGGCGGAATGGTGCTGGTGCTGGACGACATGCACAACGGTGACGAGGTGACGGTCACCGGTTCCTGCATGGAGATGATCGAGCGCATGGCGAAGCTCGATCTCTGCATGTATCCGCCGATCGCCGAGCGCGGTTCGAGCGAAGCTCTCTATCGCAAATGGGCGCGCTGGGGGGCGTTCGATTTTCGCTCGCAGATGAAGCCGCCGCCGATCGTCATGGCAGCCGCCTTCGATCCCGACGGATGGAAGCGCGTATCGAATGAGATGATCGCAGAAGCAGGCGTCAATCTCAGGCTGCATTCCTGGTTCTCGAAGGCGATCGTGCAGGACGGCCGCATCCGCGGCGTCGTTTGCGAAACGAAGGAAGGTCGCCAGGCGCTCATGGCCGAGGCGGTGATCGACGCTACCGGCGATCTCGATGTCGCATCGGCTTCGGGCGCGAAATTCTCTGACGGCAGCTACATCGTCACGACCGTTTTCCGTCTTGGCAATGTCGATACGGAAGAGGCCGAGCGATTTTCTCACGAGCATCCCGAAGAGTTCGCGAAGCTTGATCGCGCGGCGAAGCGCTTGATGGGCGGCTCCTGGGATAAATGGTGGCTGAAGACGCCGTTGCCGGGAATCGTCTGGTGCAATTGCCCGCACATGATTGGCCTCGACGGAATCAAGGTCGCAGATCAGACAAAAGCCGATTTCGAAGGCCGCAAGCGCATCTATGCGCTTGTCGAGTTCGTGCGCGCCAATATGCCGGGCTTCAAGAACTGCTACGTCGTCGATGTGGCGCCGCAACTTGGTGTTCGCCAGACGCGCCTGCTTGAAGGCGAATATGTCGTCACCAAGGACGATGTGATGGATCGCGTGCATTTCACCGACACGGTGGCGCGCGGCCGCGATTACTATACGCCCTATCGCTCGATGCTGCCGAAGGAAGTTGACGGCCTCGTTGTCGCCGGCAGGCACTATTCGGCGACGGAAGCGGCCCAGAAGATGTCACGCGAGATTCCGCCCTGCATGTCCATGGGTCATGCGGCGGGCGTCGCTGCGGCTCTGTCGGCGCAATCGGGAACAACACTGCGCCGCATCGATCCCGCGCAAATCTGCAAGCATGTCCGCGCGCAAGGCGGCGATCCCGGCGATCGTCCGTCCGCGAACGCGAAGATTCTGGAGAAAGCCGCGTGAGCCATCAATCTTCCACGCCCCTGCCGCTGCAAGGCGTCAGGGTGATCGATTTCACGCAGGTGATGATGGGGCCGGTCGCCACGCAGATGCTGGCGGACTATGGCGCTGACGTCATCAAGATTGAGAAGCCGGGTACGGGCGATCTGTCACGCACGTCGTTTCCAAACGATCCGGCCGGTCTTGTCGGCCCGGTATTCTGCTCGCTCAACCGCAACAAGCGTTCGGTGGTGCTTGATCTGCGCAAGGACGAGGACAAGAAGCTTGTTCTCAAGCTCGCGGAGACGGCCGATGTGGTTGTCAATAATTTCCGCGCCGGCGTCATGGAGCGTATGGGCTTCGGTTACGAAGCGCTGAGCAAGATCAATCCGCGCATCATCTATGCGGTCGGCACCGGTTTTGGTTTGACAGGGCCTTATTCGCACAAGGGCGGGCAAGACGTTCTCGCGCAGGCGATGAGCGGCGTCATGTATCGCCGCTCCAATGACGACGAGCCTCTGAGCGTGAACGCTACAACTTTCGCGGATTATTCCGCGGGAATGCATATGGTGCAGGGCGTTCTTCTCGCATTGCTTCAACGCGAGAAAACCGGGCGGGGGCAGCAGATTTCCGTGTCGCTACTCGACTCCATGCTGGCGGCGCAGACGCAGGAAGCCTGCGCGCATCTCATGCGTGGCCGCGAGGTGAACTGGGGCGCGATGCCGCTCTCCGGCGTGTTCGCGACGTCGGATGGCGCGCTCGTCATGGTCGGCGCCTTCAAGGCCGATCCGCTCGGCGACATCAGCAAAGCGCTTGAGATCGATCATCTCGGGAAGCAGGATCGCTTCAAGGATTTCGCATCCTGGGTCGCGAACAAGAAGGCGCTGCAGACGATCTTCAAGGAGCGCTTCAAGACGAACACGACAGCCTATTGGCTAGCGCGGCTCGAGGAGCAGGACCTTCTTTGCGCTCCGGTGCGTTCGCTTGCGGAAGCGCTTGCCGACGAGCAGGCCGTGATCAATGGCATGATCATGGAGGCTGATGGCGAAACCGAGCGCGTGCGCGTGGTGGGGTCGCCGATCCATATGACTGATGCGCCGGTCTCGATCCGCATTCCGCCGGCCGCGCTCGGCCGGCATACGGATGCGGTGCGCGCTGAAGTCACGGCGGTGAAGCGCGAGGCTGCGGAATAATGCCGATCACCTGCGTCATCGCCGATCACGTCGCGCGGGTGACGATCGATCGGCCTGAGGTGCTGAACGCGATCGACGCCGCGAGCGAGAAAGAATTGCAGGCGATCTGGGCGCGCATTGAGAGCGATCGCGATGTGCGCGCGGTGGTGCTGACTGGCGCAGGCGATCGCGCATTTTCGACGGGCGCCGACATGAAGGGCGGCAGCGGCGCATCGGGCCTCGAATATTGGGCGATGCCGCGGCCCGGCGGCTTCGGCGGCATCGCGCTACGAGAGACATTGGATGTTCCCGTGATCGCGCGCGTCAACGGCCACGCGATCGGCGGCGGCTTCGAGATGGTTCTCGGCTGCGATATCGTCATCGCTGCGGAAGAAGCGACGTTCGGCTTGCCCGAGGCGCGTGTCGGCCGCATGCCGCTCGATGGCGGAATGACCTTGCTGCAGCGGCAAATCCCGTTCCGTTATGCGATGGGCATGCTGCTCACTGGCAAGCGCATATCCGCGCGCGAGGCCCTGTCCTACGGTCTCGTGAACGAAGTTGCGCCGCGCGCGGAACTCGACGCCGTCGTCGACCGCTGGCTTGCGGATATTCTCGCCTGCGCGCCGCTTTCGGTGCGGGCGATCAAGCAGGTTGCGCGGCGCACGGCGCATCTCACAGCCGCCGAAGCGCAGGCGGCGCGTCTGCCGGCGCTGGTCGAGGCGCTCGGCTCCGAAGACTCGAGCGAGGGCGTGCGCGCCTTCGTCGAAAAGCGGAAGCCTGTCTGGAAGGGGCGCTAAAATGCCCTTCGTGATCACGGACGCCTGCATCGATGTGAAAGACAAGGCTTGCCTGAAGGTGTGCCCTGTGGATTGCATCTACGAAGGCGGTCGCACGCTCTATATTCATCCTGACGAGTGCATCGATTGCGGGCTATGCGAAACCGTGTGCCCTGTCGCGGCGATCCATGCGGATGATCGGCTGCCAGACGACAAACTCGAATGGTTGGAGATCAATCGCGATTTCTTCGGCCCGGATGTGACGGGCTGGGGATCGCCTGGCGGCGCATCGCCGCGCTTTACCACCAATTGCGATCATCCCGTCGTCGCGCAGTTGCACAAAACCTGTTGACGCCTCGCGGCCGCACGTTTTGGAACGCCGCAGATGTGTCGGCGTGACGTTCAACCTGATGGCAGCAACCGTGCGTCGGCAAGGCGCCAGCCGATGCGCACCGTGTCTCCCACGCTGACAGAGATATCGGCCGCGCCGTGCAACCTGAGGCGCTGGCCAAGGGCATCGACGGCGATCTGCGTCGACTGGCCGCGATAAGCGACGGCGGCGATGCGCGCGGCGCTCGAAACTTCGGCGGCTTCGTCACGCGGCAGCAGGCGCAGATCCTCCTGTCGGATCATCAGCACGCCCTCGTCCATGTGCTGCTGCGGCGCGGGAACGGAGATCGTCTCACCCTCCGCCGTCTGCGCGCGCCAGCCGCCTGCTTCCTGCCTGATGCTGTGGACCGGCGCGAGGTTGGCCCCGCCGAGAAAGTCAGCGACGAAGGAATTAGCCGGGTTCGCATAGACAGCTCGCGGCGGGCCGGCCTGCTCGATGCTTCCGTCTCGCATGACGACGATTTCATCAGCGAGAGTTAGGCCTTCCGTCTGATCATGCGTCACGAGAATGGTCGTGATCGGCACCTGCCGCCTGAGTTCGATCAATTCTATCTGCATGTCGTCGCGCAGGCGCGCGTCGAGATTGGAAAGTGGCTCATCGAGAAGAAGCACGCTCGGCTCGTCGATGAGCGCGCGCGCAAAAGCCACGCGCTGCTGCTGGCCGCCGGACATCTGTCTGGGATAGCGATCGCGCACATCAGGCAATCGCACAAGATCGAGCGCACGCTTGATCCGTCTTTCACGCTCCGCCGCGTCGTAGCCGCGCCGCATCCTCATGGGAAAGGCCAGATTTTGCGCGACCGTCATATGCGGAAACAGCGCGTAGGACTGGAACATCAGCCCGATATTGCGCTTTTCAGGCGGCATCGCGGTCACATCCTCGCCGCCAATGGCGATCGTTCCGCCGTCTGCAAGTTCGAGGCCGGAGATCGCGCGAAGCAACGTCGTCTTCCCGCATCCCGAAGGGCCCATAAGGGCGATGAAGCTGCCATCGGCCACGGAAAGATCGACGCTCTTCAGCGCATGAACCCTGCCGAAATGCTTCGACACGTTCCGGATGACGACATCAGCCATGGCGCTATCCGATCGCGCGCCGGCCGGCGAGAAGGCGCTCGCTCGCAAGCACGATGAACGCCGCCATTATGATGAGGAGCGTCGACGCTGCTGCGACGCCGGGGTCCGGGCTGAATTCCAGGCTCGAATAGATTCGCAGCGGCAATGTGTCGATTGCTGGCGTGCGCAGAAAGAGGATGAGCACCGCGTCGTCGAACGACACGAGAAAGGCCAGCAGCGCGCCGGCGAGAATTCCGGACGAGCATTGCGGGAGTGTCACCAAGAGATATCTCTGCCACCATCGCGCGCCCATGACGCGCGCCGCCTCATCCGTCGAGCGGTCGACGCCTTCGAGGACTGCTCCGACGGCGCGGACGACGAAAGGAATAGCGAGCGCGACGTGCCCAGCGACGATCACGCCGACTGAGGAGCCGCCGAGCGCGCGCGACGCCATGATGAGAAGACCAATCGCGACCACGATCGTCGGAAAGAAAAGTGGCGACAGGAACAGCACCTGCGTGGCCGCTCGCCCTCGAAAGTCGAATCGCGTCAATGCGATCGCAGCGGCGGTTCCAAGCGGCGCAGAGATCGCTGTCGCAATGATTGCGATCCAGGCGCTTGTCGCGAGAGCCTCCTGGTAGCGGCGGTCGCTCAGCACTTCAGCATACCATCTAAACGAGCGGCCTTGCGGCGGAAAAACGAGATAGCCTCCCGCAGACAGCGAAGCGGCCATCACGACAACAAGCGGCGCGAGCAGGAAAATGATGATGAGGCAGACGAACGCAACGGCAGCTGCTCGCAAAGAAATGGGGAGGCCGAGATTCATCGAGCTTCTTTTCGCGTGCTCAAGGCGTAGGGCAGGAGGATCACGACGACAACGACAAAGAGCGCCGTCGCCTGCGCCGCGGCGAGCGGCCAGTCATTGTAGGAAATGGCGGAGTGATACACTCCCGAGGCCAGCACAGGCAGCTTCAACCCACCGATCACCACGGGGGTGATGAAGGAACTGATCGTGACAGCGAAAACGAGAACCGATCCGGCGAGGATGCCGGGAAGAGAAAGCGGGATGACGACGTTTGTCAGCGTCGCGCGCGATCCCGCGCCCATGGTGCGTGCGGCTTCGATCAGCCTCTTGTCGATCTGAGCGAGCACGCCGACCAGCACAAGAACCATGTAGGGGAGAAGCACCTGCGTCATCGCCAGCACGACGCCGGTCTCGGTGTAAGCGAGTTGGAAATTGTTCGCGACCAACCCTTGATCGCGCAGAAAGCGCGCAATCGGGCCGCCGCGTCCGAGGATCACCAGCCAGCCAAATGTTCTGACGACCACGCTCGTCATGAGCGGCAGGATGAGTGCGAGGAGCAGCAGCGTCTTCAACCGCTGGGACGCGCTTTCGATGATCAGCGCGAGGGGATAGCCGAGCAGGAGACTGAGCGCGGTGACGATCAGCCCGAGCCGTAATGTGCGCAGCCCGACGAAGAGATGATAGTCATCCTCGAACAGGCGTTTCCAGGGCGTGAGATCGATGGCGCTCCAGGAGAAGGAGCCGTCGCGAAAGAAGGCGTAGGCGATCACTTGCGCGACAGGCAGAAGGAACGCGGCCGTTAGCGCAATGACGCCCGGCGTCAGCAGCAGCGGGGGCTCGAGCTTTCGATGCGCAGGCGTCGTCACGATAAGGTGGCGAACTTCACGATCACTTGCCGATCATGCGATTCCATTGATTGACCCAGCCCTGCCGCTTCTCGCCGATCTTGATCGGATCAAACACCACGAGCTTCTTCACAGCCTCTTCGCCATAAATGACATCGCCAGCCGTCTCGGGGTCGAGCTTGAGATCCTTGTTAACAGGCGAATATCGCAAATCCTTCGCCCACATCTCCTGCGCCTCGGCGCGCAGCGAGAAGTCGATGAACTTCATCGCAAGATCGCGATTGGGGCGACCGGCGACCGCGTTGATCGTGATTAGCGACCCGGCGACGCCTTCCTGTGGCGGAACGAATTTCGCCGGCACGCCGGCCTTGCGCAAGGCGTAAGCATAGTCCTGCGCATAGGGCGCGAGCCAAGCATCATTCTGCGCGAAATTGAGTTGGATATCAGGCGAGCGTGAAATCACGGTCGCGTCCTTGATGACGCTCTGCAGCGCCTTGAAGCCGGGATCGACATTGTCGAGCGTGCCGCCAAGCGCCTGATTCAGCATCAGCGCGCTAAGCAGCCCATAGCTGTTCGAGAAGTCAGTCAGGACGATGTGGCCCTTGAATTTTGCATCAAGCACGTCCTTCCAGCTCGTCGGCGTCGGCTTCACCTTCTCGGTCTGGTAGATGAGGCCCATGGCGGCGACCTGCATCACCGGCCCTTCGCCACGCTCGAGGCCGGCGGTCGCAAACGGATAAAGGCTCTTGCCGTTCGTCGGCAGGTCCGCCGGCGACATCTTCTCAAGCAGACCTTCCTTCGCCGCGACCGCTTCCTGTCCGCCGGAAAAGTGGATCACATCGAATTGCGGCGCCGATTTCTGGGCGCGCAGCTGCGCGAGCGCGTCGGCCGAATAAACTGTGACCACATTGATCTTGACGTTGTTCTGCCTCTCGAAGGCGTCAATGACTGCTTTGCGGTGGGTTGTTTCGTAGGCGCCGCCGAAGGAATTGATCACCAGCGTCTTTTGCTGCGCGACGGCCGGCGAGGCGAGTGCGAATGCGGCGGTCGATCCAAGCAGCGTGCGGCGTGACAGCATGTTCATCCCCTCTCGTGCAAATCCAATTCGCGCAAATCAAATTCGCTGCGACCGTTCAGGCGACGCGTCCGATCTCGATCGTCTTCGCTCCCGTCATGCGGATGCCCCGGCATTCTTCGGCGATCTTGTCGAGTCCCTCATTCATGACGGCGAAGATGTTCACCGGCGTCCAGCCAAGGGGACCAAACGTGCGGCCGCCATTGTCATAGAACATGCCGAGCTCCCACAATTCGTCGGTGAGGCCCTTCATGCTGTTCTTGCCCTGATAGTACCACAGCATCTCGCCCTTGCCGGGAGTCACGGTCTGGTTCTCCAGCGGGATTTTCGAGGGATCGAAGTTGCGCGCCTCTCCCTCGAGGCCGGTCATGATTTCAGGACCGGCGAACATGGCGTGAAATACAGTGACGCGGATTGGTCTCGCGAGCGCGGTCCAGATCGTGTCGCAGGTGACGGGAGCGAATTCTTCATAGAAATCCAGGATGCCTCGCGTCCGGCTTTCGGTGAATTCGAGATAGATGCGACGGCCAGTCATGAGGCGCTTCCGGGAGGTTGGTCACGCCAGCTTCGATCAAAGCGCTTATTTCTGTCCAATAGATACTTTCCGGGTTATTCATAGGGAAATTTTATAAATTGGTCACGCAAGCGGCGTCCGACGGACGCGTGGAGCAGAACGCGGCAGCCGCCGCCCTGCAAGCCTCGAGCGTCGCCGTAATTGCGGCATGGCTGGGAACGGAGCGGTACGAAGCAACAAAGGTCAGCGGCGGGAAGGCGCGCGCGCTCTCGATCGCAGCGAGACGACCTTCGGAAATCTCGCGCTCGACGCAGACGGGCGGCACGGCAGCGACTCCGAGCCCATCTGCCGCGAGCTCAATCATCGTCGACATCGAATTCGAAGCGCTGGTGCGCGCGCGGCTCAGATTTAAGTCCTGGAAATAGTCCGCGATGAGACGTGATGGAGGAGTCTGCGGCGGGTAAGTGATGAGCGGCAGCGCGGCGATGTCGGACGGCTCGTAACGTTTGCCTGCCGTGATCATGTCAGGGCGGCACACCCAGCCCATAGCGTAGCTGCAAATCGGGGCGCTCGCCAGATGCTCGCCGGAGACCGGCTCGATGGCGATCACCAGATGGAGATCGCCTTCGCGTAAAGCGCGCGCGAGCTGAAGCGTGGTGTCGACGGTGACTTCAAGCGATAGCAGCGGATGGCGCTCGCGCAGCAGCTCGAACAACGTCGGCAACCATGTTCGGACAATCGCATCAACGACGCCGATGCGCACGACGCCGGCGATGTCGCCATCGAGACCAAGCCGCTCCCTGATCTGTCTCATCTCCTCGAGGATCGCCTCAACATGACGAAGAAGGCCGATGCCGGCTGGTGTGAGATGAACCTCGCGCGTCGTGCGAAAGAGGAGCTCGACGCCGAGCTGGTCCTCGAGCGCACGCAGCCGCGAAGAAATGGCAGGCTGCGTGGTGTTGAGCCGTTCAGCCGTGACGCTGAAATTGCGCAGTTTCGCCAGCCAGAAGAACGTCTCCAGAAATTTAAGATTCACGCGAAATCTCCTTCCGGTCACGTCTGACAGGATTCGGCGACTCGGGTGAGAAAGCCAACGCAGTCGACGAGCGCGTCGATCGAAATCGACTCGTCGGGCTGATGCGCGTCCGCAATATCGCCCGGTCCGATCACGACCGCTGGAACGCCATTCGCCTGAAAGATGCCGGCCTCGGTGCCATAGGGAACCGCACGAGAAGAGCGCCTGTTGAGCAAGCGCAGCAATTCAGCTTCCAGCGTCGAGTCGTCATTAGGCTTCAGTCCGGGAATGCGCGCCATCACATCGATCGAGATCCCGGTCGTGGGATCGATGGCCTTCATCGCCGGCTCTAGCTTCTCCCGCGCGAAGTCCTGCATGCGATTGAGCACAGCCATGTCGCTTTCACCCGGGATGATGCGCATTTCCCAGAAGAAGCGGCATTGCTCGGCGACGATGTTGCCGTGCAACCCGCCTGAGATCTGGTTGACCTGAATGGTGGAGTAGGGCGGATCGAGGCCCTCGAAGGTCGGCCCGTTTCGCATATCGGCGCGGATCGTATTGATGAACGCGATGAGGTCGGCGGCGATCATTACGGCGTTCACATAACGATCGGGCTGAGATGAATGACCCGGCTTGCCCGTGACTGTTGTCCAGCCGATCAGCCCGCCCTTATGCGCTGACACAAGATCCATGCTCGTGGCTTCGCCGATAATCGCGAGGCGCGGCGCAAGACTGCTTCTGCCGATCCATTCGGCCATATCGCCGACGCCGCTGCATCCCACCTCTTCGTCATAGGAAAAGGCGAGATGGATCGGCTTCGCGAGCGGCTTTGATGCAATGGCGGGCAGGGCCGCAAGGCAGCAGGCGAGAAAGCCCTTCATGTCGGTGGCGCCGCGGCCGACCAGCTTGCCGTCAGTTTTTCGCATTCTCCAGGGATCGCCGGTCCAGGCCTGCCCTTCGGTTGGAACGACATCGGTATGGCCGCTGAATACGAGGCCGCCTGGCGCATCCGGACCGATGCTCAGAAGAAGATTCGCCTTGTCTCCGGCCTTGTTCGGAAATCGCCTGGCTCGCGCGCCGAAGGGCTGTGCGTACTGTTCGATATAGGCGTTGATGTCATGATTCGAAGACGCGCTGATGGTTGGAAAGGCCACGAGGTTCGACAGAATCTCGGTAACGTCCTCGGCGATATGAGCACTCAATCCGTTCATTCCAAAGCCTCCCGCTCATATTTCGTTGGTGGAAGCGGTCATGCCGCGGTCACTGAAGCCGCCGATTCCGGCGGCCATGTCCGGCCGGCGTCATCGGGCGGAACAGCGGCCAGCAGGGACTGTGTATAGGGGTGTTGAGGTCTTTCGAAAACTTCGCCCGTTGGTCCATGCTCAACGACAAAGCCATTCTGCATCACCAGCACGCGCGAGCAGAGATAACGCACAACGGCAAGATCGTGCGAAATAAAAAGCAATCCGATTCCGCGCTTTTCCCTGATGTCCAGCAAAAGGTTCAGAATTTGCGCCTGGACCGAGACGTCGAGCCCCGAGACAATCTCGTCCGCGACGAGTAGGCGAGGCGTCACGCAGAGCGCTCTGGCGATATTGACGCGTTGCTTCTGCCCGCCGGACAGTTGCGAGGGATAGCGGTTGAGCAATTCGGATGCGAGTCCGGTTTCGGTCGCAAGCGCTCGCGCGCGCTCATTGCGTTCGCTTCGCGCGCTCGCTCTTGTTGCAGCCTCCATCGGCTGAGTCACGAGATTGAAGACTGTGCGCCGCGGATTGAGCGCGGATTGCGGATCCTGGAACACAATCTGAAGCGCATCGATCCTCAATGCATGAGCGCTCGCATTGTCTGACGTAACATCTTCGCCTTCGATGAGGATGCGCCCGTTTGATGGCGCTGTCAGTCCCATCACCATGCGCGCGAGCGTGCTCTTGCCGGAACCTGATTCGCCCACCACGCCGACGAATTCGCCGGGCCGGATTTCGAGATCGACCGGCCTCACGGCGTGAACGCCGGCAGGGCTTTTACGCAAAATTTTGCGCGCGGCGGGATAATGCTTCGAAACATTCTCCAGCTTGAGAATTGGCGTCGAAGAAGGAAGCGGCGGCGGCGCGCTCGTCAGCGTGTCATCAACGATGGCAACATCAGAAAGACAGCCAGGCGCACATCTGACCCAGCGCCGATCGCCGATCGCCTGCATGTCGGGAACCGCGCTTGCGCAAAGCGGGTCACGCGTCGGACAGCGTGGCGCAAAGCGACAACCGGGCAGGTCCGCAAAGCCTGCGAGGCCGGGCATCTGGTCGGGTAGAGCGCGCAAACGTTGTACAGGTCCGGTCAGCGGGGGATTGGCGGCGATCAGCGCGCGCGTATAAGGATGTCGTGGTCGATCGGTGATCTCGCGGCCCGGTCCCCTTTCGACAACATCGCCGGCATAGAGGACCATGATGTCGTCGCAGACATGCGACGCCAGACGCAGATCGTGCGTGATGAACAGCATCGCCGTGCCATAATCGCGCTGCATGCCGCGGATGATCTGCACGATGTGGACCTGCGTGCTGACGTCGAGCGCCGTAGTTGGTTCATCCGCAATGATGAGAGCGGGGCGGCTCGCGAACGCCATGGCGATCAGCACGCGCTGGCACATCCCGCCAGAGAGTTGGAATGGGTATTGATCGAGAAGCGCGTCGGGGTCGCGCAGTCTTACTTCGCGCAGCATCGCGATGATCCTGCTCCGCCGCTCGCCAAATGCGACGCCGAGTCGGGCGAGGTGCTCGCCGAACTGCTGCGCGATCGTCAGGACGGGATTGAGCGCGGTCAACGGTTCTTGCGGAATGAACGCAATGCGATCGCCGAGCAGGCGAAGGCGCTGAGCCCCGGTCGCAGACAAAAGGTCCTGATCGCCAAAGCGCAGGGACCCACGTGTCACAGAGAAAGTGGACGGCAGATTGTGAGCGATCACACGGCCGATCATGCTTTTGCCGGCGCCGGACTCGCCGACGAGGCCGAGCACCTGACCTTTGGCCAAAGCCATATCGATGTTGCGCAGCGCCTCAACGGATTTCTCGCCCATGGTTGCGCTGACTGTCAAACCTTCGGCCGTCAGCACACTCATCACGCGGCCCCGCGATTGAGAAGAAGCCGCGTATCGAGCGCGCGGCGCAAACCGTCCCCCAGCAGGTTGAAGGCGAGCACGGAAAGGAAAATCGCTGCGACCGGCAAGATAACGCCCCATGGCGACTGGCTCATCGTCTGGCGCGCATCCGCGATCATGACGCCCCAGGCGGCGACATCAGGCTCGACTGAAAGCCCGACAAAGCTCATGATCGCCTCGACGATGACTGCGATGCCCATTTCGAGACTGAGAAGCGTCATCAGAAGCGGAAAGACAGCCGGCAGCAGCTCCTTCACGATGATTTGCGCGTGGCTGAAGCCCGAAAGGCGAGCTGCGGCGATATAGTCGCGCTTCATCACCACGATCGCGTCAGAGCGCAGCACGCGGCAAAAGCGCGTCCAGTCGATCAGGATGATCGCGAGAATCACCTTGTTGACGCCGGCGCCCATGCCGACGAGCAAAATCAACGCCAGCACAACCGGCGGGAACGCCATCCAGACATCGACAAGGCGACTGATGATCCAATCAAGCCAGCCGCCGAAATAACTCGCGAGCAGCGCCAGCGTGGCGCCAAGCAGCATCGCGCCGACGCTCGCCGTCAGCCCGACATAAAGTGCAACGCGCGCGCCATAGATGAGGCGAGACAGGATGCAACGCCCGAGCGTGTCCGTGCCGAACGGATACGCCGCGTCACCACCCGCAGACCAGGCGGGCGGGAGCAGGGTGTTAAGCAGATCCTGCTCCTGCGGCGAATGCGGAGCGAGATAAGGCGCGGCGCTCGCGACCGTCACAAGCGTCGCGATGATCACCACGGCGGCCACGACGCGCGGGCTGCGCGAACACCGCCGCAATGCGCTGGCGAGAACGGGATTCACGCAAGCCTCAGCTTGGGATTGGCTGCGAGATAGGCGATATCGACGACGGCGTTTATCGCGAGAACGAGGATGCAATAGATCAGCGCCACTGCCTGGATCACCGGCAGATCATGATTTCTGACCGCATCGACCATCAGATTTCCGAGGCCGGGATAGGCGAAGATCATTTCGACAAGCACAGTGCCGCCGAACATGAAGCCGCCTTGGACGCCGATGAGGCTGATTGTCGGCAGCACGGCGTTCTTGAGCGCATGGGCTAACAGAATGCGCCTTTCGCTGACGCCGCGCAGCCGCGCCTGCATGATGTAATCTTCGAGGATGGTCTCAAGCAGGGACGAGCGCAGCACGCGCATAATTAAGGGTGCAAGACCGATGGCGAGCGCTACGCTGGGCAGGACCAGGTGAAGCAGCGCGCTGCCGAGCGCCGACCATCGCCCGCTTAGGACGCTGTCGATCAGGAGAAACCCGGTGACTGCAGGCGGCAGCGCTATTCCCGGATCGAGCCTGCCGATGAAAGGCAACAAAGGCGCTGCGACGCCAAGTGTCAGAATAAGCAGAATGGCCCAGAGAAATTCCGGGATCGCCATGAACACCGTGGTCGAGAAATCGAGCGCCTGTTCTCTAACGCCTCCGCGCCATGAAAACATCACGAGGCCGCCGGCCAGTCCGGTTGCGACGCCCAGAATGAGACCGGCTGTGACCAGTTCCAGCGTCGCAGGCAGCGCTTTTCCAACCAGTTCGCCAACGCCGCGACGAAAGAAGATCGATGATCCGAGATCGCCAGTCAGGAGTTTGCCGAACCAGATCAAATATTGAGCGGGAATCGGGCGATCGAGGCCGAAGTCGCGCTTCAGCCTTTCCACATCCTCAGGCGTCGCTCCGGGCGGCAGGGACATCGCGATCGGGTCCGCGGGCAACAGCCGCAGAATAACGAATACGAGCGCCGAAACGCACAGAAGAATTGGAATTGCGAGTAGAAGCCGTCGCAGCAGAAGCTGCAGGGCGATACGTGTCATCGACGAATTGTCTCTTGAATTTTCGGAACTGACGCCGACGCGAAACAATGCGTCAACGCCAGGTTGATCGAAGCGTCAGCCCTTCTGCGAATAGGTCTGCGGCAGCGTCCAGCCATTGACATATTTGACGACGTTGACGCCACTTTGGCTTACGATGGTTTTTACAGTCTGGTAGAGCGGGATCGTATATCCCTTCTCGGCGGCGAACTGGTGCGCCGCTTTATAACCTGCAAGGCGTTTCGCTTCGTCCGTCTCGACCAGCAGCGTCTGGAACATCGGGCCGAGATCGTCCGACTTCATGGCTGAGAAGATCGACTTCGGATCGAGCAGATACCCGCCATACATTTCGGGATCACCACTTGAATTGCCCCAGCTGAACAAGGTCGCCTCGGGCAGCGTCTTTGCGCGCAGGCGCTCTTGATAGGTCGAGAGCTCGACCGTCTCGAGTTCAGCGTTGATGCCGACCTTCTTCCACATCTGCACGACTGCGCGAGCGACTTCGAAGTCGCTGGGGAACGCGCCATTTGTGGTCGAGAACTTGATGTTGATCGGACTCTGCGGGCTGTGGCCAACTTCCTTCAGCAGCGCGACCGCCTTCTCTTCGGAGAAGGGGAAGTTGAAATTCTCGGGGTAGCCGGGCGTGCCGCGCGCTGCAGGAACAGCGATGGGCGTCGCCGCGCCGGCGAAGAAGGCTTTCGAGATGGCTTCTTTGTTGATGGCGTGATGAGCGGCCAGACGCACGCGATCATCGGCGAAGCCGCCATTTTTTGTGATCTGCAGCAGCGTGATGTCGGCGATAGCGTCAATGCTTGACGATAGCCCGGGGACGGCGCCCAGCCGCTGCGCCTCGCGGATTGGCGCGTCGATCGCGACATCGACGCGGCGCGATTCAATCGCCGCAACGCGCGCCGTCGGATCGCGCACGAGCTCGATCGTCACCCGCGGGATTGCAGGCTTGTCTCCCCAATATTTGTCATGCGTCTCGAGAACGATGCGTGCGCCCTGCTGGTATTCGACGAGCTTGTAGGGGCCTGAGCCAACAGGTTTGCGATTGAATTCATCGACGCCGACACGCTCGACATAAGATTTGGGCACGACGTAGCTGCACAGAAAATAGAACCAGGCGACCGCCGATGGCATTGGCTCCGAAAAGTACATGATCGCACGCGTTGGCGAGACGACCTCGATATCTCTAACACGCCGCCACAGGAACGAGGTATCGAGGCGGCGCCCACCCTCTGGAACGGGCGCGCGCGGTCGCTCGAAGAAAGAATAGCGGAAATCGCTGGCCGTCATCGGCGTTCCGTCGTGAAAGACAACGTCGGAACGAAAGTCGAGGCCAAGCGCGAGCCCCTTGTCGTCGATATGGCCCCATTTGGTGATCAGGGCAGGCTTAGCCGAAATATCGGGAGCTTGCGTCAGCGGCTGATCGAATACGGTTTTGTAGAGAGACTGCACCGCCGCAAGCGATCGCGCATTCGGGTCCCATGTCGGCACATCGGCGGGATAAGCCATCGTGAGCTGACCCTTCGCCGCCGCTTGTGCGAGCGCATCGCGCGGGAGTCCAAGCAGAATCGCGGCGCTGAAGCCGCCGCCAAGATTGAGAACGGAACGTCTTGAAAGCTGATCTCGCATAATCCCCTCCTGCGAATCGACTTTGCTCGAATGCTAGTGCGCCAGCTCCAGCCGGCTGATTTCTTGCGCAAGTTGCGCGCCGCTCTCGTCGGCGAGCGCCGCCGTTCTGAGAGCGGCGAGACTCTTTGCGGGCTGCGGCTGCGCAAGCAAATTCTGCATTACTGACGTAATGCGGAGATAGTTCGACTTGCCGCGCGCATGCGTGTCGCCATAGCCCTTCACGAGGTTCCTGCATTCCGCGAACTCAATCGCCAACGCATAATCGCGCTGGGCGAGCTCCTTGAGCGTCGCAAGCCATTCCTCAAGCATCTGCTGCTCTTCGGCGTACCGCATCGAACTTCGGCGCCACGATTTCAGGCTTGCGACGATGTAAAGAAGCAGGAACCCGCGGATAGATGTCGTCGTGACGACCCGGCCTTTTGTCGTCGCGCGCTCGATAAGCCAGCGGAGCGGCGCGACTTTCAGCATCAGCTTTCCGAGCCAGGCTGGAACCGTCTCGGCGATTTCCTGCAAGCGAGGATGCAGATATTCCGATATCTGAAGGATCTGTCCGTCTTCGAGCCGCGTTTCCTCGCGCACTCGCGCGAAGCGGCTCGGTCTTATCTTCAGGTCGGCAACCCGGATTGTATCCTCATAGGCCATCCCAAGCGCAAGATAGCGCCCGGCCTCATTCAGAAGCAGTGCAGAATCCGCGCCGCGCTTTTTGTCGATCTCCGCGATCGGCTTAAGGCGCGAAAGATAGAGGCGCGCATAGGCTTCATCCTGATAATCGATGAGGCGTTCGACGCCTGCCTTGATCGTTGCCGCGGCTCCGCCCGGAAACTCCTGCATCGCCTGCGCAATCCAGTTTTCTTCCCGTGGCGCGATGCCTGTCTGGAGCGAAGAGGCGAGCGTTGGCGCAAGCTCGACTTGCTCTCCAGACGCAACTCCGAAGCCCAGGCCAAATGCGCGCTTTGACGCAGCCACGCCAACGCCACCGCGATCAATCGTCGCTTCGAACTGTTCGCGCGTGAATGGCAACACCCCGGCGCCAGCGAGCGCGCCGAACAAGACGGCGCTGATTACGCTTTTCGACTCATTCGCCATTGCGGCCATGTCAAACGCGACAAGCCGCTTTGCCGCTGAACGACATGCATCGTAAACCGCCGGCGCGTCCGTCCGGCCATCTCCGAGCGCGATCTTCTCGGTCATCGCGAAGACGCGGTGCGTTGATGCGATCAACGTGGTCTTGTCAGGCGTGACGATGCCGCGCTGGACGGCGCGTCCGGCCTCCATCAGCTCGGACGCCAGAACAATATCGACATCTCCGGGCACTGGCGTCAGGGCCAACACAGGCGGTCGGCCGGAGGCGCCCGATGCGGATTGAGCGAAAAGTTCGAGATAATAGATTGTCGCGCCGGTCCGCTGCGCAACGCCGGGAACGGACGTCGTTTGCGCGAAATGGCCGGCATGTTCGGCGAGATCGACGATCCAGTCAGCGAGAACGCCGCCGCCCTCGCCACCCATCGCGAGGATGGCGAGACGGATCGCGCGCGGAGCAGTCGATTGCGTCTCCGTCATGCGGCGATCGCGGACGGTTGCAGCCGACGCTGGAGAAAGCCGATCACGGCCGTCTGGATGCGATGCTTGAAGACGTCCCACTTCGTCGGATTGTTGATGATCGAAGCCTTGTAGAAGGACGGGCAGAGGACGGCGGCGTGGCTTACCTCGCCGCAGAGTCCGCAGCCGACGCAGGAGTCGATCACCTTGGTGACGGGATCTTTCCGCAGCGGGTCGGGATTGGGCGCAACCGTCAGCGACGGACATCCGGACAGGCGGATGCAGGAGTGATCGCCGGTGCAGGTGTCGGGATCGACGCCGAATCTTTCACGGACCACACGCTCGCCACGCTTGATGGCGGCATTCGTCAAGGGCCGCACCCGTCGCTGCTTGTTCAGCATGCATTCGGATTGCGCGACGATAACTTTCGGTCCCTTTTCTGTTGTCGTCAGCGCTTCGCGCAACGTATCGCGCATCTTCTTGACGTCGTAGGTGCGCGACAGCGTTCGCGCCCATTTGACGCCGACGCCACGCACCGCTTTTTCAATGGAGTTCTGTGTCGAACGAATCTTGTTGAGACCGTGGGACGAGAGAATGTCTTGCCCGCCTGTCGCGGCGGAATAGCCGTTATCGACAACGATGATCACGTTGTCGCTCTTGTTGAAGACGGCGTTGCCAACGCTGGATGCGAGGCCGTTATGCCAGAAGCCGCCATCGCCCATCACGGCGATCGTCTTCTTGCCGGACTTGGTGTTGAAGGCGGCTGCGCCCGCGCCGCCCAGGCCGTAACCCATCGTCGTGTTGCCGATGTTAAATGGCGGCAGGATCGAGAACAGGTGGCAGCCGATATCACAGCTTACGTGATGCGGCCCGAGCTCGCGCTCGACGAGCTTCATCGCCGTGAAAATCGGACGCTCGGGGCAGCCCGTGCAGAAGGACGGAGGCCGACCGTGAATCTTGCCATCCAGCGCCGCCAACGCGGCTTTCAGTCGGTTGTCGCCTTGTGAGGGAGGAGAGAAGCTCGAGGCGGTCTGCGGCGCGTAGCTTTTCACGAATTTCGTGAGACCGTCCTTGATCACCGCGCCTGTGTATTCTCCGGCCATCGGCAGCATGTCCTTGCCATGCGCCTTGGTCTGGATATCGGCGCGGCGGAGGATGGTGTTGACCGCCTGTTCGATGAATTCCGGCTGCCCTTCCTCAATGATGAGGATCGCTTTCTTGCCTGCAGCGAAGCGAATGAACTCCTCATCAATCAGAGGGTACACCACGTTCAGCACATAAAGCGGAATGCGCGATTGGCCGAAAGCATCAGCAAGTCCGCCGAGCTCCAGCGCGCGCATCGTGTTGTTGTACATGCCGCCCTGCATGACGAGGCCGATCTCCGAGAGATCGCCATCGAACATCTCGTTGAGTTTGTGCTCCTGAATATATTTGACGGCCGCCGGCCAACGCTTCTCAACCTTTTCCTTTTCGTGGAGATAGCTTGCCGGCGGCAATACGATGCGATTGACGTCGCGCGTGGGATTCTCCATCGCATCGCGCAAGGTGAAGCTCGGGCGGATATTGTCCTTGGTTTTGAAGCGGCCATAGACGTGGCAAGCGCGAATGCGGACCTCAAGCATCACCGGCGTATTTGACGCTTCGGACAGCTCAAAACCCTTTTCGACCATCTCCACGATCTTCGGGAGGTTCGGCCGTGGGTCGAGCAGCCAGACTTGAGATTTCATCGCGTAAGCATGGCTTCTCTCCTGCATGATCGAGGAGCCTTCGCCATAATCCTCGCCGACGATGATCATGGCGCCGCCCTTCACGCCGCCTGAGGCGAGATTGGCGAGCGCGTCCGAAGCGACGTTGGTTCCTACGGGCGCCTTGAACGTGACGGCGCCGCGCAGAGGATAATTGACGGAGGCGGCCAGAGTCGCTGCAGCCGTCGCTTCGCTTGCGCTGGATTCGAAATGGACGCCGAGTTCTTCCAGAATATCGTTCGCATCGCTGAGAACATCCATCAGATGCGAGATGGGCGCGCCCTGATAGCCGGCCACATAAGACACGCCCGATTGGAGCAGCGCTTTCGTGATCGCGAGGATGCCCTCACCGGCGAACTCGTCGCCATCGCCGAGATAGAGGCTTTTCACCTCTTCATGAAACGACCTCTCAGCCATCTCAAACCTCTTCAATTGTCATTTGCATGCTTCAACATTGTTGTGGCGGAAGTCCGTTCGCCTATTCGTCCTGCACGAGCGCGAGCACGCGCAGCGGGCTGCCCGAACCCTTTTCGATCTTCAACGGGGCGGCGATCAGCACTGCGCCGGTCGGCGGAAGCCTGTCGAGATTGCAAAGGCTCGCCAAGCCAAACTTGTTCGCGCCATGCATTAGAGTATGCGCGGGGAACGCAGGTTCAAACGCAAAGCCTTGTCCTGCATCTGTTCCGACCGCCTCGACGCCCCAGCCATTGACGTCGCGTTCTTCGACGAGAAAGCGGACTGCGTCCGCATTCGGCCCCGGCGTATGTGGCCCATCTTCTTTCATGTTGAGGAAAAGGGCGGGATCCGTGCGTTTCGACCAGTCGGTGCGCATGAGCACCCAGGCGCCAGCGGGAATCTTTCCATATTTTTTCTCCCAGGCGAGGATGTGCTTCGGCGTCAGAAGAAACTTCTCGTCTTTCGCTGCTTCTTTTGTGCAGTTGATCACGCAGGCAGGCGCCACGAAGCGCTGCACAGGCACGGTATCGGTTGCGCCGTCCTTGTAGTCCTTGCCGGTAACCCAGTGAATCGGCGCGTCGAAATGCGTGCCGGTATGTTCGCCAAGCGCGAGATTGTTCCAGTACCAGGCTGGGCCGCGATCGTCGTAGTGCGAGATCTCCGAGATTTCGAAAGATTTCGATGGCGCGAACTGCGGCGGCAATTGGATGACAGGCGTGGAAGGCTTCAGGGTCTGTGTCAGATCGACGACCGTGATTTTGCCTTTCGCGATCGCTTTCGCGAATTTCAGAAGCGCGTCCTTGGCCATGAAAACTCCCTCCGTTGCCGTCGCTGGCCTTATTCGTTCAGATGACTCGACCTGGATTAAGAATGCCTGCGGGATCAAGCGCCGCCTTGATCGTTCGCATCAGCGCGAGCTCGGGCTCGGTTCGTGATCGCGAGAGATAGGGCCGTTTGAGCCTACCGATTCCATGCTCTGCGGAGATTGAGCCGCCGAGATCGGCGGTGACGCCATAGACGACGTTGTTGACCGATTTTTCGATCTCCGCCGAGTACTCTTTTGGCATCACGAGCAGGTGAAGATTGCTGTCGGCGATATGCCCGAAGACGACGAAGTAGCAATCGGGCGCCGCTGCGAGAATCTGCTTCCGGAAGCGCTCGACGGACTCCGCCATTCGATCGAGCGGAATGGAAACATCAAAGCCGATCTGCTTCGGGAGAAGCCGGCCATATTCGTAGACGCTTTCGCGCAGGGCCCACAATTTGTCGCTTTCGGAGCCTGATTTCGCGACGACGGCATCCTTGATCAGGTTCTGTTCGTAAAGCTCGCCGAGAACCGATTCCATCACGTCGCTACCGTCAGCAAGATCTGCGCCACCTGCGATCTCGATGAGGAGGTAGAGATCGTGCCCGCGTTCGAGAGGCGCGGCGACGCCGACGATCGTCGTCGCGATCTCGTACATCTCCCGCCACATTCCTTCAAAGACCAGCAGGCCGCCGGCGGCTTTCGCTTGAATGAACCGCAAGACCTTGAGCGCGGCGGCGTGACCGGAAACCGCCACAAGAGCAGTCTTCACGCCCTGGGGTTTGGGATGAAGTCCAAGCACGACGCGCGTCACCACGCCAAGCGTGCCTTCGGAGCCGATGAAGAGCTGCGTCCAGTCATACCCCGCATTGTTCTTCATCATCTTGTTGAGCGAGCGGACAATGGCGCCGTCCGCTTGAACGACTTCGAGGCCAAGCACATTCTTTCGCGCCATGCCGTAGCGCAGAACCTGATTGCCGCCGGCGTTCGTCGCGATATTGCCGCCGATCGTGCAGGAGCCGCGGGCGCCAAGATCGATCCCGCACATGAAACCTGCATCGTCAGCCGCCTGTTGCACGATTTGCAGCGGCGTGCCTGCGAGCGCTGTCAGGGTGCCGCTTGAGGGATCGACCTCCTCAACGCCCGTCATGCGCTCCAGCGACAACGCGATTTCGGACGCGCCCGGATGTGCGCCGCCAGCCAGTCCGGTCAGCCCGCCCTGCGTCACGACGGGCTGGCGCTCCGCATGGCAGATCGACAGCGCGGCAGAGACCTGCTCGACATTTCTCGGCAGAACAAGCGCCAAAGGACGAGCGGGCGGAAGACCAGCCTCATCATGGGTGTTCCGGTCCGGAACCTCGGCCCCGACCTTAACGATATCGGGGCCGAGCGTCGCGAGCAGCTTTTCGACGGCGACGCTCACGGAGAAGCCTCCGCGCTGACGCTCGGCCGGTTGTGAGTGTGATCGGATCCGTTTGCGGGAAGCGACACGGCGTTGTCCTTGCGGTTGAACAACGCCGTCGCCTGATTAAGCCCCTTGGCGACGATGTCGCCGTCATTCGCAGTCACTACCATGCGATAGCCTTGCTCGCGCTTTGCGCGGGCGCCATCGACGGCGTTGGTGAAGACGCCGCAAGGCGTCCACTCCGCGCGGCAGGCGGCGTGAATGGCGGCGCAGGCAGCATCGTGCCGCGCGTCGAAATTCGGGAAACTGCCGATCGAGAGCGCAAGATCGCCGGTGCCAATGAACACCATGTCCGCGCCTTCGGTCGCAGCGATCTTCTGCGCGTTTTTTCGACCTTTTGCGGTTTCAATCATCAGGCAGACGACGATCGAGCGGTTGGCGGCTTCAACATAGTCCACGAAATCCATGAGAGGCCGCACCCCTCCGCCGGAGCGATTGCCGCGCGGCGGATAATGGGCCGCGGCGACGGCGGCGCGCGCCTGTTTGGCGGTCTCGATCAGGGGCACGATCACGCCTTCGGCGCCGGCGTCCAGCGCCTGCCCGATCGCGATCGGGCTGTTCTCCGCCACGCGCACGAGTACGGGAATATCCGCCGGCGTGACGCCGATCGCCGCCTCGAGGCTGGAGCGATCCCAGAGCCCATGCTGCATATCGATCACAATCGCATCGGGTCGGCTGCGCGCCGCGATTTCACATAGTGCGACGCTGCCGAGCGACAGCCAGATCACTCCCAGGCACTCTCCCTTGTCGACACGATATCGAAGGGTGGGACGACGCGGATCAAACATTCAACGCAGCTCGGTTTCGTCTGTCTTGAGATAGCGCCCGTCGCCATAGAGCAACGCGCCAACCGCCGGATGGCGGAGATGAACGTCGGAGACGTGGCCGATCACGACGTGGTGCGTCGCATAGTCCATGACAGCCTCGACCACGCATTCGAAATTGGCGCGCGCATCGACGAGCAGGGGAACGTCATGGGCGCTGCGAACCCACGAGCCGTAGGCGAACCGGCCGGCGCCGCGGACCGCCTTCTGTCCCCCGAATGCCTGCGCGACGTCGACCTGATCTTCGGCGAGAACGTTCACGCTGAATTCGTCGCCCTTTTTTAGACCTGGAGCGATCGTCGCCGAGCGATTGACGCAGACGAGCAAGGATGGCGGATCGGCGCTGAGCGAACATACGGCTGTCGCAGTCAGTCCTGCGGCGGCGCCGTCGACATCCTGCACTGCGACGACCGTGACGGCCCCGACCAGCGCGCGCATCCCCTGCTTGAAGGAGGCTGCTCCGGCCAGTCGTGGGGGCTTCGTCAGCATGTTGGTCTCAATTGGTCCGCAGGCCCGCCTGCTTCATCAGCGGCAGCACGCGGTCGCAGAAATAAGGCAATTCGTAGGAGTAGTTGACGAACGAAAGCGCCGCGCCCGCATAGCCTTCATTGGCGATCTTTAGCATGTCGTCGACGATCTTGTCAGGCGTTCCGACCAGTGGATAGGAGCCGGCGCCGCCGGCGAACCGCTTGCGATAGAGATCGTAGGACGCCGGATCGTGCGAGCGCGAAAATTCTTTTTTGCCTGCCATATGCGCATCGACAGCTGCGTGATCAGCTTCGGTGACGGCATAGCGCTCGTAATAATCCTCCGCTTCCTTCTGCGTCTCGCGACAGACGACGTGACAGACCGTGTAAATCCCAACCTCGCGTCCAAAGCCTGTGGCGCGCTGCCTGATATCGGCGACGTGGCGGCGCCCGTCTTCCAGTTCGGCGAAAGTCGAGAAGAGATAGTCGCAATTCTTCGCAGCAAAGTCACGGCCAGGCCCGCCAAAGGCCGCGTTCATGGTCACCGGGCGCGGAACCTGCACGCTGGCCGGCCTGCTGACGACGCCTTTCAGATCGTAGTATTCGCCCGCGAAATCGAAGGGCTGGTTCGAGGCGTAGGCGCGCTCGATCAGCGAGATCCATTCGGTCGCCTGATCGTAGCCCTTTTCGCCAAGGGAGACGCCGAACATGGCGAATTCCTGCGGATTCCAGCCGCAGACGATGTTCAGCCCGGCTCGCCCCTTGCTGATGTGATCGACTGTCGCGAGAGCTTTCGCCGCATAGAGCGGATGCACGATCGGCACATGCACCGTCATGAACAGACCAATGCGCTCGGTCGCGCTCGCGAGGCCGGCCGCCCATGTGAAGGTTTCAAAGGACCATTCGCGCACGCGGTTCTTGCCGCCGAAGCCGCGCCAACGGGCGATGGGGAGAAAGAATTCGAGACCGGCGCGATCGGCGATGCCGGCGGCGTTGAGATTGTCGTCCCAGCCCGCCCGCCAGCGATCGGGAACGTCGGTGATCGCAAGCCCACCGTCCGCGTTGGCAGAGAACACGCCGAGCTTGAAGCGGTTGGGGCCTTTCAGCGGATGCGGCTTGACGATCATGGCGGCGCTCACGCGGATTTCTTTGCGGCCGGGCGGCCGGAAGCAGAGCCGACCTGCTCACGCTCGATTTCGGCCTTCCTCATGGAGTAGAAGGCGCGCTCGGCCGCCATGATGAACGCCATCATCCGGTCTGCGGCGGCGGTCGAATCCTTGCGGCTCAACGCGTCATAGAGCTCTTCGAGCCCGGACGAGACGATGCCGCGCGTATCGTGATCGCGCAGGGTCCCGAGCCGGACGGTCTGAACATGATCGGCGAAGCGGGCGAGCGTGTTGGCAAGGCGCGAATTCTTGAGCGCGCCCAGCCAGCATGAGCGAAAATCGATATTGGCGAGAATGAGTCCATCGACATCGTCATTGTGGGCCGCTGCACGTGCTTGTTCGATCGCCCGTGTCAGCCTCTCGCGACCGCGATCGTCGAGATCGCGCGCCGCATTTGCGGCCGCCTGCGGCTCCAGCAGTTTGCGGACTTCGAAAATGTCCCTGATATCGTCGAGGGTCAGCTTGGGCGTCACGAAGCCGCGCGTCGTGCCAACGAGATAGCCTTCATTCGCCAGGCGGATCAGCGCCTCTCTGGCTGGCATGCGGGAGGTGCCATAAACATCGGCGATCTCGAGATCGACGAGGCGATCCTCGGTCCCGATCTCGCAACGCTGCAGCCGCGCCCGGAGATCCAGATAAATCCGCTCGCTCAGGCTGTCCTGCTTGAGGAGACGCAAGGGAGAGGCGGCGCGCTTTTGCGTGGCCTTCGGCATGGGGCTCCGTTCGCTTGCCTCGATTTTGGATACCGTATACGGTTTAGTTGGCTCGTCAATGGCGGACGAGCGTTCTGGTCGAGCAAAGAGAATCGTGGTTGCCGAGGCAAGGGCGTTCGACGAGCGCCGGATGCTTTCAAGGCGGATCGCGTGGCCTTGGTCGTGGCGAGGCGCTCTGGCGCGGAGATGGTGGAGACTGTTCGATGACGCTTGTGCGCCCTTCGATCGAGGCGATGGAAGATTCGCCCATTCTGGACGTGTGGCGGATGGGATTCTCCGTCGACGGCGTCATCGGCCTATGGGCCGGGGAACCTGATGTCCCGACACCCCGCTTCATCTGCGCGGCCGCGGAGAAGGCGCTCGCCGAAGGCCACACCTTTTATACCCACGGGCGAGGCATTCCGGAGCTTCGCGCCACTATTCAAGGTTATCTGGAGCGGCTCTATGGCAAGCGCATCTCGGATGATCGTATTGCAGTGACATCCGCCGGCATGAACGCCGTGCAGCTGGTTTCGCAGGCGCTGATTGATCCCGGCGACAAGGCCATCGCCATCACCCCATCCTGGCCCAACATCATGCGCGCCATGCAGATTTCCGGCGCGGCGGTGACGGAAGTGCCGCTGACGAGTGGGCCGATGGGATGGTCGCTCGATCTCGAAGCGGTGTTCGCCGCCTGCGTCCCAGGCGTGAAGCTGATCTATCTCGCCTCCCCGGCCAATCCGACAGGCTGGATGATCACGCCGGACGAAGCACGGAAGCTTCTGGATTTTACGCGCGAGCGCGGCATCGCGATTGTTTCCGATGAGGTCTATCACCGTATTGTTTATGATCGGCCCGTCGCGTTCTCGTTCCTCGACATTGCGACGCCCCAAGACGCTGTTTTTGTCGTCAATTCCTTCTCCAAGAGCTGGGCGATGACCGGCTGGCGCATGGGCTGGCTGATCTACCCCGAAGGCCTCACAGAAACCTTCGAGAAGCTGATCCAGTTCAACACATCAGGGGGGCAGGCCTTTCTGCAATATGGCGGCGTCGCCGCAATCCGCGACGGAGAGCCGTTCGTCTCCGAATTTGTTGAACGCTGCAGGCGAGGGCGCGAGATTGTCGGCGCCTCGCTTGCGCGAATGAATCGCGTCCGCAACGTCCCGAACAACGGCTCGTTCTACGCCATGTTCGAGGTTGACGGCGTCACCGACACCATCGATTTTTGCAAGACGGCGGTGACGGATGCGCGCGTCGGGCTTGCGCCTGGCGTCGCCTTCGGGGCGGGTTCGGAGAAGATGATCCGTCTTTGCTATGCGAAGACGGAGGAGACCCTGAACGAGGCCATGGCGCGGCTCGAGCGTTTCATTGGCCGCTGACGTCGGCCGGCTCCCTCCGCCGACGAGTATCGCGTCAGGCGGAGAGGTTTACGAATGGCGGAACGTGGCGTGCTTGAGGTCGATCCGGAATGGCTGAAGCCGGTGACCTTGCGCATCTCCGGGAATTGTCCCGGCGAAGCGCGCAGCCACGTGAAGATTCGCTCTCATGAAGTGGTGATCGACGAGCCGCCGGAGCGGCGCGGCACGGATCAGGGGCCGGCGCCGACAGAGTTGCAGATCGCCGCTTTGATCGGCGTCACTAACGTCATCCTGAAGCGGCTTGCGCGTCGCGACGGTTTTACGATCGACGATCTTGTTGTTGACGCCGAAGCCGACCTCGATCGGCGTGGCGTCTGGTTGCGGGAGGAGGTCGCGCGGCCCTGGATTGAGATCAGATTGCGCATATCGCTGGCGACGAATGCTGATGATGAGCGCGTGACAATTTGGCGGGACGATCTCGCGCGGTTTTCGCCGATTCACGCGACGCTTCGGGCGGCGGGAACGCCTATTATTGAAGATTGGTCCGTGCGGCGCGGGTGAAAAAAGGAGCCAGAATCGTGACGAAGCCTTCCGCGCTCGCATCCTGGCAGGAGTCTGCTGCCCGTTTGGTCGATGTCGCCGCTGGCCGAAGCCCCGCCGACATGGTGATCAGGAACGGCCGTTGGGCGAATGTTCATTCCGGTGAAATCATCGACGGGATCGATGTCGCCATCGCTGCAGGACGCTTCGCGTTTGTCGGCCCGTCTGCGGCGCACGCGATCGGCCCCCAGACCAAGGTGATTGACGCAGATCGGCGCTACATGGCGCCAGGGCTGTGCGACGGGCACATGCATGTCGAGAGCGGCATGGTGACGGCGACGGAATTCGCGCGCGCGGTGATTCCTCATGGCACGACAACGATGTTCGTTGATCCCCATGAGATCGCGAACGTGCTGGGCCTCGAAGGCGTCAGATTGATGCATGATGAGGCGGCCGGGCTGCCAATCAATATGTTCGTGCAGATGCCGAGTTGCGTGCCGAGCGCCCCCGGTTTGGAAAACGCCGGCGCAAGCCTCGGCCCTGACGATGTGCGCGAAGCCATGGCGTGGCCGAACATCATTGGCCTCGGCGAGATGATGAATTTTCCCGGCGTCGTCGCTGGCGATTCCAAGATGCTGGGCGAGATCGCGGCGACGCAGAGTGCAGGAAAGACGGTCGGCGGACATTACGCCTCGCCTGATCTCGGCCTGCCTTTCCACGCTTATGTCGCCGGCGGCCCGGCGGATGATCACGAGGGCGTGCGACTCGCCGACTGCATCGCGCGTGTTCGGCAAGGGATGCGCGCCATGCTTCGCCTAGGCTCCGCCTGGTACGACGTCGCGTCGCAGATCAAGGCCGTGACCGAGCATGGACTTGATCCGCGCAACTTCATTCTCTGCACGGATGATAGTCATTCCGGCACTCTCGTGAATGACGGGCACATGAATCGCGTCGTGCGTCACGCAATCGCGCAGGGCCTGAAGCCGATCACCGCGATCCAGATGGCGACGCTGAACACGGCTCAGCATTTCGGCCTCGAGCGCGAACTGGGGTCGATCACGCCGGGACGCCGCGCCGATCTGATTCTGACGAGCGATCTTGTTGCTCTTCCGATCGAGATGGTGATTGCGCGCGGCGTTGTGCTTGCCGAAAACGGCCGGCTGACAGTGGAGATCGCGCCTTATCCCTATCCCGAAGCGTCGCGGCGTACAGTGCATGTTGGACGCAAATTGACGGCGGATGATTTCGTCATCAATGCGCCCGCCCGCGCATCGAAAGTCAAAGCGAACGTCATCGGCGTGATCGAGAACCAGGCGCCGACGCGCGCGCTAATACGCGAACTCGCTTGTGAAGGGGGGCGCGTGTTGATGGATCGCGAGCAGGATGTCTGCCAGATCGCAGTCGTAGAGCGACACCGCGGCTTCGGCGGCGTCTCGAACGCGCTGATCTCGGGCTTCGGCTACAACATCGACTGCGCAGTGGCGAGCACCGTCGCCCATGACAGTCATCATATGATTGTGGTCGGCACATCGCATGCCGACATGGCGCTGGCCGCCAACAGGCTGGCCGAAGTAGGGGGTGGCGTCGTTGTGATCAACGACGGCAAAGAGCTCGCGCTGGTCGAACTGCCGATCGCGGGACTCATGTCCGACGAGCGCGCCGAGATCGTTGCGGCGAAGGCGGACAAGATGGTCGAGGCGATGCGCGCCTGCGGATGCTCGCTCAACAACGCCTATATGCAGCATTCGCTGATGGCGTTGGTTGTGATCCCCGAGCTTCGTCTGTCAGACATCGGCCTCGTCGATGTGCGCAAGTTCGAGAAGATTCCGCTGTTCGTCGACGAGAGGGTTTAGCGCAGCGAGGAAATCCTCGCAGCCGTCAAGGCCAGCGCGCGCGCCGCGTCGGCTTTGGTCAGGACGCTGACGGTCGATCCGTGCCCGGGATCGATGACTGTCGCTCCATCCTGTTCGCCGCCATCGCAAACGACGCGCAGGGGCAGATCTTCCGCCGTGAAAAGAGATGGATCGATCATCTGCAAGATGACGCAGGGATCGTGTAGCGGAAATGCAGTGGGCGGCGGCTCGATGGACCCCTTTGACGCGCGATAGGTCGTAACGTTCCGCAGGTACGCGCGGTGCAACTGGTGCGACATCTCGCCGACTGGTCCTGTCGTGGCGAGTCGCTCGGCCCACTCTGTGTCGGCTCCCACCTGACGCGTGACGTCGAGTGGCGCCAGCGTCACCGGAATGCCCGAGCGGAAGACGATATCCGCCGCTTCCGGGTCCGCCGCAATGTTGAACTCTGCGGCCGGCGTCACGTTGCCGGGCGAACGCACCGCGCCGCCCATCGCGACGACGCGTTCGATCCTCGACGCCGCGGCGGCGTCCGCCCGGATCAGCTTGGCGATATTCGTCAGCGGGCCCAGCGCAAGGATCGAGATGCTTTTGACGTGGTTCGCCGACAGAAGGGATGAGAGCCATGACACGGCGTCGCGCGGGTCCGCTTGCCGCCTGGATTTCGGAAAGGCGAGCCCCCCCAGCCCATCCTCGCTATGGATATTTCCAGCCTCAATCGCCGGTCGTTCGATCGGCTCGGCCGCTCCGGCGAACACAGGGATGTCCGGCCTTCCCGCGAAATCGAGCACCGTCAGCGCGTTGGCGGTCGTTCGCGCGATACCGACATTTCCGCCAACTGTCGTCACGCCAAGAATATCGAGTTCTGGCGAGGCGCAGGCGACGAAGAGAGCGAGCGCGTCGTCGAGGCCAGGATCGGTGTCGATCACAACGGAAATGGTAGCTGACGTCATGTTCTCGTCATTCTGAGGGGAGCGTCTTATTTCCGAGAGTTCCATTCTGCGCAACAGGCGGCCGCCGGCCCACCTCTTGCTTGAGAATGTCAGGTCTGCGGGACAATGCCTTGCGCGATCTGCTGTTGACGATCAAGCGGAAGCGCTGTTTCGCTCATTTAGCCCAATATTTCCAGGAGAGCCTTCATGGCCGTCCGTTCGAAGCCACTACTCGCACTCGCCGGCGCCGCTCTGGCGACGCTGCTCGTTGGCGGCGCCGCGCTCGGCCAGCAAAAGAAGACGCTCACCATCTCCATGTGGGGCTTCAACGGCGACAAGCTCGAGCAGCATCTCTTCAAGCCGTTCAAGGACAAATACAACGTCGACATCGTACTTGAGGCCGGCAACGCCGGCGACAGGCTGAACAAGGTGGCCATCCGCAAGGGCGGCGTCGATCTGATCTATCTGTCGGATGTGTTTTCGCAGGTCGGCATCGAGCAGGGGCTGTTCGAGAAGATCGACACGGGCAAGCTGACCAATTTGAAGGATCTCTATCCCCTCGCGCAGGCGCCGCAGGGAGAGGGTTACGGGCCGGGCTATACGGTCGGGCGCTACGGTGTGATTTACGATTCGGCGAAAGTCGCTGCGCCGGTGACGTCATGGCATGATCTCTGGCGGCCGGAATTCAAGCGCCGGTTGACCTTGCCGGGATTCTCGACCACGGCCGGCCCACTTACGGTGCTCGTGGCGGCGGCGCGCAAGAATGTCGACGCCTACGCGAATCCGACTGCGACGTTCGAGAGTGTGGCGGAACTGAAGCCCAATCTCGTGAAGACCTACAATACGGGTTCTGAACTCGTGAACCTGTTCTCGACTGGAGAGGTCGTGGTTGCGGCGGCGCAGGACTTCACTTTCGCGCAGGTGAAGGCGGCGATCCCGACCGCGAAGTGGGCCGATCTTAGCGATGGCGCTTTCGTGACTTTCAATACGGTGAATATCGTCAAGGGTGTAAAAGACAAGGAATTGGCTGAGGCCTTCATCAACTGGCATCTCAGCGTGGAAGCGCAGAAGGCCCTGGCGATCGCAGGCACCGACGGGCCGACGAACATGAAGGCTGAATTGACGCCTGAGCAGGCGGCGCCGTGGACCTATGGCGAAGCCGTGATCAAGAGTCTTCGTAAGCCGGACTACGCCAAGCTCAATGCGGCGAAGGCGGATTGGGGCAATCGCTGGAACGATATCTTCGGCCGATGAAAGTGAGAGCTCGGCGCGCTCTTGATCGCCGGACTCTGTTGCTGGATTCCTGAGCGATGAAGAGGTTTGCGCCCTGGATGTTGCAGGCGCCGGCGTTGGCGCTGGTAACGGTCTTGCTGATTGTTCCGGTGATCGGCGTCCTGATCGTGACGGCCGGAAGCGGCCGGATGGTCGCGATCTTCCAGGGATTTCTGTCATCCGGATTCAATCAGGCGGTCATCTGGCGCACGTTGCAGGTCGCGCTGCTTACAACGGTTCTCGCCTTGCCGATCGGCTTCGCCGCGGCCTACGTCGTGGCGCGGGCGCCGGGGAGAGCAAAGAGCCTTTTGCTGATCGCGGCCGTGTTCCCGCTGCTGACCGGCGTCGTCGTCCGATCTTTTGCGTTCATGGTGCTGCTGGGTCGCAATGGCGTCATCAACAATCTTCTCCTGAAGTTCGGCATTGTCGACGAGCCGTTGTCGCTTCTGTACTCTCAGCCGGCTGTGATCATCGGGCTCGTCTATCTCTTTACGCCGCTGATGATCCTGTCGCTGGTCGGCGTTCTCGAAGGGATCGACGAAAGCATCCTTCAGGCGTCGGCTTCGCTTGGCGCCACTCCTGCAGCGACGTTTCGACAGGTCATTCTACCGCTGGCGGCGCCAGGTCTCATCGTAGGGTCTGTTCTCGTCTTCAGCGGCAGCTTCACGGCATTCGCGACGCCGCAGCTTCTGGGCGGCGACAGGCAGATGGTTCTGGCGACGCTGCTCTATCAGAAAGCGATGGTCGATTTTGACTGGATCGGCGCTTCGACGATCGCGACGATCATGATGGCGATCACCTTCTCGACGATCTTCGTCATGAGTTCGCTGGCGCGGCGCCTCAATCCGACGGCGGTCTGAGATGGGCCGCACGCATCCCGCCTTGGTCGCCGTCACAGTCGCAATCTATGCGTTTCTGCTCGCGCCTCTGGTGATCGTGATTGGCGCAGCGTTCAGCGAAACCACTTATCTCGCTTTTCCTCCTCAGGGCCTTTCGCTGAAATGGTTCGCCAATGCGCTGGCCAATTCGGATTTTCGGCGATCGTTCGTCACGAGCATGGAGGTCGCGCTCCTGGGGACAGGGCTCGCGCTTGTCGCCGGAGCGCCTGCGGCCTACGCGCTCGCGCGTTTCCGGCCGCGCCTCCCGCGCGGCATGGGCAATATGTTCGTGCTGCCCATTCTGGTGCCTGAGATCGTGACGGGCTTCGCGCTGCTGAAGCTTCTCGCCGTCGATTGGAGCCTGCCAATTCTTGCGGCGCTAACGCTCGGCCATGCCCTGCTCGTGCTGCCCTACTGCGTGCGCGTCATCTCGGCGAACTTCGCAGCCTTTGACTTCAGCATCGAGGAGGCGGCGATCAGCCTCGGCTCGCCGCCGCTCAAGACCTTCTTCACCGTCGTTCTGCCAAATGTCCGTTCAGCCGTTCTGGCCGCATTCGTTTTGTCATTCATCACGTCGCTCAACGATGTCTCGATATCGGTGTTTTTGACGGGGCCGGGCGTTAATACCCTCCCCATTCAGGTCCTCTCCTATGTCGAGCAATATTTCGACCCGACAGTCGCGGCGGTGTCCGTATTGTTGATGGTTCTCACCGTTGGCGTGATGGCGGTCGTCGAACGCACGCTCGGACTCACAACATTTACGAAGTGAATCGTGACTGAAAGCCTCACTCTTTCGCATGTCAGCGCCCATTACGGCGCGACACGCATTCTTGACGATCTGTCGCTCCGCGTCGAAGCCGGCGAGCTTGTTTCGCTTCTGGGCGCATCCGGCTGCGGCAAAACCACAACGCTTCGGATCGTCGCGGGTTTCCTCACCCCAACATCGGGGGAGGTTCGCTTGGGCGACCGCGACCTGTCGCGCCTCCCTGCGCACAAGCGGGATATCGGTCTTGTCTTTCAGAATTATGCACTGTTTCCACATCTGACAGTGTTCGACAATGTCGCGTTCGGATTGAAGCAAAGGAAGATCGAAGGGACGGAACAGCGTCGGCGTGTTGGCGCCATGCTCGATCGTGTCGGGCTTGGAGCATTTGCCCAGCGCCTTCCCGCTGCGCTTTCTGGCGGCCAGAAGCAGCGAGTCGCTCTTGCGAGGGCGCTTGTGATCGAGCCCGGTCTCTTGATGTTCGATGAGCCGTTGTCGAATCTCGATGCGAAGCTGCGCGTCGAGATGCGCGGCGAGATCAGGGAGCTTCAGCGTGCGAATGGCGCGTCGGCGCTCTACGTGACCCACGATCAGGAAGAGGCTTTCTCCATCTCTGATCGCGTCGCGATCATGGATGCGGGAAAAATCGTCGAATTCAATACGCCGGAGAAGCTTTATCGAAAGCCCGCGACGCCTTTCGTCGCGAAGTTTGTCGGCTTCGAGAATCTCATTGCGTTGAGCGTGGTCGAGCGCGCAGGCGAAGTCATTGTGGCAGAGGGCGTCCGCGGGTTTCAGATCAAACTTGATCAATCCGCTTTCGGCGCAATTCCTGATCGCTTCACGCTTGCGGCGCGCGCGGAAGGACTCGTTGTCACCATCGCCCCCGGAAGCGACGGCGTTCCCGCGAAACTTGGCTTGCGCACCTATCTCGGCCGGACCTATCAATATCGGTGCGAAACGCCCGCCGGGGCGCTTCTTGCGCATGGCCCGATGCTCAACGTTACGGATCAAGACGTCACGCTTGCGATTGATCCCGCGAACTGTTGCATCCTTGCCGCGCAACCCGCCTAGGCCGGCGGTGCACGTAATTTCGTCGCTCGACAGAACTGGATTCACCACATGGCCGATCGTCTTCCAGAGGTTCTCGCCCATATCGACGCCGAGATGGACGCCAGCCTCGCGCGGCTGTTCGAGTTCGTCAGAATTCCCAGCATCTCAACCGATCCGGCCTATGCCGCCGATTGCAAACGCGCGTCGGAGTGGCTCGCCGCCGAACTAAATAAGATCGGGCTTGCCGCGCAATCGCGGCCGACTACGGGCCACCCCATGGTGGTCGCGCACGATCAAACCGGCGAAGATCCGCATGTGTTGTTCTACGGCCACTATGATGTGCAGCCGGTTGATCCGCTGGAGCTCTGGGCCTCGCCGCCCTTCGAGCCTGCGCTTGTGCCCCAGCCTAACGGCGACGCCTGGATCACCGGCCGCGGCGCGTCGGACGACAAGGGCGCTCTGCTGACATTCGTCGAAGCCTGCCGCGCCTGGAAGGCTGTGACCGGCAAGTTGCCGGTGCGCGTCTCCATGCTGTTCGAAGGCGAGGAAGAGTCGGGAAGCCCAAGCCTGGAGCCATTTCTTAAGGCGTACCGTGAAGAACTATCGACCGATGTCGCGCTCGTTTGCGACACGGATATGTGGGATGATCAGACGCCTGCGATCACGACGATGCTGCGCGGCTTCGTCGCCGATGAAGTGACGGTGACCTGCGCCGATCGCGACCTTCATTCCGGAATGTTCGGGAGCGCGGCGCGCAACGCGCTTCATCTGCTTGTCGACATCCTCGCGGGCCTGCACGGCAGCGACGGCCGTGTGACCTTGCCGGGCTTTTACGATGGCGTTCGTGAACTTGATCCTGCGGTGAAAGCGCAGTGGGATCGTCTCGGCTTCGATGGCGAAGGCTTCCTCGCCAATGTCGGGCTCAGTGTTCCCGCCGGCGAGAAAGGGCGCAGCGTTCTCGAGCAGATCTGGGTGCGGCCGACCTGCGAGATCAATGGCGTCTATGGCGGTTATTCCGGCGTTGGCTTCAAGGCCGTTATTCCGGCGAAGGCGACCGCGAAGGTCTCATTCCGGCTTGTCGGCGGACAGGATGCGCTCGCGGTGCGCGAGAGCTTCCGCGCCTATGTCCGGTCGCGCATGCCAAAAGATTGTTCTGTGGAGTTCACAGCCAACGGCGCGAGCCCAGCTCTAAGTTTGCCTCTTGAAAGTCCGCTGCTGCGCAAAGCTTTGGATGCGCTAACCGAGGAATGGGGCAGGGAAGCTGCGCTCGCGGGCACGGGCGGATCGATCCCGATTGTCGGCGACTTCAAGCGCTTCCTTGGGATGGATTCGTTGCTTGTCGGTTTTGCCCGCTTCGACAATCGCATCCACGCGCCGAACGAGAAGTATGATCTTTCGAGCTTCCGGAAAGGCGTTCGGAGCTGGGCGCGAATCCTTGCTTCCTTCGCTACGAAATAGGCGGCGCAGGCAAACTCGCGCCGCCTCTTGTAGTCAGTTGGTCGTCGGCTTGAAGCTCATGGCGAGCGTGCGTTCGTCCGCGCGCCCTTCAACCGTGAGTCCTTTACGCGCCGCCCATGTCGTCGACTGAAAATGGACCGGAATGATTGCGCCGTCATTGGCGGCCATCTTCGATGCTTCATTCAGGGTCTTCAGCCGCTGCGCGTCATCCATGGTCGCCAACGCCTTCACCAGCAATTCGTCGACCTTTGGGTTGCAGTAATTACTCCAGTTGAATTGGCCGAATCCCTTGTCCTTGTCGGCGCAGGCGATGATGGCGCGCAAGGTGGAGGATACCTCGCCGCCCTGGGCGCCCCAGCCGATCAGACCGAACGAAAACTCCGCCTTTGCGCCGCGCGTCGCATAGACGGCCATCGGCATCGCGTCGACCGATGTTTTGATGCCGATACGCGAGAGGTATTGTCCAACCGCTTGCGCGATCTTGTCGTCATTCACGAAGCGGTTGTTCGGGGCATGGATCGTCAGCGAAAAGCCGTCGGGATAGCCGGCTTCGGCGAGCAGTTTTTTCGCGCCATCGGGATCGAACGGCGTCGTTTCAAATCCCGGCTCATTGTTGCGCAGCGGCGGCGGCACGAACTGGCTCGAAGGCGCCGACAGCCCGTCCATGATCCGATCGCGGATCGCGTCGCGATTGATCGCCATCGAGAAAGCCTTGCGCACGCGCGCGTCCTTGAACGGATTCTTGCCGAGCGGCGATCCGTCTTTGGTTGTCATGAAGGGCGGATTGTCGCGGCCGGAGTCGATATAGAAATAGATCACGCGCAGCGACGGCTTCTCCGCGAAAGTCAGCTTGGGGTCCTTGCGGATGCGCTCGAGATCCTGCGTCGGCACTTGATCGATCACATCGACGTCGCCCGCCAGAAGCGCAGCGACGCGCGCTCCATTGTTGGGAACGAAGCGATAAGACACCCTGTCCCAGGCTGGCTTTCCGCCCCAATACCCGGAATTAGCGGTGAGTTCGATGCGATCGTCCTGGCTATAGGACGCGAACTTGTAGGGGCCGGTTCCGATTGCCGCCTTGCCTGAGTTAAAGTCTTCGCTCTGCGCGTTCTGCGCCGCTTTTTTGGAAACGATTGGCACCTGAGCGAGATCGTTCGGCAGCAGGGGATAAGGCGTCGCCGTCTTGAATTGCAGCGTATAGGGATCAACGATCGTCTTGGCGGTGATCGCGCGCGTATAGATCGTGAACGGCGCCGGGCTTTTCACGACGGTGACAGGCCGGTCGATCGAGAACACAACGTCTTCGGCCGTGAACTCGCTTCCGTCATGAAATTTCACGCCCTTGCGAAGCTTCACTTCCCAAGTGGTGTCATTGATGGGTTTCAGCGATTCCGCGAGGCCTGGAACGATCTGCGCGTCCGCGGTCATGATCACGAGCGTGTCGAAGATATGCGCGGCGACGGCATTATTCGGCACGAGATTTTGATAGTGCGGATCGACCGATGAAATCGGCGACGACACCGCCAGTTTCAGATCGGCGGCGTATCCCGGGATTGCCGCATAAATAGCGCCCACGAGGAGGGCGCCGACCAGTTTCAGCTTGCGGATCATGCTTGTCCTCCCCTTCTTATTTCGCCATGGCGCCGAGAATGCGCGCCCAGCTTCGGATGCCTTTATGGAATGACGAGAGATCGTATTTCTCGTTCGGCGCGTGGACGCGGTCGTCTTTGAGAGCGAATCCGATCAGCAGGGGCTCGAGCCCAAGCGTTTCCTTGAAATCCTTCACGATCGGAATCGATCCGCCCTGTCCCATGAGCACGGCCTTCCTGTTCCATTCCGTCGTGAGCGCATCGCGCGCCTTGACGACGAGATCGGAATCCCATGGCACATTCGCCGGCGTCGTCCATTTCGTATTGACGAATTCCACGGAGCAATCTTTCGGAATGCGCTTCGTCACGAATTTGCGGAACAGCTTCTGGATATTCTCAGGGTCTTGTCCCGCGGCAAGGCGGAAAGAGACCTTGGCGTGAGCCTCGTTCGGAATGACGGTTTTCACGCCTTCGCCCTGATAGCCAGCCCAGACGCCGTTCACGTCGCAAGTCGGGCGCGAGGCGATCTGTTCGATCACCATGCGGTCTTTCTCGCCGGCGGGAATGGAGAGACCGATCGGGCCGAGCAGCTTCTTCGCCGTAAGGTTGAGCTTCTTCCAGTCATTGTAGATCGGCTTCGGCAATTCCTTCACGCCCTTGTAGAAGCCGGGGATGCCAATCCGCCCGTCCTCATCATGCAGATCGGCGACGACGCGCGAGAGCACGCGGATGGCGTTGTTCGCCGCGCCGCCGAAACTGCCGGAATGGAGATCGCGATCGGCGGTGCGAACGATGATCTCTTCATGGAACATGCCGCGAAGCGTGATGGTGATCGCCGGCGTGTCGCGATCCCATTGGCCGGTGTCGCAGATGAAGGCGTGATCGGCCTTGAGCGCTTTGCGGTTCGCCTTGATGACGCCAGGCAGGCTTTCCGAACCATTCTCCTCCTCGCCTTCAAGCAGCAGCGAGATGTCGATGGGCAGTTCGCCGGTCGCCGCTTTCCAGGCGCGACAGGCCTCGATGAAGGTCATCATCTGGCCCTTGTCGTCGCAGGCGCCGCGCGCCCGGATCACTTTTCGCCCGGGCTCAAGATCGACGAGCTTTGGCTCGAACGGCGGAAATTCCCAGAGATGCAGCGGGTCGACAGGCTGAACGTCATAATGTCCGTAGAAAAGGATATGCGGCTTCTTCCCGCCTTTGGCGTGGCCGACCACGACAGGATGGCCCGGCGTATCGTGAATTTTCGCCTCGAACCCGATGCCGCTGACATCTTCGGCCACGAATTCCGCGGCGCGGCGCACGTCGGCTGCATAGGCCGAGTCAGTCGACACCGAGGGAATGCGCAGAAGCGAGAACAATCGCTCGAGCGACTGGTCGAGATGAGCGTCAATATGATTGAGCACGTTGTCGATGGCCGCCATGAATCCCCCGCTGGCGCGCCGGCCTGTTTCCTCGATCGTGCGAAAGGACGGCTGGCAAACCGTATTCAATATCCTAAATCTGGATGTGGCAAGCGAAGTTGACGGCGCTGAGCCGGAAATGCACGGCCTGTCGAAACGGCTGATATGGAGAGCAAGTGATGGAGCAGCGGCTTCTCGGCGGGACGGGTTTCAGCGTCCCGGTGCTGAGTTTTGGAACGGCCACCTTCGGCGGGGGGAGCGAGTTCCTTCGCGCCTGGGGCGCATCAGACGTGAAGGAGGCGACGCGGCTGGTCGATGTCTGCCTTGAGGCCGGCTGCAACTTCTTCGATAGCGCTGACTCCTACTCCGCGGGCATGGCGGAAGAGATTCTCGGCAAGGCGATCGCCGGCCGTCGTGATCAGCTTCTCATCTCGACGAAGTCGACATTCCGGCTCGGGTCGGGCCCGAACGATATCGGCTCGTCGCGGCATCGGCTGATCCGCGCCTGCGAAGCGAGCCTGAAGAGATTGGGGACGGACTATATCGACCTCTATCAGATGCATGGTTTTGATGCGCTGACGCCGATCGAGGAAACGGTGCGCGCGCTGGACGATCTCGTGACATCAGGCAAGGTCCGTTATGTCGGCTGCTCGAACTTCTCCGGCTGGCAGCTCATGAAGTCGCTTGCGGTTGCCGATCGCTATGGCTGGAACCGCCATGTCGCGCATCAGATCTATTATTCGCTCGCGGCGCGCGACTATGAGTGGGAGCTGATGCCGCTGGCCTTGGACCAGAAGGTGGGGGCGCTGGTGTGGAGCCCGCTCTCGGGCGGCACGCTTACGGGCAAGATGGGCCGCAACAAGCCCGCGCCCGAAGGAACGCGGTTCGCGCAACAGGGCTCACACGGACCTGAGCTGCCGCGCGAGCAATTCTACGATTTGATCGACGCGCTGGAGGCGATCGCTGCCGAAGTCGGGCGCAGCGTGTCACAAGTGGCGCTGAACTGGGTGATCAACCGCCCGTCCGTGGCGAGCGTCATCATTGGCGCGCGAAACGAGGATCAACTGCGCGACAATCTCAAGGCGGCGGAATTCAAACTGACGGCTGATCAGGTGCGCAGGCTTGATGAGGTCAGCGCGCGGCCGCCAGCCTATCCCTACTGGCATCAGCGGCGCACCTCTCCTGATCGCAACCCCCCGCCGGTCTGATCCGACGGCCGGGCGATCAAGCCAGCCTGCTGAGCGAGAAACATGTCACGTCGCGCAGCAGTTTGATGAATTGCTGCGCGCGATATTCGGCTGTGACGCGCCCTTTTTCCGCCGTGGCGACCGATGCGTCGCCTGCTGCGCCATCGGGATGGATATCCTGCGCGATCCAGCCAAACGCGTTGAAGCCGGTCGGCCGCAAAAGGTCGAACTCTTTCGAAATCTTAATGGTGCTCGGCGCGAAATTCTTCGCCTTCTCCATGCGGACGCGGTCCGGCCGGAAATGCAGCATCATCGAGGTCTCATTGTCGCCCGCATGGATGCCGACCGCTGATTCAAGATCGGTGTAGAGCCCGGCCGGGCTGCCAAGCCGTCCCCAGTTGCAGGCGACTGCAAGCATCTGGCAGCGCACGCGCAGCTCACGACACACGATGCTGATGAGATCGACATTGCCGCCATGCGAATTGACCATGATCAGCTTGCGCAGACCGGCGCGATGAACGCATTCGCCAATCTCGACCCAGGCGCGCAGCGCCGTTTCAGCTGAGAAGGTGATCGTTCCCGGCGAGCGTATATGCTCGTTTGATTTGCCGATTGCCTGCGTCGGCAGGATCAGGATCGAGAGATCGTCCGGCAGGATTTTCAGCGTCTCCGCGATCATGCCGTTGTTGATGTCGGTGTCGACGGAAACCGCGAGATGCGGTCCATGCTGCTCAGTGGCGCCGATCGGAAGGATCGCGATCACCTTCTCGGGATCGAGCCCCTTGAACTCTTCGGTGGTGAGGTCGGACCAGTAATGCTTGCGCACGCGGACTCCGGAATTGTTCTCTGAATGATCGCTGGCGCGCGATGCGCCGGTCGTGTTACTGCCTGACGGGAACGTAGGTCCTCATCTTGCCGGGATTGAGCAGGCCGTAGGGATCGACTTCGGCTTTGAATCCGAGCTGATCGGCGTCGGTTTTCTTGTGCCGCGTGCCATCCTCAAGCGTATAGACATGCGGATTGGCGATGAACACGCCATGCTTCTCATGCAGTGCAATAATTTCGTTCAGACGTTCCGCCGTGGTGTAGCGAACGATCGGCAGCGCGCTGCAGGTGATGCGGCCGTTGAAGCGCATGAACTCGGTGTGCGGCAGAACCTCGTCCGGGAACATCTCCTGCATCTCTTTGACGGATTCGAGCAGCCTGTCGGCGGGATAGAGGCATTGCAGGTAGGTGATCGTGCGATCCTGCTTCAGCCACTGCAGCGTGGTGTGGTTCCAGGTATATTCGTAGAGCGGCGTCTCCTCCGGCGACTCGTCGTTCGGCTTTTCGTAGGTGACCTCGCCAGCGTTTCTCACCACCATCCGGAAGCTTTCCATCGAAGGCTCCGCGATCATCGCGAAGATCACCGCCTTGCCTTCAGGGCAATACGCGGTCATTGGCCCGAAATGCTGCGGAATGGGCCACGCCATCGGCGTGATCAGCTTCTTGATGATGCCATCAGCGTTCGCGATCGCCTGACCGATCCGCATCGCCTCGGAGAAATCGTCGAACGCCACGACCACGTCGATCCATGGCCATGCCGGCGCCAGCGGCATCTCGACCGCGGTGACGATGCCCGTCGTGCCATAGGTGCGATTGATCTTGAGCACTTCGTCGCGACGCAGTTCGAGCACGCGCGGCTCGTCTTCGAGCGTCACCACGCGCGCCGCGATGATGTTGCCGGGCTCGCGCAGGCCGCCATAGGTCACCGAGCCAATGCCGCCGGAGCCGCCGGACACGAAGCCGCCGATCGTCGCCATGCGCTTGGTCGAGGGATGCATGCGCAGCTCCCAACCGGCCGGTCTCAGCTCCGCGTCCATTTCATGCATGCGCGCGCCGGCCTGCGCCCGCACAATGCCGGGCTTGTGCCATTCGATGCGATTGAGCGCGTTGATGTCGAGAAGCACGCCGCCTTCGAGCGGCACCATCTGCCCATAATTGCCAGTGCCGCCGGCGCGCACACAGAGCGGAATGCGCCGCCTGGCGCAGGAGGCCGCGATCCTGATGATGTCGGCTTCATCGCGGGGCGCTGCGACGATGTCGGCCGTCTTGCCATGCAGTTCGGCGTTGAGGATAGGGCTATACCAGAAGAAGTCGCGCGAGCGGCGACGAATGGTCATCGGGTCGGTGATGACGGGCGTATCGCCGATATCCTTGATGAAGCCTTCGATGTCATAGCGGCCCGTTGCGCCTGTCGCCCTGGCCGGCATGCTCGTCGCCATTTCGAAACTCCTTTTGCGCTGCGATACAGGCAGCAAAGCCGGAGGAATGCAACCCGGAGCAGGCCCCGCGTTGCAGTCGGAGGCGTGGACAAGCAACGGATGCGCCTTGAATAGCCGTCGACGCCTATTCACAAGAGACAAGCGCTCCGGGCGCATATGTGAGGAGGTCCCGTGTCGAGCTTTATTCTCCGCTCCATCGTCATGGGAATTGTCGCGACTGGCCTGACCGATCTCTGGGCGCAGGCTCTTGCCCGGTTCGCGGGCCTGCCTCCGCCGAACTGGGGGCTTGTCGGCCGCTGGTTCGCGAACCTGACCACAGGCAAGGTCTTTCACGATGATATCGGCAAGGCGCCCCCATGGGCGAACGAACTCGCCATCGGTTGGGCCGCGCATTATCTCGTCGGCGTCGCTTTTGCGGCGGCTGCCCTGCTGATCGGCGGCGCAGGGTGGGCGGCTTCGCCGACCTTTCCGCTGGCTCTTGCGGTCGGATGGGTGACCGTCGGCTTCGGCTGGTTTCTGCTCCAACCCGGCATGGGCGCGGGCTGGGCGGCCTCGAAGCGCCCTAATGCGATGCAGATCCGCATCCTGAACGTGGTCTCGCACACGATTTTTGCGATCGGCCTCTACGTCGCGGCGCTGGCGCTCGCGCGATAGGGCGAAACGCCGCAGGCGGCCGTGCCGCTGTAAAATATTCTTC
The DNA here is from genome assembly GCF_022059845.1 of Terrirubrum flagellatum. Lineage (GTDB taxonomy): Bacteria > Pseudomonadota > Alphaproteobacteria > Rhizobiales > Beijerinckiaceae > Terrirubrum > Terrirubrum flagellatum. The sequence continues at coordinate 3,423,829 of NZ_CP091851.1, read as the reverse complement.
TCCTTCGCGCCGGGTTGGGTCTATCGTCGATCGACGGGTTGAGTGACGCTCCCGCGCGACCGGCTGCCGGATACAGTCAGGGCGATATGGCGGGGCCGAGAAGAAGGCGAAGATGACTCAGTCGGGCGACGCGACGTCGCCATCTCAGGATCGCCGGCATCGCATCACGCGTGAAAGGCTGAGCGACGGCTCCCATCTCGCCGAGCTTCGCGCCAACGCTCCGCCCGGCCACCAGATCCGCAGCGACGAAGAGATCGAGCACTGCCTGCGTCGGGCGCTCGCCGGGCGGCCGAAAGGCGACATCTGGGTCTTCGGCTATGGCTCGCTGATGTGGAATCCGGCGTTCCACTTTGCAGAACAGAAGGTCGCGGTTGTGCGCGGGTGGCATAGGCGTTTTTGCCTGTGGATGAAGGGCGGTCGCGGGCGCGCCCGACCATCCCGGCCTGATGCTGGCGCTTGATCGCGGCGGCTGCTGCCGCGGGCTCGCCTTTCGCCTCGACGCTGATGAAGCCGAACACGAGCTTCTGATTCTATGGCGTCGCGAGATGCTCAGCGGCTCCTATGAGGCGCGCTGGCTCGACGCGCACACCGACGACGGCGCGGTGAAGGCGGTGACATTCGTCGCGAACCGGCGCCATTCGCGTTTCGCCGGCGCGCTGCCGCTCGATCAGATCGTCCACCACATCGCGACGGCGCGCGGCCCTCTCGGGAGTTGCGCTGAATATCTCCACGAGACTGTCGAGCATCTCGAAGCGTTAGGCTTTCGCGACGAAAGCCTTGAGCGGATCCATCGCCGCGTGCCGCGCAGCGCACAGAATTCCGCGCCGCCCGCCATGCTGAAATCCAGCACGCAGGCGGCGATCACGCCTCAGCAGTAGCCAGTCGATCCGTCAGGCTTCACCGGCACCTTTCGCTCCCAATGGACGTAATCCTCCTTGCCAAGGATTTCTTCGTTGATTTCGACACCCCAGCCCGGACGGTCGGGGCGCAGTTCGAGATAACCATCCTTCGGCAGGTAGGGGTCCTTCACATACCACGCGCCGTCTGACGGTTTGGCGGTCTCCTTTCCCGTGCCGCCGAAGACGTATCCGGGTCCGCGCGGCAGACGATATTCGAGAATCTTGAAGTTGGTCTGCGCGGCCGAGAAATGCACATTGATGGCGGTCGCAAGCGGCCCCATCGGGTTATGCGGCGCGATCGTCACGAAATGCGCTTCCGCCAGCGCCGCGATCTTCTGCATTTCGAGCACGCCGCCGACGACGCAGATGTCGGGCTGCACGATGTCGCAGCCGCGCGCCTGCAGCAGGCGAAGAAATTCAAATCGAGAATAAAGCGACTCGCCGGTCGCGAGCGTACAGTTGAGCCCGCGCTTCAGTTCGCCCCAGGCCTCGAAATTCTCGGGCCTGATCGGCTCTTCGAAGAACAGCGGATCATAGGGCGCCAGCGCATTGCCGAGTTGCATCGCCTGCGCGGGCTCGAAGATTTTCGCATGCGCGTCGAACGCGATATCGTAGTCGCTGCGCACCGTTTCGCGCAGTTGCCGGAAATATTCCGCGCTCGTGCGCACCACCTCGCCCCAGCGATGACGATGCATGTCGATGCGATAGGGCGACAGCTTGAAAGCCGTCAGGCCCCAGTCTTCGTTCAACTTGTCGAGTTCGTCTTTCGCCGCCAGCGGATCGGGCGCGGTGTAGACGCCGGCATAGACGCGGATGCGATCGCGCGCATGGCCGCCAAGCAGCATATAGACCGGAAGATTCACGGCCTTCGCTGAAATGTCCCAGAGGCAGTGATCGATCGCTGAGATCGCCGCGAGCCCGAGCGCGCCCGGAGGAAAGCGCGTTTGCTGCATAAGGTAATGGATGAGATATTCGATCCGCCGGGGATCATGCCCCTTGATGAAGCCGAAGAGATAGTCGAGCAGCGGGATAAGCGCCTTGTCGGGGCCGTGATTGTAGCACTCGCCCCAGCCGGTCAGTCCATCGTCGGTGTCGATCGCGACAAGAACGCGCGGCCGATCCTTGTCTCGCGACATGAAAGCGCGCAGCCTCTCAATCTTCATGGGCGATCCTCGTGTTTCTCCGCGGCCCGTCAGCGCTTCTTGAAGTAAGCGCCCCGGCGCCAGCGCGTCTGGACGTAAACATGTTCCTTGAACGTGCCTTCGGCATAAGAGCCGGAGCCTTCCGTGACCGGGATGGAGACGTTCATCTCGCTCGGCCATTGCGCGATGAAATCCTCGTCGATGTCGACGCCAAGGCCAGGAGCATCGGGAACGTCGATGTAGCCGTTCTTGGATTTGGGATGCGGAATCACTGTTTTGGCGCGCCCATCCCAATCGTCCTCGATGCGTTCGAGGATGAGACCGTTGGGAACGCTCGCAAGAATGTGGAGCGCGGCGTATTCCGCCACCGGTCCCAGTGAGCCCGAGTGCGGCGCCAGCATGATGTGATGCGCTTCGGCCATCGCGGCGATCTTCTTCATCTGCGTGATGCCGCCGGCGCGCCCCGTATCAGGCTGAACCACATCGATCAGTTCGTCTTCAATCAGTTCGCGCTCGCCGAAGATGGTCGCCATACGCTCGCCAGCGGCAAGCGGCACGGAAGAGCGTTCGCGAATACGCCGATAGCCCGCGAGATTGTCCGGCGCGATCGGATCTTCCACCCACATCATGTCGAACGGCTCCAGCGCGCGGCACACTTCAGCCGCGTCGGCGGGCGTGAGCCATGGCGGGCCGTGCAGATCGATGGCGATATCCATCTCCGCGCCAACGGCTTCGCGCAGCGCCGCGACCTTGGAAACGGGATCGGAGACGCCGCCACACTTCAGCGCCGTGAAGCCGCGCTCTTTCAATGAAATCGCAGTCTCCGGCGTGTTCGCATGGCCGTAGAGGCGGATGCGATCCCGCACCTTGCCGCCAAGCAGGTTCCAGACCGGCGTGTTCAGCGCCTTGCCCTTGATGTCCCAGAGCGCCATGTCGATGCCGGTCATGGCGCCGGCGCCCACGACGCCGGTCATTCCGTGCCCCATCGTGGCGATCTGCATCTTCTGCCACAGGCGCTCGATATGCATCGGGTCTTCGCCGATCAAGAGACCTCTCAAGTCTTCGACCGCTGAGCGGATGACGCGCGGCCATCCCGAGCATTCGCCAATGCCGACGATGCCTTCATCGGTGACGACCTTCACGAACAACCAGTTGCGGCTGCCCGTCAAATTCTTCGAGAATTGCTGAACGCCAAATGACCCGTCAGACGCCCAGCTTTTGAGGCTGGGCGCGCCAGCCTGCATGAGGAAAGTCTTGATGTCGACGATCTTCATTGCGTCTCACCTGCATAGCGGAAGCGCTCATGCATGCGGCGATGCCTCGGATCAGGGCGAGGAATCGCGGACAGAAGCGACTTCGTGTAGGGATGATCGGGATCGTTGCAGACCTTGTCGGCCGTTCCAATCTCGACCAGCTTGCCGCGATACATAACAGCGACGCGATCGCACATGTAACGGATCACGCTGATGTCGTGGCTGATGAAGATATAGGACAGGCCGAGCTTGTCCTGCAGCGACATCATGAGATCGAGCATCTGCGCGCGCAGCGACACATCGAGCGCCGATGTCGCCTCATCGGCGACGATGACGCGCGGATTGAGCGCAATGGCGCGGGCGATGCCGATGCGCTGGCGCTGGCCGCCGGAGAATGCGTGGGGATAGCGTTCGCGCCAGGCCGGTTCGAGGCCGACCTGTTGCATGAGATCGGCCACGCGATCGTCAAGTTCCTTGCCGCTGGCGATTTCGTTGACGAGCAAGGGTTCGCCAATGACTTGCGCCACGGTCATGCGCGGGTTGAGTGAGCCGATCGGATCCTGGAAGATCATCCGGATTTCACGCCGGCAGGATCGCAGCGTCGCCTTGTCGGCCCCGACAATATCGACGAGCGAGCCGTCGGCGCGCCGATACTGGATCGCGCCGCCGGTTGGATCGTTCACGCGCAGAATGCAGCGGCCCATGGTGGTCTTGCCTGAGCCGGACTCGCCGACGATCCCCAGAGTCTCCCCAGGAAACAGATCGAGCGATACGCCATCGACCGCTTTCACGCCTGAGCCTTGCGGTCCGAAATGCATCTGGAGGCCGCGCACGCTGACGACAGGCGCGGCGTCGCTCGGGATTGGCGCGCGCTTCAATCTGATCTCGGCCTTCTGCTCGAGCTTGAGCACCGAGCCGATGAGCATCTTGGTGTATTCGTCTTGCGGCGCGTGGAAAATCTGGTCGAGCGGACCTGACTCCTTCACCTTGCCGTAATGCATGACAAGGACTTTGTCGGCGATCTCGGCGACTACGCCCATATCGTGCGTAATGAACATGACGGCCATGCCATGTTCTTTCTGAAGCCTGCGGATAAGGTCGAGAATTTCGGCCTGCGTCGTCACGTCGAGCGCCGTTGTCGGCTCATCTGCGATGAGCAGGATCGGATTGCAGGCGAGCGCCATGGCGATCATCACGCGCTGGCGCATGCCGCCGGAGAACTCAAAGGTGTAGCGATCGATCGCGCGGTCCGGATTGGGAATCTCGACCTGCTTGAGAAGTTCGATACAGCGGGCCCGCGCCTGCGATTTCGTCATCTTGAGATGCAGGCGCAGCACCTCGCCGATCTGGTCGCCAACCGTGTGAACGGGAGAAAGCGACGACATCGGCTCCTGGAAGATCATCGCGATCGCCGCGCCGCGCACCGCCCGGATTTCCTTTCCGCGTGGATTGAGCCTGGCGAGATCGACGGAGGTTCCACCTCGATGAAGAATGACCGAGCCAGATACGATACGTCCAGGCATGTCGACGATTTGCAGGATCGAGCGAGCGGTGACGCTCTTGCCTGAGCCGCTTTCGCCGACGATGCAAAGCGTTTCTCCCTGCCGCAGCGTGAAAGAGACGCCGTCGACCGCTTTCACGACGCCGTTGCGAACGGGAAAATGGGTGACGAGATCGCGGACTTCGAGAACGATGGGGCGTTCTTCGCCGCCTGTAGCTTCGCCCATGATCCCGTTCACTTGTTGTAGGGGTCGGCGGCATCGCGCAGACCGTCGCCCAGGAAGTTGAGAGCGATCACCGCGATCACTACTGCAGCGCCAGGCGCGAACAGCCACGGCGCCGTGGCGATGGAGCGGATATTCTGCGCCTCGCGCAACAGAACGCCCCATGAGATCGTCGGCGGCTGGAGGCCAAGGCCAAGGAACGACAGAGACGTCTCAGCCAGGATCATGGCGGGAATCGCCAGTGTGATCGACGCGATGATGTGGCTCATGAAGCTCGGCAGCATATGCCGGAAGATGATGCGTCCCTCGGACGCGCCGTCCAGTCGCGCCGCAGTGACGAACTCTTCAGTTCGCAGGCTCAAGAACCGGCCGCGGACGACGCGCGCGAGCTGCGCCCATCCCGTGAGCGAGAGGATGACTGTGATCATAAAATAATTGAGAATGGCTGGCCAGTTCTGAGGCAGCGCTGCGGAAAGGGCGAGCCAGATCGGAATGCTCGGCAGCGACAGCACGAATTCGATGACGCGCTGGATGACGAAATCGATGCGCCCGCCGAAATATCCGGAGATTCCGCCAAGAAGGACGCCGAGCGTCAGCGACAGGATTACGCCGACAAGGCCGACCGACAGCGAAATCTGCGCGCCTTCAATCATGCGGCTCCAGACGCAACGTCCAAGTCGATCAGCGCCGAGGAAGAACACCGTCTCTCTCGGATTCTCCAGCGCGACCAGGTGAAGCGTCGATTTGAAGAGCCCGAGCACGGAATATTCATAGCCGGCGCCGAACAAGGTCAGATGATTTTTACGCGTGGTGTCCTCCGAGAAGACGGCGGCGAGCGTCTGCGGGTCGCGCCTCAGCACGGTCGGATGCACGTAAGGGCGAAACGACCAGCTTCCGTCAGGTTGCGTGTCGATGAAATGGATAGCCTGCGGCGGATGATAGACCGCGCGCGCGTTCTGGCGCGACGGATCATTGATCGCGAAGAAGCCGGGGATGATCGCGACGATGTAGAATATCACCGTGATCCACAGGCCGATCATGGCTGCATGGTGGCGGCGGAACGCCCACCACATGAGCTGCCATTGTGAAGCGACGGCAAGTCGCTTGGGATCTACCGCCTGAAGCGCAGTGTCGGTCATTTCTATTCCAGCCGGATGCGCGGATCGGCGAGCGCCAGCAGGATGTCGCTGATCAACGAGCCGACAAGCGTGAGAGCGCAGATGAGCAGCACGAAGGCGCCGGCGAGATACATGTCCTGCGCCATCAGCGACTGCAGCAGCAACGGACCGGCCGTCGGCAGGCTCATGACAATGGCGACGATGATCGAGCCGGACACGAGGTTCGGCAGCAGCCAGGCGATGGTGGAGATGAAGGGATTGAGCGCGATTCTGACCGGATATTTCATCAGCAGATGGAATTCCGACAGCCCTTTGGCGCGCGCCGTGGTGACGTAGGGCTTGTTCAACTCATCCATCATGTTGGCGCGCATGACGCGGATCAGGCTCGCGGTGCCCGAAACGGCGAGGATGATCACGGGAATCCAGAGATGGTGCAGAAGATCGACGACCTTGCCCAGGCTCCAGGGCGCGTTGAGATACTGTTCCGAGAACAGGCCGCCAACTTCCTGGCCGAGCTCAACCGCGGCGAAATACATGAGCACCAGCGCAAGCAGGAAGCTCGGAATGGCAAGGCCGAGAAAGCTGATCGTCGTGACGATATAATCGGCGATCGAATATTTCTTCACAGCAGAGAAGACGCCGATGGGCAGCGCGATGCCCCAGGTCGCCAGCAATGTCGAAAAAGTGAGCACCAGCGTCAGCGCCATGCGCTCCCAGATCAGTCCGGAGACGGGCTGTTGCCATTCGAAGCTCAGGCCGAAATCGCCGCGCAGCACGATGCCGGAAATCCATTTCCAGTATTGCACGATCATCGGCTGATCGAGCCCGAAGCGCTGCCGCAACTCTGCGGCGGTGTTCTGGTCGACAACTTCGTTAGAAGCGGCGAGCGTCGCGATATAAGTTGTAACGTAGTCGCCGGGCGGCAACTGGATCAGCACGAACGACAGAAAGCTGATCACCACCAGCGATGGAATCATCCAGAGGAGGCGAACAATGATGAAGCGCAGCATCGATGTGAGCGGGAGGTGAGCGCCGGCCGCCAAAGCGGCCGGCGCAAGGCCTTAGGTTGAGAAGAAGAACTGCTGCGGCAGAGCCGGGCCCGGATTCGGCCATGACCAGGCGTTAGGATATTTCGTCGGCACGTTCTGCAGGTTGTTCTTGCAGATGCCGAAGGCGTTGACGCCGAGGCAGACGCCGATGGTCTCGAACGCATCCGCGGTCAGATCGAACAGCGCCTTCATCGCCTTGCCGCGCTTGTCCATGTCCGCGGTGGCGCGCGCCTCGTCGAACAGCTTCATGCGCTGCTTCTGGCTTTCCGGCGGCTCCTGTCCGTCCTTGCCGTTCGAGACGTACCACAGCGTCCACGGCACGGCGTAGCGCGAGCCCTGCGGATGCTGCGCGAAGAAGTCGCGCGGGTCGAGCATCGGATCGAGCCCGCCCGGTCCCGGCCACACGGCGGCGTCATGGTCGTTGTTGTCGCCGCGCGTGTAGTACAGCGCGCGCTCGATCGTGTTGACCTTGATGTCGACGCCGATCTCCGCCCAGTGACGCTTCACCAGTTCCAGCGTGTCCACGTGATCGGGATAGAGCGTCGGGATGACGTCGATCGCGAAGAACAGCTTCTGCCCGTCCGGACGCAGACGGAACCCTTGCGCGTCCTTCTTGTCGAGCCCGATTTTGTCGAGCATCGCGGCCGCCTTCTTGGAATCATGCTCTGTGAACTGGCGCGCCAGCTTCTCATGATACCAGGGATGGCCGGGCCGCGGTCCGGTCTGATAGGGCTCGGATTGGCCGAGATAGACGATGTCGATGATTTCCTTGCGGTCGATGCCAAGTGACAGCGCCTGACGGAACTCCTTGTTGCCGAGAATCTCGCGCAGCTTCGGGTCCTTGTGAGTCATATTCAGATAGATCTGCATCTGCTGCGCAGATGAGTTGACCAGTTCGATCAGGCGGTAGCCGCCCTTCTGCATGTTCTGCGAGAGAGTCGGCTTATTCTGCAGGGTGTCGAGATGGCGCTCCTGAATGTCGAGGCGGCCGGAGATCGCATCGAGCATCAGCGACTCGACGTCCTGCGAGATATTGAACGCCAGCCTGTCGACATAGGGAAGCTGATTGCCTTCCTGGTCCACCTGCCAGAAATAGGGATTGCGCTCCATTGTGACGCGCGTCGCGCCGCCGGTGTAAGGCTCCTTGATCACCCACGGATCGATGGTGGGCTTCTCCGGATTGCTCCAGCGCGACGGAATTTCGATATCGCCGAGCTTGGCGCGGAACAGCGTCGGCCAGTCCGACATGTTCGCGGCCTTTACGAGATCGGCGACCTTGTCGTTGTATTTCGGATGGAACTGGCTGGCGTAATGCTTCGGGAACAAGGTCGGATGCTGGCCGAGCGGCGTCGCCATTTGTTCGAGGAACAGCGCATAGGGGCTGGCGAAGGTGAATTTCACCGTGGTCTCGTCGACCTTGGTCGCCGCGCCGACCTTGCCGCCGATCACGAGCGGCGAGGGCGCAGACTTGTAGAGATCGGTGTTCTTGGCGCAGTCCTCGACGCAGAAGACGACGTCGTCCGCCGTGAACGGCTTGCCGTCCGACCATTTCATGCCCTTGCGCAGATGGAAGGTGAATTCGGTCGAATCCGCATTGACCTCCCACTTCTCGGCGACGTTCGGCAGCACTTCCGTGAAGGCGAGATTCCAGCGCACCAGGCCCTGGTTGCCGACCATGCGCAGGATGCCGTTATGATCAGCCGAGCCGCGCAGGCCGCGACGAATCTGGCCGCCATAACGGCCGATCTTGTCGACCTTGATGACCAGTGGGCTTGCGCTGACGCGGTCCGCCAGCTTCGGCAGCTTGCCGTCAGCTGCAAGTTTCGCGAGATCGGGCGCTTCCTTCGCCGCCTGCGCGAAGGCGGGCCGCGCGTAGGCGGCGTAAGCCGCCACGCCTGCGGCGCCCTTCAAGATGGTGCGGCGGCTCTGGCCTTTTCCGCCCTTCGTCCTGTCGCTCATGTGACCCTCCCATTCATTGCTGCGGTCGTTCCGGATCTCTGTCCGGGCCGGCTTGCTTGTGAAACTGATGCTTGTGAAACTGACTTCTTCACTCCAGCGAGATGCGCACGACAGCGGCGCGGCTTTCGCCAGGCGCCAGCGCGAAAGCGCCAGTGTCAGGCGCGCCTGCCGCGTCGAGATTGAAGGCGTCAACGACATGGCTGACAGGCTCAACGCAGACATAGTCTGCGCCCGAGGGCGCATGCGCGACAAGATGGTTGAGCGGCGAAGAGGCCTGCACGATCACCCGCTCGCCGCTCTGTCGGCGCAGCGTCGCGATGCCGGACCAGGCGCTGAAATGGCGCGTTTCGCTTGAGCCTGCGACGATGCGCTGGCGTGCGGCGCCAAGTTCGCGCCGTGTTGTCGCACATCCCGTCTCATCGACCGCCCATTCGGCCTCAGCCGAAAATTCCACGACGTCGCCGGCGCGCGCGACAAAAAAGGGATGAGAGCCGAAGCCAACGGGCATCGGCTCGGCGGACATATTTCGAATGTCGATTTCGATGGCGAGGCCGACGAGATCGAGCGTCACGGTCTGACGGGCTTCGAACGCCCACGGCCAGCCGGCCTCTTTATTTTCGCTCGGATCATGCCGCAGACCCATCGTCAGACTGATCGCGGAGCGCTGCGTGATCTGCCAGCGATGCGCATGGCCGAAACCATGAAGCGCATGGGGAGCGCAGGCGGGGTGCGGCCGGAGCGTCGCTTCACGATCGCCAAAGGAAAAGCGGGCGTTGCGGATTCGATTCGACCAGGGGATGAGCGGATAAATGCCGGCCTTCGGCCATGCGTCCGCGTCAAAATGGCCTGGAGGCATCGGGACGATGACGTCTCGCCTTCCGTCGCGCGACTCCCGCCAGAATTCCGCGATCCGTCCGCCGGAGTCAGCAGCCACGACCGCCCGGAGATTCCCGGCGGCGAGCAGCGGCAGCCCGTCCTTCTGGAGCGGCTCTGGAGATGCTGAATGACGCGCAGCCTGCGCCGCAAGGACGGTCACAGATGATCCCTCAAGAGACCCGTTGTTTCGGGCCGGCGTTTCTTCCCGCCGGGACGCTAGGAGGGAGGGTCGGCCAAGTCAATCACGATTCTCAGAAATTGCGACACATGACTAGGAACGATGTGTTAGGCCATATAATTTCTCAGTGTATGAGAATTATAGTTGCCTGCTAAAATCGTTCGCCTAAAGTAGAAGGTATGACTGGGCGCGAAGACCCGATGCAGGCAGGGCAGGAACAGGGTGAGGAGGGAACGTTGCCGCAAGGCGCCGGCCTCGTCGCCAAGGCTTTGAGTCTGCTTGACCTGATTGGCCAGGAGCCTGGTCGGCACCGGGCGCAATCGCTCGCTCGCGCGCTTGGTCTGCCGCGCAGCACGGTTTATCGGATTTTGAACGCGCTCGGTCAGCAGGGCATGGTGAGGTCGGGCGCCGGCGTGAGCGGCTACTATCCCGGCTTCAAGATTCTCGAATATGCGCAAGGCGTCTGGCCGCTTGGCGATCTTCCCTTGCTGGCGCTCTCGGAAGTGCGCGGGCTTAACCGATTGACCGGCGAAACAGCGTCCTTCGCCGTGCGCGTTGGCGACGAGACGATCACCATCCAGCAGGCGGAGAGCGATTACACGGCGCGCGCCCGCGCCCAGCTCGGCGCGCGCCAACCCCTGATCGCGACCGCGACAGGACGAGCCGTGATCGCAACGCTCCCTGCGTCGGACCGCGAACATGTGCTTGCCCGCCTTCAGGCCGATCAGAAATCCGGCGTCCAGGCGCCTGACATCGCCAAGCTTCGCGCGCAACTCGATCTCTTCCGATTGCGACGCTATGCGATCGACGACGAGGAGTTCGAGACCGGCATGCGCAGCGTCGGCGCCGCCGCTGTCGATCGCGACGGGACTGCGATTGGCGCGTTCGCGGTCTCGGGGCCATCGTTCCGCATGACTCTTGAACGCGCGCATCAGATTGGCGCGGAGGTGGCCGCCGCGGCTGCGCGATTGAGTGAGACAATGAGTCGGCGAGTCGATCGCGTTCGCCGCGGCGGAGAGAGCGAGACAATCAACATCGTCTGCAACAGCCGCGCATTTCACGCGAAGGCGCCGGCGTGGGACGTGACGCATGAGCGACTGACATGGATCGACGCGCTCGCGCCCGCGATGATGGCCGCCGACATGCCGGAGCGAACCTCGAAGCAGATCATTGCGTTTGAGGCGCCGGTGACCGCGCTGACGCCTGTCGGACGCGATCGCTGGTTCGCGGCGACGGCTTCCGGCGCAAAGCTGATCAGCGACGGCCAGGCGAGCCCGCTCTGGCCGCGCGTGGAAGGCGCGTTGTTGGCGGACGCCGGAGGCGCCTGCGCTGTCGCGGACGATCACGTTTGGCTCGCCGTCGCCGCAGCGACAAATGGCGATGCGCGGTGCGGCCTCTATCGTCTTGGCGCGAACGGCGCTTCGCTTGCGCTTGAATTGGAATCAGGTGCGACAGACGTTGTTCTCGCTCCTTCGCGCGACGCCTTGCTCGCAGCCTGCGCCGATACGGGCGAAATACTGCAAATTTCTTTGAGCGGAACCGGTCTTGGGAAAGCCAAAGCCTTCGTGCGCATCGATCCGATCCACGGCAAGCCCACGGCGCTGGCGGTAGATTCTTCCGGCGATCTCTGGATCGCCTTGTGGGACGGCTGGGCGGTCGCGCGCGTTCCGCGCGGCGGCGGCGATCTGCAGCTTCTGGCGCTACCGGTGCCGCGCCCGACTGGATTGACATTCGGCGGCGGCGATAGCGGGATGCTTTTCATCGTCAGCAGCCGGCTCGGATTGTCGCCGCAGCAATTGGCGGATGCGCCGCTGTCGGGCGCCGTTTTCGCGGTCAGCCGCGCAGATCGTGACAAGCTTCTTCGCTGATCTCTGGAGTCGGAAATGAAAGTGCTTCTGACCGGCGCCGCCGGGCGCATCGGAACGAAATTGCGGCGTGAGCTTGCCGGCAGATACGAGCTGCTTCGTTGCTTCGACAGGCTGCCGACGCAGGACCTCCGAGAAAACGAAGAGGGAATCGTCGGCGATATCTCCGATCTCAGCGTCGTTGAGCGCGCGATGGACTCGATTGATGGCGTCATTCACATGGCCGGAGTGCCCTTCGAGGCCGATTTCGACACGCTGCTGCCGACGAACATCATCGGCCTCTGGAATGTTTATGAGGCCGCGCGAAAGAAGGGCGCCAAGCGCGTCGTCTTCGGCTCATCCAATCACGCGGTTGGATTTTATCCGCGCAGCGAGACAATCGACCACACGGCATTGCCCCGCCCGGATTCGCAATATGGCTTGACGAAATGCTGGGGTGAAGCCGTGGGCGCGCTTTACGCCGACAAGTATGGCGTGAAGAGCCTGCATGTCCGCATCGGCAACGCCGGCGAAGAGCCGACGAGCAAACGGCTAATGGCGATCTGGATCAGCGGTCGCGATCTCGCGCAGCTTTGCCGGATCGGCCTCGAGCATCCGGCTATCCACAATGACATCGTCTATGGCGTGTCGAACAATTCCACCTCCTGGTATGACAATTCGCATGCGCATTCGCTCGGCTACGCGCCCCAGGACAGCGCCGACGCGTTTGCGGAAGCCGCCGCAGCCGGCGAAGCCAAGGTCGTGTTCAATCCGGTCGAGCGCTATTATCAAGGCGGGCTTTTTTGCGCCCTCGAATATGCCGGCGATCCCGTTCCCCAGTCGGATCGATAGGCGAAGGAGCTCATAATGCGCATCGCCGATGTTCGCATCACTCCAATCGCTTTTCGCGATCCACCCCTGCTCAATGTTGCAGGTTGCCACGAGCCTTGGGCGGTGCGTTCGATCATTGAGATCGAAACGGACAACGGGCTCGTAGGGCTCGGCGAAAGCTATGGCGAGGATGCGACGCTTGCCGATCTCAATGCGATTGCACCCAAACTTGTTGGCCTTGACCCATTTGATCTGAACGCGTTGGCGCGCGCAGTCTATGCGCGCTTCGCCGATCTCGGCGATGCCGCCGCCGCCTTTCCCGCGAAAGGCGACAAGGCGCGCGCATCGGCGCTCGGGGCATTCGAGGTTCCGTTTCTTGATCTGCAGGGGCAGGCGACGAAGCGGCCGCTCTATGAAATTCTTGGCGGCGCGGTCAGGGAGAACGTCTCCTACAGCGCCTATCTCTTCTACAAATTCGCGCGCCACAAGGATGATCCCGGATATCCGCAGGATTCATGGGGCGAGGGGCTCACCCATCAGCAGATGGTCGCTCAGGCGAAGCGCATGATCGACGAGTATGGATTCGGCTCGATCAAGCTGAAGGCGGGTGTGTTCGATCCGGAATTCGAGATCGAGACTTTGCGCGCTCTGCGCGATGCATTTCCCGGCTATCCCCTCCGCATCGATCCCAATGGCGGCTGGAGCGTCGAGACCACGCGCCGCCTGATGCCGAAGCTTACGGGACTGCTTGAATATCTCGAAGATCCCGCGCCGACGCTTCAGGACATGGGCGAGGTCGCGAAGTTCGCGACCATGCCGCTTGCAACCAACATGGTCACTATCGCGTTCGGCCATATCCCTGAAACGATCAGGTTGAACGCGGTGCAGGTGGTTCTCACCGATCACCATTACTGGGGCGGCCTTCGCGCGACGCAGCAGCTTGCGCATCTCGGACGCGTCTTCGGCTTCGGCGTGTCGATGCATTCGAATTCGCATATGGGTATCAGCCTCGCCGCCATGACCCATGTCGGCGCGACGATTCCGAATCTCACCTATGCCTGCGACACGCATTATCCCTGGCAGGAGGATGAGGTGATCGAGGGCGGCAAGCTCGCGATCAGGGGCGGCGCGCTCGCGCCGCCGGCCGGCCATGGATTAGGCGTGAAGCTCGATCGCGCGGCGCTGAAGCGCCTCCATCAGAACTGGCTCGATTGCGGCATTCGCAAGCGCGACGACGGCAAGGAGATGCGCAAGCATCAGCCGGACTGGAAAGGCGATCGTCCGCGATTCTAAGCACGAAAATTACAGCTTCAGCGGCTCGCCGAACTTCGCGATTGGCGCGCCGGGAACATCCACGCGGAATGAGATGAGCGAGCCCGCTTCCTTCGGTCCAAGCCGGTCGCTTGTCAGCGATGTGACATAGAGCGTCTTGAGATCGGGGCCGCCGAAGCAGGGCATCGTCGGCGCCGCAAGTGGAACCTTGATCTTCCGCTCGATCGTTCCGCCGGGCGCGATGCGGTTGATGCAGCCAGCCGAGACGCCGGCCGACCAATAATAACCCTCGGTGTCGCAGGCGCCGCCGTCAGGCCGTCCTTCTGCGTCGGTCAGCGTGATCACCTTGCGCTGATTTGAAAGCGCGCCTGTTTTCCGATCGAGATCGAACGTATGCACCCAGGGGCCGCGGCTGTCCGAATGCCAGAGCGTACGTCCATCAGGCGAGAAGGCGAGCCCGTTCGAGACATAGAGTCCATCGAACATCTGGTGCGATGAGCCGTCGGCGTCGATGCGGTAGAGCGCGGCGACCGGCTGCCGGTCGGGCCGATCATCCATGCTGCCGACCCAGAAGCGGCCATCCGGACCGATCTTGCCGTCGTTCAGCCGGTTGGTCGGCTTGTCCGGTTCGGGATGAACCAGAAATTCCAGCGTCTCCGTTTTGAAGTCGAAGAAATGAACGCCGTTGCGCAGCGCGACGATAGCGCGCCCGTCCGGGCAGAAGCCGAAGCTGCCGATCGTCGCCGGCATGCGCCAGCTTCTGATCGCGGCGGTTGCGGGATCGAGGCGCATCAGCGCCGGCGCCTGGATGTCGATGAAATAGAGCGCCTGCTCCTCCGGGCTCCAGCAAGGGCCTTCGCCGAGGCCGAGCTGGCGATCGATATGGACGGTGATTTCGGGGAAGTCGGTGCGCATGGATGTCCTCTGACCTCCCTTAGATTTCGGACTCGCAGGATTTGACAAGCCCGAAGTTTGATATATCAGATTTCTCAGCTTTACCGTTTCCACACGGACGTGATGATGGCGCGCGCGCCGCTGGAGCCTTTCGATCCGATCGTCCTCAAGGGACTGCGCGATCACGTCCATGGCGTGCTTCGGCAGGCGATCATTTCCGGCAAGCTGCCGTCGGGTTCGGATCTGAACGAGCGCCAGATCGCCGAGGAGTTGGGCATCTCGACCACGCCCGTAAAGGAGGCGCTGCGCCGGCTGGAAGGCGAGGGGCTGATTGTGACCGAACCTCGCCGCAGTTCGCGCGTGACCTTTGACGCGCGTCAGGCGGAAGAGATGGCGCTGGCGCGCGCGGCGCTCGAGAGCATGATCGCCCGTATGGCGGCGGCCACTATAACCGACGCTGATCTCGCCGATCTCGAGCAGATATTTTCGCAGATGGCGGCCGCGACCAAAGTGGGCGATGTGCCGGAGCTGATCCAGCTCAACGAGCAGTATCACGAGGCGATCCACGCGATCTCCGATTGCCGCTATCTCCAGCGCGTGTTGATCGGCCAGCGCGTTTACGATTCGGCCACGCGCGCCTTTCTGCTCGGCGATGTCGAGGAGCGCGAACGCGCGCTTGCCGAGCATCGCGCCATTCTCGACGCGTTGACTGAACGCGACAGCGATGCGGCCGAGCGCGCGATGCGGGATCATGTCGTTCGATCCGGACGGCAGCATGTGAAGACGGCTTTCGAACGTCGGGCGACGACAGCAAAACAGGAAGAGATCGCATGACAAAGCAGAGTGTGCGCGCAGGCCTGGCCGGCATTTCCGGCGTCCATGTCACGCCCTATGGTGCGAACGGCGCGATTGATGCCGCAATGATGACGCGCATCGTCGATCGCATCGCGACAGCGGGCATCCAGAACATCGTTTCCGCCGGCAACACCGGCGAATTCTATGCGCTCACGCCTGACGAGGTCAGGCTCACGCACGACACCGCGATCGCAGCGAACGCCGGTCGTTCGCTGGTGACGGCGGCTGTCGGCCGTTCGCTGAAGGAGGCGATCGAGCTTGGCAAGCGCGCCAAGGGTGCGGGCGCGAACGCCATCATGGCGCATCAGCCGCTCGATCCTTTCGCCGCGCCGCAGGCGCAGGCCGGATATTTCCGCACGCTCGCCGACGAGGTCGACCTTCCGCTGGTCGCTTATGTCAGGTCCGACGCGATGAGCTTCAACGACCTCATGAGCGTCGCCAATCATCCCAACGTCGCCGGCGTGAAATTCGCCGCGACGAACCTGATGATGCTGGCTGAATGCGTGCGCGCCAGCGGCCCGGCGACGGCGCTCTGGGTTTGCGGCCTTGCTGAAGGCTGGGCTGCGCCCTTCTATGCCGTCGGCGCGCGCGGCTTCACGTCGGGCCTCGTGAATGTCGATCCCGCCCGTTCGCTCGCAATCCATACCGCGCTCGAGTCCGGATATTTCGACCGTGTGCGTGATCTCGTCACCACGATCGCGAAATTCGAGCAGATGCGCACCAAGTTCGGCAATGGCGCGAATGTGACCGTGGTGAAGGAGGCGCTTGATCTCATCGGCTTCGCCGTGGGGCCGGTGCGCCAGCCTGGCCTGCCCGCGCTCGACGCGGCGGATCGCGATCAATTGGCCGACGTGCTGCGCGGCTGGGGCCTGATCCCGAGCCGCGTCGCGGCGGAATAGCCTCGAACATCTCCCGACGCATCGAAGGCGCGCGGCTGGAATTGCCAAGCCGCGCGCCTTCTGCTTTGTGCGCTCCGCTATCGGAGCTTCCCTTGGGAAGTGAAACGGGAATGCGGTGACATCGGCGACGATGAAAGCCGCGACTGCCCCCGCAACTGTAGGCGGCGAGCCTGTCTCTTCGACGTCACTGGCCCGAAAGGCCGGGAAGGCGGAGACGGGCGTCATCAGCCGCGAGTCAGGAGACCGGCCGAGAGCGTGACAAACTGACTCGGCGGTGGGCCGACGCGGAGAGCCGATGGATTGCGATTGCGCAGGCCCGACCAATCGGTTCGGCCTCGATGCCGAGCAAAGCGACGCATGAAGTCGCCGCGCGCATTTCTGATTCCGACGCTCTCGATTGCGCTGATCGCGCTCGCGATCCTGTCGCTCGGCGTTGGGCCCGTCGTTATTCCACCCGCGCGCATCATCAGCGCTCTTTTGGGCGGCGCAAGCGACATCGATCGCGCCATCATCATCGACATCCGCCTGCCGCGCGCGCTGCTCGCCATTCTGATTGGCGGCGGGCTCGGCCTTTCCGGCGCCGCCTTGCAGGGACTTCTGCGCAATCCGCTCGCGGCGCCCTCGCTGTTCGGCGCGCCGCAGGCGGCGGCGTTCGGCGCCGTCTGCACCATTTCGCTTGGTCTCGCTGACACTCTTTCCTTCGCGCTGCCGATCGCAGCGATCATTGGCGCCTTCATCTCGGTCTTTCTGATCGTGCTCGTCGCCGGACGCGATGCGAGCCTGCTGCTGCTGATCCTCGCCGGTCTCGCCGTTTCCGCGCTGGCGGGCGCCGCGACCGCGCTCGCCATGAATCTCTCGCCTAATCCCTTCGCCGCGCTCGAGATCGCATTCTGGCTGCTCGGCTCTCTGGAGGATCGCAGCTTCCGCCATGTGCTCATGGCGGCGCCCTTCATCATCATCGGCGCCGCGATTCTTCTGCGCTTTGGCGACGCCTTTCGCGCGCTCACGCTTGGCGAGGAGGTGGCGGAAAGCCTCGGCGTTCAGGTGCGGCGGCTGCGGCTGATCGTGATCGTCGCCGTGGCGCTTGGCGTCGGAGCTTCTGTCGCCGTGGCGGGAACCATCAGCTTCATCGGCCTCGTCGCGCCTCATCTCATGCGGCCCTTCGTGGCGTACGATCCGAAGCGGCTTCTTGTTCCGAGCGCGCTCGCCGGGGCGTGTCTCCTGACGGCCGCCGATCTCTGCGTGCGCGTGATTCCCTCGACGACTGACATCAAGGTCGGCGTTCTCACGACCATGATCGGCGTGCCGTTCTTCCTGTATCTCATCGTGCGCGAACGGCGCGCGCTCAGCGGCGCGATCGCATGAGCGGACCGCAACTCAGCTTCCGCAACCTTTCGGTCTCGCTTTCGAAGCGGACGATCGTGCGCGATGTCTCCGCGGATTTTCCTTCTTCGGGGCTCGTTGCCCTGCTGGGGCCGAACGGCGCCGGCAAGACGACTCTGGTGAAGGCGATCGTCGGCCTCGCGCCTTCGTCCGGCCGCATCGAAATCGGCGGCGAAGATGCTGCGACGCTGTCGCCTGCGACGCGCGCGCAGCGCATCGGCTATCTCCCGCAAGGCCATGTCACGCACTGGCCCTTGCCCGCGCGCGACATCGTCGCGCTTGGCCGCTACGCCCATGGCTCGCGCGATCCGAGCCGCCTGAACGAAAAGGATATTGCTGCGGTCGAGAGCGCGATGGAGGCGACGGGAACGGTTGCTTTCGCCGATCGCCCTGTGACGGAACTGTCCGGCGGCGAACGCGCGCGCATCGCGCTGGCGCGCGTGCTGGCTTCGGAAACGCCTGTCATTCTCGCCGATGAGCCCATCGCCTCGCTCGATCCGCATTATCAGCTCTCCGTCATGGCGGTCCTGAAAGACATGGCTGGGAAAGGGAGGCTCGTGATCGTGGTGATGCATGACCTTTCATTGGCGTGGCGTTATGCCGATCGTATTATCGTCATGCATCAGGGCGGCATCACGTCGGATGGCCCCGCTGAATCGACTTTGACGCCTGAATTGCTCAAAGCCGTGTTCGGCGTCTCGGCCGAATGGATTCCGCACGGCGATCGCACGATCCTTGCGACTGTCGCCGCGGTTGACGCGTCATGAAGTTCTGGATCGCTCTCGCCGGTCTTGCCGCGCTTGCGCCTTTGGGCGTGGCGCACGCGCAGCAGCGAACCGCAGCGCCGGAGCGGATCGCCTCGATCAATCTCTGCACCGATCAGCATCTGCTCTCCATGGCTGCGCCCACGCAGATCGGCGGACTCAGCCCCTATGCGCGCGACGCGGTGCGATCCTGGTTTGCGAAGCAGGCGGCGGGCTATCCCACTCTCTCCGGCGGCGCCGAGGATGTGCTGGTGCTGCAGCCCGATCTCGTCGTCGCCGGGCGCTACACCAAGCGCGCGACGCGCGAGCTTCTGAAGATTCAGGGCGTGCGCGTCGAGGAGTTCGATGCGATCAATTCGATCGAGGATGCGAAACGCCAGATCATGCGCTTCGGCGAATTGATCGGCCGACGCGAGCAGGCGATGGCGCAGGTTGCATCCATTGATGCAGCGCTGGCGCGCGCCAGGGCCGCCGTGATGCAGCGGGGCGCGACAGCTTTGCCAGCGCAGCGTCGCGGCTGGGTCTCCGGCGAGCGCAGCCTGATGACGTCGCTGCTCGACGCGGTCGGCATGCGCAACGCGGCTGCGGCGACGGGCGTCCGCAACGGCAAATTCATGTCGCTCGAAGCGATCGTGGCGCTGCGACCCGACTTCCTGCTTGTCAGCCGCGACGACGACGTGGCCGAGGATCAGGGGCGCGCCATGATGCTGCATCCCGCCATCGCCAGCCGCTATCCCCGCGATCGCATTCTCGTCCTGCCTGAAAGCCTGACGGTCTGCGGCGGCGCCATGCTGGTCGACGCGCTTGATCGGCTGACCGAACAGGTGTTGCGGTTGCAGCGACCGCGATGAGTTTTCACGACGCGATTCCCGTCGTTCTCGCCGCGCTGGTTTTCGACGCGCTGATTGGCGACCCCGATGGAATATGGCGTCGCTGGCCGCATCCCGTCGTCTGGATCGGCCGACTGATCAGCGCGCTCGATGCGCGCTGGAACGATGAGCGCACGACGACGGCGATGCGCCGAATGACGGGCGTCGCCGCTCTTGCGACGATCGTTCTCATCACCGGCATGACGGCGTTTCTGATCGATCGTCTCGCGCGTCTCGCTCCGCCGCCGTTCGACACGCTTGCGCTCGGCCTCATCGCTTCGATCTTCATCGCGCAGAAGAGTCTCTATCAGCATGTTGCGCGTGTCAGCGCCGCATTCCGCGATGGCGGCTTGCCTGCGGCGCGTCGGGCTGTCTCGATGATCGTCGGTCGCAACCCAGATGCGCTCGATGAGTCAGGCGTCAGCCGTGCCGCGATCGAATCCTGCGCCGAGAATTTCTCCGACGGAGTCGTCGCGCCCGTCTTCTGGCTGGCGTTGTTCGGACTGCCCGGCCTTGTGATCTACAAGGCCGTGAACACGGCCGATTCCATGATCGGCCATCGCAGCGCGCGCCATCTCATGTTCGGCTGGGCTTCGGCGCGATGCGACGACGCGCTCAACTGGATTCCGGCGCGTCTTTCAGGCGTTCTCGTCGCCATCGGCGGCGCAATCTCCGGCGGCAGATTGCTCGAGCCCATTCGCACAATGTTTCGCGATGCGCGCCTGCATCGCTCGCCGAATGCGGGCTGGCCCGAGGCCGCGATGGCGGCGAGCCTCGGCGTCGCGCTTGGCGGGCCGCGTCAATATCCGGGCTATCGCGTCGATGACCCTTTCCTCAACGGCGAAGGTCGCGCGGTCGATAGCGCCGACATCGATCGCGCGCTGCGGATTCTCGTTGGCGCCTGCATCGCCGAGTTTGGCGTCTATGCAGGAATTTTCGTTCTGCTTCGCTGACGCGCGATATCGAGAATGGCATCGATGTCGAGATGTCGTTCGAGATGGTCGGCGAGCGCTTCAAGCGCTTGCTCGACTCGTTCGGCGTAGGCGAGCGAGGACGCAGCGCCGAACGAGCGGAGATACGCGCTGCGGAACGCGTCGCTGACGAAGAAGCCGTGCGCATAGGTTCCGGCGACGCGCCCGTCGCGCGACGTTGCGCCGTCGGGCTTTCCGTCGATCGCGATGACGGGGCGTTCACAATCTGCGCCCGACGTCTGCCCGAGATGGATTTCATAGCCGCGGATCGGCGTTTCCGTCGCGAGATGCGTCGCCTCGATCGATCGCGTGATCTTGTCGCCGGACAGCGTTGTATGAACGTCGAGAAAGCCCAGCCCCGCAACGCTTTCCGGCTTCCCCTCTATTCCATCGGGGTCGGCGATGGTCTTGCCGAGCATCTGATAACCGCCGCAGAGACCGAGCACATGGCCGCCGCGGCGGACATGCGCGGCGAGATCGATGTCCCATCCCTGCGCGCGGAAGAAGGCGAGATCGGCGATAGTTGATTTCGATCCCGGCAAGACGACGAGATCGGCGTCGCCGGGCAGCGGCTCGCCCGGGCGCACAAAGACGAGTTCGACATCGCTTTCCATGCCGAGCGGATCGAGATCGTCGAAATTCGCGATGCGCGCGATCACAGGCGTCGCGATCTTGAGCTTGCGGCCGCGCGTGGATTTTTCGCGTTCAAGATCAAGCGCGTCTTCCGCCGGAAGCCAAGCCGCTTCCGGCAGCCACGGCGCGACGCCAAGCGAACGCCATCCCGTGCGAGATGCGATCTCTTTCAGGCCATCATCGAACAGGCTGACATCGCCGCGGAATTTATTGATGAGGAACGCCTTGATGCGTTCGCGCTCGTCATCCGGCAGCACCGCATGGGTGCCGACGAGGCTGGCGATGACGCCGCCGCGATCGATGTCGCCGGCGAGGATGACGGGAATATCGGCTTCCTCGGCGAAGCCCATATTGGCGATATCGCCGCGCCGGAGATTGATTTCCGCCGGGCTGCCGGCGCCTTCGACGATCACGAGGTCGGCTTCGCGCTCCAACCGCGCGAAGCTGTCCATGACGTGAGGCATCAGCGTTTCGCGTCGCGCGCCGAAATCGCGCGCGCGCATCAGGCCGAAGCGTTTGCCCTGCACAATGATCTGCGAACGATTGTCGGCTTCCGGCTTCAACAGCACCGGATTCATATGCACAGAGGCGGGAACCTTCGCGGCCAGCGCCTGCACCACCTGCGCGCGGCCAATCTCTCCGCCTTCGACCGCAGCCGCATTGTTCGACATGTTCTGCGGCTTGAACGGCCGCACATTCAGCCCACGCTTGACGAAAATCCGACAGAGACCCGCGACCAAGGTCGACTTTCCGACATTGGAGCCCGTGCCCATCACCATGACAGCCGGTTTGCGTTCGCGAGGCTCGCTCATTCCGCGCTTCCCGCGGCCGCGTCGAGCGCGGGACCTTTCATTACGAGCGGCAATCCTGCGGCGACAAAAATCACGCGATCCGCTTCGGCCGCGATCATCTGGTTCAATCGCCCCTGCCAATCGCGGAACCGCCGCGCCAGCGCATTGTCGGGCACAATGCCAAGTCCGACTTCGTTCGAGACGACAATCGCCGGGCCTCGAAGACGCTCTGTGCATGTGCGGAGAGCTTCGATCTCCGCCTCTACATCGCGCTCCGCGAGCATGATGTTGGAGAGCCAGAGCGTGAGGCAGTCAACCAGCAGGATATTTGTCGGCGCCGCATGCGTGCGCAGCATGGAAGCGAGCGCGATCGGCGCGTCGATGGTCGTCCAGTCCGCGCCGCGATCACTGCGATGCTTCGCGATGCGCTCGCGCATTTCCTCATCATAGGCTTCGGCGGTCGCGATATAGATTTTCTCAAGCCTCGCCGCCCGCGCGAGTTGCTCGGCCAGCCGCGATTTTCCCGAGCGCGCGCCGCCGAGAATGAAGGTGAGATGCGGGCTCATATTTGCGCTGGATCTCCGTGACGGGCTTTGGAGGGCGTGGGATGGGGAGTCAATCGCGCGCAGTTCCAGCGGCTTGCGCCTTCCTTCGCCCCGCATGCGGGGAGAGGGAACGCGCCTTTCTTCATCCACCCCGTCATCCCGGACGCGGCGCAGCATGCAATGATGCGCCGCTGATCCGGGATCGCTTGGGGAGTGGCTAGCCCCTCGGAGGTCCCGGGTCTGCGCCGCACCGCCATAGGCCGCCTTCGGCGGCCGTCATGCGACGCCGACGCATTCGCGTCGGCTATGGCGCTGCAGCGCGCCCGGCGACGAAGCTTCGCTTCGCGCTGGGATGACGGCTGAGATACGGGCGCGCCAAATTCCCGCGCCTTCGCACGGCTTCATCTCCTCTCCCGCTTTGATCCTCTTCCCTTCTTCCTTCGCTTGCCTGCTCCCCAGAGGGGGCGCGGGGCGGTGTGGCTCGCGCGACGCTGGCGGCCTCGCGCGAAAAAGTATGGTGGAGATGCCAGCCCGCCAGATCAGCGAACCGACCGCCCCGCGCGCGGCGTTTTCAGGCTTGCTCCGCAAGGGCGCGGGAAGGCGGACCCTCTTCTTGCCTTCCCTTTCTCCTGCGCAGCGCCGCCTTCACTGAAAGAGACTCTCCTTTCGGAAAACCTCCGCGGTGGCATAGCTACTGCGCTGGCGGTCCGGTCCTTGGACCGCTTCACGGCCTTGCGTCTTGGGCCCGGCCTCGCCGCACGGGGGGCGTTACTCCGCACCGTCACAGCCGCCGCCGCTCCCCCGCCCATCTCCGTCAACGTTCCGGAAACGCCTCTGATGGCGGTGGGATATCAAGATAATAGGAATTTAGTCACGCGGTGTCAAGGGGCGGCGTCGAAAATTCCGCATTGATTGACGGGACTCCGAGGCGCGGCCACAAGCAAACCTGTTTCTGAGGAGCGCTCGATGGGAGCGCGCGGTCGCCGCGGCGAGAAAGAGAGCGTCTGACGTATGCTGATCACGATGGGTCCCCATCAGTTCGAGGTCGACCCGGAGACCGATCGCTATTCGCGCGATGAAAGCGCCTCAGTGAAGCCGCGGTTCTGGTCGCAGGTGGCGTCGGGCGCATGGGAGACGGATTTCGTCGAACGTTATCGCCGCTCGCTGGCGCGCGACGGCGTGGTGATCGATGTCGGCGCCTGGATCGGTCCCTACGCGTTGCTTGCTGTCGCTGCGGGGCGCAAGACCATCGCCGTCGAGCCCGATCCCAACGCGCTGGAAAAACTGCTGCGCAATCGCGCCAAGCTGCGCGATCCCTCGCGCCTCACCGCCGTTTGCGCCGCGATCTGGCCGCGACGCGAATGGGTGGAGTTGCACGCCAAGGAATTCGGCGACAGCGAAACATCGATCGCCGCGCGACGCGAGCGGCGCGGCAAGCTCGTGACGGTGACGCAATCCTTTTTCGCGCCGGGCGCGCCGCTTGAAGATGTCGAAGCGCTGATCAATGGGGAAGGCATATCCCTGCTCAAAGTCGACATGGAAGGCGCGGAATACGAGAATCTGCCGTCGCTGCTTGATCTCGTCATCCGCCATCGCTGCGATTTCCTGATCTCGTTCCATCCCGAAAATCTCGTTGGACTTGGCGTCGATGTCGCCGACGTCGGCGCGCGCATTCGCAAATTCATCGCGGCGATCGGCAATGTGGCGAAGGTCGAGATGAAAATATCCGAGTGGCAAAGCGCAGACGCGCTTGCGGCGATCGAGGACGATGCGCGCCTCGGCGCTTCGTTGAAAGCGCTCCATGTCGGCTGGCTCGCGCCGGTCTGATTTTTCCCGATGCGCTGTCTTTTTCTCACGCCGATGAAATCGCCCGATGACGCGTCGCCGTCCGGCGACCGGACAATGGCGCGTCTGCTTGTCCGAGCGCTTCAGCAAAATGGCGTCGAAGTCGATATCTGTTCGCCGCTTCGCATGCGCCTGACGACGGGCGTTGCGACGGAACTCGAAAGCTTGCGCGCCGCGGCCGGTGAAGAATTCGAGCGCATCGCAAGCGCCGAACGCGCGCGCGGTTCGGATCGCGCCGCCTTCGTGTTCACCTATCACGTCTATTACAAGTCGCCGGATTTGCTTGGGCTTCGGCTCGCCGCAGCGCTGTCGAAACCCTATCTCATCGCGGAAGCTTCGCTCTCGCCGAAGCGCGCGCAAGGCGAATTCGCGCCTGGATTTCAGGCGGCGTCCGATGCGATCGTGGCTGCGAATGTCGTTTTCGCCCTGACGGGAAATGATCGCGCCGAACTGGAGAAGGCGAAGCCGGCGCAGCAGCGCGTCATGGATCTGAAGCCCTTTCTCGATCTCGCGGAATGGCCGGCGCTCAATGCGCCTGTCCGGGCGCGTCAGGAGCCGCCGCGATTGTTGACCGTCGCCATGATGCGGCCGGGCGATAAGGAGAGCTCCTATCGCCAGCTCGCGGCCGCGCTCGCTCTGATCAAGGGGCGCGCCTGGACGCTCGATGTCGTCGGCGATGGCGCCGACTGGCGCAATGTGAAGGCGATGCTCGCCGGCTTTGGCGAGCGCATTCGCTTTCACGGACAGGTCGATGATCGAACGAAGCTGAGCGCTCTCTACGCCGGCGCCGATGCGTTCGTGTGGCCGGGCGTGAACGAGGCGTTCGGCATGTCCTATCTCGAAGCGCAGGCGCATGGGGTCCCTTGTATCGCCGCGCGCTATGGCGGCGTGCCTGATGTGATCAGGCATGGCGAGACGGGATTTTTGACGGAGCCCGGCGATATCGCGGGCTTTGCCGATGCGATCCAGCGCCTCTGCGAGAGCGAGGATTGCGATCGCATGCGGATCGCTGCGGCGAGATTCGTGCATGAAGAGAGATCGCTGGAAGCGGCGGCACAAATCATCTCCGATGGGCTCGCCGCTGTCGGCGTCTCCACGACATTGGCGTGCGGATGATGACGGGAACGGCGATGATCGTCGTCACGCATCTGCTCGGCGTCGGTCATCTCGTCCGCGCCGCCGCGATCGGGCGCGCGCTGGCGAAACAGGGCTGGCGCGTCGTTCTTGTCTCCGGCGGCAAACCGACATCGATGGCCGAGACTTCTGGATGCGAACTCATCCAGCTCCCGCCGATCTATTGCGAGACCGGCGATTTTCGAACGATCTACAGGGAAGGCGGCGGGGGCGCAGACGAAAGCTGGATGTCGCGTCGCAAGAACGAGCTGCTCGCGGCTTTCGATGAGGTGCGGCCGGACGTGCTCATCACTGAACTGTTTCCGTTCGGGCGCCGGCAGATTCGCGCCGAGTTCGAGGCGCTTCTCGACCGCGCCTGGTCGCGGACGGATCGCCCCGCCATCCTCTGCTCCATTCGCGACGTGCTGCATTCGCCGTCGCGGCGCGATAAAATCGACAATGTTCATCGCCTGCTCGGTCGACGCTATGATGCGATCCTTCTGCACGGCGACGACGCCGTGACGCCATTGTCGGCGTCGTGGCCGACGAACAAGGCGGTCGAGCGCAGGATTCTTGCGACCGGCTATGTCAGGGATGCCGAACGCGCTCGAGATGCGGCTTTGGGCGAGCGCGAGGATGTGATTGTGTCCGCAGGCGGGTCGAGCGCCGGAGAAAAATTGCTGGCGGCGGCTGTCGAATCCGCCAGGCTCACTCCTGATCGTCGTTGGCGCATCCTCGCCGGCCATAGCCTTCCCGACGCCGAATTCGCTGCGTTGCGCGCGAGCGCGCCTGACAATGCGATCGTCGAACGCGCGCGCAGTGACTTTCCGGCGCTGCTTGCGCGGGCCGAACTTTCGATCAGCCAGGCGGGCTACAACACCGTGCTCGATCTCGCTGCGGCCGGTCTTCGCGCGATCGTTGTTCCCTTCGCGCAGGGCGGCGAAGAGGAGCAGACCCTGCGCGCGGCAGCGCTGCAGCGCCTTGGCCTCGTTGACGTGATCGAAGAGAGCGCGTTGTCGGCGGAAACGCTTGCGGCGAAAGCGCAGAGCGCGGCCGGGCGCGCGAAGCCGGACTGGAGCGTCATCAAGGTCGATGGCGCGTCACGCACGGCCGATCTTGTCGCACAACAGTTGACGCGCGCGAAGCAGCGCGTGGCGGGCTGGTCCGAGCTCAAGCGAACGCTCGATGAATTGCGGACGCGCGGCCTCATGGTGCCGATCTGGATTCGCGATGATGACGCTGTCGAGATGACGGGTGCGCTGCGCGATTTCCTGCAACGGCTCGGCCGGAGGCGGATTCCAGCTGCGCTCGCTGTCGTCCCCTCTCGGTTGTCTCCATCGCTGGAAACGGAGCTCAGTGAGGTTCCGGATATTGAATTGATCGTCCACGGTTGGGCGCACGCCAATCATGCGCCCGCCGGCGCCAGGAAAAGCGAATATCCCGCGGGCCGCGACGAGGCCGCGATGACGCGTGAGCTTCGCGATGGTTGGATGCGAGCTGTCTCCCTTGCGCCATCGCGCGCCCTGCCGGTTTTTGCGCCGCCCTGGAACCGGATGACTCCGCAATTTGCCGAATTGCTCGTCGCGGCCGGTTATCGCGGCTATTCCTCGTTCGGCAAGGCGCGCGAACCGCTGGCCGCGGGCGCGTTAAGATGCGTCAATACGCATTGGGATCCGATCGCCTGGCGTGATGGCGGCGGCCTGCGCGATGAAAGTGAGCTGCTTTCCCTTTTATCGAAATTGATTTCGCAGCAACTTGCCGGGCCGCGCGCCACGCTTGAGCCTATTGGCCTTCTCACGCACCATCTCGTGCATGATGACTGGATCGACCGGTTTCTTGATCAGCTCTTCGACGTTCTTCAGGATTCGGGCGCAGTGAAGTTCCTCACGGCGAGCGAAGTCTTCGGCGTCGCCCGCGGGCGCTGAATCTCAACCTTGCTTCTGATAGAGATAATAGCTGTCCGCTGGAGCTTTTTCCGGAAGCGGCAGCGGCGCAAAGCCCGGCAGGTCGAGCGGCAGGTCCGACATGATGAAGCCGCCGGGCGCCATCGCCTCCGGCAGCAGGCGCGCGATCATGCGCGCTGTCTGGCCGTTCCGCGCGCGATCAAAAGAGCCGAGATCTGAGTTCGCCAAAATCGCTTGTCCCGCAGCGCGTTTCATCAGTTCGGGAAAGGTCGAATCGATCTCGCCGAGAAAAAGATGATCGGCGTCAGGCTGGCAGTCGTCATAGGCCTTGTTGACGCGATCGAAGACATAGATGTCGCGCCCTGGCAGATGACGTCGGAGATGGTCGTAGGTGCGGCCTTGGCCGAGGCCGAGCTCGATGACGGCGCCGGGGCGCGCGCCGATCTGTTCGATCAGCCAGGCGAAGCAGGCATGCTGGCCCTGCAGGCGGAAGAGCGTTTTTTCGAGACGTGAGATCGATCGCATTGGCGTGGGATGTACGAGCGCTGTTATCGGCGGCCGATCAGCATGAAGCGGTGATAGTTTTTCGTGGGCAGCTCGCCGCGCCAGATGACGGAGGAAAGCCGCGCTTGCGCTTCGAAATCGGCGAGGCTGTCGACGCAGGCGACATGGTCCGGCTCGCGGCGATAGTCGTTGCTCTGGAGAACGACCGCGGCGTCAGGCGGCAGGAGCGCAAGCCATGCCCGGAGATCGGGAATATGTTCGCAGCTCGTATTGATGACGCAATCGAAGCCGTCCTGTGGCCGGCGATAGTCGAACAGATACATGTCCGACGTGACGGCCTCGAAGCGCCCTGCTTCTACAGCGCGGCGATTGAGCAGCCGCGCCACCGGCGCACAGCGCGGATCGATATCGAGACTCGTCGCATGTGCGAGCGAGAACCTGTTATCATCGAGCAGCATCGCCGAGAGCACGCCGAACCAGCCGCCAACGACGAGCACGCGCCTCAATGAAGGCCCGATGCTGCCAGCGAGGGCATCGCGCAGCCACAGCTTGGAGCCGATCTGCTTATGGTTGAACGCTATTGAAAGCTCGGGATCGGGATGCTTTGCGATGACTGTCGCGAGATCGCCGATAACAGGACATTTCGTCAGCGCTGCAACGCCGCGCAGCATGTCGAACACAGCGTCGTCATCGAACGTCGCGCGGCTCGGCGCTGCGTCGCGCGGTGTTTGAGTCGTCCCGCTCACGCGATCCTGCCAGTCGATTCGAGGCCGGAGAGGACCAGCAGGCGCTGGACGATGCGCGAGGAGAGCAGCGCATCGTCATCGAGGCGTGAAGACAAGCAGCGATCGAGATCGGCGAGCTTTCGCGCTAGAGACGAGGCGCGGATGAGATCGACGATGCGCGCGCGGTTGGCGCGAAGAAACCGGCCATACACCCAGCGGAACCCCTGCTTGTCCTGCCGCGTCGCGGTCGGCAGCGGCGTGAAGCGTTCGAACAGACGTCGCAGTTCGACCTTGTTCCACGCGCCGGAGAATTTCGCGTGATAGGGCGCGCGAATGAAGCGCGCGAGCCGCCAGTCAAGAAACGGGCTCCGATTCTCGACGCCCGCGGACATGGCGTTGCGATCGTTCTGCCACAGCCATTCCTGCATGCGGCCGGCGCGCGCATCGAGCGCCATTGCGGCTGCAAGGTCGCCGTCGAATCCGATCAGCGGATCGCTTGTCGATGCGGAGAGCGCCGCCTCGCGCGCTTCCTTGGTCATCATGTCGAGGTCCGCGGCCGACAGCGCGTCACGTGGCGGCGATGCGAAGCCGGGTTGAGCGACATCATGCTTTGATTGGCGCGCGAAATGAGGCGGCAACGCGCCGCCGTCGCGAGCGGCGTCGATCCACCTGGCGTCGCCGGAACGATGCGCGTCGCGCAGGGCGAAGCCGGCGTAGCGCGTCCAGTAGCCGCCGAAAATCTCATCGCCGCCGGTGCCGTCGAGCACGACGCGGATGTCCTGCGCGCCGATGGCGGCATAGAGCTCCGACATGCCGAGCACATTGCCGATCAACGGAAACGGCTTTTCCTGATGCGCGCAGATATTGAGGAAATGATCAAAGCCGGCGCCGGCGTAATCAAGCGGAATTTCGAGCGCTTCCCGCCCCAGCGCGCGCAGACATTCACGCGCATAGCGCGCATCCTCGCTTTTGCCGGCGTCGCCGATCACGCAGACCACCTGATCGAGCAGTTTCGCACTCGCGAGGATCGACAGGATGAGCGAACTGTCGACGCCGCCTGACAGCAGCAAACCAATCTTGCGATCGGACACGAGGCGCGCACGCACCGCGTCAGCGAGATCATCATGCAGCGCGGTGTCCGATATCGCCTCGATCTCTACATCGCAGACGCGCCGTTCCGTCATCTCCCATGTGCCGAGATCGATTTCGACTGCGAAGCCGGGCCTGACTTCGCGCACATCTTGAAGATGCGTGCGTCCGTCGGCTTGCGGAAACAGCCAGCCCTCCGCGAGGAAGGATGCGATGGCGTCAGGCCGCATGGCGGGCTTGCGCCCCATCGCCGCGAGCAGGGCCCCGATTTCCGAGGCGAACCCGATGCGGTCATTTTCGCGAAGGAAGAAGAGCGGCTTCTTGCCGTAGCGATCGCGCGCGGCGATCAGCTTGCGCCGTTCGCGGTCGAGCCAGCAGAAGGCCCACATGCCGTTGACCTTGCGCAGCGCGTCGACGCCTTCTCGCATGAGCACGCTGAGCAGGATTTCGGAATCGCCTTGCGTGTTGAACGCCGCGCCGGATGCGCGAAGGTCCGTCGCCAGCTCGCGATAATTGTAGATCTCGCCGTTATAGACGAGCGTATGCGCGCCTGATGTCAGCGGCTGATCCGATCGCGCATTGAGATCGATGATCGAAAGCCTGAGATGACCTAACGCCGCCTCGATCGGCGGCGTGCCGTCGGTCGCCTCGATTGTCTCGAACAGCCGCCCCTGCGCGTCGGGGCCGCGATGGGCGAGCGCGCGCATGCCGGCCTCGAAAGCGGCCGGCTCCGCGCGCCGGCTGCGGCCGATCAGCGCCAGCAGGCCGCACATGGCGGGGCTCCGGGAATTTGACGGACGAAGGGGAGAGTGACGCTCAAGCCGCCCCCTTATCAAATGCGTTCCAGCCCCTCAATGCGCCCGCGGGATCGCGAGCGGCCCTGCGCAGGCGCATCGTCCGGGAGCGCATTGACGCCGGCGGGGAAGGGGCCGCATAGGGTAATCGCCGACCGGTCAGGCGGGCGATGGAGGATTTCATGAGCGGCGTCGTCATTCTCGAGGGAGTCCGCACCGCGATCGGCGGATTCCAGGGCTCGCTCAGCGCCAAGCCGCCGACCGAACTCGGCGCGATTGTGGTCAGGGAGGCGCTGAAGCGCGCCGACGTCGCCGGCGATCAGGTCGGCCATGTCGTCTTCGGTCAGGTGATCGTGACCGAGCCGAAGGATGCGTACATGGCCCGCGTCGCCGGCATCAATGGCGGCGTGCCGAAGGAAGTCCCGGCGCTCACCGTCAACCGCCTCTGCGGTTCCAGCATTCAGGCTGTCATTTCCGCCGCGCAGTCGATCATGCTGGGCGACGCCGACGTGGCGGTCGCAGGCGGCGCCGAATCCATGTCGCGCGCGCCGCATGCGACGCAGATGCTACGCTCCGGCGTGAAGATGGGCGAGACCACTTTCGTCGACATGCTGACCGGCACGCTCGCTGATCCTTTCCAGGGATTCCATATGGGCGTTACGGCGGAGAATGTCGCGCGCCAGCACCAGATCACGCGCGCCGAGCAGGACGCCTTCGCGGTCGAGAGCCAGAAGCGCGCCGCGGCCGCCATCGCCGACAAGCGCTTCGCTTCGCAGATCGTCGGCGTCGAGGTGAAGCGCGGCCGCGACATGGTTGCGTTCGACACCGACGAACATCCCAAGGCGAACACCACGCTCGAAGGGTTGTCCTCGCTGCGCGCGGTGTTCCAGAAGGATGGAACCGTCACCGCCGGCAATGCGTCCGGCATCAATGACGGCGCCGCCGCCGTAGTGCTGATGTCGGCCGAACGCGCCGCGCGCGAGAACAGGAAGCCGATGGCGAAAATCCTCGGTTATGGCCATGCCGGCGTCGATCCCGCCGTCATGGGCATCGGGCCGGTTCCCGCCGTGCGCAATCTGCTGGCGAAAACGGGTCTCAAGATCGAGGATTTCGACGTGATCGAGAGCAACGAGGCGTTCGCGTCGCAGGCTTGCGCGGTGACCAAAGAACTCGGCTTCGCCCCCGACCGCGTGAATCCCAATGGTGGCGCGATCGCGCTCGGCCATCCCGTCGGCGCGACGGGCGCGATCATTCTCGTCAAGGCGCTGCATGAGCTGAAGCGCGTCGGCGGCAAGCGCGCGCTCTGCACCATGTGCATCGGCGGTGGGCAGGGCATCGCGATCGCGATCGAGCGCCTGAACTGACAGGCTCTAAGGGCGGCGCCATGGACTTCACGATTTCGCCTGCGCTCGAAGAATTGCGCGCGCGCGTCGCAGCCTTTGTCGAGCGGGAACTGATCCCGCTCGAGAGCGACCCCGCATCCTACGACGCGCATGAGAACATCACGCTCGATCTGCTTGCGAAGGTGCGCGCGAAGGCGAAAGCAGAAGGTCTGTGGTGTCTGCAACTGAAGCCAGAGACCGGCGGCCTTGGCGTTGGTCGCGTAGGCATGGCGGTCTGCTATGAGGCGATGAATCGCTCGATCTTCGGGCCCGTCGCCTTCAACTCGGCCGCGCCTGACGACGGCAACATGATGGTGCTCGAAGCGATCGGGACGCCGGAGCAGAAAGAGCGCTGGCTGCAGCCGATCGTGCGCGGCGATGTGCGCTCGGCCTTCGCCATGACGGAGCCTCATCCCGGTGGCGGCTCCGATCCCCAGATGATCGCGACGCGCGCGGAAAAGCAGGCTGATAGCTCCTGGCGCATCCATGGCCGCAAATGGTTCATCACCGGCGCCGCCGAAGCCGCGCATTTCATTCTCATAGCGCGCACGTCGGATGACAAACGCCACGGGCTGACGGCGTTTCTCTTTCACAGGGATCAGCCGGGCTGGAAGATCACGCGCCGCATTCCGATCATGGGGCCGGAAGAGCATGGCGGCCATTGCGAACTCGAATTCGACGGGCTGACCGTCGCGCCTGATGACGTGCTTCTCGGCGAAGGGCAGGGCATGCGCGTCACGCAGATTCGCCTGGCGCCGGCGCGCCTCACCCATTGCATGCGCTGGCTCGGCCTCGCCAAGCGTTGCGTCGAGATCGCGAACGCCTATGCAGCGGAGCGGCATGGCTTCGGCGTGCGCCTCGCCGATCGCGAGAGCGTGCAGCTCATGCTGGGCTCGACCGCGATGAATATCGAGATCGCGCGCCTGCTGGTGATGAAGGCGGCGTGGGAGCTCGATCGCGGCGGGCTTGCGCGCAAGGAAGTCTCGATGGCGAAGATCCAGGCTGCGAACACGCTGCATCAGGCGGCCGATATCGCGATCCAGATCAACGGCGCGCGGGGCTATTCCAAGGACACCGTGCTCGAATGGATCTATCGCTACGCCCGGCAGGCGCGGCTCGTCGATGGCGCCGATGAGGTGCATCGCATGGTGCTGAACCGCTCGCTGAGTGGCGAGGGCGCCGATTTCTGGCGCTGGCCGGTCGCCGCCGAGTGATCTCGGCGGTTCTCGCATGACGCTCGATCTCGTCATTCGCGACGCGCGCATCGAAGGCGCGCGCGAAGCCTGCGACATCGGCATATCGAACGGCCGCATCGCCGGGATCGCGCCCGCGATCGCAAGCGAGGCGCGCGTGATCGAGGGCCGCGGCCGCATGGTCTGCTGCGGCTTCGTTGAGACGCATATCCATCTCGACAAATCGCGCCTGTGCGACCGCTGCGCCGCCGCCGGCTCGTTGGCTGACTCCATCGCGCTGGTGTCGAAGCTCAAGAAGGAGATGTCCGAAGAGGATATCTACGACCGCGCTCGGCGGACGCTGGAGCAGGCGATCCTGCAGGGGACGATGCGCATGCGCACGCATGTCGAGATTGATCCGCGCATCGGCCTGCGCAGTTTCGATGCGATCAGGCGACTGAAGCGCGACTATGCCTGGGCCATTGACCTGCAAATCTGTATCTTTCCGCAGGAGGGATTGACCAACGATCCCGGCGCCGAGGAGCTTCTTATTAAAGCCTGCGAGAACGGCGCCGATCTCATCGGCGGCTGTCCCTACACCGACAGCGATCCCGATGCTCAGGTCGATCGCATTTTCGAGATCGCGAGGCGATACGATCTCGATGTCGACTTCCATCTCGATTTCGACCTCGATCCCTCAGCCATGACGCTGGATAAGGTCTGTCGAGCGACGGAGGCGGCCGGCTGGGGCGGGCGCGTCGCCGTCGGGCATGTCACGAAACTCTCGGCGATCAGCGAGAGCGACATTCGAGCGATCGGTCGCAGGCTGGCCGATGCAGGCGTCGCTGTAACTGTCCTTCCTTCGACCGATCTTTTCCTCATGGGCCGCAGCGCCGGCGGAAACAGGCCGCGCGGCGTTGCGCCGGCGCACTCGCTGCAGGCGGAAGGCGTCACATGCTCGATCGCCACCAACAATGTGCGCAATCCCTTCACGCCGTTTGGCGATTGCTCGCTCGTGCGCATGGCCAATCTCTACGCCAATGTGGCGCAGCTCGGCTCCGACGACGAGCTTGCATGCTGCTGGCGCATGATCTCCAACGACGCTGCGCGTCTGATGCGGCTTGAAGATTACGGCGCGAAAGTCGGCGCGCCGGCCGATCTGCTGCTTGTCGATGTGGATAACCCCGCCGAAATGATCGCGACGATCACGGCGCCAGCGCTCGGCCTCAAGCGCGGATGCGAGACTTTTCACAGGCCGACCCCGGAACTCTTGCCGCCGACCGCCCGCTAGGCGGCGACGCTCCACCAAGACACCGCTTTGTCAGGCGATTTGTTGACGCGGCTTTGCGGGACGCTAGGGTGCCGCCACGACATTTCGGGAGGCCTTCATGCGCCTGACAACATCGCTCGCGGCGTTCGCCGTAGCGGGCTCTCTTATTGCCTCGCCGGCTTCGGCGAAGGATCAGCTCACCATCGGGGTCGCGCAATTCCCCTCAAGCCTGCATCCCAACATCGACGCGGAGGTGATCAAGTCCTACACGCTCGGCTTCGCGATCCGCCAGATCACCGCCTATGACAAGGACTGGAAGAACACCTGCCTCATCTGCACCGAATTGCCGACGCTGCAGAACGGCCTCGTGAAGATTGTCGATATGCCCGGCGGCAAGAAGGGCATGCAAGTCACCATCAAGCTGAAGCCCGATCTGAAATGGGCCGACGGCGAAAAGGTGACGGCGAAGGACCTCGAGTTCACCTGGCGCATCGCCGGCGACCCCAAGACCGGATTCTCCAACGGTCATCCCTGGACGCGCGCGGTGAAGGTCGACGTGGTCGACGATAGCACCGCGGTGCTGACGCTCGACAAGGTGCTCGCCTCCTACAATGAGTGGGATCAGGTGCTGCCCTCGCATATCGAGGGCCCTATCTACGAGAAGGCGAAGGAGGCCGGCGACTACATCAAGCAGACCGCCTATGCGCGCACGCCGACGACGCCGGGTCTTTATAACGGCCCCTATATGGTTACGGGTTATCAATCCGGCGCGCAGATCGTTCTCGAACCCAATCCGCACTGGCCGGGAACCAAGCCGGGCTTCAAGCGCATCATCATCAAGCTG
This sequence comes from Terrirubrum flagellatum, assembly GCF_022059845.1. Taxonomy (GTDB): domain Bacteria; phylum Pseudomonadota; class Alphaproteobacteria; order Rhizobiales; family Beijerinckiaceae; genus Terrirubrum; species Terrirubrum flagellatum. Next base: position 3,388,438 of record NZ_CP091851.1, on the reverse strand, counting down.
ATCGAGAATACGGCTGCGCTCCAGGCGAACCTTCTCTCCGGCGACGTCGACATGGTGGCGGGCGAAGGCGTCGGCCTGACGATCGATCAGGTGCTCGAACTGCGCAAGCAGCAGCCTGACAAGTTCACCTACATCTTCAAGCCGAGCCTCAACTACGAGCATATCGACCTGCAGAACGGCAATCCGCTGCTGCAGGATATTCGCGTGCGGCAGGCGCTGGTTTATTCTGCAGATCGCAAGACGCTCACCGAGCGTCTGTTCCAGGGCATGCAGCCGGTGGCCGACACCTGGGTCAATCCGTTGAGCTCGACCTACGCCAAGGAAGCGATGCATTACCCCTACGATCTCGCGAAGGCGAAGTCGCTGCTCGCGGAAGCGGGCTGGAAGCCGGGACCGGATGGCATCTGCCGCAATGACAAGGGCGACAGGCTGTCGATCGAATTCGGCACGACGGCCGGCAATCGACTGCGCGAATTGCAGCAGCAGGTGTTGCAGAACAACTGGAAGCAAGCTTGCATCGAGGTGCGCATCAAGAACGAGCCGGCGCGCACCTTCTTCGGCGAGACCATGAAGAAGCGCGCCTATTCAGGGCTCGCGATGTACGCCTGGTCGAGCAATGTCGGAGCGTCGCCCCGTCGCACGCTGGCGAGCGACAATATTCCGACCGAAGCCAATGGCTGGGGCGGCGCGAACTACATCAACTTCTCCAACAAGCGAATGGACGAGTTGATCGATCGCTCGGAAACCGAGCTCGACCCTGACAAGCAGAAGGAAGACTGGGCGGAGATGCAGAAGATCTATGCGGCGGAACTGCCGGTGATCCCGCTCTTCTTCCGCGCCGAAGCGCATGTGGTTCCGAAGTGGCTCAAGGGTTATGAGCCGACGGGCCATGGCGACTGGAGCTGCTTCTGGTCCGAAAACTGGCGCTCCGAATAAACGCAAGCTGCGGCGCGGGCCCATCCCGCGCCGCATGAATGAAAAGCGATGTTTGCTTTCCTGACACGACGTCTTCTGCAGGCCGCTGTCGTCCTGCTGGTCATGTCCTTCGTGATCTATGGGCTGATCGGCCTGATGCCGGGCGACCCCGTCGACATCATGGCCGCGAGCATGCCGGGCATGACGCCTGAAGTGATGAAGAATCTGCGCGCCATCTATGGTCTCGATCAGCCGCTGATGCTGCGTTATGCCCGTTGGCTGATGGCGATCCTCTCAGGCGATTTCGGCTTCTCGCGCACCCATTCGCGGCCGGTGCTCGAAGTGCTGACGCCGGCGCTGCTGCAGACCTGCAAGCTGATGCTCATCAGCTTCTTCTTGAGCGTCGTGATCTCGGTCGTGCTCGGCGTGATCTCGGCGCTGAAGCCGGGCGGCTGGCTCGACACGCTGATCGGCTTCGTCGCGTTCGCCGGCATCTCTATCCCCGTGTTCTGGCTGGCGCTTATTCTCATCATCGCTTTCGCCGTCACGCTGCAATGGCTGCCGGCGAGCGGCATGGGCAAGGTCGGCGACTACGGCTTCTGGGATCAGGCGCGGCATCTCATCTTGCCGGTGACGACATTGACGCTCGCCAACGCCGGCCAGTTCACGCGCTATGTGCGCGCGGCGATGATAGAGACATTGCAGGCTGACTACATCCGCACCGCGCGCGCCAAGGGACTCGCGCCGCCGCGCGTCATTCTCCTGCATGCGCTGCGCAACGCGCTCGTTCCCGTCGTCACCATCATGGCGCTTAGCTTTGGAACGCTTTTCTCCGGCGCGCTGGTGACCGAGACGATGTTCGCGCAGATGGGCATGGGCAAGATGATCTTTGATTCCATCCTGTCGAACGATTTCAACCTCGCCTTGACCGGCCTTCTGTTCGCAACGCTCGTCACGCTTCTGTCGAATCTCGCAGCCGACGTCGCCTACAGCTTCCTCGATCCCCGGATCACGCTGAAATGAGCGCGGTTGAGAACAGCGCGATCACGCACGGCGCCGCCCCCGCGCAGCCGCCTTCGGAGTCAATCTGGTCGTTGCGCTGGAAGCGTTTCCGCGCCCATCGGGCCGGGCTCATCAGCATCGCGGTCCTGCTGCTGCTTGTCGTGTTCTGTCTGATGGCGGCGCCGCTCGAAGCCTGGCGCGGCCTCGACGCCAACCAGACCGATCTCTTCCGGCGCTACGAGCCGCCTTCGGCGCAGCATTGGCTCGGCGCCGATGAAGCGGGACGCGATGAATTGCTGCGGCTCATGTATGGCGGCCAGACCTCGCTGCTGGTCGGCCTGCTTGCGACCGTGATTGGCGGATTGTTCGGCGTCACGCTCGGAGTCGTCGCCGGCTTCCATGGCGGCCGGCTCGACTCTTTTCTCATGCGCTTTACCGACGGCATGATCGCGCTGCCGCTCTTGCCTCTGCTGATCGTGCTTGGCGCGGTCGATCTGACCAAGCTCGGATTTTCCTCTGAAGTCGCCCATTCACCTGCCATGGGCTTCTGGCGCATCATCGTGATCATCGCGCTGGTCGACTGGACGCCGATCGCGCGGCTCGTGCGCGCCTCGACGCTCTCGATCAAGGAGCGCGAATTCATGATGGCGGCGCGCGGCAGCGGCGCGGGCTCGCTCTATCTCATGGTCGTGCATGTGTTGCCGAATGTGGCGACGCCGATCATCGTCGCCTTCACGCTGACTGTCGGCCGCGTCATCCTGTTTGAATCCGTGCTGAGCTTCCTCGGCTTTGGCGTAGTGCCGCCGACGCCGAGCTGGGGCAACATGTTGAACAATGCGCAGGAGCTGGTCACGACCGCTCCGGCGCTCGCGATCTATCCCGGCCTCCTGATCTTCATCACCGTGATCGCCGTCAATTTCCTCGGCGACGCGCTCCAGCACGCTTTCGATCCCCGTTCCGAAAAGTGAGACTGCGCGGCCCGTAGAGCCGCTCTGCGCATGGCGCGAAGGCCATGCGATGACGGATCGCGCGCGATGCTCTAAGCCAACTTGTCCTTCCCGCTCCGAGAACAATCATGGCGCTCAACGAATCGGAATCCGCCGTCACCGCGTGGCTGGCGACGCAGAAGCAGGCGATGATCGACCTTGTCGCCGATCTCGTGAACGCGGATTCCGGCAGTTACGACAAGACGGGCGTCGACAAGGCCGGCGAGGTGCTGACCGGCTTCTTCAAGAAGCAGGGCTTCGAGATCGAGATCGTTCCAAGCGCCGAATATGGCGACGCCATCAAGGCGACCTTGCCGCACCCCGCTTCAAACGATCAGCGCCCGATCGTGCTGATGGGCCATCGCGACACGGTGTTTCCCGTGGGCGAGCCGCGGCGTCGGCCCTTCCAGATTGTCGAAGGCCATGGCCGCGGCCCCGGCGTCGCCGACATGAAGGCGGGCCTCGTGCTCAACGCCTTCGTCGCGGCGGCGATGGCGCGGATCGAGAATCGTCCGGGTCCGATCATGCTGCTCGTCACCAGCGATGAAGAGATCGCGTCGCCCTCGTCGCGACCGGTGATCGAACAGGTGGCGCGCGACGCGCGCTGCGTCTTCAACAGCGAGCCGAGCCGCACGCCTGAAATGGGCCAGCGCTTCACGCAGGGCCGCAAGCAGATGATCACGCAGGGGCGCAAGGGCGGCGTGTTCATGCGCTTCGAGGTGACGGGCAAGGCCGCCCATTCCGGCGCGGCCTATGAGCGCGGCATTTCCGCCATCCTCGACCTCTCGAAGAAGGTGCCGCTGCTGCACGAGCTGACCGATCTCAAGGAAGGGATCACGGTCAATGTCGGCCTCATCGGCGGCGGCCAGACGGTGAACACCGTCGCGCCGAGCGCCTGGGGCGAGATCGATCTGCGCTATGTCAGGACAGAGCAGCGCGATCGGCTCGTCGCGCGCATCAAGGAGATCGTCGAGACGCCGATGGTCGCGGGCGCGAGCGGCAAATTCATCATCAAGGGCGAGTTCCTGCCGCTGGAGCAGTCAGCGGAAGCGCGCAGCATGCTGGAGGTCTATCAGGGCGCGGCGGCCGAGTTCGGCTTCGAGGTCGGCGCGCAATTCTCTGGCGGCTGCGCCGACTCAGGCTTCACCGCGGCGCAGGGCTGCCCGACTTTGTGCAGCGTCGGCCCGATCGGCGGCGCCGGCCACACGCCGGACGAATTCCTTGAGATCGACAGTCTCGTGCCCTGCGCGCAAGCGCTTGCGCTCGCCGTGATGCGCGTCAGCGAGAGGCTGCCGAAGCGCGAGGCGTGAAGCGCGCTTCCCGCGCGTTGTCACGCGAACTCACCAGCCGCGTCATGGACGATCTCGCCGTTCACGATCGTCAGGTCGCAGCGTGAGTCGTGCAGAATCTCTTCCGGCGTCGCGGCGGTCAGATCGCGTGAGAAGACCGCGACATCGGCCGCCATGCCGGGGATGAGGCGGCCGCGCTGCGCTTCGGCCTTGTTGAGATAGGCGCCGAAATCCGTGTAGGCGGCGATGGCTTCGTGAATGTCGAGCTTCTGGCTCGCGCCGATCACGGTTCCGCGCGACGTCTTGCGCGTCAGCATCGCATAGATGTTGGTGAATACGTTGACGTCGCACACCGGCGCATCGGACGACGCCGAAGGCTTCAACCCCGCATTGATCCAGTCGCGCATCGGATAGCTCGTTTCGGGCCGCTCGTCGCCAAGCACGGCGCGATAGAGATCGCCGAAATCATGGATGAAAACCGGTTGCGGGGCCGGCTCGACGCCGAGCCTGACCATGCGCGTGATCTGCGCCGGCGAATTGAAGCCGCAATGCTCGATGCGATGGCGGCGCGTGGGATCGGGATGCGCCTTGAGCGCCGCCTCCATGGCGTTGAGCGTCTGCTCGATCGCCGCGTCGCCGATCGCATGCACAGCGAGCTGATAGCCCTTCGCGTGATAATCGAGCGTCAGCGCGTTCATTTCTGCGTCGGTGAGACAGAAAATCCCTTTCGTCTCGGGTTCGCCGAGATAGGGCGCGCTCATCGCTGCTGTTCTGCCGCCGGCGGAGCCGTCGGTGAAGATTTTCACGGGCCCGACGCTGAGCCGGTCATCGCCGACGCCGGTGACGAGTCCGTCCCGCCAGCAATCGTCAACGACGCCGCCCGGCCCGCCGAGCAGACACATATTGGTCCGCACCGGCAACCGGCCGACGCGCTGCGCCGTGCGGTAGGCGGCGATCTCACGATAGCCCGAACGCATGCCGACCGCCGCGTCCATGACGCTGGTGACGCCGAAGCTGTTGCAATAGCGACCGGCGCGCTCGATCGCTGCGACGAGTTCCTCATCGGTCGGGTTTGGCAGCGCCTTCTTGACCGCGTCGCGGCCATTTTCGGCCATCAGCCCGGTGAGCTTGCCGTTGACCTGCTCGATCGCGCCGCCGGCGGGAACCAGCGTTGTTTCATCGACGCCTGCGATCCGCAGCGCCATCGAATTCGCGACCGAGAGATGGCCGCAAGCGCGCACGATATAGACCGGATTGTTCGGCGCTGCGGCGTCGAGCTCCGTGCGATGCGGGTGGCGTTTCACGTCGAGCTCGAAATGATCGTAGCCGCGCGCGAGAATCCATTCGCCGGGCTTCGCTTTCGCCGCGCGCTCCCCGATCATGTTCTGCAAGCCATCGAGCGTGCGCACGAAGCGCGGCCTGATGTCGAGCTCCGCCATGGTGAGACCGAGCGGCAGAAGATGCAGATGGGCTTCATAGAAGCCCGGCGTCGCGAGCCGGCCGCGCAGATCGATGACGCGCGTCGCCGGGCCGATCAGCGGCTCCATGTCCGAGGGCTGGCCGGTCGCAAGCACGCGGCCGGACCAAAGCGCGACGGCTCTCGCATAGCCTTCTTGCAAGCCGAGATAAACAGGACCATTGATCAGAACGCAGTCCGCTTTCGGATACGCCATTCGCCGCCCCGATAATTGTTGCGCGGCCATGGGTGCGCCGCAGAGCGCGGATTGTCAAAGAGCGCTGCGGCGCGAGCCGCCTTCGCTCACGCGCTCAGCGGCTTCTTCGCGGCATAGATATCAGCATATTGCTTGCGGAGTTCGTTCTTCAGCACCTTGCCCATGGTGTTGCGCGGCAGGTCCGCCACGAAGAACACGCGCTTCGGCAGTTTGAATTTCGCGAGGCGCCCGTCGAGCGCCTTCAAAACTGCGCGTTCGTCGAGCGCGCCGCCTTTCTTCTGCACGATGACGGCGGTGACGCCTTCGCCGAAGTCGGGATGCGGCGCGCCGATCACGGCGCTTTCATAGACGCCGTCGAGCGCGTCGATTTCCGCCTCGACTTCCTTGGGATAGACATTGTAGCCGCCGGTGATGACGAGGTCCTTGCCGCGGCCGACGATCGAGACATAGCCCTTCGCGTCGATCTTTCCGAGATCGCCTGTGATGAAGTAGCCGTCATCGCGAAATTCGCTTTTCGTCTTCTCCGGCATGCGCCAGTAGCCGCCGAAGACGTTCGGACCTTTTACTTCGATCATGCCGACCTCATCGACCGGCAGCAGCGCGCCGGTTTCAGGGTTGGCGATGCGCACGGAGACGCCGGGGAGGGGCATGCCCACCGCGCCGGGAACGCGCTCGCCGTCATAGGGGTTCGACGTGATCATGTTCGTCTCGGTCATGCCGTAGCGCTCGAGCACGGCATGTCCGGTGCGCGCCTGCCATTCGCGATGGGTGTCGGCGAGCAGCGGCGCCGAACCCGAAATGAACAGCCGCATGTGTGCGGTCGCGTCCCTGTTCAGCCACGGCTCCTGCAGCAGGCGCGTATAGAAGGTTGGCACGCCCATCATGGCGGTGGCGCGCGGCAGGCGCGTGCGGATCGCTTCAGGATCGAACTTCGGCAGGAAGATCATCGACGCCCCGGACGTCAGCACGACATTAGTCGCGACGAAGAGGCCATGCGTGTGGAAGATCGGCAGCGCGTGCAGCAGCACGTCCTTTTCGGTGAAGCGCCAGAATTCCTTCAGCGTCTCGGCGTTCGACTGGAGATTGCGATGGGAGAGCATCGCGCCCTTCGAGCGGCCTGTGGTGCCTGAGGTGTAGAGGATCGCGGCGAGATCATCGGCCTTGCGATCGACAGTTGCGAAGTCAGCGGACTGCGTCGAGGCGAGCATTGTGAGCGAGCCCTTGCCGTCGGCGCCGAGCGTCTCCACAGCGACGACGCCGAGTTTCTTCGCCAGAGGTTCGATGTCGGCGAGGCGTGAGGGATCGCACACGACGATGCGCGGCTCCGCATCGCCTATGAAATATTCGAGCTCCGCCAGCGTGTAGGCGATATTGAGCGGGAGATAGACGGCGCCGGCGCGCAGGCAGGCGAGATAGAGGATCAGCGCCTCGACCGATTTCTCCACCTGCACGGCGACGCGATCGCCGGGCTGTGCGCCGCGCGCGACAAGCGCGTTGGCAAGCTGGCCGGCCAGCGCGAATGCGTCGCGATAGGAGATGGTCTTGCCGTCGAGCTTCTCGATCAGGGGGTGGTCGGGATCGCGGCAGGCCGCGACGAGCGCGGCGTAGAGATTCTCGGACATGAACGTCAGCCTTGATGAATGACTATTGTCGCGCAGCCGTCGCCGGCTGCGCTTCCGCAGGCCGCGACTCGCCGCGCAGATGCCGGCGAACCTCACGCGAGGCGATCACTTCGCCCTTTTCCGCATAGGCCTCGTGGTTCGCCTCGATCTGTTTGAGATCGTAGAGATAGTTCACCATCAGCCCGTGCGATTGCTTGATGCCTTTCGGAGAGCGGTCGCCCAGCATGTCGAGCCTTTCGAGGCGCGCGCCATTGCCGAGATGGAAGCGCGCGACGGGATCGATCGGTCGGTCGCGCGGCGTTTTCGCGCGAATGAAATAGGCCGCGGCGGCGCGCTCGATCACGGGTTTCAGCGTCGCCGTCTTTTCCGCGTCCGTTGACCAATCTGCATCGTCGAGCAGCGCAAGCGTCTGTTGATCGCTTGTTGAGAGATGATCAGGCGCGCCGGCGCGCTGTTTCTTCAGCCAGCCGGCGAAGGAGGGCGCGGGCGAGAGCGTGACGAAAGTCGTCAGGTTCGGCAGCTCGCGCCGCAGATCCTCGACCACCTGCTTGATCAGGAAATTGCCGAAGGAGACGCCGCGCAGTCCCTCCTGGCAGTTCGAGATCGAATAGAACACGGCGGTCGTGGCTTCGGACGCGCGCACCAGCGTGCGGTCGGCAGCAAGAACGGGTGCGATCGCTTCGGGAATCGCGCGCGTCAGCGCGACCTCGACGAAGATCAGCGGCTCATCGATCATCTGGGGATGGAAGAAAGCGAACAGCCTGCGATCTTCCGGCTCGATGCGGCGGCGCAGCTCTTCCCAGTCGCCGATGGCATGCACCGCCTCGTAGCGGATAATCTTTTCCAGAAGCGCCGCCGAACTCGACCAGTCGATGCGGCGGAGGACGAGGAATCCGCGATTGAACCAGGAGGAGAACAAGTGGACGAAATCCTTGTCGAGGACATTCAGAACGGGATGCGCGTCCTGATGCGCGAACAATTCCTCGCGCATCTGCACCAGCTTGCGGGTGCCGCCTGGCGCCTGGTTGAGGCGGCGGATCACCTCCTGCCGCTTCGCTTCGGCCGCCGCGTGGATGTTGGCGAGCGCCGCCTGTCCGGGATGATCGCGCCATGCGGCGATGGCGGCTTCAAGCTGGTTCACGTCGGGTCCGAAATCCTCGGCAAGGCGCAGCAGGAACGCCTTGCGCCCTTCGCCGTCGAGCTTGTCCCAGCGCGAGAGGATTTCGCGCGCGATGGCGACGCCGGAGGCTTCGCCGCGGCCTGAGATGAGCGCCAGACAGAGCGCGGCGAGATCGGGCGCGCCGCCATTGCCTGCGATCCATTGCCGCGGCAGCAGCGAGCGGCCGCGATCGCTGATCGTCGTGATGAGCTCGGTGAAGAAAGACGAGCTCATGAAGTCATCCCATGATCACCGCAGGAAGCCATGTCGCGATCCCCGGAAACAGGCAGCAGAGCAGCACCGCAAGGAACATCAGCAGCACGAAGGGCAGCGTGCCCCAGATGATGTCGGACAAGGGAATGTCCGGCGCGATGTTCTTGATCACGAAGATATTGAGGCCGACAGGCGGATGGATCAACCCCATCTCCATGACGATCGTCATCACGACTCCGAACCAGATGAGGTCGAAGCCCGCCGCCTTCAGGGGCGGCAGCACGATCGGCGCCGTCATCAGGATGATCGAGACCGGCGGCAGGAAGAAGCCGAGCACAATCACGAACAGCAGGATCGCCGCCAGCAGCAGCCATTTCGACAGATGCAGTCCCGTGATCCACGCCGCTGTCGCCTGGCTGATGTGGAGATAGCTCATCACATAGGAATAGAGCAGCGACATGCCGATGATCATCAGCAGCATGGTGGATTCGCGCAGCGTGCCCGTGAGGATCGGCATGATGCGCGCCGGACGCCAGATGCCGTACATCGCGCCGATCACCGAGAGCGCCAGAATCGCGCCGACGCCCGCCGTCTCCGACGGCGTCGCCCAGCCGGCGTAGAGCACGACCATGACGCCCGCGAGGATGGTCACGAAGGGCGCGACCCAGGCGATCATGTTGATCTTCTGCCGCAGCGCGAAATGCTCTTCGGCCAGCAGCGCCGAGCGCGCGCCGGCCTCAGCGGCTGCAACCTCGGCCATGCGCCGCTCCTTGCGATAACGCAGCACGGAATAGCCGGCGAAGAGCGTGATCAGCAGGAGGCCCGGGCCGATGCCGGCGAGGAACAGTTTGCCGAGCGAGACTTCGGCCGCCACTGCATAGAGCAGCATCGTCACCGACGGCGGCAGCAGGATGCCGAGCGTGCCGCCGGCCGCGATGATGCCGGCCGCGAAGCCGCCGGAATAGCCGCGCGCCCGCATCTCCGGAATGCCAGCCGAACCGATGGCTGAGCAGGTGGCTGGCGATGATCCCGCCATCGCGGCGAACAGGCCGCAGGCGATGGTGTTGGCGACGCCGAGACCACCGGGGATCTTGTGCAGCCAGGCGTGCAGAGCCGAATAGAGATCCTTGCCCGCGTCGGAACGCCCGATTGCCGCGCCTTTCAGAATGAACAGCGGAATGGCGAGGATGATGACGTTCGCGAGCTCCTCGTAAAAATTCTGCGCGATCGTATCGACCGAGGCGCGCGGCATGAACAGCAGCATGAAGACGAGCGCAACGACGCCGAGCGCGAACGCGATCGGCATGCCCGAGAACATCATCAGCAGCGTGACGACGCAGTAGGCGATTCCAACAAGCCATTGCGGGATGCCGGTCACCAGCGCCGTCGGTGGTCGGTTCCAGACGAGGATGACAAGCGCAATGGCGAGCGCGGCGGCGAATGTCAGCATCGAGCGCTGGCCGACCTGGAAACCGGTCTGGACCGCGAGCAAAATCATGCCGACTGTGAGCAGCGTGTAGGGAATCCACAGCGGCGGACCCCACACCGATTGCGAAGTCTGACCTTCGTGCCAGGCTTCGCCGAGCAGCGCCGCGGATTTCCACGCGAAGATCACGCAGAAGCAGAACACGACCGCATCGACGATCGCGCGTCTGACGTCGTTCGCAGCCGGCGACAGCGCGTGATCGAGCACATCGATGCCGACATGGCCGCGCCGCGCCTGCACCGCGGCGGCGGAGAGAAACACCGCGCCGGCGACGAGGAAGATCGTCACCTCGTCCTGCCAGGCGATGCCGCGCTTCAGAATATGGCTGGTGATGACGCCAAAGGTCAGCACGAATCCGGCGGCCACCACGGCGACCGCCGAAAGCTTGAAAACGAATTCGTTGATCTTTTCGAAAAGGGCGGCTGCGCCCGATGCGGATGGCGCCGCCGACGGAGCGTCGGCGGCGAGGATCGCGTCATGCTGGACGCCGGACGCCATGTTACGCCACGCTCTGCGCGAGCTTCAGAAGATCGGCGGCTTCGCTCGATTTCGCGGCGAAATCCTTCCAGGCGCTGCCTTCGGCGAATTTCTTCCATTGATCGAGCTGCGCGTCGCTCATGTCGACGACCTGCGCGCCTTTCGCGGCGTAGACCTTGGCGACTTCCTCGTCGTCCTTCTTCGCTTCGGTCGTCGCCCATGGCTCCATTTCGGCGCCGACTTCGAGGATCGCCTTCTGCTGCGCGGGCGGTAGCGAGTCGAAGATCGATTTCGACATCAGCACCGGTTCAAGCATGAACCAGAACGAGCCTTTGCGCGCCGCGGTGAGCGACTTCGCCAGCTCTTCGAGACGAAATGAGATGAGACTCGTCGAGGAGGTGACGGCCGCGTCGAGCGCGCCGGTCTGCATGCCGATATAGATTTCGTTCGACGGCATGGTCGAAACCTGCGCGCCGGCGGCCGTGAACATCAGATCCATCTCGCGGCTGCCGCCGCGGATCTTCACGCCCTTCGCATCCTCAGGCGCTGCGACCGGTTTGGCGCGCGAGGCGACGCCGCCCGCCTGCCATACCCACGAGATGATCTTGACGCCCTTGTCCTCGACGATCTTCGCAAGCTGCTTGCCGACCGCCGCATTCTTCCACTGCGCGCCATGCTCGTAGCTGGTCACAAGGCACGGCATCAGGCCGATGTTGCAGGCGTGGACCTCGCCGCCGGCATAGGCGAGCGGATAGAGCGAGAGATCGAGCGCTCCTTTGCGCAGCGCGGAGAACTGAGCGTTCGTCTTCATCAGCGACGAATTCGCATAGATCTCGAATTTCAGGTCGCCATTCGTGCGCTTCTCGACCTCGCGCGCGAAGATGCGGCAGAGGCGGTCGCGGAAGTCGCCCTGATCAATCGTCCCGCCCGGGAACTGGTGCGAAATCTTCAGCGTGGTCGCGGCGCGCGCCTGCTGCGAAAGGCCGAACACGGCGGGAGCGGCAATGATGCCGCTCAATACATGCCTGCGTGACAAACTCATTTGGCGTCTCCCTGCTGTGCGGGGACGGCTTTGAGCCGCCTCCCTTTGGATGGGGCCGTTCGACCTTCTCGTCGGGGCTTGTCAAACGCCCCGGATGGTCCATTGTGAACCGTCCATTCCATTTAGGCGACTTTGCACTCGATGTAAACCGTCTTGTATACAAGGAATTGAATTTCGTGGACGATGCTTCCTTCAATGTCAGCTCGCGGCTGCGCGATGCGCTGGAGGACGAGATTCTGACCGGCGGTTTGCCGCCGGGCGCGCGGCTCGACGAGGCGTCTCTCGCGGCCCGCTTCGGCGTGTCCCGCACGCCGATCCGCGAGGCCCTGATGCAATTGACGGCCGCCGGACTGGTGGCGAGCCAGCCGCGGCGCGGCGCCACCGTGGCGATCGTCGCGCCGAACAAGCTGGTCGAGATGTTCGATGTCATGGCGGAGCTGGAGGGAATGGCGGTCCGGCTCGCCGCCCGCCGCCATGACGACGCCGATCTCGCCAATATCCGCGAGGCCCTTGAGGCCTGCGCGGAAGCCGCCGCCTCGGGCGATGCGGACGCCTATTACTATCAGAACGAGCGCTTTCACCACGCGCTCTATGCCGCCAGCCATCACGGCTTCCTGATCGAGCAGTGCGTGGCGCTGCATCGCCGGCTGAAGCCTTATCGCCGGCTACAGCTCAGGGTCCGCCAGCGGATGGCGACCTCTCTCGCCGAACACCGGATGATCGCCGACGCCATCGCCGCTTTCGATGGCGCGCAGGCGGAGAAGGCCGCCCGCGAGCATGTCGCGGTGCAGGGCGAGCGCTTCAGCGACCTGATTGCCTCGCTGCAGCAGGCCAGGACGATCGCGAGCTGAGGCGAGACCCGCCGCGCGCGCAGGGGAGGCGGACGCCGCCTGTGATGACTCGCCCCGTCGCTTGGGCTAATCGACCGGTCATGGCGGCCTGGCTGGTTTCGCCGCCGCATGATCGTTCGAAAGCGCTGAAATGCCCCCCGTGATGACCTGCATCGAGGATTTGCGTCTGCTGGCGAAGCGGCGCGTGCCCCGGATGTTCTACGACTACGCCGACTCCGGCGCCTGGACCGAAGGCACCTACCGCGCCAACACCGCCGACTTCGAGCGCATCAAGCTGCGCCAGCGCGTCGCCGTCGACATGACCAACCGGACGCTCGCGAGCACGATGGCCGGCATTCCCGTGAGCATGCCTGTCGCGCTCGCGCCTACGGGCCTCACCGGCATGCAGCACGCGGACGGCGAGATTCTCGCAGCGCGCGCCGCGGCGCGGGCTGGCGTGCCCTTCACGCTCTCGACCATGAGCATCTGCTCGATCGAAGACATCGCCGAACACACGGACAAGCCGTTCTGGTTCCAGCTCTACGTGATGAAGGATCGCGACTTCATCGACCGCCTGATCGATCGCGCCAAGGCGGCGGGTTGCTCGGCGCTGATGCTGACTCTCGATCTTCAGATTCTCGGCCAGCGCAACAAGGACCTGAAGAATGGTCTCAGCACGCCGCCGAAGCCGACGATCGCGAATCTCATCAATCTCGCGACCAAGCCGCGCTGGTGTCTCGGCATGCTTGGCACGCAACGCCGCACCTTCCGCAACATCGCCGGCCACGCCAAGGGCGTCAGCGATCTGAGCTCGCTGTCGTCATGGACCGCGGAGCAGTTCGATCCGAGCCTGAGCTGGGACGACGTCAAACGCATCAAGGATCGCTGGGGCGGCAAGCTGATCCTCAAAGGCATTCTCGATCCTGAAGACGCGGAGAAGGCGGCGCAGAGCGGCGCCGATGCGCTGATCGTCTCCAACCATGGCGGGCGGCAGCTCGACGGCGCAGTGTCCGCGATCTCGGCGCTGCCGACGATCGCGCGCGCGGTCGGCGATCGCATCGAAGTCTGGATGGACGGCGGCATTCGCTCCGGTCAGGACGTCATCAAGGCGGTCGCGCTCGGCGCGAAAGGCGTGCTGATCGGGCGCGCGTTTCTCTACGGGCTTGGCGCCATGGGCGAGGCGGGCGTCACCGCAGCGCTCGACATCATCCGCAAGGAGCTCGACGTCACCATGGCGCTGTGCGGTCTGCGCGACATCAAGACTGTCGATTCAAAGATTCTTGTCGACTCCACCATCTATTCCTCGACGTTCGATCGCGCGAACTGAACAGGTTCGCGCGACGCATTTGATATGTCCGCATGAATAGCGACGCCGCCGTCGAACAGGCGCCTCCAGCCCTTCATCCCCTGCGCGACAGAAGCTTTGTGCTTCTCATGTTGTCACGCGTCTGCTCCTCGATGTCGTTTCAGAGCGTCGGCGTCGCGATCGGCTGGCATGTCTATGAGCAGACAGGCAACGCTTACGATCTCGGCCTGATCGGTCTGTTCCAGTTCCTGCCAATGGTGCTGCTGACCTTGCCGGCCGGTCACGTCGCCGATCGTTTCGATCGCCGCAGCGTGGTGATCGTCTGCCAGATCGTCGAGGCGCTGACGATGATCGCGCTCGTCGCCGGTCTGTGGACCGACACGTTGACAACGACGATGACGTTTGCGGGCGTGGCGCTTCTCGGCGGCACGCGCGCCTTCGAGCAGCCAACCGTTTCCGCGCTGCTGCCGCGCGTCGCGCCGCCCGCGACGCTGCATCAGGCGATCGCGATCGCAAGCTCGGTCAATCAGACCGCTTTTATCCTTGGGCCCGCGCTGGGAGGTCTTCTCTACGGCTTCGGCGCGTCCGTGCCGTTCATGGTTGCGGCATGCTTCTTCATCGCCGCCGCTTGTGCGATGTCGATCATCAAAATATCGCCCGGCGATCCCTTGCGTGAGCCGCCGACATTGCGCTCGATCTTCTCCGGCGTGTCCTTCATCTTCGACAGGCCGCTGATCCTTGGCGCGATCTCACTTGATCTCTTTGCGGTTCTGCTTGGCGGCGTCACCGCGCTGCTGCCGATCTTCGCGCGCGATATCCTTCAGGCCGGTCCCGTCAGTCTCGGCGTGCTTCGCTCCGCGCAGGCGGTCGGCGGGCTCTCGATGTCGCTTGTTCTCGCGCGCGTCGCGCTTGGCCATAATGTCGGGCGCAAGATGCTCGTCGCCGTGATCGTCTTTGGCGTCGCGACGGTGCTCTTCTCCCTTTCCACGAACATTGCGCTCTCGGTGTTCTGCCTTTTCATGATGGGCGCGGCGGACAATATCAGCGTCGTCGTGCGCACTTCACTGGTGCAGCTCTCGACGCCGGACGAGATGCGCGGCCGCGTCAGCGCGGTGAACTCGCTGTTCATCGGCACCTCGAACCAGCTCGGCGAATTCGAGTCAGGCATGGTCGCTGGGTTGATGGGGCCTGTCGCCGCCGGCGTTTTCGGCGGCGTCGGCACGATTATCATCGCGCTCATCTGGGCGCGCATTTTCCCCGCGCTCAGGCTCGTGGATACGCTGTCCGGCGGCGCGAAGCCGAAATAGCTCGACTTCAGCCGATGCGAGCGCGCCGGCCCTCGATGGGATAGGCGGGGTCGTTATATCCCGGCGTCGAAGGATGCCCCGCTGTGACGAGCCCATCGACGAAGGCCTCGTCTTCCGCCGTGAAGGAATAGTCGAGCGCGCTGAGATATTCGCGCCATTGTTCTTCGGTGCGCGGGCCGGTGATGACGGCGGTGACGATCGCGTTGTTGAGCACCCAACTCACCGCGAACTGTCCCGGCGTGATCCCACGCTTTTCTGCGTGCTGCTTGATCACTTGCGCGAGCTTCAATGATTCCGGGCGCCATTCCGTCTGCATCATGCGCGTATCGTGACGACCCGCGCGCGTGTCGTTGCCGGGCGGCGCATCGGGATTGTATTTGCCGGTGAGCACGCCGCGCGCCAGCGGGCTGTAGGGCACGACGCCGAGGCCGTAGAAGTCGCAGGCCGGTAGATGCTCCGTCTCCGGCATGCGATTCATGGCGTTGTAGTAGGGCTGGCTGACGACGGGCCGATCGACGCCGATCTCATCGCAGATGCGGCAGATTTCCGCGACGCGCCAGGAGCGATGGTTCGACAGGCCGAAATGCCTGATCTTGCCCTGCCGCGCGAGATCGCCCATGGCGCGCACCGTTTCGCCGAGCGACGTCTCATGATCCTCCTTATGGAGATAATAGATGTCGATATAGTCAGTGCCGAGCCGCTTCAGGCTCTCGTCGCAGGCCTGCATCACCCATTTGCGCGAGAGGCCCTTGCGATTGGGATCATCGCCCATGGCGTTGCCGAGCTTTGTCGCCAGCACCCATTTGTCGCGCTGCGCGCCGATGCAGCGCCCGACGACTTCCTCCGAGCCGCCCATGGAATAGGCGTCGGCGGTGTCGATGAAATTGATCCCGGCGTCGCGCGCGTGGTCGATGATGCGTTTCGATGTCGGCTCGTCGGTCGCGCCGCCGAACATCATGGCGCCAAGGCAAAGGGGCGACACTTTGAGGCCGCTGCGGCCGAGCCTGCGATGCTTCATCGACGCCTCCTGACTTTGAGGATGTCTAGTTTGAATCGACCGACGAGGTGCAATCAATCCTGCGTGAAGCATGCCTCTGTTGCAGGGGCGGCGGCGTCTCGCCGCCTTGCCTCAGCCGCCGCTCCGGACAAGTTTGCGCGGCCATTGAAGCGCAGGAGACGAGGGCGCGATGACGATCGAATTATGGACCTGGGACACGCCGAACGGGCGCAAGGTGAGCGCGGCGCTCGAGGAGATGGGGCTCGCCTACATGGTGAAAGCGGTGAACATCTCGAAGGGAGAGCAGTTCAATCCGGAATTCCTTGCTTTCAGCCCGAACAACCGCATTCCCGCGATCAAGGACCCGGATGGCCCCGGCGGCGCGCCGATCACCGTCTTCGAGTCCGGCGCGATCCTGATCTATCTCGGCGCCAAGACCGGCAAGTTCTGGCCGTCCGATCTGCGCAAGCAGGTTCCGGTGCTGGAATGGCTGATGTGGCAGATGGGCGGCTTCGGCCCGATGCTCGGCCAGGCGCATCATTTTCTGCAGGTCGCCGAGGAGAACCACCCGCGCTACGGCGTCGAGCGCTATCTCAAGGAAGCGAAGCGTCTCTATGGCGTCGCCGACCGCCGGCTGGCTGAGGTCGAATATTTCGGCGGTGATATCTCCGTCGCCGACTTCGCCATTCTCGGCTGGGCCTGGCGGCATGAGCGCCACAAGGTCGATCTCGCGGAATTTCCGCATGTGAAGCGCTGGTACGAAACGATGATGGCGCGCCCCGCCACGAAACGCGGATTCGAGATCGCGCTGAACGCGTAACCCTGCAGGTCAGATGTTGCTCGCCTTGCCGCTCGCGACATAGGCGAGCACCATGTCGGCGACGAGGCGGCGATGGCGCCGCGTCGTCTCGGCCGCCGTCAGCGAACGGTCGAACACCGTGCCCAGCGTGTATTGGTTGGAGATGCGGAAGAAGCACATGGAGCTGATCATCACATGCAGGTCGAACGGATCGACCTTCTGGGTGAAATCGCCGCTGGCGTAGCCGTCTTCGAGTATCCGCTTGGTCATCGCGATGATCGGCACGTTGAGTTCACGGATGATCTTCGACTGCTTCAGGAATGAGGCGTGATGGATGTTCTCGATGCTGAACAGGCGGATCATCGAGGGGTTCGACTGGTGGTAGTCGAACATGGATTCGATCAGCCGCCTCAGCGCGTCGGGCGGCGAGAGGTTTTCGAGTTCCAGTCGTCCCTCATTGCCGCGGATGTTGAGATAGGCGCGCTCCAGCGCCGCGAGGTAGAGCCCCTCCTTGCTGCCGAAATAGTAGTAGATCATCCGCTTGGAGGTGCGGGTGCCCTGGGCGATGACGTCGACCCGCGCGCCGCTCAACCCGTTCTCCGCGAATTCCTGGATCGCCACCTCAAGGATGTTGGCGCGCGTCGCGTCCGGATTGTTCTTGCGCGTCTTGCGCGCCTCCGGCGGATCGGTCTCGCTGATGTCGGAGGGGGCGACGGCGGGGGGCATGCGTATCCAGGGCGCCGATGCGGGAGCCGGCGGCCGCGGGATCATGGTCAGGAAGCTGGACGAGATCAAGCCAAAAATGTACGGTCTGGTTCGTTCATGAAGGGTGCGCGGCGGCGCGCCTGTTGCCGGCGCTGCCGGGATGGCCGAGGCTTTGGGCCTGCGACCGGGCGGGGAGGATGGGCGAGATGAAGACCTCTATCGCGACGGTGTGCCTCAGCGGCGATCTCGCCGAGAAGATCGATGCGGCCGCCCAGGCCGGCTTCGACGGCGTGGAGATCTTCGAGAACGACCTGCTCGCGTTCGACGGGTCGGCGCGTCAGGTCGGTCAGGCCATCCGGGACGCTGGGCTCGCCGTCACGGTTTTCCAGCCCTTCCGGGATTTCGAGGGGCTGCCGGAGCCGCAGCGGGCGCGGGCGTTCGATCGGGCCGAGCGCAAGTTCGACGTGATGCAGGAGCTCGGGACGGACCTGATCCTCGTTTGCTCGAACGTCTCACCGCAGGCGCTGGGCGGCGTCGATCGCGCGGCGGATGATTTCGCCGCGCTGGGCGAGCGCGCCGCCAAGCGCGGACTGAAAGTGGGTTACGAAGCGCTCGCCTGGGGCCGTTTCGTCAACGACCATCGTGACGCGTGGGAGATCGTGCGCCGCGCCAACCATCCCGCGGTCGGACTGATCCTCGACAGCTTCCACACGCTGTCGCGCGGCATCGATGTGAGTTCGATCCGCTCCATTCCCAAGGACAAATTGTTCCTCGTTCAACTTGCGGACGCGCCGAAGCTCGACCTCGATCTCCTCTCGTGGAGCCGCCATTTCCGCAACATGCCCGGGCAGGGCAGCTTGCCGGTCGCGGATTTCATGCGCGCAGTGACGGCCACCGGATTTGACGGCGTCGTCTCGCTCGAAGTGTTCAATGACCAGTTCCGCGCCGGCTCCGCGCGCGTCGTCGCCGTCGATGGCCAGCGCTCGCTCGCCTATCTTCAGGACCAGATTGCGCCTGAACCCAAGCTGCCGCCGAAAGCGCGTTGCGAGAGCGTCGAATTCATCGAATTCGCGGTCGATGAAGCCAATGCGATCGAACTGGAGAAACTTCTGTCGGCGTTGGGATTTGCGCGCCGTGGTCGTCATCGCTCGAAAGAGGTTTCGGTCTGGACGCAGGGGCGCATCCATCTCGTCGTCAACAGCGAGCACGATGGCTTCGCACACTCTTCCTACATTGTGCATGGCCCTTCGGTCTGCGCGATCTGTCTGAAGGTCGACGACGCCCACTCCGCTTTCAGGCGCGCCACGCGCTTGGGCGCAACGCCGTTCCGGCAGCCCGTGATCGAAGGCGAACTTGATATTCCCGCCATTCGCGGCGTTGGCGGCAGTCTGATCTATCTCGTCGACGGCAAGAGCGAGTTGGGCGATCTCTGGACAATCGATTTCGAGCGCCTCGATGACGCTGCCGAACATCCGCAGACTCTCGTCGATGTCGATCACATCTCGCAGTCCATGGATTATGGCGAGATGCTGTCATGGCTGCTTTTCTACACCTCGATCTTTGATCTCACGAAGGCGCCTGAGCTCGATATTCCCGATCCGGCCGGCCTTGTGCGCAGTCAGGTGATCCAGACCGAGAAAGGCGAATTGCGCCTCGTGCTCAATGGTTCGCAGAGCCAGCGCACCATGTCGGGCCGATTCCTTGCGGAGTTTTTCGGCTCCGGCGTGCAGCATGTCGCGTTCAACACCAATGACATCTTTGCCACCGCGCGCGCGTTGAAAGAGGCCGGCCTGCCGACGGTGCCCGTTCCGGAAAATTACTACGACGATCTCGCCGCGCGCTTCGATCTCGATCAGTCGCTTCTCGACGACCTCGCCTCTTTCGGCATTCTCTATGATCGCGATCAGCAGGGCGAATATTTCCAGATCTACACGCTCGCCTTTCAGGATCGCTTTTTCTTTGAGCTGGTTGAGCGTCGCAACGACTACGCCGGTTTCGGCGCGGCGAATGCGCCGATCAGGTTGGCCTCGCAGGCGCGCCTGTCGCGCCATCCCGCCGTTCCCCGGCGCTAGCGATCATGGATGAGGCTGCGATCGCGCGCGCGATCGGCGAGCGTTCAATCGTCCTCGTCGGCATGATGGGCTGCGGCAAGAGCAGCGTCGGGCGCAAGCTGGCGCAGCGTCTTGGCCGCCCCTTTATCGACACTGACAGCGCGGTCGAAGAGGCGGCTCAGCGCAGCATCGCCGAGATTTTCGCGACCTATGGCGAGGACGCGTTTCGCAGCGGCGAGCGCCGCGTGGTCAAGCGCGTGCTGGAGACGCCGGCGCAGGTCGTCGCTCTGGGCGGCGGCGCCTGGGTCGATAACGAGACGCGCGAGGCGACGGCGCGCGCCGGCGCGATCTCGATCTGGATCGATGTCGAGCCGCCAAAGTTGATGGAGAGGCTAGGGCGCCGCACGCATAGGCCGCTGCTCGCGGGCGTGGATTTGGCGACACGGATCGAGGAATTGTTGCGCGTCCGCCGCTCTGTTTATGCGCTGGCGGATATCCGGATCGGCGGCGGGCAGGAGTTGGCGGCGACCGTGCAGTCCGTGCTCGAAGCGCTCGCGCTCTGGCGGCCGCCAGCCGAACAAAGCGCGCCAGCGAAAGAGGCGGAGGAGCGCTCGCATTGACATGTACGAACTAATTAGTACATTTTTGCGAGATGGCGGCGGCCAAGGTCGCACGCTATCAGATGAGCCGGCGAAGAGGCGATTGGCGCAATGGCGCGACGCCTGTTGCGGATGGCCGGTTGAATGATGTCGCCAGTCCCGTGGGCTGATGCGGCCAAAAGCAATAACAGCGATCCTGGGAGGATGATGATGAGAATCATGACGATTGCAGCCGCCTTGCTTGCAAGCGCGGCGTTGACGGGGAGCGCGTTCGCGCAGGCGAAACCGCCGATCAAGCTCGCCGATGTAGCTGAGCTGTCAGGCCAGGCGGCGACCGCCGCCAACAACTGGAAGAACGGCATCGACATGGCCGTCGCCGAAATCAACGCCGCTGGCGGCGTGCTCGGCGGTCACATGATCGAGGTGTCGCATGCGGACAGCCAGTCGAACCCGGGCCTCGCGCGCGCGCTCGTGCAGAAGGCGCTCGACAGCGAGCCTTACGCGCTTCTCGGACCGACCTCGTCTGGCTCGGTGAAGGTGACGGCTGCGCTCGCGCAGCAGGCTGGCGTCACGCAGGTGATGGCGGGCGAAGCGTCGGAGCTGACGCGGATGGGCGATCCCCATCTCTTCCGCACCTCCTTCGGCCAGCAGTCCAGCATGCCGAAGCTCGCGCTCTGGGTCGCGAAAGAATTGCAGGCGAAATCCGTCGCCGTGGTCTGGGTCAACAACGACTTCGGCAAAGGGGGCCGCGACGAGTTCAAGAAGGCCGCTGAAAAACTCGATGTGAAGGTGGTCGCCGACCTCTCGACCGAGGCCGGTCAGGTCGACTTCGCCGCTGACGTTCTGAAGGTGAAGAACGCCAAGCCGGACGCGGTGTTCGTCTATACCAACGAAGATGAGAGCGCGCGTTTCCTGCGCGAGGCGCAGAAACAGAATCTCGGCGTCCCGATGATTGGCGAGACGACGTTGCTCGGCCAGAAGGTGATTGATCTTGCAGCCGGCGCGGCCGAAGGCGTGAAAGGCCATGTCGGCCTTACCGCCGACGCCGATGTCGACCTGATCAAGGACTTCAAGAAGAAGTTCACGGCGAAATACAACTACGCGCCTGATCACAACTGCATCAAGGGCTATATCGCGATCTATGCGATCAAGGTCGCGACCGAGAAGATGGGCAAGCTCGATCCGAAGAATCTGTCGAAGGCGATGCACGGCCTTTCGATCAATGTGAAAGACGTGCCCCAGATGCTGCTCAATGTGAGCTGGGACGAGAATGGCGACATCGATCGCGACAGCTTCCTCGCCGAGGTGAAGGGCGGCAAGCAGCAGATCATCAAGGTTCTGCCGAAGCTCAATCCCTGATCTCTTGTCCCGCGGCCCGTCCTTGTAGGGCGGGCCGCTTCGCGTCTTTAGGGGAGCGGCGCGTGCAGGAATTCATCCAGCTCGTCATCACGGGTCTCGCGACCGGCGCGATCTATGCGCTTGGCGCCATCGGCTTCACGCTGCTGTGGCAGACCTCGCAGACCATCAATTTCGCCCAGGGCGAGTTCGTCATGCTGCCGGCCTTCTTCATGCTGGCGGCGGCGAATACGGGCATGCCCTTCTGGCTGGCGATCCTGATCGGCGTCGCCGTCACCATGTTCGTTCTCGGTGTTGGCTTCAAGCTGGTGCTGGTCGATCCCATGCTGAAGCACGGCGTGCTGCCGCTCGCCATCGCGACCATGGCGTTGTCGCTCTTCATCAAGGACAGCGTGAAGGAATTCTATTCGCCGGAGGCGCAGAACTTTCCGTCGATCATCCCTTCGGTGAATATCGACATTCTGGGCGCCGTTCTTTCGCTGCAGAGCCTCGGCGTTCTCGCGATCGCGGTGATTGCCGTGCTGGCGCTGCAATATTTTCTCAACCGCACGCTGATTGGCCGCCAGATGCAGGCGACGGCGCAGAATATCACCGTGGCGCGCATTCTCGGCGTGCCGGTGCAGCGGATGATCCTTTACACCTTCCTGATCAATGCGGGGCTCGTGGCGCTCGCCTCGCTGCTGATCACGCCGATCTATCTCGCGAAATTCTCCTCGGGCGAAGTGTTGGGGCAGGCGGCCTTCATCGCCGCCATCGTCGGCGGTTTCAATCAGGTGCGTGGCGCCATCGCCGGCGGGCTGCTGCTTGGCGTCGTCGACAATCTCGCGGCGACCTACATCTCAACCCAGTATCGCGGGGCGATCCCGCTGTTCCTTTTGATCGGAATTATCCTGTTCCGTCCGCAAGGCCTGCTGGGCCGGGCCGAGGAGCGCACGGTATGACGCCCTCAACCATGCTCAAGGCGGGCGGCGCGCTCGTCGCCGCGGCGCTTCTTATGATTCTGCCGATCTATCTCAGCCGCTACGGTGTCTATATCTCGACACGCTGGGCGATCCTGACGATTGCGGCGATTGGCCTCAATCTCACGCTTGGCTACGCTGGCCAGGTATCGCTGGCGCAGGGCGCTTTCGTCGGCGTCGGCGCCTATGCTGGCGCGCTGCTGACGACGCACGGATTTCCCTTTGCGCTCGCGCTCCTGGTCGCCATCCTTCTCTGCTTCGTCATCGGCTGGCTGCTCGGCTATCCCGCGCTGCGCGTGCAGCATCATTATCTCGCTTTCGTCACGCTCGCTTTCTCCACGCTCGCCTATCTCGTCTTCCGCAACGAGGAATGGCTGACGGGCGGCATCTATGGGATCGTCGGCGTGCCGAGGCCGACAATATTCGGCTATCCGACGAAAACGGCGCTGCCCTTCTACTATTTCTCGCTGTTCATGCTGGCGCTCGTATCGTTCGCCGTGTGGTGGCTGGTGCGCTCGCCCTGGGGCCGCGCTTTCGTCGCGCTGCGCGAGAATCCCGTTCGCGCGCTGTCGCTCGGCGTTGACACCAGGCGCTACACGCTGATGGCGTTCGCCATCGGATCGGCGCTGGGCGGGGTATCAGGCGTACTCTATGGCCCGCTTGTTGAGTTCGTCGATCCGACGCCGTTCGGGCTCAATCTCTCGCTCGATCTCTTGCTCATGGTGATTGTCGGCGGCTCTGGTTTCTTCTTTGGCCCCTATCTCGGCGCGCTCATCGCCGTGCTGCTGCCGGAATGGCTGCGCTTCACCGAGGGCCTCTATCTCATCCTCTATGCGCTGCTCGTCATGGTCATGCTTGCGATCTCGCCGCGCGGCCTGCTCGGGATCATCGATAACTGGATCGCGCAGCGTCGCACCAAGGCGGCTTCGGCCGCGCGCGCCGCGGCCCAGCCGACGCTGAAGGCGGCTTCGCAATGACGCCCGTTCTCAAGGTCAACGGAATTTCGAAATCGTTCGGCGGCATCGCTGCGGTCAGCGGCGTCTCGTTCGAAGTCTATGAGCGCGAGATTCTCGGCATCATCGGGCCGAACGGCTGCGGGAAATCGACGCTCTTCAACTGCATCCTCGGGCAACTGCAGCCGAACGAAGGACAAGTGCAGCTCGATGGCAAAACGGTCACCGGCATGCGGCCCTGCGATCTCAATCGCCTGGGCGTCAGCCGCACGTTCCAGCTTCTGCAGGTGTTTCCGCAACTCACCGTGCGCGAGAATCTCATTCTCGCCGGGCAGGAGCACAAGGGCGGCATGGTCACGCGCCTTCTCGGCCCGCGCGACGCCGGCCTTGGCGCCGCCGCCGACCAGATGATCGGATTCTTCAAGCTCGATCATCTCAGGCATGAACGCGCCGGCGGTCTCTCCTACGGCCAGCAGAAATTGCTCGACGCCGCCATGGCCTTCATGGCGGGGCCGCGCCTCGTGCTGCTCGACGAGCCCGCGGGCGGCGTCAATCTCACCATGCTCGCCAATCTCAAGGAGCGTCTGCAGGCGATCAACGCGGAGCAGGGTGCGACCTTCGTCGTCATCGAACATAATATGGAATTCGTGATGTCGCTCTGCACGCGCGTCATCGTGCTGGCGGAAGGCAAGGTGCTCGCCGAGGGAACGCCGGCGAGCGTGCGCAGCAACCCCAAAGTGATCGAGGCTTATCTTGGCCACTGATCCCATCCTCGAACTCAAGGACGTCGTCGCAGGCTATGGCCGGATGACGATCCTCAACCGCACGACATTCGGCGTGCGCAGCGGCGCGATCACAACGGTGATCGGCCCAAACGGTGCAGGCAAATCGACCGTCTTCAAGACGGTGTTCGGATTGCTCGCGGCGCGGCAGGGGACAATCAATTTCGACGGTCGCGACGTCACCAACTGGCAGCCGCGTCAGCTGCTCGAAGCGGGCATTTGTTATGTGCCGCAGGGCCGCAACATCTTCCCGGAGATGTCGGTTCGCAACAATATCGAACTTGGCGCCGTGGCGGCGGGCAAGTCGATCACTGATCTGCCCGATCGCATCGAGAAGGCGCTCGATCGCTTTCCCGTTCTCCGGCGCAAGGCCGATCGTCAGGCGGGAACGCTGTCTGGCGGCGAACAGAAGCAGCTTGAGATCGTGCGCGGGCTGCTGCTCGATCCGAAACTCATCCTGATCGACGAGCCCTCGATCGGCCTCTCGCCGATGATGGTGGAAGAAACCTTTGGCATCCTGAAGGAACTGCGCGGGAAAGGCGTCTCGATCCTGATGATCGAGCAGAACGCGCGTTCGGCGCTGGAGATGTCCGACTACGGCATTGTGCTTGAGCTTGGTCAAACGCGCATCGTCGACACCGCGCAGAACGTGCTGCACGATCCGCGCATCGGCGCGCTGTTCCTTGGCGGATCGATCGAACCCGCAGCTGCGTGAATCAAACCGGCTCGTCCTCGTGCCAGGTGCGCCCATCGCGTTCGATCAGCGCGATGGCGGCTGACGGTCCAGACGTCCCCGACGCGTAGGGCTTCGGCGGCTCCTCATTCGCCTTCCACGCTTCTTGGATCGGATCGATCCAGCTCCACGCCGCCTCGACTTCGTCGCGACGCATGAAGAGCGTCTGGTTGCCGCGCACGACATCCATCAGCAGCCGTTCATAGGCGTCGGGATTGCGTGTGTGGAACGCTTCCGCGAACGTCATGTCGAGCGGAATGCGGCGCAGGCGCATGCCGCCGGGACCGGGATCCTTGATCATCAGCCAGAGACGCACACCTTCATTCGGCTGCAGCCGGATGACAAGCTGGTTGGGCGAAAGCGGCCCCGCCGAACCGTCGAACATCGAGTGCGGGATCGGCCGGAAACCGACGACGATTTCAGACACGCGCGTCGCCAGCCGCTTTCCCGTACGGAGATAGAAGGGCACTCCGGCCCATCGCCAGTTGGCGATCTGCGCCTTGATCGCGACGAAGGTCTCGGTGCGGCTTGAAGCGTCGCCGAGTTCGTCGAGATATCCCTTCACCGCGCCGCCTTCGGCCGCGCCGGCGCGATATTGTCCGCGCACGGTGAGCTGCGCCGCCTGCTCGCCGCGGATCGGCGCCAGCGATTGCAGCACCTTGAGCTTTTCATCGCGCACCGCGTCAGCCGCCATCGAGGTCGGCGGCTCCATGGCGACGAGGCAGAGCAATTGCAACAGATGGTTCTGCGCCATGTCGCGCAGCGCTCCGGCCGTGTCGTAATAGCCGACGCGTCCGCCGACGCCGAGCGTTTCGGCGACCGTGATCTGCACATGATCGATATGGCCGGCATTCCAGAGCGGCTCGAACAGCGCGTTGGCGAAGCGCAACGCCATGAGATTCTGCACCGTCTCCTTGCCGAGATAGTGATCGATGCGGAAGATTCGCGTCTCGGGGAAAGCCTTCCCGATCAAATCGTTCACCTCGCGCGCGGATTCGAGGTCCTTGCCGAGTGGCTTCTCGACGATTACGCGCGCGGTGTCATCGACAAGGCCGAGCGACGACAGCCTGTCACAGATCGGCCCGAACAGATCGGGGCCGGTGGCGAGATAATAGACGCGGATATGGCCACGCGCTTTTTCGATGAGCGCCTTGAGATCGCTCCAGCCGCCATCCGACATCGCATCAACGGCGACGTAAGCCAGGCGCTGGATGAAATGCTCCACACTCTCGGGCGTGCGCTCCTTGTCGGGCACATGCTCCTCGATGGCGGATTTGGCGAAAGCGCGAAAATCCGCGTCGCTCATCGGCTTGCGCGACGCGCCGATGACGCGGGATGATTCCGGGATCTGTCCTGCGACATCTCGCTGGAAGAGAGCGGGCAGCAATTTGCGGGCGGAGAGATCGCCCGTCGCGCCAAAGACGATGAGATCGAATGGATCGACCTGGATGATGCGCGAGATCATGAGCGATTCCCTGCCTGCGCAAGCAAGCGATCCGATGTCGCGATCGGGACGGCGTGCATGCGCGGCTCTTCCGGACAAGTAAGCCCGATCCGTCGCGCCTCAGCGCCGCGTCGTCAAGCTTTCAGGATGACGCGGCGGCAGCGCGCCGCCGCGTGTCAAGCTCAGCTACCGCTTCGATTCACGCAGCTTGGTTCTGCGCCTCGACGCGCGCCCACTCATCGCCCCACACCTGCACCACATGGCCCGGCGAGACCTCGCGATAGGTCCGCTGCGGAAGCACATAGCCGACCGGCCTGATCGGATTCCTGATCTCGTGCGTCGACACCGGCCGCTTGTCCTTCCGCCGCGTCGGATCGGACACCGGCACCGCGGCCAGCAGCATCTTCGTGTAGGGATGCTGTGGATTGCCGAAGATCGCCGCGCGCGGCCCGATCTCGACGATCTCGCCGAGATACATCACCGCGACGCGATGGCTGACGCGTTCGACGACCGCCATGTCGTGCGAGATGAAGAGATAGGCGAGCTTGAAGGAGCTCTGCAGATCGAGCATCAGATTCACCACCTGCGCCTTGATCGACACGTCGAGCGCCGACACCGATTCATCCGCCACGATCAGCCGCGGCTGCACCGCGAGAGCGCGCGCAATGCAGATGCGCTGACGCTGGCCGCCCGAGAATTCATGCGGGAAGCGGCCCGACATGTCGGGCGACAGGCCGACGCGCTTCAGGAGATCGGCGATCTTCTCGCGCGCTTCGCCGCGCGTCGCGAGTTTGTTGATGATGAGCGGCTCGGCGATCGCCGCGCCGACCGTCATGCGCGGGTCAAGACTCGCGAACGGGTCCTGGAAGATCATCTGCATCTTCTTGCGCCGCTCGCGCAGCTCGTTCTGCCCGAGCTTCAGCACGTCCTCGCCATCGAGCAGCACAGTGCCGCTGAGCGGCTCAATGAGGCGCATCACGGAGCGGCCCGTCGTTGACTTGCCGCAGCCGGATTCGCCGACCAGCGCCAGCGTTTCTCCGGCTTGCAAAGAGAAGGAGACGTTCTCGACCGCATGCACGCTGCCGCTGACGCGGCCGAAAACGCCGGCGCGGATGTCGAAACGGGTGACGAGATCGCGCACCTCCAGCACCGGCCGCTCGGCCGCGGCGACGGTGTCAGGGGCTTCCGCAGGCGTGTCCGAAAGCCCCGTCGCGCGATCGACGACGGGAAACCGCATCGGCCTCGCACGGCCGCTCATCGAGCCAAGCTTCGGCACCGCGGACAGGAGCGCGCGCGTATAGGGATGTTCGGCGCGCGCGAAGATTTTCTCCGTCTCGCCGGTCTCGACCGCCTGTCCGTTATACATCACCACCATACGGTCGGCGATTTCGGCGACGACGCCCATATCGTGCGTGATGAAGAGGACGGACATGCCCTCTTCCTCCTGCAACA
Source organism: Terrirubrum flagellatum (assembly GCF_022059845.1). GTDB lineage: Bacteria > Pseudomonadota > Alphaproteobacteria > Rhizobiales > Beijerinckiaceae > Terrirubrum > Terrirubrum flagellatum. The sequence continues at coordinate 3,360,301 of NZ_CP091851.1, read as the reverse complement.
TCTTGATGAGCTCGAGAATCTGCGCCTGGATCGTCACGTCGAGCGCCGTCGTCGGCTCGTCCGCGATCAGCAGCTTCGGCTTGCAGGCCAGCGCCATGGCGATCATCACGCGCTGCCGCATGCCGCCGGAGAAGCGATGCGGATATTCGTGGATGCGCGATTTCGCCGAGGGGATGCGAACCTTGTCGAACAGCCTGATCGTTTCGGCGTCCGCTTCGGCGCGCGACAGGCCGCGATGCAGGATAAGCGCTTCGGCGATCTGGAATCCGACGGTGAGCACCGGATTGAGGCTCGTCATCGGCTCCTGGAAGATCATGGCGATGTCGTCGCCGCGGATGCGGCGCATCTCCGCTTCCGGAAGCTTGAGAAGATCGCGCCCTTCGAGCGAGATCCTGCCTTCGGTCTTGGTGTTGCCGCTCGATGTCAGCCGCATGATCGAGAGCGCGGTGACGCTCTTGCCCGAACCGGATTCGCCGACGACGGCGAGCGTCTCGCGCGCGCCGATCGAGAAGGATACGTCGCGCACGACAGGACGCCACTTGCCGTCCACGCGGAACGAAGTGGTCAGGTTTTCAACGGAGAGGATAGGGGTCGTCATGGATTTGACGTCTGCCTTCATCAGATCACGCGCCTTGGATCGAGCGCGTCCCGAAGTCCGTCGCCGATGAAATTGATCGAGAGCACCGAGAGGAAGATCGCGGCGCCGGGGAACAGCGCCCAATGCGCCGCCACGTCGAGATTGTCTTTCGCGTCGAACAGGATTCGCCCCCATGTCGGAATGTCGGGCGGGAATCCAAGCCCGAGGAAGGAGAGAGTGGATTCCGCAATGATCGCGGCGGACACCTCGATCGTGCCGGCGACGATCACGGGTCCGAGCGCGTTCGGCAAGATGTGATGCACCACCTGCCGCCATTTGCTCGCGCCCTGCGCGCGCGCCGCCTCGACGAATTCTTTCTCGCGCAGCGACAGGAACTGAGCGCGCACGAGGCGCGCGACCGGCATCCAGCGCAGCCCGCCGATCACCACGACGATCATGATGAAGACGCCGCCCTCGACGCCGAACGCCTGCTTCAGCTTGTCCCGAAAGAGATAGATGATCAGGAGAAGCAGCGGGAGCTGCGGCAGCGACAGAAACAGGTCCGTCACCCACATCAGCGCCGAATCCTTGAGCCCTCGCGAAATTCCCGCGAGCGCGCCGACGATGATTCCGATCACGGTCGCGACCACCATCGCCGCAAGGCCGACAGCCAGCGAGATGCGGCCGCCATAGATCATGCGGGCGAGAATATCCTGTCCGAGATCGTCGGTGCCGAACGGATGCTGCCAGGACGGGCCCTGGAGCTGGGCTGCGAAGTCGATGTCGTCGATCCGGACCGGCCAGAGCAGCGGTCCGACGACGACGCCGAAGATCAGCAGCCCGAGCACGATGACGCTCGCCATCGCGAGCCGGTGGCGACGGAAGCGGCGCCAGGTCTCCCGCGCCGGCGAGACCGAGACGGGGCGCGTCGGCGCCGCCACGGCCACCTCAGCCGAAGGAGATGCGAGGGTCGAGCCAGCCATACAGGAGGTCCGCGATCAGGTTGAAGAGAACGACAAGGCAGGCGAACACGAAGGTCACCGCCATGATGACGGGCGTGTCATTGGCGAGCATTGCGCTGATCAGTAGCGAGCCGATGCCGGGCACGCGGAAGATCTGCTCGGTGACGATGGCGCCGCCGAACACCGCAGGCATCTGCAGCGCGACAAGCGTGACGACCGGGATCAGCGCGTTGCGCGCGACGTGGCGCACGGTCACGACCTTTTCGCTGAGGCCCTTGGCGCGCGCCGTCGTCACATAGTCGAGCCGGGCGACATCAAGCACGGCCGAACGCACATAGCGCGTGTAGGACGCGGCCTGGAAGAAGCCGAGCACGCAGACCGGCATGATCGCCTGCTTGATGTGGCCCCACACCCAGGTCAGTCCCGTGCCCGGCACATTCGCCTGATAGACGAAAGGCAGCCAGTCGAGCTTGATGCTGAAGAGCAGGATGAACAGCAGGCCGGTGAAGAAGGTCGGCAGGGAGAAGCCGACGAAGGCGAGCGTGTTCGCGATCTGGTCGAAGATCGAATAGGGGCGGATCGCAGCGAGGATGCCGACCGGAATGGCGATCGTCAGCGCGAGAATCTGCGACGAGCCGATCACCAGAAGCGTCGTGGGCACGCGCTGCAGGATCAGATCGTCGACATTGACGCGGCTCGCGAACGAGAAGCCCCAATCGCCCTGAGCCATCGCCATAACCCATCGCACATAACGCAGGAGGATGGGGTCATCGAGGCCGAACTTCGCGCGCAACGCCATCCGGACTTCCGGCGGCACGTTCGGGTTGCTCGCAAGCTCCCCGAACGGATCGCCAGGCGCCATGGCCAGCACGATGAAGAGGATGAGGCTGATCCCGAGCAGGCTCGGGATCGCTATCAGGAATCTCCTGATCAGAAAGGCGCCCATGGCGAGTCCTTAGGCTCTGTCCGGGATCACGCCTCCCGGAACCAGTCGGACAACAGCCAGAGATTGTTGTCCCAGCCGCTCTGCGGCGCCTTGAGCTTGCTGTTGATCGCCGTCGACTGTGCGCGATGCAGCAGCGGCAGCACATAATTCGCCACGACGAGGTCGTTCATCTTGATGAAGGCGGCCGCGCGCTTCACCGGATCGAGTTCGTTCTGAGACGACTTGTAGAGGTTGTCGTACTCATCGTTCTTCCAGCGGATGACGTTCCGGCCCTGCCACTTGTTCTCCTTCGTCGCGATTTCCCACGACACATATTGCAGCATGAACACGGCCGGGTCGGGCTGCGTCATGTTGAAGGTGAACATCTGCATGTCCGCATAGAAGTGCGGATAGGTGTCGGGATTGGCGACATCAGAGGAGAAGAACACCGACGCCGACACGGATTTGATCTCCATGTCGATGCCGACCTTCTGCGCCGCCTGCTTGATGATCGCCTGCGTCTTCTGGCGCGGCGCGTTGATCGAGGTCTGGTAGACGAATTTCAGCTTGTAGCCGTCCTTCGCCCGGATGCCGTCGGCGCCCTTCTTCCAGCCCGCGTCTTCCAGCAGCTTCTCCGCTTTGGCGACGTCGAATTCGATCTTGTTCGCCTTTGATACGAACTGATCAGGACCGTTGAGAATGTTCGCGGTTGGTTTGCCGGTGCGGCCATAGATGAACTGCTGCACCGAGTTGCGATCGATCAGGAGATTCAACGCCTTCCGCACCGCCGGATCGGAGAAGGCGGGATGCTTCGTCTTCACAGAAGACTTCTCGCCATCGACTTCAGTGTTGGGGTCGGTGGCGTTGAGCTGGATGAACTCGACATTGCCGCCATAGACGAGATCGATCCGGCCCTTGCCGCCCGTCTCCAGGCGCTTGAGGATCTCGTCCTCGACCTGCATGTTCCAGCCGAAATCATATTCGCCGGTCTGCAGCACCGCGCGCGCCGCAGAGACTGCGTCGCCGCCGCCCTTCATCTCGATTGTGTCGAAGAAGGGCCTGTTTGGCATGTGATAATCAGGGTTGCGCTCGCCGCGCAGCAGGTCGCCCGGCTTGAATTCGACGAATTTGTAGGGGCCGGTGCCGATGGGCGAAAGATTGGTCGGCGCGTCGCGCGACTTGTCGCCGACGAAGTCCTTGAACAGATGCTTCGGAATGATCATGCCGACCGTGGCGACGAAAGCGTCGGCCCAGAACGGCGTCGGCTTGGCGAAGATGATCTTGATCGCGAAGTCGTTGACCTTCTCGACCTTCATGTCCTTGTAGGAGCCGCCGGTGATGGCGGCCGTCGCAGGATTGGTGACATATTCGAAGTTGAACACAACGTCGTCGGCGGTGAAGGGCTTGCCGTCATGCCATTTGACGCCCTGTTTCAGCTTCCAGGTGACCTGCGTGCCGTCGGCGGAGAGGCCGCCATTCTCCTTCGAGGGGATTTCCGCCGCGAGGATAGGCATGAGGTTGCCGTCATTGTCCCAGGCTGCGAGCGGCTCGTAAAAGATGCGCGAGCCTTCCTGGTCTTTCGTGCCGGTGGCGAAGTGCGGATTGATCAGGGTGGGAGCCTGCCAGAAGAGCAGCTTGAGCGGGCCGCCGCCGCCGGCCTTGGTCGGCTTGTATTCAGTGCGCACGTCGGCTGCGAAGGCGACGCCGGAGTGATGCAGCATCATGCCGGCCATCGGCGCGGTCAGTCCGACCGCCATCATTCGTCGGACGAAGCTGCGCCGGGACATGCGGCCATCGCGCACGTCTTCGATCAGGTTGCGCAGATCTTGCTCTTTCATGGACTACCCCTCACTTGAAGCCACGGTTCGCTTTGGACGGACCGGACCCGCCCAGCCGTCAGCAAATCTTGCGCCAAGTCTGGCACGGCGAAGGGGGCTCGCCAACGGTCTAGACGGGGTTCGGTTGTGGGCGGCGGCCGGAAAATCTCTTCGGCGCCGCAACGCGCCGGCGGTTTAGCTTAGAACGTCCTCGATGAGGCGAATGGCCTCTTGCCTCGCCGCAGGCTGGGAGAGGTTATGATCAGCGCCCGGAAGCTGTGCGATGCGGGCGTGGCCGATCGCAAGAAGTTGGCGTCCGCCAGGGCCGAAATAGGATTCAAGCTCGGCAAGCCCGGGATCGTCAGTCGAGTAGATCAACAGCATCTTCACATCGCGCGCATCGAGCTGGCGCATCCATCGCGCCGCTTCCGAGGTCTCCGAGTCCGACAGCCCGAAACGCTCCAGCATTCGCGCGCCGACCCGGACAAAGGCCCTGGCGCCGCGCTGCGCCATCGCGCCGGCGATGCCGGCGACCGCGATGTCGCCGCTGAGAAGCCGCTTCCAGGTTCCGCCGTCGGTCAGTCGGGCGAGATAGGAGCTGGTCGGCCCATAGACCTGCTGACCTATGGCGATATCGAGATCATCGTCCGGCCCCCAATGGAAGCGCAGGAGATTGACGAGAGCGAACCCGGAAATCCTGACGTCGGAGAGCGCGCCATGAAGGGCGAGATAGGCGCCGGCGCAGGCGCCGACGACGAAGAAACGGGCGAAGCCGCGCTGCGAAAGCTCATCCAGCGCCGCTGAGAGGTCATCCCGTTGCTCAGGCGCATAGAGCACTTCGGCCGGGCCGTCCGGCCAGGCCGGGCTGTCGCCGACGCCGGCCGCATCCATCCGCAGGACGGTCTCGCCCCGGCGCGCAAGGTGGCGCGCGATCTCGACCGCGCCGCGCCCCCAGCCGATGTGATGGTTGCGACCCGCATTGAGGATGATGATGGCGGGTCGGGTTTCGTCAGCCGCGAGAGCGGCAGGGGCTGGCCGTGTCAGTATTCCGAAGAGACGCGCGTCGCGGCCGAACTGCAACGGCTCTTCGCGCCAGCCGTCGCCGACGATTTCCGCAGATCCGTTTGCGCGTATCGATGCGTCCTGGGTGGGTTGTTTGCCTGCAGTCCGATCCGCAGGCGCCGATGCGCGCCATTCGACGATCCGCCGCCACACTTCATCGGGCGTCCTTGTCGTCGTTGGACTGCTGACGAAGGCGTCGTAACCGACAAATGATGCAAGTTCGACATGGGCGCCGTCGGCGCGCCATTTGCGCGCGAGTTCATTCTCCGCGTCGCTGTCGCGCGAGATCAGGAGAGCTTGGCGCGTGCGGACCGCGCCGAGCTTGCGCATGTCGAGCGCTTTCGCCGCGGCTTGTGTCTCCGCGCTGAACAGAAAGCCGCCGGCGATCAGATCGCCCGCATCGCTTCGCGGACGCGTCGCTTCGGGCGAGGAGGCCGTCAATTGCGCCAGCGCCGCGAGTTCGCGCATATGAGCGCGGCCGCTGACCACGGGCGCCAGCGCGGCGATTGCTGCAATATCATCGCGCCGCGCCGCAACATGCGCCGCCAGCAGCGCGCCGAACCGCAGCCCGATCAATGTCGCGCGGGGCGCGCCGGTCTCGCGCCGCGCCCAGTTGATGGCCGCGTCGACGCCGTCAAGCCAGGCGCTGACGCGATCCGGCTCCTGATCATCGCCGCTTGAATCGCCGGTTCCGGGATAGTCGAAGCGCAGCGCCGGAATTCCCGCTTCTGCGAACATCTCGGCCAGCCGCCGCCAGCCGGCATGAGCGCACATCATCTCGACGCCGAGCGCACTGCACATCACGATGACTTCCGCATGCGCGCCTTCGCGCGCCGGACAATGCAGCCAGCCGAATTGTCCGTCGAAGATCACCGGTTCGGCGGTCGCCGCCGGTTTCGCCAGGAAAGGCGCGTCATATCCCATAGCGCGCCTCCTCGAGAGCGTTGACCGCGCGCACGACGCCCGACGGCGCGCCGTCTCCGCGTCGTTGCAAGGCGACGCATTTCTCGACGCCGGGCGCGAGATCGAACCAGTTCTCGCGCGGGCGGAAATTGTCGTCGTCGATATGAACGGATTGCGCCAGCCGCGCGCAGCGGATGATGAGGGCGAATTCGTCGCCGTCCGCGATCAGCTCCGCGCTGAGGCCAGTCTCGCGCCGCGCATTGCTGCGTCCGGCCGGGTAGTGGAACGCTTCGGCAAGCGTCGCGCCCGACGCCACGTCGCGCAGCGTCGCGACAGTCGCGTCATGCGCCGGCGGCCCGAAGCGGTAGGCGTAGGAAATATCGAAGAATTCGCCGAAGAGATCGAAGGCGCGAAGCGTTGTGCCTTCGCGCGCATGGAGTTGAATGCGTCGCGCGGCTTTTTTTACCGGGACGGCGCCGTCGCGCAGGCAGACGAGTTCGATCGCGGCGTCGAGGGATTGGGGCCGCTCATTGATGACATGAAGATGGAGCCCGTTCACGCCTTCGTCAGTCAGGCCGATCTGGACCGGCTGGAAGGCGCGCTTGAGCCCGTGCCAGGCGGATTTCGGCTCGCCGTCTGATGCGATCACGCCCCAGCCTGCGCCGGCGCGCATGTCCTGCAGCATCCAGACGAGGCCGCCGCGCGTGGGCGAAGCCGGTCTGCGCCATTCGGCGAAAACCGTTTCCATCACGACGGGAATGACGGCGCGCGAAAGCTCGAAATAGCGCTCGGGATCATCGCGCCGCAAAGCGAGAGCAGAAACGCCGTAGACCCGTTCGAGATAGTGATCGCGCACGTCGTCGAAATCCCACGGCGCGCCGACATCGCGCGGAACGCGTTCCTTCCACAGGGGATGGTGAGAGATCGCGGGGACGCCAGCGCGCGCGAGTGAGATTTCTTCCGGCGGGTTGGCGAAGGCGAGACATTCCGACGCGAAACGCACGCGGGCGCGACGCGCATCGTCGAAGTCGCGGCGATAAGCGCCGACGCCGTAATAATGTATCACACCTGACTCCGCGACGAAGGGCAACGCGCCGCCGCTCGGCGAATTCGGGACGTAAATCAGATCGGGTCGCAAGCGCGCGGCGACGGACGGCAGCACGTTGTCGAACAGCGGTCCCGACCACGCTTCCCGCGGCGCGCCGAGCATCGCCGCTTGCTGGAAGACTTCGCTGCCGCCGCAGAGGATCGCGAGGGAAGGGGAGGTCTGCGTGCGATCGAGAAGGGCTTCGGCTTCCGCCTCGACCGAAGCCGTGAAGGCTTTGTCGGATTGCGGATAATCGAAATTCGCCAGCATCATGTCCTGCCAGATCATGAGGCCGAGTTCATCGCACAATTCGAAGAAGGCGTTGCTCTCGTATGTCGTGACGCCGCTCACGCGGATCATGTTCATGCCGGCGTCGCGCGCGAGCTTCAGCCAGGGCTCATACGAAGCGCGATCGCCAGCGAGCGACGTCACGTCGGCGCTGCTCCATGACGCGCCGCGGCAGAAGATGGGCGCGCCATTGACGATGAGGCCGAAACCCTCGCCGTCGACATCGCGATCGACTGTGATCTCGCGAAATCCGGTGCGGCCGAGATCGATCGTCACATCGTCAAGCTTCAGGGCGAGCGGATAGAGATGCGGATCGCCGTGAGTGTGAGGAAACCAGGGCATTGCATTGGATATGGCGAGCGAACCTTGCAAAGAGCCGTTCGCGCCGCTTTCCAGCGTCGCTCCCACATCGCCGCAGATGAGCGTCGCGCGACGCGGCGTCGCGCCGCGTTCGAGTTCGATCCGCGCGGACACGCGGCCATTGGCGCCGTCATAACTTGTCCGGATATCGGCGCGCTTGATCGATAGCGCGCCAGCGGCGCACGCGATCCGCGTGACCGGACGCCAAGGTCCGACCGGACGTCCCGGCGGCGCCCATCCCGGCATTGATCCCAGCGCCGTGGTGCGGAACCAGCGCAGCGCGTTCGGCTGGATCATGACGGGCCGCCAGCGCGATCGGCGCGGCGCTTCGGCGAGACGCGGCGCCAGCGCGCGAAAACAGAGGAAGATGTCGGTTGGCTTGTCGAGCGCGACGTCGAGTTCGACAGGCAGAAACATCGATCGGCTTTCGCAGCGCTTGTCGTCGCCGATCCAGATCTCGCAGAGCGTGGCGAGGCCCTCGAAGACAAGCTTTCCGCTGAACGGCGCCTCGATGCGCGCGTGGTGCCAGTGATCTTCGTTGTCGGGATCAAGTTCGCTGCGAACGCCCGCCGCAGCGCGCGCGCTGGCGACTGTTCCCGGCGCCATTGCAGGAATCCAGCGCGCGGAGCTTGATATGTCGCGAGGCGTCGCGGCGGCGTCAGGCGCGGTCGAGCAAAGCGCCCAGCGATCGAGCGGCGCGCGCGTCTCCGCAGTCGAGGCCAGGATGCGCGCCATCAGTAATCAGGCGGCGAAACGCGCGCGCAGCCCGCCCAGAAGCGCGTCATGCGCATCGCAGAGCGGCGCCAGCGCCGCGTCGAAGCGATCGAAGCGCCGCTGCCTCAGCCCGCGCGCCAACTGGAATTGCGCGATCTTGGCGCCTTCCGCGATCCGCTGAGCGAAATCAGCGCTCTCGTCGAAGTTCTCTCGCGCGGCCGTTTCGAGCCAGCGCAGATGGCTCGCCAGCAATTCGAAATTGGCGCCGAGTTGGCGCAGCGTGTTGAAGGCGTAGTGATGAAACGCGATCGACGGCCGCTCGATCAGCGCGTCGGCGTGCTCCGTCGCCATTTGGCGATAGGCCGCGATCGGATTGCCCGCCGGTGCGCGCTTCACATGACGCGCGAGAATGTCGAGCGCCATTGGAGCTGGGGCGTTCGGATTCGCGCGAGCCGATGGCAGGCGCACGGTCTCGGCATAGGGAAAGAGCGCATCTTCGCGCGTCTGCTCCGGCAACAGGCGCAGGAGGCCGTCGAAATCGTCGCCAACAGCGCGATGGAAGCCGTCATTGTGGAAATAATCAATTTCGCGACGCGCGCGATCGAGGCGATTGATCGCGATCGTCGTCTTGCCATGACTGTCGCGATAGGAAACGCCGCGCGTGTCCGGCATGTAATAGCTGTCGAGCTCGATCAGCACGAGCCGTCGCTGTTCGAGCTGGCGCTCGATATGGGCGATCAGATCGTCATAGAGCGCAAGCTCGTTGATGCGCAGCCCGAACAACGCTTCAAGCTCGTCGAGCGGCGGTTTGAAGAAGGTGAACTGATCGCCTTCGAAGTCCTGAGCCACAGTGAATCCGAAGGCGGCCGCCGGCTCACAGCCGAGGCTCGCGAGAATTTCAATCCAGAGATCGGCGTAGCAATTGGTCTGCTGCCATTGCCGTTCCGGCGAATGCATCGCATGCGCGCGATAGGCGTTGGGATCGACCGCGAGCACGGGGCCGGGCGCCGGCCGCGGCGAGGCGAATTCGCGCAGAGGAGCGTGTGCGATCATGATCGTCCCGGCGTCGTTGGGATCAGCCCCACAGGGTCCGGTGCACGGCTTCAGGCCACTGCTCGACATCGAAGCCGTGATGCCGGAACAGCGCCAGCGCCACGCGCTCCATGCCGAAGCCGACGCAGGCCGTGTGCGCGATCTCGCCATCCTCGGTGCGGATGTCCCAGGTCGTCCCGAAATGATCCTGATGATAATTGAAGGAGAGGCAGGCGGTCGGTTTCTCCTCGCTCTCGATCGGGATCAGCAATTCGAATTTCAGCTTCTGGTCGCGCTGGTTGTTCTTCAGCATGCGGCCGGCGCGGCCGAAGAAGGGATCATTGGCGACGTCCACATGCAGCGGCACGCCGAGCGATTTCATCAGGCGCTGGCCGCGATCAAGCCATTGCGCGCGGAAATCGACCACCTGCGCCGGCGTGCCGAAGCGGACATATTCGCGCATGCGGAAGAGCTGCATGCGCGCCGGGTCTTTCGAAGGCTCATGCCGGAAACAGTAGGATTGAAGATCGAAGAGCGCGCCTTCCGGCCCGACGGGGCCGCGCTTGGCGACGACGGGATAGAGCGCATAGCAGGCGGCAGGCGTCAGCACAACCTCGGTTGAGCGCTGCTGCCCGGTCCAGTCCTCGCCGCTTTCGAGCCTCGTCAGAAGCTCGCCATGTCCGTGATCGTCGCCCATGAAGGCGTGCACGGTGCCTGCGAGCTGGGGAAAGCTTTTGAGATAGCCGCTGCGCTCGAAATGTCTGCGGTTCATCGCCGGTGGAAAGCGTATCACCTCCGGTCCGTCTTCGCGGCCCCAGCTTGTGATGAGGTCGTCGAAGCGCGCGACCACATCTTCGAACAGGCCGCTGCGGCCATAGAGTCCGTCAACGCCGGTCTCGATCAGCAATCGATGACGAATGAGATTGTCGAGCAGCGAATTTTCAACGCAGGCCTGACACATGGTTCACCTCAGCAGGCTCGGATCGTGCTTGTACACGCCGAGAAGATTGGATGTGTTGCCGAGGATGCGATCATTGTTGATCATCACCGGCGCTGACATCGCGTCGCGCATATGGCGCGCGAGGCTGTGCGGGCTGTCATTGCGATAGCCCTGGATGCCGCAGATCACGAACGCCTTCGTGACGATCTCGCCGACCGCCTGAGACGCTGCGATCTTCACGCTGTTCATGGCAACGACGAAGCCGATCGAGGACAACTCGTCGGCGTCTGTCTTCGCGCCTTCATAGCGCGCAATGCCGGCGAGGATCAGCGACTTCATGTTCTGCAGCAGCGCCAGCAGTTCCGCGAGACGCAGCGCGCCGGGAGGCGCCGTTCCCGGCCTCTTGCGCGCTTCGGCGCGCACGAAAGCCTCGGCGCGCGCGACGGCGTCGGACGCAATGCCGTACCAGACTGAAGCCCAGAGCAGATGCGCATGCGCCAGCATCGATTGCGAGGCGATCTCGGCGAACGGGCGCGTCATGATCTGTTCGGCGGGCGCCTGGCCGATGAAGGTGAAGCTGTCCGAGCAGGTGCCGCGCATGCCCATGGTGTTCCAGGCGCCGGTGCGCTCGAGCCGGTACTGATCCTTCGTCAGCGCGGCCATCACCTGATCGGACGGCGGCGCATCGGGATGACGGCGCGCGGTGATCAAGATCGCGTCGGCCTGCGCGCCATAGGAAATCAACGCGCCTTCCTTCGTCAGGTCGAAGATGTCGCCCTGCTGATCGACGCCGCAGACGCTGGTGCGCAGATCGCCGCCAACGCCGCCACCTTCCGTGGTGGCCGAGGCGATGAGAAGCTGTTCCGCAGCGATGCGACGCATGAAATCGAGATGCCAGGTCGAGTCCGCGCTGTGAGTGATGAGGCTCGACGTCTTGATCTGATGCATCGCATAGATCATGCCGGTCGAGGCGCAGCCCTGCGCCAGCGCGCTGCAGATGTCGGCGATCGCCGCGAGGCTCGCGCCGTCGCCGCCATAGGCGGCGGGGATCATGGCGCCGAGCAGGCGCTTTTCTTTCAGCGCGTCGAAAGCTTCCTGCGGAAAGCGGGCTTTTTCATCGACGTCCGCGGCGTGCGCGGCGCCGATGGTGCGGCTGATGATGCGGGCCTTGTCGACCAGCGCCTGATCCGCGGCCTTGCGATCGTCCGATATTGACCCAGGCTCAACGCCTGTAGGGGAGATGCGCGCGACGACGTTCATCACGCCGCCTGCGGATGCATGAGGCTTTGCAGCGCGCTTTCGATCGCAGCGACCGACGCGAAGTTGCGGCGGTTCATCATGCGGTCGGGAAATTCGACGTTGAACGCTTCTTCCAGCGCCATCATGATCTCGACGGAGCCGAAGGATGTGAGACCTGCCGCATGCAGGTCGTCCTGATCGCCAAGCGTGTCGATGGAGACCGGCAGCCGGCCATGCTTCGCGAGAATGTCGCGGATCTTCGCCTTCATGAGCCTCATCCTGCGTTCATCGTTATCTTTGCCGCTGCGGCTCGAAGCGGGCTCCGGCGCGCGGATTGGCGAAGACGTCGCGCGAAACGGGCGGAAGCGGAACGGCGCCCGACCCTGGAGGGTCGGACCTCGTAAGCTTGCCGATTGGTGTCGCGAAACCGCAATCGTCGCGTGTGGCAATAGCTGCTGAAATTTAAGACGGCGTTGATGCGCGTACAGAATCACGTTTCCAAACGGTTAATCGCGGCCTTAGGTTTTCAAATAGTAAGCGCGCAGCGGTGGCCGATCTCATTAAAATTTGAATGAATTCGGCAAGCGGTCGTTCAGCATCGATTTTCGCCGCCGGACAGAGGCTTCGTCAGGCTTCGCTGCATTCCGCCTTGCTGATCGTCGTGTCTGTTTCGATGCCTGGTTCGATCTCGCGCTCATGCGCGACAAAGCGATGAGTCGAGCCAAGCGGCGGAATGCGGCCAACCAAACCATCGCGCATTGTTTCAGGCCGCTCCCATCGGTCCATGTAGCCGTCCGGCTTTTCGCGATAGAGATCGAAGCAGGAGAGAACAGTTGCGGCGTCGATGGCGGGATCGAGATCGCCGAAGACATAGGTGAAGCGGTCATCGCCGGAAAAGGCGACGACGCAGGGCCGCTTGCACTGGCTCATGCAGCGGATGCGACGGACCGTGATCGGCTTCGTCGCGCCTTGCTCGGCTGCGTCCTCGATCGCATTGGCGAGCCTTGCGCCTGGCCGCTCTTCATCCCCACCGGTCCAGCCTGCGGGACGGCACGTCACGCAGATCGACAGCGCGACGCGCCCGTGATTTTCGGAATCCCGCTCAGAGCCCGACATGGCGAGCTCCGCAATCCAGTTGTCGCCGGGAGATGCGCGGCGCGGAAACGATGTCCGCTCGCAGGTATGAACATAACATGGCGCGACCCTTTTGTCGCGTCACGGCGGGCAAGCTTCGACCGAAGCCTTCGTCAGGGTGCCCCGCCCAACGCGTCCGCATGTGACCACGGTTGATGGCAGGTCTCCTGGCTCGCGGGTCGCAGCCTTCGGTCGCCTTCCCGGCAGAACGCCAGTGGCCGATGACCTCAGCTCTCCGCCTACAGTTGCGGGGGCAGCGCCGGACTAAGCCTTGCGGCCGGACCGGCTTCCCTTTTCATCCTTCCCGAAGGACGGAACCATCGCGGCGAGCTGTGAGAGAATTGCCGCGCGCGGTCAAGCGCGCCGCCCGCGGCCTCCCAAACGTAGCGGCGCCGGCGCCTCCCTTGCCGATCCTTCCCGGCTTGTCCGGCGGCGTTGACAGCCTGTCGAGGCGTCGCTAGCTTGTCCCGGCTAAATCGTGTTAGATCGACGAAGAGAGCAAGGCTCTTCGCAACGTCGGCGATGGGATGGAAGCGTGACGCGCAGCGAAAAGCTCAGGAACGGCTCCGGTCGCGCGACGAGCGCCGAGGTCGCGCGGCTCGCCGGCGTATCGCGCGCGACGGTGTCGCTGGTGTTGAACAATCGCGCCGGCGAGATCGGAATTTCGGCCGACACCGGCGCGCGCGTGGCCGCTGCTGCGGCGCGGCTTGGCTATCAGCCCAATCACGCCGCGCGTTCGCTGCGCCGCCAGCGGACGAATGTGATCGCGTTCCTGCTGCACAGCCTCGACAGCTTCTACAACGCCGAGGTCGTCAGCGCCGCGCATGCGGCCGCCCATGAGCGCGGATATTCGCTGAGCATCATGTCGGCGAAGACGGAGGAGCTTCAGCAGCGCGCCTTCGCCATGTTGTCGGGCGGCGTCGCGGACGGCGTCATCGTCGCCGCGCCTCCGGCGGACATGCTGCCGGATCTGAAGCGCCTTGCGGGCGCGGGTTCGCCCGTGATCGTGCTGCAGCACCACAGCCCCGACAAAAGCATTCAGGCCGTGCGCGTCGATCTCGAGATGGGCGGCTATATCGCCACGCGCCATCTGATCGAGCTCGGTCATCGCCGCATTGGCCATATCGGCAACGACGCGCAGCATCTCCAGAAGCGCCGGGACCGCACCGACGGCTATCTCAGGGCGCTGCGCGAGGCCGGCATCGCCATGGACGAGAGTCTGTTCGCCGCCGGCGATACGGGCCTTGGCGGCGGCTTCGCCGCGATGAATGAACTGCTCGCGCGCAAGCCGCGGCCGACCGCGGTCTTCGTCTACAACGACCAGATGGCGGCGGGCGCGCTGCATGCATTGCGCGAGAAGGGGCTGAGCGCGCCTGAAGATATGGCGATTGTGGGCTTCGACGGCATCGCGCTTGGCCAGTTTGTCTCGCCTGAACTGACGACCATCGATCACCCCCGCGAGGAGCTCGGCCGGCTCGCCGTCGAGGCGGTGATCGATCGCCTGAATGGCGTCTCCGACCAGCCGCGCGAGCGCGTGCTGCCGGCGCGGCTGCTCGTGCGCGAATCCTGCGGCGGCGCGACAAAGCGCGTCGAACAAGGAGGCGAATAACAAGAAGCGAAAATCCGATCGACAAAACATTCCACGGGAGGAAGCAATCATGTCGACGATCAACAGACGCAATCTTTTGAAGACAGGCGCTGGCGTCAGCGCGGGAATGTATTTCGGCGCGGCGCACGCGCAGGCGGCGATTTCGCTCAACATGACGAGCTGGGGCGCTCCGGCCGAGGTCGATGCGTTCAACCAGCTCATCGCCAAATACAAGGACGTGAAGCCCAACGTCTCGATCCGGCTCGATATCGTTCCGTCAGGACAGTATTATCAGCAGCTCGACACGCGGCTCGCGGGCAAGCAGGGGCCGGATCTTTTCCGCGCGCAATATCAGCAGATCGGCCGCTACGCCCAGAGCGCCGCTGCGATCGACGTGTCCAAATATCTCGACGCCGGTTTTGGCGACGCTTTCATGCCGTCAGTCTGGCAGGCGGTGAGCTATCAGGGCCGCATCCACGCTCTGCCGCACCACACCGACACGTTTGCGTTGTTCTACAACGCCGACGTGCTCGAAAAGCTTGGCGTCGAGCCGCCGAAGAGCATCGACAAGAGCTGGTCATGGGCCGAGTTCATCCGCGTGGCCAAGCTTATGAAGGAGAAGAGCGGCTTCAACTATCCCTTCGCCATGGCCTGGCAGAACGCCAACGCCTATCGCTGGCTCATGTATCTCTATCAGCATGGCGGAACGTTGCTCGACGCTTCGCTCAAGGCGCCGGCCATCAACAACAAGGCGGGCATTGAATCGATCGCCTGGACTCAAAGCTGGTTCACCGAAGGGCTCGTGCCGCCGAACACGTCGCTGAAGAGCACGGAGCCGACGCAGAATCTGTTCGCGACGGGCAAGATCGGTCTGCTGCTCAATGGCGACTGGCAGATTCCCTTCATTCAGGATCAAGCCAAGTTCAAATGGGGCGTGACCTACATGCCGCGCGACGTCGCGATGGCGTCGGACCTCGGCGGCAATGCGCTCGCGATCTCGCGCGACACGAAGAATGCGGAAGCGGCGGCCGACTTCCTCAAATTCATGGTCAATGAGGAGAATATGCGCGCTTTCGTCGTCAAGGCGCAGCTTCTGCCCGTGCGCAAATCAATGGTCGAGAAGGGCGTAAGCTATGATCTCAGGCCGAGCGAAATGAAGGTGTTCCTCGAGCAGAGCAAGACAGTGCCTGAACATCTCGTCAGCACCGTGGTGCTGCCGACCTGGGGCCGCTTCAACGCCAAGCTCGCGGACGAACTTGAACTCGCCTTCACATCGGGTCAGGCGGCGGACGCGACGGCCGCCAATATCGAAAAGCATGCCCGCGCCATGCTGACGACCTGACGGGTGTAGCCTTGGCTGTTGTCGAGACTCTGGGAAGGCCGGCGCAAAGCCGGCCTGAGACGCCAGCGGCGCAACGCCGCTGGTGGGTCGCCGCGCGAACAAAACTGACGCCCTACATGTTCATTGCGCCGAACATGGCGCTGTTCTCCGTCTTCGTCTTTTTTCCGCTGCTCTACGCTTTCTATGTCAGCCTGCGCGAATGGAGTCTGATCGACACGCCGCGCTATGTCGGCCTGGAGAATTACGAACGGCTCTTTTCCGACCCGCAATTCTGGCAATCGCTGCGCAACACGCTCGTCTATTCCTTCGCCACGGTGCCGACGAGCCTCGCCATCGGGCTTGTGCTGGCTTTGGCGCTCAATCGCGATTTGATCGCGCGCACTTTTCTGCGCAGCCTTTATTTTCTCCCCGTGGTGATTTCGAGCGTCGCGACGGCGGTGATCGCGGCCTGGCTGTTCAACGACAATTACGGCGTGGTGAACATGCTGCTCCGTCGCGTCGGCCTTGAGCCGGTGGCGTGGCTGTCGTCGCCGCGCTGGGCCTTGTTCTCGCTTGTCATCGCAACGCTCTGGGTGCGCGTCGGTTTCTGCATGGTGGTCTATCTCGCGGCGCTGCAGTCGATCTCGCCGACCTATTACGACGCCGCCGAAGTCGATGGCGCCACGCGCTTCCAGCAGTTCCGCCACATCACCTGGCCGCTGCTTCGGCCCGCGACGTTCCTGCTGCTGATTCTCAGCGTCATCTACTCCTTCCAGGTCTTCGACCTCATCTATGTCATGACCGGCGGCGGCCCTGGCTTCTCCACGACCATGGTCGTTCAGTATATCTATCAGGCCGCCTTCGTGAGTTCCGAGATGGGCTATGCGAGCGCGATGGGCGTCGTTCTCTTCCTCCTGATCCTCGGTTTCACGCTTCTGCAATGGAGCGTGAACCGGCGGGTCGAGGACGTGGCGTAGGAGAAGGCCATGGCGCAAGTCAGAAGCGAACGCCCATGGCGCAGGCGCGCGGAGGATGCGGCCATCTGGCTGTTGCTGGCGGCCGGGGCGGCGATCATGTTCTTCCCGGTCTACTGGATGTTCGCGACCGCGGTGCGCCCGAAGGACGAGGTGTTCTCGGGCTCCGCCGGCATGATTCCCTCGAGTTTCGTCTGGTCGAATTTCGGCGAGGCGATCAACAAGATGCCCTTCGTCAACTGGACGGTGAATTCCTTGGTCATCGCGGTCATCGCGGTCGTGATCACGGTGACGCTCAATCTTCTCTGCGGCTACGCCTTCGCGAAATTCCGCTTCGCCGGCCGCAACGTGCTGTTTCTCGGCGTGCTGTCGGCGCTGATGATCCCGATTCAGGTGATCATCGTGCCGTTGTTCCTCGTGATCTCCGAGCTTGGCCTGCTCAGCAACTACTGGGGCGTGATCCTGCCGCGCGCGGCGGAGGCGTTCGGCATCTTCATGGTGCGGCAATTCATGGTCAGCATCCCCGACGATCTCCTGGAGGCGGCGCGCATCGATGGCGCGAGCGAACTCTCGATCTTCTTCAAGGTGGTCGTGCCGCTGTCGAAGCCGATCATCGCCGTGCTGGTGATCTTCACCTTCATGTGGCGCTGGAACGATTTCGCGCTGCCGCTCGTGGTGCTGATGAATCAGGATATGTACACGGTGCAGCTGGGCCTCAATATCCTGCGCGGCCAGTACAATACGGAATGGACGATGATCATGGCGATCGCACTTCTGTCGCTCGCGCCGATGCTGGTCATCTTCACCTTCTTCCAGCGTTATTTCGTGCAGGGTATCGCCAGCACGGGACTCAAGTGATCGCATCTCGCAGCGATGCGGCCGCAATCTGATCGATGAAAGGGAAATCGATGGTCAAGATCGCCATGATCGGCGCGGGAAGCGCAGTCTTCGTCAAGAATCTGCTGACTGACATTCTGAATTTCACCGAACTCGGGCGCGTCGTCATCACGTTGCATGATATCGATCCCGAACGACTTGAAACCGGCGGCATGATGGCGCGCTGGACCGCCAAGCAGTTCGGCGCCGATGCGGTCATCGAGGAGCATCTTGATCGCCGGCGCGCGCTCGAAGGCTGCGACTTCGTCATCAACATGGTCCAGATCGGCATGCACGAAGCGACCATGATCGACTTCGACATCCCCCGGAAATACGGGTTGAAGCAGACGATCGCGGATACCGTCGGCATCGGCGGCATCTTCCGGGGCCTGCGCACCATTCCCTTCATGACGGCGCTCGTCGCCGACATGCAGGAGCTTTGCCCCGATGCGGTGCTGCTCAATTACACCAACCCCATGAGCATCCTGACATGGGCCGTTTACAAGGCGTTTCCGAAGCAGCGCGTGGTCGGCCTCTGCCACAATGTGCAATACACCGCGCGCGATCTCGCCGAATATCTCGACGTCGATCTGTCGCGGCTGACCTACGATTGCGCCGGCATCAACCACATGACCTGGTTCCTGAAGCTGCAGATCGACGGCAAGGACGCCTATCCCGCGCTTTGGAAGGCGATGGAGAACCCCGAAATCTACGCCAAGGACAAGGTGCGTTTCGAATTGATGCGCACGCTCGGCTGGTTCGTCAGCGAGTCGAGCGAGCACAATGCGGAATACACGCCCTATTTCCTCAGGCGCGACGACCAGATCGCCGAATATGACGTGCCGGTCGATGAATATATCAGGCGCAGCGTGCGCAATCTCGGCCGTTACGCCGAGACGCGGCGCAAGCTTCTGGCCGGAGAATCCTTTCCGCTGGAGCGCAGCGCCGAATATGGCTCGTTGATCATCCGCGCCATGGTCACGGGCGAACCGGAGGTCATCTATGGCAATGTCGAGAACACGAAGCTGATCGACAATCTGCCGGAAGGCTGTTGCGTCGAGGTTCCCGTGATCGTTGATCGCAACGGCCTGCGGCCTTGTCATGCCGGAGCGCTGCCGCCGGAGCTTGCGGCGCATTGCGCGCCGCATGTCTTCGTGCAGGACCTCACCGTGCGCGCCGCGCTCGATGGCGATCGCGAGCGGGTGCATCGCGCCGCCGCCCTTGACCGGCACGCCGCCAGCGTGCTCACGCTGAAGCAGACCCGCGAGCTCGTCGATGAGCTGATCGCCGCCCATGGCGACGCCATGCCGAAATGGCGCGTGGCTGCATAAGGGAGAGGCGAGGTGGCCTGGCGACCCGCGAGCAATCGCTACGACTCCATGATCTACAACAGGTGCGGCGGCAGCGGATTGCTGCTGCCCGCCATCTCGCTCGGCCTCTGGCAGAATTTCGGCGCCGACCGTGCGCTCGAGAATTCGGCCGCCATGTGCCGGCGCGCCTTTGATCTCGGGATCACCCATTTCGATCTCGCGAACAATTACGGCCCGCCTCCCGGATCGGCCGAGGAAACGTTTGGGCAGATTCTGCGCAGCGATTTTCGCGCCCATCGCGACGAGCTGATCATCTCGACCAAGGCGGGCTATCGCATGTGGCCGGGGCCTTACGGCGATGGCGGCGGCCGCAAATATCTGCTGGCGAGCCTTGATCAGGCGCTCAAGCGCATGGGGCTTGACTATGTCGACATCTTCTACTCCCACCGATTCGACGCGAATACGCCGCTTGAGGAGACGATGGGCGCGCTCGACAGCGCCGTGCGGCAAGGCAAGGCGCTTTATGTCGGCATTTCCTCTTACAAGTCCGCTGAGACGCGCGCCGCAGCGAAAATCCTGCGCGAGCTCGGCACGCCATGTCTCATCCATCAGCCGCGCTATTCCATGATCGATCGCTGGGTCGAGGAGGATCGCCTGCTCGATACGCTCGATGATGAGAAGATCGGCTCGATCGTGTTTTCGCCGCTCGGCCAGGGCGTGCTCACCTCGCGCTATCTCGACGGCGTGCCGGCCGATAGCCGCGCCGCCGCCGGCGTGACGTCGCTGCGCGCCGCTTTTCTTCATGACGAGAATCTCGCGCGTCTGAGAGCGCTCGCAGCGCTGGCGAAGCGGCGCGGCCAGACGCTGGCGCAGATGGCGATCGCCTGGACCTTGCGCGGCGGGCGCGTCACGTCGGCGCTGATTGGCGCGAGCCGCGTCGAGCACATTGACGATTGCGTCGGCGCGCTGGCGAACCGCGAGTTTAGCGCCGACGAACTGGCCGAAATCGACAAGCTGACCTTGGGGTGGCCGCACGGCGCTGCGCGATAGATCACGCCGCACTTTGATTGAATCAATCAAAGTGCGGGAACGTGATCGACTCCAAAAGTTTAGAGCATGGCTTTCGCGAAAAACCGGTTCCCACTTTTTCGCGCCATGCTCTGGGCGGCGCCCCGATTGACTTACAAGTCCAATCAACCCATGTTCGCAATGTCCGAGGGGTGTCCCGCAAGGGGCTGAGATGGCGAAAGCCGGACCCTTTGAACCTGATCCGGGTCATGCCGGCGAAGGGACGGGAAGACGGCGCGAAATTCGCTCAGCCTTCAACATCTTCGCACCCGGATCTCCTGCGAAAGCGTTTGGAGGAGATCCATGAACAAGCACGTCAATCAGAAGAATCTGCAGCCCGCGCCGCAGACCGTGACCACGGGCCCGATCGCCGGCTCGCGGAAAATCTATGCCGCGCCCGCATCGCATCCCGATATGCGCGTGCCGTTTCGCGAGATCGCGCTGTCCGATCCGCTGGAGCCGCCGGTTCGCGTTTATGATCCGTCAGGCCCTTACACCGAAACGGATATGCGCATCGATCTCGAAAATGGCCTGCCGTCCGTGCGCGAGAGTTGGCTCGCGGCGCGCGGATTTGAAGCCATTCCCGGTCGCGCCGTCCGCCCTGAAGACAATGGCCATGTGAGCGACGCGAAGCTGACGCCGCTTTGCCCGGCGCGGCGCGACGTGCGCGCCGGCAGGACGAGCCAGCTCGTCACGCAGTTCGAATTTGCGCGCGCCGGGATTATCACCGAAGAGATGATCTATGTCGCCCATCGCGAGAATCTCGGGCGCGCCGCGGCGCTCGCAGATATCAGGCGCGATGGCGAGAGCTTCGGCGCTTCCATTCCCGATTTCGTGACGCCGGAATTCGTGCGCGAGGAGGTGGCGCGCGGCCGCGCCATCATTCCCGCCAATATCAATCACCCCGAGCTGGAGCCGATGGCGATCGGCCGCAATTTCCTTGTCAAGGTCAACGCCAATATCGGCAATTCGGCGGTGACGTCGGGCGCCGCCGAAGAGGTGGAGAAGCTGGTCTGGGCGATCCGCTGGGGCGCCGACACGGTCATGGATCTCTCCACGGGACGGAACATCCACAACATCCGCTCCTGGATCATGCGCAATTCGCCGGTTCCGATCGGGACAGTCCCGATCTATCAGGCGCTTGAAAAAGTCGATGGCGATCCGCTGAAGCTCGATTGGGAAGTCTTCAAGGACACGCTGATCGAGCAGGCCGAGCAGGGCGTCGACTACTTCACCATCCATGCCGGCGTGCGGCTTGGTCATGTGCCGCTCACCGCGAGGCGCGTCACCGGCATTGTCTCGCGCGGCGGCTCGATCATGGCGCGCTGGTGCCTCGCCGGTCATCGCGAGAGCTTCCTCTATGAGCGCTTCGACGAGATCTGCGACATCATGCGCCGTTACGACGTCTCGTTCTCGCTCGGCGATGGATTGCGTCCCGGCTCGATCGCCGACGCCAACGACGCTGCGCAATTCGCCGAGCTGGAAACGCTGGGAGAGTTGACGAAGATCGCCTGGGATAAGGGCTGTCAGGTGATGATCGAGGGCCCCGGCCATGTTCCCATGCACAAGATCAAGGTGAATATGGAGAAGCAGCTTCGCGAATGCGGCGAGGCGCCTTTCTACACGCTGGGACCGCTCACGACCGACATCGCGCCGGGTTACGATCACATCACGTCAGGAATTGGCGCTGCGATGATCGGCTGGTTCGGCACGGCGATGCTTTGCTACGTCACGCCGAAGGAGCATCTCGGTCTCCCCAATCGCGACGATGTGAAGACGGGCGTGATCACCTATCGCATTGCAGCCCATGCGGCCGATCTCGCCAAGGGTCATCCCGCCGCGCAGATTCGCGATGACGCGCTGTCGCGCGCGCGGTTCGATTTCCGCTGGGACGACCAGTTCAATCTGTCGCTCGACCCTGACACCGCGCGCGCTTTCCACGACGAGACCTTGCCGAAGGATGCGCACAAGGTGGCGCATTTCTGCTCCATGTGCGGGCCGAAATTCTGCTCGATGAAAATCACGCAAGACTTGCGCAAGGAAGCCGATGCGATCGCCGGAATGGCGGCGAAATCGCAGGAGTTTCTTGATCAGGGCGGCGCGCTCTATGTGCCGGCGGCGGAGTAGATCGTGCGTGTGACTGTTGTCGGGGCTGGCGTCGCCGGCCTCGTCGTTGCGACGGAACTGGCGGAGCGCGGCGTCGCCATCGAGCTGATAGATCGGGGCGAGCGTCTTGGCGCCGAAAGCTGCTCCTGGTGCGCGGGCGGCATGCTGGCGCCCTGGTGTGAGCGCGAGAGCGCGGAGCCTGTCGTTGCCGAGCGTGGCTTGGCAGCGCTCGACTGGTGGTCAAAGCGCGTGCCTGATGTCGCGCAACGCGGAACGCTTGTCGTCGCGCCGCCGCGCGACGTCGGCGAGCTCTCGAATTTCGCGCGTCGCACAGAGCGATTTCGCTGGGTTGAAGGTGATGAGATTGGAGAGCTTGAACCTGATCTGTCGGCGCGGTTCCGCAGGGGACTGTTTTTCCCCGATGAAGGCCATCTCGATCCCAGACTTGCGCTCGTCGCACTGCTTGATCGCCTGCGCGATTTCGGCGCCGCGATCCGCTTCGGCGTGGAAGCTGATCTCAACGAAATCGAAGCCGACGCCATCCTCGATTGCCGCGGCTTCGCGGCGCGAGACGATCTGAAAGAGTTGCGCGGCGTGCGCGGCGAAATGCTTGTTGTGCGGATGCGTGACGTCGCTTTCACGCGGCCCATCCGTCTGCTGCATCCGCGCATTCCGCTTTATGTCGTGCCGCGCGCGGATCATTGTTTCATGATCGGCGCGACCATGGTCGAGAGCGCCGAGCGTCGCGGCGTGACGGCGCGCGCCGCGGTCGATCTGCTCAACGCCGCCTATGCGCTGCATCCTGCCTTCGCCGAGGCCGAGATTATCGAGATGCGCGCCGGGGTGCGGCCGGCCTTCCCCGACAATCTGCCGCGCGTTTTCAGGCGTAGGCGGACAATCCATCTCAATGGCTTCTATCGCCACGGCTTCCTGCTGTCGCCCGCTTATGCGCGCCTCGCGGCCGACATGGCGCTCAACATGACGGAGGATCGACATGAAGATTCGCGTGAACGACTCCGAGCGTGAACTCTCCGCTTCGACCTTGGCCGAAGCGCTCGACGCGCTCGGCTTCCGCGACGCTGTGGTGGCGACGGCGGTGAATGGCGAGTTCGTCGCCGCCGCCGCACGCGCATCAACGTCGCTTGCCGAAGGCGACGCGGTCGAGATCGTCGCTCCGATGCAGGGCGGCTGATCATGAAGCTCTATGACGTCGAGATATCGTCGCGGTTGCTGCTGGGCACGGCGCAATATCCATCGCCCGCCATTCTCGCCGACGCGGTCCACGCTTCGCGCGCCGACATCGTCACGGTGTCGCTGCGACGCGAATCCGGCCGCCTGCGCGAAGGGCAGGATTTCTGGAGCCTGATCCGCGGGCTTGGCGTGCGCGTGCTGCCGAACACCGCGGGTTGTCACACCGCCAAGGAGGCGATCACCACGGCGCGCATGGCGCGAGAAGTGTTCGGCACGCCCTGGATCAAGCTTGAGGTGATCGGCGATTCCGACACGTTGCAGCCTGACGTGTTCGGCCTCGTTGACGCCGCGCGCGCGCTGGCGTCCGAAGGATTCGAGGTTTTTCCTTACACGACAGAAGATCTCGTTGTGGCCGAGCGGCTTCTTGAAGCCGGCTGCAAATTGCTCATGCCCTGGGGAGCGCCGATCGGCAGCGGGCGCGGCCTCAACAATGTCTATGGGCTGAGGAGTCTGCGCGCGCATTTCCCCGATACGCCGCTGATCGTTGACGCCGGCATCGGCCTGCCGTCGCACGCCGCCGCCGCGATGGAGTTCGGCTATGACGCGGTGCTGCTCAACACCGCGGTGGCGAAGGCGGGCGATCCCGTCAAGATGGCGGCCGCCTTCGCGCAGGCGATTGAAGCTGGCCGCACAGCTTATCTCGCTCAACCCATGGAGCCGCGCGACATGGCGGCGCCGTCAACTCCCGTGTTCGGAAAGGCAAGTCTCTCAGGATGATTCTCGATCGTTTTTACCCCATCGTTGAGAGCTCAAGCTGGGTTGATCGTCTGACGGAAGCTGGAGCGCGGCTCATCCAGCTTCGCGTCAAGGATAAGGAAACGGAACTCGTGCGCTCCGAGATTCGCGCGAGCCTCGCGCTATGCGCGGCGCGGGGCGCACAGCTCATCGTGAACGACTATTGGCGTCTTGCGATCGAGGAGCGCGCCGATTTCATCCATCTCGGACAGGAGGATCTGGAAGGCGCCGATCTCAAGGCCATCAAGGCGAAAGGGATCAGGCTTGGCGTCAGCACGCACAATCACGAAGAGCTCGAACGCGGGCTGTCGACAGAGCCCGACTATGTCGCGCTCGGGCCGATCTATCCGACGATCCTGAAAAAGATGCCCTGGGCGCCGCAAGAGCTCGATCGCATCGGCGAGTGGAAGCAGCTGATCGGCGATCTCCCGCTGGTCGCGATTGGCGGGATCACGCTTGAACGCGCGCCATTATGTCTTGCGGCTGGCGCCGACAGCGCCGCCGTGGTCACCGACATCGTACGCGCCGCCGATCCCGATGCGCGCACGCGGGAATGGATCGCGGCGACGCGAGCCTCAGACTGAGGAGAAGCGCATGAGAGATCGCTATGCGCGCCAGACGATCCTTCCCGAGATTGGCGCCGAGGGCCAGGCGAAAATCGCCGCGTCGTCCCTTCTCGTCGTCGGCGCGGGCGGATTGGGATGCCCGGTTCTTTCCTATCTCGCCGGAGCTGGCGTCGGCCGCATTGTCATCGTCGATCATGACCGCGTCGATGAGACGAACCTGCATCGCCAGCCGCTCTATCGCATGAAGGATGTCGGGCGACTGAAGGCCGAAGCGGCGCGCGAGCGGCTGCATGCGCTCAACCCAAATGTCGATGTGACTTCGATCGCCGAGCGGCTCTCGCCTGACAGCGTCGATGCGCTGATTGCGCAGGCCGATCTCACGCTCGATTGCGCCGACAGCTTCGCCGTCAGCTATATCTTGAGCGACGCTTGCGTCGCTGTTCGCAAGCCCCTCGTAAGCGCTTCGATTGTCGGCATGTCCGGCTATGTCGGCGCCTTCTGCGCCGGCGCGCCAAGCTATCGCGCGGTCTTTCCCGAAATGCCGTCGCAACTCGCGAACTGCGCAACCGCTGGCGTGATGGGGCCGGCCGTCGGGGCGCTGGGCGCCTTGCAGGCGCAGATGGCGCTGCATCTCATTCTCGGGATAGAACCGTCGCCGCTCGGACGCATGACCACCTTCGACGC
Organism: Terrirubrum flagellatum; assembly: GCF_022059845.1. GTDB lineage: Bacteria > Pseudomonadota > Alphaproteobacteria > Rhizobiales > Beijerinckiaceae > Terrirubrum > Terrirubrum flagellatum. Next base: position 3,334,782 of record NZ_CP091851.1, on the reverse strand, counting down.
GCGGCGCCTTTCGTTCGGCGGATTCTCCTTCGCCGGCGCGCCTGAGCCGATGGGACATATTGCGCGCTTTCTCTCGGCCAAGACGATCGCGGAGAACGACGTGGTCGTCGATCTCCGCGGCCTTGAGGAAGCGCCGGTCGCGGCGTCGCCCCATGCGCGCCGCTTGTCCGTCGACCAGGTCGATGAGTTGATCGGCGACGTTTCGCCGCAGGCGCATGTCGTCCTGTGCTGCCGCACAGGATTGCGCGCATCGCGCGCCGCGTCGCGTCTGGCGAAGAATGGATTCTCAAACCTGTCGCTGGTGGCGTTCGGATAAAGCCTGTCGCGCGGATTGCGTCGCGCGATGATGAGACTATCTTCAGGGAGACTTCTCTTCCCTCTCCCGGAAATCCCATGTCCGATCTCTCCGCATTCCCGATCGCGTCGCGCTGGCCGGCGAAACATCCCGATCGCCTTCAGCTCTATTCGCTGCCAACGCCGAACGGCGTGAAGGTCTCGATCATGCTCGAGGAGATCGGGCTCCCCTACGAGCCGCACACGATCAACATCGGTCAGAACGAAACATGGACGCCGGAATTCCTGTCGCTTAATCCGAACGGCAAGATTCCCGCGATCATCGATCCCGATGGTCCCGGCGGAAAGCCGCTTGGTCTCTTCGAATCCGGCGCGATCCTGATCTATCTCGCGGAGAAGACGGGCAAGCTCATGTCAGCCGATCCCGCTCGCCGTTATGAAACGATGCAGTGGGTGTTTTTCCAGATGGCGGCGATTGGCCCGATGTTCGGCCAGGTCGGTTTCTTCCATAAATTTGCGGGCAAGGACTACGAAGACAAGCGCCCGCGCGATCGATATGTCGCGGAATCAAAGCGCCTGCTCGGCGTGATCGAGACGCGCCTCGAAGGGCGCGACTGGATCATGGACGACTACAGCATCGCCGATATCTCCATGCTCGGCTGGGTCCGGAATCTCGTCGGCTTCTATGGCGCGCGTGAGCTGGTGGAGTTCGATGGCCTGAAGCGCGTGCCGGCCTGGCTGGAGCGCGGGCTGGCGCGGCCTGCCGTTCAGCGCGGGATCGAGATTCCGAAACGTCCCGGCTAACAAAGACCGCGCGAGGGCGTTATCGCGCGATCTCTGGACGCGGCTCCCTGATCGCGGGAAAATGGCGGCGCGCGACAGGCATACTGTCATCGGGAGCCCGCGTTCCTTGAGCGACACCAAAACCGGAACCCGCACCAAAACCCGGCTGAAGGTCGATCGACCGCGGCTGCACAAAGTCATTCTCCTGAATGACGATTACACGCCGCGCGAATTCGTCGTGATGGTGCTGAAGGCCGAATTTCACATGAGCGAATCACAGGCCCATCGCGTGATGATCACCGCGCATCAGAAGGGCTCCTGCGTTGTCGCCGTCTTTCCGCGCGATGTCGCCGAGACGAAGGCGACGCGCGCGACGGAGGCCGGCAAGGCGAAAGGCTATCCGCTCCAGTTCACGACCGAGCCCGAGGAATAAAGCTCACGCCGCGACCGGCAGCGGCTTCGATCCCGCGCGCACGAAGCAGGCGGCGCTCGTTCCGTCAGGCGCATCGGCGAGAAGCGGCCGCGCCGTCGCGCAGACGTCTTCGCGGATCGGGCAGCGGCTGATGAAGGGGCAGCCTTTCGGCGGCGACAGTGGCGAGGGTAGGTCGCCTGTGAGGATAATCTTCTCGCGCCGGCGTTGCGCGATCGGATCAGGCAGCGGGATCGCCGACAGAAGCGCCTGCGTATAGGGATGTCGCGGCGCGCCGAAGAGCGCGTCGATCGGCCCGCGCTCCGCGATGGTCCCGAGATAGAGCACGATCGCCTCATCCGCGATGTGCCGCACCACCGAGAGGTCGTGCGAAATGAAGAGATAGGCGAGCTTGAGGTCGCGCTGCAGCTCCATCAGCAGATTGAGAATCTGCGAGCGGATGGAGACGTCGAGCGCCGACACCGGCTCGTCGAGAATGAGCAGACGCGGCGACAGCGCGAGCGCGCGCGCGATGACGATGCGCTGGCGCTGTCCGCCTGACACAGCGTTCGGTAGACGCTCTGCGAAAGCGGCGGGCAAACCGACGCGATCGAGCAATTCCGCGACGCGCTTGCGACGGTCGGCGCGTGTCCATCCTGCGATCGCCAGCGGTTCGGCGATGCTGTCCGCGATCGTCATTTTTGGATTGAGCGCCGCGCTCGGATCCTGAAACACGATCTGGATGTCGCGCGCCAGCGCCGCGCGTTCGCGCCTTTCGAGCCGCGTAATGTCGCGGCGGTCAAAGATGATCTTTCCCTCGGTTGCGCGCTCAAGCCCGATCACCGCGTAGGCCGTGGTCGATTTGCCGCAGCCGGACTCGCCGACGAGCGCGATGGTGCGCCCCGCGGCGACATCGAACGAAACGCCATCGACCGCCTTCACCACGCCGCCGGCGACGCCGACGCCCTTGCGCAGCGGGAAATGCACCTTGAGATCGCGCACCTGAAGAAGCGCGTTGTCGGCGATCGCGCTCACGCCAGCGCCTCCACCTCTCCGCTGCGCCAGCAGGCGGCGCGATGATCCCTCGCGATCGGCGCGAGCGGAGGAACTTCCACACATTTTTCGAAAGCCAGCGGGCAACGCGTGCGGAAGCGACAGCCTTCCGGCCAGGATTCGGCTGTGGGCACCATGCCTTCAATCGTCCTGAGCGACATCTTGCGCGCGCCGTCGAGCGTCGGAATCGTCGCCAGCAGCAGCTTGGTGTAGGGGTGACGCGGCTCGGCGAAAATCTGCTCGACAGGTCCGCTTTCGACGATGCGCCCGCCATACATCACGCAGACATCGTCGGCGAGATCGGCGACGACGCCCATGTCATGCGTGATGAGCACGATCGCGGCGCCAACTTCGTCACGCAGGCGCCGCATCAGGTCGAGAATTTGCGCCTGGATGGTGACGTCGAGCGCCGTCGTCGGCTCGTCCGCGATCAGGAGAGCCGGCCGGCAGATCAGCGCCGCTGCGATCATGATGCGCTGGCACATGCCGCCCGAAAGTTCGAACGGATATTGCCGCGCGCGCCGCGCAGCGTCGGGAATGCCGACGCGGCTCATCATCGCGATGGCTTCGTCGCGGGCTTCGCGCGCCGAGAGACGGCGATGAAGACGCAGCGCCTCTTCGACCTGCTCGCCGACGCGCATCAAGGGATTGAGCGAGGCGATCGGCTCCTGGAAAATCACGGTGGCGTCGTTGCCCCGCACGTCCGCCAGATCATCTTCGTTGAGCTTTGTCAGCTCGCGTCCGCGCAGATGGATTGCGCCGCCCGCAAGCCGCGCTGCGGGCGGCAGCAGACCGAGGATCGACAGAGCCGTGAGGCTCTTGCCGCTGCCGCTTTCGCCGACGATGGCGAGAATGCGTCCGGCGCCGACGCCGAGCGAAACATGATCGACGATCCTGTTTCCGCCGATCTCGATGCTGAGATCGTCGATCGAAAGAACCGTATCAGCCGACGCGTTCATGCCGATGTCGCCGCGTCGGGCGCCACAACGGCCGCCCATGGACTCGTCGGATGCGCCATGCCGACAAATCCGCCATCGATTTCGCGCATCACCGCGGAGGGAACCGAGAAGTTCACGGGATAAAGCGTGTCCTCGACGATCTCGACCGGAAAATCCTGCGCGACGGCGGCCGCGACATCGGGTTCGGCCCGCGCGTCGATCTTGATGCGCGGCGTCGAGGCGTCGATGCGCGGGCGATGAACCGCGTCTTCGAGCGAGAGGCCGAAATCAGCGACAGCCGAAACAAGCTGCAGCACAGTCGGAAAAATCGTGCGGCCGCCGGCGGCGCCGATCGCCATCACGGGCTTTCCGTTCTGGCTCAGCACGAGCGGGCACATATTGGCGAGCGGCTTCGCATCGGGCGCAATGCTGTTCGGCTGTCCCGGCCGCGGATCAAACCACATCATGCCGTTATTGAGGAGGAAGCCGCCGCTTGCCGGTGCGACTCTCGCGCCGAAGCGCGACAGGAGCGTGTTGGTGAGCGAGACCATCGTCCCCTCGCGATCGACGACGCTGATATGAGAGGTGCAGCCCGCTTCCGGCGTCGCCGCATGGCCGAGAGTCGTAAGGCGTTTCGCATAGGCGTTGCGGATCGCGACGGCGTAGAGATGAGCGGCCTCCGCCGAAGAGCTGCTGTGAGAAAGGTTGCTTTGGCTGAGCGCATCCGCGGCTTCGAGAAAGCTTGGCCCGCCGCTGAGGCCGGGAACAGCTGCAATATCGAAATCACGATAACGCCCGGCGAGCGCCGGCCGCCATGCGACCTCATAGCTTGCGAGATCGCGGCCGCGGATCGCTGATCCGCCTTTCTCGAGATCGCGCGCGAGGCCCTGCGCGATTTCGCCCTCATAGAAATCGCGCGCGCCGGCCTGCGCCAGTCTCTCAAGCAGCTCGGCCTTTCGCAGCATCGGCTTTCGCAACAGCGCGCGCCCGTCCGCGGCGCGCGGCGCGCGGCCGCCATCGAGAAAGACGTCTGATGTGACAGGGTCCTGCGCCAGGCTGGCGGATTCGATTGAGATGCAGAGCGCCGCATACCAGTCGATTTCAAGCCCCTTTCGCGCATGCTCGATCGCCGGCTGCAACGCCTCGGCCCATGAGATCATGCCATGTTTTTCCAGCGCGGCTGCGAAGCCTGCGATGGCGCCGGGCACGCAAACAGACTGATAGCCCGAGACGTTTCGGTCTCCGACGACAGACGGCCAGTTGAACCAGTTGCCAGCCTGCGCATCGGCGAGCGGATAGTCTGCGGGATCAAGGCCAGCTGCGGAGCGAACATTGAAATCGAGCGTCTCGGTCGCGCCCGTGCGCCCATCCGCATGAACGAGAAATCCGCCGCCGCCGATGCCGGACAACCAGGGCTCGACGACGCTGAGCACGAGCGCTGACGTGATCGCGGCGTCCATCGCATTGCCGCCGCGCGCCAGCGCGGCCGCGCCGGCCTCGGCCGCGTGGCGGTTCTGCGCGGCGACAAGTCCGTGTCGCGAGCGAACCGCGGCCTTGCGAAGGGTGAAGGTCTGCATCGAAATCAGATCAAATTAACTGCGAACTCAGAGCGGATTCTTCTTGTCCTGATGGACCGCGAGCGAGCCGATCGAATTGCCGCCATCGATGGTGAGCGTCGCACCGGTGACGTAAGCCGAGGCGTCGCTCGCGAGATAGAGCAGCCCGTTGCCGACATCTTCGCGCGAGGAGGGGCGTCCCAGCGGAATCTGCGAGATCGTGCTCTGGATATGCGCGTCGGTGAGATCGCTGACCTTGCTGCCGGCGGCGAAACCGGGCTCGAGCGCGTTGACGCGGATGCCGAACTCCGCGAGCTCGACGCCGAAGCCCTTCGTCAACCGGTCAAGCGCCGTCTTCGAGGTGCAATAGGGCACGACGGTGCGGCGCATCTTCCGCGACGCGCCGGAGGAAATGTTGATGATCGAGCCCTTCACTTTCTTCTTCACCATCTGCGTCGCGATCTCGCGCGTCAGAATGAAGGGCGCGCGCAGATTGACGGAGAAGATGCGGTCGAATTCTTCCGTCGAAATGTCGAGCAGGAATCCGCTGGGATAGATGCCGGCATTGTTGACGAGAATGTCGGCAGCGCCCCAGCGCTTGCCGACTTCGTCGGTGAAGGCCTTGATCGAGGCTTCGCTCGTGAGATCGGCTGTCTTCACGAAGCTCTCGCCCGAGAGCTTCAGCTCCGACGAGAGCTTGTCGAGATCATCGCCGCGTGCATCGGTCAGCGCGAGAATAGCGCCGGCGTTGTGAAGCGTCTCCACGATCCAGCGGCCGATGACGCCGCATGCACCGGTCACGATCGCGCGTTTGCCCTTGATGTCGTCGAACATGATTTTGTCTCTCAGCGAAAACGGGGGTCGAGGCGGTCGCGCACCGCGTCGCCGGTCAGATTGACTGCGAGCACGAGCGCGAAAAGACAAAGGCCCGGCAGCGTCGCCACCCACCAGGCGGTCGCGACATAGTTGCGCCCAGTGCTGAGCATGGCGCCCCAGCTCGCGGTCGGCGGCTGCACGCCGAGGCCGAGGAAGGAGAGGCCGGCTTCAAACAGCACCATCAGGCCGAATTCGAGCGTCGCGACCACGCTGACCGCGCCGATGATGTTGGGCAGCACATGGCGGAAGAGCACGCGCAGCGACCCCGCGCCCATCAACGCCGACAGCTTGACATAGGGCATCGTCACGACGGAGAGCGTCTGGCTATAGGCGACGCGGGCGTAACGCGGCCAGCGCGTCAGCGCGAGCACCATGATGACATTGATGAGGCTGGGGCCAAGCACCGCGACGGTGATGATCGCGAGCAGCACGGCCGGCACCGACAGGAACACGTCGACAATGCGCATGACGACGATCTCGATCGCGCCGCGCCTGTAGCCCGCGATCATTCCGAGCGTCACGCCGACGACGCCTGAGATGAGCACCGAGGCGAAAGCGACGATCAGCGAGACGCGCGAGCCATAGATGATGCGGCTCAAAAGATCGCGGCCGAGCTCGTCGCTGCCGAGCGCATAGTAATAGGCGCGCGACGTCGTTCCCGGCGGCTTGAGGCGCCCGATGAGATTCTGGAAATTGGGATCATAGGGCGCAATCAGCGGCGCGAAGATCGCCGCCAGCGCAAACAGCACAATGATGACGACGGGCCACCAGCGTCCGAGCCGGAGCCGCTTCGCTTTACCCGTTGGCGCGCCGCCGCTCATGCCTTGGCCTCAAGCATGATGCGGGGATCGACGACGCTGTAGAGAATGTCGGAGATGAGATTGAGCAGAACGGTGACAAAGGCGCCGAGCAGCACCACGCCCTGCACGATGAGAAAATCGCGCGCCAGAATCGCCTGCACCGTCACCTGGCCGATGCCTGGCCAGGCGAACACGGTTTCGACGATGACAGCGCCGGCGAGCAGGTTCGAGATTTCGAGCGCCGCGACCGTGATGATCGGGATCGAGGCGTTACGCGCGACATGGCGGAATAAAAGACGGGTCGTGCGCACGCCGCGGGCGCGGGCCGTGCGCACATAGTCCTTCGAGAGTTCATCGAGCAGCGCGGCGCGTGTGATGCGGGCGAATGTCGCCATGCTGAGCAGCCCCAGCGCGATCGAGGGCATCACGAGATGCGAAAGCCCACCGGTGGAGGAGGGCGGCAGCCAGCCGAGCGTCACCGCGAAGACGAGGATCATCAGGATGCCGCTCCAGAAGGTTGGCATGCTCTGAGCCGCGAGCACGAGCCCGGCGGCGATCCTCGCGATCGCGGTGTCGCGATAGAGCGCAAGTAGCACGCCGATGGGAATGCCGATGCCGCAGGCCACCATCAGCGCGCCGCCCGCCAGCATCAGCGTATAAGGCATGCGCGAGGCGATGATCGTCGACACCGGCACGCGCTGCACGACCGACTGGCCGAGATCGAAGCGCGCGAGATCGGCGAGGAAACTTAAGAACTGCGTGAATAGCGGCCGGTCAAAGCCGAGCGCGTGACGCAGCGCATCGATGTCAGCCTGCGTCGCCGTCTCCGGCACGAGGAGATAGGTGGGGTCTCCGGTCAGACGCTGCACGAAGAAGATCAGCGTCGCCACGCCAAAGATGGTGATGAACGCCTGACCCAGTCGCTTGAACAGAAACCCCTGCATATCCCTGGAAAACTCAGTCCTTCCAGCTCATGCGGTTGAGGAAGATGCTTTCGTTGGGAGTAGGCGTCCATTCCAGATTCTTCGCCGTCCCGTAGATCACCGCGGCCTGATAGAGCGGGATCACATAATTCTCGCTCGCCACGCGCTCATGCACCGTCTTGTAGAGCGCCAGCCGCTTGTTGGCGTCGAGCGTCTGTCGCGCCTCTTCGAGAGCCGAGTCGATTCCCTTGTCTTTCGCGTTGGCCCAGGCGCTCGACGAATGCAGCAACGGGAACAGCACGCCGTCCGCGTCCTGGCAGCCGCAGGACCACCGGCTGAAGGCCATTTGCGGAATGGAATCCGCGCCGCTCTGCATGCGCCTCAGCCATTGGCCCATATCGGTCATCTCGATCTTCACATTGAGGCCGGCTTGATTGAGCATCTGCTGGATAGCCTGCACCACGCGCTGGTCATAGACCGGCGCGGTGACGAGCGAGATCTCCTGCTTCGCCTTCGGTCCGGCTTCCGCGATCAGCGCCTTTGCTTTCGCGAGATCGTAGGGATGGTCCTTGATTCCTGCGACCCATCCCGCATGCGCCGGCGTCAGAACTTCCGGCATCGGCTTTTCATAACCGCCAAGCACGCCTTCGGTGATCGCCTGCTTGTCGATGGCGTAGGCGATCGCCTGCCGGATCTTCGGGTCGTTCATCGGCTCGCGCTGCACATTCATCGCGACATAGGCGACGCGCTCGGTGAGCACGGGCGCGGGTTTCGCTTTCGCCGATGTCTTCAACTGCGCGGCGAGATCGCCGTCGAGATTGGCGGCGAGATCGCTGGCGCCGGCGAGAAGATTGGCGGTGCGCGTCGCCGCGTCGGGAATGGCGCGGAACACGGCGATCGGGAATGCGCCCTTCGGCCCCCAATAGGCGTCGTTGCGCGCCAGCGTCACCGAGACGCCGCGCTGCCAGACATCGAACTTGTAGGGGCCACTGCCCACGGGCTTGAGATTGAACGCATCCTTGCCAACCGCTTCGACCACATGCTTCGGCACGATCGAGAGCTTGGCGAGCTGCGCCAGCAGCGCGGGATAGGCGCCGTTGGTCGTCAGCGTCACCGTCTTCGCATCGTTCGCGACGGCGTCGGTGATCTTGTCGAACTGGCCGAGCTGCGGGCTCGCGAATTTCGGATCGGTGATGCGCTTGACGCTATAGGCGACGTCCTCGGCGGTCAGCTTCTTCCCGTCATGGAATGTGACGTCGTCGCGGATCTGGAACTCAATCCGCGTGTCCGAGAGATATTTCCACGAGGTCGCGATCTGCGGCGCGATTTCGCCCTTGTCGTCCCGCGTCAGGAGATTGTCGAAGATGTTGCGATAGACGTAGTAGCTGTCCGGATTCCACTGCACATGCGGATCGAGCGAGTTGGGCTCGCCGACGAGATCGATCGTGATCTTGTCCTTTGCGGCGAGCGCCGCGCCCGACGACAGGCCAACGAGCGCCGCGACAAGAATGCGCGCGAGATGGCGATGTGTTCTCAGCATCTGTGATCTCCCCCTGAAATCGCCAGCCTCGCGGCAGGCCACGCTCGTCCCGACAATGAAATCGATTCAGTCCTTCCAGCTCATGCGATTGAGGAACATGCTTTCGTTCGGCGTCGGCTTCCATTGCAGATGTTTTGTCGCGCCATAGAGAACCGCCGACTGATAAAGCGGAATGACCGGCACATCCTGCGCGACGATCTCATGCACCGCGCGATAGGCGGCGAGCCGCTTGTTCTTATCGAGCGTCTGACGCGCCTCTTCGAGAAGCTGATCGACCTTGGGATTGCGATAGGCCGACCATCCGCTGCTCCTATGCAGAAGCGGGAAGAGCACGCCGTCCGCATCCTGGCAGGCGCAGGACCAGCGGCCGAAACCAACCATCGAGGTCTGCTCGGGTCCCGCCTGCGCGCGCTTGAGATAGGTCGCGACGTCAGTCATGGCGATCTTCACATTGAAGCCGGCTTCGCGAAGCTGCTGCTGGATCGCCTGCACGATGCGCTGGTCGAACACGGGCGACGTCGCGAGATCGACTTCCGTTTTCGCAACTAGGCCGGCTTCGGCGACAAGAGCCTTCGCCTTCGCAAGGTCGTAACCCGGCGCCTTGATGTCGTCGATCCAGCCGAAGATCGCCGGGGTCAGAAGCTCCGACACGGGCTTGTCGAAGCCGCCGAGAATGCCGTCGGTCATGCCGTCCTTGTCGATGGCGTAGGCGGCGGCGAGACGCAGCTTCGGATTGTCGAAGGGCGGCTTCGTCGTGTTGAGCCTGACATAGGCGACGCGCTCGGTGAGACCGGTGAGCGCTTGCGCCTGCGGCGATGATTTGAGCTGCGCCGCCTGGTCGCTGTCGAGCGTGACGCCGAGATCGCTCGATCCCGTCTGCAAATTCGCAAGACGCGTCGCGCCGTCAGGAACCGCGCGAAACACGACAGTCGGGAAGGGACCCTTGGTTCCCCAATAGGCGTCGTTGCGCGTCACCGTCACCGAGACGCCGCGCTGCCAGCCCTCGAACTTGTAGGGGCCGCTGCCGACTGGCTTCAGATTGAACGCGTCCTTGCCGACCTCCTCGACGATCTTCTTCGGAATGATCGAGAGCTTGACGAGCTGTGCGAGCAGTGCGGGATAAGGCCCATTCGTCGTCAGCTTCACCTTCGTCGGCGAGACCGCCGTCGCTTCGCTGATCTTGTCGAACTGGCTGAGCTGCGGGCTCGCGAATTTCGGATCGGTGATGCGCTTGATGCTGTAGACGACGTCATCGGCCGTGAGCTTGGAGCCGTCATGAAAGGTGATATCGGAGCGCAGCTCGAATTCGATCTCGCTGTCCGAGAGATATTTCCATGAGGTCGCGACCTGCGGGACGATCTCGCCCTTGTCGTCGCGCGTCACGAGATTGTCGAAGATATTGCGATAGACATAGTAGCTGTCGGGATTCCATTGCACCTGCGGATCGAGCGACGAAGGCTCGTTCACGAGATCGATGACGAAGCGATCCTTCGAGGCGTAAGCCGGCGTCGAGATGAGGATCGCCAGCGCGCCGAGCGCGGCGGCCGAACGAGCGTGATTCAAACGAAGCGCCATAGCCCTACTCCTTCGCCCTGTTGTTTGTTTCGATCCTGATGGACGCGGCCGGTCTTGCGAGCCGGCGTCGCGCTGATCTTGGCGCGGGCTCCTGGCGCCGCGCGTCGGTCGCCATCAGTCCGCGCGCCACGGCGGTCGCATAGCGCTCGATGTCCTGTTCGATCGCTTGTCGCGCTGTGGTCTCGTCGCCGGCGGCGATCGCATCGATCAGCGCGCGCCGATCGTCGGCCGGAATAGGATGCCCCGCAAGATCGAGAGAGCGGATGATGCGGTCGGCATGGTCCCACATATCCGCGAACCAGCGGCGACCAATGTCGTCTGCGGCGGCGGCGAGAAGATTGCGCAATTGCCGGTCGGCGGCGCGAGCGGTCGCCAGCGCGGCGCGCTCCGTCCTGCCGGAGGCGGCGGCGACGGTTTCGGAAAGCTGAAGCAGCGTCTTGCGATCGGCGTCGGTCGGGCGAAGGGTGGCGAGCGACGGTTCGAGCCTCCGGCGCGCATCCAGCACGGCTTCGACGAGGCGGCCATCAATAGGCGCGATCCGCCATCCCTGCCGCGCATGGCGGGATACGAATCCAGCCGCCGACAGCGCCGTCAGGGCGACGCGCACGCCCGCCCGTCCGAGGCTGAAGCGCTCGACAAGAGAGGCTTCGTTGACGAACGCGCCCGGCGCGAGATCGCAGGAGACGACGGCCTGCCTCAGTCTGCGCGTGGCGGTCTCGATGCGCGGCTCAGCTCCGGGCGGCGTGGCGAGGCGTGCGAAAGGCGACGAGGCGTCGAACATCGGAGAAGACTGACTCCGTTTGTCAGATTTCACAAGCAGCTTGTGAGGCGCCAAACGATCGAATTGCGGGCGGGCGCCGGCCGAATTCTTCTCCGTTCGCCCGCGGATTCGGCGCCGGAGCCAAGGATTCGGCCGCAGAAGGCGGCAGATGGAATTTGGGAGGAGGGGGTGATCGGGGCTCGGTCGCCGGTCGCAATATCCGAGCGTCGTCCTCTTGTGCCTCAGGAGCGTGACGCTGTCAAGGATTTATTTCCTAGTTTCGGTCAGGGAATGGCCGCGAGCGGCGACGCGGCGAAATGATGAGCAAAGGGCGGGCGCCGTGCGAGCGCCCGCCCCGCGTAGCGCGACCGCGGGTCAGCCTTTCACGAACGCAAGCAGGTCGGCGTTCAGAACATCGGCGTTCGTCGTCAGCATGCCATGGGGATAGCCGGGATAGACCTTGAGCGTTCCATTCTTGAGATGCTTGATCGACTCATGCGCGGATGCGCCGATCGGAACGATCTGGTCGTCATCGCCATGCATGACGAGAGTCGGCACGCTGATCGCCTTGAGATCATCCGTCTGATCGGTTTCCGAGAAGGCCTTGATGCCATCATAATGCGCCTTGGCGCCGCCCATCATGCCCTGGCGCCACCAGTTCCAGATCACGCCCTGATCGATTTTTGCGCCCGGCCTGTTGTAGCCATAGAAGGGACCTGTCGGCACATCGAGGAAAAACTGCGCGCGATTGGCGGCGAGCGCCGCGCGAAACCCGTCGAACACTTCGATCGGCAATCCGCCGGGATTCTTTTCAGTCTTGACCATCAGCGGCGGCACCGCGCTGACCAGCACCGCTTTGGCGACGCGGCCCTGCGGCTCGCCATGTTTCGCGACATAGCGCGCGACCTGGCCGCCGCCGGTGGAGTGGCCGATATGAACGGCGCTTTTGAGATCGAGATGCTCCATCACGGCTGAAGCGTCAGCGGCGTAATGATCCATGTCGTGGCCGTCCCACACCTGCGACGAACGTCCATGGCCGCGGCGATCATGCGCGATGACGCGATAGCCCTTGGCGAGAAAAAAGAGCATTTGCGCGTCCCAGTCGTCGGAGCTGAGCGGCCAGCCATGATGAAAGACGATGGGTTGCGCGTTCTTCGGCCCCCAATCCTTGTAGAAGATCTCGACGCCGTCTTTTGTGGTTACGGTTGGCATGGCTTCATTCCTTTCCTCATTCAATGCATGGTCCAGTGATTGCGCACGGGCCGAAGAAGTCATGAAGGACTTCCATGACAGGCGAAGCGATGAGGATCAGGAAATTGCGCGCCGTGGCAAGCGGGCGTGAGCAAGACTTTCGTCAAAGACGCGGCCGCCGATTGCACGCGAAGGCCGCCGCGACAACGTGATTTCGCGGAGGCGTATAGGTTGCGAGCCCTTACGCGTATTTTTCGATGAATTCAGGCGTGCTGAGCTTGCGGAAATCTGGCAGCGCGGTCCTGAGCTTCTCGTGCGGCCAGTCCCACCAGGCGAGCGCCATCAGCCGGTCGGCGATGTCGCGCGAGAAGCGCTGGCGGATCGTGCGCGCGGGAACGCCGACGGCGATCGCGAAATCAGCGACATCCCTCGTGACAACCGCGTTCGAGCCGATGATCGCGCCGTGGCCGATCTTCACGCCCGGCATGATCACGGCGCCATGGCCGATCCAGGTGTCATGGCCGATCGTGATGCCGTTCGAGGCGCGCCACGCGAAGAAATCGGCGTCGTCGGTCTCGCCTTCGAAATACCAGCTCGAACGATAGGTGAAATGATGCAGCGACGCGCGCTCCATCGGATGCATGCTGGCGTAGATGCGCACATGCGCCGCAATGTTCGCGAATTTGCCGATCTCGGCATAAGCGATCTGCGCGCCCTCGACCGCGTAGGAATAGTCGCCGATCGTCGAACGCGCGACATGGCAATGCGCGCCGATCTCGGTGTAGCGGCCGAGCTTCGAGTCCTTGACCTCGGCTGTGGGATGAATCAGCGGCGCGTCCGAAAGTTTCGTCATGCGGCCCTCTTTGGCGCGAATTGGTTGACGTCGATGAGACGATCGGCGACCTGCTCGCGCACATCGGCGTCGTGGAAGATGCCGACGAGCGCCGCGCCGCGCTGCTTGGCTTCGAGGATCATATCGACCACCGTCTGGCGATTGGCCGCATCAAGAGACGCCGTCGGCTCATCGAGCAGAAGAATGGGATAGTTGGTGACGAAGCCGCGCGCGATGTTCACGCGCTGCTGTTCGCCGCCGGAGAAGGTCGCCGGCGCGATGCTCCAGAGCCGCTCGGGAATGCGCAGGCGCGTCAGCAAGGCGCGCGCGCGTTCGCGCGCCTCTTCCAGCGGGACGCCGATAGCGCGCGCCGGCTCCGCCACGATGTCGAGCGCAGGGATGCGCGGAATGACGCGCAGGAACTGGCTGACATAGCCCATTGTCTCGCGCCTGACTTCGATGATGCGCCACGGCTCGGCCGATGCGAGATCGACGGTCTCGCCGCGATGGGTGACGGTGATCTCGCCGGTATCAGCGAGGTAATTTGCGTAGAGCGAGCGCAACAGCGTCGATTTTCCCGCGCCGGAAGGGCCGTGCAGGCAGACGCATTCGCCTGATTTCACGGCGAGCGAGAGATTCTCGAAGACGCCGATGCGGATGCCGCCCTGATTGTGCAGCGTGAAGCCTTTCGACAGGCGCGAGACGGCGATGCGGACAGTCATTGCATGGTCCTCGCTTACGCCTGAAGCACGGAAGAGACGAGAAGCTGTGTGTAGGGATGATGCGGATCGTCGAGCACCTGATCGGTGAGACCCTGTTCGACGACTTCGCCGCGCCACATCACCATCAGCCTGTCGGCGAGAAGCCGCACGACGGCGAGATCATGCGTCACCACGACGGCCGCGATGCCGAGCTCGCGCACCAGCCCGCGCAGGAGATCGAGCAGGCGCGCCTGCACGGAGACGTCGAGGCCGCCCGTGGGCTCATCCATGAAGACGAGGCGCGGCTTGGTCACGAGATTGCGCGCGATCTGCAATCGCTGCTGCATGCCGCCGGAGAAGGTGCGCGGCTTGTCGTCGATGCGGGAAAGATCGATTTCGACTTTCGCCAGCCAGTCCTGCGCCTCGCGGCGGATCTCGCCATAATGGCGCGCGCCGACCGCCATCGGACGTTCGCCGACATTGCCGCCGGCGCTCACTCCCATGCGCAGCCCGTCGCGCGGATTCTGATGCACGAAGCCCCAGTCCGTGCGCATCAGCATGCGGCGCTCGGGTTCGGAAAGCGTGAGAATGTCGACGAGACCGCGGTCGCGCATGTCGTAGGAGATGACGCCGCGATCAGGCGGCAACTTTCCCGACAGGCAGCTCAGCAGCGTCGATTTTCCTGAGCCGGATTCGCCGACGATGCCGATCACCTCGCCGGGATAGAGCGTGAAGGAGACGTCGCGGCAGGCTTTCGTCGCGCCGAACGAGCGCGACACTTTCTCGGCGCGCAGCAGCGGCTTTCGTGAAGACGACATCGCGCTCATTTCAGCCTCGCTTCGACCGCAGGCTGCGGCCCGCCGTCGCCGACATGGCCGGCTTCGCGGCGCTTGCCGCAATAATCCGTGTCCGAACAGATGAACATGCGCCCGCCGCGATCATCCGTGATCACCTCATCGAGATAGCTGTCGCTGGCGCCGCAGAGCGAGCAATGCTGATCCCAACCCTGGATGCGGAAGGGGTGGTCGTCGAAATCGAGGCTCTTCACCTTGGTGTAGGGCGGCACCGCATAGATGCGCTTCTCGCGGCCGGCGCCGAAAAGCTGGATCGACGGATTGTCTTCCATCTTGGGGTTGTCGAACTTCGGAATCGGCGAAGGCGCCATGAGGTAGCGGCCATTGACGACAGCGGGATAATCATAGGTCGTCGCGATATGGCCGAAGCGCGCGATGTTCTCGTAGAGTTCAACCTGCATCAGGCCATATTCGGCGTAGGCGTGCATCTTGCGCGTTTCCGTCTCGCGCGGTTCGAGTTTGCGCAAGGGTTCAGGCTGCGGCACCTGATAGACGATGATCTGGCCTTCGCGCAGCGGCGTCTCCGGAATGCGATGGCGCGTCTGCACGACTGTCGCATCTTCCGTCGCTTCCGTCGTGGCGACATCGGAGACGCGCTCGAAGAATCTGCGGATCGACACGGCGTTCGTCGTGTCGTCGGCGCCCTGGTCGATCACCTTCAGCACGTCGTCGGGGCCGAGGATGCTCGCGGTGATCTGGATGCCGCCGGTGCCCCAACCATAGGCGAGCGGCATTTCGCGGCCGCCGAACGGCGCCTGATAGCCCGGGACGGCGAGCGCCTTCAGCAGCGTGCGCCGGATCATGCGTTTCGTCTGCTCGTCGAGATAGCCGAAATTATAGCCATGCGTGGAGGCGGAGCCGGCGGTGTTGTCAGCGGGATGCGATTGCGCGCTCATTCCGCGGCCTCCTTCATCTCATGGCGCGCCGCATGCTCGGCTCTCAGTTTGCGCACGAGCTGAAGCTCGGCCTGGAAGTCGACATAGTGCGGCAGCTTGAAGTGGGTGACGAAGCCGACGGCTTCGATATTGTCGGTGTGGGAGAGGACGAACTCATCGTCCTGCGCCGGATGTATGGCGTCCTCGCCAAGCTCCTTGGCGCGCAGCGCGCGATCGACCATCGCCATCGACATCGCCTTGCGTTCGCCATGGCCGAATGAGAGACCGTAACCGCGCGTGAATTGCGCTGGATGATCCTTCGAGCCCTGGAACTGGTTGATCATCTGGCATTCCGTCACCGAGACGTCGCCGATCTCGATTGCGAAGCCGAGTTCCTCCGGCGTGATCTCGACGGCGACTTCGCCATAGCGCACCTCGCCGACGAAGGGATGGGCGCCGCCATAGCCGCGCGTGGTGGAGTAGGCGAGGCCGAGCACGAAGCCTTCGTCGCCGCGCGCGAGATTTTGCAAGCGTTGATCGCGGCCCGCGGGAAACGACATGGATTCGCGCGTGAGATCGAACACCGGCTCGTTCTCGCGATCGGCGATCTCCTGCTCGATCAGGTCCTCGCGATCGAGAATATCGAGCACCGGCGGCATCAGGTCAGGCAGCGGCTCGTCGGCGGCTTCCGCCTGCGGTTCGCCAACGCCGCCATTCGCAGCAAGTTCGAAATCGAGCAGGCGATGCGTGTAGTCATAGGTCGGCCCGAGCACCTGTCCGCCGGGAAGATCCTTGTAGGCGGCCGAGATGCGGCGACGCACGTCCATCTGACGCGTCTCGATCGGCGCGGAGACGGCGAAGCGCGGCAGCGTCGTGCGATAGGCGCGCAGCAGGAAGATCGCTTCGACCGCGTCGCCCTGCGCCTGCTTCAGCGCGAGCGCGGCCAATTCAGGGTCATAGACCGAGCCTTCCGTCATCACGCGATCGACCGCGAGTTTGAACTGCGCCGCGATCTGTTCGATCGTAAGTTCGGCAAGCGAGGGATCGCCACGCCGCTCTTCGGCGATCAGCTTGTGCGAGTTGAGGATCGCGCGCTCGCCGCCCTTGACTGCGACATACATCGTTCAACCCTCCACAGAGACGCCGCGCGGCAATCCGATGATGGAATCGCCTGAGGTGAAGATGACGTCGACGCCGAGCGGATAGAGCTCGCGGTTCATCGTCCAGTCGTCCCAGAACCAGTCGGACAGGCCGGCGATCGAAACATCGATCGCATCGCGGATTCCCGGTCCGGTCCAGCGCCGGCGCGGGCCGTCCGTCAGCGACGGCGTCTGAATGATGAGAGTGGCGGAGCGATCGGGATATTGATCTTCGCCGATATCGAAAGCGGAGAGACGCGGCATGCCTTGCGCGTCGCCGACGATCGCGAACCGTGCGCCATTCGACGCTTCGACGACGGGCGCGCCGCAATGGAATCTGACATAGGCGAGCGCCGCGGGCGTCGAGGCTGTTTTGTCGAGCCAGAGCGGTGTCTCGAAATCGCACAAGGTCAGCGCGACGGCGGCCGTCGCGGGAGCAAGCGCGGCGGGGCGATCCGGCAATCGCGTGAGTTGATGAATGCGGCCGGGATAGGCGATCGCATTCATCACGCCGCGAAAGATCGACTGGCTGTCGAAAACAGGATCGGAAAATCCAGGCGCGAGATCGCGCACGGCAAGATCGAACGTCATTTCGGGTTGTCCCCGCGCACCAGCGTGAAGAATTCGACCTTGGTCGAGGCGGCCTTGCGGCTGCGCTCGTCGCGACGCGCCGCCTGCGCCGCTGCGAGTGGCGCGATCACGTCTTTCAGAAGCTCCAGGCGGCGTGAATCATCCTGCAGTAGTCCGTCGAAAGCCGCAGCGAGTTCGGCGCGGCGCTTGTCGCGGCCCTGGACATAGCCGAAGCCGACGGCGCCGCCGGCAAGCTTCAGCGCGCAGCGCGTCACCGTCATTTCGCCGAGATTGAACGGATTGCCGCTGCCGCCGGCGCGCGCGCGCACCATGACAAGGCCGATCTCGGGCGCGCGCATGATGCTGTGCGCCGGCCGCGAGGGCAGGGACGCCCACGCCGCTTCAAGTTCATCGCGTTTGGCGCGCGCGAGTACGCCCATCCAGCTTTTGCGTTCATCGGTCGAGGCCGCGCCCGCCTTGTGTTCGTGATGCATCCGTGTCGCGTCCGTCATCGCCATCACATCACGCGCTCGCCGCCGCGCCAGATTCCCCTGATCACAGGCGCATCGTTGACGAGCTTCACGCGGATGAGGTCGGCCCGCCGCCCGATTTCGATTTGTCCGCGATCCCCGAGCTTCAGCATGTCGGCGGGATTGGCCGTCACCGTCGCGATCGCCTGCGGCAGCGTCATCATCTTGCGCGAGAGCGTGAATGCGGCGTCGAGGAGGCTCGAAGGCACATAGTCCGATGACAGCGCGTCAAGCAGGCCGCGTTCGGCGAGCGCGAGCGCGCTGACATTGCCGGAATGCGATCGCCCGAGCACAACATTGGGGCTGCCCATCACGATCTTCAGGCCCGCCTTGCGCGCATGCTCCGCGGCCTCGATCGTCGTCGGGAACTCGCTGATGGTGGCGCCTTCCTCGCGCGCCTGATCCACATCTTCGCGCGTCGTGTCGTCATGGCTCGCGAGCGGCAGTCCACGCGCCTGCGCAGCTTTCCTGATATGCCTGCGGAATGGCGCGGCGTAGGTCGCCTGATGGCCCTGACGCTCCGCGACATAAGCGGCCCATTCCTCGTCGCTCCAGATGCGCGCATTCTTCTTCGCGCGGAATGAGCGATAGATGTCGAGATCGCGCCACTGCCTCTGGCCCGGCGTATGATCCATCAGGCTGACGAGTCCGAGGCGCGGATTGTTCGCATGCGCCTCATAGATTTCCGTCATCGCGCGATCGGAAATCTCGCAGCGGAAATGAAAATGATGGTCGGCCTTCATCAGGCCCTTGTCGCTGGCTTCGGTGATCGCGGAGATGCCGGTGTTCAGCATGCGACGACGATTTCCGCCGCTGTCATAATCGCCGAGCGACATGGAGTCATAAACAGTGGTGATTCCGGCGCCGATCATCTCGCGGTCATGCGCCAGCGCCGCGCTGATCGGCGATGGCCAGACGACGCCGGGGCGCGGCTGGAAGTGCCGTTCGAGATTGTCGGTGTGAATGTCGATGAGGCCGGGAAGGAGATAATCGCCTTCGCCGTCGATCGCGCCCGGCGCCGCGCGGCCGCCTGTGTCGATGCTGCGGATCAGCCCGTCTTCGATGGCGACGCCGCCCGGGAAGCTTTCGGTCGGCGTGACGATCTGGATGTTGGTAAAGTTCAATTCCATCGGATGCCGCCGGGCGCTCTCTTCAGATCGCGGCCCTTAAATCATAGGTCCGGACCTCTTTCAAGTGGTACGGACCTTTACAGCAGGATGATCTCAATTGTATGACGATGGCGGACTGGAAACGGACGTCAGCGATGGCAGTTGCGGGCGCGAAGATGGATGCGGAGCCGCCGGGGCGGCCCAAGGGTCTGCTCTGGAAGCGGATCGCCGCGGCTTTGCGCGAGGACATCCGCGGCCGGTCGCTGACGCCGGGCCAGCAGCTTCCGACAGAGATCGCGCTCTCCGAACGCTATCAGGTCAGCCGCTTCACCACGCGGCGCGCGCTGGCCGAACTTGAAAAGGAAGGGTTGATCCGCATCGAACATGGCCGCGGCCTGTTCGTCGCCGAGGATGTGATTCCCTATGCGATCGCGGAGCGCACGCGCTTCACCGAGAATATGAGCCGGTTCAACATCACCGGCGATCGCGAAATTCTTGGCACGGAGCGGAAGATCGCGGACTCAGCGATGCTGCAGCATCTTGAATTGCCGCCCGGCGCTGAAGTGATCGTCGTCTATTCCAGAGCGTCGGTCGGCGGCCGCCCGCTCAGCGTCAGCGAAAATTTCTATCCCGCCGCGCGCTTTCCCGATTTCGATGAGATCGTCAGGCGAAATCCCTCGCACACCGAAGCGCTTCGCGCCTTCGGCGTGCTCGATTACACGCGCAAGAACACCCGCATCATCAGCCGCCTGCCGACCGGGCGCGAGGCGCATATCCTGAAAATCCCGAAGACGCGTCCGGTGCTCGAGACGCAGAAGGTCGACGTCGATCTCGATGGCCGTCCGATTGCTTTCGGCGTCGCCGTCTATTGCGGCGACCGCGTCCAGCTCATCGTGGAACAGCACTGACGATTGCTGTACACGCTTGTTCCGACGCGGGCGGGGAGAGGGGCGTGGCGAAAATCCTTGTTATCGGGCGCGTCAATCTCGACCGCATCTGGCGTTTGAATGCGCCGCTGCGTTCCGGCGGGCGCACGGCCTATCACGGCGTCGAGACTCGTTTCGGCGGCGGCGGATTCAGCAGCTCGCGCGTGCTCGCCGCATGCGGTCATCATGTCGCGGTGCTGACCAGCTTCGCCGATGATGCCGCGGGCCGCGGCTGTCGCAAGGCGCTTGAAGAGCTGGGCGTTGATACGAGCTTTATCGAGATGAGATCAGGCGAAACCGTTCCCGTCGAGGTCTTTCTCGATCCCGCGGGCGAGCGCACCATTCTCGGCTATGTCGGTCGCGGCGCGTATTATCCCGATTTCCCCGCTGCTGATTTCGACCTCATCTATGTCAACGCGCATCGGCTGAACGAGCAGATCTTGGCCGGGCTCGATCGCGCGCCGCATGTCGTTTCGCAATTTCCCCTTTCTCGCGAGCGTCATCCCGCCCGCACGCTGATCGCTTCAGGTTCCGATGTGACGGCGAGCGCAGAGGCGCTGTGGGCGGAGGCGAGCGGCATTGCGGGCCCGCAGCTTCGTCACGTCATCCGCACGCGGGGTGCTGGCGCGGTCGAACTGATCGAGGAGACGTCGAATGTCGATGTCGGCATCGAAATCGCCGAAGGCGTCGTCGACACGATCGGCGCCGGCGACTTTTTCGCCGCGGGCTATGTCGACGGGCTGATGCGCGGACAATCCTCTGTCGATGCGATCCGCCATGGCGCTTCGATCGCCGGCCGCTGGCTCCGAACCGCGCCGGCGAGAACGCCTGGTGATCTCGAATTGCGCGGCGCGCGGCCCAGAGCCGCAGCTCTGGATTGAAGCCGGCGGGCGCGCAAGCGAACCGCAACACGCCTGTCATCAATCATCGATAATCGCTTGAGCGCCGGCTGCGAATACTTGCGGCCGCAAGCATATCTTTTCGGAAATAGGTCTGCATCGCTGCGAATACAAGCGAACCTTTCCAGCAAGAGGTTCGCAAAAATTCATCCGCCGTCGTCGCGATCTCGCGTGTGTTGAGAACCGACCGCGGCCGCTCTCCGCAACAGTCTCGAAGGAGATTATCGTCATGGACAAGCTCACGCGTCGCTCCTTCGTTGCGAGCGCCAGCACCCTGGCCGTCGGCGTTGCGACAAAACCAGCGCTCTCCGATGACGCCAAGATCGATATCTCCAGCGCCTGGGGCGCGGGCACGCCGTTCCAGAAGGTCGTCGACGCGTTCAACGAGAAAAAGCTCGGCGTCTCCGTCCTCAATCGTTTCGACGGCGACTATGAGGCGATGACGGCGAAGGCGCTCGCCAGCACCGCCGCCGGCCGGCCGCCGGCGCTGATGACCACCGGCTGGAAATTCGGCTATTTCGCCAAACGCACGCTGGGCGCGCGCAATCTCCGCGAGATCGATGTGGGACGCGCCGAAAAATTGATCGCGAATTTCACGCCGTCCGTGCATTCGCTTGTCACCGTCGATGGCGCACTGATTGGTCTTCCCTGGGCGATGTCGACGCCGATCACCTTCATCAATATGGAGTTGTGGAAGGCGGCCGGACTCGATCCCGCCATTCCCGTCGAGTTCGACGTCGACTGGCTTTATGCGCGCGCCGCCGAACTCGATCGCAAGCTGAAGGGCAAGCACCCAGCCTATCGCTCGGCGATCGATCTCTCCAACAATGAATGGACCAGCCAGTCCTTCGTGCAGAACGCCGGCGGCTACATCCTCGATCCTTCCGAGCAGATCACGCTCGACAAGCCGGAAGCCGTCCGCGGCATGGAGCTGTTCTGCAAGCCGGCGCATGAGGGGTTGTGGACGCCGGTTAGCGCGAAGGAGCAGGACGCGGCGTTCCAGTCTGGCGCGCTCGCCATCGCCACCACGAGCTCGACCCGCGCGACCGTCTATCCCGTCGGCAAGATTGAGGTCGCCACGGCGAAATTCCCCGGCGTGCCCGGCCATGCCAGGCGCATGAACAGCGGCGGCAATTTCCTCGCGATTTATGCGCGTAATCAGGAGCAGGCGCTCGCGGCGCTGACCTTCCTCGAATATTGCGGATCGGAAGAGGGGCAGAAGCTCTGGTCCGGCGTCGGTTATCTCAACACCTCGGTCCACAAGGTGCCGCTGATCAACGATTTCATGAAGCCGGCCGCGGCGCAGTTGGGCGATGGATTGACCGCGGAGACGATCTGGCCAGGACGGCGCGGGCTTGAAGGCCAGGACATCTGGCGCAAATGGGTCACGCGCATGCTGCTGAAAGAAGTCTCGGTCGCCGACGGCATGGCGAAGTGCAAGTTGGAACTCACGCCGCTGCTGGCGGCCTGATATCTCCAAGATGGCGCCATTTCTGAAGAAGCTGGCACCATATCTTTTCGTCGCGCCGGCCGTTCTCTCCGTCGTCGTTTTTCTCTACGGGCCGATCGCGGCGTCCGCGATCCTGTCCGTGATGCAATGGGATTTGCTGGCGCCGAAGCCCGTCTTTGTCGGCGCCGGCAATTATCTCGCGATGTTCGGCGATGGCGATTTCCGGCTCTCCGCCTGGAACACGCTGGGCTACTGCGTGATCCTCATTCCCGCGCAGATCATCATTCCGCTTCTGCTTGCGCTGCTGTTGTACGAAGTGCGTCTGTCGCGACTGGGGAACGTCTATCGCGGCATGCTTTTCCTGCCGACGATCGTCGCCTATTCCGTCGCCGGCGTCGCCTGGGCCTGGCTTTTCAATCCCGTCAGCGGCCTGTTCAACGAATTGCTGAGCTCCGCGGGGCTGCCACGCTCGCGTTGGCACGCCGATCCCAACCTGGCGCTGCTTTGCGTTTCGCTGGTGACCTTCTGGAAGAATTTCGGCCTGAACATGCTGCTCTGGCTGGCTGCGCTGATTGGCGTGCCGCCGGCCATTCGCGAGGCGTCGATGCTTGACGGCGCCGGGCGATGGATGAGATTTCGCGCGATCGAGCTGCCATTGATCGCGCCAACCGCGTTCTTCATCGCGGTCACGACTCTCTTCAACGTGCTCGACGATATCGTCGGCGTGATAGACGTGTTGACCGATGGCGGCCCCGCCGGGCGCAGTTCAAGCCTGCTTTATTTTCTGTGGCAGCGCGGCCTGCGATTCTTCCAGTTCGGCGAGGCCAGCGCTGTCGCCATGGCGATCATCGCGATCGTCATTCTTGTGAGTTGGGCGCAGTTCCGGCTGCTTGAGCGGCGGGTGTTCTACGGATGAGCTCGCCCATTCTGCAGCGAACGGCGATTCACGCGCTGCTCGCCTTCGCCTCCGCCATCACGGTTTTCCCGCTGATCTGGATGCTGGCCGCCGCCTTCACGCCGAACGATGTCATCATGGCGCGCGCGTTCCGCTTCTGGCCAGAACAGCCGACGCTGGCGAATTTCACTGATGCGTCGAGCCGGCATCCGATCTGGATGTGGCTGGCGAATTCGCTGATGACGTCGGCTGCGATCACGCTCGGCAAGCTTGCGCTGAGCCTGCCCGCCGGCTTCGCTTTTGCAAGGCTTGAATTTCGCGGCCGCGACGCGCTGTTCTGGATCGTCATCGCGACCATGAGTTTCCCGAGCGTGGTCGCGATCCTGCCAACCTATATCGCCGTCGCGAAACTCGGGCTGTTCGATTCCTATGCCGCGATGATCATTCCTTCGATTCCCTATATCGGCTTTTACGTCTTCTATTTCCGCCAGGCGTTCCGCGCCTTGCCGCAGGACATGTTCGAGGCGGCGCTGATCGATGGCTGCGGCCTCTGGCGCAGTTTCGTCCAGATCGCCCTGCCGAACGTGCTGCCAGCCATCGCAGCATTGACGGTTGTGTCCTTCATGGGCGCGTGGAACATCTATCTCTGGGCGCAACTCGTGCTCGAAGATTCCGCGAGGAAGACATTGACCACGGGCATCGCCATGTTCGCGGATATCGAAGGAACCAATCAGGCCTGGGGTCCGCTGATGGCGACGAGTCTGCTGTCGATCGCGCCCGTGCTGATCATCTTTCTCATGGCGCAGCGCTTCGTGATGGAAGCATTCGCGCCTGCGAGCGCCGATCGCTGACCGATTCCGCTCAGATCATCCCCCGACTTCAGGAGCATCCGTTGGTTCGCTATGCCATCTATTTCGCGCCCAGGGCGGACAGCACTCTGTGGACATTCGGATCGTCCGCCATCGGCTATGACGCCGTCACCGGAGAGGACAAACCCTTTCCCGATCATGATTTCTACGCATCGCCTGAAGCGCCGGCCTGGACCGAGGAGCCGCGCCGCTACGGCTTCCACGCCACTTTGAAAGCGCCGTTCTCACTGCGCGACGGCGCCAGCGAAGCCGGTCTGATGAAGTCGCTTGAAGCGTTGGCGGCGGAATGCGCGCCGATACCGGACGCGCGGCTGAAGCTGTCGGCGATCGGGCGCTTTCTTGCATTGACGCCGGTGACGCGCGAAGCGGAGATCAACGCGCTTGCGGCGGAATGCGTCCGCCGGTTCGAGCCGTTTCGCGCTCCGATTTCGGACGCGGACCGGGCGCGCCGTCTCGTCTCGCCGCTCACCGCGCGCCAGCGCGATTATCTCGACCAGTTCGGCTATCCCTATGTTCTCGATGAGTTCCGCTTTCACATGACGCTGACGGGCCCGTTGGAGCAGCCGGTGCGCGATCGGGCGGCCGAGGCGCTGCGCGCCCTCTACCAGCCGATTGACTCGCCCGTCGCGATCGACGCCATCTGCCTGTTTCGGCAGCAGCAGCGAAATGGTCGATTTGTCATCGTCGGTCGCTCGGAATTGACCGGCCGCGCGCCCGTCTGATTAAGCGGCGCAGCGCTAACTCGCTGAAATACTGAAACGACGTTGAATGCGGCCAGCCGCCGCGCCTGCCGTCATGAAACTGTTGCCGGCGCTCTTTAACGAAACCGGGTTTGTGTTTCCGGAAACCCGCGCATGCTCGTCATCGAAAAGATTTCTCGTCGTTTCGGCGACAAGAGGGCTGTGGATGACGTTTCGCTTGAGATCAAGACCGGAGGCTTCATCGGCGTGATCGGCCGCTCAGGAGCCGGCAAATCAACTCTCCTGCGCATGATCAATCGCCTTCAGGACCCGACCGAAGGCCGCATCCTGTTCGATGATCGCGATGTGACGGCGCTGAAAGGCCAGGCGTTGCGCGATTGGCGCGCCGATTGCGCCATGATCTTTCAGCAATTCAATCTCGTCGGCCGCCTCGATGTCTTGACCAACGTGCTGATGGGCCGCCTGAACAAGGTCTCCACCAGCCAGTCGCTTCTCCGCCTCTGGACCGCCGAGGACAAGGCGATGGCCTTGTCGGCGCTCGAGCAATTCGACATCGCAAATCTCGCGGCCCAGCGCGCCGACTCGCTTTCGGGCGGCCAGCAGCAGCGCGTCGCGATCTGCCGCGCGCTCATGCAGGAGCCGAAGGTCATTCTGGCGGACGAGCCGATCGCGTCGCTTGATCCGCGCAACACCAAGATCGTGATGGACGCGCTGCAGCGCATCAACCGTCATTTCGGCATCACGGTGATCTGCAATCTTCACTCGCTCGATCTCGCCCGGACCTATTGCGACCGGCTGGTCGGCATGGCGGCCGGCCGCGTCGTTTTCGACGATGTTCCGGAAGCTTTGACCGATCAGGTCGCGCGCGATCTCTACGGCCTCGAAGCAGGTGAGGTCATGGCGAGCGACAGCGACATCGAGCTTGCTCCCGGCCTGCAGCCGGCGGCGGCCTGAAGTTCAAGAGCGAAGCACAAACAAATTCGGATCAGCAGGAGAGAAGCCATGTTCAACCGTCGATTTGCGCTCGCCCTCGCGGCCGGCGCGTTCGCCGCCACCTCAGCTGCGGCGCAGGACTGGAAGGCGAAATATCCCGAACTCATCTTTTCGATCGTTCCCTCGGAGAACGCGTCGGGCGTGGTCGAGCGTTATACGCCCTTCGTGAATTACCTCTCGAAGGAGCTGGGAACGAAAGTCACTCTGCGCGTCGCCAATGATTACGCGGCTGTCATCGAGGGCCAGAAGGCTGGCAATATCCACATCGCGCAATATGGCCCGGCTTCCTATGCGCGCGCGACAATGACCGGCGCGAAAGTCGAACCGTTCGCGATCGAGACCAATCTCGACGGCACCAAGGGTTATTACTCCGTGCTGTGGGTGAAGGCGGGCTCTCCCTATCAGAAGATCGAAGATCTCAAGGGCAAGAACCTTTGCCTCGTCGATCCCAATTCGACCTCGGGCAACAACGTCCCGCGCATGGCGATGGACAAGCTCGGCATCGATCCCGACAAGTTCTTCAGCAAGGTCGTCTATTCCGGCAGCCACGAGAACGCTGTGATCGCGGTCGGCCAGGGCACCTGCGACGCCGGCTTCAACTGGTGGAACGATGAGCAGGAATCGAACCTGCTGCGCATGGCGCGCAAGAACATGGTCAAGGCGGAGGATTTCCGCATGATCTTCAAGTCCGAGCAGATCGTGAACTCGCCCTACGCCTATCTCACGGACCTGCCGGCCGACCTCAAGGCGAAGATCCGCGACGCTGTCCTCAACGTCGACAAGAAGGACAAGGCCGCGTTCGACAAGATCTATGAAGGCAAGCAGGGCCCGCTGCAGCCAGTCACGCACGAGGCCTATTTGCCGATCGTCGAACTCAACAAGTTCGTCGACTCGCTCCGCAAGAAGTCCGGCTCGTAAGAGCTTTTGCGCCCGCCGCTGATGCGGCGGGCCTTTCTCTGTCCGGCGCTCTCGTGACCGCCATTCCCGTTCTTCCCGAGGCGCAGCTTGCGCCGCTGAAGCGCGCCTACGCCGACGCGCGCGCGGCGAAGCTCCGGCAGGGCGCGCTGTTCGCCGCGGCGCTGGTGCTTGCGATCCTCGTCGCTGGCCGCGTCGCCGAAGTCGATCTCGCCAGGATGGGCGCGAATATCGGCGGATTCTTCAGTTATTTCTCGCGCATCTTCGTGTTCGACTCCGGCAGCGGCGCGCTGCAGGGACAGCCTGTCTTTGTCGACATCCGCGAATGGTTCTGGGGCTTTCGGAAATGGCTGCGCCTGCTCGGCGATACGCTACTGATCGCCTATGTCGGCACGATCATCGGCGCGACGCTTGGATTTCTTCTGTGCTTCAGCGCGACGCGAAATCTCGTCTCCAATCCCTGGGCGCGCGGGCTGGCGAAGCGAATGCTGGAGTTCTGCCGCACGGTTCCTGAAATCGTCTTCGCGCTGATTTTCGTGATCGCCTTCGGCCTTGGCCCGCTGCCCGGCGTGCTCGCGCTGGCGATTCACACGCTGGGAACGCTTGGCAAGCAGTTTTCTGAAGTGGTCGAGAATATCGACATGAAGCCGGTTGAGGGCGCGATCGCGTCCGGCGGCTCCTGGGTGCAGATGGTGCGTTTTGCGGTCGTGCCGCAGGTGCTGTCGAATTTTCTGAGCTACATGCTGCTGCGTTTCGAGATCAATGTGCGCGGCGCTTCGATCATGGGTTTTGTCGGCGCCGGCGGCATCGGTCAGGATCTGATCGAGGCGATCCGCAAATTCTATTACACCGACGTCTCGGCGATCCTTTTGATGATCATCGCGACAGTCATGCTCGTCGATATGCTCAGCGCCAATCTGCGCCACCGCATTCTCGGCCGGGAAGAGCGACGATGAGCGAGGGGCTGCGTCAATCCGCTTTGACCGACCTCGACGGGCTTCGCGCGCGTCATCCCCAGATGTTTGAAGCGCCGCTGAAGAACGGCGCGCCAACGATCGGCGTTGCTCTTCTCCTCGTCGCGCTTTTCATCCTTGGCGTCGTCAGGCTGGAAGTGACGCCGCTCCAGATCCTGAACGGTCTTGGCCAGCTCGGGACCTTCGTGCAGTTCATGCTGCCGCCCATGGCGAAGAGCTGGGCGCAGGCCTGGCTCTTCCTGCAGGCCCTCGCGGAAACGGTCGCAATCGCGCTGCTTGGCACCTTGCTGGCGGCGACGTTCGCTTTCCCCTTCGGATTCCTCTCGGCCCGCAACGCGACTATCAATCGCGTGGTGCAGTTCATATCGAGGCGCTTTCTCGACTCCATCCGCGGCGTCGACACGCTGATCTGGGCGCTGATCTGGGTGAATGTCGTCGGCCTCGGCCCCTTCGCTGGCGTGCTCGCCATCATGACCGCCGATGTCGGATCGTTCGGCAAGATTTTCTCGGAAGCGATCGAGGCGGCCGATCGGAAACCGGTGGAAGGCATCGTCGCTTCGGGCGGATCGCGACTGCACGAAATCCGCTTCGGTCTCATTCCCCAGGTGCTGCCGGTGATGCTCGGCCAGATCCTCTATTTCTTCGAATCGAACACGCGCTCGGCGACCATTATCGGCATTGTCGGAGCCGGCGGCATCGGCCTTCATCTCTCCGAGCAGATCCGCACGCTCGAATGGCAGTCCGTGTCGTTCATCGTGCTGATGATTCTCGTTCTGGTCGCGATCATCGACTTCCTGTCCGGACAGCTCCGCTTCGCCATCATCGGAAACCGGTCGACCGCGGTCTGACGCGTCACGGGCTCGTTGCGCCGGACCTTTCCGTCGGATGGTTCGGAGCGCGACGATCGGGCAGCGAAAATCAGCCGCCGCGGCGCGTTTGCCGCTTTCGCGTTCCAAACGCGCGCGATAGAAGCGGGCGCGTCGCCCGCGCCGACCCCTCGCCAATCGAAGCCGCCCCGATGGAACATCGCATTCTCCCCGCTGTCGAAACCGGCTCCGGCGCCTTCAATTGCCGACGCATCGTTCTCGCCGATCGCGAGATCGCGGGATCTGTTCACATCGAGAACGGCCTTATCGTGGGAGTGGAGGAGGATCGTGTCGCGTCAAATGCGGTCGATCTCGGCGACGACATTCTCATTCCCGGCCTCGTCGAATTGCACACCGATCATCTCGAGCCGCATTATTCGCCGCGTCCCAATGTGATCTGGGACCCCTTCACCGCCGTGTTCGGTTACGACGCGCAGATCGCCTGCTCCGGCATCACCACGGTCTTCGACAGTTTGCGCGCGGGCAGCGATGCGGATCGTCATACGCTCGGCGGCGGCCTGCTGGCGCTTGGCGAGGCGATCGAGAACGCCAAGGTGACGGGCCTCCTGCGCGCCGATCATCACACGCATCTTCGTTGCGAAATCTGCTCCGAGGACGTGCTCGAGGAGGCCGAGAAGTTTCTGTCGCGATATGATGTTCGTCTGATGTCTTTGATGGATCACACGCCTGGCGCGCGGCAGTTCCGCGACGAGAGCAAGTTGCGCGAATATTATCGCATCAAGGGCGCGAAGACCGACGCTGAGCTTGATTTGTTCTTCAGCGCACGCAAGGAGCAGTATGCGCGCCTCCACGACCTCCATCGCAGCACGCTCGTGCGCTGGGCGCGCGACGAAGGCGTCGCGCTTGCGAGTCATGACGACACCACGGAAATCCATGTGCAGGAATCCCTCGCGGATGGCGTGGCGATCGCGGAATTTCCGACCACGGTCGAGGCCGCGGCCGCCTCTCACGCCGCCGGCCTTTCCGTTCTCATGGGCGCGCCGAACGTCGTGCGCGGCGGTTCCCATTCCGGCAATGTCTCCGCCGTGGAACTCGCGGAAGCGGGCGTGCTCGACATTCTCTCCTCGGACTATGTGCCGATCAGCCTGATCCAGGGCGCATTCGCTCTGGCGCCGATCGCGAAAGTCGGCGGGCTTCCCGGCGCGATCCGCACCGTGACGAAGAATCCCGCCTTGGCGACCGGCCTCGATGATCGCGGCGAGATCGCCGTCGGCAAGCGCGCTGATTTCGTCCGCGTCGCCTGGGTGAATGAGCGGCCGGTGGTGCGCGAGGTCTATCGGCAGGGTCTGCGCGTGGCATGAGCGGCGCCTCGCCGGATCATCGGCCGATCGGGCGGGGCCTCTTCGTCGCGGTCGTCGGCCCGAGCGGCGCCGGCAAGGATACGGTGATCCGCGCCGCAGAGGCGGCGCTCGTCGGCGACGAGCGTTATGTTTTTCCGAAACGCCTGGTGACGCGTCCGTCGAGCGAACACGAGGACAATGTCTTCGTCAGCGCGGCCGATTATCACGCGCTGAAATCCAACAATGGCGTCGCGCTGGGCTGGGAGGCGCATGGCCATCACTACGGCCTGCCCATTGCGATCGATGACGCGATTGGCGCGGGCCGAATCGTGATCTGCAATCTCTCGCGCGCCGTCATCCCCGCCGCCCGCGCGCGTTACGCGCATGTGCTTGTCGCGGAAATCACGGCGCCGCCTGATATTCTCGCCGCGCGGCTCGCAGGGCGCGTGCGCGCCAGCGACGGCGATCTCGGCAAGCGGCTGACTAGAAGTGTCGCGACCGATGTCAACGCAGATGTGGTGATCCAGAATGCCGGTCTTCCGGAAGACGCCTGCGATATGTTCGTGAGCGCATTGCGCGCGCGGGCTGAAGCTCTCGCGACAAGCTGATTACGCGCGATCTCAAGGCAGATTGTCGCGCAGAAAAATATCGATCCTGATCCGCTCCTGATCGGCCATCACAGGCTCGCCCCAGCAATGCGCGAGCAGCACGCGCGCGGCCGAGCGCGCCTCGTGCCCCGCATCCTGACTGATCACGGCGTCGAGCACGCCATGCAGCAGGAAGCGCCTGGTGTGCTCGGTGAGTTCGTGGCCGATCCAGACGATGTCGCGCGCGCGGCCGGATTCTTTCAGCGCCGCGGCGACGCCGCGGTTGCCGGCGCCGACATTGTAGAGGCCGATCAGGTCAGGGTGTTCCGACAGCAGGCGCAAGGTCAGCTCGCGCGTGCGTTCGCTGTCGTCGCGTCCTTCCAGCGCGGGGAGCGCTGCGAGCGCGGGATATTCGCCTGACAGCACCTGGCGAAATCCGAACTGACGCTCGGCATGGTCGCGCAGCGAGAGCGAGCCGGCGATCACGCCGACCGATCCCTTCCGGCCGCCGAGAAAGCGCCCCATGAGGGTCGCCGCCGTGCGGCCGGCCGCGGGATTGTCGATGCCGACATAGTGGATGCGGCGCGACGTCGGCGCGTCGGAAACCAGAGTGACGACCGCGACGCCGCGCGACGCCAGATCGTCGATCGCTGCGCGCACGCGCGGATGATCGAGCGCGATCGTCGCGACGCCGTGATAGACCTGCGGCAGCATTTCCAGCTCGGCCGCGAGCGCGTCGGCGTCGAACACGTCGACATGGATCACGTCGATGAAACCGCGCTGCGCAGCGAGCCAGTCGGCTGTGCGCGTGACCTGATCGGCGAGCAGCGTCATGAAGCTGTTCGCGCCGGTCGGAAGAATGAAGGCGAAACGGAAACTCTGGTTGCGCGCGAGCCGCGCCGCGGCGGGATCGGCGCGATAGCCGAGCTTGGCGACGGCCGCCTCGACGCGCGCGATCGTCTTCTCGCGCACGCCATCGCGCCGATTGACGACGCGGTCTACTGTGGCGAGCGACACGCCAGCGGCGCGCGCGACGTCTTCCAGCGTCGCACGGCCAATTTGCTGGATGTCGCTCATCGCCATCAGCGCGCGGCCCAGAGCATGCCGCGCGTCAACATGGTCTTGATCTCGGGGATGTCGAGCTCATAGGCGCGGTGACCGAGCGAACAATAGAACACGCGGCCCGCGCCATAGCGCTTCTTCCACACCACCGGCATCACGACGCCGTTGATCCATTCGGCATGGTCGCCGGTGAAGGTCGTCGTCGCCAGCACTTCGTTCGCGGGATCGACATGCATGTAATATTGCTCGGAGCGATGCTCGAAGCTCTTCACGCCCTCCATGATGGGATCATCGGGCTTGGTGATGTCGACCTTGTAGTCGATGATGTTGCCGGGATGGGCGACCCACTGGCCGCCGCAGAGGAATTGATATTCAACGGAGTCGCGGAACGCGTCGCCCATGCCGCCGTGATGGCCGGCGAGGCCGACGCCCTTCTTCACCGCTTCGCACAGATTGAGCGCTTCCGCCTTCTCGATCTTCGACATGGTGTAGATCGGCACGATCAGCGAGAGATCATGGATCGCCGGGTCGGCGAAAGCGGTTGTGCTGGTTTCGACGCGCACGTCGAACCCTTCCTTCTTCAGCCAGCCCTTCATCATGGAGGCGCAGAGATCGGGATCATGTCCCGCCCAGCCGCCCCAAACAATCAACGCCTTGCGCATGAACTGTCCTTTCAATCGATCTGGCCGGTTGGCAAGCCCGGCGTCATCATTGCGGGCCGTTCGACGGTGGTTTCGAGCTTCACGCGCCGTCCTTCGTCGGATGAAGTCTGGAACGCCTCCATGGCCTCGAGCGCATGCAGCGCAAGCGCGCCGCTGGCGCGATGCGGCCGGTTGGCGACGATCGCGGCGGCCATGTCGGCTACGCCAATCGAGCGGAACTCGCCCTCGGCGTTGCCGTGGGTGAGAGGCTGCGCCTCCCATTCGCCGCCGGTCTTCGCCACCATCACCTCGCCGCCGAAGCGGTTGGGATCAGGCACGAGAATGCTGCCCTTGGTGCCGTAGATCTCGATCGGCGTGTGCTTGTGCTTCGGCACGTCGAAGCTCATCGCGATCGAGACGACGGCGCCGCTGACGAATTCGAGCGTTCCCGCGACATGTGTCGCGACTTCGACCGGGATGAGCGTTCCATTCATCGGCTCGCTGGTGACGAGCCGTTCGAGGCGCGGCTTCGCGGTCGAGCCCATCACGCTCGCGATGGGCCCAAGAAGCTGGACGAGGTCCGTGATGTAATAGGGACCCATGTCGAGCATGGGGCCGCCGCCGCGCAGATAATAGAAGCCCGGCGCTGGATGCCAGCGTTCATGGCCGGGGCACATGAAGAAGGCGCTGCCGGCGACCGGCTGGCCGATCGCGCCGTCATCGATCAGTTTGCGCGCGGTCTGATGACCGCCGCCAAGGAATGTGTCGGGCGCGCAGCCAACGCGCAGATTCTTTTCGGCTGCGAGATCCATCACCTTGCGCGCTTCCGCGACATTCACGCCGAGCGGTTTCTCCGAGTGGACGTGCTTGCCAGCGCGCAGCACCGCGAGGCTGACATCCGTGTGCGCGAGCGGCACGGTGAGGTTCACGACGATCTCGATATCGTCGCGCTTGAGCAACTGGTCGACGCGCAATCCCGGCACGCCGAACTCGGCGCCGCGCGCTTCCGCCGCGGCGCTGCGCATGTCCGCGACGGCGCGCAGCTCGATGTTCGCGAACTGCTTCATCGCGGTCAGATATTTCGTGCTGATATTGCCGCAGCCAATGACTCCGATGCCGACTTTTCTCATGAACAGCTCCGTGGAATGTCTGGAATGAACGCGGTCAGCCTTTCACTGCGCCGGCGGTCAACCCGGCGACGATGTGCTTTTGCGCGAGGAGGAACAGCAGGACGGTGGGCAGGATCGTCAGCGTGATGAAGGCGAGGATCAGACTCCACTCCGACGAATATTCGCCCTGATACACCATGATGCCGAGCGGCCAGGGATAGAGCGCGTCGGTGTTCAGCATGACGAGCGGCACGAGATAGGCGTTCCAGCTATGGACGAAGGCGATCGTGCCGACGGTGGCGAGAATGGGCCGCGACAGCGGCAGCGTCACATGGCGGAAATAGGCGATGTAGCTGCAGCCATCGACAAGCGCCGCTTCAAGCAGTTCATAAGGGAGATCCTTGAAGAAGCGCCGGAGCAGCAGGATGCTCATGGCGAGGCTGAAGGCGACCTGCGGCAGCACGACGCCGAAATAGCTGTCGAGCAGGCCAAGATCGCGCACCCGGATGAAGAGCGGAAGAATTGCGGTCGCTGCGGGAAACAGAAGCCCCATGGTGAGATAGTTCAAAAGCATGGAGCTGCCGAAGAAGCGGATATGGGCAAAGGCGAACGCCGCCATCGACGCCGTGATCAGCGTCAGCGCGACCGAAAGCGTGGAAATGATCAGAGAATTGCGCAGAAGCTCCCAATAGCGCCAGGAGAACAGGATGTCGGCGTAGTTCCGCCATTCCCAGACTTTCGGCAGTCCGAACGGATTGGTGCGCAGTTCGCCGAGCGATTTGAATCCGCCGAGCACAGTCGCGATGAGCGGCGTCGCGACGAACAGCGCGACGATCGTCAGGAACAGTGCCTTGTAGAGGATTGCGGGATCAAACCCGCGTGAGGCGACGGCGGAATTATTCATCGCGCATGAACCAGCGTTTGTAGGTGATCGCGAAGGTGACGCAGATGACGAACAGGATCACGCCGACGGCGCTGCCGAAGCCGACGCGCATGCGCGTCACGCCGAAATTATAGAGGAAGCTCACCATCGTGTTCGACGAATCCGCGGGGCCGCCGCGCGTCAGCGGCATCACGAGATCGAAGAGCTGGAACGAGCCGACGACCGCGAAGAAGACGGACAGCCGGATCGTGGGATAGAGCAGGGGAATGACCACGTAACGCAGCGACTGCGTGCGGGTCGCGCCGTCGATATAGGCGGCCTCGATCAGGTTGCGATCCATGCCCTGCAACGCCGCGATGAACAGCATCATGTGGAAGCCGAAATATTTCCACACGATCACGATGAGGATCGCGAACATCGATGTCTGCGGGCTTGCGAGCAGGTGAGGGGCTTCCGCGCCGAACCAGCGATAGACCGTGGCGAGCAGGCCATAGTCGCCGTCATAGACGAAGCTGAAGATCAGGCCGGTCGCGATCTCGGCGAGCACATA
Source organism: Terrirubrum flagellatum (assembly GCF_022059845.1). Classification (GTDB taxonomy): domain Bacteria; phylum Pseudomonadota; class Alphaproteobacteria; order Rhizobiales; family Beijerinckiaceae; genus Terrirubrum; species Terrirubrum flagellatum. The sequence goes on along the minus strand of NZ_CP091851.1, from coordinate 3,299,853 downwards.
GGGAAGAAAGAACAGCATGCGCAGCGCGACAGCGCCGCGGAATTTGTCCGCCAGCATCAGGGCGAGCGTCAGCGCCAGCGGCAGCTGCACGAGAAGCGAGACGATGATAATCAGGATATTGTTGCGAAAGGCGAGGCCGAAGGCGCGCGAATCGAACACGAAGCGATAATTGTCGAGGCCGATCCAGTTGGTTGGGCGGCCAAAGCCGTTCCAGTTGAAACCGGAATACCACGCGGCTTCGCCGATCGGCAGCACCACGAAGATTGTGAACAGCAAAAGCGCCGGCGGCAGAAAGAGCAGCAGCGCCGCAAGCTTCCCGTCGCGCAGGGAGTGACGCGCGAAGGAGGACGCGAATTTCTTTTCCGATGATGTCTCCGCCGCGCTTGGCGGCGGAGAAAAGTTGGACGCGATGACCGCGTCGCGCTGAACCGACATCAGTTGCCCTGCTTGAACGCGGCCTGGATCGCCTTGGCGGCGTCCTTCGGCGTCATGGTGCCGCCGGCGATTTCTGCGGTCGCATCATTCACCACGCGGCCGACAGAAGGTCCAAGCGCCTGATCATAAAAGTTCTGATGATATTTCGAGCGCGCGATATTCTCCGCGATGTTGCGCAGGAACGGTGAAACAAGCCCGGCCTCGGCGCCCTTGAAGGTCGGAATGAGATAATTGTTCTGCGCGAGCCTGGTCTGCACATCCTTCGAGATGAAGAACTTCACGAACTCGACCGCTTCCTTCGGCGAACCCTTGGTGACAAGCCAGCCGGTGATGCCGCCAAGCGTATCGGTCGGCTCGCCCTTCGCGCCGGGAGGCACGGGGAAATCGAACCAGCCGAGCTTCTCGTCGCTGACGCCCTGCTTGTCGGCGGCGAGCGAGCGCTGCGTCGCGTAGAAGGAGGAGATGGCGAGGATCATCGCCGCCTTGCCGTCGCCGAAATAGCCGACAGCCTGCGGATTCTTGAAACCGAGGAATCCGTTCTGGAACGGCTGGAGATCGACGAGCTGCTTGAACAGCTCGCCTGATTTCTGGAAGACGTCGCCCTCGAAGCCGCCATTTTCGCCCTTGAGCGCCGCTTCGAATCCGGCCTTGCCGCCGAGCCGCACGGCAAGATGCGTCCAGTAGAAATGCAGCGGCCATTTGTCGCCGCCGCCAACAACGATCGGCGTCACGCCGGCGGCCTTCAACTGTTTCACCGCCGCAAGCAGATCGTCCCACGTCTTGATCTTTGTCGCGTCGACGCCGGCCTTCGCGAACAGCTCCTTGTTGTACATGAAGCCGACTTGCGACACCGCATGCGGCAATCCGTAGATCTTGCCATTGTCGGTGAAGGCGGCGACTGCGCTGGCCGCGAGATTGTCCTTGTAGCCCGCGACGGACGCCGTGATGTCGTCGAGCACGCCGGCGTCGATCTGCGCCTTCAGCACGCCGCCGGCCCAGCTATAGATGACGTGCGGCCTGTCCTTCGATTGCAGGATCGTCGGCAGCTTCGCCTTGTAGGCCTCGTTCTCCAGGAACTGCATCTCGACCTTCACGCCGGGATGCTGCGCCTCAAAGGCGCGCGCGACCTCCTCCCAGATCTTCACCTGGCCCGGATTGACCTCGAGATGGAGCCATTTGACGGTGGTCTGCGCGGCGGCCGCGCCGGCGGCCAGGGCGACGCCCGCGGCGGCGAGCGCCAATCGTTTCAAAAATCCCATGAAATCCTCCCATCCCGGTCTTGGTCCGGGTTGCCCTGGAGCATGCGGCGCTTTTTTGAGGGGCGCAACTCATTTTTTGATCTATACGCATCACATCTTGAGGGCGTAAGGTGCCGCGCCGCCCCCAAAGAAAAGCTCGGGCGCGCCAACAGGACAGGGAGGAAGAGATGGCGGCCGTTTATCCCGATCTCGCGGGCAAGGTCGTGCTCGTGACCGGAGGAGCGTCAGGAATCGGCGAGGCGATCGTCCGGCGCTTTGCGCATCAGAACAGCGTGGTCGCCTTCTTCGACATCAAGGAGGAGGAAGGGCGCAGACTCGCGCAGGCGCTCGGCAACGAGGGCCTCAAGGCGCATTTCGAGCGCGTCGATCTCACCGACATCGCCGCTCTGAAATCCGCGGTCGCGAAGACGCGCGAACGGCTGGGTCCGATTCAGATTCTCGTCAACAATGCGGCGCATGACGAGCGCCACGCGACGCCCGTTGTCACATCAGAATATTGGGACGATCGCATCGCGGTGAATCTCAAGCACCAGTTCTTCGCGGCGCAAGCCGTGCTGCCCGACATGCAGGCGGCGAAGTCAGGCGTGATCATCAATTTCGGCTCGACGTCCTGGATGGCGGGGCAGGGCGGCATGGCCGCCTACACCGCGAGCAAGTCAGGCGTAATTGGGCTCACGCGCTCGCTCGCGCGCGACTATGGCCCGGACAATATTCGCGTGAATGCGATTGCGCCGGGCTGGATCATGACCGAACGCCAGATCGAGAAATGGCTCACGCCCGAGAGCGAGGCGGAGTTGATGCGGCGGCAATGCCTCAAGCGCAAATTGATGCCGGACGAGCTGGCGAAATTCACCGTATTTCTCGCTTCAGAAGAAGCGTCCGCCTGTACGGCGCAGCATTACGTCGTCGATGGCGGATGGGTGTAAGAGAGACGCTTCAGGCTGGAATTCTCTGACTGCGTGACGCGACGATGCGGCCGCCTACGCACTTGCGGAAAATATGATCAATGATCACGCGTCGCTTGGCTGTTGAATTATCGCGCGACGGGTGAAGCGATAATAAACGTAGAGCGCCAGCTTCAATCATGCATCGCGATGGCGCCCGTGTTTGTGCGCCAGCGCACGAGCGGCGAAGCATTGCAGGAATACTCATGGCCTCACATACGGAGGCTTTCCATGTCGCGCATGGCGTTGCTTGTCGCTGTCTCCTGTCTCGCGGCCACCGCAGCCGTTGCGCAAACGCCGCCCTCGGATTCGGGCGCGGCTCAGGAAACGATCCAGTCGCAGAAACCAGCAACTGACGCCGATCGCGCCGACGCCGAAAAGCGCGCCGCGGAAGCGCGCGCCGCTATCGAAGCCTGCGACAAGGGCGCGTCTCCGCCGGCCTATCCCGGCGCCAAGGAGAAGCCGGTCAACTCATTTCATTTCTTGTCGGACGTTCGCGCGAACGGTGGCCTGCAGGCGTTATGGTCATCCTGTGCGGCCGCAGTCGCTGCGGAGCCTGATAATGCGAGGCTCCGCTACGAACTTGCCCGCGTATCGCTTTTTCTCAGTGACGACTCGCGGCGGCTCGTGATCCCCGCCATTCGCCAGTTCGCTGACGCCGGCGTCGCCGATGCGCAATATCTCGCTGCATATATGACCCTCTATCGGCTGATCGAGCCGGACGCCGATCCATCTTTGCGGGCGCAGGCGGGTCGCTATCTTCGCGCCGCGGCTGACTCAGGCCATCTTGCGGCCGTCCTGCAATTGGTGGCCGAGCTTTCAAAGCGGCCGCGGCCGGCCGAGATTTCGATCGTCGATTACGCGCCTCGCGAAGCCGTGGCGCTGGCGCGCAAATGGGGTGGGCGCGGCGCAGCGCCTCTGGCGGACGACAACGACGATGCGAAATTCCGGGACTGGATCGCAAGTCTGGCGTCAAGCATCGCGCTTTCAGAAGAGGGATTTACGGACGACGAGCGCGCCGCCGCTTTCGCTGAAATCAAAGCCGCCGTCGAAGCGCAGGATGCGCGCAATCTGATGCCTTATCTTCAGGCGCTGCGTGAAGGGCGCGGGACGCAAAAGGACGCCGCCGAAGCGCGGCGGCTGATCGAGATTTTCATCAGGAATGGTTTTGGCCACGCCGCGACGCTCAAGGTGATGTTGGCCGGCATGCTGATGACGGGCGAGGGCGGCGCTCAGGATATCAAGCGCGCCTACGATTTGGTGAAGAGCGACGACACGCGCTACATTCCGGCGCGCACGCCCTTGCTCGCGCGCATTCTCCTCAGCGATACGACTCTGGGTCGACGGCCTCATCAGGCCATGGAGGTTCTCAGCGCTGGCCTGCCGTCAAGCGAGCGCTCGGCTCTGATGGCGGACTTGATTCTGCGCACGGATCTCAGGCCGCAGAATGACGCCGCGCTGCTCCGCAGTCTCGAAGCATCGATCGAGCTCGGCGAGCGCAACGCGACGTTTCTCCTTGGCCGCCTCGCGCAAAAATTTGGCAAGCCGTACCGTGACAGCGAAAAGCTTGTCGAAGCGCTTCGCAAATTGTCCGATGCCGGCGATCTCGACGCGAAGACGCTTTACGCCGCGCTTCAGATCGTCGGCCTCGATTCAGGTTCGCAGCCGACGCGGCGCGCCAATGGCCTCTCGAATGATGCGATCAAGGCTTTGGTGGACGAGGGGATCAAGCAGAATCATCCGGCCGCCTATCTGCTCGCGGGCAAGCTTCTGCGCAGCGGCATTCTTTATGCGCAGGATGATCGCCTCGCCACCGCGTCATTCGTGAAGGCTGCGACGCTTGGCGATATCGAAGCGATGAATCTCGCCGCGAAAGCCTATGATGATGGATTGGGCGTTGAGAAGAATAGCCGCGAGCGCCTGCGCTGGTGGCGGGAGGCGGCGCGGCGCGGCTCGATCGAGGCGATGGAATCGCTCGGCGGCGCCTTCACGTTCGACTTCTTCGACAAGTTGATGACGTTGCAGGAAGGCGTGACCTTACCGGTCTCGCTTTATCTTGAAGGGCTGGGGAGCCGCTTTGGCGACCGCGGCCTGCCGCGCGGTTTCGGCGGCGACGCGATCCAGTCGGCGCAGCTTGGCTCGCTGTTCTCCGGAAGCCGTCTCCGGGAGGCCGGCGCCAAGGCGGTCGCTCTCGCTGTGCTTGACGCGTTCCGCATGTCGCCGGGCGGACTGGGCGATGAGAAGATCGTTGCGCTCGGGCGCGCCCTCCCGGCGAATGTCAAACTCGAGATCGAGCGGGAGTTGAAGCAGGCGGGTGTTTTCACGGGCCAGCCCGACGGGTTCTTCGGCCCGGAAATGCGGCGCTCGCTGCCTGATTATGTCGAGGCGAAGGGCGTGCTCAACGAGGAGACGCTGCTCGCATCGTTGCCCGGTGCAAAGCCTGCGGCGACGGCCTTGTCTGCGCAGCCTGACACGCAAACGCGGCCATCGTCTGATACGGATTCGCTGTCGAAAGCGACGCTCGACGCCGCGCGCGATCGCGCCTTCTCGACGGCTGAGAAAGTCGCGCAGAAGGCGGGGCGCGAGCGGCAGGACGCGGTGCGCATGCTGAACACGATGGCGCGCTATGGCGATCTTCCTGCGCGCTGGCTGCTGCTGCGCAGCTATCATCGCGCCCAGGATGTGCGCGCGGTCGTCTCGCCCGAGGAAATCGTGCGCTACGGGCTCGATGTGATGATCAGCAAGCCGCAAGGCGCCGAGAAGGCTGACTTCGAATACATCTTCACGCTCGGCCAGATTTTCACCGATCGCAAGATGGCGGCCTTTGCGCGCGCTTTTCTCGCGGCCGTGCGAGATGATTCGAGATTGCAGGATCCGCTGACGCTGGGCGGCATCACGCAGCAACTGATCATGGCGCCCGCCGCCTGCGACGCGGTCGCTGACGAGGCGCGTCGCGCTGGCGTTGCGGGCATGGGGTCGGAAGGCTGCGACGAGACGAGCCGTCAGGCGATCATCGCTTACGCCAAGGCCAAAGGTCCCGCGGGGATCGACGTCAAGGCGCGTGAAGCGGCGGCGGCTGATGTGCGTCGCCTCGCAGAGGTTGCGCCGGCCAAACGCTGACGCGCGCCTCTGTTCAGGCGACCGATCGTTCCTCCGCGCGAGCGATCGTGGTTGCGCGATCGGCGCCGTCTGTTTCCTGCGGCCAGCGCACAAGCGCCGCGCGGCCGGCCTGCGTCAATTCGTAGACGCCGCGTTCAGCGCGCGCGAACCAGCCATAAACATTATTGAGCAGAATTTTCGCGGCGTCGGGAGCAGAGCCGCGCAGATCGCGCGTGCGTTGCGGCCCATTCGCCATCGCCGCCGCGCAGGCGAGCGCGCGCTGGCGATAGGCCGTCATGATGGGCGCGCGCGAGCCGCCGCCGGCGACAGGATCGCCCTTGCGCCTGTTATGCTCTTCCACAAGTCGCGAACGTCGCTTGGCGTCCTTTCTCGGCGTCGGCGCCGTCGGGCTGAGGATCACATCGACCTTCCCCGCAGGCGAGACGCCGAGCATGCCGAAGCCAAGTCGTCGGCAGAGATTGCGGAAGCGCGCATCGCGCTCACGGCCATTTCCCTTTTTGCTTGTTTGCGCGGCAAGCCAGACCTCGTCGGACGCCGTCGCGCGATCGACCGCCTGAAGCACGAGTTCGAGATTGAAGCTCATCTTCAATTCGCAGATCACGACGACCGGAGTTTCGCCGCCTCTGAGGCCAACGAGATCGCAACCGCCGATCTCCCCTTTCACGGCGTAGCCGAGTCCTTCGAGGAACTTTTTGACGGGCGGATAGAGCGACGTCTCCAGAGCGCTGCGCTCCCTGCAAATCAGCGATCGAATCACTGCTAAAATAGCACGGCGTGAGCTAACGCTTCCAGTTTCGGCTTCTGTTCGGGCGCGGGGAGTTCTCGTTCGTCGCGAGCCAGATTGTGTGGCGCGCGCCCTTGCCTTCGCGGGCGCGCGTCCTTTTCTCCTCGACGGCGAAGCCGGCGAGTCGCAACCTCCCAGTGAAATCGCGATCGGGATGCGACGACCAGACCGCCAGCACGCCGCCCGGCCGCAGCGCCGATTTCGCGATGCTGAGGCCGGCGAGCTCATACAGCGCATCGTTTGAATCCTGCGTCAGCGCCTCCGGCCCGTTGTCGACATCGAGCAGGATCGCATCATAGCTCGCGCGCGCGGCCTTGAGCGTGCGGCCGACATCCTCGACGCGGATATCGACGCGCGGATCTTCAAGGCTACCTCCAAAAAGAGTCGCAAGCGGCCCACGCGCCCAGGCGACGACCGCGGGGACAAGCTCGGCGACCGTGACGCGGGCGTCAGGCTTCAAGGCCGCCAGAGTCGCGGCAAGCGTGAAGCCCATGCCGAGCCCGCCGATCAGAATCTGCGCGCGCGATCGATTGCCGATCCTCTCGCAGGCGAGCCGCGCGAGCGCCTCTTCCGATCCATGCTGACGGCTGTTCATGAGTTCGGCCGTTCCTGCGCGGATCGAAAACTCATCGCCGCGCTGGAGCAGGCGCAATTCGCCGCCGTCAGGCGTTTTCGCACTGTCGAGAAGAACCCAGGGAATCACGCGACGCTCGCTCCCGGTTCCAGATCAGTGGCCGAGATCAGCATGCGTCTTCGCCGGCGGATCAGTCTCTGGGAGATTGGTCGGCCGCACGACCATGCGGTGAACCCGCGGCGGCTCAGAGTCGGAATGCAGCGCCCTGATGCGATCATCGACGCCCGCGTCGGCCTGGGTGCGCCGCTGATTGTGGCGGACATAATCGTTCCAGGTGGGAACATGATAGGATTCAATCCACACTTCCGGCTTCTCGGTGTCGCGCATCAATTCCCACTGACGCGCGCCGTCGCGCCGACGGGTGCGACGCCGCTCCGCCATCGCGTCGAGGAATTCCGCCGTGTCTTCCTGCCGGATCTTGTATTCGATCAGGATGACGACAGGCCCGCTTCTGCCGCGCAGATCGAGCGCGACATGCGGCGCTTTCCATCGGTTGAGCGGATCGAGATTGTCCGACGTCTTCGCCGGCAGCGGCAGGCGGAACCCGATCGCGGCGCCAATCAGCATGACCATCGCGGCGACATGCAGCGCCGTGTCGACGCCAAATCGCGCCGCGATCAGTCCCCAGATCCAGCTTCCGATCGCCATGCCGCCGAATGTCGCGGTCTGATAGAGCGCGAGCGCCCGCCCGAGCACCCAGCGCGGCGTCGAGAGCTGGACGGTGACGTTGAAGAGCGAGAGCGCGATGACCCAGCAGGCGCCGCCGATCATCATGGCGGGCGCCGTCGCCCAGGCGCCGAGCCCGGATGCGACGATCGTGGCGCACAGCGCAAAGCCGACGAAGGCGCAGCGCGCGATGATCTCATTCGGCAGGGTCATGCGCATGCGGCTGCCAAGCACGGCGCCGCCGACTGCGCCGACGCCGTAGCAGCCGAGCAGAACGCCGTAGAGCAGCGGGCCGCCGCCGGGCAGGTCGCGCGCCACCAGCGGCAGCAGAGCGAGGATCGCAATCGCGGAAGAGCCGAACACCAGCCCGCGAAGCATCACCTTCTCGATGTTCGGCGACATCGCGACATAGCGCAGGCCCGACGTCATCGCCTGTCCGAAGGATTCAGGCGGCAGCGTGCTGGGCGGCGGCGCAGGCTTCCAGGTCAGGATCGTGAGAATGAGCGGGAGGTAGCTCACGGCGTTGACGAGAAAAGCGGTCGCCGCGCCTGAGGCCGCGACGATGACGCCGCCGATCGCCGGCCCGACGCTGCGCGTCAGGTTGAAATTGACGCTGTTCAGCGTCACGGCCGCCGGAAGCACCGGTCGCGACACCATGTCTCCGACCGAGGCCTGCCATGACGGATTGTTCAGCGCAGTGCCGCAGCCAATGAGGAAGGTGAAGAGGAGCAGGAGCCACGGCGTGATCAGGCCGAAATAGGCGCAGGCCGCGAGCGCCGTCGACACCGTCACCATGAAGGTTTGAGCGACGAGCATCACGGATCGTCTGTTGAAGCTGTCGGCGATCGCGCCGGAGGCGAGCGAGAACACCATCACGGGCAGAGAGGTGGACGCCTGCACCAGCGCCACCATGTCTGCTGACGTGGCGATCGAGGTCATGAGCCAGGCCGCGCCGACCGACTGGATGAGGCCGCCGAGATTGGAGGCAAGGCTGGCCAACCAGACTTTCCGGAAAATGGGAAAGCCGAATGGCGCCAGGCCCGAGATGCGCTCTTGCGGTTCTCCGCTCGCCGTCTGCTCGCTCATGGCTCCATGAGCCTCGCTGCCGAGCGTCTTCCCATATCGGTTTGCTTGCCTCCACGTCGCTCGCCTCGGCCGGGCGCTGCGGCCGGAGGCGGCGGAGCCGCTTGCGGGCTCGATTCAGGAGGTGATTTTGCAACTTCGGAGGGGCTGCGCAACGCTGGAGTGAGCGAAGCCTTGAATTTGCTAGGTTTTGGCCGAATTCCGGGCCGGAAATCCGTCGTCCGCGCTTCGTCAGGCTTCACGCCCCAGACGTAGGGTCACACGAAACAACGAGTCGCGCCGCGTGAAGACAAGCTCGCCGCCATGGGCGCGCGCAACTTCGCTGGCGATCGACAGTCCCAGCCCCGAGCCGTGCGAGGCGCCGCCCTTCTCGAAAGGTCTGATCAGTTTCGACTGATCTTCGATGGCGAAGCCGTCGCCATCGTCGCCGATTTCGACCCATGCGGCGGTCTCGTCGGCGCCGACCGTCACGGAAAGCTTCGAGCGAGCGCCATGGGCGAGGGCATTGTCGATGAGATTGGACAGCGCTTCGCGCAGGGCGACGGCGTCGCCATCGACAGTCAAAGAGGAAGACGCCGGCGTGAAAGACACATCGACCTCGCGCGCGAGCGACAACGGCACCGCCCGCGCAAGAACAGTTTTCGCAAGCTCGTTGAGATCGACGGGCGCGAAGCTCGCCGCGTCCGCGCGATGGATGACCATCGCGTGATCGAGCAACTGGCTCGCAAGTCGTGACAGCTCCGCCGTCCGCTCGCGGATGCGCGTGATATGCTCAGCTTTTCCCTTCGAAGGTTTTGCAGAGGAAAGCATCTCGACTTGCGCGCCAAGAGCCGCGAGCGGCGTCCGTATCTGATGCGCCGCGTCGGCGATGAAACGCTGCATCACGCTCATCCGGTCGGCGAGGCGACGCATGAAATCATCGATCGCGTGAACGAGATTGCGGACTTCCACTGGCGGCTCGGTCTCAATCGGGCGCAGATCGTCCGGACGACGATTGGCGATTTCATGCTCGATCCGCATCAGCGGTTTCAACGCGAGGCGAACCGAGAGCCCGACGGCGACGAGCGCCAGCAGACTCATGCCGCCGATGACGCCAAGCGCGTTCAGCGTGAGATCGCGCGCCAGTGCTTTTCGGGCGTCTATGGTCTGCGCGACGACGATGGTGGCCCAGCCGCCGGGACCGGGATCGTTGAGGCGTCGCGCGACCGTCGCGATCCTCACAGATTGACCCTGATAGTCGCCGTCCTCGAGTACGACGCCGCTTTGAGCGGCTGCTGGCGCCGCGCGCGATGCGAGATCGTCATAGCCCGCGACAACGACTCCACGGGGATCGACGACCTTGTAGAATACGAGATCATAAGCCGAGAGCGTTGCAATGGCGGCGACCGGTGGCTCGAGCGCGACGACCTCGCCCTGAACATAGACATTCTCGGCGATCTGGATCGCGCCGCCGCTTAGCAGCCGATCATAGGCCTGCTGCGCCGCGACCGACGCTGATCGCCAGGCGGCGACGCCGAGCGCGACGGCGCCCGCCGCAAGCACCGCCGAGAGGGACGCGATGATGCGAACGCGCAGCGACAGGCGCCAGTCACGCAACTGCAAGCTGATATCCCAATCCGCGCAGCGTCCTGATCTCGATCGGCGCGTCCGCGAGCTTGCGCCTGAGACGCGCGATGAATTGCTCGACCGCGTTGGCGCTGGGCTCCTGATCGAAATTGAAGAGCTGCTCGACGAGTTCTTCTTTCGGCACGATCCGCTCGGGACGCGCGGCGAGGATTTCGAGCACGGTCAGTTCGCGTCGCGTGAGATTGAGCGGCCGATCGCCGATGCTGGCGACGCGGCCGGCGCGATCGATGGCGAGCGGGCCGACGCGCAGCATGTTGTCGGAGAGGCCGGCGCTGCGACGCAGCAGCGCCCGCGCCCGCGCTTCCAGCTCGCCATAATCGAAAGGCTTGATGAGATAGTCATCGGCGCCAAGATCGAGCGCGCTGATGCGCTCGTCCACAGCCGAACGCGCGGTGATGATCAAAACCGGCGTCTTCACGCGCCGCGCTCGCAGCCCCTTCAGGACATTGAGGCCGTCCTCGCCAGGCAATGTCAGGTCGAGGATGACGAGGTCATAGGCCTGCGCGAGAAGCAGCTCCGAGGCGGTGCGGCCGTCGGTCTCCCAGTCGACGGCGTGGCCGATCTTCTCCAGCCGCATCACGACGGCCTCGGCGATATCGGCGGTGTCTTCGACCACAAGAACGCGCAAACGGAACTCTTTTGCCTGAGTCAGGCAGGAGTCAGCTTCGACAGCTAACAGGATGTCAAGCGCCGCCAGTGCGCAGGGAACGATCTCGGGAGGAAAGATGCACGCGCCCCTCAGCGCGAGCGCGATTGCGCCGCTTTTGACCGTCGAAGACGTGACGTTGCAGTACAAGACGCCCGACGCCGTGGTGACGGCGACGCGCCGCGTCTCGTTTGACGTCTACCCCTCTGATCGCTTCGTCCTGCTTGGCCCCTCCGGCTGTGGAAAATCGACCTTGCTCAAGGCGATTGGCGGCTATCTCACGCCTGTTGGCGGCCATATTCGCCTCAAGGGCCAGGAAGTCGCAGGACCCGGTCCTGACCGCATGATGGTGTTTCAGGAGTTCGATCAGCTCCTGCCCTGGAAGACCGTGCTTGAGAATGTGATCTTCGCGCTGACATCAAGCGGCCGCGCCGACTATGCTGCAGCGCAGCAACGCGCTCGCGCCTATATCGACAAGGTAGGACTGACGAAATTCGCCGACAGCTATCCGCATATGCTCTCGGGCGGCATGAAGCAGCGCGTCGCCATCGCGCGCGGCATGGCGATGGAGCCGGACGTGCTGCTCATGGACGAGCCGTTCGCGGCGCTCGATGCGCTGACGCGCCGCAAGATGCAGGATGAGCTTCTGCGGCTGTGGGACGACACGCATTTCACCGTGCTGTTCGTGACGCACTCCATCGAAGAGGCGATCCGCGTCGGCACGCGCATTCTCCTGCTGTCGCCGCATCCGGGCGAGGTGAAAGCCGAGCTCAACAGCGTGCCCCCCGAGCAGATGGGAACCGGCGCGCAGGCGGCGCTGGAAACGCGCATCAACGACATGCTGTTCGCGGCGCACTGAGGAGACGACTGATATGACCGATCTCCTGACCTTCCGGCCGGAACTCATTCGCGACGTCAATTCGAGCGACGCTCCTGTCATCGCGAAGTCCCTGAGCTTCGCCGAGCGCGTCTATCGTCTGGGCTTCGTGCGCAAAACGCTCATCCTCGCCGTGCTTGCGGTCGTCTGGGAAATCTACGGCCGCTGGCTCGGCAATCCCCTGCTGTTTCCGACCTTCGGCGAGACCATCCAGGCCTTCGCAAGCAACATGGCGAACGGCGTCATTCCGCAGCGCATGCTGGTGTCGTTGCAGACGCTGATCATCGGTTACGGCATCGGCGTCGCGCTTGCCGCATTGCTGACGACGCTGGCGATCGGCTCGCGCATTGGCGCCGATCTGCTCGAAACCTTGACCTCGATGTTCAATCCACTGCCGGCGATCGCGCTCTTGCCGCTGGCGCTGATCTGGTTCGGGCTTGGCGTCGGCAGCGTGATCTTCGTGCTTGTTCACTCCGTGCTGTGGGCCATCGCGCTCAACACCCATGCGGGTTTCCGCTCGGTGTCGAACACGCTGCGCATGGTCGGCCAGAATTATGGTCTGCGCGGCCTCAAGCTCGTGCGCTACATCCTCATTCCCGCCGCTTTTCCCGCGATCCTTACGGGCTTGAAGGTTGGCTGGGCTTTCGCCTGGCGCACATTGATCGCGGCGGAGCTGGTCTTCGGCGTGTCGTCGGGTTCGGGCGGGCTTGGCTGGTTCATCTATGAGAACCGCAATCAGCTTGAGACGGCGAACGTCTTCGCCGGCCTGTTCACCGTGATCCTGATCGGCCTGTTCGTCGAGAATATCATCTTCGCGACGATCGAGCGCAGGACCATCCGTCGCTGGGGCATGCAACACTGAATAAGAACAGCGCCGCCGCGCGCGGCCGCAATCGAGGGAGGATAATATGATGTTGAGGACTCTGTTCAGAACCGCGTTTGTCGCGGCGGCGATCGGCGCCTCGCTTGGCGCGGGGTCAGCGCAAGCCGAAGTGAAGGAAGTCCGCGTCTCCAAGGGATTCGGCATTCTCTACCTGCCGCTCGTGGTGATGCAGGACCAGCAGTTTCTGGAAAAGCGCGCCAAGGAGGCGGGCCTCGGCGACATCAAGGTCACATGGCTGATGCTCGATGGCGGCAACGTCATCAATGACGCGATGATGGCGGGCACGCTCGATTTCGCCGGCACCGGCGCGCCGGGCTTCATCACGCTCTGGGCCAAGGCGAAGGGCATTCCCAATGTCGAGGTCGTCGGCGTCTCCGGCATGAGCTCGGTCTCATTGTGGTTGATGTCAAACAAACCGGAGTTGAAATCGCTGAAGGACTTCACCGGAACCGACAAGATCGCCTTGCCCGGCATCAAGACGTCGCTTGCGGCGGTCGTGCTTCAGATGATCGCGGCGAAAGAATTCGGCCCCGAGAATTATGCGAAGATGGATCCGATGACGGTGAGCCTGCCGCATCCGGAGGCGCTCGCGGCTCTGATTGGCGGCAAGACCGAGATCAAGGCGCATTTCACCTCGCCGCCCTTCCAGTATCTCGAGGCGAAGGCCGCTGGCGTTCATCGCGTTCTCAACTCGGTCGATTATCTCGGCAATCTCACGCTCGACGTGACTTTCGCGCCGAAGAAGTTTGTCGACGCCAATCCCAAGATGACGCAAGCCTTCATCGACGCGATGGACGACTCCAACGCGCTCATCGCCAAAGACAAGAAGCTCGCCGCCGAGATCTTCGCCCGCAGCTCGAAGGTGAAGGTCGACGCCGCCGAGGTTCAGGAGATGATCGAGGACAAGGACGCGCGCTTCACCACGACGCCGGAGGGCGTGATGCAGTTCGCTGAATTCATGCACAAGGCCGGCTCGATCAAGCTGAAGCCCGCGAAATGGAGCGACATGTTCGTGCCTCAGCTCGTCAGCCGCCCGGGAAGCTGAGACTGGGGAACGGGAGGAACGCCGCGCCTTCGCGCCGCTCCTCCCGTTTTGATTTTTCGCGCTTGCCCGCCTCGGCTATCGTTTCGCCGATCAAGATCACGCCGCATTTTGATTGAATCAATCAAAATGCGGGAACGTGATCGATTCCAAAAGTTTAGAGCATGGCTTTGCGAAAAACCGGTTCCCACTTTTTCGCGCCATGCTCTAGGAGGCTCGCATGCGCGCTCTTATCGTCGGTTTGATTTGTTTGGCCGCCGGATCCGCGTCGGCGAGATCAGGCGATCGGTGCCTTCTCGTCGTCGACGGCAAGACCTATCTCGACGGGCCCTGTCCGGTCGACGTCAAGCCCGGCGGCAACTACATGATCGGCAATACAAAGAAGATCACCTATTTCGCCACGGTCCAGTCGAAGGGCGTCGGAGCGGCGGCCGGCTTCTGGAATGAGCAGCGCGGCGCAGGCGATGCGCGCACGCCGCTAGGCGATCTTCGCCAGAACGGCCCGTGCTGGACGAATGATCGCGCCGTCATATGCGCGTGGTGGCGCTAGGGCGCGAAAAAGCGGGAACCGGTTTTTCCGGGACGAACGAAACGTTCGCGCTGCGAAAGCCATGCTCTTAACTTTTGGAATTGATCACGCCGCATCGAGATAGCGACGCGCGAGATGCGCCTTGAAGATGTTGGCGTCGAGCGGCCGGCCCGTGGCGCGCGCGAGAAGCTCATCAGTCTCGTAGCGCGAACCCTGAGAATGGATATTCGCGCGCAGCCACGCGATCAGCGGCGCGAAATCGCCGCGGGCGATGCGCGGCAGCGTCTCGGGCTCCGCCTTGCAGGCCGCTTCAAAGAGCTGGGCGGCCGTCATCGCGCCAAGCGTATAGGTCGGGAAATAACCCCACGCGCCGCTCGGCCAATGGATGTCCTGCAGACAACCAAGCCGGTCGTTGGGCGGGACAATCCCGAGCAACTCCTTCATCCCTGCGTTCCAGGCGGCTGGAAGCTCCGCAAGCGACATCTCATCAGCAATCAACGCCTTTTCCAGCCGATAGCGCAGGATGACGTGCGCGGGATAAGTCACCTCGTCCGCCTCGACGCGGATGAAGCCGCGCTCCACTTTCGTGTAGCGCCGCCACAGCGCCTCGGGCTCCCAGGCAGGGCCGGAGCCGCCGAAGGCCTCGCGCATCGACGGCGCCGCGAACATGAAAAACTCGTGGCTGCGACAAGCCTGCATCTCCATCAGCAGCGACTGGCTCTCATGCAGGCTCATGCCGCGCGCGCGGCTGACGGGTTGATTCAAATAAGCTGCGGGGCGCCCCTGCTCATAGAGCGCATGGCCGGTCTCATGGATCACGCCCATCAGCGCCTTGGTGAAATCGGCTTCATCGTAGCGCGTGGTGATGCGCACGTCGTTATCGGCGCCGCCGCAGAAGGGATGCGTTGAAACGTCAAGCCGGCCGCGCTCGAAATCATAGCCGAGCGCCTTCATCATTTTGAGGCCGAGCTGGCGTTGGGATTCGACCGGGAAGGGGCCGTTCAAGGCGGCAGGCTGCGACCGCCGCGTCTGCGCCGCGATCGCCCGCTCGATGAAATCGGGGAGGAAGGCGGCGAGATCGTCGAACAACTCGTCGATCTTCGCCGAACGTCCGCCGGGTTCATTGTCATTGAGCAGCGCGTCGTAGGTTGAGAGACCGAGCTTCGCGCCTTTTGCGGCGCCGATCTCACGCTCGAGCTTCAGAACCTCCGTGAGATAGGGCAGTAGAGCAGCGAAGTCGGAATCGGCGCGCGCCTGCCGCCAGGCCATTTCGCAGGCCGAGATCGCCTTGCTCGAGGCTTCCACCAGATTGGCGGGCAGCGCCGTTTGCGCGATCCATTCTCGTCGGATCTCGCGCAGATTGGCCCGTTCCCAATCATCGAGGCGGTTGTCCTGCTCCGCCTCGGCCAGCCAGTCTCCGATGCGAGGGTCGACCGCCATTTCATGCTGGAGCACGCGCAACAGCGCCATGCTTTCAGCCCGCGAGCCCGCGGCGCCTTTCGGCATCATCGCATCGCTGTCCCATTGCAGCACGCCGATGGCGTTCGACATCGCGGCGATACGGCCGAAATGGCCGGCGAGAGAGGCGTAGGCGGTCATGCGTCCATGCTCCGAGATGATCGAGGTTCGCCGACGTCGCGACTTGCCTGTCTCAACAATGAATCCGAGCGCAGGGGTAGAGGATCAGCGCTCGTTTCACAAACGCCGGCCGCTTTCGGGGTCGAAAAGAACCGCCTTGGCGAGATTGAATGCGAAGGGCGCGTTCTCGCCCGGGCGAACATCGACATTGGCGCGCATGCGGGCGATGACTTCCTTGCCGCCGAGGCTTGTGACGACGTAGGTGTCGGCGCCCGCCGGCTCGACCACCTCGACGTGACAATCGAGCAACTCGATATGGCCGGCGTGGCGATCGGCGCTGTCGCGATCGGTGATCGCCTCCGGCCGGATGCCGAGAATGATCTCGCGTCCGGCGTCGCCCGCGGCCGCGGCGAGATTGTCAGGCAGCGGCAGAGCGAGAGGCGCATGACCGTTGCGCGCAAGCGCAAGCGATTTGCGCGCGCCATCCGCCTTCACTGTGGCGAGGATCAGATTCATCGCCGGCGAGCCCATGAAATCGGCGACGAAGAGATTCGCCGGCCGATCATAAATTTCCGCCGGCGTCCCCACCTGCTGCAACGCGCCGTCCTTGAGGACCGCGATCTTGGTCGCCAGCGTCATCGCCTCGATCTGGTCGTGGGTGACATAGACGATCGTCGCATTCGTGCGCTGGTGCAGCCGCTTGATTTCGGTGCGCATGTCGACGCGCAGTTTCGCATCGAGATTGGACAGCGGCTCGTCGAACAGAAACAAACGCGGCTTGCGCACCAGCGCGCGGCCCATCGCGACGCGCTGGCGTTGTCCGCCCGAGAGCTGGGACGGCCGGCGCTTCAGCAGATGTTCGATCTGCAGCGTCTTCGCGACTTCGGCGATTGCAGCCTCGCGCTCTGCCTTCGGCGCGCCGCGCATCTCCATGCCGAAGCCGATATTGTCGGCGACATTCATGGTGGGATAGAGCGCATAGGACTGGAACACCATGGCGATGTCGCGCTTCGAGGGATGGAGATCGTTGACGATCTCGCCGTCGATGCTGATCGTCCCTGACGTCGTCGTCTCCAGCCCCGCGATGCTGTTGAGCAAGGTCGATTTTCCGCAGCCGGAGGGACCGACCAGCACGAGGAAGCCGCCGCGCTCAAGCGTGAGATCGATGCCCTTCAACACTTCGGTCGCGCCGAAGCGTTTTGTCAGCGCGGCGATCGTGAGAAAACTCATGCGTCAGCCCTTCACCGCGCCGGCCATCAGTCCGCGCACGAAATAGCGTCCGGCCACGACATAAACGAAAAGAGTCGGCAAGGCCGCGATCAGGGCGGCCGCCATATGCACGTTATATTCGCGCACGCTGGTCGAGGTGTTGACGAGATTGTTGAGCGCGACCGTCATCGGCGCATTGCCACCGCTGGTGAAGGAGGCGCCGAAGAGAAAATCGTTCCAGATATTGGTGAACTGATAGATCACCGTGACGACGATGATCGGGCCCGACGCCGGCAGCAGGATCCGCCGGAAGATCTGGAAGAAACTCGCGCCATCCATCTGCGCGGCGCGGATGAGCTCATTCGGGAACGCCTCGTAATAATTGCGGAAGAACAGGGTGGTGAAGCCGAGGCCATAGACCACATGCACGAGCACCAGGCCGGCGGTGGAATCAGCGAGTCCGAGAAGGCCGAGCACGCGCGCCATGGGAATGAGTACGATCTGAAACGGAATGAAGCAGGCGAACAGCATCATGCCGAACATCCATTTATGTCCGGGGAAGCGCCATTTCGACAGGACATAACCATTGAGCGCGCCAAGCAGCGTCGAGATCGCGACCGCGGGGAGGACCATGGCGATGGAGTTTGCGAAATAGCCCTTGATGCCGGCGCAGGTGAGGCCGACGCAGGCGGAACCCCAAGCCGCGAGCCAGGGCGCGATCGTCGCCTCGCGCGGGAGCGCGAGCATGTTGCCGTCGCGAATTTCATCGAGCGTCTTGAACGACGTCACGATCATCACGAAGAGCGGCGCGAGATAGATGGCGGCGAAGAAAGCAAGCAGCCCGTAGATAATGATCCGCGACGCGGTTCGCGAGCCGGCGGGATTCGTGGAGGCCGCGCCGCTCATGCGCTTTTCTCGCGCAGTTCTGAATAGAGATAGGGGACGATGATCGCGCAGATCGTCATGAGCATGATCACGGCGCTCGCAGCGCCGACCGCCATCTGGTTGCGCGTGAAGGTGTAGGAATACATGAAGGTCGACGGCAATTCCGTCGCATTGCCGGGGCCGCCGCCGGTCAAGGCGATCACGAGGTCGTAGGATTTGATCGCCATATGCGCGAGGACGATAAAGGCGGAGAGGAACACCGGCCGCAATTGCGGAATGACGATGCGGCGATAGAGAGAGAAGGCGCCGGCGCCGTCGATCTGCGCCGCTTTCATGACGTCGGAATCGACGCCGCGCAGACCGGCGAGGAACATCGCCATGCAGAATCCCGAGGCCTGCCAGACGCCGGCGATGACGATCGTATAGATCGCCATGTCAGGATTGATCAGCCAGTCGAAGTGAAACCAGGAGAAGCCCCAGGCTTGCATGGTTTTCTCGACCCCGAGGCCTGGATTGAGAAACCACTTCCACGCCGTTCCCGTGACGATGAAGGACACCGCCATGGGATAGAGATAGACCGGGCGCAGGAAGCCTTCGCCGCGAATTTTCTGGTCGAGTAGAATGGCGAGCAGCAATCCCAGCGCGATGCAGATGAAGATGTAGAGGCTGCCGAAGATCGCGATGTTATTGACCGCCCGCCACCAGTTCGGCTGCAGCCAGAGGCGCTCATAGGCGTCGAAGCCCGCGAGCTCATAGACCGGCAAAAGCCGTGAGCGGGTGAAAGAGAGATAGATCGTCCAGAGGATGAAGCCGTAGACGAAAAGCAGCACGGCCGCGAAAGAAGGCGCAAGCACGAGTTTCGGCAGCGCCTGTTGCAGCCAACCCAGCGCGCCGCCGGCGCGCATGCGCGAATTCGCAGACGCTTCGGTCGCGGCGGTCAATTCTTGCACATGCTTATTGATGTCGAAGGGGTAGGACGGCGCCGAAGCGCCGCCCTGCGCGTCTTATGACGCGGCCTTCACAGCAGCCGCGAGCTCCTTCACGGCCTGATCCGTCGGCAGCTGGCCGTTGAAATGACGCGTGATCACGTCATACATCGCGTTCTTCACTGCGGCGCGATTGGCGTGCCCATGCGCCATGGAGCCCATGAACGCATTCTTCGCGACCGCTTCCTTCAGATCAGCCATCGCCTTTTTGCCGCAGGCGTCGAAGGCCGCATCGGATACGTCGGTGCGCGCCGGAACTGAACCCTTCACCACGTTGAAGGACGACTGGAAGGCGGGGTCCATCGTGGCTGAGGCCAGCGCGTTCTGGCCCTGCTGGCGATCGGCGCCGACCTTGAACATGACGAACTGATCGGAATTGAAAGTCACAGCGCCTTGCGTTCCCGGGAAGCGGAAGCACAGGAAATCCTGATCCGGCTTCTTGCCGGCGCCGATGAATTCGCCCTTTGCCCAGTCGCCCATGATCTGCATCGCGGCGTCGCCCTTGATCACCATGGCGGACGCCAGATTCCAGTCGCGGCCGGCGAAATTTGAATCCACATAGGTTCTGAGCTTGGCCATGCGCTCGAACACGGTCTTCATCGTCGGCGACGACAGCGAAGCCTGATCGAGATCGATCATGGTCTTCTTGTAGAAGTCAGGTCCGCCTGTCGTGAGCACGACGGAGTCGAACAAGGTCGCATCCTGCCAGGGTTGACCGCCATGGGCGAGCGCGGTGACGCCGGCCGCCTTCGCCTTGTCGAGCACGGCGACGAGCTCATCCCAGTTGGTCGGCGGCTTGGCGCCGATCTTGTCCATGACAGCCTTGTTCGCCCAGATCCAGTTCGTCGAATGAACGTTGACTGGCGCCGCGATCCATTTGCCCTGGTATTTCGAGAATTTCTGCAGCGATTCAGGAACGACCGCGGCCCAGTTCTCTTTCGTCGCCAGCGGCGTGAGATCAGCGAGCATACCCTGCTCGGCCCAATCCTGGATGTCGAAGCCGAGCATCTGCACGGCGGTCGGGATATTGCCCGACGTGACGCGCGCGCGCAGCACCGTCATCGCCTGCACGCCGCTTCCGCCGGCGATCGGATTGTCCTTCCAGACATATCCCTGCTTCTGCAGATTTTCTTTCAGCACATTGAGCGCCGCAGCCTCGCCGCCGGACGTCCACCAATGGACGACCTCGACCTCTTTTGTCTGGGCGCGAGCGGCGCCAGCCGCGGCGACGGCGGCGAATATGCTGACGAGAACGGCTTTACGGATCGGCATTGGCGTCTCCCTAGGCTTTGCGAAACGCCGTCGCGTTTGCGATTCGAGCCGCGAGAGTTCGCGATTCGAGTCCGCGACCGCATTTCATGTTCTTGTGTTATGCAGGGGCCACATTAGTCCGCGCCTCGCCGGCTGGAAAGCCCTGCTGCGCATCGGCAGGATCGAGCGGCCGCGTGCTTGCGACAGTCAACTGAATTTGAGCGGTTATTTTCAGGCAGGCGTCGAGGATCGCAACCTGTCAAACGCTTGGATATCAGCGCGATCTGGGTTTCCCATAGCGAAACGCTGTTACATTTGCGCCGCTTTCATCTTGTCATACTCACTGCTTTTCCAGGCCTGCCTGCTCGGCGACTTTCGTCCAGCGGCTGATATCGTCGCGCAGGCGCGCGCCAAGCTCGGCCGTTGTCGAGGATCGCGCCTCGATGCCGAGATCAGCGAGCCGGGTGACGATCGACGGTTCGGAGAGAACCGACTTCAGCTCGGCGTTGAGGCGCTCGATCACCTCGCGCGGGACAGCAGTCGGTGCAAACAGCCCATTCCACGAGGTCACGTCATATCCGGCGACGCCTGACTCGATCATGGTCGGAATATCCGGAAGCGCCGCGCCACGCCGCGATCCGGTTGTCGCCAGCGCGCGGAGCTGACCATCGCGGATCATCGCGCCCATCGCGGAAAATCCATCTATGACCACATCGACGTCGCGCCTGATGAGGCCGGTCATCGCGTCCGGCGTCGTACGGAAGGGCACGATGGTCAGATCAAGTCCGGCGAGCGCGCGCAAGAGAACGGCGGCGAGATGTTGTGTCGAACCGAACTGGATCGTGCCGATGTTGAGACGCCCGGGAGTTTTCTGCGCGGCGTCGCGAACGTCCTGGAATGTTCGATAGGGATGCTCGCGGCTTGTTGCGACCACGAAATCGAAAAGGCCGAGAGTCGAGATCGGCGTGAAGTCGGCCAGGGGATCAAAGCCGAGCGCGCGCGTGGTCGCGACGCTGACAGCGGTGCCGTTCGTCAGCAGCGTGAGCGTATATCCATCCGCCGGCGCCGACGTCGCTCCGCGCGCCGCGAGAGCGCCGGCGGCGCCCGGCTGATTGACCACGACAATTTGCTGGCCGAGTCGTTGCGTGAGCCGGTCGCCGACAATGCGGACCGTCACGTCCGCGAGCCCTCCGGCGCCAAACGGAACGGTGACCCGGATCGGGCGATCCGGATAGCGCGTCTGCGATCTCGCGATGAGTGGCGCAAACGAGAATGCTGCTGCAGCGGCTCTACGCGTCAGGCGCATCTTCACATCTCCGGCAGCGGAAAATCATAGAGACGGGCGGGATTTGTAACGAGCAGCCGGCGCAGCGCGGCGTCGTCGCCATATTCTTTCAGGAGATCGACGAGATCGGCTTCGTCGACTTCGTGCTTGAGATTGGGATGCGGGAAATCAGTGCCCCACAACACGCGGTCTGGCGCGGCGGAAATCAATGCGCGCGCGAATGGAATGGCAGTCCGGAACGGTGGCTCGGCGATGCGTTCGGCGCCCGAGACCTTCACCCAGACATGCTCGAGTTCGACGAGCCGCAGCAGCGCCTGGAAAGGCGCCTGATCAACGCCCATGGCCGCCGGCGCGCGGCCCATATGGTCGATCACCGCTGTCAGCTTGAGGTCGCTGATCATTGGCGCGAGATCGGCGATGTCAGGCGCATCGAGATGCAACACCACATGCCAGCCGAGCGGCCTGATCTTCGCGAGCGTCGTCTCGAATGCGCGCATGTCGGGCGCGCCGCCGAGATGGCGCACGAAATTGAAGCGCACGCCGCGCACGCCAGCGTCATGCAGCTCAGCGAGTTCCGCATCTGAAACCGCGCCATGGACAATGGCGACGCCGCGAAAGCGCGCGCGGTCGCTTTGCAGGCAATCGACCATCGCGCGATTGTCGTTCCCGTGGCAGCTCGCCTGCACGATGACGGCGCGCTGGAGGCCGAGCCTCTCATGCAGCGCGACCAGCGCCTCCTTCGGCGCATCGTCGGGCGTGTAGCGCCGGTCTGGCGCGTAGGGAAATCGGCTCGCCGGCCCGAAGACGTGACAATGGGAGTCGCAGGCGAGAGCCGGCGATTTGAAGTCCGGTCGGCGGCCGCCGGAGGACGCGATCATCGACAACTCTCCACTATGAAGGCGCTTGGAAGTTCTGGTCGCCTTGAGCGCGTCTCTTCTCAACCCACGCTGATGTTGGCGCGGCGGATGATGTCGCGCCAGAGCAGAATCTCGGCGGCGATGAGACGGGCGAAATCATCGGGCGCGCCTTTCAATGCAATCGCGCCGTCGCGGTCGAGCGCTTCCCTGAACTCCGGCGCATCGAGGAGAGCGTTGATTTCGCGATTGAGGCGATCGACGATTGCAGCAGGCGTCTTCGCCGGCGCGACGACGCCGTACCATTGCACCGCTTCGAAGTCAGGGATGCCGCTTTCGGCGATCGTAGGAAGCTGTGGCGCGAAGCCGACCCGCGCCGCGCTTGCGACGCCGATGGCGCGAAGCTGCCCGCCTTCCGTCAGCGGCAGCACCGCGGTTCCCCCCGTGAGCGTGAACTGAATCATGCCTGCGACCAGATCGTTCACCGATGGCCCCGTGCCGCGATAAGGCACATGCACCGCGTCAAATCCCGCTCTGTAGCAGAGATAGGCGCCGGCGATGTGGGCCGCGCTGCCGACGCCGCCGGAACTGTAATTCAGCTTGCCGCTGTTCGCTTTCGCATGCGCCACGAATTGCTGAAAATTCCGCGCCGGCATAGCAGGATTGACGACGAGGATGTTCGGGACGGACGCGACAGTCGCCACCGGCTGGAAATCGCGCGCCGGGTCATAAGGCAGATTGGCGTAGAGAGACGGATTGTAGGCCAGCGTGCCGATATGCCCCATCATCAGCGTATGACCGTCGGGCTCGGCGCGCGCCACCTGCGCGGCTGCGCTTGAGCCGCCGGCGCCGGGCCGGTTCTCGATCACGAATTTCGCGCCCGAGATTGTGCGCTCCAGACGATTGGCGATCAGGCGCGCCAGAACGTCGGTGCTGCCGCCAGGTGTGAAGGGCACGACGAGTTTAATGATCTGCGATGGCCATGATGACTGCGCGCGCGCGATTGCGGGCGCGAAGATGAGACCGGTGCTTATCCCGCGGCGACTCCAAACGGCGCCGGTCATGCATGGCCCCGATCTTTCGCGCCGCCGCGTACGACGCGGCCGGCCGACAGGGAAGGTTCGACAGGGCGCGCATCAATCGCGCGCGACGAGTTCGCATCAGGCCCGGGCGCCTGAAACGACGCGACCGTCGCCCGGACGAGCTGTTCGATGGCGTTCGCCATGTCGGCGCCGTCCGCGCCGCCTCGCGACAGACGCGACACGCGTTCCGGCGTCACCAGCGTGTAGTAAAGCGCCCCAAGAAGGAAATGGCTGCGCCAGACGATCTCCGTGCGCGGAATGTGCGGCAGACTTTCCCGAATCGCGTCGATGAAAGCATGGCTCGTATCGTCGAAGGTCTGCGCGATGATCCGGTTCGCGACCTCATTTCCCTCGGCCGACATGACTGCGCGCAATCGCGTGAAGCGCGCTCCGCCGCCCGCGAGGTCGCTGCCTGATGAGAACGCCGGCAGCACATAGGCGCGCACGATCGCTTCAAGGCGATCCTGCACATCCCGCACGCGCCGCGCCTCGACAAGCAATTCGGCGCGGCGCCTGTTCATCGGTCCGCAGTGACGACGATAGATCTCGAGAAGGAGCCCGCCCTTCGTCTTGAAGTGATAGGTGACACTGCCGGGATTTCCGCCGGCAGCCTGCGCGATGTCGCGCACCGAGACGGCATTGAAGCCGTTGATCGAGAACAGCTCTTCGGCTGCGCAGAGGATCGCCTCCCGCAAATTCGGATTTCGCGCTGCGGCTTTTTCGCGGGCGGGCTTGCGAGCCATATTTGTACTAGTGTACAAAACTTTCGGCCCAGTCAACAATAATCATGGTCGTTTGCACTGTGCCTGAAAGCGCCGCCCGGGAGCAGGGAATGTCAGCGTCGAATGAATTCGGATTGGCGGGGATCATTGGATTGCCTGTCGCGCATTCGAGGTCGCCGACGATTCATAATTTCTGGCTGAACGCGCATGGCCTGCGCGGCGCCTATGTGCCGCTCGCGGTGAAGCCCGAGCGATTGCAGGATGCGTTGGCGGGGTTGGTCGCGTTGGGCTTTCGCGGCTGCAATGTGACTATGCCGCACAAGCAGACGGTGATGTCGCTGCTTCATCGCGTCAACGAAACCGCAAAGCGCATCGGCGCCGTCAATACCATTGTCGTCGATGAGAATGGCGAACTCAGCGGCTTCAACAATGATGGCAACGGATTTGTCCAGAGCTTGCGCGACGCGAGGGCGGGATGGCGCGCCGATGAAGGACCGATCCTGCTGCTTGGCGCCGGAGGATCTTCGCGGGCTGTCGTGGTGGCGTTGCTGGAAAATGGCGCACGCGACATCAGGATCGCGAATCGCACAGCGGAAAAGGCGGAGGCGATCGCGAGAGAATTCGGCTCTGCGGTGCAGGCTGTCGGCTGGGCGGATCGCAGCGCCGCCGTCAGCGATGTCGCGGAAAGCCTGCGCTTGACATCGATCTGTCGCGGCTCAATTCGCAAACGCTTGTCGGCGACCTGATCTACACGCCTCTCGAAACGCCATTTCTGGCGCAAGCTCGCGAGCGTGGTTGCGTCACGGTGAACGGGTTGGGGCTGCTGCTCAACCAGGCGCGGCTCGCATTCCAGGCCTGGTTCGGCGTTCTCCCTGATGTCACGCCCGGTCTCTTGAAGGCCATTCAGGCGACGTTCTGATGTCGTCGAAATCAACGACGATGACGCCGGCCTCTCGCAAGATCGATTGCCATATCCATGTCATCGATCCCGCGCGCTTTCCCTATGGGGCCGATACTCCCTATCGTCCCGCGGGGCAGGAAATCGCTCCCGCGGGCCATCTCGTGAATACGCTCGATGCGCATGGCGTCGCGCATGCGCTGATCGTCGGGACGAATTCCGGCTACGGGACTGACAGCCGCATTCTGCTTAATGCGCTCAAGCTGGGCGGCGGCCGGTTCAGGGGCGTCGCCGTCGTTGAGAATGACGTGAGCGCAGCGGATCTTGAACAACTGAAAGCGGCGGGAGTTGTGGGCGTCGCGTTCAACGCGCCATTTCACGGCGTCGACTATTATCGCGATACCGCATCTCTTCTGGAAAAGCTGGTCGATCTCGATCTGTTTCTACAGATGCAGGTCGAGCAGGATCAATTGCTGGCGCTGTCGCCGCTGATCGAGAAGTCAAAAGTTCGATTGGTCTTTGATCATTGCGGCAGGCCCTCCATTGAAAGCGGCCTGACGCAGCCGGGGTTTCGCAGGCTTCTCGAGATCGGCCGCGACCGCGACGCCTGTGTCAAGCTGTCCGGATACTACAAATTTTCGCGACAACCTCATCCATACAGGGATGCGTGGCCGTTCATTGCGGCTTTGGCCGAAGCGTTCACGCTTGATCGCTGCGTTTGGGGATCGGATTGGCCGTTCCTGCGGGCGAGCGAGCGCCTGGACTATGGCCCGCTGCTCGCTGCGATCGGCGAGATATTCCCCGATGAAGAGGATCAGTGTCGGCTTCTATGGGCGACGCCCGTGCGCCTGCTCGGCTTCGAACGCAGCGAAATCGAAATCAACAACTAAGTTCAAAGGGAGAGGGAGATCGTCAATGAAGTCTTTTCTATGCTGGAGCGGCGCAGCTCTTGCGGCGTCGCTATGGGCGACGGCGGTTCAGGCGCAATCGGCGGTTTATATTCCCGACGTCGCCGAATTGTCGGGGCCCGGCGCCGTGTCGGGAACGAACTGGCGCGACGGCGTCATTCTCGCAGTCGAGGAAATCAACAAGGCCGGCGGAATACTTGGCCGCCAGATCAAAACCGAACATCTCGACACCCAGAGCAATCCCGGCGTGTCGCGCGCGCAGATTCAGAAGGCCCTCGACAGGGATCCTTATGTCGTTCTCGGCCCGATCTATTCCGGCTCGGTGAAAGTGAACATGGCGCTGACCCAGCAGGCGGAAGTGCCGCAGATTGTGGGCGCTGAAGCCGCCGACATCACGCAGATGGGAAATCCATGGGTTATTCGCACCGCGTTCGGACAGCAGTTCAGCATGCCGAAGATCGCGAATTACATCAGGGACGGGCTGAAAGCGAAGACGATCTCGGTCGTCTGGGTCAACAATGATTTCGGCAAGGGCGGCCGCGACAGCATCGTGAAGGAAATGGCGTCGCGCGCGATCAAGGTTGTCGCCGACATCTCGGTGGAGCAGGGTCAGGCCGATTTTTCCGCCGACGTCATCAAGGCCAAGGGCGCTGGCGCGGAAGCTGTTTTCGTCTATGCGAATGAAGAGGAGAATGCGCGCTTTCTCCGCGAGGCGCGCAAGCAGGGATTAAAGACGCCGCTGATTGGCGAAACGACTTTGCTGAGCCAGAAGGTGATCGAACTCGCAGGTGAGGCGGCCAATGGCGTTCGCGGCCATGTCGGTTTGACTGCGGACGCGCCTGTGCCTGCAATTACGGAATTTCGCGGAAAGTTCGAGAAACGGTTCAATTACATTCCCGATCATAACGGCATCAAGGGCTACACCGCCGTCTATCTCGTCAAATACGTCACCGAGAAAATCGGAAAGTTCGACCGCAAGGCCTTCGGCGACGCGATGAAGGGGTTGACGCTCAAGCCTGACACGGCGCCTGGCATTCTGATGGAGGCGACGTGGGACAGGAACGGCGACATCGATCGCGCGAGCTTCCTCGCTGAGGTCGTGGACGGCAAACAGAAGATCGTCGAAATTCTTCCCAAGCTGGGAGGCATGTGAGCGCGATCTGGCGCGCTGCGGCGAAGAGCCCAGATTCTAAGGAGCGCGTCGACCGGCCGCTCAAAACGCATGAAAGCGCGAGCGCCACATCGCGGCGCTCGCCGCCCTGTAGCGGGCGGACCTTTCGTCGCGCGTCTGCTTGAAAGCAGGGCCTGGCGGATGACAAGGATATGTCGCGCGCCGCAATCAAGCGGCCGATCAGGCGTGCGAAAGAGATGGTCTTCACGGTCGTCGACCGCTCATTCCTCTCTGGAAAGCAGCGAACGCCACTCCACGCCTCTCGCTTTCACAAATTGCGTGAGCTGCGCAAATTTTCTATCGTTCGGGCGCATAGAGGCAAGTCGTGGACCGCCGCAAAAATCAGATCGACCTCGCCCGCGCCGCCGGCGTTTCCGTCAGCACCGTCTCGCGCGCCTTGTCCGACGCCCCTGGCATTAGCGGGGAGCTTCGCAAGCAAATCCAGGGGCTTGCGATCGAGCTGGGCTATGAGGCGCGAGGCGCGAGAGCGGAGCCCGTGAGACCGGCGACGGCCTATGTCACGCTTGATCGCGCGACCGGCGGGTTGGCCGGTTTCTATGACGGGATCGTCGAGCAGTTGACCGCCGAGGCCCGGCGCGCATCGCTCAAGCTCGATGTCAGGCTGGTCGATGAGCGGACATTCGGCCTCAAGCGTTTCGTCGAGGATTTCGACGGCGCCCGCCCGCCCGCGGTGTTTCTCGTTGGGCTCGATCCGTCGCAAGAACTGGCGGAGCGTCTGATCGCTGCGAATGTCGCAACCGTGCTCGTCAATGGCGCCGATCCCGAAACGCGCTTCGACTCCGTGGCGCCGGCGAATTTTTATGGCGCGGAGCTCGCGGCGCGGCTGCTGCTCGAAGCAGGCCATCGATCGCTGCTCTATGTCGCCTCTAACCCGCGATGGACGACGACGCAACGCATGCGCGGCTTTCAGGCCGCGGTCTCCGAGATCAAGGGAGCTTCCGTCGATATCTGCCGTCTTTCCGCGCCGACCCGCGAGCAGGCGGAAATCGCAGTCGATCAACTGGTCGCCAAGGGCCGTCGCTGGACAGCGGTGTTCTGCATGAATGATCTCTATGCGGTCGGAGTCATGCGCGCGCTTGAGGCAAGGCGCCTGCGCGTGCCCGAAGACGTATCGGTTCTGGGCTTCGACGATCTTCCCTTCGCGGAAATGACGACTCCGCGCCTGTCGACTGTGCGCGTGGATCGCCATGAGATCGGGCGCCAGGCCGTGCAGCTCATGATCCGCCGATTGAACGCGCCCGCCGCCTCGACGCTGCATATCGAAATCGGCGTCAGCCCCGTGGCCGGCGGAACCATCGGCGCGCCGCGAAAGCCGGCCTGAAGAAGCCTATCCCTTCACGGCTCCGGCCATGAAGCTTCCCATCACCCGCCGCTGAGTCATCAGGAAGACCGCGACGACAGGCGTGACCGCGATGGTGGAGAGCGCCATGGTGGCCTGGAAGTTGATGCCATATTCCGTGTTGAGCGAGATCAGCGCGACCGGGAGTGTATGCGTTTCAGGCCCCGTCGACAGCACCATGATTGGAAACCATTGTTTCCAGTTCATGAGAAAGGCGATGAGGATTGCGGTCAGGACGACGGGCTGCGCAATCGGCGCGACGATGCGCGTAAGGATCTGCCATTCGGACGCGCCGTCGATGCGCGCCGCCTCGATCATCTCGACCGGGATCGAGCGAAAGAACTGAACGAAGATGAAGAAGACAAGCGGCACGAGGCTCATCACCAGCACGATGCCGAGCGTCGTGCCGAGCAGATTGAGCTTGTAGGAGACAAAGTAGAGCGGGATCACCAGCAGCATGTGCGGATACATGATTGTCAGCATAAATCCGTAACGCACGCTGGTGAAAAGCGGCAGCTTGGGATTGCGAAAGAGCGCGTAGGCGCCAAGGCCCGTCGCGACGACGCCGACCGCCGTCGCAAGCAAGGTGATCACGACCGAATTCCACGCGAAGGTCGACAGCGCTGTGCCGCCGATCGTGGCGAGGCTGCGGAAAGCGGTGAGATCGAAGCTCTCCGGCCAGAGCCGCATCGGCGCGGAGAGGATCGCGTCCTGGCTGCGGAAAGCGCTGACGATCATCCAGTAGAAGGGATAGACGAAGATGAGAGCGATCAGCGTCGCGGCCACATAGAGCGTGAATGTCGCCAGCGGTGAGGTCGGCTGGCTGCGGGCCTGGTCGATCGATGCGGCGTCGCTCATCGGTGATCGCTCCGCTCCATATGCCAATAGGCTGCGGCGGCGAGGCCGAATACGATCACGAACAGGATCGTCGCGATCGCGGTCGCTTCGCCATATTGGGCGCTGTTGAATTTCGCGTAGGCGTAATAGGAGACGAAGTTGGTCGAGAAGTTCGGGCCGCCCTTGGTGATGACGAAAATCACCGTGAAGGTCTTGAGGAATTCGATCAGCGCATAGACCGTGTTGATGGTGATCGCCGGCCGCAGTTGCGGAATGGTGACATAGATCAGGCGCTGCCAGGAGCTCGCGCCGTCAATCTGGGCCGATTCATCGAGCGTATGATCGAGGAGCTGCAGGTTGGTAAGGAAGATCAGCGTGTAGAGCCCGACATGATGCCACGCCTCGACCAGCGTGATCGTGGTGAACGCGCTCCAGGGCTGCGTGACGCCGGGAAAAGGCGGCAGGCGCAGGCTGAGCAACGCCTGGTTCACGACGCCGAAATTCTGGTTGAACATCCATTTCCAGACGATGAAGCTCGCGACGTCAGGCGTCACCACCGGCAGGAAGATCGCGAGCTTGAACAAGGTCCGGCCGCGAGACAGCGCGGGATGCGCGAGCAGCAGCGCAAGGCCCACGGCTGCTGCGACATTGATGATCACGGACAGGAAAGTGAACAGAAGCGTCCGCCAGAGCGAAGAGACGAACGCCGCGTCGCTCAGCACATGGCGGAAATTCTCCAGGCCGACATAGGTCGGATTGTCGCTCAGAGCGGTATAAGAGTCTGTGAAGGCGACGCGAATGCTGTCGGCGATCGGCCAGATGCCGAAGATGACGGTAAGCAGCGCGAAAGGCGCGAGAAATAGGTAGAGCGTCGCATATCGCCAGACTTCGCCCATCGGGCGCCGCGCTTCGACATGGGCGATATGACCGTCGATTGCGACGGATGATGACATCTTGCTTCTCGCCTTGTTGTCATCGCGCCGGAGCAGGGCCGGCGCGATGATCTCTCAGCCCTTGCCCTTGAGAGTCGTCAGCTCCTGCCGGAGCTTGTCCGCCGCGGTCTTGATCCAGGCGTTCCAGTCTTTCGGCGGATTGTTGATCGCCTCGATGAGCTGCTTGTAGAAGGTTTCCTGCAATTTGAGCTGCCACGGAAAGACTGACGCCGCGAAATCGTCGACCTGAAGCTTCACGCCGGGCGCGAGGAAAGGCTTGAGTCCCGGCGTCAGACTGGCGGTGTCGAGATCGCTGCGCACCACGCCGCCCATATTGTTGAGCGAATATTGCTGCGCCTGCTTGCTCACGATAAACTTCACGAATTCCTTCGCCGCGTCCTTATTTTTTGCGTTCTCGGGCACCGCCATGCCGCGCACGGAGCCGACCACCATCGCGCCTGCGCCGCCGCCAAAGCTGGGATAGGGGCCTACAATATAGTCGCCGGCCGGCGCCGTCTTGTCCCATTTGCCAACATTCCAGTTGCCGACGCGAAACATGCCGACGCGATTGCCTTCGATCAACTGATACATGTCGGTGAAGGTGTGATTCACAGTCTCTGGCGACACCAGCT
Organism: Terrirubrum flagellatum; assembly: GCF_022059845.1. GTDB lineage: Bacteria > Pseudomonadota > Alphaproteobacteria > Rhizobiales > Beijerinckiaceae > Terrirubrum > Terrirubrum flagellatum. Next base: position 3,268,735 of record NZ_CP091851.1, on the reverse strand, counting down.
TGTATTCCGTGAACAACTTGAGATATTCGATGATCGCCTTCGCTACTTCCGGTTTGTCGATCACGACGTCGCCCTTCTCGTCGACGAGCGGATGGGCGATGCCATTGCCATAGACGAGAAGGCTGATGCCGCCGCCCGTGATCGAAGCCGCGTCGCCCGCCTGCATGGCGATGCCGAACGTATCCTTCTTGCCGTTGCCGTCGGGATCCTCATCCTGGAATTTTTTCGCGATCCGAAGCGCGTCTTCCCAGGTTTGCGGAAATTTCTCGCCGACCTTGTCGAGCCAACTTTTGCGCACGCCCCAACCTGTGATCGTGCGCTGGAACGGCATCTGGATCATGCGATCCTTGAATGTCGACGCCGCGACATCGCCGGGCTGGATGAACTTCCTGTCGTCGGCTGCGAGCTGATCGAATTGCGGCTTCAGGTCCGCGAGTTTGCCCGTGCTTTGCTGGATCTGCACGATGCGCGCATTATCGTTGAAAAGAATGTCGGGGCCTGTGTTGGTGTTGAGCGCGGCGATCGAGCGGCTGAACCACTGTTCCGTTGGCATCGATTGCGATTTCACGGTGACGCCGGGATGATCTTTTTTATAGAGCTCGGCCATCTGCTCGATCATTTTCAGGCCGTCTTCGCCCTTGTCGTGCCAGATCATGATGTCCTGCGCTCGCGCGCCGGAGGAAAGAGCGGCGGCGAGCGCGAGAGCTGCGCCGGCGAAAGCGAATGTGAGCTTCATCGTGGCCTCCCGTTCCGTATTCTTTTTGATCCGCAAGCCTCGCGTGGCGCGAAGGCCAGGTCAAGCGAATTTCGCAATTTTCTAAAATTTCGCAAATTTGCAGAGCAGGGATTCGTCAGGATCGGCGCGCAATGCATGCTTGCATGCGCCTTCGCATTGAAAATAAAGGAGAAATAGGACCTTATGTCGCGAAGGCAGACCACGAAGGCGCTGTCGGCATAGCCTCGGCTCCGCAAATTGCGTAGACGTCAGCGGACGCGCATAGGCGAATCCGATGGCCATCGATCTCCGGAACTTCATTGATCGCGCCGAAGCGATCGTCGCGAACCACGCAATCGAAACCGGCGCCTATCGGCGCTGGAACTGGCAGGACGCGGGCGAAACGCGAGACCTTGGGATCAATCCTTACGGATGCGCCGATGCGGCGAACATTCTCTATATGATTGGCCGCTTTCCCGGCGATTCCGCGACGCGCGAGCGTTGGGTGGCGGCGCTGCGCTCGCTCCAGAACCCGCAGAGCGGGCTGTTCGAGGAGCCGACGCATCATACGATCCATACCACGGCGCATTGCGTCGCGGCGCTGGAGCTGTTCGACGCGCCGGCCGCCTATCCGCTCACGGGTCTCCACGCCTATCGCGATCACGATGCGTTGCGTCGCTTTCTCAGCGAACTCGACTGGCATGGAAATCCCTGGCGCGAATCCCACCGTGGCGCTGGCCTCTACGCTGCGCTTGTCATTGCCGAAGAAGTCGATCTCGGCTGGCAGGATGCCTATTTCAGCTGGCTCTGGGATAACACTGATCCGGCGACCGGCTTGCTCGCAGGCCGCGATCTTCCGCGCGTGACCCATAGCGGCGTCACGACGATGGTGCCGCACATGGCCGGGACGTTTCATTATCTCTTCAACATGCAGTTTGGCCGACGTCCGCTTCGCTATCCCGAGAAGCTGATCGACGCCTGTCTGGCGATGGCGGAGGAGCGTCAGTTTCCGCTGGGCGAGCGCATCGGCTTTGCGGAAATCGACTGGTTCTACTGCATGAATCGCAGCTTGCGGCAGTGCAACCACCGTTTCGAGGAAAGTCGCCGTGCGATCGAGGCGATGGGCCGGCGATTGGCGGACTACACGCAGTCGCTTGATCCCAAAACGGACGATGGGTTGAATGATCTGCATCTGTTGTTCGGCAATCTCTGCGCCTTCGCCGAATTGCAGCAGGCCCTTCCGGGCCTTGTCGTGACAAACAGACCCTTGAAGCTGGTGCTTGATCGCCGTCCTTTCATCTGAAGCGCGAGATGATCGCCCTTCGCTCTCGGCCCCGCTCGTTTTAAAGTGATGGCTTGTCCCGATCGGCTTGAGGATCTGGAAGAGCTTGTCGGCAGCTATCTCATGGTGCGCGAGCGCCGCCTTGAGTAGCAGCCATCGCGGCATCCGCCCGAGATCGGCTCGCTCATTTGGCAGCGAAGAGGTTGGTCGCATTCCCCTCCTGTAACTGAGAGGACGGCCGCACGCGGCTCCGCCATATCTGTCCGGACGGCGCGTTGTTTTTCCTTGAGATGCGACTTTCGCCCGTATGGGAGCCAGCCGTATGGGGCGCGTGCTTCATTAACTCATCCAGCGCGATTCGCGCCTCCTCCAACTTCGGTTCGATCCGCGCGGCCTCGGCGTAAGCCGCCGCAGCCGCCTTGAGCTTGCCGAGCGCCTCGCAGGACTTGCCATAATGCAGCCAGGCCTTGGCCGAGTCCGGCCTGATGTGGAGAAGCTGCTTGAAGAAGCTGCGCGCGCCGGCGAAATCGCGCTTGACCGTCAGCAATTGACCGCCGCGAAATAATGTCTCGGCATGGTTGGGGTCCGTGTGCAGAATCTGCCTGTAGGCGCGCATCGCTTCGACCAGGCTCCCTTTCTGATGAAGATTTGTGGCTCGCGAGAGAACGAAAGGAATCGTCCGCGGCTCGAGCCTGTCGCCGAGGTTGCGGCCGTTGCGCGTCGAGACGATCACGCATTTGATGAATTTGTTCTCGGCCCCGAACATATACTTGTAGGGCTCGTCGCCGCGCAGAAAGTCATAGCTCGTGAAGCCCTCGGCGATCGCGTGGTGGATCGCATAGGCGTGCAGGACGAAGCCCGGCGGCGGACTGGTGAAGCTGTCGTCGCGACCGCTGATATAGAAGAGCATCGTCTTCTTCACGCGATCGAGCAGGATTGCGAGCGCGCCGACCGCGCGGTCGCCGGCCCAGAGCACGGGCATGAAGAGCGCGCCGTCCCTGAGGCATTGACCGAGCACGCGCCGGTTCGAGGTGAGGATAGCGTCGAGCCGGTCGCCTTTGCGATCGCCCCATCTCGCTTTCCAGAGATCAAGCAACCTGTCGACATCGCGCGCGATGGTTGATTCATCTGCATGCGTCACACGCAGCTCGCCACGATCAATCATCTTCAGGAAACGCCTGAGCTTCGGGCGCGTGTTCGAGCTCAGCGTCTCGAGATAGGCGTCCCATGCTTCCGGAAGTCGCACCATCGGGCAGATGCAATTGTCGACATTGTCGTCGACATTGACGCGCGTCTCTGTCGACATGCGCAACTCTCGATCGACGAAATGGGAAAAAAATGCGTCGAACCGCCGATCGCCGGCGCGGATGAAGTCGGCCTTGAAGCGGCTCCAGCGCATCTCCCTGATGCGCTTCGCAAAAGCTGCCGCCGCCTCGAAACAGGCCGATGGCAGGCAGATGAAGCCGGTGTAATCGGCGGCGTAATTCCCCGCCATGTTGATCTCGTTATGAAAGAGCCCTTCCTTTCCACCGGTGCTGATGCGCAGGGGAAAGAGCGCGGCGTAGCCCGCTCCTTCACGTTCGGGCCGCGCCGCCAGGATGAACCAGCGATCTTCGAGCGTCGGCAAATATTGCGCCATCCATGTCCACGACAGAAAGAAATGCGCCTCGGGATCCGCCGCGTAGATGCTCTCCCAAGCGGGCTTCAAATGTTCGAGCGCCGTTCTGTCGCTGATCACGTCGACCTGCACATGTCTCTCCTTTATTCGCTCATGCGACTCAATCACCGCTCGCGAAATGCGCGCGTCATGCTGTCCTCGATCGGCCTCATCAGATATTGAAAGAAGGTGCGCTCGGCGGTCTTGATATAGACTTCGGCCGGCATGCCTGGCGTCGGCGTGAAGCCTGAAACGGCGTGCAGCGAATCCGGATTGAGTCTCACGCGCGCGAGATAGATGTCGCCGGTGCTGGGCTGGGGCGTCTTCCGCTCGTCGGCGAGCGCATCCGCCGAGAGATAGACGACTTCTCCTTCTATCATCGGCGTCACGCGCTGGCTCAGCGCGGTGAGGCGAACCATGGCGTGCTGGCCGCGCTTGACATTGTCGATGTCCGCAGGCCGCACGCGCGCCTCGATCAGGAGCTCGGCCTGAAGAGGAAGGAGCTCCATGATGTTCTTGCCGGGTTCGATCACGCCGCTGCTGGTATGATAGCGCAGCTTCACCACGACGCCGCGCACCGGCGCGGCGATCTTCACGCGCTCCAGCACGCCCTTCGCTGCGAGCATGCGCTCGCGCACATCGGCGTGCTCGCCCCTGATCTCATGAAGCTGCTCGACCGCGGTCTTGACGGCGGCGCGACGCACGCCGGCGATCTGTTCGTTCGAACGCGAGATGCGCTCCTTGGCGTCGCCGAGTTCGCCCTTGAGGCGGCCGACCTCGCCCTGCAAATTGGCGTGCGCGCGCATGAGCTGGAGCAGCTCCGGCTTGCGCAGCAGCCCCGCTTTGACGAGCGGCGATTTTCCGTCGATCTCCTCCTGAAGAAGCGCAATCTGACGATAGGTGCCTTCCAGTTGCGTCTTCGAACCCTCGATGCGCTCCTTGAGCGCATTAATGCCCTCCTGGATCGTTGAGATTTCGTTTGCCTTGCTGTTCTGGCGCGCTTCGAAAGTCAGTCTCTGGCTTGCGAGAATTTCCGCCACTTCTCCGTCTCTGGCGGCGGCGATGAAATCGGGCGTGAACCGCAATTGCTCGTCTTCGCGGGTTTCCGCCTGCAGGCGCTGATCCATCGCCGCCAGACGCATGCTTCTGAGATAGAGCCGCCTGAGTTCGGCCCGCGGCGCCGTCTCGTCGAGATAGATCAGCGGTTGCCCGACCTCGACGACGTCGCCCTCATGCACCTCGATCGAACGGATCACGCCGCCTTCGAGATGCTGAATGATCTTGTTCTCGCCGGTCGCGACGAAGACGCCGTTCGCCACGACCGCTCCGGCGATCGGCGCGGTGTTCCCCCACACGCCGAAGCCAAGCACCGTGAATGCTATCACGGAGAATCCGAAAACGGTCGCGCCGCGCGTCGAACGCGGAACGGCGGAATACCAGGGCTGTTCCGCTGCTGCTTCAGTCGCCATCGCGCCAATCCCCGTTCAGATCATTTCATTTTCAAGCGTCGGTGAACGGACGGTCATCGCCGCCCCATCCCTTGAGAGGTTTGGAGCCGGTGATGACCGGGATGAGGTCGTCGCGCTTGCCGAGCGCCTGCACGGCGCCGTTCTGCAGGATCATGATCTTGTCGACGCTCTTTAGCAGCGACGGGCGCTGCGTGATCGCCACGATGGTCGTATTCTTTGTTTTGGCGTGACGAAGCGCTTTCGCCAACGCACGCTCGCCGCGCGCGTCGAGATTGGCGTTCGGCTCGTCGAGCACGATGAGACGGGGATTGCCGAAAAAGGCGCGGGCGAGCCCGATCCGCTGCCGCTGACCGCCGGACAAGGGGCTGCCGTCCATCGAGATGACGGTCTCATACCCTTGTGCGAACTCTGAGATCATCTCGTGGACGTCTGCGGCTTCGGCCGCTTCGAACACGTCGGCGTCGAGGGCGTCGTCGCGCATGCGCGCGATGTTCGCCTTGATCGTCGCCGGAAAGAGCTGAACGTCCTGCGGGAGATAGCCGACGCTTTCACCGAACTGGCGCGGATCCCAGTTTCGCAGATCCATCATGTCGAGCCTGACATTGCCTGCTGTCGGGATGATCGACCCGACGAGCATGCGCGCGAGCATGGTCTTGCCGGTGCCGGATGCGCCGACGACGCCAAGCGACTCGCCGGGCTCGAGCTGGAAGGTGATGCCGTTCAGGATCACTTTCTTGTTCGGCGGCGGCACATAAAGGATGCGCTCGACAGTGAGCCGCCCCTGCGGGCGCGGCAGCCGTAAACGGTCGAGATTGAGCGGCGAGCTCAGGAGCAGCGATTTCACGCGCGCATAAGCCGAGCGCGCATGGACGAAGCTGCGCCATCCTTCGATGGTTCCCTCTAGCGGCGACAGCGCGCGGCTGCCAACGATGGACGCCGCGATGATCATGCCGCCGGTAAGTTGACTCTCGATGGCGAGATAGGCGCCCCAACCGAGAATGCAGATCTGTGTGCAAAGGCGCGCGAATTTCGACAGGCCCGTCATCAGGACATTGAGGTCCTGCCCCTCGACCTGGGCTTTGAGCGATTCCGCGGTCTCGCGCCCCCAGACCTGTACGCCTTCCGGAATCATGCCCATGGCGTTGATGATCTGCGCGTTGCGCGCCATCGCCTCCGCCTGCTGATTGGCGCGCGTGCCGAATGCCATCGCGCGCGTGAACGGCATGGCGGTGACGCGCTGGTTGAGAAAGGCGAGGCCAATCAGCGCCAACCCCGATGCCGTCAAAATCAGCCCGAGATGTGGATGGATCATATAGACGACGAGGAGATAGACTGGCGCGACCGGCGCATCGAACATGGTGAGCAGCGTCGGTCCGGTGAGAAAAGCGCGCACCTGTTGAAGATCGGCGAGCGTCTGGAATTCCCTGCTCGAACCGGTTTGCGCCGCCTTGGCCGCCGCGCTGAGCACCGGCGCGCCGAGCTTGGTCTCCGTCTCGACGGCGATGCGGGTGAGAATAACGCGCCGCATCACATCGAGCAGCACATGACCCGCGATCGCGATCACCACGATTGCGACCAGCATGATCAGCGTATCGACGCTGCGGCTGGCGAGAACGCGATCCGACATCTGGAAGAGGAAGATCGGAATCGCCAGCACCAGCAGATTGACGCCTATGGAGAAGACGCCGACGGTGATCAGGTTTCGCCGACTGGAGGCGAGCCCTCTTCCCAGCACATCCCTGAATTCCATGTCGCTGGCGCGCTTCTGCAGCGGCGGTCCTCCGTCGCCTCTGCCGCCGCCGCCATGTGATCCGCCGCCGCCATGGCGGCCGCCGCGCTGGTCGAGCGCGGGAACGTCGTTTGAAGCGCCTTTCGCGGCAGGATCTGCGAGAGCGGTTCCAGTCGCGTCGGCGCGCGGCGAGGTCGCGCTTTCGGCCGCAGCGACCGACATCGGCGAGTTCGCCGCGTTAGCGTTCGCGTCGCGATCATTCGCTGGTTTGACGTCAGCCGAAGGCGGTTCGCAGCTCCTGGCTGCGCCGCGCGCGCGCTGCGCCGCGGGCTCGAATTCGACCACTGTCGCGGTTCGATGCTGTTCGGCTTCCTCTACGCGTGATTGCGCCTTCAGTGGGTCGCTGGCCGTTGGGCCGAGACAGCTTTCGGTAGCCGCCTGTCGCACTTCGGCGTCGAGATCGCGCAATCGTTTCGTCAGCGAGAGGAGGGGATCGCGCTTTTCGCTCGATCCCTGACAGGACGCTGTTTCGCCAGTCGATGAATTCGCGTCAGGCGGCGGACGCCTGCCATCGCTGTTTTCCATCCCTCTCGTCCCGGCTTTCTGGCGCGGGACCTCCCCCTTCAACGCAACTCACACATTCAAACGCTGTCGTTCATCAATGAAGGACCCCGCCCATCACGTCGCCGCCGCTGCTCGCCGCGGCGGGGTGGGCGATTTGATCTGGCGGACAATCCGCGTCGGCATTGCCGACGAAAGCGATGACTTCGGGAATGAGCGCTTGCGTGTCGCCGTAATGGACGGCGTCCTGGTCGGTCGCGACGAGATTGGCCTGCACAAGCACGGTGTCCGTGTAGTGTTGGCCGCCGACATAAGCGTCTGTCGGGCCAACATGCACGATGATCGCTTCGTTGGTGAGCTGATTGTTGCCGGTAATGGCGGTTTGTGACGCGTCGCCGCCGGGCTCGCCATGCATGAGCTGGATCAGCGTATCGACGTCGGAGACGACATTGATCTGCCAGAGCGCGTTGATGTCGTAATAATCGCCCTTGACATAGAGGACATCGAACGTCCCGCCAGAAGACGCGATGGAGTGGCCGAAATTCCAGTCGAGCGTCGTGTCGCCGCGCGACAGCGCCGCCATGAAATCCTGCATCGGTTGCGATATCTGCTGGAAATGATCGCCGCCATAATTGGCGAAGACGCCGATATTGGTGAGCTGGTTCTGGCCCGTGATGATCGATTGCGGCGAGTTCTCCGAGTCGGCCGCGGCCGATTTCACCACATCATCGTCGAGCAGGATATTATGCTGATAGATCAGATTGGCGCCGTGATAGCTGCCTTCGACGATGATCAGGTCGTATTTGAACGAACCGCCCGACATGTCGAAGAAGTTATACATCTTGTTGTCGCCGGCATGGATCTCGTAGTGATTTATCGCGCTCTGCTGGACGATGAGATCGTTGTCGGCGAGATAGTTTTTCTGCACCGCGGTGCGCACGTCGTAGAAGTCGCCATCGACCACTTTGACGTTCCAGTTGGGACCGGCGAAGAACGCGGGAACGCCTGTATACACTCCCGGATTCTGCTGCAGCTCCGCGATATTGTCGGCGCGGTTGCCGCCAGACTCGAGAGAGCTTGAATGGTTTCCGCCGGTGCCGCTGATATCGTCGCGGTCGATGAAGGCGTTGGTCTGGATCAGCGCGTTGGTCTGGAAATAGGAGCCGCCGACGATCATCGACCGGCCGGACTCCGTCAGATCGATCAGAGCGGCGATATTGTATGCGAGATTTGAACCCAGATCAGCCCATTGCCCATGACCGTGCCCGAAATTCTCCGGCATATCCTTGTGAACGGATTCCGGTAGCGTCGCATCGGGCGGCGTCAGCGCGCCGTTGATGTAAATTCCGGGTTTCGCCGAAGGCTCGTCCGGATGTTCGACGCCAGCCGCGATGTCTGCATCCCGCGCCTGAATGAACTCGGTCAAGGCCTTGTCGCTTGCTGTTGTCGGCGTGAGGCCGGGAGGGATGGCGTCGAAGCTTTTCGAGAGCATATCCTCAAGCGCGCCCACATCGATCTTGTGCAGGGCGTTGACGCCGGTTCCTTCGGTGATCACCAGGCGATCGTCGTCGGCCATGAAGTTGTATTGCTTGATCTGCAACTCGATTTGATCGCCGCCGGGGGCGTAAGCGACCGAGATGTGATGATGGACGGCGACGCCGCCCGATGACGACAGGCCTGATCCGACGGGCCTGACAAAATCTTCATCGGGCGAGTGGGGAATGCTGACGCTCTTGGGCGGCGTCGGCCCCGGGGCGCTCAAGGCCTTCCCGAAATTCGGAAGAGGATCGGGCCACGCCATCAGCGGCGGCGGCTTGTTTGCGGTGTCGAACGGATCAAGATCGGCGTCCGTGTCGAAATTCGGCAGAACAGCCTTGTAGTCGTCCGGCGCCTTCAGCGGGGGGCCGTCGGTATAGGAAATGCGCGATCTCAAATAATCGAGATCAAGGCGGAGATAGCCGATGAAGTGCCATATGGCTTCGGTGACGCCGTCGGAGACCATGCTTCTCTCCGTCCGAAAGCGGCGCCGACTGGGTCGGCGTCAGGTCAATTCGAGCAGGTGAGTCGCCCCAAAAAGGAGGCGGCCCGCGAAGCGTCCCGCGCGGACCGCCGTTTGCGCGACGATCAGAGATCGTCGGATGCGTGGTTGTTGTTCGACATATCGTCGCCAGCAACCGTCATTGTGATGCTGTTGAACTGGATGTTGGCGCCCATCGTGATGTTCTGGCTGAAGGCCTCCTGGCTGACCGTCACGTCGGCCGCCGCAGAGCCTGTCGTGCCGATGGTGCCGTCGGCGCCGATATGGGCCTTGGCGTCCTCGACCTTCGCCTCGCCGCCATCGATGTCGAACTTCGTGTCGAAGTGACCGCCGTCCATCTTGACTTCAGGGTTGGTCAGATAGTCGTGATCGACGAGGTTGTTGACCTGATCGATGTTGAACTGGTTCCCGTCGCCCTTCAGGTCTTGATAGACCACGTCAGGCATGATGACGCTGCCGTCATTGCCCGCGATCTTGTCGATGTCGATGACATCGTTGTCGACCGGTTGCTTGAACGCGTCGAGGTCGAGGTCGACCTTGACGTCGACGTCAACATTGACCTTGTTTTCGACCTTATTCTCGACGGTGTTTTCAACCTTGTTGTCGACCTTATTGTCGAGCTTGTTGTCGACCGAATTCTCGTTCTTGTTTTCGTTCTTGTTTTCGTTCTTGTTCTCATTCTTGCTTTCGTTGAAGTTCGCGTTCCCGTTCAGATTCCCGTTGCCATTGGCGTTCCAGTTGCTGTTGTCGTTGCTGTTGCTGGAATCGAGCGATTGCACGGCGTATTGGAGCTGGCCCTGGCCTTGCAACTGACCTTGAGCCTGTCCCTGGAGCTGGCCTTGCAGATTCGCCTGCGCCTGGCTTTGATCCTGGTCCTGCGACGGATCGTTGTGCTTCTTCTTGTGCTGCGACATGATACTCTCCCTGTGGGCGTAAGAGCATCGTTCGCGCTGTCGGGCCGCTGATCTTCTGCGTCTGCGACCGCCAAGCGACGTTCAATGCATAGCTGGGTGAGAACGCTGCGTTCTTTCGTATGCGTGACCGGATCGAAATCGCGCGGCGTCGATTTGTCTGTGGATTGTCTGACTCTGGTGCGGCGCCTCCCGTGTCTGTGTTGTAGTTTTTGGCGGCTGGCGCTCGCTGTTGATAACGGGCGGATCAGCCGGGCCACGGACGGTCTTTTTTTTTAACGATTTTGCCTAGTCGCTCATTCGGCGCGCGCGGCTGTTCAATTGGCGCGCAAAAGAGTGGCATTCGTCGCTGGATGGCGGCGCGGCCATGGCCATATGGCGGCGCCGGGAGTGTCCGGATGGTCGATATCAGCGCCAGTCGGCGCAAAATCCCGCCGAGCAGTCATCGTTGCTAGCGCCGTCTGACATCGGGATAGTCGAACGGCCGCAGCGTCGAAGCCGTTTGAGCGGCCGACAGCGCTGTTCCGCGCCACGGCGTTGGGTTACGCAAGGCTGACCTTGCATCGTCGAAATGTCGCCTCTTGGCGCGGCGCGCTGAGGAGGGGGTGGTGGACGCTCGGCCTCTCGATATGATCAGGATCGCCGCTGAAGGAGAAGCTCCTTCGCGTGTCCAGCCTGTTTTAAAGCGATGGAGAGAGAGTAAAGGCTGGCGGAGCATTCAGTTTCGCGCGGCCGGTGGCGCTCGCACTTTATGTCTTGCTGTTGAGATGAGCTTGCAACCGCGGCAGGATGTCCCAAAGCTCGCGGTTAAGCTGCGTCAGGCTCCGGTTCGCATCCAGCATTTCCTTGATGCGCTGTTCGTCCATCTGGCGCGTTTCGCCGAACTGAAGGCTGGTTCGCGTTTCGACGATGCGCATCGATTGCGTCTGCGTGATCTTGCCGTGATCATCGACCGAATAAATGCAGTGATTGAATTCGTTGCGCAGCCGCGTGCTGTCGTTGAAGCGGGCGATCAGCTTTTTCAGGTCCCGATCGAGCGCCTTGTCCTTGAGATGCAGGAGCGCCAGCCGCTGGATCAGGTCGAGCCTCGCCCGCGTGGTGTTCAGCGTCGCGAAGACAATCGCCGCGGAAGCTTGATCCGTCCGCAGCAGCATCATGAGCACGTAGATGAGCATGCTCTCGTTGTTTGACCAACTGCAGATCAGATTTCCGATAAGCGCGAGAATGAGTGTGCGTCGATCAACCGACTCCGGCGCGGCCGCTTCAATTGCGGCGAAGTCCGGCTTGGGGGGAAGCTGGGTTGATGGCATCGTCTGCGCGCTCTCGAACCGACGCGCCGTCGCTGCGCCGCATCGGATCTCGTCCGCCACTTTCACGAAATGGTCTCCCACGCGGCGACAAAACACAAGCGCCGGCGAGGCGCGCGCTGACGCGCGCTTCGGAATTGCCGGCGCGCCGCGTCGGCCGGTCTAGTTGTCATGTGGGGAGCAGACTTCACGTTTGGGAAGGCGGCGCGCGCGCGCAAGGCGGCCGTCGGCGTCATTGCGCCGCTGGTCGCGCAGACTCGTGAGAGGCTGAGAGAGATCCCTGCGCATGCGTGGCTTGATCCCTATCTCATCGGGTTCATGGCGACCTTGATCACGATCATCGCACGACAGCGCTTCGCCGCCTGCGACTCCCGTTTACTGGCTTCGATCCAGGAGGCCGCGTGGGGAGAGATCACGGGCCTGCCGCCAGAATTGCTGGGTCAGGAGATCATCGCGCTGAGCATGGCGCAGAATAGGAATTTCATCTCTGGATGTCAGGATTCTTTCGCGATCGCGAAACGCATATTTTGCGAAGCAGCAACGTCGTCGGCGGCCGCGGGATGGAGCGATTTGTCGCCAGGCGCGCTGACGGAGTCAGCGTTCGGTGACGGTGAAATTGCCGCCGCTCTCGACGAGCGCGCTGATCTTGCGCGTCTCTGGATCGAATATTTCGACGCGCGCATCGTTGAATTACCCTTGGCGCGCAGCGACAACTGAAACTCATCCGAAAATCGTCGCGGGCTAGACGCACGAATCGCGCGGCGATGCCGGCGATTTCTCTATCGGATCGTGAAAAACCGAAGCTTGCGCTGCAGGCGCATCCTTCTCATCGAACAAACAGCTTTCGTCGTTCGTTGCAGAGCCGTAATTGTTATGATAAGTATGACGTCAATAGCTATAATTTTTATATCGGGGGTTTCCAGATTTTAAGCTTGTTGCGTTGGTGGGCGCCGACGCGCTTCGTTGCGTGGGTTGCGTTATGGACTCTCGTATTTTCGTCCGTCCAGGCGCTTCGGGGGAGAAGCGCTTTGGAGTGTTCTTCAGCCAGTCAGACATCACCCGTCTGACCGCAGAACGGTTTGTTTTCGATCTCTTGCCGACTTTCGCCAATGACGGCGCCAGCCCCGGGGTCGAAGTCGATCTGCGCAGTCACCACGTTGAATCGCGCGGCGAATTTCTCCGTGACGATGCTGCTCCTGCAGAGCCGCGACGTGAAAGCCCGCCTCGGGTCATTCTGCAGCCTCGCGCCGGCAAGACAAGCGCAGCCTGCGCCTCTGTGCTGCGCGTGCGGGCGCAACTGGAGAAACGCGGCGAGACCATCAAGAATTCGATCAAACCCAAAGGTCAGGAGCGTGTCAGCCGCTCGACGCTGCAATCGACGCGCCTGAAGAAGCGCGCCAACGCGCAGGGCGAATTCACCCTGTCGAGCGAGACCGCGATCATCGTCTTTGATGAACGTGTCCTGATCCGCGATTGCTTCGCGCGCGGCCTTCAGGAGAAGTGCAAAAATCACGCGGTCTTCGATTTCACCAGCGTGGAGGAGTGGGAGGCGCGCGCCGGCGACTTGCCGCCTCCGGCGGTCTTTGTGCTGAGCGCGCATGAGCCGCGTTGGCCCATTGAGAAAATCGAGCGTGATCTCTTCGCCTTGACGCGCGCGGCCGTGGATGTGCCCGTCGTGATCGTGTCTGACAGCGACGATATCAATAACATCATGGCCGCTCTGGTGAAGGGAGCTCGCGGTTTCATTACGACGAACATGCCGCTCGACGTGGCGATCGAAGCGGTGCGGCTCGTCGAGGCAGGTGGGACCTTCGTTCCCGCCAGCAGCCTGACCTCGGCTCGCAGCGCGCCGGCTGGCGCTCCTTCGACTTCGTGCGCTGCGCTCACGGAGCGGCAGGTAATGGTGGTGGAGGCCCTGCATCGCGGCAAGGCGAACAAGCAGATCGCCTATGAGCTGAACATGCGGGAGAGCACTGTCAAGGCGCACATCCGGCACATCATGAAGAAATTGAAGGCGCGGAATCGCACGGAGATCGCGGCGCTCACCAGCAAGCTGTTCAACGAAGGCGGCCGCCGGGGCCCTGGCGCGGACAATTGAAGGCGTCGAGCGGCATAGCGCTCCATCGCGGGCCTCGCCGCCATTTTCGGAGAGGGCCTAGACTTTCCCGTTGCTTCGACGCGCTGACACAGGCGCGCTTGCAGATTTGACGCCAGCGGCTTGCGCGATGCGCCGTTGCACCGCCTCGCGCATGAGCGTGATGAAATCATCCTTCACGAGGCTGCGCGGCGCCTTTGGCGGCAGGAGCGCGGCGTAGCGCACAACGATGCGGGGCCGGAAGGGGCGGATTATCAGGGCGTTCGCGAATTCCGCCGCGCTGAGGATGTCGACGATTGCGACGCCAAGACCTCGCGCAACGAGCCGACAGCAATTGTTCAGCGACGTTTCGATGGGCGCGGTGACTGGCGATGAAAGCTCCACGAGCGCGGCGTCAAGGCTGATCCGAAGCGGCGTCCGACGCCCCGGCAGGATCATGCGCTCATGCATGAGATCGCGTGCGGTTACAGCCGCGCGTCGCCCTATCGGATGGTTGAGCGGCGCGATGCAGACGGCGTCGGTTTCCGCCAGCGTTTCCCCGTGCGCAGTTTTCTGCTCGGGACGGCCCAGCACGACGCCGACGTCGTAGTGCTGAATGGCCACCATTTCGGCGATGTGGCTGGAGCTTTCCGTGTCGAAGATGATCGCAAGGTCCGGGCGCGACGCGGCGAGCCGGCCGACGGCATCCTCCATGCCGCAGGCGGAAAGGGAAGGCGCTGCGCCAATACGCAGGATGCCGCCGCGCGCGGCGCGGATCTCCTCGCCAATACGCGCGATCTGGTCGAGCCCGACGTAAAGCCGCTCGACCTCGCGATGGAGCTTGAGCGCTTCGTCGCGCGGCGCAAGCCGGACGCCGTCGCGTTCGAAAAGTTTGAGGCCGAGATTTTTTTCAAGGTCTCTGACAAGGCGGCTGATCGCCGGTTGCGAGACGCCGAGCCGGCGCGCGGCCGCGGTCATCCCGCCCGAGATCATCACCGCCCGGAACGCCTCGATTTGCCTGGGATGGAGACGCGACATGCCAGATCATAACATCCAGTTATGAAAAGGCGAATGCTTGCTATTTGTCTTCTGCCGTGGCTTTCCCTACAGAAGACGCCAAATCGCCGGGACGGCGCGCGCGTGAAGCGCTGAAAGCAGGGAAGAAGCGTCTGATGAGAATTCTCCGCGCTGCGGCCGTCGCCATCGCCGCTTTCGCATTCTCGCACGCCTCGGCCGCTGATTTGCGCATCGGACTCGCGGCGACGCCGACATCGATGGATCCGCAATTCTATGTCGTCGGCCCGAACAGCGCGATGGCGCGCAATATCTTCGACGGGCTCGTCAATCAGGACGAAAGACAGCAGTTGAAGCCGGCGCTGGCGACGGCGTGGACGCTGATCGACGACACGACCTGGGAATTCAAGCTGCGGCGCGGCGTCGTGTTTCATGACGGCAGCCCGCTCACGAGCGCTGACATCGTGGCGAGTATTGCGCGCGTGCCGCTTGCTTCGCGCAACAGCCCGAGCTCCTTCATGCCCTATGTCGAGGAGATTGCGAAGGTCGAGCCCATCGACGACCTGACCGTCCGCATCAGAACGAAGGCGCCTGCGCCCCTGCTGCTGAACAATCTCAGCCGCATCGCGATTCTGCCGGCCGCGATGCTGGAGCGCCCGACCGCCGATCTCAACTCCGGCAAAGGCGTTGTTGGCACTGGCCCACTCAAATTCGTGTCCTGGACGCCCGACAATCAGATCGTCCTGGCAAGGAACGATAAATACTGGGGGCCGAAGGCCGCGTGGGACAAGGTCACTTTCCGCGTCATCGCCGACAGCGGCGCGCGCGTGGCCGCCTTGAAGGCGGGCGATGTCGACATGATTGAAGGGGTGCCCACCTCCGACATCAAGAACATCGAGAGCGATTCCAAGCTGAAGATCGTCACGGTCGCGAGCAATCGCGTCATGTATCTGCATATGGACCAGAGCCGCGACATCTCGCCTTTCGCAGCAGGCGATGACGGCAAGAATCCTCTGCTCAAGCCAGAGGTGCGTCACGCCATTTCGCTGTCGATCAATCGGCAGGCTATCGTCGATCGCATCATGGATGGGCAGGGCGAGTCTGCCGGCCAGCTTGTCCCCAAGGGCTATTTCGGCTGGTCGCCTGCGATCGGCGTCGACGGCTATGACCCGAACAAGGCGAAGGAGCTGCTTGCGGCGGGCGGCTATCCCAACGGCTTCAAGCTGACATTCCACGCGTCCAATGATCGTTATCCCAACGACTCCAAGGTCGCCCAGGCGATCGGCCAGATGCTGAATCGCATCGGCGTCAAGGCTTCGATCGACGTGATGCCGGGCAGCGTCTATTTCTCGCGCGCTTCAAAGCTCGAATTCAGCTTCATCATGGGCGGCGCAGCCGTCGAAACGGGTGAAGCTGCGAGCGTGCTCGGCCCGCTGCTCGCGACCTACAGCCCGACCACCGGGCAGGGCAATCGCGGTCGCTATTCGAATCCGGCTTTCGACAAGGCGCTGAGCGGCGCACTGTCGACCATCGATGAAGCCGCGCGCGAAAAGCTTCTGCAGAGCGCGATGGAGATTGGAATGAAGGATCACGGCGTGATCCCGCTGTTCTTCCTCGGCGCAAGCTGGGCCATGCGCTCGGGTCTCTCCTATGGCGGCAGAACCGACGGCTACACGCTGGCCGCGGATGTCCGCAACGCGCAGTGATCGGCGGACTCCAGGAGCGAAAGCGAATGGCTGAGTTCAAAGGCGTCTTTCCCTATCTTGTCTCTCCGGTCGATGAAGACGGCCAGGTGCGGCATGCGGCGCTTGCTGATCTCGTCGAGCATCTCATCGCCAGCGGCGTGCATGGCCTGACGCCTCTCGGCAGCACTGGCGAGTTCGCCTATCTCCAGCAGAGCCAGCGCTACGAGATCGTGCGGACGGTGGTCGAGGCGACGCGAAAGCGAATTCCTGTCGTCGCTGGCGTCGCCGCGACCACGATCCGCGACGCGGTCGAGCAGACGCGCGAGATGGTTCGGCTGGGCGCCAATGGCGTCCTCGCCATCCTCGAAGCTTATTTCCCGATCTCGGATGATGGGGTAGAAAAATATTTCCGCGCGATCGCCGCAGCTGCTGGCGAACTGCCGGTCACCCTCTACACAAACCCGCAATTCCAGCGCTCCGATCTCTCGCTGCCGGTGATCCAGCGCCTGAGCGAAGTCGGAAATATCCGCTACATCAAGGACGCGTCGAGCAACACCGGCCGGCTTCTCTCCATCATCGAGCGCACGCGCGGCCGTCTCGATGTGTTCGCCGCGTCGGCGCATATCCCCGTCTGCGTGATGATGATTGGCGGCGTCGGCTGGATGGCGGGGCCGGCCTGCGTCGCGCCGCGGCAGAGCGTCGAGCTCTATGATCTCGCCCGACAAGGCGCATGGCCGCAGGCGATGGCGCTGCAATCGCGTCTGTGGCGGCTCAACGAGGTCTTTGCGAAATATTCGCTGGCCGCCTGCATCAAGGCGGGCCTCGCCATGCAGGGCTTCGCTGTCGGCGATCCGATCGCGCCGCAGGCGCCGCTCGACGAGAATGCGCGACGCGACGTGCGCGAGGTTCTTGTCTCGATTGGCGCGCTTGATCATTGAAAGATTTTTCGCTTTCGCCAGAGGAAAATGTGACGCCTGCTCCTGTCATCATCGATTGCGATCCCGGCATCGACGACACCGTGGCCATCCTGACCGCGCTTGCGTCGCCGGAACTGGATATTCTCGGAATTTCCGTCGTGTCGGGAAATGCGCCGCTTGAGCGCACGGTCAGGAACGCGCTGCAGATTTGCGAGCTGGCGGGCCGTCCGGAAACTCCGGTCTATTCCGGTTGCTTCCGGCCTTTGATGCGCGCGCCTATTCGCGGGCAATTCAGCGGCGTCAAGGGATTGGGATCGGCGAACTTGCCTGATCCGTCGAAGAAGCAGGAAGCTACGCACGCCGTGCGCTTTCTCGTCGACACGCTGACGGAGGCGGGGCGAACCGGCCGCAAGATCACGCTTTGCACGCTGGGGCCGTTGACGAATATCGCGGTCGCGCTGCGGCACGGGCCGGAGGTCGCAGCCGGGATCGAGCGCATCGTGATGATGGGCGGCGCTTTCCGCGAAGCCGGCAATCGCACGATGACGTCGGAATTCAACATTCTCGTCGATCCGCACGCCGCTCATATCGTCTTTTCCAGCGATATTCCTGTTATCGTTCAGTCTCTCGACGCCACTCATCAGGCGATCGCCACGCCCGAGCGCATCGCGAAAATCCGCTCGGTCGGCGGCCGGGTCGCCGAACTGGTTGCCGATCTCCTGACTTTCTGGGATCGCAAGGACGTCGCGCGCTATGGCTCGCTTGGCGGCCCGCTGCATGATCCGCTCGTGATCGTTTATTTGCTGAGGCCGGACCTGTTCAAGACCGAACAGGCGCGCGTCTTCGTGCAGCATGAGAGCGAAGTCTCGATGGGGCAGACCATCGCCGACTGGTGGAACAAGTCCGGCGAGACGCCGAACGCGCAGATCGTCTCGAAGGTCGACGCGGATGGCGTGTTCGCGCTCATCTCTGAACGACTCGCACGCTATGCGGTGGCCGCGTGAAGCGCCGCATCATCATCGATTGCGATCCGGGCGTCGACGATTCCGCGGCGATCCTGCTTGCGCTCGCGTCTCCGGAGCTCGACGTTCTCGGGTTGAGCGTCGTCGGCGGAAATGTTCCTCTCGCGGCGACGACGCGCAACGCCTGCAAGATCGCCGAGCTTGCCGGACGACCCAAACTCCCGATTTATGCAGGCTGCCCCGGCCCGCTGGTGAGGCCGCAGATATTCGGCAAATACGTGCATATCGGCGCTTTCAGCGATGAGTTGCTGCCGCCGCCGGCAATCCCGCTTGCTGAGGGTCATGCGGTGCAGTTCATCGTGCGAGAGGCCTGTGCCGCCGCCGCGAAAGGAGAGACGATCACGCTTTGCTGCATGGCGCCGCTGACAAATGTCGCGTTGGCGCTGTTGCATGACGAACAGGCGCAGCGCGGAATTGATCGGATCGTGATGATGGGCGGCGCTTTTTCGGCGCTTGGCAATCGCGCGCCATGGGCTGAATTCAACATTCTCGCCGATCCTCACGCCGCGGAGATCGTGTTCACATCTGGCGTTCCCGTCGTCATGATGCCGCTCGATGTGACGTTCCAGGCGTTGATGACTGAAGATCATCTCGCAAGATTGCGCCGCTTGGGAGGAGCGCCGGCGAAGGCTCTTGCGTCGCTGATTTCCGCGTTCGATCGCAGTGATCACGCGCGTTTCGGCCGTCCGGGAGGTCCCTTGCATGATGCGACAGTCATCGCTTGGCTGCTTCGCCCTGACTTGTTCAAGGGACGGCCGGCCGCTGTCGGAGTCGCGACGCAGGGCGTGACGAGCGGGCATACCTACGCGGATTTTTACGGCAAGGGAGACAGACCCATCAACGCAGAGGTGATGCAGAATATCGATGCGGAGGGATTCTTCGATCTGCTCATCGAGCGCCTGTCGCGCAAGGACGAGCGCGATTCAAAGCCGGGGCGGTGAAGGCTGCTTTGCCGGCCCGGCCGCGCTTCAGGCCGAAGTCATTCCCGGAGCGGCTTGAACTCAGCGCGTCAGCGTCAGTCGGGCAATGCGTTCGCCAGCGCGCGATCATAGCCCCGGCTCGCGGTCAGCAACTGCGTGGTGTAGGGATCATGGCCGGCGTTGCTGTTCAATTGCGCGGCAGATAGCTCCTCCAGGATCTTGCCGTGGTTCATCACGCCGATCCGTTCGCACATATATGAGATCACTGCGAGATCGTGACTGACCAGAATGCAGGTCAATTGGCTGGTTTGCCTGATGTCTTTCAGCAGATTCAGGATTTCCGCCTGCACGGAGACGTCGAGCGCCGAGGTCGGCTCGTCCAGCAGCAGAATCTTCGGTTCGAGAATGAGCGCGCGGGCGATAGCGAGGCGCTGGCGCTGGCCGCCGGAGAGCTGATGAGGATAGCGGTAGCGGAACGCAGGGCCTAATCCAACCCGCTCCAGCATTTCCGCGATGCGAAAATCGGCGCGGTCCATGCGATGGATGGAGAGCGGCTCCATCAGCATCGTGTTCACGGTGTGTCGCGGATGTAAGGAGCCATACGGGTCCTGGAACACCATCTGCACATTCTTGAAGAAGGCGCGGCTGCGATTGGGAGTCATGGACTCGCCGGCGATGCTGATCTCGCCCTGCCAGTTGCGATTCAATCCGCACAGCACGCGCAGCAAGGTTGATTTGCCGCAGCCGGATTCGCCGACGAGACCGAACGTTTCCTCCGCAGCCACATGGAACGAGATGTCGTCGACGGCGCGCATCGCGCCTTGTGCGCCGAAGCTGACGCGCAGGTTTTTGACCGATATCACCGGGAAAACCAGGCCGGGTCGCGTGTCAGCACCGGCAGCCTGGGCCGCGTGTCGCCCACGCGCGGCAGCGATGCGAGCAGCCCGCGCGTGTAAGGATGCTGCGCATGAGCCAGCTCGCTTGCCGCGCATTCCTCGACGATGCGGCCCGCATACATGATCAGCACGCGGTGGCAGAATGAGGCGACCAGATTGAGATCGTGGCTGATGAAGATCAGGCCGAGATCGCGCTGTGACGCCAGTTCGTCGAGGATGGCCAGCACGCGCATGCGCACCGTCACGTCGAGCGCGGAGGTCGGCTCGTCCGCAATCAGCAGAGATGGTTCGGGCATCAGCATCATGGCGATCATGATGCGCTGGCCCATGCCGCCGGAGACTTCGTGCGGATAGAGATCGAACACCCGCTTGGGATCGCGGATCTGCACAGAGTCCAGCATCGCGAGAACGCGCTCCTGATCCTCCATGCGCCCGCCGCGGCGTTCAGCGGGGATGGCTTCAGCGATCTGATCGCCAACGCGCATGACAGGATCGAGCGCGAATTTCGGATCCTGCATGATCATCGAAATGCGGCGGCCCCGCACCTTCAGCATTTGCCGCTCGGTGCAGGCCTGCAGATCGATCTCCTGGAATCGCAGCGTCTTCGCCGTCACCTGCGACTGCGACGGCGAAAGGCGCAGGATAGCGCGCCCGGTCATGGATTTGCCGGAGCCGGATTCGCCGACAATGCCGACCTTCTCACGCCCGACGGTGAAGGACACGCCGCGCACGGCCTCCACCACCCGATGCTCCGTCTCGAAGCGCACCCGCAAATCCTCGACGACCAGTTGCGGAGTCACGCGGCCGACCTTGGATCGAGCACGTCGCGCAGCCCGTCCCCCAGCAGGTTGAAAGCAAGGCTGGTGATCAGGATCGCGAGGCCCGGCACGGCGGAAATCCACCAGGCGCCGCTGAGATGGGCGCGCCCGCTGGACAGCATCGATCCCCATTCCGGCATCGGCGGCTGCGCGCCAAGGCCGAGAAAGCCCAGCCCTGCAGCGGTGATGATGATGCCGGCCATGTTGAGCGTGATGCGCACAATGACCGATGGCAGGCACATCGGCACGATATGGCGCAATATAATGCGCAACGCGGACGCGCCCTGGATGCGCACGGCTGCGACATAATCGGCATTGCGCAATGTCAGCGTTTCCGCGCGCGCCAGCCGTGCGATGGGCGGCCAGGCGGTCAAGGCGATGGCGATGACGGCGTTACGGATGCCCGGTCCCAGCGCAGCGACAAAACCCAGCGCCAGAATCAGGCCGGGAAATGAAAGAAAGACGTCGTTGATGCGCATCAGCGCCGTGTCCGCCCAGCCGCCGAAATAGCCGGAGATGGCGCCAATCATGAGGCCGAGCGGCGCTGCGATCACCGCGACCAGACACGCGATCATGAGCGTGACGCGCGCGCCAAAGACCAGGCGAGCAAAGACGTCGCGGCCGAGGTCATCCGTGCCGAACCAGTGCGCGGCGCTGGGCGGGGCCAACCGGTTTTGCAGGCTTTGCGCGTCATAGCCCTCTGGCGCGATGACAGGCGCCAGTGCGGCGATGATCACCAGCAAGAGCAGCACGATCATTCCGAATACAGTGAGCCGGTTGCTGCACAAGCGTCGCCAGCCGAAATACGCCCGCTGCAGCCTGGCCTGCGACGGCGACGTGGTGACGTCAGCGGTCAGCCACGCGTAAAAGGTCGAACCTTCGCTGCTCTCCTGCGCCATCATCGCGTGCGTGGATCCAGCAGGCGATACAGCAGGTCCGTCGTCAGATTCAGTCCGATGAAGATGACGCCGACGATCAGCACACAGGCCAGCACCGCATTCATATCGCCAGCCAGCAGGCCGGTGACGAGATAGCGGCCGAAACCGGGCCAGGCGAAAACGGTCTCGGTCAACACCGCGCCTTCCAGCAGGAAAGCGTAGGCGAGGGCGATGACGGTGATGAGCTGCACGAGGATGTTGCGAAAGGCGTGACGGCGGATCACCGCCCAGCGCGACAGGCCCTTCACGCGCGCCGCCACGACATATTCCTGCGCGAGCTGCTCCAGCATGAAGCTGCGCGTCATGCGGCTGATATAGGCCATGGAGCCGTAGCCCAGGATCGAACCGGGCAACACGATATGGCTGACCGCGTTCCAGAACACATCCATGTCGCCTGCCCATAGCGCGTCGATGGTCATGAAGCCGGTGCGAGTATCGATGCTGTCGATGAAAGAGACGTCCAGACGTCCGGGACCGCCCACCCAGCCGAGCGTGGAGTAGAACAGGATCAAACCCATCAAGCCCAGCCAGAAAGCCGGGCTCGAATATCCCAGCAATCCGACCACGCGGGCGACGTGATCGATGAATCCACCACGATACACCGCCGCGAGAACGCCAAGCGGCACGCCGACGCCGACTCCAATGATGATGGCGAAAGTGGCGAGTTCGACGGTTGCCGGAAACACTTTCATCAGATCGTCAGCGACGCGATGGCCGGTGAACAGCGCATTGCCGAAATCGCCCGAGAGCATCGAACGCATATAGAGGTAGAACTGGGTGTAAAGCGGCTTATCCAGCCCGAGCTGGCGATGCACCATGTCGTAAGTGGATTGATCGGCCTGATTGCCTACGATCGCCAGCACGGGGTCGTTGGGCAGCATGCGACCCATGAAAAACGTCAGCGCGAGCAAGCCGAACAGCGTTGTGAACACTGAACTCGCTTGCTGCGCGACAGCCTTCAGGCCTGAGAGGCGCATCGAACTTATTTCGAAGCGCTTCCATAATTCACGCCGAACGGCGCGATGACAAAGTCCTTCACAGAGGCGCGCACGGCGATCGGACGGATGGTCTGATAGATGTAGGCCATCGGGCCGTTATGCAGCATGAAGTTCTGAATGTCCTTGTAGATGGCAACCCGTTTCGCCGGGTCCTGCTCCAGCCGCGCGGCTTCCGCCTTGTCGTTGATCGCAAGGTCCTGCCAGCCTGTGCGCCACACGGGATAGCCGACCAGCTTCGCCTCCGCGCGCGGATCGGGATCAGTGGCGTGGCGGGAGATCATGGCGTCGGCGTCGGGATAGCCGGCGCCCCAGCCCACCAATTGCACTTCGAAATCGCGATTGCGGCCGCGTGTGAAGAGATTGGCGTCGGCCATCTGCTCCAGTTCGAGCTTGACGCCGACCTTCGCCGCATTGGCTGCGACATGCTGGGCGATCGCGGGATTGATGTCGTTGGCCGACAGGATCATCTTCTTGCTGAAGCCGTTGGGGTAGCCAGCTTCGGTCAGCAGTTGCTTCGCCTTCGCGAGATCAAGCGAGAAAGGCTGTCCCTCCTTGCGATCGAGCGCGCCGAACGCGCCTTCCGGCACGAGACTGGCGCGCGGCGTGCCTTTGTAGGGGAGGATCGTGTTGGTCAACCCATCATAGTCGATGAGATAGCGGAACGCCTCACGCACCTTGGGATTTGCGAGGATCGGGTCGAGCGTATTGAGCGCGAGATAGGTCACGCCCTGCATCAAGGTCTGCTCGATATGGATGTCCTTGTTGGACTCCAGCGCTTTCAGATCATCCGTGTTCAGGAGGCGAGCGACATCGATGTCGCCCTTCTCCAGCAGCAGCCGTTGCGCGCTGGACTCGGGCACATGGCGAATGATGATGCGCCGCAGGCCGGGCTTGGGTCCGAAATAATTTTCGTTCCGCTCCAGGATCACGACATCGTTCGCGTCCCAGCGCGTGACGTGATAGGGGCCCACGCAGATCGGCGCTGTCTTGAAGAAGGCGTTGCCGAGATCGGACCTGCCGTCGATGGTCTTCGCATTCTTCGTGCCGAGCGCCTTGCTCATGATCACGGAGACGTTGTTGTTGGCGAACGCTGCGGACAAAAGCAGCGGGGCCGGGTAGGGCTTCGTCAGTTTCAGAACCACGGTGCGCGCATCAGTCGCCTGAATTTGGTCGGCGATCTGATCCTTGTTGAAGCCCCATTGGGTCAGCGTCGCGCTGGAGAAATATCCCAGCAGCACGGCCCTTTGCATCGACCATGCCGCGTCCTCGGCGGTGGCGGGCGTTCCATCTGGGAATTTCAGATCGCTCCGCAGCTTGAACGTCAGCGTCAGCCCGTCCGGCGAGCTTGACCAGCTCTCCGCCATTCCCGGGACGATCTTCGACGCGTCCTTCGGGTCGTACTGGACGAGCGTCGAGCAGACATTGCCAACGATGATGTCGTTGCCGTTCACCTCGCCGATCTGGGGCGGATCGAACGTGATCAGCGCATCCAGATTCCATGCGATGACCAATGCGTCGCGTGGTGTGGCCGCATGCCCGCCCACGACCGACAGCAGCAGCATGACAAGAGCGGCGCGCAACGCATGAGCCATTTCAGCCTCCCAACTCGGCGATCAAACTATGGAATCAATTTTGGGGCCACGCCAGCACGGGCGGTCCAGGTCGAACGGCCGCGGCGATCACGAAAAGGCTATCCTGATCCGTGGACGCGCGTTCGCTCCGCATAGCTTCAAACATCGTATTGCGGGGATTGGCCTTGGACAGCAGGCCAAATTCAACCCCGGGCTGCGTCCAGGTCGTTTGTGATGCTTGCGCTCCTCCGCCAATGTGACGGCCGGTTCGCCCAGGTGACGGCCTGATCAGTTTCGCTGCAGGGCTAAGGGCCGAGAATAAGACGAGCTTGTTCTGCGGAAGGATATCGCATGCCCGTTCCAACTGACGCTTGGGTGCAGATCGGAGCCGCCACCACGCCCGCCTTCTCGAAGGACGGACGCACGCTGTTCCATTTGCGCGGCCCCGGCTTGCCGCAGGTCTGGGCGATGGATCTCGATGGCGGCAACGCCAGACAATTGAGCCGTCACGACGAGAAAGTGGCCTTCCTGCGCCGTTGCCCTGCCGATGACCGGTTGATCTGGGGCATCGACGCGGGCGGCGATGAGCGCCAGCAATTCTGGCTGCTGGAGCCCGGGGCCGAACCCCGCGCTTTGACGGATGCGCCTGAGGCGATCCATGAGTTCGGCGCGTGGTCCGCCGACGGCGCGCGCATCGCCTACGCCGTCAATGATCGCGACGAATGCTTCTTCGACATCAGCTTGATGGATCTCGCGACGGGCGCGCGCACGCGCCTGCTGAAGGGCAAGGGAATCCTGACCGCGCCGAGCTGGACGCCTGACTTGGCGCGGCTGGTGGTGATCGAGGATCACAGCAGCTCGGACTTCCGCCTCTGGATTGTGGACGCCAAAACAGGCGCCGCTCGCTCCCTGCCGCTCGCCGCTCCCGCGCGCTTCGCCTCCGTTCGCTGGGTAGAGAAAGGCGCCGTCCTGATGGCGCTGAGCGACGCGGGCGCTGACATGATGCGCCTCTGCCGCATCGATCCGGAGACCGGCGTCAGCGCCGTGGTCTTTGAGGCTCCCGGCCGCGAAGTGGAGGCCTGGTCGCTGTCATCAGACGAGAAAATGCTGGCGACGATCGAGAATGATCGCGGCTACGCTGTTCTGCGCGTCGGGCCGGTCGATGGCGAGCGGCCAGTGATCTCCGGCTTGCCCGAGGGCGTCGTGGCCGATCTCGCCTGGTCGCCGCACAATACGGCGCTGGCCTTCACCGTCCAGGGGCCGACCACGCCGCCCGGCCTCTGGCTCTGGCGCGAAGGCGCGGCGGCGCCAATTCCGATCGCAGATCCGATGGCTGCTTCCGGCATCGATCGAAAGAGCCTGATCGAACCCGAACTGGTGGAATGGACGAGCTTCGACGGGCTGCGCATCCCCGGCTGGTATGCGCTTCCGCGCGGACCTGCGCCCGACGGCGGGTTTCCCGCTGTGATGTGGGTGCATGGCGGCCCGGCTTCCCAGACCCGCGCGAATTTCCGGCCCGACATCCAGATGCTGCTCTCACAGGGCTTCGCCGTGCTGATGCCGAACGCGCGCGGCAGCACCGGCTATGGCCGCGCCTACATGGAGGCCGACGAGGTCGAGAAGCGGCCTGATTTCATGGCGGACCTCGCCGCCGGCCGCGCCTGGCTCGCCGCCCAGCCCGACATCAATCCCGATAGAATCGGCATCATGGGCCAATCCTATGGCGGCTGGGCCGTGCTCGCGGCGGTCACGCTGCAGCCCGAACTGTGGAAGGCCGCGGTGGATTATTACGGCATCGCCGATTTCGTCACGTTGCTCGAGCGCACCGGCCCCTGGCGGCGCGACCATCGCGCGCGTGAATACGGTTTTCCTGGCGTCGATGACGACCTGTTCCAGAAAATCTCGCCCATTCATCACATCGACCGCGTCGTCGCGCCCATGCTGCTTCTGCACGGCGATCGCGATCCGCGCGTGCCGATGCATGAAAGCGACCAGTTCAGCGAAGCGCTTTCACTCCGGCAGAAGAAGGTCGCCTATGAGCGCTTCACCTATGCCGGGCACGGCTTCATCCGGCCGGATCATGTTCGCCGTGTCTACGCCTCTGTGGCGGCGCATTTTCGCGAGCATCTCTAAAACGTTCTGAATCAGCCGATCACGTTGATCAGCGGTTCGCCGCGCGCGAGGCGATTGATGTTCCCGGCTATTGTCTGCTGACGACGGCGAACGGTGCCTTCCGTCCATCCGCTCATATGCGGCGTCATCACCACGTTGGAGAGTGTGTTGAATGGCAGTTTTGAAGGCTGGCGCGACGGCGTTTCGGGCGAGGGATAATCGTACCAGGTGTCGATGATCGCGCCGCCGATGCGCCGGCCAGCCAGAGCGTCATAAAGCGCCTGCTCATCGATGACGAGGCCGCGGCCGACATTGATGATCATCGCGTCCGGTCGCATGGCTGCCAGCTCCGCCGCCGCGATGACGCCGCGTGTATTCTCGGTCAGCGGCAGCGACACGACAATGGCGTCGGCGCTGCTCATGAATTCCTTCAACCGATTGAGCGTGAAGCTCTCGTCGATGAGCGCGTCGCGCGGAATCGACGAGCGGTTCGCGACGGAAACACGCATGCCGAACGCCTTGGCGCGGGCCGCCACGGCCTTTCCGATATGCCCGTAGCCGAGGAGGCCGATCGTTTGCGCTCCAAGTTCTGTCCTGAGCGCGCCCGGGCGGCCGGCCCAATAGTCCCATTCGCCCTGCCGCAAGCGCTCGTCTGCGCGCGGAATCGGAACATGCCGCAGCAACAGCGCCGTCATCACATATTCGGCGATGGCGTCTTCATGCCCGAAGCAGTTGCAGAGCCTGGCGCCGGCGGGCAGGCGCGAGCGATCGATGGCGTCCGTTCCCGCAGCGGGTGCGTGATATAATTTCGCGTTCAGCGGAACAGCGTCTGTCGCGCCAAGCTTGATTCCGATGATGATATCAGCAGCTTCGTACTGTTCGCGTTCGCCGGACCGGCCGAGCGCGTCGGAAAGATCGGCGATGACATGATCGCCTTGCAGCATCGCTTCAAAGCCGGTGCGGAAATTGGCGGCGTTGGCGCCGTGAAAGACAATCTTCATGACAATTCTCGCTGCGATATCTCGGCTTACAGAACGGAGATCATGCCGCCATCGACATAGATGATCTGGCCGTTGACATAATCGCTGGCGGACGAGGCGAGAAAG
Organism: Terrirubrum flagellatum; assembly: GCF_022059845.1. Lineage (GTDB taxonomy): Bacteria > Pseudomonadota > Alphaproteobacteria > Rhizobiales > Beijerinckiaceae > Terrirubrum > Terrirubrum flagellatum. Next base: position 3,240,995 of record NZ_CP091851.1, on the reverse strand, counting down.
ACGGCGGCGCCAATCAACTCTTCCGGTTTGCCCCAGCGTTTCGCTGGCGTGCGGCCTTTGACCCAGGCGTCGAACGATGGATTTTCGACCAGCGCCTTATTCATGTCGGTGAGCATGTAGCCTGGGCCGATCGCGTTGGCCTGAACGCCATGGGCGGCCCACTCGGCCGTCATCGCTTGCGTCAGCATTTTGATGCCGCCTTTCGCCACCGTATAGGGCGCGACGGTGGCGCGGGCCAGCGCGCTCGTCAGCGATCCGATATTGATGATCTTGCCGCGGCCACGCGGAATCATGCGCTTAGCCGCCTCCCGCCCGACGACGAATGCGCTGGTGAGATTCACATCCAGAACTTTTTGCCATTCCGCCGTCGACAGTTCGACCATCGGCTTGCGCAACTGGATGCCGGCGTTGTTGACGAGGATGTCGATTTCGAGGTCCGTTTCGTCGAAGCGCGAGAAGGCCGCGGCGACCGCCGCCTCATTGGTGACGTCAAACGCGGCCGCGTCCGCCTTGAGGCCTTTCGCCATCAATGTCGCAGCAGCCTTCGTCGCGCCCGCTTCGGTGGTGCCGTTGACGATGACGCGCGCGCCGGCCGCAGCAAGCCCTTCCGCGATCGCAAAGCCGAGCCCGCGAGCCGAACCCGTCACAAGCGCTGCACGCCCATCGAGCCTGAAGAGGTCAACTGTCATTTTGCGCCCGTCGAAATAGATGGAAGGTCAAAGCCATTCAGAATATTACAGCGTTGAACACCGCGCCGTGAGGTCTTTCCTTTCATAGACCTGCGGCAGCAACTCGACGCCAAGGCCGTAGCCTTCCATGGGATAGACATAGCCGTCCTTGATCACGGGCATCGTTGTGACGAGTTCGTTGTACCAGCCCTTGTAGAAGGCGCGCACGCTCTCCTGGATGAGCGTATTCGGCTGGGAGAAGGAGGCGTGGATTCCGGCGATGAAGCCGACCGGCCCGATGCAGTCGTGCGGCGCGAACGGACGATGATAAGTCTCCGCCATCGAAGCGATCTTGCGTCCCTCGGTCAGCCCGCCCGACCAGCAGAGATCGACCATGACGACATGCGTGGCGTCGCGATCGAGCATATCTTTGTAGGGAAAACGCGAACCCAGCGTCTCGCTGGCGCAGACCCAAACATCGGTCGATCGCGCATATTCAGCAAGCGCCTGCGGCGAGTTCATCCGGATCGGATCTTCGTACCAGGTTGGCTTATAGGGCTCGATCGCCTTGGCGAGCCTCTTCGCCATCGGCAGATTCCACAGCGAGTGGAACTCGACCATGATCTCCATCTTGTCGCCAACCGCTTTGCGAATTTTCTCGAAGGGGGCGAGCGCGGCCTTCAGTTGCTCCGTCGTGATGTGGCAACCCTGATTTTCATTCGCTGCGGGATCGAACGGCCAGATCTTCATCGCCGTCACGCCTTCTTCCAGCAGGCTTTCCGCGAGCTGATCGGCGCGGTTCATGAAGCCGTCGAGGTCTTCGTAGGGCCCCTCCGCCTCGCCCATGTTCCAGTTCGACACCGGCCTGATCTGGGTCGAACGCACATATTTGTAGCCCGCGCAGGTGTTGTAAATTCGTTGTTTGTCGCGGCAGAGACCGCCCAACATCTGATGAACGGGCTGCTTGCAGGCCTTTCCGAAAATATCCCAGAGCGCGATATCGATCGCGGACGCCGCGCGATATTCGACGCCCGTTGATGACTGCGCCATCGGCAGATTGAGCATCTCGCGATGCAGCGCCTCGATGTGCAGCGGGTTCCTGCCGAGCAGGCGAACCGACAGCGTATCATGGATATGCGCTTCGACTGCGCCGGCGCCATAGAAGGTCTCGCCAAGGCCGACGATTCCAGCGTCCGTGTGGACGTGAACCCAGATGACGTTCGCGAACTCTTCGGTGCGCAGCGTCTCGATCTTCGTAATCTTCATGGAAATCAGCCTTTCACGCCGCCGGCGGTCATGCCGCTCACGACGTATTTCTGCACAAAGAGATAGAAGATGATCGCAGGAACCGTGTAGATCATCGCGATCGACATAACCGTGTGGATCGGTGTCGACAATTCGCCCACGAAACCGGCGAGTCCAACGGACGCCGTGCGCAGGCTCTCGCTGGAGACAAGAGTCTGTGCGAACACATATTCGTTCCAGCCGTGGAAGAACGCGATGACGGCGGCGGCCGCCAGCGTAGGCGCAATCAGCGGCAGCACGATGCACCAGACCAACCCGGCCTGGGAACAGCCATCGATGCGCGCGGCTTCCTCGATCTCTTCAGGCACGCCATCGATGGCGCCCTTCAGGATCCAGACGACCACCGGCACCGTGAAAGCCGTATTGGCGAGAATGAGTGCTGTCAGCGTGTTGAGAATCTTGAGCTGCCCGAACAGCGCATAGAGCGGCACGACGAGCATCGCTTCCGGCAGCATCTGTGTCGCAAACAGCGATAGCCCTATGACGCCCTTCCCGGTGAATTTGAAACGCGACAGCGCATAGGCGGGGAAAAGCGCGATCGCGAGCGACAGGAAGGTGGTGCCGCCGGCGACGATCAGTGAGTTCAGAAGCCAGGTCGCAACGGGAATTTTCTCGAACGCCTCGCGATAAACGCCGGCCTCTCCCCATTTCGGCAGGAAATTGGGCGTCGATGCAAAGAGGTCCGACGATGGCGTCAGCGACGTCACGAACATCCAGTAAAAGGGGAATCCGGCGAGCGCGAGTAGAAGAACAACGGCGCTGATGCGGAGCGGGGTCGGGAGCGCAGTCATTGTTTCACGCTCCCGCGGCGCCGAAGCGGCGGCTGAGACGGTAATGGACCATCGTCACCGCAAGCGCGATCGACAGACCGATCATGCCGACCGACGCGCCGGCGCCGAGATCGCGATAGACGAACGCCCTGCGATAGAGGTCGATGACCAGCGTGTTCGTCGCGCCGATCGGACCGCCCTGCGTCAACAGCCAGATCAGATCGAAACGGCGCAGCGACCAGATCGTCACAAACAGAGCGAGGATCATCACGGTCGGAAGGATCGTAGGCCAAACGACGGCCTTGAAGATGGCCCAGGGACCCGCGCCGTCGATGGCCGCGGACTCCCGTAGTTCGCGCGGCACGCCCTGCAAAGCCGCGAGAATGACGACGGACGAAAAGGGAAATATCTGCCAGATCGTGGCGATAAGGATCGCAATCAGCGCGCGGTTCGGCGTGTCAAGCCAGTTCTCGAAGGCGTCGAAGCCCATCAGCTTCTGGACATAGTTGAATACGCCGTACTGCGCGTTGTAGATCCAGGTGAAGATCAGCGCGACGGCGACCGGCGGCGCGGCCCATGGCAAGGTCACCAGCACGCGCGCGACGGCGCGGCCCCTGAAAGGCGCGTCGAGAAGAAGAGCTGCGATAAGTCCGATGCCGATCGCGAAGACCACACAGGCGATGGTGTAGATCGCCGTGATCCAGATCGAGTGCAGGAAGTCCGCGTTCCGAAACAGCTCGCGATAGTTGTCGAGGCCGACCCAGATATGATTGGCGGGCGTCAACAGCGATGTTGAGGTGAAGCTGAGATAGAGCTCGTTCAGGAGCGGAATGAAATCGAGAAACAGAAGATAGAAGAACACTGGCGCCATGAACGCGTAGGGCGTCCATCTCGGAACCAGTGACTTTCCTTGGGGATCGCCGGCGGACATCGTGCGCTCGCTCGCTGGATCGACGCCCGGCCTAAGGCCGAGCGTCAGAGATGGTCAGCGCTCAGCTATTTCTTCATCTTCGCGACAGCGAGCTCCTGCGCTTCGTCCATCGCTTTCTTCGGGTCCATTCCGCCCTGCAGGACCTTAAGCACCTGCTCGATGATGATCTGCTGCAATTCCGGCGTGCGCACCTCGAAGCCAGCGACAAGCTGCGGCACCGCGTTCGGCGTCTGATCGTCATAGATCTTGAGCCATGGCTTCTTCGCGAGATCGTCGGCCGAACGCGGCACGACCGTCGCGACGCTGGAGGCGCCGAGAATGTCCTGCAGATCCTTCTGATTTTCAGGCTGCAGCGCCCATTTCACGAAGGCGAAAGCGGCGTCCTTGTTCTTCGTGTTGGCGTTGACGGTCAGCGGCGCGAGGATGAGACCCTGGGCGCGCGTCGGGAAAGGCGAGGGGGCCGCGAGGAACTGGAGATTCGGCGCCTGCTGGTTGAAGATGCCGGCGACGCCGCCATTGTCGATCTCGATGGCGACCTTTCCCTCCCAGAACATGCGGCGATAGGTGGCCGCGTCCGCGCCGCGCGGGATCGCGCCGCTGTCATACATGCGCTTGTAGGCGGCGACGCCCTCGATCACCTTCGGGCTGTTGAGCGTGAGATTCGTTCCGTCGCCCCAGCGGCCGCCAAATCCGAAGACGAAGTTGCAGAGATCCTGCCAGAAGCCGTTCCGCTCGGCCATGGTCGCGCGATAGGCATAGCCGAAATTGCCGCCGCCGCTCGCGCTTTTGGCGATCGCGAGCAATTCGTCAAACGTCGCGGGGACCTTGCCGTCTTTCAGCAGAGCGGGATTATACATCATGACATAATTGGAGATCTCGAAGGCGACGCCGTAGCGCTTGCCATTCACCTTGAGATAGTCGTTCGGCGCGCTGAACTTGTAGTCGCTGTCCTTGATATAGTCATCGAACGGCAGGACGCGCCCGGCGGGAACCGCAGCGTAGAAGTCGATCGTATCGAAACGGATGATGTCAGGCCCGCCGCCGCCGCCCATTTGCGTGAACATGGTGTTGGCGAAGGTGGCGAAGGGCAGGCCGATCGTCTGCACCTCGATCTTGTCCTGAGATTTGTTGTACTTGTCGACCCACGAACGCAGGCGATCGCCGCGGCCCGCTTCGGTGAAGGTCACGCCGGCGAAGGTGATCGTCGTCTTGCCCTGCGCAAGCGCGATTGGCGCGCCTGACGGCAGCAGCCCCGCTGCGGCCAAGGCGATGGCGGCCAAAGTCGATCTGCGTGGAAACAGCTTCATGATAACTCCTCCCCGGCTCGCCGCTCGTTCCGCGGCGGCTCCATTAATTGATATTCAGTGAAATATCACTATATTCCAGTATGCGCAAGCGGCCCGCCGATGTTACCGTCTGCAGGCGAGGAAAGCAGCGATGTCGATTCATAAGCGCGCGGCTCCGGCCGATAAATCACGGGGGAGAAAGCCGGCGCAATCGTTACGGCCCGGAAAGGCTGCGCCTGTCGCGAGCGGCGCCGACAGCCTTGCGACGGTCGCGTATGACCGTATCGAAGATCTGATTGTCCATTGCCGGGTCGCTCCCGGCGCGAGCATCACCACGAAAGAGATTCAGGAGCTGGTGAAGCTCGGCCGCACGCCTGTGCATCAGGCGGTGCGCCGCCTCGCAGCCGAGACGCTGATTGCGATCAGGCCGCGCGACGGGCTGCAGATCAGCCCGATCGACCTGCAACGCGACCGGCGCCTGCTGCAATTGCGTCGTGAATTGGATCGCTTCGTCGCCGAGCTCGCCACCGAACGGCTCGACGCCAACCAGCGCAACCGCCTTCTTCATCTGGGAGCCGTCATCCGCGAGCGCCGGCCCGGCATGGATGTCCAGGAGTTCAACACTTACGATCGCCAGCTCGATGCGATCCTGATCGACGCCGCCGCAGAGCCGTTTCTCGAACGCACGCTCAGACCGCTCCACACGATCTTTCGCCGCACCGGCAACGTGCATCTCACTCATCTCGGAGGCGCTGTGGGTTTAGCGCGAACGATTGACTGCCATCTCGCATTGCTTGGCGCGATCGTGGATCGGAACAAGAAGGCTGCGCAGCTGGCGTCGGACGAACTGATCGATTTTGCGCAGTCGATGTTCGACAGCCTCGAAGGCAATATCGATCCTAAACTGCTGAACGCCGAACAGTAGGCGTGCGGCTGGCGTATGGATCTGGAAGCCGCGCCGATCCGGAAGTCGGGCCATTTCCTGAGCCATCGCGTAGCGCAATATCTGCGGCGCCGTCTTCGATTTCACTCAGAGACTCAACGAATCGGCCGTTTGAAAGGCCAGTTTTGGCGCTTTACAGAGCGCTGACTTGGCCATGCAGATATTTCGCCGGGCGGCCGCCAGCTCTGAAATAATTGTTTCAAGATTGCGCAAAGCCGTTCGCGCCAATTTGGCCCGCTGCGCGTCGTCAAGGCAGCCCCGATCGATCAGCAGGATTGATAAGCTGGCGAAGCAAATCATTTTGACGCAAGATCGAATCTCGATTCCATTTGGAAAGAGATATCATTTCAAAGATATATAGCTAAACTGAGCGAATCTCAGCTTGTAATATTTTTGCGATTTGAGCTTCGAAACGTCGAAAACGCGTAATATTTACGCGATTGATCAATATTCGGGCGACGCCGACGCCTATGCAAAATAAGTTTCACGATCTACGCTGCTCGAAATTTCCGCGCCATCCCAGAGGCGACGATGACGGCAGTCCCACGACAGTTCGAAGGCGGTCGCCCTCCTCTCCATGCGAGGAGATTTGAATCGTTGCTTGAGGGTTTCACGCCGAGCTTCGAGTTTCAGCCCGTAAATCCATTGCCGGAATCAGAATTCATCGACCGGCTGCGCCGCATCAGGCGTGAAGCCACAGTCGCCGGCCACGACCTGCTTCTCGTTCACGCCGACACGATCGGCTGGTATCACACGTCGAACTCCTGCCTGCGCTATATCTGCGACTGGGCGCGCGAGGGCGTTCTCGTCATCCCCACCGACGAAGATCAACCGCTGACCCTGTTCTCTTTCTACAGCAGCTCCGTGCTGCTGCCGCCTGCCGGCGAGCCGCTTCTTGTCGAGGACATCTGGCAGGTCGGCACCTGGGGGCGTGAGACCTACAACCGGCCGGGCAAGACGACAGACAAAGTCGTCGAAGCCGTAGCTCAATTTCTGAACAAGCAAGGCTTTGCGACTGCGCAGATCGGGCTGATCGGCGATGCGACATCGAAGCCCTATTGGGAAGGGCTTAAAGGCCAGCTCGGCCAATGTTCGTTTCAAAACGCGGACGCCATTATCGACCGCATGCAGCGCGTGCGCTCGCCCCGGGAGCAGGCGATTGTGCGGGCGGCCGCGCAACTGGCCTGCATCGGCGTCGAGGCCGCCTGCCATGTGATCAGGCCGGGCGTCACCGATCATGAAATCTACGCGGCCTTCACCTACGCGCAGATGTCGCGCGGGGGAGAAACGGGCGACGGCTATCAGATCGGAATCAATCGCTATGGCACTCACTGCGGCAAGCCTTATGGCCATGTCGTCAGGAGCGGCGATCTCATCAATCTCTACATCTCCAGCGTCGCCTATCACGGATATAGCGCGCAGATCGCACGGATGATCGCCGTCGGCGCCATCACCGACAAGCAGGAAGAGGTGCTGGAAATGTGCGTCGAGGGCGTGAAGAAGGCTGCAGCAAAAGTGAAGCCCGGCGCGCTCGTGTCGGACGTCGCCAACGCTTCCTTTGAACCTTACATTGCGCGCGGTTATCTCACATCGAGCGACAGCCGGACGATGCCCTACAACTGGCAGTCGCTTGAAGACGGCAGCCCTCGATTGGCGCCGCGCAAATATGTGCCTGACGAGGATTGGGAGCGTCAGGGCCGGAAGCTGATGCATGTTTATCCGGCGACGGCAGGCCCCCATAATCCCAATGTCGGCCATGCAGTCTCGATGCCGAAATTCGCCAACTACAACATAGCCTCCAACAATCATGACAGGTTGGAAGAGGGCATGACCTTTGTTCTGCATTCGCAATGGCTGGAGCCCGAAGTCGCGGGTTGCAATGTTGGCGATTGCTATCTGGTGACTGCGGCGGGCGCAGAAAATATGAGCTGTCACACGCCGTTGGAGCCGCATCGCGTCCTGGTGTGAGCGTTCTGACAGGCCTGGTTCTTGCTATCACATCAATCATCGGCGCGATTTCAACGGAGGGGTTCAAATGGCGTTTCGATTGAACAGTCGGCGGTCCTTCGCACTCGCCATGCTCGCGGTTTCGGGCGCCGCAGCTTCCGGCCAAATCGCGCTCGCGCAAAGCGCCAAGGAGCCGGTGACGCTCGTCATCGCAAACTCGCAATGGGTCGATGCGTTGCGTGGCAAAAACCTCTGGAACGCCTTGCTTAAATACAAGCAGGTCGCGCCGCATGTCACGCTTGAACAGGAGGCCATTCCCTCATCCGAATTCGATAACAAGATGACGACGGAATTCGGCGCGGGGCTTGGGCCCGATATCGCCATGATGCAGGAGGGGCTTTTCTATTCGATTGCGGACGCGGGCTATCTCGTCGATGTGAGCAAGGCGGTCGAGGGTGTCAAGAACCTCAACCGCACGAACGACAATGGCGTGATTAACGGCAAGCGGGTCGGCGTCGCCTGGCAGCGCGCGGTCTATGCGCTGATCTATAACAAACCGCTTCTCGATGCGGCTAAAGTCAAGCCGCCATCGAATTTGGACGAACTGATCGCCGCGTCGAAGGCTGTAACGGCGGCGACTGGCGCGATCGGATTCACATCGCGCCATCAGATCGCGGATTTTGGCGGCTGGTTCATGGACTTCCAGAACTGGGCGTATGGTTATGGCGTGAATTGGGTCGACGGCAAGGGCAAGCTCACCATCAACACGCCACAGGCGATCGCAGCGATGGCCGCCTTCAAGAAGATGTATGATGCGAAGATCATTCCGATCGGCGACACGATGCCGACGCAGCGCACGCGCTTTAAGGAGAGCAAGGTCGCATTCAGCATCGACAATAGCGGAGGGACGCTCAACATCGCGTCCGGCGGCGCGCTGGCTGCGAAGGATCTTTATGCGGCGCCGCTGCCCTTCGAGCATCCAGGCGCGCATCAGCAGATATTTGTTGGCGTAAGCACGCATAGCAAGAAACAGAAAGCCGCGATCGAATTCCTGGCGTGGCTCGTGAGCCCGGACGGCCAACAGGCGCTGCGGGACGCGTCCGGCCCTGATGCGCTCGCCACGGATGTTCCGATTACGGAGGCGTTTCGCGCCGCCAATCCCTGGGCCGAGACATTCGCCGAACTCGCCGTCAAATCAAGGAGCACGCTGATCCCTGGGCGCGAGGTCGACACCGGCCCGATCATGCGCACGGTCATGGAGGCGCTCGAAAAGGTTCTCGTCGCCGGGGCCGATCCCAAAATAGCGCTGGCGGAAGCGCAGAAGCAGGCTGACTCGAAATTCTAGGGATCGTCGGCGCAAAGGCGGAGGAGGGGATGGCGAGCGTCGCAAGCGGGCGTAGTTTGTCGAGGGCGATCGCGCCTTACGCGTTCGTCCTTCCGCCCGTCATCTATCTCGGCGTCTTCATGTTCGGTCCGCTCGGGCGGCAAATATGGATGAGCCTGACCAACACCAGGATCATCAACCCGAACGCCGGGCGCTATATAGGCCTCAGGAATTTCGAGCGGCTTTTCTCCGACTCCGGATTCTATGACTCGCTCCGGATCACGGCGCTTTACGCCGCGGCGTCAGTCGTGCTGGGCGTGATGGCGGGCGTGATCTCCGCGCTTGCGATCAATCAACCATTTCGCGGGCGCGCCATCGTGCGCGCCATTTTGTTGTTCGGATGGGCGGCGCCGAACGTCGCCACGTCGCTCATCTGGCTCTGGATGTACAATGGCCAGTCCGGCGTCTTCAACGACATCGCAATGGCGCTGGGGCTCGAGCGCATAAACTGGCTGACGAGCGCAGAGATGGCGCTGCCCTCGATCCTGATTGTCACGGTGTGGCAGACAGCGCCATTCGTGATGCTCGTCATCCTTGCTGCGCTGCAGTCGACGCCGGAAGAAGTAAAGGAGGCGGCGCGGATCGATGGCGCTGACAGGCTCAATGTGTTCCGGAATGTCACGCTGCCGCACATCCTGCCTTCGGTGCAACTCGTCTCCTTGCTCACCGCGGTCTGGGCCATCCGCCGCTTTGACATCATCTATCTCCTGACCGGCGGCGGCCCGCTCGGCAGCACAAGCACGCTCGTTGTGAAAATCAGGCAGACGGCGTTTGAGAATTACGAGCTTGGCATGGCGAGCGCTTATGGCGTCATCGGGCTTGTCCTCGCTCTTCTCGTCGCCGCTGTTCATTTCATCGTCGAACGCAAGCGCGCGCAATGGATGGCGCGATGATCACGCCGATGAAAATCACACTCGCGCTTGTGCGCGGTCTGCTGATCGCAGCCCTCGTGGCCTTTGCCGGCTTTCCGATCTACTGGATGGCGAGCACGGCGCTGTCAGTCAATTCCGAGCTTTACAGCACCGGGCAGGTTCCCTGGCTGCAGATTCAGAATCTCCCTGCGCTCGCCAGCGAGTTGCTGGCGCTGCCATTGGGACGATGGTTGATGAACACGATCGTCATCGCCATCGGCGTGACTGTGCTCAGTCTCGCGCTGGGCTCGCTTGCGGGCTATGCGCTCAGCCGGTTCAAATTTCGTGGGCGCGGCGTTGTCGGTTTCCTCCTGTTCATGACGCAGGTCGTGCCTGAAGCGCTCATTCTGGTGCCGCTTTACGCGATGTTTATCGCGATGGGGTTGCTCAACAATCTGCTCGGTCTCGTGCTTGCCAATGTAGGCTTTTCGCTGCCGGTGGCGGCTTTCATTCTCAAGAGCGCCATGGATGCGGTTCCCTACGAGATCGAGGAGTCGGCGCTTATCGACAATTGCCCGCGTATCGGCGTTCTCACCATGATTATCCTGCCGCTGGTCATGCCGAGCATCGCCGCCGCTGCGGTCATCGCCTTCTTCGCCGGCTGGAATGAGTTTCTGTTCGCCTCGATCTTCCTGCGTGATCGTTCGCTATGGCCAGCCAGCGTCGGGCTCGCATCTTTTATTGGGCAGTATGAGACGCCAATGTCGGCGGTGATGGGCGCTGCGCTCGTCTTCAGCGTTCCCGCGATCGTGTTTTTCCTGCTCGTCCAACGCAAGATCGTCGCCGGCCTGACCGCCGGCGCTGTTAAGGGTTAAACGATGCCCGATTTGACGTTCAAGAACGTCTCCAAAGCGTTTGGCGACAATATCGTCATCAAGGCTTTCAATGCAACGATCCATGACGGCGAATTTCTGGTGCTCCTCGGCCCTTCAGGTTGTGGAAAGTCAACCTTGCTGCGGATGATCGCGGGCATCAGCGACATCACGTCCGGCGACCTTCTCTTCGGTGAGGATCGGGCCAATAGCTGGGAGCCTCGCCGTCGCGGCGTCGCCTTTGTCTTCCAGACCTACGCGCTCTATCCCCATATGACCGTGCGCGGAAACATCGCGTTTCCGCTGATCATGGACGCTTTCAAGGCATGGCATCACATCCCGATCGTAAATGCGATCATGCGCAGACGGATGATGAAGAGTCCGGACATTGCGGAACGCACCGAACGCATCGCGCGGCAGCTTGAACTGGAGCCGTTGCTCGATCGCCGCCCCGCAAGCCTTTCCGGCGGCCAGCGACAGCGAGTGGCGCTGGCGAGGGCGCTTGTTCGCAATCCCTCCCTCTATCTTCTCGACGAACCGCTTTCAAATCTGGACGCCAAGCTGCGCACGCAGACCCGGACGGAGATTTCGGCTCTTCATCACAAGGTCGGCAAGACGTTTATCTATGTGACACATGACCAGGTGGAGGCCATGACAATGGCCACGCGCATCATCGTCATGGACAAGGGCGAGGTGCAGCAAATCGATACGCCCGAGGGCGTCTACGAGAATCCCGCCAACACCTTCGTCGCGCGATTCGTCGGTTCGCCGCCGATGAATCTCGTGACCGTGACGCATGACGGCGAGTGTCTTGTCGTGTCGGACGCGCTTGGCTGGCGCCATCCCGGCGCCGTTCCGCCCGGAGGCCGGTTGATTCTTGGAATCAGGCCGGAAAAATTTCGCCTCCGGCTTGATGGCGACGGTCTGATCCCGGCTCAAGTTGCAGTTGTTGAACGACTGGGCGCCGAGACGGTCGTCGGCTGCCGACTCCTCTCTGCAGAAGGAAACGACGAATCGCGTTTGCTTGAGCACGATCTGGTGTTCGCGCGCTTCCCTGGAAATCCGAAAATCGCGGTCGATGCGCGCTGCGCGCTCGACTACGCGGCGGAGGATGTCGTCTGGTTCGATTCAACCACCGGCGCGCGGCTTCCGGACGCCGTTAACAACCGCTGACGCAACGCCTTCGCGGAGGGCCCAATGCAATCTTTTCATGTGTCCGCCACAGGTCACAGCCTGAACTATCTGCCGGAGTATGTTGCGAGCTGGCAGGGCTTCTTTCGCGATGAAGGGCTCGAGATTTCGGTTACAGTGCCAAAGCCATGGGATCTCGTTCTCGACGAGCTGGGCTCCGGGAAGGCCGATGCGGTGCTTGGGGGAATCTGGGTCCCTTCAATGCATTTCGGACGCGGCGCGACTTACGCGCCTTTCGCGCAGGTCGCCGCGCGGGCGCCTTTGGCGATTGTCGGCCGCGAAAGCCCTGAAGAATTCGAGTGGGGGAAATTGTCGGGAAAAGTCATTTCCATGAAGGGCAGCAACGGCGCCAGCGTCGGGCTGTTCGTCAAGATGCTGCTGCGAGAGCACGGGACTGATCCGCAGTCGGTCGGCTATGTGCAAGATCTCGACGGCGCGCTGCTCTCGCGTGTTTTCGCCGGCGGGATGGGCGACTATCTCGTGATCGACTATCCGTCAGCGCTCGCGCTTGAAGCAGCGGGTGGAGGGCGCGTCGTTGCTCCGCTCGCGGTCGTTGGCGGCGACATTCCCTGGAGCGTATATTATGCAGAGGGCACAGCTGACGAGCGGCGGCTTGACGTTCAGACGCGGTTCGCGCGCGCTCTGGGTCGCGGCATGAACTGGATTCTCGACCGCGAAGCTGCGCAATACCGCGGCTTCCTTGCAGAAACTTTTCCCCGCTTTGAACCCGATCTGCTTGTCCGGCTTGCGGATGAATATCGACGGCATGGAATGTGGACTACGCCTCGCATCGACAAGGCGGCCTATGATCGCTGGCAAAAGGGAATTTGCGACGGTCATCTCACCGAGCGGCCGATCGCGTATGACAGCTTGATCGACGTCAGGCCGACTGCTGCTTTCGCTGCGATCTGAAGCGCGAAGCCTTGTCGCTCGGTTCGCCCGGCGTTGAAACATCGTCCAGAAGCTTCACCAATCGATCGATTTTGCGGAATTGCGCGAGGCTTTCGTCGCCCAGCAATGTCGTCACGCTCCAGGCGAGATAGTTGATGATCGACACCGCTGCGGAAAAGGAATTGAATGGCGACGGCGACTGACACCGGCAGCGCAATACATATTCGGACGCTTTGGCGCTCGCCGCGGCGCTCAGATCGGTGATCAGGATCGTGGTCGCGCCGGCGGCGCGGGCCTCGGTCAGGATTGCCGGCAACAGACGTGGGCGGCGACGGAATGCGATAACGAGAAGCGCGTCGCCTTTCGCAATTGAGGCGATGTCGTGCGAATGGGTGGCGCCGCCGCTCGGCAGAACCTGCACGTCCCGCTTGATCAGGCTGAAATAATGCGCCGCGTGATGCGCCAGCCCATAGCCGCTGCGCAGCCCCATAATCCAGATGCGTCGTGACGATGCGAGAGCGGTGGTGATATCCGCCAATGTTTTTTCAGAGATGCTCTCAGCGGTCGTGCGGATGTTGTCGAGGTCGACCTGCACCAATTTGCCGAATGAAGCGCCCGACGGCGCCTGATCCGGATCTTCAAGTCCGGCGCGGGGAGAGCCCCAATGCTGATCTGAGCGAATCCGCCGCTTGGCGTCGGGATAGCTCGTATACCCCAACGATCGAATGAGGCGGGCGGCCGTCGCCTTGGATACTCGAGCCTTGTCGGCGAGTTCGCCGGCGGTGTAGCTCGGCAATTCCATCTGATGCTGCAGCAATATGTCCGCCAGACGCTTCTCGGCAGGGGAGAGCGTCGAATAGACGGCATAGATGCGCGCTTCCAGCGACGGAGGGCGGCGCTCCATGTTTCCCTTCTTTGCGGTAGCCAATCTGGCGAACTCCCGAATGATGCGCCTCCGCAACTTCTGCGGGTTCCTCTGTTTACGCAACTGCTGGCGATGTCCGCGTCGGTTGCGCCGGCCGTGCGTTTCCGTTTCGCGACGCGCGATAGAGCTGTCGCAGCAGCGAAACAGGAGCGCCAGCAAATCGACGCGCGCGCCTCTCTTGCGCAGCCTGGTCAACCCGCGAAGAACATGCTCTTCGCCGCGAACTTCTTCGACAGCGTCGTCAACGCCTTCAAGCCGCGCTGGCTCGATTAAGCTCGCTGGAACGGCGTCACGGTCAGTCCCTGCGACTCCAGCTTCGCGCGCAGCAGGCGCGCCAGCGAGACGGAGGCGGGATTATCGCCATGCACGCAGATCGAGTCGATGCCAACCTCAAGCCGCTTGCCGCTCGTCGAGATCAATGCGCGCTCGTTCAGCATGCGCAGCACATGCTCGGCCGCGCGATCGGGATCATGGATGACAGCGCCCGGCTTCGCGCGATCGGTCAGGTTGAAGCTGTCGTCATAGGTGCGATCGGCGTAGATCTCGCGGAAGCTGGTGAGGCCGAGCTTGTCCGCCGCGCGTTCCGTCTGCATGCCGGGCATGACGAGGAAGAGCAAATTGGGATCGGCGGCCTTGATCGCGCGGCCGATGGCGAGCGCCCAGGATTCATCTTCGGCGCAGATGTTTCCGAGCGCGCCATGGGTCTTCACATGCGTGATCGGATGGCCGGCGAGCGTTGCGATCGCCTGCAAAGCGCCGATCTGGTAGGCGGTCATGGTTTCGACCTCGGCGGCGCTCATGCCCGGCAGGCGCCTGCGGCCGAAGCCGGCGAGATCGGCGAAGCCGGGATGGGCGCCGACCGCGACACTCTTCGCGCGCGCGATCTCGACCGTCTTGCGCATGATCGAGGGATCGCCGGCATGAAAGCCGCAGGCGACGTTCGCTGTGGTGATGACGTCCATCATCGCCGCATCGTCGCCCATGATCCACGGTCCGAAACTTTCGCCAAGGTCGGCGTTGATGTCGATATTCATCGTTGAGCAGCCCTGTTCTCCAAAGACTCTAGCGGGCATCGGTCAACATCGACAAGACGGCACGCCGTGGCGATGAAATAACAGGCTTCACGCTGCTGCGTTTGGTTCTTCGAAGGGGTGATAGCGACGCTGTCAGGCTCCCCTGTCCGGTTCATCCGTTGCGCAACGGAATGGCTACGCCGTCAGACGAGAACGGCGTGGCCGGGCCCAACCTCGCGCAACTCTGCTCCGGGCACCGGCTTCTCCCGCTCATAGTCGAACGCGATCGGTCGACGCGCCCGCTCGATGCGCGGGTTGGGGATCGGAATCGATGACAACAGCGAGCGCGTGTAGGCGTGCTGTGGATTTTCGAAGATCGCTTCCGTCGGTCCGATCTCGACGATGCGGCCGCGAAGCATCACGGCGACGCGATGACAGAGATAACGCACCATGGAGAGGTCGTGCGCAATGAAGAGATAGGCGACGCCGAGTTCGCGCTGGAGATCTTGGAACAGATTGACGATCTGCGCCTGGATCGAGACATCGAGCGCAGTGATCGGCTCGTCCGCGACGATCAGCCTTGGGCGCAGCGCGATGGCCCGCGCGATGTTGATGCGCTGGCGCTGTCCGCCGGAGAATTCGTGCGGATAGCGCGACATGAAGCGGGGATCGAGCCCGACCTGCTTGAAAAGCCCGGCGACCTTTTCGGCGCGTTGCGCGCGCGAGTTCTCGATTCCATGCACGATGAAAGGCTCGGCGACGAAATCGCCCGCGGTCATGCGCGGGTTGAGCGCGGCGTAGGGGTCCTGGAAGACCACCTGCATGTCGCGGCGGAACGGCTTCATCGCTGAGGATGAGAGGCCGGTGATAGGCGAGCCGTCAAAGCGCACTTCGCCGGCGGTCGGTTCTTCCAACCTCAGGACGAGGCGTCCTGTTGTGCTCTTGCCGGAGCCGGATTCGCCGACGAGTCCGAGAATCTCGCGGTGTGAAATTGCAAAGGAGACGTTGTCGACAGCGCGTGTCGGATGTCCGCCTGCAAAAGAGAAAATGCCGCCTGAGCCGTAGACCTTGGTCAGGTTGCGCACGTCGAGGAGAGGCGCGTCTATCGTCATGGCGCGCCCGTCCGCTGCGCCGCGAGAGCTGCAGGCAGATCATACCATGCAGCCGCGAGATGATCGGCGCGCCCGCCTGCGACAGGTTGAAGAGGCGGCCTCTCCTTGAAGCAGCGGGACGTGGCGAACGGATTGCGCGGCGCGAATGGATCGCCATCGGCGACGCGATAGAGATCAGGTGGCTCGCCGGCGATCTGGTAGAGCCTGCCCGCCGCGCGTCGCTCGGCGGACGGCAGCGATTGCAGAAGGCTCCAGGTGTAGGCGTTGCGCGGATCCTCAAAGATGGAGTCCACCGGCCCACGCTCCATGATGCGGCCGGCATACATCACCTGAACCGTATCGGCGATCCCCGCCACCACGCCCATATCGTGAGTGATCCAGATGATCGTTGAATTGAAACGCGCCTTCAGGTCTTTCATCATGTCGATGATCTGCGCCTGCACGGTGACGTCGAGCGCGGTCGTCGCCTCATCAGCGATCAGCAGCCGCGGATTGCAGGCGACGCCGATCGCGATCATCACGCGTTGACGCATTCCGCCGGAAAACTGGTGCGGATATTGCCGGACGCGCCGGCTGGCGTCGGGAATGCGCACGATTTCGAGCAGCTCGACCGCGCGCCGTCGCGCTGCTTTGGCGTCGATTCCCTGATGGCGCATCAGGATTTCGACAATCTGACGCTCCACGGTCAGCACGGGATTGAGCGACGTCATCGGGTCCTGAAAGACGAAGCCGATCTTGCCGCCGCGCAGATCGCGCAGATTTTGCTCGGACGTCCTGAGCAGGTCCTGACCTTCGAACAGCACCTCGCCCGAGACGATGCGACCCGGCGGCTTCGGGATGAGCCCGATCATCGCGAGCACATGCACGCTCTTTCCCGAGCCGGATTCGCCGACCACGCCCAGCGTTTCGCCTGCTTCAAGATCGTAAGAGACGTCGTTAACCGCATGCACAACGCCCGCGGGCGTGTCGAACGCGACGCTCAGATTCCGGACCTGAAGCAGCGGCGCCATCACGTCAGGCCCGGATCAATCCGCCGACCGAACGGGTGAGAGATTCGCATCCGGTCTCCGTGACGAGAACGGTGTCGGAGATTTGCGTCGCGACTTCGCCGGGAATGCGGATATTCGGCTCGATGGTGATGATCATGCCGGGCAGCAGCGGAATCTCGGTCTTCGCGTCGATCGAGGGATGCTCATGCGCGCCCAAACCGATGCCATGGCCAATGCGTCCGGGAAGATATTTGCCGTAGCCGCGCGCCTCGAGGCCGCGTTTCGTCACCTCATAGAGGTCGCAATAGCGCGCGCCGGGCTTGATCGCGGCGATGACGTCTCCGCGGATTTCGAGAATCGATTGCAGGGCGCGCTCCTTTTCGGGCGCGACATCGCCGACCATCACAGTGCGTTCATTCTCGCCATGAATGCCTTCGATGACGGTCCAGATCAGGATGCTGACGGTTTCGCCCGGCGCTGGCTTGCGGTTGGTCGGGTTGTCGCAATTCATGAACATGCGCTCGCCGGCGAGCGCCCAACAGCAAAGTCCGTTCTGCACGCCGCCCTCGAGGCTGCCGAAATCGCTGACCTCCTTGTCCGGAAAATTGTCCGCCCAATAGCGATCCATCGCCGCCATGGCGGCGAGAGAGATATCGCGTTCGCTGCCGCCCCTCCGCAATTCGGCGATCGCCGCATCCATGCCGATGTCCGCGATCTTCGCCGCGGCGCGCGCATGGGCGATCTCGATATCGTCCTTGATCGTGCGCGCCTCCATGATGAGATCGGAGACGTCGCGGAATATCGCCGCCGGCAAAGCCTCCTTGATCTCGGCGAAGCGGGCGACTGAGACGAAGTCGAGCTCAAGCCCGATCGTGGATGTCGCCAGCCCGCGCTCTTCCAGCATCGCCTTCAGCGCGGCGAGCCAGCTTGGCCCCATCGTGACCTTCGTCGACCAGGCGCCGTAAAGCCTGACGTCGCGGATGTGCGTCGAGGCGCGCGCGTGATCGTCGCGCAGCGCATGGACAAGAAGA
Organism: Terrirubrum flagellatum; assembly: GCF_022059845.1. Taxonomy (GTDB): domain Bacteria; phylum Pseudomonadota; class Alphaproteobacteria; order Rhizobiales; family Beijerinckiaceae; genus Terrirubrum; species Terrirubrum flagellatum. The sequence goes on along the minus strand of NZ_CP091851.1, from coordinate 3,222,886 downwards.
GCGTCCGATCCATCGCGAGGAAACAGCGCGATCACCGGATGGCTGTAGATGATCGGATTGAAGCCGCTGAGATAGAAACTGTTCTCGGGCTTGAACGCGACGATGATATCGACGCGGGCGTCGATCATCTTCTGGCGAAGTCGGGTCTGACGGGCTCCTTGAGCAGCGGCCATGATCAGGTCCTCATCTTTGGATCGAATATGTCGCGGAGCCAGTCTCCGAACAGATTGACGCTGAGCACCGTCAGCACGATCGCGAGACCGGGAAATGTGACGATCCACCAGCCCGTCGAGATGTAGACGCGGCCTTCGGCGAGCATGCGCCCCCAGCTCGCGGCGGGCGGCTGCACGCCAAGGCCGAGGAAGCTCAGCGCGGCGTCCATGATGATGACGCGCGCGAGCTCGAGCGTCGCGACGACCAGCGCCGGCGTCATCACGTTGGGAAGGATGTGGCGCATCATGATGCGCATCGTGCTCGCGCCAACGGCGCGCGCGGATTGCACGAATTCGCGTTCGCGCAATGTCAGCACCTGACCGCGCACGATGCGGGCGTAGCGGATCCAGCTTGTGACCGCGAGTACGACGATGAGATTGGTGAGGCTCGGGCCAAGCGCCGCCACGACGAGAAGCGCAAGCAGCATCAGCGGAATCGCAAGCTGGATGTCGACAAGCCGCATCAGGATGCGATCGGTGATTCCGCCGCGATAGCCCGCCACGATGCCGAGAAACACGCCGACGATTCCGCCGAGAATAACGGCGCAGCCCGCGACCATCAGCGTGATGCGGCTGCCATAAATGATGCGGCTCAGGATGTCGCGGCCAACCTGATCCGTGCCGAGTGGATGGGGGCCGGGCGCGAACAGGCCCGTCCATGTCGGCGCCAGCATGCGCGCGCGCAGATTGCTGCGCACGGGATCGGGCAGACCAAGCGCAGGCGCCAGCAGCGCGAGCGCCACGAGGACGACGATCAATGCGAATCCGAAGAGGCCGGCGCGGCTGTTCAGGAGGGCGCGAAGGGCGTTGCGCACGATCATCTTCGTGCCCGGATGCGGGGATCGACCACGGCGTACAAGAGATCGACGATGAAGTTTGTTGCGACATAGATGATCGCAACGAGCGCGACGCCGGTCTGAATGACGGGGAAATCCTTCGTCTCGATCGCCTGCACGATCAGCCGCCCGACGCCCGGCCAGGCGAAAACCGTCTCGGTCACGACGGAGCCGCCAAGCAGTTCGCCGACCAGGATGCCGATCATGGTGAGCACGGGAATGAGCGCGTTGCGCACCACATGCCAGACGAAGATGGTCGTCGGCATCAGGCCTTTCGAGCGCGCGGTGCGCACATAATCCTCTTTCAGCACGTCGAGCATGCTCGACCGGAGCAGGCGCGCGATCGAGGCGCTGACGAACACCGCAAGCGTCACGGCGGGGAGAACGAGATGCCCGAGCGCGCCGTAGCCGCCGGTGGGCAGCCAGCCGAGATCGACGGCGAAGAACAGGATGAGCATGATGCCGAGCCAGAAGACCGGCGTTGCTTGTCCGAGCAGCGCGAGCGTCATCACCGCGAGCTCCGCCAGCGTGCCGCGCTTCAGAGCCGCGATCGCGCCCGCGCCGCCGCCGATGATCACGCCCAGCGCGATCGCCGCGGCAGCGAGCTGAATGGTCGCGGGCATTCTTTCCAGCACCACCTCGGCCGCCGGCCTGCCGAATTGAAAAGAACGGCCGAAATCGCCGGTCAGCACATGGACGGTGAAAGTGAGATATTGCCGCCACATCGGTTGGTTGAGGCCAAGCGCGGCGCTGAGTTCGTCCATCTGCTGCGCGCTCGCGCCGACCGGAACCAGAAGCGCGACGGGATCGCCGACAAGTCGCGTCACGAAGAACACGATCGTCACGACGCCCCAGACCGAAATCAGCGCTTCCGCGAAACGCGCCAGCACATAGCGGATCACGATCCGCTCCCGACGCGCTGCGCGGCCCGTGCGATCATCATCGCGTCACGCGGCGTCCATCAGATCGGGCGCGTCAGCATCGGCCCACTCATCGCCGAGAAGTTCCGGCGTCGCGAAGGCTTCGAGGTTGGCGTAATGCGCAGCGCGGTCCTCGACGAAGAGACTGCGCGTAAGGCCGCGGGCGAGGCGGTCCGCGCCTTCGCTAATCGCAGGGATATCGCCGGTCAGCTTGCCGTGACTGAGCGTCGCGGGGAAATTGAAGCAGTAGATCGATCCGAGCGCGGGGCAGGCGCCTGGCGTCTTCTCCTGAAATTCGAAGCTCTCGCCGAGATAAGGCGATCCCGCGAGTTCAGCATTGGGATTGACGCCCTCGGGAATGGAGCCGTCGCTCCAGAGACGGATATGCGGCGCGAAGGCGGCGAGTTCCGGCCGGCTCGCCAGATCGACCTTGAAGCCTGTGCCGAAAACCACGAAGTCGACGGGATATCGCCCCTTCGGCGTTTCGATCACGACATGGTCGCCGTCCTGCGAGAGATCCATGATCGGACTCGAAAGGTGAAAATGCGCGCTGGCGTGCTGCGAGACGCGCAGCGTGCTGTCGCGCGGCGGCGGCGTCTGCTCGCGCATGGCGTAATCGAGGAAGCGCCACTTCCACTCGTCGGGCAGGCCTGCGAATCCATGCACGACGCCCTGGCTGCCGATGCCCGTCATCTTGTTGATGCGGGGAATGTCGCTGCGACGAATGAAGAGGTCCATGCGCGCGGCGCCGGCTTCCAATGCGGTCGCGGCGTTGTCCATCGAAGATGCGCCGGCGCCGATCACCGCCACGCGTCGTCCCTTCAGCGCAGCGAAGTCGATGTCGTCGGCGGAGTGCGCGCGGAATTGAGGGTCGATGCGATAGGCGATTTCAGGAAGGTATGGCCCGCCGAGCCCATCGCGGCCGGTCGCGAGAACGAGCCTGCGCGCATATTCAGTCTCCGCGACGCCGGCGCGAGTGACGGAGAGAGAAAGAAGCCCGTCGCCTGCATCTGCGACATCGGAGACGAACGTGTCGTTCTGCACGGGGAGCGCCAGAACCTTCCGATACCAGATGAGATAATCCATCCAGAGCGGGCGCGGGATTTTGCCGAGCGCGTTCCATGCTTCACGGCCAAATTGAGCCTCGTAGAACGCGCGGAAGGTGAGCGCCGGCAATCCCATCGCAGGTCCGGTGAGCTGCTTCGGCGAGCGCAAATTGCGCATGCGGGCGAATGTCACCCAAGGCCCCTCGCGGCCCGCGGGCGCGGCGTCGAAGAGGATATGATTGTCGACGCCCAGACGCTTGAGCATGCCTGACGCGACGAGGCCAGCCATGCCTGCGCCCATGATGACGACATCGCGCACTCGGCGCTCGCCGACGAAGCGCGGGGGAATCCAGGATTTGGACGGCAGCTCCAGCCATTCCAGATCCTGCTGCAGGCGCGCCTCCAGCGCCGCGAGTCCCTGAGGCGAGGACGCGTTCATGCGCTCGCTCGCGTCATGGCCGCGTCGTCCCGCGTGCTCGCGCCGGCGCGCAGCTTGAAGCCCGGCAGCAATGTCTGCGCCTTTGCAAGCAGCGCGTCGTTGAAGGCGATGAGCGTCGGCGACAGCGGCTTTCCCGCAGGCGAAAACGCGCCGACGAGAAACGGGATCAGCGTATCCAGCGGCCGGATCGTCAGCCCTTCGAGGGGCAGCCCATGCGCGGTCGCGGGTTCGACGATGGCGACGCCGAGACCCTCGCGCGCCATGGCGAGCGCGGCGGACGAGGCGTTCGTCTCGATGATCGCCGGCGCTTCGATGCGCGCGCGCGCCAGCACATCGTTGATGCGTTGGCGTAACCTACTTGCCAGAGTGAGCACGCGACGCTCGCGCAGATCGCGCAGGCTCACGATTGATTTCGATGCGAGTTGATCGTCGGCGCGCATCACCGCAACGCAGGGCGCCTCGGCGACCCAGTGAACATCGATACCGGATTCCTCGAAAGGCAGCGTCGCGAGCCCGAAATCGGCAGTGCGCGACACCACGTCCTGCACGACGCGCTCGGCGGCGACAGCGCTCACATGAATGCGCGCCGGCAGAAGCGACGCATCGATGGCCGCGAGCGCGGCCGGCACCAGGCTGACCGACAGCGCCGGCGTGGCCGCGATCTCGACCGGGCGCACAGCGGTCTGGCCGATCGCGCGGGCGCATTCGCTGGCGTGTCGGAAGCTCTGCAGCAGCCGTTCGACCTCCTCGTAGAAGAGGACGCCCCGTTCCGTCGGGGCGATGCGCGGGCCGCTGCGCCGCAAAACGGCGTAGCCCAACTTGCCCTCAAGGTCCTGGATCAGCCTTGTGACCGCGGGCTGCGAACGGCCAAGCATGCGGGCCGCGCCCGTGATCGAGCCCGCGGACATCACCGCCGCGAACGCGTCGAGCTGCCGGAGATCGAGCCGATCTGCATACATAAAACGGATCATAGAGGGGTTTTTATGCCTCACAAGCATAAAAACACAGCTCCCGGCGCCTTTGGAATATCGTTCTGCATTATTATTGATCTGTAGAATGAATGCATCTTGATGCCAAAAATGCATCATGCAAGTCTTATCGCGTCTGACGCCGGGAGCAACCCTTGGCCGCCGCCACGATCATTGAATCCCTTGCCGAAACCGCGGCGGGCACGCCGCTGGGAGAGGCTCTCGTCGGCCGCGCAGCGATCATAGACATGAGCCAGCGCGCTCACGATGCGGTTCTGCGGCCGTGCGATCCCGGCGGCCTCTCCTATCTCGAGCGCGCCGCCGTGGCGGAGCGGATGGCGCGCCATCACGGCGATGCGCGCCTCGCCGCCCACTACGCCAGCCTGCTGGGCGAGGCCGCCCCTGAGGCGGTCGCCGACCTGCGCGATCCCCGGCGTCTTCCGGCGGAGGCCCGCGCGGCCGCGATCGCGAGGCATGCCGATCTTCTGACGCTCGCGCCGCGAGATGCGACGCGCGCCTCGATCGATGCGTTGCGCGACGCTGGCGTTTCCGAGCCCGATATCGTCCGGCTCTCCGAACTCGCGGCCTTCGTGAACTATCAGGCGCGCGTGATCGCCGGCCTGCGCGCGTTGCAGGGGGCGGCATGAGCGGCGCCGTCCACGAATTCACCGCGCGGCCGCTGCGCTGGGTTCCTTATGTCGCGCCGGTGCGGCTCGAAGAAGCCACTGCCGAACAGCGCGACGCCATGAAAGTGACGCCGTCGAACAAGAAGATTTCGGATTACGTGCTGACGCTCGCCCATGATCCGGAATCGCTTGCCGTGCGCTCGCCGCTCTTCAACGCCATCATGTATGGCAAGGAGGGCCTGCCGCCCGGCGAGCGCGAGCTTGGCGCCGTGGCCGCATCGGTCGTCAATCGATGCGTCTATTGCGTCTCGGTCCACGCTGCGCGCTATATCCAGCTCACGAAACGGGAAGACGTCATCGCTGCGATATTCGATGGCGGCGAACATCCCGAACTCGATGAATATTCGCAGGCGATCTTCGACTTCGCCGCCGCTCTGTCGCAGACGCCCTCGGCCGTTCGCGCCGAGCATGTGCGCGCGCTGCGCGACCAGGGTCTCGGCGAGGGCGACATCATCGATCTCATTCTGGCGTCGAGCATCTTCGGCTGGGCGAACCGGCTGATGCATACGCTGGGCGAGCCCAGAGCGGATTGAAACAGCGAGCGGCGCGATGAAGAAGGTCAGGCTCAACGGCGCGGACTTCGTCTATAACTCGGCGGGCGACGAACACGAACACGCCATCGTCGTCCTGCATGGCGGGCGCGGCATCGGCGATCATCGTCGCGATTTCCAGGCCTTTCTGCCACTTGCCGACGCCTATCGCGTTCTCGCCTATGATCAGCGCGGCTGCGGTCTGACGAGTCTCACGCCGCCCTTCACCTTCGCCCAGTTCGCCGACGATCTCGAGGCCTTCCGTCTCGAAGTCTGCGGCGGAAAGAAGATCATCCTGATCGGCGGGTCGTTCGGCGGCATGATCGCGCTCACCTACGCCGCCCGCTATCAGGCCGGCCTGTCGCACCTGATTCTGCGCGGCACGGCGCCCAGTTATCATATGCAGGACGATGTGTTCGCGCATCTCAGGCAGCGATTGCCGCAGGCCCCGAGCGCCTCGGAAGCGATGGTGCGCAAGCTGATTGTTGACGGCTGCGAAGACGACATCGAGCTGAGACTGATCTGGCTCGCGTGCCAGCCGCTCTATTTCGAGGAGTTCGATCCGGATGCGGCGCTTCTCGCGACGCGCGAGCTGCATATCCATGCTGAGACCCATCGCGAGCTTTTCCAGCACGACAAATATTATGATGTTCGCGCCGCGCTGCCGACAATCAAGGTCCCGACCTACATCGTCGTGGGAGCCAACGACTGGATTTGCCCGGTCCAGCAGTCGCAGGTGATCGCGGCGGGAATTCCGGGATCGGAGCTCGACGTCATCGAAGGCGCCAATCATCCCGTCCATATCGAGAAGAACGAATTGGTGCTCGCGCGGATCAGGGACTTCATCAGGCGTCGCGCCGCGTGACGAAAATTCTGATGCAGTCGAATGAGGGAAGGGGAATGCGATGAAATCTGGCAATCTCGCGCGGACGGCCGCCGTCCTTCTGGCCTTCGCGCCGATAAACGCAGCTTTGGCGCAATCGTCGAATACATTGACGATCGCGCTTCCGACCGCGCTGACGACGCTTGACCCCCACATGACGGCGACCGTCGGCACCGATCTCAGCGTGCTCAGCCACATCTATCCCGGCCTGCTCACGCGCGGCGCCGATCTCAAGCTCAAGCCCGACGCCGCCGTCTCCTGGGAACCGGTCGATGATACCACCTGGCGATTCAAGCTGAAGCCGGGCCTGAAATTCGAGAATGGCGAAAAGCTCGACGCCGCAGCCGTGAAATGGAACATCGATCGCGTGCTCGATCCCAAGGTCGGCGCGCGCATCAAGGCGTGGTTCGGCTCGGTCAAGACGGTCAATGTCGTCGATGAAGCGACTGTTGATATCGTGACGACGTCGCCCTATCCCGCGCTTGCCGATCAGCTCTCGATGTTTCTGCTTCTCCCGCCGCAATGGGCTGCGTCGAATGATCCTGCGCGTTCGACCATGGCGGGCGGGCCTTACAAGATCGCAGAGAATGTTCCCGGCGATCATGTGACGCTTGAACCCAACCCCAATTTCGCCGGCGCAAAGCCGGCCTTTGCGAAAGTCAATTTCCGCATCATTCCGGAGGTTTCAAGCCGCATCGCGGCGCTCAATGCGAAAGAGGTCGATCTGATCGGCGGCATTCCCGTTTCCGAGATCGACCGCATTAACAAGGCCGGCGCCGCGCGCGCCGATTCCGTGCAGAGCACGCGTACGGCGTTCCTGAAGCTCAACCTCAACAAGAAGCCGATCGAGAACAAGGCGCTGCGTCAGGCGCTCAACTATGGCGTCGACAAAGAAGGCATCGTCAGCGCGATCTTCGGCGGCCGCGCGCCGGTGTCGCCCTGTCAGCTCCTGACGAGCGACTATTTCGGCTTCAACCCGGATCTCAAGGCCTATCCCTATGATCCGGACAAGGCGAAGGCGCTGATCAAGCAGTCGGGGATCGATCCGAAGCAGCCGATCGAGCTCGAGATTCCCGTCGCGGTCTATCTCAACGGCTCCGAAGTCGTGCAGGCGATCGCCTCGAGTTACGAGGAGCTCGGTCTGAAGGTGAAGATCACGGAGATGGACTTCGGCGCCTTCATGACGAAGCAGACGCGCGCGCGCGATCTCGCGCAGCTGGCGTTCCTCACCTATGCGTGGCCGACGCTCGACGCGGATGGGCTGCTGACGCTCAGCGCGCCGGGCAATGTCTATGATTACTGGAACGATGCGCCGTTCGGAAAACTGCTCGACGAGGCGCGCGCGACGACGGACAAGACGAAGCGCGCGGCGCTCTACAAGCAGGCGACGGCGCGCATGTGCGACGAAGCGGCGATGGTGTTCCTCTATGTCCAGCCGGTCACCTACGGAGTCTCCAGGCGGGTCGAATGGCATGCGCGTGGCGATGATTGGGTGCGCGCGTTCGATTTTTCTGTCGCGAAGTGACCATCGGGTGAGATCAGGCCGCGCGGGCGCGTGAAAGCCTGCTGGCCGGCAATTTGAGGCGCGATCTCATCGCGCCTTTGCGAGTTCGGAGTCATGATGTCATCGTCAGCACCGTCCAGCGATCGCCGCCTGCGCATCGGCGTCGATTCCGGCGGCACTTTCACGGATGTCTGCGTGTTCGATGAGACTCTGGGCCAGATCCAGGTCTGGAAAGTCAGCAGCACGCCGGCCGATCCTTCTGTTGGAATCGCGGGCGGCGTCGAGGAGTGGCTGCGCGCATCGGGCGGCGGAAAGGCGGATGCGGCGCGCGTCGTGCATTTTGGCCATGGCACGACTGTCGGCACCAATGCGCTCATTCAGGGCCGCGGCGCGAAGACGGGCCTGGTCACGACCGCGGGCTTTCGCGATGTGCTGGAAATCAGGCGCCAGACGCGACCTGAACTTTACGATCTCCAGACGGAGAAGCCGCCGATCCTCGTTTCACGCGATCTCAGGCTTGAGGTGCGCGAGCGCGTGCTGTTCGATGGCTCGATTCTCGAACCGCTCAACGAGGAGGATGTTCGCAAGGCGGCGCGAAAACTGCGCGCGGAGGGCGTCCAGGCGGTCGCGGTCAGCCTCCTCTTCAGCTTCCTCACGCCCGCGCACGAGGCGCGCATCCGCGAGATCTTCGCGGAGGAATGTCCTGACATGTTCGTGAGCGTCTCGCACGACATCGCGCCCGAATTTCGCGAGTTCGAGCGCACCTCGACCGTAGTGGTGAACGCCTATCTCGGCCCGATCATGAAATCCTATCTGGAGCGTCTGCGTCCGCGTCTCGCGGATGTCGGTGTGAAGCCCGCGCCGCACCTCACCCAAAGCAATGGCGGCGTGATCTCGGCGGATTCGGCGCAGCGCGAGCCGGTGCGCACGGTGCTGTCAGGTCCCGCGGCAGGCGTCATGGGCGCGCTCGCCGTCGGCCGCGCAGCAGACTTCAGCCATCTCATCACTTTCGACATGGGCGGCACGTCGAGCGACGTCGCGCTGATCGAGAATGGTCGTCCGCAGATGGCGAACAGCGCGGACATTCACGGTTATCCGCTGAAAGTGCCGATGCTCGGCATTCACACCGTGGGCGCAGGCGGCGGTTCGATCGCTCGCATGGATAACGGCCTGCTGAAAGTGGGGCCGGCGAGCGCGGGCGCCGATCCCGGTCCCGTCTGCTATGGCCGCGGCAATCGCCAGCCGACGGTGACGGACGCCAATGTCGCGCTCGGCGTTCTCAACCAGACGCATCTGCTTGGCGGCCGCATGCCGATCGACGCTGCGGCATCGCGCGAGGCGATCGCGCGGCTCGCCGACGATCTTGGCATAGCGCCGATGGCCGCGGCAGAAGGGATTATCCGCGTCGTGGTCGCCAACATGGCGAAGGCGGTGCGCGTCATCTCGGTGGAGCGTGGTTATGATCCCCGCGATTTCACGATGATGGCGTTTGGCGGAGCGGGCCCGATTCACGCGGCGCTGCTCGCGCGCGAACTCGACATTCCCCGTGTTCTCGTTCCCAAATATCCCGGCATCATGTGCGCGCTGGGTCTGCTGCTGACTGATCTTCGCACAGACATTTCGCTGACCCGCTACATGCCGTTGCGGGCCGACACGCTTGCGTCCCTGGCGAACGGATTTCGCGAGCTCGACCGTCGCGCCGATGCGTGGTTCGAGCAGGAGCATATTGCGTCGGCGGACCGTGGCGTCGTGAAGGCGCTCGATATGCGCTATGGCGGACAGGGATACGAGCTGACGGTGGCGTGGCCCGCCGAAGCCGATGATGCGGCGCAGCTCGAAACGCTCCGCACGAATTTCGAGACGGTGCACCAGCAGATGTATGGCTACGTCGCGTCCGAAGAGCCGATTCAGGTCACCACCTTGCGGCTTGAGCTTACGGGGCGCGTGCCGAAGGCGGAACTCAGGCGCGCGCCCGCCCCCACGAGCTCGGTCGCGGATGCGAAGATTGGCGAACGCGACGTCTATCTCTCGGCCGCTGACGGCTTCGTGAAATGTCCGGTCTATGATCGTGAGAAGCTCGGCCCTGGCCACAAATTGCACGGGCCTGCGATCATCGAGCAGATGGATTCAACCACATTCGTGCTCGTCGGCCAGACGGCGATGATCGATCCCTATCTCAACATCCTGATCGAGGGCTGAGATGACGAATATGAGCGCATCGCGCGCCGTCGATCCGGTCACAGTGGAGGTCATCGGCAGCGCCTTGTCGACGATCGTCGAGGAGATGGGCAAGGCGCTGATCCGCGCGGCGTTCTCGACCAATATCAAGGAACGGCAGGATTGCTCGACGGCTCTCTTCGATCCGCAGGGCCGCACGATCGCGCAAGCGGAGCGAATCCCGATCCATCTCGGCTCCCTGCTTGGCATCGCCGACTATGTCCTGAAGCATCACGATCTCGCGGGCATCCGCCCGGGCGACGTGTTCATCGGCAACGACGCCCATACCGGCGGCGGCACCCATCTCAACGACATCGTCTTCATGGAGCCGGTGTTTGTCGAAGGCGATCTTGTCGCGTGGGTCGCGAATCTCGCCCATCATTCCGACTTCGTTGATCGCAGTCACGCGCATATCTTTCAGGAAGGCCTGCGTATTCCTCCGATCCGGCTTTATCGCGAGGGCGTGCTGCAGGACGATGTGATGCAGCTCGTCCTTCTGAACTGCCAGGTGCCGCGCGAGCGCATCAACGATTTTCGCGCCCAGATGGCCGCCAACCGGCTCGGGGTTCAGCGCTTTCAGGCGCTCTGCGGCAAGTATGGCAAGGGCGTCGTCGCTGCGGCCAGCGAGGAGATCATGGGTTACGCCGAGCGTAAGACGCGCGCCGGCATCCGCGCCATTCCCGATGGCGTCTATCGCTTCGAGACCGACTTCGACTCGAACCTTGTCGAAAGCATTCTGCATCTCAAGGTCGAGGTGAGAGTCGCGGGCGACGAGATTTTCTTCGACTTCGCCGGCAATCCGCCGCAGGTGCGCGCGCCGATCAATATGGTTTTCACGGCGCTGCTCGCCACGGTCTATTTCGCCGTGAAGACGCTGCTCGATCCGGATACGCCGCCGAATGCGGGCTTCTATCGGCCGATCCATGTCGCCGCGCCGGAAGGCAGCGTGCTCAATGCGGTTGCGCCGGCCGCCGTCTATAGCCGAACCGACATTGCGCAGCGCCTTGTCGACATGATTCTGGCCGCGCTCGCGCCCGCGATTCCGGACAAGGTCTGCGCGGCCTGCACCGGCGGCGGACTTGTCACGACGAGCGGCATGCATCCGCGCACGGGACGTTTCTATGTCTATAACGACATGAATGGCGGCGGCATGGGCGCGCGCGCCGCCAGAGACGGCCTCGACGGCGTGCAGGTTCACACAACTAACACCGCAAATCTTCCTGTTGAGGCGCTTGAACTTGAACATCCGATCCGCGTCGAATGCTATGAGCTGGTGCGCGATTCCGGAGGGCCGGGAACGTTCCGCGGTGGCATGGCGATGCGGCGGCGCACGCGAATCCTCGATCATGTCGCGACCGTTTCCGCGGGCGGCACCAACAGCGTCATTCCACCGTTTGGAATCTTCGGCGGATATCCAGGCGAGACCTGCAAGGTTGAACTGAGCGAAGGCGCGAGGCCGCTCGTGAAGCGCGCGGGCGTGCTTCAGCCCGGACAATCGCTTGCGATGATCGGCGCGTCCGGCGGCGGCTATGGCGATCCGGTGAAACGGGACCGCGACCGCGTTGAGAAAGACCTGCGCGAAGACCGCATCTCCGCGCGCGCCGCCATCGAGATTTATGGACTGGATCCAGACGCTGCGCGGCGTCTCGATCCTTCGCGCTCATGAAGGTCGGCATTCTCGGCGCCGGCGGCGTCGCGTTTGGCTACGCCGCCTTTCTGCGCGAAGCAGGACATCAGCCAAGGCTCTGGTCTCCGTCCGGACGCGGCGTGGCGCCGTTTCTCGCCGGCGAGCAGCTCACAGCGACAGGCGCAGTCAGCGCAAGCTTCATGCCGGATGTCGCGACGGATCCCGCCTTTGTCGCCGACATGGATGCGTTGATCGTCGCTGTTCCCGGATACGGCTATCGCTCTGTCTTCAACGCCATCGTTCCGCACGTCAGAGCTGGCGCGACAATCATCATCAGCGCGCATCTCTCGATGGCGGCGCGTTATCTGACGCGGCGTCTGGCGGAGCGAAATGTCGAGACGCCCGTGCTCGCATGGGGCACGACGGCGTTGATGGGCCGCAAGACGTCGCCAAGCTCGGTCGAGATTGGCGGCGTGCGCCGTGAGATCGATCTGGCCGCAGCGAATCCGCGCGATGGCGCCAACGGCCTCGCGATGTGCGTTGCGCTGTTTGGAGAGCGCTTCAAACTCCATGATGATTTGATGGCGATCCAGCTCGGCAATCTCAATCCGCCGATCCATCTCGCCAGCGCGCTCTGCAACTTCACGCGCATCGAGCGCGGCGAGAACTGGGCGAATTATGACGGCATCACGCCGGCGGTTGCGCGGCTGGTCGAGGCGCTCGATCGCGAACGGCTCGCGCTTGCCGCTGCGTTCGGCGTCGAGGTTCGCAGTGTCGAGCGACATTATCAGCTCACTTTCGGGTTTCCGCCCGGCGAAAGTCTCGCCGCCATGGCGGCCGAAGTGCATCGGCAGCGAGGCGGCCCGCCGGGGCCGAAAAGCCTGCAGACCCGATTTGTGATCGAGGATGTTCCGTTCGGAATCGTGCCGCTCGTTCGTATTGGCCGTCGTTTCAATATGCCGATGACGTTGCACGAGGCCGGGGTGAAGCTGTTTGACGCACTCTACGGATGCAGCTTCGAGCAAATGAATGATCTGCTTGAAGCGGACAGTCCGTAAGCGCCAAAGCCTCGTGATAGATCTGCCTCAAGCCCGGCTGTAAATCGGTGTTGCGTCACCCTCGAATGCGCATCGCTGCTTTCGCGCATCGGAGAATCGTGCGGAGCTGCCAAGTAGCGTCGCTGGCGCAGTTCTAAAGCAATACCTCACGGCGCCTGCCCGAGAGCGCGAAGGCTGCTCCAACCGCCATCATGGTCAGCAGCAACAGAATGCTCGCGAGCGCTGAAGCAAGTCCGTACTCTCCATCGAGCACGGCCAGATAGATGCGGACCGGCATTGTCGCTGTGCCGCCGACATAGAGAACCAATGACGAGGACAATTCGTTCATGGCGGTGACGAGGCTCATGAGCGCTCCCGCCATGATGCCCGGCGCAATCAGCGGCGCGGTGACCTTGAGAAAGGCCCGGCCGGGCGAGAGGCCAAGGCTGATCGCAGCGTCTTCCAGATTGGCGCTGAGTTGCTTGAGCGCCGCCGCCACCGATCTGACGGAATAGGGCAGGCGGCGAATAAAAATCGCGAGAATAATGATCAGTCCCGTGCCCGTGATGGCGACTGGCGGCGCATTGAACTGCGCGATGAAGGCGATGCCCATTACGACCCCCGGCACGACGTAGGGGATCATCAGAACGCCATCGAGCGCGGCGGTGGCTGGTTGCGGGCGGCGCGCGACGAGATAGCCGATCAGCGTGCCGATCACGACGATCGTGATGACCGATGCAGCAGAATAGACAAGCGTGTTCCAGATTGGCGTCGACACCGTTGCGATGACCCGCTCGTAACTTTGAAGGCTGAAGCCCGGCTGGAACACAGGTCCGCTGGTGCGTCGGAAGGAGAAGATCACGGCGGTGATCGCCGGCGTGGCGCCAACCAGTACGATCGCATAGGCCGCAATGTGCATCGCGACGCCTCGCCAGCCAATCGCGGGCTTCGGCTCCGGACGGCGGAGAAGGTTGCCGGCATAGACGTTCCGGCGTGTTGCGCGGCGCTGCAGCGCAACCAGCGTCATCGAGATTGCGATGAGCACAAGGCTGAGCGTGGACGCCATGCCAGGATTACCGCCCATCTCGCTGCCGAATTGCACGAACGCCTCGGTCGCGAGCACGCTGAGATCACGCCCGATCAGGCGCGGCGTTCCGAAGTCCGCAATCGACAGCACGAAGGTGAGCAGTGCGGCGGCGGAGATCGATGGCGTGATGAGCGGCAAGGTGATGGTCAGGAGCCGTCGCATTGGCGATACGCCAAGGCTTTCCGCAGCTTCCTCCACCGAGCGGTTCACCGCTGCGAGCGCGCCCGACACGATCAGGAAAACATGCGGGAAAAACTTGAAGGAGAACACCAGGATGACGCCGGTCGCGCCATATATGGATGGCAGCGAAACGCCGAAAGACGCCAGCGCGTTGCGAGCGACGCCGTTGGCGCCGAACAGTACGATCCAGGCATAGGCGCCGATGAACGGCGGAGAAACGAGCGCGACCACCGCAAGCGTCTGGATGAGCGCGCGACCCCGGACGCGATAGCGAGTCACCAGAAAGGCTAGGGAGACACCGAGCATGAGCGACCCCGCCATGCCGCCAAACCCGACCAGCAGCGTGTTGCCGATCGCCCGGCGATAGGATCGAAGCATGAACACATCGACATAATTGCCGAGCGAAAATGCGCCCGTGTCGTTGTCGCGAAAGCTCGCGAACAGGATCGTCGAAAGCGGCCAGATCAGCAGCAGAATGATGACCGCCCAGGCCAGCGCGAGGACGCCGGTCCAGATGTCGATGCGGCCGAAGCGCGCCCTCATGAGCGGCCGAACGCTGAGGGCAGCGCGTCGCCTTGTGCGTCAAAGGCGATGATTCTGTCGAAGGGGAGACTGACCTCGATGGTCTGTCCATCGACCGAAATAAGATCGGGCGTTGGCCCCGCAACCTGCGCGATAATCTCTCCCGCATCGGTCGCAATGGCGTAGTGCGCCTCGCGGCCAAGAAAAGTGACTTTGGAGACCTTTCCGCTCAGATGAATAGCGTTCGCGCTCGTGCGATCCATGCGAATGACGACATCCTCCGGGCGGATCGCCAGCTCCGCGCAAGCCTTCAGAGCACCGCCGGCGAGGCGCCGCTTCCACGCGGTCGATGCATCGCCTGAAGCCGGGATGAAGTTCATGGCGCCGACGAAGGACGCCGCAAATCGCCTCACGGGCCGTCGATAAATCTCGTAGGGAGCGCCGACTTGCTCAATCCGCCCCGCATTCATCACACAGATGCGATCGGAAATGGCGAGCGCCTCCTCCTGATCGTGGGTGACGTAGATCGTCGTCACGCCGAGGCTCTTCTGCAGATCTCGAATGTCCTCGCGCAATTCGAGACGCAGCTTCGCGTCGAGATTGGAGAGCGGCTCGTCCATCAGCAGAAGCTTGGGCCGGATCACCATGGCGCGAGCGATGCCTACGCGCTGCTGCTGCCCGCCGGATAATTCCGAAGGGAACCGCTCGGCCAGTCGGTCCATCCGCACCATCCGAAGACCGTCAGCCACGCGAGCCTCGATCTCGGCCTTGGGAAGCTTCCGCGCCTTGAGGCCGAACGCGATGTTGCCGGCGACCGTCAGGTGAGGGAACACAGCGTAGTCCTGGAAGACCATACCGATGTCGCGCGTGTGGGCGGGCTTCCTGTCGATGCGTTCGCCGTCGAGCGACGCCTCGCCGGCGTCAGGGCGCTGAAAGCCTGCGATGATGCGAAGCAGCGTTGTCTTGCCGCAGCCGCTTGGGCCAAGGAGCGTGAAGAACTCGCCCGACCGGATATCGAGGTCAACGCCCTGAAGAACGGTCGCGTCGCCGAAGCTCTTCTTCACTCCCCTGATCTGAAGCGACGACAATCGCGCCCTCCCGGCGAATCCTTGGCCGGCTATTGATGAGGCCTTATGGTTCCTGCCACAATGGCGGCGGAGCCAAAAAGGGTGGAGGAACAAAGATGCGGTTCGGCGTGAGGATCGGCTTCGCAGCCCTGGGGCTCGCCCTTGTGTTTGCAGGCGGCGCGGCGGCGCAGGAAAAGCGGGTGGTGGTCTACACCGCCCACAACACCACGATCGTCAACGCCTTGCAGCCGCGCTTCGAGAAGGAAACCGGCATCAAGGTCGATGTCGTCAAGGCGGGTTCGGGCGACATCATCAAGCGCATCCGGGCCGAAGCCGGCGCGCCGCGCGCCGACGTCATCTGGAGCATTGGCGGCGAGACGCTCGAAGACAACAAGGATGTCATCGCGGCCTATCAGCCCCGGGACGCGGCGGTGATGCTGCCGGCCTACAAGGTCAGCCCCGAATGGCTTCCCTATACCGGCATCGTCGCAGTCTTCGCCGTGAACACGAAGCTGCTCAAACCCGCCGATTATCCCAAAACGTGGAAGGACCTCGCCGACGCCAGGTGGAAAGGCAAAGTCTCATCCGCGCGCGCGGATACGTCCGGTTCTTCTTTCCAGCAACTCGCGACGGTTCTGCTCGCCTATGGCGACAAGGGCTGGGACGTCTACAAGGGGATATTGACGAATTTTGCGATCTCCGACAGCTCGGGCGCAGTCTGCCGTTTTGTCAATGATGGCGAAGCGCTCGTCGGGATTACGCTCGAGGACAACGCGCTCGAATATGTGCGCAACGGCGGCAACGTCGCGATCGTCTACCCCGAAGACGGCACATCCACGGTCGCGGACGGCGTCGCACTGGTGAAGGGATCGCCCAACGCGGAAAACGGCAAGGTGTTCATCGATTGGTTGCTGTCCAAACCCATACAGGAGTTCCTGGTGTCCGAAATCGGACGTCGGTCTGTGCGCTCGGACGTCAACGCGACTGGCCTCAAGCCGATCTCAGAAATCAAGCTGATCAACTATGATATGAAGACCGTCGCGCAGAATCGCGTCGCCTGGATCAATCAGTTCAAGAAAGCCATGGCGGATCGATAGGATCGTATCGAGCGGTCGACGGCCTCCGTACAGCTGGGCGCTGCTCGACTGTTCTTGCCCGCGCTGGCGCGCCGTTGAGTTAGCGGGCGCGGGTCGGAGGCGCGATTTATTTGCACGCCTCCGCGCATCCAGCTTCCCAGAACGGAGCGTCCGGCCGATAGAGCGGGATCATCGGACGATCCTTCCGGCCGGGAAGGTCGGCAGGCGTCGGGCTCACGACGTCCCACCATCGATGGGCGCATTGCGACCGCCACGCCATCTGGTCGGAAATGCTGGTTCCCTCACGCGCGAGCGCGTCGTCGAGCGCATGGCAGGCGCTGCGCAGGCGCGCGTCCGCCGCGTCGCTCGCGTGATTGGCGTAGTCGTGGAAAGCCTCCGTGAAAACAGTCATCTCTCGCGCGATATGAGGCCACTCCTTGCGATCGAGATGCCAGGCGGCCATCCATTCTCCGACGACGATCTCGACGGCCTCGGCCTTTGGTCGATCTTTCACTTTTTTCGCTGTCGTCAGCATATGTCGCATCAACTCTGCGCGCGCGTGAACATGGCGCGCCTTGAGCGCCGCGTCCTTCATCGCCGCGATCGCCGCGTCGGCTTCGTTTTTCAGCTCTGCAATAAAGTGCGTCATGGCTTTCCGTCGAAGCGGTGAATTGAAACGGATCAGGGAAGCGTCGCCAGTCGCTCGATGATGCGATCGAACAGAATGGTCGCATCGACCTTGTTGAGCACATGCGCATTTGGTGGTTTGCGCAGGCGATTATTCCAGTCGATCGTTGTGCGCCCGCGCAATGGGCTGGCGCTCGTGTCGATCTCGACGAAGCAGTCGCGCCCTTCAAACAACTCCGGCCACAAGAGCCAGGCGATAACGCAGACATCGTGCATGGGGTGCCCGTCTGTTCCCAGGCCGGTCGGGCGGGGCCGCGTCAGCATGCCGTGGACGGCGCGGCCGGTCGCGCTTCCCAGCGCGCCGATGCGCGCGATCTGGTCACGGCTGCAGATCGCTTGCAATGTGAGATTGAGGCCCATCATGACGATCTTCGCGCCTGAGCCGAAGACGATCGCGGCCGCGTGAGGATCGACATAGGCGTTGAATTCCGCCGCTGGCGTAATGTTGCCGAGATTCATCGCGCCGCCCATCAGGATGATGCGCCTGATCTTCGGCAGAATGTCGGGCGCAAGCCGCAACGCGAGCGCGATATTCGTCAGCGGCCCGATCGGGCAGAGCGTGACGCCTCCGTGAGGAGCCGCGCGCAGTTGCGCAATGATGAAGTCGACCGCATGCGCAGACCGCGGCGCGCGCGTGGTGAGTGGAAGATTGGCGCCCGCAAGACCGTCGGGGCCGCTGACGAACTCAGCCGTCTCCAGCGCATAAACAAGAGGTCCCACCGCGCCCGAATGGACGGGAATATCAGGGCGCTGCGCGAGATCGCAGATTCGCAACGCATTCAAGGTCGTTTGCACGACCGGCACATTGCCGGCGACGGCCGTCACCCCCGCAAGCGCGATCTCGCGCGGCGAAGCCAGCGCCAGCAGGATCGCGACGGCGTCGTCCTGCCCGGGATCGGTGTCGATGATGATTGTTTCGGCCATGGCGATGATGCTCACGCGGCCTTGGCGCCCGCGCCCATGATCATGTGGGTGAGATCATCAGCGGTCAGTCCGTCAATCGGACAATCGATGAGCTTGCGTCCGCCGCTCAGGATGGCGACGCGATCGGCCAGCGCCACCACGTCGCGCATGTTGTGGCTGATCAGGATCACCGTGCGCCCTTCGGCCTTGAGCTTGCGGATGAGGTCGAGCACCTGCGCCGTCTCCTTGACGCCCAGCGCAGCGGTGGGTTCATCCATGATGATGATCTCGGCGTTCCAGCGCAGCGCGCGCGAAATCGCGACCGCCTGACGTTGGCCGCCGGACAGTCGCTCGACCGGCCGCGACATGTCGGTGATCGCAATCGACAGACGCGAAAGATAGCCTTGCGCCTCGGCAGCCATGCGCTTCTTGTCGAGGACGCGGATGAAGGGGACGACGACAGAGCGCGTCAGCTCCGCGCCCATGAACACATTCTGCGCAATGGAGAGGCGAGGGGCGAGCGCGAGATCCTGATAGATCGTGGCGACGCCCTGCGCGAGCGCGTCGTGGGGCGAGCGGAAGACGACCTCTTTGCCGCGCAAAAGCATCACGCCGTTCGTGGGCTCCTGCGCGCCAGAGATCACCTTGATCAGGCTCGACTTGCCGGCGCCGTTGTCGCCGCAGATCGCAACCACTTCACCAGGATAGATGTCGAGGTCGACATGACGCACAGCCACGACAGCGCCGTAGCTTTTGCCGATTCCGCGCAGGGAAAGAATCGGCTGCTTGTCTGCAACGTCTGGCATGAGCTTCTCGGGCGATCGGAAAGAGAGCCGGGGCTTTCGCCCCGGCCTGCATCTCACTTGAGGAACTGCTTCACGTTGGATTGATCGACCAGCACCGCTTCGGTGAAGAGATAGGGGCCAGCCGTAATCGAATCCTTGGGCTGCTTCTTCACCACGATCGCTTCTATGGCGTCGACCGCCTGCTTGCCCATGTCCTCGAAGGGAACGGCGACGGACGCAAGCAGCGTCGAGTCGGGATCTGCGATGCGCGCATAGGTTTCGGGCCCGCCATCGACTGAAACCAGCGGAATCTGGCCCTTCTTCACGCCGGCCGCTTTGAGGAGGTCGTCGATGATATAGGCCTGGCCGTCGAACGACGCCCAGACGCCATTGATCTTGCCCTGGTTCTGCAACAGCAGCGCCTGCATGCCGGAGCGCACGTCATCACGCCAGCTTTGAGTGCGCGCCATGGAGAATTTGCCGAGTTCCTTCACGGCCTGGTTCTCCGACAGCACATCGTCGAGAATCTTGCCGCGGATGCGCGAGGCGACGTTGAGATCGAAGCGCGACGTGATGATGTTGCCCTGATAGCCGAGCTTGCCCAGGAGATAGAGCGCCGCTTCCGCGCCGATCTTGTATTCGTTGGTCTGAATGTCGAACAGCGCATGCGGGCTCGCGCCCGATTGCACGGTGATCACGGGAATGCCCTTGTCCTTCGCCGCCTTGAACTGGGCGTCGGCCTCAACCGGTTTACCCATCGCGATGATGATCGCATCGACTTTCTTCGCGATCAGCGCGTCGAACTGCTCCGCATGCTTGGGAAGCGATCCTTCGGAATTGAGCAGCGTCACGCTCCAGCCCTTGGCCTTCGCCGCTGCGGCCGCTGCGTTCGCAACGCGCGCATGCGTTTCCGACGAAAACTGGAAGCCGATCACGCCAAGCTCAAATGCGTTCGCCGCCTGGCCGAGCGACAGCAGAGCCGCCGCCGACAAAATCCATTTCTTCAACCCCGGCATTTTTCCCTCCTCCATGCGGCGACGAGCGCCGCCCTCAAACGCCTTGATGGCGAAACTCATATCTTGAACGCCGCCTTCTTCACGAAGCCCGCGGAAAAAGCGACCGATCCGATGATGATGACGCCCAGCACCATATCCTGAACATAGTAGGCGGCGCCAAGCAGAACCAAGCCGTTGCCTAACACCTTGAGCACCAGGGCCGCGAAGACCGTGCCGCCGACATTGGGGCGGCCGGGCTCGAACATGGTCATGCCGAGCAGCACCGCGGCGATCGCGTAGAGGAAATAATCGCCCGCCATGTTTGGCGCAGCGGATGAGAGGTTGGCCGCCAGCAGCACGGCGGCGACGCCCGCGAACAGGCCCGAAAGCAGGAGGCCAATGCGCTTCATGCGCGCTGTAGCGACACCCGCGAGCCTCGCCGCCTCATCTGCTTCGCCGGTCGCGATCATATGCGCGCCGATGCGCGTCCATTTCAGAAGGATGTAGGCGAAGATCGTCGCAAGGGCGAGCCAGAGCACGAGATTGGGAACGCCGAACGTCGTCCCGCGCGCAAGCCCGGTGAAGGATGTTGGCCAGCGGCCGACGAAAGCGACGCCTTGCGTGATAGCGAAAGCCAGCCCGCGTGCGATGGCGGCCGTTCCCAGCGTGACGATGAGCGACGGCACACGCAGCACCGTGACGCCGAAACCGTTGAAAGCGCCGAGCGCCGCGCCGACGAGAAGGCCCGCCGCCACGGCGACAAACGGATCATACTGCTTGTAGACCAGCCAGCCCGTGACGACAGCCGCAAGGCTCGCGATTTCCGCGATCGAGAGATCGAGTTCGGCGATGGTGAAGGCGAGCGCGAAGCCGAGCGCAAGAATTGCGAGGAAGCTCGTATCCTTGAGCACATTAATCAGGTTCGCGGGCGTCGCGAAATTCGGCGCCGTGAACAGGAAGAAAACGATGAGCGCAAGCCCGGCGAGCGCCGTGCCATAGCGTTCGATGACGGCGCTCATGCCGCTCAGGCTCCCTTGGCGATTGTGGAGATCGGCGACAAGATCTCGATGCCGCCGGTGATGGGAATAAGCGCGCCGGTGACGAAGGCGGCGCCGGGCGAAATCAGAAAGGCGAGAACGGACGCGACATCCTCGGGCCGTCCGAGACGTCCAAGCGGCGTGCGGATCGCGGCGCCTTCAACGAGCGCGTTGAACTGTTGCGCGAAGCCGCCGCGCACCATGGGCGTGTCGATGATGCCAGGCGCGACTGCGTTGACGCGAACGCCATGACGGCCGAGTTGCTGCGCCATGCCGTAGGTCAATGTCGCGACGCCGCCCTTGGCGGAGCCGTAGGCGAGATTGGCGCCGCCATTGGCATGGGCGATCGAGGAGATGTGCGCAATCGCGCCGCCATCGCCCTGCGCGATCATTTGCCGAGCGACCGCTTTCGAAAGGCGGAACACCGCCGCGAGATTGATGTCGACGAGCTTGTCCCATTCCTCGTCCTCCATCTCGACGAGAGGGACAGGACGCGAGGCGCCGGCGCCCGTGACGAGATTGTCGATCCGGCCGAAGCGCTCGACGGCGAGCGCGACCAATCGCGCAGGGAGATCGCGGTCGCGCACATCGCCTGCAAGCGACGCGACCTCGGCGCCGTCGCGCGTGAGTTCTGTGGCGAGCGCCGCAAGCGGCGCGTCTTCGAAAGCGGTCAGCACGAGCCGGTGGCCGGATTGCGCCAGCATACGCGCCAGCGCGCTGCAGATGCCGCCGGACGCGCCTGAGATGAGCGTGACAGGCTGCGCGCTCATGCCGCCTCGCGCATTTCATAGGCGCGCACGAAAGCTTCCGCCCGGCGCGGTTCGACCGGATTGAGCGTCTGCCGGTCCTTCTTGATCGAGGTGCCGACGATGAACATGTCTGCGACAGTTGCAAGGCGCGCGATGTTCTCTTCCGCGACGCCGGTGCCAACCGCGACGGGCGTATCCGGCACCTGTTTCGCGACGCGCTCGATGACGGACATGTCGGCCTCCTTGCCGGCCGCCGGGCCGCCGACGCAGACCACATCGGCGAGACCGATGAAGACCGCGCCCGACGCCTGCTGTTCGACGCCGCGCGTATCGAGATTGATCGAGAAGCCGGGCGTCACGTTGCAGATGATGCGGATAGTCTCGGCGCCGAGGCTGGCGCGCAGGCGCAAGGCGCGTGCGCCGTCAGGCGTCATCATGCCGATGTCGCCGGCAAGCGCGCCGGTCAGGAAGGCGCGCACGAAGCGCCCGCCGGTCGCGTGAGCGACAGCGATCGAGGCCGGCGGATCAATCAACATGTTGACGCCATGCGGCAGCTTCGTATGCGCTTGGCACTCGGCGATGACCTCGGTCATCGCGGCGACAGCCTCGATCGGCATCGAGGCTTCATAGGGCATGTCGGACTCGTTGGTGTAGAGCAACGCATGAAAGCCGGCGTCTTCCAGAGCTTTCGCTTCCTCGCGCGCCTGCGCAATGATTTTCCGCATGCCGCTGATGCGGTCATAGAGCGGGGCGCCGGGGAGCGCGAGCGTGTGAACGCAGCCGATCAGCAGATGGTCGCGGCCATATTCCTCGCGCACGAGCGTCTTCATCGCAGTCAATCCCCGAACGTGAAAAGAGGGCCGTGAACGCCGGGCAGCGCGCCCGACTGGCGGGCGAGCGCGGCGAGATCGCGCGAAATCGCCGCCAGCGCGGACTCGCTGCGGCGGTAGAGATCGAAGAGTTTGCGATAGGCGGCGGCGCGCGTCGGGTCAGGCTCATATCGACGCGTCGCTTTCACGAGCGCGTGTTGCGCGTCTGAGATCGTCAGAAATTCGCCGACGCCCGTCCAGGCGACGATCGCCGCGCCGAGGAGCCCGGGCTCCGGCGCGACTGGCGTCACGACAGGCCGTTCGCAGATGTCGGCCTTGATCTGGCGCCAGATCGGATTGGAGGCGGCCCCGCCTCCAAAGCGGATCTCCGACACCCTGCGGCCCAGCGCGCTTTCCGCGCGTTCCATCACGACGCGATTGAGGAAAGCGACGCCTTCCAGCACAGCC
Source organism: Terrirubrum flagellatum (assembly GCF_022059845.1). Taxonomy (GTDB): domain Bacteria; phylum Pseudomonadota; class Alphaproteobacteria; order Rhizobiales; family Beijerinckiaceae; genus Terrirubrum; species Terrirubrum flagellatum. The sequence goes on along the minus strand of NZ_CP091851.1, from coordinate 3,199,616 downwards.
CAGGCGAGATCGCCAGCGCCGTGCGCGCGATTGAGACCGATGAAGGCGCCGCGCAGCGACGGGTCCCAATAGGGCGTTCGTTCGCCCTGAAGATAGGGCAGAAACAGCAGCGGTTGCGGATCGCGACGCGCTGAAAGCAGCGCGTCAAGTCGCGCGGCGACCGGTGGTGGCGAAATCGCGTCGCCCGGATGCAGCAGCGACATGAGCCATGCGACAGTGTCGGCGCCGTTTTGTCCAGGTCCGCCAAGCTGGAAAAGACCGCGCCAGTCGACCGACATCAGACCGTCGGCGAAGCCGCGCTCCTCGCTCATGACGCCGAAGACTTCCGTCGTGCCTGAGATGTTGTAGGCGAAACCATCCTGCAGCGCGCCGAGGCCGGCGACCGCCGCCCAGGTGTCGGTCGAGCAGCAAATCACGGGAACGCCCGCAAGAGAGTCGAACGGCGCCGGCAGATCGTCGCGAATGCGCGCGACATCGGCTGTGGGCTCACGCAACTCCGGCAGAATCGAGCGCGGCGCGCCGATAGCATCAAGCAATGATCGCCCATCTGCGGCCGGCGCCGCCGCCGCGGCGAGACGCGCCATGGAGATCGGATCGCTGGCGCGTTGGCCCGTCAGCTTGAAATTCAGAAAGTCCTTGGGATCAAGGATCGTCGTCACTCTGCGGAAGCAGGCTTCCTCTTCGTCGCGAAGCCAGGCGAGGCGCGCGAGCGGATGAAACGCATTGATCTGGGCGCGCTCGGGATGGTCCTGCGGCAGCGTGGCGGATAGCGCGTCAACGGAGCGCTCCGCGCGCGCGTCGCGCCATGTGATCGCGTGCCTCAACGGTTCGCCGTCGCGGCCCAGAAAGACTTGCGTGCGCGTCACGCCGCAGATCGCGACCGCGCGGATTTTTGAGAACAGCGTGGGCTCCGCCTCGCGCAATGCGCTTGCCGCCTCGATCAACGCGCGCCACCAATCAGCCGGATCGATCTCCGACCAGCCGAGGCGATCGCGCGTCGTCGGTCCTTGAATGACATGCGTTGCGCGCGCCTCGCCCTCGCGATCGACAAGGGCGGCGCGGAAACTCGTTCCACCGAGATCGCAGGCGAGCACGACGCTCATGGCTCGTCGTCTCCGAGCCTGCGATGCACGCTGAAGCGATAGAGATCGCCGCGCACGAGATTGTCGCTCACCTCGATCACGCGCCCGTCGCGATCGCGCGCGGTCCTGTGCGAACGAAAGACCGCGGAGCCTTCCGGAATTTCCAGCAGCGCCGCTTCGCCGGCGGCGACATTGACCGGCTCCAGCGTCTCCTCGATTGATGCGGCGGAAAGCCCATGTTGTACGAAAAGGTATCTGTAAAGAGAGGCGTTGTTGAGCTCGCTCTCAGCCTCAGGTCCGAGATAGCGAGCCGAGACATAAGAGCGCTGGAGGACTGCAGGCTGATCGTCGAGACAACGCAGGCGAAGCAGCTCGCCGACGCCGTCGTGGGCGGCCTCGGCCCCGAACAGCGCGAATTCGGCCGTGGTCGCCTTGCGCCTCTCCAGACTGATCAGGCGAGTGCGCGGCGTTCGGCCGGCGGCGCGCGACTCCGTGTGAAAATCAACAAGACTGCCAAGGTGTTTGACGATTTGCGGCGGCCTGAAAAAGGTGCCGCTACCCTGCCGTCGCTCGATCAACCCCTGTTTTTCCAGCCGGTCGAGCGCGGCGCGGATCGTCGTCCGGCTGGCTCCGAAGCGCGAGCACAGCTCGTTCTCGGACGGGAGCGGGCGCGGCTGCGAGCCGCCGGCGGCGCGCAGATCGGCTTCAAGGCTCTCCGCAATGTCGAGATAACGGACCACCAGCTCCCCCAGCGGGAGCATTAAAGGATACAAATAAGATACAAGTCAAGCGGATGATAAAGGCACAAGCCACCGGCGCGCTCGCCTGCTCCATGGCGCTTCCTCGACGCGCGAGCGATGGTTCACGCGCGCCGGTTTTCACATGGCGCGCGGATTCTTAAATCACGCGCCGCGAGAAAGCTTCGCTTCGGCCGGCGCGTCATAGGCGCGAATGGGCGGCAGATTTCCGTTGAAGCGCTCGACTTGCACGATCGTGATCTGGCCGGTGCAGCCTTGCGCCAGATTCGACGTCCCGATGTCTCGCGTGAGCACGTTGGGATTGCCATGCACGCAAAGCGACATGTCTTCGTCGGGATCTTCCGGGTCATACCAGGCGCCGGTCGGCAATTGCACGACGCCGCGGCGGATATCGTCGGCGACACGAACGGCGGCGAGGCAAGCTCCGCGATCATTGAACAGGCGAATGATGTCGCCGTCCTTGATGCCGCGAATGGCGGCGTCGTCGGGATGCATGCGCGCGACTTCGCGGCCGCGTTGCTTGGCGTCGGCGCTGTGGCCGCCGAAATCGAGCTGGCTGTGCAGGCGCGTCGCCGGCTGATTGGCGACGAGAAAGAATGGCGAGCGCTGGTTCGGAGCTTCGACGCGGGGAAACCATGCGGGATGGCCGAGGCAGTCTGGCTCGTTGAAGCTTGCGATGGTTTCGGAGAAAATCTCGATCCGGCCGCTGGGCGTCGATAGCGGATAAGCAGAAGGATCCTCGCGGAAGCGTCGCAATACGCCGCCGTCGTCGGGCGCTTGCGGCAATCTGAGTTCGCCCGCTTGCCAGAATTCCTCGAAGCTCGGCGCCGGCGCGCCCTGCTTGTCGAGCGCGGCGCGCGTGGGCTCATACAGATATTCCAGCCATTGGCGCGTCGTGCGCCCTTCGGTGAAAGCTTCAGTCGCGCCGAGCCTCGCCGCGAGGTCCGAGAAGATCGCGTAATCGTCGCGCGCTTCGCCATAAGGGGCGACCACCTGCTGCATCGCCACCATCAGCGGATCGTTGGCGCTGTAGCCGATGTCCTCGCGCTCGAGCGTCATCGTGCAGGGCAGCACGAAATCCGCATGGCGCGCTGTCGCCGTCCACGCAAGTTCATGCACGACGAGCGTGTCGACGCGCGCAAACGCTTTGCGCAGGCGGTTGAGGTCCTGGTGATGATGGAAGGGATTCCCGCCCGCCCAATAGACGAGGCGGATATCGGGATAGACGCGCGTCTGCCCGTTATAGCGATAGGAATCGCCGGGGTTGAGCAGCATGTCGGCGATGCGCGCGACCGGGATAAAGTCGGCGACGCCGTTGCGGCCTTGCGACAAGGTTGGGCCAGGGGCCGCGTTGGCGCGGCGGCCGTAATAGCCGATCGCCCCAAGCGCATAGGCGTAACCGCCGCCCGGCAGCCCGATCTGTCCGAGCGTCGAAGCCAGCGCAGCCGCCGCCCAGACCGGCTGTTCGCCATATTCCGCGCGTTGCAGCGAATGCGCGACAACGATGAGGCTTCGACGACCATGAAGCCGCCGCGCCAGGACCCGGATGTCATCCGCTGCAAGGCCACAGATCGACGCCGCCCAGGCCGCGTCCTTCGGCTGCCCGTCGTTCTCGCCAAGCAGATAGCGTTCGAAGATCGGCCAGCCGACTGTGTATCGCTCGAGAAAGGCGCGATCGTGCCGGCCTTCGATGACCAGGGTGTGGATCAGCGCCAGCATCAGCGCCGTGTCTGTTCCGGGTATGCTGGGAATCCACTCGGCGCCGGCTTCTTCAGGCATGTCGCCGCGCAGCGGACTGACGAGCACGAATTCGCAGCCGCGTTGGCGCGCGCGATCCATCGCGCCGCGCTCGACATGCTCGCTAATGCTCCCGCCGGCGACCATGCTGTTCTTGAGCGCCATGCCGCCGAATGCGAGCACGATGTCGGAATGCTCGACGATCTGCTCCCAGGACACGTTTCGGCGCGTCATATCCTCTGGCGCGCACATGATGTGCGGCAGCAGCACTGATGAGGCGCCGGAGCTGTAGCTGTTGACCGAGCGGACATAGCCGCCCATCGCCGTGTTCAGGAAGCGGTGAATCTGGCTCTGCGCGTGATGGAATCGGCCAGCGCTCGCCCATCCGTAGGAACCGCCGAAAACGGCGCCTGGCCCATGCTCGGAGCGAACGCGGGCGAGCTCCTTGCCGAGAAGATCAAGCGCTTCCTCCCAGGACAGGGGCACGAACTCGTCGCGGCCCCGGCGCGAGTCGGGGCCGGGCCCGCGCTCCAGCCAGCCGCGACGAACCATAGGGCGCGCGATGCGCGCCTGATGGCGCAGCGCGCTCGGAAAATTCTCGATGACGCGGTTGGGATCGGGATCGACCGGATGGGGCCGGACATCGAGCTGGCCTTCGCGCCAGCGCGCCGAAAAAGCGCCCCAGTGCGAGGTGTGCGAACGGAAACCGTCGCGCCGCTGCTCGTCATCAAGGCCCGCATTCCCGGTCGCTACATCCATCAAACGACTCCCGACATGACAGCGCGCCGATGATATCAACGCAACCAATTCATCGCATTGTTGCGAGCTGCACTGCAAGCGCGCAGGCCCGATCATACTCGTCGAGATTGATCCATTCGTCGATTGTGTGCGGCTCGTTCTGCCCCGCTCCGAAAGTCACGGTCGGAACTCCGTGGCGGACCATCCAGTTCGCGTCGAGGCCGCCATTCGCTGCACGAATATCAGGCGTTCCGCCGATGGCGGACACAGCTGCGATCGCGCGCTTAACGACCGGCAGGCTCTCCTTCATGCGGAACGGATAATAGCTGGTTTCGGCCTTGAACTTGACGCGGCCCGATTTGCCCTCGCTGTTCTTGACCCGCTTTGCAGCTTTCTCGAACGCTGTCTTGTAGGCTTTGGTGATCTCCTTGAAGAATTTCGCATCGTGGCTGCGGCTTTCTCCGAGCACATGCACATAGTCGGTGACGACGTTGGTCGCGTCTCCAGCCGGCCGACCTTCGCCGCCTGTGACGGGGCCGACATTGCTCGTGCCTCGCAGCTTGCGCTTCACGACTTTGCCAAACCAGCCGCCGGACTTCACCTCGGCGAGCGCGAGTGCAAGAATCATGGTCGAACTGATCCCGCGCTCCGGCGCAACGCCGGCGTGGGAGGCGCGGCCGAAGATTTCGACCTGCCAGCGATCTGCGCCGACGGCGCCGATAGTGACATTGGAGGCGGAACCGCCATCATAATTGAAGGCCATGACGGGCGAGCCGAGGTCCTGCGTCCTGACGTGGCGCGCGCCCCAGAGCCCGCTCTCCTCGCGCACGCAGAACAAGAGCGTAATCGGCGGATGGTCGAGCTTCTGCTTCGCCAGCTCCGCCGCCAGAGTCACGAGAACGCCACAGCCGCAACGGTTGTCGCCGCCAAGCGCCGTCTTCACTTCGTTGACGATCTTGCGGCCAGCGAGCTTAGGCTTAGCTCCGGCGCATAGGGGCACGGTGTCCATGTGGGTCATGAACATGATCCGCGGCTGATTATGCAGCGCGCCGCGACCGGGCAGATCGACGACGAGGTTGCCGGTCTCGGTCGGCACGGGAATGCGCGTATTGGCGTCGTCGAGACGGATCGCATCGGCGGGCACGCCGTTTTCTTGCAGCATCACAGCGAGCTCACGCCCTATCGCCGCTTCCTTTCCAGTCACGCCCTCGATAGCGAGCAGGCGCATGAGGCGGTCAGTGGCGGCTTGAGCATCGACGGACATCACATATCCTTTGGGCGAGTTGTGCTGGCGAGCATCCTTCGTGGCGGGCGGTTTCGCAAGTTTCCCAAGACGATCCGGTGGGCGCGCGACCGCCGAACTTCGAGAAGCGCACGCTTGTTCACCAGAGCAACGAGCATTGGCGTCGTTTTTGAGCGCGGCGGGTTGAGCCGCGAATGAGCGGACAGAAAGGTCCTCCGCTCCAGGATTGCAGATTCGGCATCGCGCTGAGCGAATAATCGCGCTTGTCGGCATCGGTCCGGTTTGATGACATTTGTCTGACGCAAGCGAGAGCCCGATGAAAGCCAAGAAATCGATGTCCGACGCGATCGGGGATCTGCCTCGCCTGAGGTCGGCGATCGAGAAAAGCGAGTTCGACGCAGTCGTTGTCGTTTCGCCCGAGAATGTTCGCTATATGGGCGATGTTCATATCGCGACCCAGGCGACTCTCCGCGATCGTCTCGCCTTCATCATCTGGGCGAAGGGGCGCGATCCGATTGCGCTGGTCTGCTTTGTCGAGCAGGCCTATGTCGCGCAGGAAAGCTGGATCTCAGATATTCGCAGCTATCGCGAGTTCGTCACCGATCCCGTCGACGCGCTTGCAGAGATTCTGCGGGAATTGAAACTCGAGCGCGGCCACATAGGCCTCGAAATCGATTACCTCCCGGCGCGCTCGTTCAATCAGCTTACGGCCGCCCTGCCGCAGATGAAAGTGAGCAAGGCGGAGGGCCTGCTCACGCGTGTCCGGATGGTCAAGACGCCGCGCGAGCGCGAGCGCCTCACCGACGCCTATCAGAGCACCGAGAAGGCGTTTCTCGCGACCTACGGCATGATCCAGCCAAACGACACTGAGCGTCTGATGGCGATCCGGCTGGCGGAGAATATCCTCATTTCCGGCGCCGACTCCGTCGCGTTCAACCATATCAACGCAGGCCCGAACACCGGCTTTCCGCACGCGACGCCAGGAGACTATCGCGTGCAGAAGGGCGATATCGTCAAAGCTGACTCAGGCGGCTCCTACGGCGAATATTATTCGAATCTCGGCCGCACCGCGAAACTCGGAAAGCTCACTGACGAGGACAAGTCCTATTGGAGTCGGTTGCGCGAGATTCATCACGCGGTGGCCGACATGCTTCGGCCGGGAAACACAGGCCGCATGCTTTATGAGAAGGCGAAAGAGCTGCAGACAAGGGCGGGCATGGAGTTCCCATACTCCCATAACGGTCACGGCATCGGCCTTGTTCTCCACGAGCGGCCCTATGTGAACGCCTTCGAGGATATTCCCTACGAAGCGGGCATGATGAGCACGATCGAGACGCGCATCCGTTGGCCGGGAAAAGTTGGCTATCACATGGAGGATCTCTACGAGATCACCGCAAGCGGCTCCGTCCGCAGGTCGATCGTCTTTCCCAATGAAGAGATTTTCGTGATCTGACCGGGCGCAGGATTCGTGATCTGACCGGGCGCAGGAGGAGGGGCCTTGATGTTGTTCGCCAGACAAATCCCCGCCTCGCCGCGCTTCGCCTTTCCGTCTGAAATGGCCGGCGCGCGCTCCAATCTTTCGCGGCCATGGCCTTCGCGCATGGCGGCAGCCTTGCGCGTTGTTGATGAACGCCGCGTCAGAGTTGTGGGCCACGCCCCATCCCGTCATCCATCAGGCAAGGAGACTCTTTGATGAGCAAGGCGATTTCGAAAGAGCCGCAGCTTCGCGCGCTGGCGGATCGACTCGGCGTCGATGCGCTCGTGCTGATGAGCCCCGAAAATTTCGCATATGGATCGGGCCTGCATATCCTGACGGTGAACATGATCCGGCCCCGGCAGGCGTTTCTCATCATTCCAAAGAAGGGCGATCCCGAGCTCGTCATCTGCAGCATCGAGTTGTCGCTGGCGAAGGCGGATGGTTGGGTCGAGACGATCCATACTTACACCGAGTTCGTCGATCACCCCATGGACGTTCTCGCAAAGCGGCTGTCGGCGCTCGGCGTTGGCGAGGGCAGGATCGGCCTCGACACTGATTTCCTTCCTTACAGCTCCTATGAGCGGCTGGCGAAGAATCTTCCGAAATTGAAGATCGAGAATACAACGGAGGCCGTCTCGTCGGTGCGCGCCATCAAGACGCGCGGCGAGATCGCCCATGTCGAATGGGCGACGCGCGGCACCCATCAGGCGGTAATCGACGGCATGGCGCAGAGCAAGCTGGGCGACAGCGAGCGCGACATGTGCCTGAAGATCGCGAGCGGCATTATCCGCAATGGCGCGGATGGCACAGCCTTCCTCTGCTTCGCCAGCGGCGATCGCACGCCCCAGTCGCATGCCATGGCGAGCGATCGCGTGCCCAGGGAAGGCGAGATCATCCGCTTTGATCTCGGCGGCGCTTATGGGTCCTACTACAGCGACTTCGCCCGCACCTACTCCACGGGCAATCCGTCGGCGATGCAGCGCCAGACCCATGCGGTGCTCGTCAGGATTCAGCGCGCGGTGATCGAGGCGGTGCGCCCCGGCATTGCAGCGGAAGATCTCTACTTTTTAACGCTTGGCGAATTCAAGAAGCACAACGTGCCTTTCACGATGCCACATATCGGGCACAGCTTTGGCGTCGAGCTTCATGAGACGCCGATGCTGAGGCCGGGGGAGAAGACGAAGATCCAGGCCGGAATGATCCTGAATATCGAGCCGACGACGTCGGACGGAGAAGGCTCGAAGTATCATACGGAAGATCTGGTTGAAGTGACGGACAAGGGCTACCGGCTGATGACTCTCGGTCTGGCGCCCGAAGAATTGCCCGTCATTGGCCAGCCGCTTCCAGCAACCACTTGAAGCGGGGGACAATCATGCGAAAGCTTATTCCATTCGCCGCTGCGCTTCTCTCGGCAGCCGCCATCGTCTCAGCACGGGCCGCCGAAAAAACGCTTGTGGTTGCCGCCTCGGTGTTTCCACAGTCGCTCCAGACGGGCCAGAGCTCTTTCGCTTCGCTCAGCCTCCTTGAACAGACAAACGAATCCCTTGTCGGCCGCGACAATGCCGGCGCGCTCCATCCCGGGCTTGCCGAGAAGTGGGAAGCCGTCAACGACACCACATGGCGTTTTCATCTGCGCAAAGGCGTGAAGTGGCACGACGGCAAGCCTTTCACCGCGGCTGACGTGGTGTTCACGATCAATCGCATTGTCGATCCTCAGGTCGGATATGGATTGCTTGCGCGCATCGGGCAGGTCTCGGGAGCTACGGTCGTCGACGATTATACCGTGGATGTGAAGACGAAAGTCGTCTTTCCCACGCTTGTGCGCGGCATGTCCGACATCATCATCGAACCCAAGCACTATTATGAACAGGTGGGCGCGCAGGGCGTCATCAAGAAGCCGCTGGGAACCGGGCCTTTCATCTTCCAATCCTACACGCCGGGAGATCGTTACGAACTTAAGGCCAATCCCGACTATTGGGGCGGCGCGCCGAAATTCGACAAGCTGGTCATCCGCGAAATCCCCGAAGCCGCGACGCGGGTCGCGTCCCTTCTCGCCGGCGAGACGCAGATCATCGAGGAAGTCCCGATCGACCTGATCGACCAGGTGAACACTTCAGGGCGCGCGAAGATCGATGAGATCCCGACTTCGGCCGGGCTGATCCTGACCTATGATGTGCGCAAGCCGCCTTTCGACAATCCGAAAGTGCGCGAGGCGCTGGATTACGCGATCGACAAGCCAACCATCCTCAAGGAAATCCTGAAGGGCCATGGCGAATTGCTGCAGGGCCAGTTGCTGACGAGTTCGGCGCTCGGATTCGATCCCTCGCTGAAGGCGCGCCCCTTCGATCCTGCAAAAGCCAGGAAGATGCTGCAGGAGGCCGGCTATAACTTCAGCACGCAGGTGCCGATTACGACGCAATCGGGGAAATATGTCTCCGACGTCGATATGTGCAACGTGATCGCCGGCATGTTGAACGAGGTCGGCGTCAAGGCGACGGTGAATGTCGTCGAAGGCGGCGTCTATTCCAAGATATCGATCGCGAACGAACTTGGCCCGCTCTCTATGGTCGCCTGGTATAATCTTGGCGATGCGGATTTTGCTTCGGTCTGGTTCACCAAGGGCGGCAAAAGGACGGTCTGGGTGAATGACGACTATGAGAAGTTCTTCGCGATGGGCCGCTCGACCAACGACGAGGCGGAACGCGTCAAGGCCTATCACCAGATGAGCGGCGTGATGTTCGAGGAGAATCCGGCCATTTTCCTGTTCGGTTTGCCGAGCGTCTATGCGGCGAGCACGAAAATTGCAGGGTTCGGCGCGGCGTCAGACAAGGTGCTGAGGTTATCAAAGGTTGAACTGAAATAGATGTTGAGGCTCATTGCTCGCAGGCTGGCGTTCGCGCCGCTCACCTTGCTGCTCGTCAGCTTCGTGTGCTTCCTTGTCCTGCGGGTGACGGGCAACCCGGTCGACATCTATCTCGACATCAACCGAACGCCGGAACAGGTGGCGGCGCTGACCGAGCGCCTCCATCTCGATCGCCCGCTTCTGATCCAGTATCTGATTTATCTTCGCGATGTGGCTCAGGGGAATTTCGGCGACTCCCTGCAATATGGCGGACCTGCGATTGATGCGGTGCTGACGGCGATCGGCCCGACGGTCCAGCTTCTGACCGTCGCCTTGTCTTTGGCCGTCGTGCTGGGCGTGATCGGCGGACTCATCGCGGCGATCCAGCGCGACAAGCTTGCCGATGCGATCCTCTCTTCGCTGGCGGTGACCGGGCAATCCATGCCCAGCTTCTGGCTCGGAATCCTCCTCATCCAGTTCTTCGCGCTGAAGCTGCAGTGGCTGCCAACGTCAGGTCGTGGCGAATGGCGGCACGTCGTTCTCCCGGCGATCACTCTGGCGACGATCCTGCTGCCGAATTTCCTTCTCGTCACGCGCGCCGCCATCATCGATCTCATGAGCGAGCAATTCGTGGTGACCGCGCGCGCGAAGGGCCTGTCGCCGCTGCATATCCTGATGCGGCATCTGTTTCCGAACGCGCTCAATCCCCTGCTGAGTTTCCTCGGCATCCAGGTCGGAACGCTCATGGCGGGATCGATTATCACCGAGAGCATCTTCGCCTGGCCCGGCCTTGGCCGGCTCATGGTGAGCGCCGTGTTTCATCGCGATGCGCCCGTGGTGCTGGCGGCCGTTTTCTTCGTCAGCCTGACGATCGTGCTGGCGAGTCTTATCGTCGACATTCTGCAAGGCGTCGTCGATCCGCGGATCAGGCAATGATCGGCATGTTCTCGAAGAGCAATCCCAAGCTCTGGATCGGCGGCGGCTTCGTGCTGGCGATCGTGTTTGTCGCCGTCTTCGCCGACTGGATCGCGCCTTATGATCCCTACAAGCAGAATCTGGTGCGGCGCCTGCGTCCGCCATTCTGGATGAGCGGGGGATCGACGCTGAACCTGCTTGGCACCGACAATTACGGCCGCGATCTCCTGTCGCGACTGATCTATGGCTCGCGCATTTCGCTGATGGTTGGCGTCGCCTCCATGTGCCTGTCCTGTCTGATCGGACTCGTGGCCGGCGTGGTCGCTGGCTATCGTGGCGGTCGCGCGGAACAGATTATCATGCGCCTCGCGGACGCGCATATGGCGCTGCCGGATGTGCTTCTTGCGATCCTGATCGTCGCGGCGATTGGCGGCGGCGCGTTCAACCTCATTCTCGTTCTTGGCGTCTCGCGCTGGATGATCTATGCGCGCGTGATCTTCGGCCTTGCCCGGTCGATGAAGCAGCGGACCTTTGTCGAAGCCGCCGCCGCCTATGGCGCCAGCGACTTTTATATCATCCTGCGCCACATCATTCCGCAGATGATTCCCGTGCTGACGGTGCTGGCGACGCTGCAGGTCGCGCAGATGATCCTTCAGGAGACCGCTCTGTCGTTTCTCGGCCTCGGCGTCCCGCCGCCCGCCGCGACGTGGGGCAATATTCTGGCGGAGGGACGCGACCGGCTGTTCGTCGCTCCATGGATTGCAGACTCGGCCGGCGTCGCGATCATTGTCCTCGTGCTTGCGATCAATCTGTTCGGCACGGGTCTGCGCGAATATTTCGATCCACGGTCAGCGTCCCCGGCCGGCGATCTGGGCGCGAAAACGGGGGGATTGAAGCTCGCTGTGAAAAAGCTTCAGGAACTTGTCGGCGGCCACCGAAAGGCGTCTCCCCGAGAGGCCGAATAGCACGATCTTGCCCTGGCCCAGCAGGCGGTCTCTCAACGGCACCTGATGCAGGCGGCCCTCGCGCACGAGGTCGGCGACCGAGATATGGGCGAGGATCGCGACAAGGTCGGATTCGAGCGCCATTCGCACGCGCATCTGCACCGAGCTGGTTTCCACAGCGGCGCGGAGCTTGACACCCGCTTCACGAGCCGCACGGAAAATCAGTTCGCCTGTCGCGGAGCTTGGCAGGGGAAGCGCAAGCGGCGCGCCGTCGAGATCGCCAAGCGACATGCGCTTGCGCGACGCCAGCGGATGCGTCGGCGCCATCGCTGCGACAATGCGTTCCGGGATCTCGTGAAAGCGCGTGACTTCGGCGTCGAGCGCGGGATTGAACGCAATGCCGAAGTCGACATGACCGTCGCGCACGTCATTCACCACAGCGCTGGTTGTTCCGAGCTTCACAATAATGTTGACGCCCGGATAGCGCCTGCGGAAATCGCAGATGCAATCGGGCAGGGCCATTTGCATGAAAGCCTCCGGCGCAGCGATTCGGATCGTGCCGCGATAGAGACCTTGCAACGCGCTGACTTCACTGCGCAGCCGATCGAATTCGCCGACGCCCTGCCTGGCGTAAGTCAGGAACAACTCGCCGGCTGAAGTGAGTCTGATGCCGCGCGGCAGGCGTTCGAGGAGAGGCGCTCCCAATTCATTCTCAAGATTCATGATCTGCCGGCTGAGAGCGGATTGCGAGATATGAAGGAGATCGCCCGCCGCGCGAAGAGATTTCTGTTCAGCGACAGCGATGAAATAACGGAGAGCGTTAGGATTCATGGAAGCGGTGCTTCAATTCAAAATTTCATCCTTCACAGCTTGATGCATGCGGCGAAATGGTCAACGCCGACTTGCAGCAAGCGCGGTGAAATTGTCCGGCATTCCTCCGATGCGATCGGGCAGCGCGTGCGGAAGACACAGCCTTCCGGCGGATTAATGGGGCTCGGAATATCGCCTCTCAAAATAGTTCTTTTGCGCTTTCTCGTTGGATCTGGCGTCGGGGCGGCGGACAACAGGGCTTTTGTGTAGGGGTGCTTTGGATCGCGATAGATATCACGGGCTTTGGCGATCTCCATGATCTTGCCCAAATACATGACGGCGACGCGGTCAGAGATATACTCGACGATCGCCAGATCGTGGGAAATGAACAGCATCGCCAGCCCGAGACTCTTTCGAAGTTCCTGCAGCAGATTGATGATTTGCGCACGAACCGAGACGTCCAGCGCCGACACGGCTTCATCGGCGACGATAAACTGAGGTTTGACGGAAAGAGCTCTCGCTATTCCTATCCTTTGCCGTTGACCGCCGGAAAACTCGTGAGGATATCGATCAAGATAGGCCGCCGGGAGGCCGACAAGCGAGACGAGCTCGCGCAGCCTGGGCTCGCGTTCACGTCCTGGAGACATGCCATGGATGTTCAGCGACTGGGAAAGCGTCTCGCGAACTGTCAGGCGGGGATTGAGGCTGGCATAAGGGTCCTGAAAAACCACCTGCATGGATTTTCGCACCGCGCGCATCTCGGCGGAATCGAGTTTGTGAATATTCCGCCCTTTGAAGCGAACCTCCCCTGCCGTCGCATCTTCAAGGCGCAGCACGCAACGGCCGACAGAGGTCTTGCCGGAGCCGGATTCGCCAACCAGTCCCAGAACCTCGCCGGGCTGAATCTGGAAAGACACATCTTGAACGGCTTTCAGCTCCGCGCGTGAGCTGAAAAGAAATCCGCGGCGAATGTGATAAGTTTTGGATAGATGATCGACATCGAGCAGCGCGCCATGCTCGCCTGCACCGACCCTCCCGTTTGAACTAGTCACGGCGGTCGGGCGCTATTGACGCCGGCGCAATCTCTCTCCAGCGCAGGCATCGAACGAAATGCCCTGGTTCACACTCCTCGAAATCTGGCGGGGCCAGCGAACAGGCCGAAGCCCGGTGGGAGCACCGCGGATGAAACACGCACCCTCCCGGCAAATGGAGCGGATCAGGCATCGCGCCCGGTATGCCTTCAAGTCTCCGCTCTGCTGCGATAGCGTCTGCTACGCGCGGAACGGAATTGAGCAATCCGCGAGTGTAGGGCATGCGCGGCCGCAGGAAGATGTCTTCCACGGCGGCTTCCTCCACCGCACGCCCTGCATACATCACAACAACGCGATCGGCGATTTCGGCTACGACGCCGAGATCGTGTGTGACAAACAGGATTGACATCCCATATTCTCGCTGCAGGTCGCCGAGGAGCTCGAGAATCTGAGCCTGAATGGTGACGTCCAACGCCGTTGTCGGTTCGTCCGCGATCAGAAGCTTTGGCCGGCAGCACAACGCCATCGCGATCATGACGCGCTGACGCATCCCTCCGGACAATTGGTGGGGAAAGGCGTCAGCGCGGCGTTTCGGGTCCGGGATTCCTACCCGCTCGAGCATCTCGACGGCATGGCGTCTTGCCGCCGAACGAGACCGCGTGTCGTGCAGAAGGATGGCTTCGACGATCTGATCGCCAACGCTGTGGACCGGGTTGAGGCTCGTCATCGGCTCCTGGAAAATCATGGCGATTTCGCCGCCGCGAACTCGGCGCATCTCTTCAGGCGACTTGAGCAAGAGATTTTGCCCATCCAGCCAGATCTCGCCCGAGGCGATAAAGCCGGGATAGCCGACAAGTCGCATGATAGACAGGCTGGCGACAGATTTGCCGGATCCTGACTCCCCAACGAGCGCTAGTGTTTCACCCACGTCGATCGATAAGGAGAGGCTGTCGACAGCGCGGGCCACGCCACGATCCGTCCTGAAGCAGGTCGTGAGATTTTGGATATCAAGGCGGACCGGCCCCTTGCTCATGAGCGCGGTTGAACTCCTGAGATGACAGCGAACCCCGTCAGCCTGTCGTCTGGCCTCGTGACGAAAAACAGCCTCGGTTGGTTGATATGCCTGCTAGCCAACCGGATGCATCCGGTGTTGAATAGTCGATACGCCCTGACGCTCGCGTATGATTGTTGATATCCATTTCCCGCGCAAGCTGTTTCGGACCGAGTGGCGTCAGAGACGTGCAGGACGGGGGCTCTGATGACTGAACTCAACAGCTTGGCTTGTCGGATCGGTTTGGCCGCGCTCGGCCTTCTCGGGCTGTGCGAGACGTCTTTGGCGCAACGTCCCGATGCGCGAACTGCCGTGGTCGCATATGGATCGGACGCGAGCACGCTGGATCCCCAGCAAATCAATTCGCGCGACACCCAGAACATCGCGGATCACGTCTGGATGTCGCTCTATGAAATCGACGATGATGGCAAGCTGGTGCCTTATTTTGCGGAGTCTTTTTCAGAATCGCCTGATGGGAAACAGCTCACATTCAAAATCCGGGCGGGAATGAAGTGCCATGACGGGTCGCCCATGAGCGCCGAGGATGTCGCATACACTTTCAAGAGAGCGCGCGATCCGGCGAACAAGCTCGTGGGAAGCACGCCCGGTTTCGTCTTGACATCCCTTGGGTACAAGAACGCAAGCGCGCCCGATCCGACGACGGCTGTCATTGAGATCGACCAATATAATCCGATCGCGCTTGGGCTGATCAGCGAGGTGAAAATCCTTTGCAAGGCCGCCTATGAGAGGATGACCATCGATCAGGCCGGGCAAAAGCCTGTGGGGACGGGTCCCTACCGTTTTGCCGAATGGATCAAGTCCGATCGGATCGTGATCGAGAAAGTTCCGGATTTTCCACTCCGCAAGGCGAGCTTCGATCGTATCGTCTGGCGAGTCGTGCCTGAGGCCTCGACGCGAGCGGCCGAGCTGATGGCGCGAAATGTCGATATTATCACGAATGTTGCTCCCGATCAGATCGATACGATCAACAGAAGCGGCGGCGCCAAGGTGCAGTCTGTGGCGGGCACTCGTCGTATGTATGTCGGATTCAATTTCAAGCCTGTCTTCAACACGCCGGGCGGTCTTGCGGTGCGCAAGGCGGAGGTCCGGCGCGCCTTACAGTATGCGATCGATGTCCCGACGATTTGCGAGCAGCTCCTGCGCGCGCCTTGCAAGCGCGCTACGGGGTTGGTGAACCCTCCGAACGACAATCCTGATCTGAAGCCTTATCCATACGATCCAGCCATGGCGGAGAAGCTCCTCGACGCCGCAGGATACCCTCGAAAGGCCGACGGCGTTCGCTTTGACATGAAGTTGCAAGGTCCGAACGGGCGCTATCTGAACGACAAGAACGTGATGCTCGCGATTGGGCAGTATCTGACCGACATCGGCGTGAAAACCGATGTCGAAATACTCGATTGGGCGTCCGTCTATCTGCCGCTGACCCGCGCCAAGAAGGAGGCCGGGCCGATGTTCTTCCTGGGAACCGGAGGGGGCACCTGGAGCGCGCTTTACGACATGGCCGACCTTTCTGCGCCCGATGCAATCACGAATCCGATGAATTGGGATGATCCGAAGTGGTTCTCGCGATGGGCGGAGCTCAACCGGAAGCAACCCGAAAGCGAGCAGCGTCGTGTCGTGAACGAGATGCTGAAGGTCTTTTATGATGAAAGTCCCTGGCTGCTCCTTTATTTTCAGCCCGATTTCTACGGAGTGAGCGACAGGTTGAACTGGCGGGCGCGGCGTGACGAAAGAATTAATTTGGTGAGCGCGACCGCGAAGTAGCCGCCGGAGTCGATGCTGAGTGTTGGTCTATGTGCTCAGGCGGCTGTCGCAATCGGTCGCCGTCTTGATCGGCGTGACGCTTATCACCTTCCTCGCGCTTCATGTGGGCGGTGATCCGACCTATCTGTTTGTCGGCGAGCGCGCCACGCCTCAAGATATCGAGATGGCGAGGCAGGCCCTCGGTTTCGACAAGCCGCTCTACGTCCAGTATCTCAACTTCGCATGGAAACTTGTACAGGGAGACATGGGGCAATCCCTCACTTACAAGTCGAACGCGCTTGGAGTCGTTGTCGAGCATCTCCCCGCGACAATCGAGCTCACGATGGCCGCATTCGCCTTTGCAACGATCTTCGCAATTCCACTGGGCGTGTTTGCCGCTCTCAAGCGCGGCACCGGAATCGACGGCGCGGTTATGACATTTGCCATGATCGGGCAGTCGATGCCGAGCTTCTGGCTCGGCATCATGATGATCATCTTTTTTGGCTTGTTTTTGAACTGGCTTCCGATCTCCGGCCATACTCCATTGTTGGCGCCGCTCTTGGCCGGCGATCTCGTGACAGCGATCCACAATACGCCGGAAGCGCTCGTCCATCTCATCATGCCGGCGGCGACGGTCGGTCTTTTTTCGCTTTCTCGAAATGCACGCCTTATCCGATCCTCGATGCTGGAGGTGCTTGGCCTCGACTTTGTGCGGACGGCGCGCGCCAAGGGGCAAACTGAAAAAGGAGTGGTCCTCAATCACGCCCTTCGCAATGCCTGGTTGCCGGTGATCACCATTCTCGGGTTGGAATTCGGCTTCATGCTAAGTGGGGTGGTGGTCGTGGAGACAATCTTCTCGTGGCCCGGCGTCGGACGTCTTGTTTTCAACGCCATTGGCCAGCGGGACATTCCGGTCGTTCAGGCGGCGGTGGTGCTGTTTTCGTTCGCCTTCGTCGCGATCAATCTCTGCGTTGACATGCTTTATGCCCGGCTCGATCCGAGGGTGCGTCTCCGTTGACAATCGATGGTCACACGGAAGAATCCGGCGGGCTCCAGGCGCGTCGCAGCTCACTGCAAAGGGCCGTGCGCAGCCTGCTGCGAGCCAGATGGCCGATCGCTGCGCTGTTGATCCTTGGGATTGTTGGATTCGCTGCGAGTTTCGGCCCTTTGGTGGCGCCACGCGATCCGAACCGTCAAAACATCATCCTGCGGCTACGCCCTCCCATGTCGACCGACGCGCGGGGCGGGACGACATACATTCTTGGGGCTGACGCGTTAGGCCGTGACGTCCTGTCGAGGCTCATCTATGGCGCGCGGACATCGATCGTCGTCGGCCTGTCTGCTGTTGTGATTGGCGGCGTTCTCGGAGCAGCGCTCGGTCTTGTCGCCGGCTATGTCGGGGGCTGGCTGGACGATTTTATCATGCGCGCCGCGGACATCCAGCTCGCCTTTCCCGCAATTCTGCTCGCCATCATGTTTCTGGTTGTGCTCGGGCCGGGGCTCGTCAATCTGGCGATTGTTTTAGGCATCGGGCAATGGGTCACCTATGCGCGCGTGTCTCGCGCGCAGACCATCAATCAGCGGGAGAAGGAATATGTCGAAGCGGCTCGCGCGCTTGGCCAGTCGATCTGGGGGATTCTTTTTCTCACGATCCTGCCGAATATTCTGTCGCCTCTGATCGTCATCGCCTCATTCAACATAGCAGGCGTCATTCTCTCGGAAGCGGCGCTTTCGTTCCTCGGGCTCGGCGTTCCCCCCACAATTCCAACCTGGGGTGGAATGCTGGCGGAAAGTCGTGATCAACTGATCGCAGGGCGATGGTGGCTCGCAATCTTTCCTGGCGTCGCAATCATGCTCACGGTTCTGGCTTTCAATATTTTGGGCGATTGGCTCCGTGATTTTCTCGACCCTCGCTTGAGGATAGCGAGCTAGGTTAGCCGCCGGTTCGTCGAGGCGAGCGCGGGCTGGGAATATTTTTGGGCGCGCCCGCGCGCCACAACCAGCGCACGCCTGAGAGGCGCTACGGCAAGGCTATGTCTGTTTGATGTATGCGAAAATTCGTCAGCCCGTCACGCTCTTGCCGAATTTCGCAAAGGAATCCTGCAACGGTGTGGCGCCTGCGCCCGGCCGGGAGGGGAGGTTGAAAACGCCATCCTTCACGTCAGCGGGCTCCTCGAAGTGATCCTTGATCCACGGAATATATTCGAGAATCGACGAGGCCGGGTGCGAATAGGAGAGGTGAACATGCACCTGGCTCATTTCGCCTGCATGGGGCGCCACAGGCAGCCGATGCGACAACGCGAGATCAGCGACCTGCAGATATTCGGTGATCCCGCCGAGTCTTGTGACGTCGGGCTGGACATAGTGGATGGCGCCGGCGTCGACAAAGCTGCGAAAGGCGTCGAGCGTATAAAGCTGTTCGCCAAGCGCCACGGGAATTGACGAGCTGCGCGCCAGCGTCGCGTGACTTCCGACATCATCGTACCAGAGCGGCTCTTCAAACCAGAAGATGTCGAGATCTGCGGCGCGCGCGCAGAAGCGCAAACAATTGGGCAAGTCCCATTTGCCGTTGCCGTCGATCGCCATGCCGACATTTGCGCCGATCGCCCGCCGCACTGCCTCCAGCCGCGCGATGTCGACGTTGGGATCGTCATGGCCGACCTTGACCTTGATGCGCCTGAATCCCTCTGCTTCGACAGCGCGGCGGCAATTCTCGACGAGCTGCTCGCACGTAAACGAGAGCCAGCCGACATCGGTGTTGTAGGCTTCAAGCGCATCAGTGTTGCGCCCGCCGAGATATTTCCAGAGCGGAAGCAGGGCTTTCTTCGCCGCAAGATCCCATAGCGCGACATCGATCGCCGCCAGCGCGAGATGCGTGATGCCGGCGCGGCCGACCCATTGTATCGCCGGAAATCTCGCCAGCTTCTTCCAGAGACGCGTCCGCTCGGTCGCATCCTCGCCGATGAGAAGCGGCGCATAGCAGTCGCTGATGCAACTGGTGATGAGCCGATCCGACGGCAGATGGGCGTGCGTGCCGGTAAAGCCGAAGCCTTCGAGGCCGCCCTCAGTGCGCACGCGCGCGCCCACGACGCCCCAATGCGTGATGCTGTGGGTCGAATCCGAAATCGAAGCCTGCGTCAGCGGGAGGTGAAGGATGAAGGGTTCGACGGCGATGATGCGCATAAGACTATCTTCCTCCCATTGGGGTGATCTTGCTTCCATGAGTAGGGCAGCGTGGGCAAGCGCTCAATAAAAAATTTTTTATTTTATATCTTGTATTGCTTCGAGCGATCGGAAATGGTGGGCCATGTCCAAAGTCGTCCTCGCGACCCTGGCCGAGCAGGCCTATCGCGAACTTCGCCTGCGCATTCTTTCGGGCCAGCTCGTTGGCGGGCGGCGCCTGCTGCCTGAAGAGCTGGCGCTGGAGCTTTCGATCAGTCCGACGCCGATCAAGGAGGCGCTCCTGCGGCTTGAGGCCGACGGGCTCGTGGTGTCGCCACTGCGAAAAGGCGCTGTTGTGCGTCGCTTCACCATCGCGGACGTCGAAGAGCTTTACGAAGCGCGGATGCTGATCGAACTGAACGCGCTCGATCGCCTCTTCCGGATTGGCGGGGTGACTGCGGAGCTTCTCGCCAATATGCGGCGCTCGCTGGAGCAGCATGCGCTTTACGCGAGCCGCCACAACCTCGACGATCTCACGACGGCGCTCGCGCATGACCGCGAATTTCATCAGCAGATCATGTATGCGGCGGGAAACTTGCTGATCTCGGACTGGCATCAGCGAATCCTCGGCCAGACCCATACGGTTTTCGTCTATGTCGCCGGCGAATACGCCGACTCCGTCGATCAGCATCGCGAGGTGCTCGACGCCATGGCGGCCGGATCGCAAGAGAAGAGCCTTGAAGCGCTTCGTCATCATCTGGCGCGCAGCCGCGAGAAGACGCTCTCCAACGTGAAGCGAATGCAAAACACAGAATCTGTGGCGCCCTGAGCCGGGCGATCGCAGGCGTAAATTCTCCGGGAGGAGCTGTTTGTTCTATCTCGATTTCTCAGGCGCTTTCGCTCGCTGGGGCGTGTTCATGCATGGCGGCGTGTTCACGATCATTCTGGCCATCATTGCGACGCTTCTGGGCTCTTTGATCGGCGTCGTCGGCGCGGCGGCCAGAATGTCCGCCTTCGCGCCGGCCCGTCTCGCAGCATTCGGCTATGTCGAAATCATCCGCAACACGCCGTTTCTTATTCAGATTTACGTTATCTATTTCGGATTGCCTGCCGTTGGATTCCGCCTTGAACCCTGGCCGGCCGCGATCATTGCGCTGTCGCTTTATGCGGGCGCCTATATCACCGAGATCGTGCGCGCCGGCGTCGGCAGCGTCGCGAAAGGGCAGGTGGAGGCGGCGCGAACGCTTGGCCTGTCGCCTTATCTGACATTCCGACTCGTCATTCTGAGGCCCGCGCTCGCGGCGGTCTATCCCGCCCTCACAAGTCAGTTCATTCTGATTATGCTTGCATCGAGCATCGTCTCCACGATTTCGATTCCGGAGCTGACTGGCGTCGCCAACGATGTCCAGGGCCTGACTTTCCGGAGCTTCGAGGCGTTTCTTCTCGTCGCCGCGATCTATCTCGTGCTGACGGCGGCGTTCAAAGGTGCATTCGCGGCGATCGACCGCGTGGCGTTCGCGTTCCGGCATGTCGGACGCTGACGTCGATGTTCCAGACATTCTCGTTCTATCACGTCGGTTTTCTCGCGCAGGCGGCGACCTGGACGCTGCTTCTGTCTATGATCGCGCTTGTGAGCGGAGGTCTTTTCGGCGCGATTGTCGCGCTCGCCCGCGTCTCGCCGTTCGCGCCGCTGCGATGGATCACGAGCGCCTATATCTATGTGGTTCAGGGCACGCCCCTGCTTGTTCTGCTGTTTCTCGCTTATTTCGGCGTCGCTCTCGCAGGCTACGATGTTCCCGCGCTTGTCGCCGCCGCTTTCGCCTTCACGATTTATGCCGCGGCGTTTCTCGCCGAGATCTGGCGCGGCTGCATCGAGGCGATCGGAACCGGACAGTGGGAAGGCGCCAAGGCGCTTGGCCTTTCCTGGTCGCGCACCATGAGGCTCGTCATTGTTCCCCAAGCGATGCGATTGGCGGTGCCGCCAACAGTCGGCTTCTTCGTTCAACTGGTGAAGAACACCGCGCTCGCGTCAGTCATCGGCTTCGTCGAACTCACGCGCGCCGGGCAGATCGTCGCCAACTCCACCTTTCAGCCGCTCAGCGTCTATCTGACCGTCGGCGCGATGTATTTCGTGATCTGTTCGATCCTGTCCTTCGTCAGCCGCCAGCTCGACGCTCGCATCACCGTCAATGCCGCATCAACCGCGGCGCATTAGGGAGGAAAGCATGTTGAGAATGATTGCAAGACTTGCGTTCGGCGCGGCCATTGCAGCGACAAGCGTCGCCGCCGCCACGGCTCAGAACCTGCTCGACGACATCATCAAGCGGGGCGCGATCAATGTCGGCGTCGGGCTCGGCACGCCGCCTTACGGGCTGATGGACGACAAGATGCAGCCGCAGGGTTATGACGTCGAACTCGCTCGCATGATCGCGCGCGACCTCGGCGTGAAGATCAATCTCGTCGACACCGTCGCATCAAACCGCATTCCGAATCTCACGAGCGGCAAGCTCGATATCGTCATCTACTCTTTCTCGATCACGGCGGAGCGAGCGAAAGCGATCGCGTTCACGAACACCGTTTTTGTCGATCAGCAGGTGATGCTTGCGCCGAAGGACAAGACGATGCCGGCGATCGCTGATCTCAAGGGCAAGAAAGTCGGCGTCACGCGCGCCACCACCAACGATATCGCCATGACCAGGAATGCGGTCGAAGGCACGATCATTCAGCGCTACGATGACGACGCGTCAACGACGCAGGCGCTTCTTGCCGGCCAGGTCGACGGCATCGTGACCAGCGCCGCTCTCGCGGCCGCGGTCAGCGGCCGCAATCCCAATCTCGAGACGAAATTCGTGGTTGCGTCAGCGCCTATGGGCATCGGCCTCAAGCGCGGTGAGCACGACATGCTGCATTGGCTCAACACCGAAATCTTCATGCTCTGGACGACCGGCGAGTTGCAGGCGCTGCAGCAGAAATGGATGGGCGCGGTGAACAAGGAACTGCCGCGCTTCTGAACCGGGTGGTCTTCGCGAAGAATGGAGCGGACAATGACCGATGAGCGCACGGCTCGCCTTGCGGGCTGCTACACCGGAGTCGTGCATGACGTCATGCGCGCGATGGGGTTGCGGGATTTTACGCTGCCTTCGGCGCTGCGCCCTATTCTTCCTGACGAACCCATGGCCGGACCCGCCTTCACCATCGACGGGAAAGTCGACCCGAAGGCGGATCCCCATCAAACTCTCCTGGAGTGGACGGGGCTGCTTTCCAAAGCCAAGCCCGGCCACATCTGGGTGTCGCAGCCCAACGATCGCGTCGTCGCCAATATGGGCGAGCTCTCGGCGGAGACGCTGAAGAACAAGGGCGTGCTCGGATGCGTCATCGACGGCTTTGTGCGCGACGTGAAATTCCTGCTCGACATGCGGTTTCAAGCCTGGGCGACGGGCTTCACGCCGCGCGACATCGTCGGTTACTGGCTGCCGCGCGCGATTGAAGTCGATATCAAGATCGGCGACGTCGTCGTCGCTCCGGGCGACTACATGATCGGCGATCGCGACGGCCTTATCCGCGTGCCCAAAGCGCATATCGACGATGTCATCGCCGAAGCGGAGAAAGCGATCGCGACCGAGAACAAGGTTCGCACGGCGATTCTTGCGGGCGTCGATCCGCAAGAAGCCTATTTGCAGCACGGTAAATTCTGACGGGCGCGCCATGAAGATATCGGAGATCGAGGTCCGCTGCTGCCGTCGCACGCCGGACCATTTTGACGCCGGCGCGTTCCGGACGGGCGATTTCGGGAATTTTGAATATCTGGTCATCACGATGAAGACGGATGACGGGCTGTCCGCTTCGACATTCGGGTTCGCGGGCCGATCGGCTGAAGGCGCAGGCAAATTGATTGCGGATACGCTGCGGCCCTTCATGCTCGGTCGCGATCCCTGCGACCGCGAAAAAGCATGGCATGAATTCCGCACCGCGGATCGCTGGTGGGGGCATCTGCCGATCTACGGCTATGGCCCCTTCGATGTCTGTCTCTGGCTGCTGTCCGCCGAGGCGGCTGGGCAGCCGCTTTACAAATATCTCGGCGGCTAT
This sequence comes from Terrirubrum flagellatum, assembly GCF_022059845.1. GTDB lineage: Bacteria > Pseudomonadota > Alphaproteobacteria > Rhizobiales > Beijerinckiaceae > Terrirubrum > Terrirubrum flagellatum. Next base: position 3,175,976 of record NZ_CP091851.1, on the reverse strand, counting down.
CGCGAGCGCGTGCCGGTCTATGGCAGCTCGATGATTCTCGGAAAGCCGTCCGACTATGCGGACGAAGCTCTGCGCGCGAAGCGCGAAGGTCTGAAAGCCTACAAACTGCACACGCCGGGCGGCGACATCGCGCAAGATCTCGAAGCGCATCGGCTGGCGCGCGAAGCCGTTGGTCCCGATTTCAAGCTTATGTCCGATCCCGTATCGGTCTATAATCTCGACGAGGCGATCCGCTTCGGTCGCGAGCTCGAACGGCTCAACTATTACTGGTATGAAGAGCCGCTCTATGACGAAGATATGCATTCGCTGCGCGAACTTGCGAGAACGCTGGAAATCCCGCTGGTCGGAACCGAGGTGCTCGCGAAGCATCCCTACAGTATCGCCGAATGCATCTCGACGCGCGTCGTCGATCGCGTGCGCGCCGACGTTTCCTGGACCGGCGGCGTCACCGGCGTCATGAAGACGGCGCGGCTCGCCGAAGCTTTCGGCGTCAATTGCGAGGTTCACACCTCGATCTTTCACCCCCTCGAAATCGTCAATCTTCATTGCTGCGCGGCGATCAAGAATTGCGACTTCTTCGAGCTGCTTTACCCGATCGAAGGTTTCAACTTCGGCCTGAAGCAGCCGCTGCCCATCGTCGACGGTGTTGCGACGCCGCCATCGAAGCCCGGACTTGGCGTCGATCTCGATTGGGACGACATCGATCGCTGCACAGTGAAGATGGTGTGATCATGCGAGCCCTGAGCATCGATGGCCCGTCGCGGCTTTCGTTCCGTGAGATTCCGGAGCCCAGCCCGCGCTCCGGCGAAGCGATGATCGAGATCGCCTATATCGGCTATTGCGGCTCCGACCTGAACAGCTTTCGCGGCCTCAATCCTCTCGTCAGTTATCCCCGTATTCCCGGTCACGAGATATCTGGCATGATCGCGGCGTTGGGTGAGGGCGCGCCCGGCCATCTCGCGGTCGGGCAGAGCGTGACGATCCTGCCTTACTTTAATTGTGGCGCGTGCAACGCATGCCGGCTCGGACGGCCCAACGCATGCAAGAACAACGAGACCATGGGAGTGCAGCGCGAGGGGGCGCTTGCGCGCTTCGTTTGTGTTCCCTGCGAGAAGGTGATTCCAGTCGATGGAATGCGCCAGCGCGACCTTGCTCTGGTGGAGCCGCTGGCTGTGGGATTCCACGCGGTCGCCCGCGCCGATGTGGCGAAAGGCGAGCGGGTGGTCGTTCTGGGATGCGGCGTGATCGGGTTGGGCGCTCTGCTTGGCGCGAAGCGGCGCGGCGCGGAAACCCTCGTCGTGGATGTCAGCGCGGCGAAGCTCGAACGCGCGCTCGCGCTTGGCGCCGATGTGGCTGTGGATGCATCGCGCGAAGATGTGGCGGCGGCGGTTGCAAAATTCGGCGGCGCGATGGGTCCGCAAGCGGTGATCGAGGCGGTCGGCGCGACGCAGACTTTCCAGCAGGCGATCGACCTCGTCGCCTCTTGCGGGCGCGTCGTCTATGTCGGCTACGCCAAGGAGAAGGTGGCCTACGAGACGCGCTTCTTCCTGATGAAAGAGATCGATATCCGCGGCTCCCGCGGCTCGACGCGAGAAGACTTCGAACATGTGATCGATTATCTCCGATCGCATTCCGGCGCCGGCGACGTCATCATTTCCCGGATCGCTTCATTCGACGAAGCGCCGCAGGCGATGATCGATTGGGATCGAGATCCCGGGGCTTTCACGAAAGTCATGATCGAGCTCGATGGACGTCATGGATAGCAATGGCGCGCTTGCGTCGGCCTTTGGGCTAGCAGGTCATCACGCGCTAATCACCGGCGGCGGCAGCGGGCTTGGCCTTGCGACGGCGCGATGCTTCATCGCGGCCGGCGCGCGAGTGACTGTTGTCGGGACAAACGAGGAAAAGCTGCGGCGCGCGGCGCTCGACCTCGGCTCCAGCGCGACATTCGCGCCCTTCGATGTCACGCACACCAGCGCTGCTGTGGCGTTCGCCGCTTCGATCGAGGAAAAATTCGGACCCATCAGCATTCTCGTCAACAATGCCGGATCAACCGTCAAGAAGCCGTTGGCGGAGATGGAGCAAGGCGACTTTGACGGCGTGATGGCGACGCATGTGAGCGGCGCCTTCGCTCTCACTCGCGCTTTCGCGCCGCAAATCGCGAAGTCGGGAAAAGGATCAATTCTGTTCACCGCGTCCATGGCGTCCTTTCTCGGCATTCCCGAAATTGCGGGATATTCTGCGGCGAAAGCAGCCTATGTCGGCCTCGTCAGAAGCTTCGCCGCGGAGCTCGCGAGCAGGAATATTCGTGTGAATGGAGTCGCGCCGGGCTGGATCGATACGGCTGTTTTCCAGAAAGCGACGGCGACCGATCCTGCGCGGCGCGCCAAGATCGAAGGCCGCATTCCGATGAAACGGCTCGGTTCTCCTGACGATATCGGATGGGCGATGACTTATCTCGCCTCGCCAGCCGCCGCTTATGTGAACGGGCACATCCTGATCGTTGATGGTGGAGCGTTGCACGCATTCTAGTTCTTCAGTCTGCAAGAGTGAGATGAATTGGCAGCCTCACGCGTCAGCGTATATTGAGAAAGCCTGTTTTAGGGTTGCGCGAATGGCCGCCATTAACGCGCAGCCAGAGCTGCGCTGCTTTTCGCGCAGATATCACGGGCCTTAATGAAGGGCTCAGGCCGCATACGCCACGAGCCCCCGCGATCAGGCTCCAGCTATTTCGCTTAACCCTGGGGTAGGCGAGTAAAAGCTGCGTCTCGATATCGTGAGGCCGGTAGTTAAACTGAGTCTTTTGAGTCACAGGGGCAAGATTCAGTTCGTTAAGCGATCATTAAGAGATGGACAAATTCGCGGCCTGAGATTCTATTGTTGTTGATTCGGAAAGATGCGGCACGTCGATCCGAGCGCGGCGTTTAGTTTCCTTCACTGGATTCCGAGGTGTGACGCATGACGCGTGGGGGCGCGGCGTGCGAGCCTGCGAACGCAGGTTCGTTTGCAAATCTTGTCGCTTGGTTGAAATTCCCGGCAAGCGTATCCGGCGCCGTTGTTGACGCTTCGCTGCGCGCCAGCGGATGGCTGCTGAGAGGCGTCAGGCCTCTCGCCGTGAGCCTCTCGCAGCGGAAGGAGCGAGCCGGGATCACCGCGCTTGAACGCCAGGAGAGCCAGCGCGAATCTGAGCGCCTCACAATAATGATCGCTGACCTCAAGCGCTCGCGTCAGGCGCTGGAAGCGCAGGCGCAGCAATTCGCGGAGCTCGCCGAACGCTATCTCGAACAGAAGTCCGAAGCCGAAAGCGCCAATCGCGCCAAGCTGAATTTCCTCTCCAATATGAGCCATGAGCTGCGCACGCCGCTCAACGCCATCATCGGATTCTCCGAACTGATGAGCAGCGGCGTGTTCGGTCAGCTTAACGACCGCCATACGCAATATTGCACCCATATCCGCGAGAGCGGCCTCTTCCTGCTGCAATTCGTCGACGACATTCTTGAGATGTCGCGCATCGAGTCCGGACGCCGCGTGCTGCGGCGGAAAGAAACCAGCGTCGATGAATCCATTCAGGAAGCCGTGCTGCGCGTGCAAGGCGACGCCGACGCCAAGCGCGTCGCCCTCGTCTCGGAGCGGCTGGAGAACATCTCTTTTCCAATCGACAGCCTCGCCATCCAGCAGGCGATGTCGCATCTCTTGCAGAACGCCATCAAATTTACGCCGGAAGGCGGGCGCGTCGCGTTGCGCGCGCGCAAGACCGAGAGCGAAGTGCTGCTGTTCGTCGAGGACAGCGGCATCGGCATGGCGCGCGAGGCGCTCGCCAGCCTCGGTCGCCCGTTCGAGCAGGTCGAGAACCATGACAGTAAATCCTATCGCGGCTCGGGCCTCGGCCTCGCGATTGCGCGCTCGCTGATCGAAATGCATGGCGGCACGCTGCGCATCCGCTCGGCGCCCGGCAAGGGAACGATCGTGCGCGTGTGCCTGCCGATGGGTGAAAATCGCAACGACGCCTGGCTGCCCTTGCTCAAGAGCGCTTGAGATCAAGCTGAACTTTAATTTCGGTTGGTTACAGCAGTCTCAGGGAGGCGTCGCGTCGCGCGAGCGATCGCCGACCTGCAATGATCACGTTTGCCAAACAAGTTATGCGGCTGGGACCGGCGGCGCGAACGGGAGGAACGCGTGACGAGCGACGCGAGGACGCTTCCGAACGCCGCTCGCTTGTTTCAACGGCAAGCCAAAGGTCTGGACGCAGATTGACGCGGTCGGGAGCGTCGCGAGCTGAATTGTGAGCGTTGTCGCCGGACAGTCTGACTTTGGCGCCTTCGAGCTCAACATTGCGCATACTCCTGCGGTGAGCTTTGTCTTATCGGGGCGCTCCAACCTTTGATAAGTCCGTAAATCGCGGGAATGACGATCAGCGTCAGGAGCGTCGACGAAACCATGCCGCCGATCATCGGCACGGCGACGCGTTGCATGATCTCCGATCCGGATCCTGTGCTCCAGAGAATCGGCAAGAGGCCGGCCATAATGGCGACGACGGTCATCATCTTCGGCCGCACGCGCTCGACAGCGCCGATCATGATCGCTTCATGGAGTTCGGCGCGCGTGAACGGGCGCCCCTGAGCGGCGCATTGCTCCCTAAGCTCCCGCATCGCGCTATCGAGATAGATCAGCATGACGACGCCTGTCTCCGCGGCGACGCCGGCGAGCGCAATGAATCCGACAGCGACGGCGACCGACATGCTGAAGTCCAGCCACCACATGAACCAGAGCCCGCCGACGAGCGCGAAGGGCAGGGAGAGCATCACGATCAGGGTTTCGCTCAACCTGCGGAAGTTGAGGTAGAGCAGCAGGAAGATGATCATCAGCGTCACCGGCGCGACGATTTTCAGCCGCGCCTCGGCGCGCTCGAGATATTCAAACTGGCCGCTCCAGGATACGTAGTAACCAGGCGGCAGCTTCACTTCGCTGGCGACGGCGTGGCGCGCGTCGGCGACATAACCGCCGAGATCGCGTCCCGTCATGTCGACGAAGATATAGGCGGCGAGCTGGCCGTTCTCGGTGCGAATCGAGGTCGCGCCGCGCGTCAGGTCGATGGAGGCGACCTCGCCGAGCGGAACGGCGCCGCCAGACGGCAACGGGACAAGCACGTCGCTTGCGATCGCCTCCGGCGAAGAGCGCAGATCGCGAGGGTAACGGATGTTCACGGCATAGCGCTCGCGCCCTTCGACCGTTGTCGTGACGGTCTGGCCGCCGAGCGCCATCGCGATCGTGTCCTGCACGTCGCCGATCATCAGACCGTAGCGGGCGAGCGCCGCGCGATCCGGAGTGATGTCGAGATAATAGCCGCCAATGATGCGCTCGGCGTAAGCGCTGGTCGTGCCGGGCACGGCCTTGATCACAGACTCGATCTGTCGCGACAGTTTCTCGATCTCTGCGAGCTCCTTGCCGAAGACCTTGACGCCGACCGGCGTCCGGATGCCGGTCGCCAGCATGTCGATGCGGGCGCGGATCGGCATGGTCCAGGCGTTGGAGACGCCCGGGAATTGCAGGGCGCGATCCATCTCGGCTTTGAGGCTGTCGATCGTGACGCCCGGCCGCCATTCGGACTTCGGCTTCAGATTGATGATCGTCTCCATCATCTCGACGGGCGCGGGATCGGTCGCCGTGCCGGCGCGGCCCGCCTTGCCGAAGACCAACGCCACTTCAGGGAACGTCTTGATGATCCTGTCCTGCGTCTGGAGAAGCTCGGCCGCCTTGGTGACCGAGAGACCCGGCAGCGTCGTCGGCATATACATCAATGCGCCTTCATCGAGAGCCGGCATGAACTCCGAACCAATTTGCGTCGCCGGCCAGATCGAGGCGCCGAGAATGGCGAGAGCGACGAGGATCGTCAGCGTCTTCGCTTTCAGAACGCCCCGAATGGCGGGGCGATAGACCCAGATCAGAGCGCGGTTGAGCGGGTTCTTGTGTTCAGGAACGATCCGCCCGCGCACGAAGATCATCGTCAGGGCTGGAACCAGCGTAACCGATAAAAGCGCCGCAGCCGCCATTGCGAACGTCTTTGTGAGGGCGAGGGGCCCGAACAATCGGCCCTCCTGCGCCTCCAGCGTGAAGATCGGCAGGAACGATGCGGTTATCACGAGCAGACTGAAGAACAGCGGCGGGCCGACTTCGCTTGCGGCCTCGATGAGGACGTCAAGGCGCGGCTTCCCGGGCGGCGCGCGCTCGAGATGTTTGTGCGCGTTCTCGATCATCACGATCGCGGCATCGATCATCGCGCCGATGGCGATGGCGACGCCGCCAAGGCTCATGATGTTTGAACCGACGCCGATGAGCTTCATGCCGGCGAAAGCCATCAGCACGCCGACCGGCAGCATCAGGATGGCGACAAGAGCGCTGCGCAAATGGAGCAGGAAGAGAATCGAGACGAGCGCGACGATCAGGCTCTCTTCGATCAGCGTGCTTTTCAGCGTTTCGATCGCGGCCTCGATCAGCTTCGAACGGTCATAGACGGGAACGATCTCGGTTCCCTCGGGCAGACCCGGCGTGATTTCGGCGAGCCGCGCCTTGACGTTGTCGATCACGGTCAACGCATTGGCGCCGAAGCGCTGCAGCGCGATCGCGCTGGCGACTTCGCCTTCGCCGTTAAGCTCCGCAATGCCGCGCCGTTCATCGGGGCCGATCTCGACGCGCGCCACGTCGCGCAGCAACACGGGCGTGCCACCCTCATTCTTGAGGACGACGTCCTCCAGATCTCCGGGGCTTTTGATGTAGCCGCGGCCGCGCACCATGAACTCGAATTCGGAAAGTTCGAGCGTGCGTCCTCCGATATCGGCGTTGCTGGCGCGAACGACGTCGCGGACCTTCGAGAGCGGGATTTCGAGCGCGCGCAGGCGCTGCGGATCTACGATGATGTTGTAGCTCTTGACGAAGCCGCCGACACTGGCGATTTCCGCCACGCCTTCGGCTTTGGCGGCGGCGAAGCGGATCGTCCAGTCCTGCAACGAGCGCAGTTCGGCGAGCGTCCTGTTCTTGGCGATGACCGCGTATTGATAGACCCAGCCTACGCCGGTGGCGTCCGGCCCGAGGCTCGGCGTGACGCCGGAGGGAAGGCGACGCGCCGCGGCGTTGAGATATTCGAGCACGCGCGCGCGCGCCCAATAGGGATCGACGCCGTCTTCGAAAATCACATAGACGAAAGAGGCGCCGAAGAAAGAAAAGCCGCGCACCACCTTCGATTTCGGCGCGGTGAGCATGGCCGTCGAGAGCGGATAGGTGATCTGATCCTCGACCACCTGCGGCCCCTGGCCCGGATATTCAGTATAGACAATCACCTGCACGTCGGAGAGGTCGGGAATTGCATCGAGCGGCGCGGTGCGGATGGCGTAGACGCCGGCGAAGACGGCGAAAGCCGCTCCGATCAGGACGAGCAGAATGTTTCGCGCCGACCAGGCGATGAGGCGGGCGATCATTTCGATTGATCTCCCTGTTCGAAGCCGTGCAAGGCGGCTTTCAGGTTGCTTTCGGCGTCGATCAGAAAATTCGCCGACGTGACGACCTTGTCGCCAAGGCTCGCGCCTTCACGGATTTCAATGTGGCCGTCGCCGCGCATTCCGGTTTTCACTTCGCGCGGCGCGAAGCGGCCGTCGCCTTTGTCGATAATCACGACCCGCCGCCTGCCGCTATCGATCACTGCGCTGTCGGAAACAGCGAGAACCGGCGCGCCGGCGCCAGTTGCGACCTCGACGTCAGCGAACATGTTCGGCATCAGCGCGCCGTCCGGGTTGGAAAGCACAATGCGCACGCGCCCCGTGCGCGTCGCCATGTTGATCTGCGGGTAGATGAGGTCGACGCGGCCCTCAAAGGCGCGGCCTGGCGCCCCGCGCGCGGTCACGTTGACCTTGTCGCCGGTCTTGACGGCGCCGATGTCGCGTTCAGCGACATCGGCCAGCGCCCAGACCACGGAGATGTCTGCAAGCCTGAACAGCGTGTCGCCCGCGGCGGCGCGCATGCCTTCGACCGCAGCGCGCTCCAGCACGATCCCGTCGCGCGGCGCGGGCCAATCAACCGCGCTGGGAACATCGCGTGTTTTCTCGATCGCAGCGATCGCCTCGATGGGAAGCCCTATATTTTCGAGGCGCCGGCGGGCGCCTTCGACAGCCGGGCCGCGCAAATAGTCGACGTTCGAGCTCTGCGCCAGAACTGATCGGAATTGCGCGCCCGCGGCGAGAATGTCAGGCGCATAGACGCGCATCAGGCGCTCGCCCTTACGCACGCGCGCGCCGGTCGTCACGTCAGCGACCTTTTCGAGATAGGCTTCGAAGCGCAGCGTCACGACCGAAACGCGGCGCTCGTCGAGCTGGATCGTGGCTGGCGCGCGCACGGCGCGCGTGATGATGCGTTCGACAATGGGTTCACTGCGAACGCCGGCGCGTTGCACCCTGCCAACGGAGAGCTTTACAGATCCATCATTGGCGTCTTCGCCTTCATAGACGGGGATGTAGTCCATCCCCATGGAGTCCTTCTTCGGCGTCGGCGACCTGTCCGGCAGCCCCATCGGATTGCGGTAGTACAGAATTCTGCGCATCCCGCTGGCGTCCGCCGCTTCTTTCTGCGGATCAGGATCATCGAAGCGCACATCCTCGCTCGCGCGCACTGCAATCCAGTCGCGACCGTCGGCGGACTTCTTCGGCTCGGCCGAATAGAATGGTTCGCCATCGGGATCGCGGTAGTAAATCACCGGCCCGCTCGCCGCCTTGGCAGGTGGTTGGGTTTTGCCCGGAGCCCAGGCGGCGATGGTTGCGGGGAGCCGATCAAGGATGCTGTCGGGCAGCGCGATCGGCCGACGCCCAAGATCAAATCCGCCGACCCCCGTCGCCGCGAGGGCGGCGAGAATGACGATTCTCTTGAGGGCGCGGCTCATCTGATCGCCCTGAGAACGAGACGGCTTTCAACCGTGCCAGTCTCGCCTTGCACCTTGGCGGCGAGCGACAGGCGCCAGCCGCCTTCCATCGTGAGATTTGTGCGGAAACGATAGACGCCCGGCTCGGCCGACGGCGTCTGTTCGATGCGCGACGTCATCGCCTCCATACCGTCGGGCGCCATGTCGATGCGGCTCGCCGAGATCACCGCGTCCGGGATGTTTTTGCCGGTCTTCTTGTTCACGAGCCGCGCTTCGATCACGGCCGCGCCGACTTTCGGTGAGGCGTCGACGAGTTGGAACTCGTAGTCCTGAATTTCGGCCCTCGCTGATGAGAGGACCGTCGCCGAAAGAAGGCTGGCGAACGCCGCCGCGACAGCGCGGTTTATAAGGTGAAAGGTCATGGTTTCGTGCCTGAGTTCGGTGGAAAGACCGCGACGGATCGCCGGCTGGAAGAGCCGGCCGGCGACCGCGATGGCGCAACGCTGCGCTCTTACAAGGCGGAGCGCCGCGCCTGGGCCTTGGGGCTCAGAGGTTTCCTCTGGTGAGGAACGAGCGTTATTTTCGCCGCTGGCGGACTGATCGATCCTGTCGGCGCCTCGTGGCCGTGGAGCTGATCATAGAAATAAAGCGGGCCTCGCCAGACATTGGAGCCGGCATGCGCTGCGCCAGCGAACGCGATCGCCGAGATCGCGACAAGAAGCGCGGCTCCTGGAGAGCGCGCGTAAAGAGCGATGGTCATGGGATTTTCCGGAATTTGAGGACGCCGGCTGTCGTATGGCGACAGCCGTTCACGCCGCCCGGCTTTGGCCGCGCGGCGTTGAGGGCGTCACAACGCCCGACGTCTCAAATTCGGGGTGGCCTCCGTGGCGGCGCGCCGCCAAGGCCAATGACGGGATCGTCACTCCGGGGGATAAGCAGAGAGGAACTGAAATTCAATTCGGCGACGACAAACGCGCTCGGAGTCGCTGGCAAGCTCACCGCAAGGCACAGCATCATCAGCGGGCAACTTTGACCGCAATCTGGTTTTGTCTTTTCCGGGCAACAGGGCATGTCGTCGGCTATAGCCATAGCGCCGCTATCGACAACCATGGTTGGAACGCTCGCAGTCGCGCGCGCGCCAAATCCGCCAACGATCAGACCTACGATCGCCAGCGTCGCCAGAAACCGGCTGAGGGCTCGGACAAGCAACATATTCGATCAAAAAGCATAATCCGCGTGAGACATGCAAGACCTGCGGCCAGACTCGAGCTTCACGATCTGCTGATGAATTCGGCTGCATGAGCTTTGGAGAGCTGCCGCTCCGGGAAGACCCCGCGCAACGCCGGAAACGCGGCTGTCAATCGCCTAAAACGTCGTCGTGAATTCCTGCAGGCGTCCTTCCCGTCGATTTGCGCACGTCTGTTCTGGAGAGCAGTCGCGAATGGCTGGTGCTGGCGCCGCCGCGGGCTGACCCAAAGCCCTCTGCGGCGATAGGCCTTACGCGGCGCTATCAGGGAGCGACCATCGACGAGCTTGACGGCGGCGACGGGGCGCTGGCTCATACGACGCGACCTGCGATCGCAGGGCTGCGCAAGCGCGGCTTCCAGGCTCTCTCGACAAGGCGGATAAGGAGCGCGGTTTGGTCTATCGGACCGCGCCGATCAGCATATATATCATGATCAGGTCATTAGCGATCGATCATGAGTCATGGCGGTCAGGTCTATTGTAAAATTCCCGGACGCTCGGCTCCGCGCGGTCGCGTCGCTCGTCACCAACTTCGGAGATGATCTGCGACAGCTTGCGGACGATCTTCTCGACACGATGCGAGCCGCGCCTGGCGTCGGCGTCACCGCGCCGCACATTGGCGTGCTGCAGCGTGTTGTCGTCATCGAACTCGCTGGCTTCAAGACGCCTCGCATCTACATCAATCCCGAGATCGTTTGGACATCGTCCGAACGGATCGAAGCGACCGAGGGCAGCGTGTCGATGCCAGGCGCCGCTGAAAAGATGGAGCGCTACGCGACTATCCGCGTGCGCTTTCAAGGCCTCGACGGCGTTGAGCGAGAAGAGGAAGCCAGCGGCTTTCACGCCGTTTGCTTGCAACACGAGATAGATCAGCTTGACGGGGTTTTCTGGATTCAGAAGCTTTCACGATTGAAACGAGAGCGGCTCATCAAGCGGTACGAGAAGCACGCGAGCGGCAGATGATCTCGCATGGCAAGCAATTGCACGACGTACGGGAGCCGTATGAGGCGCTGGAGCAGATGAGGCGCTCGCAGCGCCATTGGCAGCATCACGCGAAAGACGATGGCGAGTTCGGAAAGCCCGTCGAGACGCGCCGCATGCACAACGTCATCGGGAATGATCTTGAAAAACTGGCGGAAAAGGAAAATGCCGAAAGGCGAAACGATGAACGGCAGAATCTGCGCAGCGTAGGTGTTGAGAATGCCAAGCTGCCAGCACAGGATGAACAGCGGCAGCGCGAGCACCTGCCGCGGCAGCATCTGGCGGCGATATGACTCCTTGAGCACCGAATTTAACGAGGACTCTAAGAGGACGCCGAAGGGGCGCGGAAAGCTATTTCAAGATGCGATGATCGTAACAGCGTTACGGATCTGACCAGGTTCGCTCGCGAATGGCGTCTTGGCGTATCAGGATCGGGCGAAGCGCCGGAAATGGCTGCAGTTGCAGCCGAGCCCGCTGCCGCTCTTCGGCGAATAGAAGAACTGGAGACCCGCGGCGCCGCTGAAATCGCTGTTTTCGTTCACGAAAGCAGCTTTAGCGGCAAGGAGTTCCGGAAACTGCTGGAGCGCTATTCCACCAGTGAGCTGCCCCGCGCATAATTCGAGAGCTTTGTTCGCGACCGATGTGAGGTCGGCCCCCTCGGGCCGCAATTATCGTCTACCGCGCAAACGGCTGCATTTCTTTGGCTTCCACGAAGAGCCGCGCAGGTCATTATGCTGTCAAACGGCATTGCTCCTTTGGGTTTCCGTCAAATTCGCTGACCAGTCTGCGCGTCGAAGAGATGCAGACACGCTGCGGGGAACCGCATGAAAATCTGCTGGTCCTCCGTTTCGGCGCTGCCGCGAGGCAACACGACGGAAAATTCCTGGGCGAGCGTCTGGCAATAGGCGACCTGGCTTCCGCCAAGCTCCTCGATGAGATCGATCCGGCCGCCGAGGCCTTGGCCGGCATCGGTCGTCAGCACGATGTCCTCCGGCCTGACGCCAATCGTGACGGGAGCACCCGACTTCAGCGGCAGGTCGTTTGCGGTCGGCACGACGAAGTTCGGCGCTCCGTCGAGTGAAATTTGGCGGGGGCCGGCGACGGTGGCGCTGGCGAGATTCATCGGCGGCGCGCCGAGAAATGAAGCGACAAAGGTTGAGGCCGGCCGGCGATAGACGGAGGCCGGCGATCCGATCTGCTCGATCCGGCCGCCATTCATCACCACGAGCTTGTCGGCCAGCGTCATGGCCTCGACCTGATCATGCGTGACGAAGATGCTGGTCGCCTTCAGCCGCTTGTGCAGCCTCTTGATCTCGATGCGCATCTGCACGCGCAATTTGGCGTCGAGATTCGACAAGGGCTCATCGAACAGAAAGACCGCCGGTTCACGCGCGATCGCGCGACCCATGGCGACGCGCTGACGCTGCCCGCCCGACAGTTGGTTCGGACGCCGGTCGAGATAGTCCGAGAGGTCGAGAATTGCGGCGAGCTCGGCCACGCGCTTCTCGCGCAAATCCTTCGGCATTCTGGCGATGCGCAGTGGATAGCCCATATTCTCGCGCACCGTCATATGCGGATAGAGCGCGTAGTTCTGGAACACCATGGCGCAACCGCGATCGGCGGGATCGATGTCGTTGACGACCTCGCGGTTGATGGCGATCTCGCCGTGCGTGATGTCTTCGAGACCCGCGATCATGCGCAACAGGGTGGACTTTCCGCAGCCGGATGGGCCAACGATGACGACGAACTCGCCGTTCGCCACATCGAGACTGAGGCCGTGAAGAATCTCTTTGGCGTCATAACTCTTTCTGACGTCGCGTATCGAGATCTCAGCCATCACGTCACCTTCCTGCTGTGTTCGAGGCCGACCAGGCGGGCGCGGATCTTCTCGCGTGAGGTCGTCTGCAATCCGATGTCGGCGAGATAGCCGTCGACGCCGCCATGATTGTCGTCGAGATGATCAAGCATCGCCAGCATCGTCTCGGCCTGACAGGCGAGCAGCGGGGTCAGCAGGGCGATGTCGGCGCCTCGCGCCTTTGCTCCGGCGAGGATGTCTTCGATCATGGGAGCGATGAGCGCGCCTGTCAGCGCGTAGTCGCTCACGATCGTGGATCTGTCAGCGCCCGCGATGCCGAGAGTGAGCGCGGCGATAATGCCCGTCCTGTCCTTCCCCGCGGTGCAATGAAACAGCACGGTGCCTTCGGTCGCATCGGCGATCGCCGAAAGCGTCTCGCGGATTGCGCTCTTCCGCGTCGTCAGCGCAAGCAGGTAGAGATCGAGGAGAGCGTCCTTCGCAGGCGCCGCCGGCGCCGGTTGAGGCGCAAGCTGCGCGAACAGCGGGATATTGAGATAGGCGACGCTGCGATGACCGCTGAAGGGGTTGGGTTGATGCGCAAGTTCGTCGGCATGGCGAAGGTCGATCACAGTGCGAACGCCGGCGTCGTAGAGCTGTTCCACACTTTCAGGCGCGAGGCGATGCAGGCCATCAGCGCGCAGGACGCGGCGCCAGGACGTCTCGCCTTCTCGCACGGCGTAGCCGCCGAGATCCCTGACATTGTAGGCGCCGGCGACGTTCAGCAGGCGGTCGAAGGTGACGGACATTATCGCAGCCCCGATTTCATGAATGACTGGATGACCTGGCGCTGGAGAACAACATAGAGCGCAAGGATTGGCAGGCTCGCCATGGTCGAGGCGGCCATGAGCGGCCCCCATAGCGTCCCTTCCTGGGTCATGAACATCTGGATGCCGATCTGGATGACGCTGTTCTCCGGCGTGCGCGAGAGCAGGAGCGGCCAGAAATACTCGTTCCAGGTCGAGATGAAGATGAGGATCGCGAGCGAGGCGATCGAGCCGCGTAAATTGGGCGCGACCACCTGCCACAGGATGCGCCAGCTTCGCGCCCCGTCCATCCGCGCGGCCTCGATGATCTCTTTGGGAAAGGAGCGCATGGCCTGCGTCAGCAGCACTACGCACAGCGCGGACGCGAAATGCGGAAGAATGAGCGCCGTGATGGAGTCGAGAAGGTCGAGCTGCGCGACGAGCAAGTAGTTCGGGATCATGACGACCTGAAACGGCGCCAACCAGGTCAGCGCGATCAGGGGGAGAAAGAGCCTGGAGAAGGGGAAGCGCCAGCGCGCAAATCCGTACGCGGCGAGCAGGCCCGTGAACAATTGGATGATTGTCACGACAGACGAGACGAACAGCGTGTTCAGCAGCATTCGCCAGATCGGTATCGAATTGAGCGCCGTGGCGTAGTTGGCGAGCGAGGCGCTCGTCGGCCACAGGCGCGTCTCGAAAATCTCGTTCGCTGGCCTCAGTGAGCTGACGATCATCCAGTAGACCGGGAAAAGGCAGACGATCGACAGGCCAATCAGAACGAGATGGCCCAGCGAATCGTTGACGGATGTTCGCGACCTTACCCGCCTCCGGCGCGCTCCTGCGGCTTCCCGGATGGGCAGGGCGCCAGCCGCATCAATTGTCATGGAACGAGAACCTGTCGATCAGGCGGAACAGCACAAAGGCGAGCGCGCCAAAGCCGAGGAAGAGGATCACTGCGGCGGCCGAACTCCAGCCGACCGAAAGACTGGAGAAGCCGAAATCCCACAGGAGATAGTAGATGTTTGTCGTGGCGCCGAGCGGGCCGCCCCCGGTCAGGACATTGATATAGGTGAAGCTCCACTGCGCGCCGAGCAGGATCGTCATCATCACCAGGAACAGGATGGTGGATGACAGCAGCGGAAGCCTGACGTCGCGAACGACCTCCCAGCGGTTAGCGCCATCCATCCGCGCGGCTTCGATCAGCGACGGGTTGATGTTGGCGTTCGCGGCGGACAGGATCAGGGTCGAGAAGCCGATCAGCTTCCAGCCTGTGATGCCGATCATCGTCCAGATCGCGATATTGGGGTCGCTCAGGAAGCCGACGGCGCGCGATCCTATCGCTTGCAGGCCGAGATTGATGACGCCGTGATCCGGATCAAGAAGCCAGCGCCAGACGGCCGCCGCGACGACAGGGGCGATAATCATGGGCGTGAAGATCATCGCCCGATAGAAATTGCGCGAGCGCGCTGGCAAGTCCTGCGTATAGATCGCGATCGCCAGCGGAATCAGAACCGCGATCGGAAGCAGGCTGAGAATATAGACGCCAGTGTTGCGCAACGCCTGCCACTGCTTCGGGAGATGGAAAATATTGATGTAGTTCGTCCAGCCGACAAAAGTGCGCGGCGCGTCAGGCAGCATGTTCCAGTCGTAGAAGCTCAGCCAGACCGCCTGCGCCAGCGGTTCATAGATCCAGATGACAAAAGTGGCGACGGCCGGGAGCACATAGAACCAGGGCGTCGCGCCGTCGCCGCGCCGCCGCTTTTGGCGACGGATTGGCGCCAGCGCGGCGGGCGGCGTCATGATCGCATCAGTCATTGCTATGCCGGATGAATCAAGAGTGAGCCGCGCGACAGCTCGCACGGCTTTCATCGCGCCTAGTTAGGCATCAGTCGCTGGGCGGTGGCCTGCGCCGTCTTGAGCGTCGCGCCGACATCGACGCCGCCAAACACGGACATCTCGGCAGCGTCCATCATCGTCTTGACGATCTGGCGATAATTCGAGCCCGGCATCGAATCCCACGGTTCGAGCACTGCAAGCTGCTTCAGGTTGGGCTGCACGAGCGGATGCGCCTTGACCCAGTCGCCGAGATAGCGCGGATCATCGACAATATCGGTGCGAAGCGGGAGATAACCGATCTCCGACGTGATGACTGTATAGCCGCGCTTGGACGTCAGGAACTTCATCAGCTCCCAAGCTGCGCGCTGCTTGGCGCGGTCGCTGGCGAGGATCACCAGCGCGCTTCCGGAATTATTCGGCCGCACGGGCTTCTCGCCGAAGGTCGGCATCGTCGAGGCGCGCAGCTCGAACTTGTCCTTCGCGCCATTGATCAGGAAACCCTGAACGGCGCTGGTCTGGAGATACATGCCGAGATTGCCTGACGCCATCGACTCCATGGCGCCGTTGATGTCGAGATTCGGCATGGCGCCGCTTGTGAAGAGGTCTCGCAGCATCGCCACCGCCTCGATGGCCTCCGGCTCGCCGAACTTCAATGTCTTCCGATCGCGCGAAATCACTTCGCCGCCATTCGAGCGAATAACGCCCTGGAACAGCCAGTCGCCTGCCGACGGCCCGAAGACGCCAGCGCTGAATCCGTTTTTCCCGGTCTTCTCCCTGATCGTAAGCGCTGTTTGCTTGACGTCAGCCCAGTTCTGCGGCGGCCGCTCTGGATCGAGGCCGGCGCGCTTGAAAAGATCGGCGTTGTAGAAGAGGACCGGCGTCGAGAAGGTGTAGGCGAGGCCATAGGTCTTGCCGTTGAGCATGCCGAGCTTCAGCCCGTTCGGCGCAAAGCCTTCGAAATGCGCGCGCAGCTCTTCGCCGGGAATGATGTCCTCCAGCGCCTTGGCGCCGAGGCTGCGCACGGCGAAATCCATGTCGTTGAAGATGAGCTGAATGAGGTCGACAGGACGCCGCGCTGCGACATCGGCCTGAACGCGGGCAGTGATGTCAGCGGCGCCGACGCCGACGCCCTTCACCCTGACGTTCGGATTGGCGTCCATGAATTCCTGAATAAGTTTCTTCGTCGCTTCGGCGCCGAGGCCCGCCGTCGCCAGATTGTAATTATAGAAATTGATCTCGACCGGCGTTTGAGCGCTGGCGGATTCGGACAGCGCGCCAGCGGGAAGCGCGGCGAGGCCGGCAAGAAAAGCGCGTCTGCGCATGTGACGTCCCCTGCGTGTTATTCGGCGGCTTCGGCCGCGGCTTCATATTTGGCGATGAGTTCGGCCATGGCCGCGAAGGTGATCATGTGCAGTTCGCGGCGATCGGTCGGCTGCGGCGTGAAGGACACTGTGAGGCCGGAAGGCCGCACCGTCCCGATCGCGAATGAGGCGCCGGAGACCATGCGCACGCCTTTGTGCAGGGAAAGCACGTCAGTCGCGGCGTGCTGGCCGATGCCGACGACCACGGGAACGCCGTGCCAGCTCGACACGCGATCAAAATGGATATGACCGGACAGCAGCCCGATCACGTTGCGGCCGGCAAGCAGCTTGCGCAGCCGAATCGTGTCGGGGGCGGAAATCGCCTCCCATTCCATCTCGATGTCGTCTTCATCGAGAAGAGGGGCGTGATGGCTGACGAGAAGCTTCGGCAGATCGGGATGATCATTGAGACGGCTTTCGAGCCAGGCGAACTGCTCGGCCTCGATCGAGCCGCCGATCTTGCCAGGAGCGCTTGAATCCAGCGCGATCACATGAAGGCCTTCGATCACTCGGTCGTGGAAATAGGGCGCGCCGAGATTCTCCGCGCGGCCAAGCATGCCTCGATAGAAACCGGCGCGGCGATCATGATTGCCGAGCGCCCAGACAACGGGAATATCGAGCGCCGCCTCATCGAAGATGCTCTTGAGATGCTGATAGCTTTCGACGTCGCCGCGATTGGTGAGATCGCCGCTGGCGACGATGAATTTCGGCTGCGGAGCGAGCGCTTTCACCTCGGACAGAATCTTCCGCAACGTCGCGCTCGTGTCAGAGAAAAGATGGTCGTCCTGCACGCTTGGCGCGTTGATGTGCAGATCAGTCAAATGGATGAAGGTGAGATTCTGCGGCATCGCTTCGCTCTTGATCTCTGATAGGCGCAGACATTCGCGACCGTCCGACCGCCAGCGGCGGATGGGCCAGGAATTTCTCGAGACGGTCGGCTTAACGTCGGCGCCTCTTGCGTCTTGCTAAGGAGGCGCGTAACGATGCTTTGTGACAGGTGAATGAACGTTCATTCAATATGGATTACAGCGTTGACAAACGCGAGCGCATTCTTGCGGCGACCGCCAAACTGATTGTCCAGAATGGGCTGAATTCGCCCATGTCTGCGATTGCGGAAGCGGCGGGAGTGGCCACAGGCTCGCTCTACAACTACTTCTCCTCAAAGGAGGAGTTGATCTGGGCTGTCTACAAGCGCCTCGCGAAATCGATCGATGAAGCGCTCGTCCGGCCAATTGATCCGATCGAGCCGCATCGCCAGCGCTTCATCAATTATTTTTCCGACTACATTGATTTCATATGGGCTGACCCCGATCGCGCGATCCTGTTTGAATATCTTTCCAACGCGCCGATCATCAGCCATTCCGAACTGCGTGAGGTTTTCTCGGGGTCGAGCGTCTATATCGGACGCCTCATCTCAGACGCTCAGAAGGCGGGGGTCGTGCGACGCGCCTCGACGACGCTGATTGGCGCTCTGCTCGGAGGGGCCATTCGCAACAGTCTCAAATGGCAGCGCGTTCACGACAAGCCGCTGACCCGGAAGGACCGTGAGGAGCTTTTGCAGATGTGTTGGGATGCGATCGCGGCGTAAGAGAACCGGCCATTTTGATTAGTGAGCGTTAAAGCGAGCGATTTCGCAATCATGTTGGATGCGAAAAGCTTGGTGCTTTTGTTTATACCTTGACGTAGCGTTTAAGTGCGCGTCGAAGGTCCGCTATCGAGATCGACGGCGAATATCCGCCTGTGGCGCTCGATGACAGCTACCGCGTAAGCGCGGTCTGTATCGCTCGCCTAGTCAGAGGCGGAGCCGGCTCGCCGTCTCGATTGGCGCGCGAGAAGATTGGCCACCATGAGCAGGATGATCGACAGTCCCATCATCATTGTCGCCGCCGCGGTGATGGCCGGGCTGAGCTGCTCGCGCAGTCCGGTGAACATTTCGAGTGGCAGGGTGCGCTGTTCCGCGCTCGCGAGAAACTGGGCCACAACGACCTCGTCGAAGGACGTGACGAAGGCGAAGGCGGCGCCGGAGAGGACGCCGGGCAGAATCAATGGCAGCATCACCCGGAAAAAGCCCGTCAGAGGCTTTGCGCCGAGGATAGCGGTCGCGCGCATCAGGTTGCGATCGAAGCCCGTCAGACTCGCGCCAACCGTCACGACGACGAAGGGGCTGGCCAGCACCGTGTGCGCCAGGATCACGCCTGTATAGGTGCTCGCGAGTCCGATGCGGGCGTAGAACAAATAGGTCCCGACTGCGGTGACGACCACGGGAACGATGAGCGGCGAGATCAGGATCGGCACGACGAGCCGACGCGCCGGGAATTTCGGGTCGGACAGGCCGATCGCCGTCAGCGTTCCAAGAATTGTCGCGAGGATCGTCGTTCCCAGTCCGATTAGCAGGCTGTTGCCGATCGCAGCGCGCCAGCGCGGCGCGCCAAGCACCGTCTCGTACCATCGCAGCGACAGGCCGGGCAGAGGAAAGGTGAAGAAGGAGCCGCTGCTGAAGGAGAGTGGTATGGGAACGAAGATCGGCGCGATCAGGAAGATCAGCATCAATCCGCACCAGATCCAGAGCGCGCCGATGCGGATGCGTTCACCGAGTGTGGGATAGGGAGAGAGCAGCAACGATCTATCCCATCTTGAAGAGGTCGAGGCCGAGATAGTGCGTCATCAGCGCATAGAGGCCGATCGTCGAAGTCAGCAGCACGAAACTCAGCGCCGCCGCCATTTCCCAGTTCAGTTCGACATTGACGTAATTGGCGATGAAGTTGCTGATCAACTGATCGCTCGCGCCGCCGATGAGCGCCGGCGTGATGTAGTAGCCGAGGCAGAGGATAAAGGTGAGAAGGCCGCCCGCGAGCACGCCGGGCGTCACCTGCGGCAGATAAACTTTCCAGAATGCAGTGAGCGGCCGTGCGCCAAGTGACTGCGCCGCGCGAAGCTGCGACGGCTGCATCGAGCGCATGACGCTATAGATCGGCAAGAGAGTGAACGGCAATTGGATATGGGTCATCGCGATGATGAGGCCCGCGCGGCTGTACATCAGCTCCAGCCTGTCCTGCGCGAGGCCGAGCCAGAGCAGAGCGTCATTGAGCAGCCCGAACTTCTGCAGGATGACCGTCCACGCCGCCGTGCGCACCAGGATTGACGTCCAGAACGGCAGAAGCACAAGCACCAGCACGGCGCCGGCCATGGCGGGCCTCAGATTGCTGATGAGATAGGCGAGGGGAAAGGCCAGCGCCAACGTCGCCAGCGTCACCAGCGCGGCGATCAGGAATGTGCGGCCGAAGACGCGGACGAACACCGCCTGCTCGATTGGCGCCGAGACAATCGAACCCTGATCGCTCCAGCGCAGATCGAACGCGTTGAGCAGGAAGAAGGTCGTGAAGCGATTGACGCCCGCGCGGATCGCCGCCCAGCAACGCTCATCACCCAGCAAGGGCGCGGCGCGGATGAGTCCCTCCTTGTTGATTGAAGAGTCCTGCGCCGCGGCGCGAGCGGCGCGGAGCATCTGGCTGCGCGCGCCGGGCAATCGGACATTGAAGCTCTTCGCGAATTCGTAGACGCGCTCCGCCGCCTGCGCCGCGGCGAGGTCAGCGGCCAGCGCGCGGAAAACCTGATCGTCCGGCACGCCCGCTCCGCTGGAGCTGGAAAGCGCTGCGCTGGTGCGGGGCAGCGCATTGGCGATCATCGGCTCATAGAACGCGCGCGAGAGAAGCGCTGCGATAGGGAGGCCGAAGCTGAGCAGGAGAAGCAGGAGCAGCGGCGCTACGAGCAAGAGCGGCCGCAGACCCTCGCTGCGACCTTTTGCGATGACCATTGGCGCCGCGGCGGCGAGAGACATCAAAGAAGCTCCACGATCGCCCGGGCGTAGGCCGCCCGGGCGCGAACGCAAATCCCGATTATTGGGCAAGCCAGGCGTTGAAGCGTTTCACCAGATCCTCGCCATGGTCGCCCCAGAATTCGACATCGCCCACGAGATAGCTCGTCATATGGTCCGGCGCGGTCGGCAGTTTCGGCAGAACGTCCTTCGGAATGAAGGGCGTGGCATCCTTGAGCACGGGGCCGTAAGGGATGTAGCGGCCGAGCTGCGCGCTCACCTCGGGCTGCGCGGCGTAGGAAAGATATTTGTAAGCGAGATCGAGATTCTTCGCGCCCTTGGGGATCGCGATCATGTCATATTCGACGATCTGGTTTTTCCAGACGATCGCGAAAGGTCGCTTGTCATTGTCGATCGCATTCTGAATGCGTCCGTTCCACGCGGTCGTCATCACCACTTCTTTCGACGCGAGAAGCTGCGGCGGCTGCGCGCCGGCCTCCCACCAGACGATGTCCTTCTTGATCGTATCGAGCTTCTTGAAGGCGCGGTCGACGCCGGCAGGGGTTGCAAGCACCTTGTAGATGTCCGCGATCGGCACGCCGTCGGCCATCAGCGCCCATTCAAGATTCTGCGCCGGCGCCTTGCGCATCGCGCGCTTGCCCGGAAACTTCTTCGTGTCGAAAATATCGAGCACGGAGGTTGGCGCTTCTTTCAGCACGGTTGTGTCATAGGCGAGGACATCGCCATAGACGTCGATGCCGACGCCGCAATCAAGCGCGGTTCCAGGCAGGAAGCGCGAGCGATCGGCGATCTTGGAATAATCGAGGCGGATAAGAACGCCGGCGTCACAGCCTTGCAGAACCGTCGATTTCTCGACCGTGACAAGATCGACGGGCACATTGCCGGTTTCGACCATGGCTTTGATCTTGCCGAGATCGCCGAGATATTCCTGCTCATTGAATTTGACGCCCATCTTCTTGGCGAAGGGCTCGAACCAGGCCTGGCGCAGCGCCGCCTGCCAGGCACCGCCGGTCGCCATGATGGTAAGCTCCTGCGCCGCCGCCGGCTGCCACTGCCAGATAATCGCCGCGCCCGTCAGCGCCAGCGCCAATTTGCAATGTCCTGTCATTCTTCCCTCCTCGAAGCCGAAATATTCCGGGGAGCCGCGACGCCGGCGGTGAAGGCGCGGCTATCGACGGCGTTCCAGCTCAATTGAATCTTTTCGCCCGATGGCGGCGCGCCCTCCGGGCCGATCTTCACGGTCAGCACATCTCCGTTCTCGAGCCGCGCCAGCAGCCGCTGGTGATCGCCGAGATAGATGCGCCCGTCGACAATCGCCTCGACGCAATTCTCGCTCCGGGCCTGCTCGCGCGACACCGAGATCCGCTCTGGCCGGATCGCGAGCTTGACCGCGTCGCCCGCCGACAATCTGTCGGCGGCGTTGGCGATGATCATCTTCCCGCCGCTTAGCGCGATGAGACATTGCACGCCGCTGATCTTCGCGACTTCGCCGTCCAGCAGATTATTCTCGCCGATGAATTCCGCGACAAAAGGCGTCGCAGGCTCATTATAGAGCGTGTCGGGTGATCCGATCTGAACGACAACGCCGCCTTCGAACACGGCGACGCGATCCGACATGGTCAGCGCTTCGCTCTGATCGTGCGTGACATAGACGATGGTGACGCCGAGCGTTTCATGAATTTGCTTCAACTCGATCTGCATGTGCTCGCGCAGCTTCTTGTCGAGCGCGCCGAGCGGCTCGTCCATGAGCACCAGCGACGGCTTGAACACGAGCGCGCGCGCCAGAGCGACGCGCTGCTGCTGGCCGCCGGAGAGCTGCGCCGGCTTGCGGTCCCCAAACTGCTCCAGCCGCACCATCTCGAGCGCGCGTTTCACGCGCGGAGCGATCTCGGCCTTCGGCGTCTTCCTGACTGACAGCGGGAAGGCGACATTTTCTTCGACGCTCATATGCGGAAAGAGCGCATAGTTCTGGAACACCATGCCGATGTTCCGCTCATAGGGCGGCAATCGCTCGACAGATTTTCCTTCAAGCGTGATGACGCCGCGCGTTGGGCGCTCGAAGCCCGCCAGCATATTGAGCGTCGTGGTCTTTCCCGAGCCAGAGGGGCCGAGAAAGGTCAGGAACTCGCCGCGGCCGACATGCAGGTTGAGATTTCGCACCGCCTGAAAGGAGCCGTAGGCTTTCTCGACGTCGACAAATTCGACGAGCGGGCGACTGTTCTGCTCCGCGTCGGCGACTATCGGCGGCTGCTTGCCCTGATCTCGCGGAGCCGCGTGCGCGCTTGTCGACGTGTCTCGCTGAGCGGCTGGCGCCTGGAGCGGACTGGTCCCGCCCACATGATTCGCCGATGCCTGCTTCAACTGCGCCCTCCCAAGCACGGCTGTAAAAGCCAGTCAAATTGTATGATCAGATAACTTCGATTTGAGTGACGCTATCTGGGGCAAATAAGGGCGTCAAGCACAAATTATATGGCATTTTGATCGGCTATTGGTCATATATCTGGCCGCTTGCCATCAAAATCGAAGCGGATAAGGCAAATTGTGTGGTTTTCGTCACCATGATAAGGTAGTCGACTACTTGGGTTGGCTGGGCGCGCGCAAAATATGCTCGATCATCTGGAACTGCCGGCGGGTGATGGGCCGGTCTACCAGCGGCTGGCTGATGCGATCGGCGATCGAATAGCGCGTGGCGAGCTTAGCGAAGGCGACCGGCTGCCGCCTCATCGCGAGATCGCCCGCGCGCTCGGCATCAATGTCACAACTGTCACGCGAGCTTTCGCGACGCTGCAGGAACGCGGTCTCGTCGAGGCGCGCCCCGGCCGCGGCACGCTGATCGCGCCGCGCGATGCGGAAGAACCGTCCTTCAAATCTGCGCCCAGCGACGAAGCCGGGTTGGTTGATCTTTCCGTCAATCGCCCCGCCACGACAGCCTATATCGAAGCTGCGACGACGCTGTTGCCGCGTCTTTCCAAAGATCGACGCTTTGCGAGCCTGCAGGATTACCACCCGCCGGAAGGGCCGCTCTGGGCGCGCACAGCCGTCGCCGCCTGGCTCGATGGCGTCGCCGGTGATGGCGATGCGAGCCGCGTCGTGCTGACCGATGGCGCGCAACATGGGCTCGCATGCGTGCTGCGCGCCGTGGCGCAGCGCGGCGATGTCATCCTTGCCGACGCGATTTCGTACCAGGGCATCAGCGCGCTTTGCCGTTCCCTCGGTCTTGATCTGCGCGGTCTGCCGATGGATCGCGACGGCATGCGGCCGGAAGCGTTCGAGGCTGCATGCGCGAACTGGCGGCCGCGCGCGGTGTTCCTCATTCCAAGCCTGCACAATCCAACGACGACGACCTTGAGCGAGGAACGTCGCCGCGCATTGGCGCAGATCGCGCGGGCGCACAATGTGCTCATCATCGAAGATGACGTTTATCGGCCGTTGCTCGAAAGCAGCCCGCCGTCATTCGCTGCGCTGGAGCCGGAGCTGACGATCCATGTGAGCTGCCTGTCGAAATGCATCGCTCCCGGCCTTCGCTACGGCTTCGTCGTCGCGCCGCGCGCCGTGCTCGGACATGTCGCGGCGGCTTTGCGTATCGATTGCTGGAGCATCAGTCCGCTGACTGCTCTCATCGCCACCAGCATGCTTGAAGATGGAGCGGCCGCCCGCATTGTCGAGATCCAGCGCGAGGAGCTGCGCCGGCGGCAGACCGTTCTTCGAGAAGCGCTTGCCGGTTTCGACGTTCAGACCAACGAGATCGCCACGCACGCATGGCTGCATCTGCCCGAACCTTGGCGCGCCGCGGCTTTCGCCCGCGCCTGCCGACAGCGTGGCGTGGGAGTCCTGCCGGCTGACGCCTTCGCAGTCGGGCGCGAAATTCTGACGCATGCGGTGCGCATCAATCTCGGCGCCGCGCCGACGCTTGCGGCGTTGCGACAGGCTTTATTCATCATCGCAGAGCTTTTGCGCTCCGGCGATATCGAAGTGTCCGGAGCCATTTGAATCGGGGCCACGGTGATCAAGACAGAAATTTGGGATTGCCGAAGCCGGAATCGTTGGACCTGGAGTCTAGGGTTGCGCGGCCTATGGGCGATCCCGGGACGGCGCCGATCGGGTTGCGCTGATAACGGCGGACGCAACACGCTAAGTCGGGATACGGTCGCCAAGCCCTGCATGAAAGTGGCCGCGCTTTGTGATGCTTTCTCTTCAGACCGACCTGATCCCGACCTCAATGTTGCCTGCGCGCGGCCTTTGAATAGCAGCGCGTCTGGTGCGCCTCATCGACGAGGGCTTACACCAATTCGCGCTCGACGCCCGGCAGGCTGACACTGAGGCGTGCGCTCAAAGCATAGCCGCCGTCGCCCAGGTGAAGATTCACTTCGCCGTCAATCACGACATCATCCGGCGGCGCGATCTTGCGCTTGCAGGCGGCGAGCAGAAATTCCTCAAGCTTGTCATTGCGGCTGCGTGCGCAATTTCGCAGACCTGACGGGCGCCACGGGGCGTGGCCCATCGGTTCGATTGGCGCTCCCATTGCGGTTGAACTGCGCAGCCGATCGCCGGTCTTCGCCACGCTGTACTGCAAATGTCGGGTTTGGAGAATAACTCTAAATGTCGGCATATGGCGCCCGACGGCCACTGCTCTTGACGGCGAGACCTACGCAGAATGCGCCGCGAGCACGGAGACGGCTAAAACAGGCGACGCTCGCGCCGTGGCTTTGAGCCGTTCAGTTCACGCCTCCCTGGCAACGTTGCAAGCGTTGCGCGATAAGTGCTCCTGTTGGCGGCAAGTTCTGCGCTGACGGGCAATCATCGACTACGCGCTCTTCACGCGCGCTGAGAACGCGCAGGCGCAGAGAGCCGCCACGGCGACCATCAACGGGGTGAATGAGAGCGTCAGGACGGCGCTCCACCCGAAGGACGACAGGAGGCCGCCGGAGAGGAGCGAGCCAACCGCCATCGTGCCGAAGACGACGAAGTCACTGAACGACTGCACGCGCGCCTTTTCTTCCGGCTGATGACATTCAAGGGCCATCGCGGAAGCTCCAACGAACCCGAAGCTCCAGCCTGCTCCAAGCAAGATCAGGGTCGCCCAGAAGCGCGCCACGTCGACGCCAAGAAAGCCGGCTGCGGAAGAAGCGGCGATGAGCGCCAGACCAATGGCGACCACACAAGACGCGCCCAAGCGCGTGATCAAACAACCCGTCCAGAAGCTCGGCCCGTACATCGCGATGATGCGCCATTGAAGACCGAGGTTCGCGGACTCCTGTGACAGACCGCAAATCTTCATCGCCAACGGCGCGGCGGCCATCAGGAAGCTCATCAGCAAGTACGAGACGACGCCGCAGACGACGGCCAGGACGAAACGTGGCTGACGTGCAATAATGCCAAGCGGGCGGCCGACGCCAGCGAATCTGCATCGCCCGCACGCTTGCGCCCCGGTTGATTGTGGCGGACGAGTCCGTTTCGGCGCTCGACGTCTCGGTGAAAGCGCAGATCATCAATCTGATGCTGGAGCTGCAGGCCAAAATGAAGCTCGCTTACCTCTTCATTTCGCATGACATGGCGGTTGTCGAGCGCATCAGCCATCGCGTAGCGGTGATGTGCCTTGGCGAGATTGTCGAGATTGGATCGCGGGCGGCCATGTTCGAGAATCCTCAGCATCCTTACACCAAACGCCTGCTTGTCGCGGCGCCGATTCCCGACCCGACTCGCCGGTCGGGCAGGCGCGCTCCTTTCGCGGATGAGATTAGAAGCCCCGTGCGCAGAGCAGACTATTGTCCGCCAAAACGTTTCTATCGTGAGCTGTCGCCCGGCCATCTGGTGCAGTGTTAAGCGCAAGCCGGAGCAGTGCAGATTAGTGCTGTTTAGGAGAAATGCACTCGTACGTTTCCTCAGACTGCACCTTTGTCGAGTGATAGTTGCAGTCGGCGGCGCACGGCGCGATTTCGTTTGGGTTGGATGTCCGCTCCTGGGATGCAACTCGAGAGTCCGCTTTTGGCGCCCATAGTTTGGTCAAACCCATATCGCTCCGCGCCGCAGAGATTGTTGCCGAGCGACCTTCTGCGATCAAACACTGGGATTCGAAAGTGATCCATCCTTCTGGCGCCATGCGGTAGCTGGCACACTGTTTGCTGTGGAAACCGCTCGGTAGAGCCGATTAGCTTTGTTGTGGCGCGACTAAGACGGGAAATTCTGCACAGTTTTTGCGCTGCGAGTTGCGCGTCCGCGCTCTCAAGTGACGGAGTCACGTCGAGGCGATCGCGTGATCGACGAAGTCAGCGGCGACGACTTGAGGGGCTCACATGAACCGCGTTCTCGTCTCCATCGCAGCAATGTTCATGTTCGCCATGCTCTTGGGAACGGCGCGGCCGAACCAGGACGAGCTCGCCACTTCTCCGGAAGTTCAAAACAGGGAAGCCGTATATGCTCCGCCTGAGGATCTGGCTTCAGCCTCACAGATCCTATCGGCGCTGGATTCGTCGAGCGTCTGCGCGGCTCCAGGCGCATCAAGGGCGCGCGAGAGCAGCGCCATCGATTACCTGAATTCCAACGCAGACTAAACATGTGGGGCGTCGTGGAGGCCGAGTCGCTGCAGAAAATAGAACTGAGTTCGCCATTTGAGCCGACTATCCGCCAAGATCGCGATAGCGGCCGCGATAGTAAATCAGGGGCGACTCATCGACCGAGGCGCGGAATTTCCGCACCTCGCCGAGAAAGATGATATGGTCGCCGCCGTCGTGCCGGGCGTATGGCGCACACTCGAAATGGGCGAGAGCGCCAGATATCAAAGGAGCGCCTTCGAGACCGCTCTCATAGTCGACGCCTTCCCACTTGCTCGATGTTGAGGAAGCGAACTGGTCGGAAAGCGCTTCCTGCCCACGATGCAGGACATTCGCAACGAAAGCTTGCGCGCGAACGAGGTGGTCGAGACTGCGCGCGCTGCGGGCGACGCTGAAGAGGATGAGGGGCGGGGCGAGCGACACCGCGTTGAATGAGTTCAGCGTTAGCCCGACCGGCCGTCCGTTTTCTTCACTGGCGGTGACGATGACCACTCCGGTGGCGAATCGCCCCATCGCCTGACGAAATGCGCGTGCGTCGTAAGGGTTTTGCTCGGCCGCTCGTTGAAGATCGCCTACAGGGCCCTGCGCTGCGAGCTCATGCGCCTGCACGACGAGTCTCCTCTGCCGCATAGGCGTCGAGCACGTCGTCCGCGGTATAACGTGGCGCCGTCGCAAATCGCTCCCGCAGGCCGAGCGCCGCGGAAGCGCGAAGGCGAGCGCACGTCGCCTCGGTCATCAGCGGCGCGACGCCAATTTCGCGCACGCTGGCGGCGACGCCGTCCATTTCGATCGCTCGCCGCTCGGCGTGCAGCGCGTCCGATCGGACGCACATATCGACGAAACTGCTGAAAGACGTCGCATCCATCGGTTCACAAATGCCGCGCAGAGCTTCTTGTCGCACGCCTGCGCGAGACGCTGCGGTCAATGCCTCGATTACCAGAGCTTCGATGCCCTTGGTGACAACGCTGCGCAGCATCTTGACGGTCGCAGCGTTTCCCGCTGCGCCGTCGGCGACCTCGATGGACAGCCCCATTGGCGAAAACATTTCGGCAAAGCGACGGGCGCCATCGCCCGAACAATAGAGTGTGACCCTGGCCCCGTAGATGCTGACGGACCCCATCAGGTTTGCGTCGACATAGCGCCCGCCATTGTACGCTACCGCGTCGGCGATAGCGCGCTTCTGCGCCGGCGTGCTGGCATTGATGTCGACCAGAATGGTGTTTGATTTCAGCTCTCGCGCAATCGCGCGACCCACGGGCTCCGCCGTCGCGACGACAACGGCCGAGAAAATAACCTCTGACTGTTGGGCAAGCTGCGTGATCGAATCGACGAGCCTCGCGCCGCAGCGTGCCGCCAGTTCGCGAAACGCGGGCTCATAGGGAGGATGGTTCGTTGGCCCGTCGCAGAATGCGATGATCTCTGCAGCGCCCACGTCCGACAGATGGCGCGCAAAGCATTGGGCCGCTTCGCCGAAACCGACGAAGCCGACAGTCGGCTTGTTCATGCCGCCCTCCCTGATCCGAGCGAACCCGGTTGCGGCGCGGCGCGCAGATTTTCGCGCAGCGTCGAACCTTCATAGGCGCGACGCATCAGGCCACGGCGCTGAAGGATCGGAACGACCGCGCGCGTGAACTGCTCCCACGTTCCAGGGGTCACGGTTGGCGTCAGAATGAAGCCATCGCACGCCTCGCTGGTGAACATCGCTTCGAGCTGATCGGCGACCTGCGCCGGCGTTCCAACGATCTGCGGCGCGAGTTCGCTTGTCGCATAGCGGCGTGCGGCCTCACCCAATGTCAGGCCGTGCGCGCGCGTGCCTTGTAAAATAACGTCGAACGAACCGCGAGAGCCTTCCTCCAGCGACAAATCAGAGACTGGCTGGCTGATCGGGAAGCGCGAGAGATCGACGCCGACATGAGACGACATCAGCGCCATGCCGAGCTCCGGATCGACGAGACTGTTCACATAGTCTTGCTTCTCGCGAGCGATCGATTCCGTCTCGCCAATAATCGGATCAACAGACGGCAGCACCGCGCAATCGTCGGGATCACGACCCAGCGCCGTCATGCGCGCGCGGGTCTCGCTACGGAATCGGCGCATGTCATCGGCCGTGTGCTGCAGCGTGAAGATCATCTCTGCCCAGCGCGCTGCAAAATCGCGGCCGGGGCCTGACGACCCGGCTTGCATGATGATTGGGCGGCCCTGCGGCATGCGCGGCGTCGTCAACGGTCCGCGGGTGCGCACGAAGCGCCCTTGATAGTTCGCATAGCGCAGCTTGCGCGGATCAGCGAAGACGCCGCTCTCTTTGTCGAGGATGATAGCGTCCGTTTCCCAGCTCTCCCAGAGCTTGACGCAGGACTCCAGGACTTCATCGGCGCGCGCGTAGCGCTCGTCGCGGCCCGGAATTGCGTCGAGACCGAAATTCCGCGCTTCGAGATGGCTCGCGGAGGTGACGACGTTCCATGCCGTCCGCCCGTTGCTAAGGATATCAAGCGTCGCGAGCGTGCGAGCGATCTGATAAGGATTGTGGAATGTCGTCGAAAGCGTCGCGCCGAGGCCGATATTGCGCGTCACGCGCGCCATCATGGCGATGATCGGAAGCGGATCAAGCAGACTCAAGGCGCCCCCCTTGCCAACCGTCACGTCGTAACTGCTGTTGTAATAGTCATAGAGGCCAAGCACGTCGGCGAAGAACAGGCAGTCGAAAAAGCCGCGCTCCAGAACGCGCGCGAGATGCTCGTACCACTCAGGTTCGAGAAACCCATTGTCGGTCTCAGGGTGGCGCCACATGCCGTGATGGTGGCTGGTTGGCCCAGCTTTCAGAAAGGCCACCAGTTTCATGTATCTTGTCGTCATGGCGTTCTCGATCCAATCGCGATCACGCGCCGATGGGCGCTGCGAGGCGAGAGGCGGCGACATGATGCATCACCTCCTCCTCGACGTGATTCCATATCTCCGTCTTCAACGCGGAGTATGGAGCTGAGGTCTGCACGCTGACGCCGCGCGGGCGCGGCAAAGCGTTCTCGACGATCGTCTTGATGCGTCCAGGCCTCGCCGACATGACGACGATGCGATGACCAAGGATCAACGCCTCGTCGAGATTATGCGTAATAAAGACAATCGTCTTGCCGCTGCGCTCCTGCAGCCGCAGCAACTCGCCCTGCATGACCTGCCGCGTCATCGCATCGAGCGCGGCGAAAGGCTCATCCATCAACAGGACCTCTGGGTCTGCGGCGAGGCATCGCGCGATCGTCACACGCTGCTGCATGCCGCCTGAGAGCTCCGCCGGATAGTGATCTGCGAAGCCGCTCAGTTGCACCATGTCGATGAAGCCGTCGGCCATCTCGCGTCGGGCGGCGCGGGCGACGCCGCGCATGCGCAGTGGAAACTCTATGTTTTGGCGTACGGTCTTCCATGGAAACAGCGCGTAGGACTGAAACACCATGCCGCAACGCGGCTCGATCCCCGCAATCGGCTCGCCGCGAAGCAGGACCCGCCCGCTGGTCGGCGCCGAGAATCCGGCGAAGAGGCTGAGCATCGTCGATTTGCCGCAACCTGACGCGCCGAGGATGCACAGCAGTTCGCCTTCCTCGATCTCCAGCGACAGATTGCGCACCGCGACGAGGTCGGCTTCATTTACGGGATAGGATTTGGTGACATGTTCTGCGATCAGAATTGCAGACATCGACGTTGCTCTCGCATTCAGTGGCGGCGATGGCGGTCCCAGGGCTGCAGCAGCCGCTCGACCTGATTTGCGAGCGCGTCCGCCGCAAGCACGGTCAGCGAAATCGACGTCATGCCGACCAACACCAGCGTCATGTCGCCCCAATCCTTCGCCTCCCAGATCAGCGCGCCGAGACCGTTGCGCGCCGCCACCATCTCAGCCGACAGCACACAGGACCATGCGATGGCGAGCGTGACCTTGAGCCCGGCCAGGATGCCTGGCAGCGCGCCGGGAAAGATCACTTCGCGCATGACCACGACGTCAGACGCGCCAAGATTGCGCGCGGCTCGCGCGAGAATGGGATCGACGCGGCGCGTCGCTTCGTAGGTCGCGAGCAGGATGTAGATCCACGAACCGAGAAACACGATCAGCACCTTCTGCTGCTCGCCAATTCCGAGCCACAGGATCGTCAGCGGAATCCAGGTGATCGATGGCAGCGGCCGCAGCAGCGAGATGAATGGCGCCAGCGCCGCGCGTAAGATGTCGTTCACCGCCATCGCGACGCCGAGCGGAATCGCAACGACGGCCGCCAGAAAAAATCCCGCAAATACTCGGGCGGATGAGGATAGAATGGCGATCCACAGATCGCCTGACGCGATCAGTTTCGCCGCTGCTTTCGCTATGGCGAGCGGCGACGGCAGGAATAGCGGCGATATCCATCCGAAACCGGAAGCGGCCGCCCAGAGCGAAAGGAAAGCCGACACCGACGCCGCGCCAATCAATACTCTGGACGTTGGCCGCGCGATCGCCAGACGACGGGCGGCCTTCACTGGTAGCGCGGCCTGCGATGATATGCTGGACATGCCGATCAGCGCGTCGCAGGAACGAAGCTGACGTCGAGCCATTTGTCAGCGTCGGGCCGCGCCGGAATCTTGCCGGCCTCGTGCAGCATGTCGGCGAGATACTGAATCTGCGCCGCATGTTTCTTGATGTGATCCTGCCAGCCGGCGCTGCCGAAATATTTGAATTCCTTGATCGCGGTGAGAATTTGCTCCGGCGTCTGCTTGAAGTATCCCGCAACCACAGCGGCCGCTTCTTCGGGCTTCTCGATCGTAAAGTCCGCCCCTTTGAGCACCGCGGCGGCGATGCCTTTCGCCTGCCCGGGCTGCGTCTGCGCGAGCTTGCGTGAGATGATGACAATATCTCCCGCCGCCATGGTGCCGAAGCGTCGGAAAATCTCGGTGTCGCGGTCGGTGCCGAGAAGCTTTCCATCCGGAACCGCCTGCTGCAGGCGGGCAAGCAGAGGCTGCCAGACGCAGGCGGCTTCGATATCGCCGTGGCTCAACGCCGCCGCCATTTCGGTCGGCGGCAGGCTGCGATAGTCCGTGTCCTTCAAGGTCATTCCGGAGTCGGCCAGGATGCCGGTTAAGGTGATTTCGGCCGATGCGTTCGCAGCGACCGGCCTCCCTTTCAGATCTTTCGCCGAGGCGATTCCAGGCCGGGCCCAGCAGCCTTCCTGGCCTGGCGAGTCGTCGACATTGGCGAAGAATGAGAAGCTGTCATTGCCGCGCGCCATTTCACTGATGACGGCGACACGGCCGAGATTGCTGAAGGCGACGCTGCCCGCGGCGATAGCGCGGATGCGGTCGGCCGAATTGACGATGACCTGAACGCGCACGTCGAGGCCCTGCTCTTTGAAGAATCCCTTCTCGATCGCGACCAGAATGGGAACCTGTCCGATCCATGTGACCGAACCGGCGAAGTCCAGTCGCGGCAGGGTCTGCGCCGCGGCCACGGCTGGAACAGCGAGAAGGGCTGATGCGAGAGCGATGCTTTTGAGACGGTCGCGGAGGGTCACTGCGAGATCCTTTCGCTGCGGCGCAATAATCTAAGCAGCACAAAGCGAGATGTGCAATGAACCGGTTCATCATTTTTTGCACAAATTTTGGCGCGCCGCCATCTGCTTTTCGAGCAACATGACCAGGGCAGGCGCGATCCAGCACAAAAGGATGCTGAGCGCGGCAAGCCATTCAATGCCGGTGAGACGTCCGTCGCCTTGCTCGGAAAGAATCAGCGTAGAGCATCCGGCGCCCGCCGCTTGGAAGAGGCTCGTGCAGGCGGCGGCGAGGCATTGGTAGGCGACGCGATCGCCCGGCCGGGCGATGCGAACGGCGCTCGCCTGCGCGACCGTGCTGCGGGCAAGCTGTGCGGCGAGTACAAGGCCAAGCAGAGGCGGCGTCAGCGCGCGCGGAATCGGAGCAACGAAGGCCAGGAGTAAAAGCAGGGTCAACGTCGCGCCGACGCCGATCGACGCCGGGAGCGCGCCCACCCTGTCCATTACCCAGCCGACGCTGCGCGTGCTGTATAAAGCAAGCCCGCCGCCGATGAGATAGGCCATCATCAGACCCGCCTCGCCAACATGAGCGTTCTTGAGGGCGAAGGTCGCGATATGAGGGGAAATCAGGAGCGTGGCGAAGGACGCGCCGGCGATGAGTGCTAGTCCTGTCAGGCTCTCCGGTCGCGCCAGAACTCGATAAAGGTCATGGAAAGCCGCGCCATAAGCCCGTAACTCGAAATCACTGCTTCGCGGCAGAATGATCGCCGCCGGCGCCATGAGTGTGAAGGCGAGTCCGGCAAGCGCGATCAGAGAACCTCGCCACCCTTCTTCCAGCGCGACGAAAGCGATTGTCGCCGGCAATCCCAGCAAAAGCGCGAGGCCGTAGGAGCCCACGATCACGCTCGCGGCCCGGGCCCTGCGATCGGCCGGCACGGCCTCGGCCGCCATGGAGAAGACGATGGCGAGCAATGGGCCAGCGAAAAGCCCGCCGATCAGCCGAGCAGCCAACAACCAGGCGAAGGTTGGAGCCACGGCGGCTAACAAGGTGGCGGCGCCGAAACCGCCAAGTAGGGCGAGGATCGCCCGGCGACGATCAAGCCGCCCCAGAAAAAGGGATCCGATGAAGCCGCCAGCTCCTGCGGCGCCCGCAAAGCACATGCTGGCGAGCGCGACGTCCGCAAGGGGGACGCCGAGATCGGCGGCGAGGAACGGCGCCAGCGGAAAGACAATCACGGCTCCGAACGCGTTGGCGAAGGCGATGGCGCCGAGAAGCGGGATTGTTGCAACTTCCCGCCGGCGTTCGATTGAAACGGACATGAAACTCCATCACCCTTGCCGTATTTGGTAGTGACGGATATGAACCGGTTCATCTGGAGGGCGTCAAGATTGCCCCCTCCGAGGTTACCGAAGGGGCTCAAGAGCAATGCAAGAAAGCGGCGTGAAAATCCGTGATGTCGCCCGCGCCGCCGGCGTTGCGGTGGGGACGGTTTCACGGGTTCTCAATCAGAATCCGACTGTCGCCGAGCCAATTCGCCGCAAGGTGCAGGCGGCGATCGAAGCCTTGGGCTACGAGCGCGACCTCATCGCCCAGAGCATGCGCGGCGGAGCGACCAAGCTCGTTGCTTGCGCGATCCGCGATTTCGACATCCCGAGGTTCGGCGCCTACATCAAGGAGGCCGAGCGCGTCCTGCGCGACAACGGCTATACGCTGCTGCTGTCGAGCACCACCAACAGCCCGGTTGTCGAACTCGAACTGCTCCGCGCTTTCTCGCGACGGCGCGTCGACGGCGTGATGATGACGATCAGCGACGAGCAGCATCCAAGCGTAGCGGCGGCCGTCGCGGCAAGCTCCATGCCGATTCTTCTCATCGACCGCGACCATATCGCATCGTTGGATCGGGTGATCGTCGATCATCGCAGCGGAGCTTTGCTCGCAGTCCGCCATCTCATCGATCTGGGTCATCGGCGCATCGCGATGCTGGTTGGCGACACCAAGGCCTATCCCTCGCGCAGCCGCGTTGAAGGCTATCACGAGGCCTTCGCTCGAATGAGCCTTCGCCCTGAGCCGGAGTTGCTGCGCGATCACGTCTTGACGCAGGAGGACGCGTTTCGCGAAACCATGTTCCTGCTGGATTCACCCGATCCTCCAACCGCGATTTTCGTCGCCGCAATGGACATGCTCGGCGGAAGCTTGCGCGCCATCCGAACGCTCGGGCGCGACGTGGGGAAAGATGTGTCGCTCGTTGCGGGCAGCGACTCCGATCTCGCGGAGCTCTATACGCCGCCCATTACAGCAATCCGGTGGGATCTGGCCGAAATGGGGCGCCATGCTGCGACGATGCTGCTGGAACGGATGCGCGGCTTGACGCCGCCCTCCGCGAGACAGGTCAGACTGCCATGCACGCTTGTCATCCGCGCATCGGCGAATCCAACCGGATAGATGTTTGGCCGCGACATTTTACCCGGTTGAAGCCGAGTTGTATCGCTCTTTCATCCAGAGTTCGTAGACCTATTCGTGAACTGCAGAGCGTTTGAGCCGTTGGTCGAAATTACAGTCAGCGATGAAGTCGGTGAGCTGTGTGCGACGCTGCTCGGGTTTCAGCGATACAGGTCTCGACTTCATTGTCCTTGATCGCCACTGAACTCGGGTATCAGAGGCCTCGGCACTGCTGGATTTATCTTAGATGCTCCAAATGGAAGGCGCCGTCTGCGTCCTCGAAATAGACATCGCCGCCGCTGTGGCGATGTTCTGGGTTTAGCGTTCGGGCAGTTGGTAAGACATCCGTATTAATGCGTCGCCGCGGCTCTCGGCGACACCCGCACATTTCGGATGTCATCCCTGCAGCCGTCACGAACGTCCGCTCACGAGATGCGCTGGGAAGGGCAGCTATTGGCGCGGCCGGAATTTATTTTACAGTGCAGATGATGAACGCCAGTGGAGCTCGGATCTGGCGGCAATCTCAGCGCGGGTGGGAACTCAAGAAAAATAGGGAAGCGCTATTCGCGAATTTTGAGGTCCCGCCCATTGCAGGGATAGGTATCGATACGCGCGCGACCAATCTTGATAGCTTGTGATCTCCAGGAGCGCATCAATTGGTCATTCGCCGTTGGGGGCGAGTTCGCTTTCGATGCGATGATCTTGCTGAGCGTTCCGCGTCTTGTTTGGGAGCGGAGATGGAGCCTTAAAGGCGCACCGCATTTAATTGGCGCAATGAAGATCGCAGCAACTCGCCGATATGATTGGATCGACGATCGCTTGTTATACTCAGCAGAGCGCACATTGATCCAGCGGCTGAAGCTGACGACCTTTAGCCGACACATCCGATTTCACAAATTCCGACGTGAATCTTCACATGTGGAGATTGCTTGTCGACATTGTCGACACGGGGGGATTTCCGCGAATTATTTCGAGGTCCTCTTTGGCAATGTATTGCAGAGGTCGCGTCGCTGTGCATCTTTGACGCAACGTGATTTGCGGCGAAGATTGCATATCCGTGCTCGAAACCAATCAGGTTGCTTCTAATGCGCGGCAGATCGCACTTGCTTCGAGAACATGACCGCAACGACGAGCCGTAAATGGCGATGCGCGTATTTCGGCGCATGCCTGAACGCCTCGAAAGCGCGCCGATGCATGCTGCAGACAACTAGGAGATTCCCATTGCCGTGGGTTCGCGTTGTCTCTGATGCCCTTTATCGAGGACATCAATCGAGCAGATGACTCGTTGAATGTTTCGGATCCAACAAAGGCAGTCCATGATGACCGGGAGCGCACTGAGATTCTTTTGTTTGTTAGCAGTGTACGTTGTCGCGTTCGCTATCCTCGGGAACCCCGGGGTTGGGGCGCTTACCTTGGGCATCACATTTACGATTATTTTTTTTGTCGTCGCGTGGATAGCAAAGCCGTTTGCCGCAGCATCTTAGCTAATCGGATTCATTCTTACGAACATAGCGCTGGTAGCGATTGCAGCGCTTTTTGTTTTCGGCGGCGCTTATGCAGGAAAAGTTACGGCATTTTCATCTGGCCGGCCACGGTTCATTGATGGAGACCCGACATCGTTAGCTTGGCTTCATTTCACGATATATGTACTGGGCGCTGTCGTCTTGAATGCACTTGGCCTTCTGCTGGCGCAAGGAATCACAGCAGTTTTGAAGCTGTTGCGGCGTTATCAAAGCTGATCTGAAGACAACATAAGAGCGAGACTCATGAGCAATTTGACCTCGACCTTCACAATCCTTGACGGTCAAGAGCTTGGCCTTTGGGGGCCCCATGTTTACACGGCCGAAACGCGAGTTGGGCGACTCTCAGATGGCGCCACCGCAGACTCTGTGTTTCAAGCGCTGCGGCCCTACGCGGCGCCGACCTTTTGGCCGAGCGACAGATCCGACGGAGACTGGTCCTTCGCGGTCCCTGTAGGACCCGTCACGCATACAGTGGATCCAGAAGGTCTCACGATTATCAATACGACCTTGCTTGGGCGCGTTCTTTATCCAGGTACAGTATTCCGAGAAGTTGTTCAGCGAGGCGATGAAATATGGATCGTAACCAAGGGATACGGAACCGGGAAACTTCCGGGTGCTAACGCGACAATAGCGCCTGCTGTGTTCGAATTTTTCGATGCTCTTGCCGCATTCAAAGCTCGTGGCTTTGCTTCCGTATTTGGCGAAATTCTCGATACGGCTTACGCCGGAATTATCTCTCCGCTAGTCCAAAGGCTAAGAGATCCCCTGATACTTGATCTCGACGGCGACGGTGTCGAACTTTCCGCGTTGGGAGTTTCTGGGAACGCCGGTGCTTCGGCGGTGCATTTTGACTATGATGGCGATGGATTCTCAGAGCGAACAGCCCATCGTCCAGAATGTCCGCTTCGACATGCAGGCGGGGCAAGGGCTCGGCATCATCGGCCCCAGCGCGTCGGGCAAGTCGACATTGGCGCGGGGCGTGGTCGGCGTCTGGCCGCTGCTGAAGGGGCAGGTCCGTCTCGATGGAGCGGCGCTCGATCAATGGAGCGCCGCGGCGCGGGGAAACCACGTCGGCTATCTCCCGCAGGATATCGAGTTGATCGAGGGCACGGTCGCCGAGAATATCGCGCGCTTCGATGAACAGGCAGACTCTGCGGCGATCATCGCCGCAGCCAAGGCGGCCAATGTCCACGAGATGATCCTGAGGCTGTCGGACGGCTACCAGACGCGCATCGGAGAATCCGGGACAGCCCTGTCGACGGGACAGCGTCAGCGCGTGGCCTTGGCCCGCGCGCTCTATGGCGATCCTTTCCTCGTGGCGCTGGACGAGCCCAACTCCGCGCGGCGTGTCAGATACGCGACTCCTGCAGCGTCAAGCGCACGGCGTCGTGGATGTGTCGGGAACCAAGGTCGTCTACCAGTCACAGCAAGGCTTCAAAGGCGCGGATCAGTTCGTCTATCAACGTGACTCAATGGATAGAGGCGGCATTGTGCGCCCCGCGACGGTGAGAGTGAATGTCGTCGTCCGTTAATCGCCGAGACGAGCTATCAATCCGACCGATACGCGATTGGTTCAAAGAGCAGCGGTCTCGGTTGTGGCCGCACTGCTATGCCCGGCTTGGGAGAGCGAATCCGAAGCGCAGCTTTGACGCGTTACGCCGTCAGGCCTTACGAAAGACGAGAGACAGATTATTCGCGGGCATCGCGATCCGCTTTGCGAGCGTGAGATTACGGCTCGAAGCAAGGGCCGTCACGTCGTCCAGATTGCGGATTCCCCACTCAGCATTACGCCGGCGCAGGCTTTCATCAAAATCGAGATTGCTCTGGGCGGTGGGGACGTCGGGTTCGAAATAGGGGCCATAGAGGAACAGCACCGAGCCTGGCTTTAGGACACGGGTTGCGCCCTCCAAGAGCCCTTCGGTCGCAGACCAAGGCGCGATGTGAATCATGTTGATGCTGATGACAGCGTCCGCTCTGTCGATGGGCCAAGTATCGGGAGCGGAGGCGTCAAGGCGCACCGCGTTCCGCAGATTCGGCAGCTTTGCGGATTCTCTCCATGCTTCAATGCTGGCGAGCGCGTCTCTATCAGCGTCCGTCGGGAGCCACTCGAGATGAGGAAGGGCTGCGGCGTTGAACACGGCGTGTTCTCCCGAGCCCGCGGCAATCTCGAGTACGAGTCCTGACCGGGGCAGATACGGCGCAAGCGCGCGCAGGATCGGTTCCCGGTTGCGCG
Organism: Terrirubrum flagellatum; assembly: GCF_022059845.1. GTDB lineage: Bacteria > Pseudomonadota > Alphaproteobacteria > Rhizobiales > Beijerinckiaceae > Terrirubrum > Terrirubrum flagellatum. Next base: position 3,136,976 of record NZ_CP091851.1, on the reverse strand, counting down.
CGACCGAGGGCGAATATTTTGCCGCGGACGATATGGGAGCCGGCATCCGCTCATATAGCTTGCTGCAGTAATGTGACGCAATTGTCGCCTTATCATGCAGCCGACGCGCCTCCTTCCCTCGGGAGCGACTCGTTTGATTATCTAGCTGGAGCTACAATAGATCGTTCGCGCAGAGCGATGCGTTGGGAACGGCGGCTTATGGCGCGGCTAAGCCATCTCGACCGGGTGATCCGAAACGCTTTAATCGCGGGATGGTGATCGACTCATGCGTTCGGCGCATCACCGCTCGCGCCGACGGATCGCAACTTCCAGCAGCCCGCCAATGTTAACGTCGCAAATCTGGAAGCTCGGATGCGCCCTGGAAACGATCAAGCGTGAAGGGTGCGATATCGAAATCCGATCGGCCGCGCGTTGCGAGGTCAGCCGTCATGCGCGCGACAAGTGGCGCCAACGTGTATCCATTTGATGTGACGCAATTGAAGAAGCCGGGAACGCCAGGCATCTCGCCAAGAATCGGCGCGCCGTCGATATTGATATTCATGCCGGCCCAGATGCGCACGATGTGAAGATGCGCTGCGGCGGGAAGCACGCGCGCCGCCACCCAGGCGTTGCCTTCCACGGCCCAGCGCAGCGGCCGGCTGGCGCCGGTCGCGACGTCGAGATCAGCCGACCAGCCGCCGCCGATCAGCAGGCTGCCGATCGAGGTTTGCTTGAGACTGAGATGGCGATCGGCGTGAGCGATCAGCCTGCTCACCATCGGCGCCGTCGGTTCTGTCGCGATCATTTGCAGCGGCGCGCCCCACACAGGGATCGGCTTCGCCACCATCGCGCTGATGCGCGGCGTCCAGGCGCCGGCGCAATTGATGATGCGCTTCGCGCGAATGACGCCGGCGCCGGTTGTGACCGTGAATGCGCCATCGCCGTCGCGTTCGATGGCGAGCACGGGCGCATCGGGCTCGAACGCCGCGCCGGCGGCTTTGGCTTGCGCGACAACCGCGAAGCTCGCCGTCAGCGGATTGATCTTGCCTTCCGCCGGACAGTACGCCGCACCGATCAACGTATCGGACAGCAGCGGTTCGAGCGCGCGCAGCTCGTTCGATTGAATGACATGCGTCTCCACGCCATAGCGCGATTCAAGCGCCGCCTTCTGCGCAAGAAACGCCATGTCCCTTTCGGTTTCCGCAACCATGAGGCCGCCGGTGACGCGGATTTCAAGATTCTCTCCTGACTGGCGTTCAATCTCGCGCCAGAGCGCGATCGACGGTGACCCAAGCCGCAATGTCTCGGCGGCGGGAAGACCGTCGGCCTGCGCCTTCGCGCCGAAATCGAAAGACAACAATTGAACATGCAGCGAGCCTGCATTTGCGGTCGAGGCTTCCTGACCGATTGATTTGCGATCGACGACAAGAACCTGTTCGCCGCGCTGCGCCAGTTCGCGCGCGACACAGGCGCCGACCACGCCGCCGCCGATCACGAGATAGTCGGTGGCGCGCGTCTCCCAGCGCGGCCGATCATGATGAGGATGCGGAAATGTCTCGGGCGGCGTCGATTGCCGATGCCCGCCCCACTCCGGCTTCTCCGCCGCAAGCGCGGCGAGCGGCGTGGGTTTCGCCGGCGGGCGGGGCGCGAAAAAGGCGAGCGGCTGAGGCGGCGCGCCGCCAGCGTCTTCAACGAGCCGCGACAGGGCGCTGGCGCAGTTTCGCCCCTGGCATCTTCCCATGCCGATACGGGTCAGGCGCTTTGCGGTTCCCGCGTCAGCGCCGTGGGATCGAAGCGCCGCGCGCACTGTTCCGGCGCTGAGATTTTCGCATCGGCAGATGATCGTCGCATCATCGATCGCGCTGCTGCTGAACGTTGGCGCGGCGAAGAGCGTCCAGAGCGCGTTCTGGAATCGCAAAGCGCGATCGAGATTGCGTTTCGCGCGCTGCGTCACGCCAATATCGGGTTCGCGACCGGTCAGATCGCGCAGGATCGCCTGCGCCGCAAGGATCGCGCGTTGCTTCGCCACGACGGAGCCGCCGACGTCGGCGCCGTCGCCGACGGCGAACACGCTGTCGATACTGGTGCGGCCGTTCTCATCCGTCGCCGTGGCGAGATAACCGACATGGCGATCGACATATTCGTGCCGGCATCCCAATTGTCGCGCCAGTTCGGTCGAGGGAATGAAACCAGAATTGAGCGCGACCGCCTCGACCTCGAAATGCTTGTCGCCGGCGGGAGTCTCCACGATTACTTTGCGCGCGCGATCGTCTCCTTCGACAGATGCAACACGCGAAGACCAGAGAACGGGAACCCCATGGCGACGCAATTCCAGCAGATAGCCCGCGCCTTTCGCGAGCAGTTGCGGCGACGCAAGCATCGCTTCGGCGGCGGAGCGCCACGATGAGAGTGACGGCGCGCGTGATTCCTCGATGATTGCCGCCACTTCAACGCCCGCGCGCGACAGTTCGACCGCGAGCTGGAAATTCAAGGGTCCATTGCCGGCGATGACGACGCGCCGCGCGGGAAAAACACGATAGGCGCGCGCCAGCGTCTGAGCTGCGCCCGTAGTCATCACGCCGGGCAGGGTCCAGCCGGGAATTGGCATGGGCCGTTCATAGGCGCCCGGCGCGAGCAGCAGACGTTTCGCGCGCACGATCTTCTGGCGGCCCTCATGCAGCACGCCGAGATCGTCGGGCGCAAACGCCGCCCAGACGGTCGCGCCGCTCCAGATCATCGCGCCCGCCTTCTCCGCTTCGCGACGGGCGATAGCGCTTTCGCGGAACTGGGCGTCGAGCGGTTCGCCGATCTCGCGATGGGAGGCGGCGACAGGTTTCAGATACTGGCCGCCAAGGTCCGACCGTTCGTCGATCAGCAGCGTCGCAAGGCCGGCTTCGCCGAGCGCGGCCGCCGCGGCGAGCCCGGCCGGACCCCCGCCGACGATGACGACATCGCAAGCGATCTCCTCCGCCGGACGCTGCTCGGCGAGCGCGCGGGCCTCGGCCGGCGAGGGCGCCTGGCTCAGGACCTCCATGCCTGCGGCGATGCGGGTCATGCAGGCGCGCTGGCTCATTCGCCCGTCGACGGTCACGATGCATTCGAAACAGGCGCCCATGCCGCACCAGAGGCCGCGCGCAGTCCCGTCCGCCCTCCGGTTGAGCGCGACATCGCCTGCGGCGCTGAGCGCGGCCGCAATGGTCTCTCCCTCCAGCCCGCTGACCGGCCGGCCGTCGAACGTGAAGGTCACGGCCGCGGCCGGCGTCAGGCGGGGATGAGCCAGTCGCATGGAGACAATGGCATCCATAAGATATACACAACGCATGCAGATACAGGATGCGTCGCAAGGTGGCCATGGCCGCCAGCGCGGCGCCAGAGCGGGATGCGAAAAAGTGGGAACCGGTTTTTCGCGCCAATCCCGCTCTAAGTTTTTGGAATCGATCACGTTCATGACTTTGGATTGATTCAATCCAAAGTCATCGTGATCTAAAACCGCCGGGGAGCTCCGCAGCGATGGCCAAATTCCGGGGAACCTACACCGTTCTGGTGACCCCCTTCACCGCTGACGGGACGCGGATCGATACGGCCGCCCTGCGTCGTCTCGTCGACTACCAGATCGAGGGCGGCGTCCATGGCCTCGTGCCCTTGGGATCGACCGGCGAGTTCCTCTCGATGACGCGGGAGGAGCGGGCGGAGGTGATCTCGACCGTCATCGACCAGACCCGGCGGCGAGTTCCCGTGCTCATCGGAACCGGCGCGGAATGGACGCCTGATGCGGTCGCCCTGTCGAAGGAGGCGGAGGCGATGGGCGCGGATGGCGTGATGATCATCCCACCCTTCTACTCCGTCCCCACGGATGAGGAGCTCTACGTCCATTACAAGGCGATCGCCGACGCCATCAGCCTTCCGATCATGATCTACAACAACCCGGCGACGGCCAATGTGGACATGCTGCCGCCCGTGGTGGCGAAGCTCAGCGAAATTCCGAACGTGCTCTACATCAAGGAATCGACGCTCGACGTGACGCGCGTGCGCGACATCGTGCGCCTGTGCGGAGACCGCATGACCGTGTTCGCCGGCGTGCTCGGATATGAATCATTCTTTCTTGGCGCGGAAGGCTGGGTGGCCGTCTGCTCCAACGTCGCGCCGCGATTTTCCGCGCAGCTCTTCGAGGCGGCGGCGGACCGCAACAATCCGGCCGAGGCGCGCGCCATCCACGAAAAGCTGGTCGATCTTCTCTGGTGGGTCGGCGGGCCGCGCTATGTCTCAGGAACCAAGGCGGCTCTGGAAATGATCGGGCTTTCGGTCGGACCGCCGCGCGCGCCGCGATTGCCGCTTCCGCAGCAGATGCGCGGCGATCTGCAGGCGGTATTGCAGCGGCTCGATCTTTCGTTACCAAAAGCCGCATGACAGAACAGTCCGCGCGCCAGACCGATTCCGCTTCGCTCGACGAGGGTGCGGTCGCGCCTGCGAATCTTTCGGCGCTCGCCTACGCAAAACTGTCCGAACTGATCAGGCGGCACAGGCTCAAGGGCGGCGACGTCGTTCTCGAAGCGAAGATCGCGGCATCGCTGAATATTTCGCGCACGCCCCTGCGCGAGGCGCTGCAGCGCCTCGAAGGCGAAGGCCTCGTCGCCAAGAATGGTGCGCGCTCCTACAGCGTGCGCAGCGTCGACCTCGCCGAATATCTCCACAGCCTGAAGGTGCGCGAGATCATCGAGGCGGAGGCCGCGGCGCTGGCTGTCGGCCGCATTCCGCCGGCGCGCATGAGCGCGGTGAGAGGAGAGATCGAGGCGCTTAATCGCGCGGCCTCCTACACCCGCGACGCGCACTGGGATTCGGACGCCAATGTCCATAATCTCTTCGTCGACGCCTGCGGCAATCCGGTGATGGCGCAGATGATCCACGCTCTGCGCGCCACGACTCATCTCTTCGAAGTGGCGCGGCTGCAGGACAGGCTCGTGCCCGACAATACCGAGCATATGGCGATCCTTGACGCGCTCGACGCCGGCGACGCCAAGGGCGCGCGCAAGGCCGTTCAGGCCCATATCCGCAGCCTGCATCGGTTTGCGCTGACGCAGGTGAGTTAAGTTGCGCTGGCGCCGCTCGGTCCGCGCGCCAGCCGACAGACTAGGAAAATAGTCATTGACAGCGTGACGCTCCCGGGCTATGGTCGGGGCACGCTCGACAAGTGTGAGCGTAAGCCCGCTCCAGCCGCGCCCGACCCCGCTCCGCACCCCTCCGACAGGACGTGAAGCCTTGGCGCAGGCTTTCCGGGAGCGGACGCAGACCCTGAGTATCCCCGTTCCCACTGTTCTTCAGAACCCCGGCGCTGCTTTTCAAGCGTCCAACCCTTGTCCGTTGGCGTATCATTTGCATACGCTGCGTATGCGCAATTGCCCGCAGGGGCGGCGCTCACAGCAGCAGGAGCAGCGGCGATGGCGAGCGGCAAGGCAATTCCGGGGAGCATTGCGATGGCGTCTTTCGATCGCCGAAAAATCCTGGCCGGCGCGGCGGCCGCCGGCGCGACCGCGATCCTGCCGGCGCGCCATGCGCGCGCTCAGGCGAAGATCGCTCCTCCGAACATCATCAAGCCTTCGACCCTGGTGATGTCGATCAACCCGACGCTGCCGCCGCTGCAATTCGTCAACGAGAAGGGCGAGCTGCAGGGCATGCGCGTCGAGCTCGGCAATATGGTCGCAAAGGCGCTTGGCCTGACGCCGGAATATATCCGCATCGAATTCGCGGCGATGGTTCCCGGTCTCGCCGCGAAGCGCTGGGACATGATCAACACCGGCATCTTCTGGACCGAAGAGCGCTCGAAACTGATGTACATGGTTCCCTATGAGCGCGCCGCCATCAGCTTCCTCGTCGCGAAGGGCAATCCGCTTGGCGTCTCCAAGTGGGAAGATCTCGCGGGCCGCGCCGTCTCGGTCGAACTCGGCGGCATCGAGGAGCGCCGCACGCGCGAAGTCGATCAGATGCTGAAGGACAAGGGACTGAAGGGCCTTGATGTCAGGACCTTCAACAATTTCGCCGAAGCGTTCCAGGCCCTGCGCGCCGGCCAGACGCAGGCGGCGACGTCGATCGATGCGACGGCGATGTATTGGCAGGGTCGCGGCGATTTCACCCGCGCGGTCGCTGGCCTGTTCCCGCAGACGGCGTGCTTCGCTTTCGCCAACAAGACGCTCGCAGACGCAGCTGTGGCCGCGCTGAACGATCTCAAGAAGAGCGGCGCCTATGACAAATTGTTCGACGATTATGGCGTGCTGAAAATCGAGGAAGCCGAATTCTCGATCAAGGGACCGGGACCCAGCCCCTCCTGACGCCGAAGATCAATTAAAAAAGTGCGGCGGACGGGCGCAGCCTGGAGCATGGCGCGAAAAAGTGGGGCACCGGTTTTTCCGCGACGAACGCTAGCGTTCGCGCCGCAAGAGCCATGCTCTAACTTTTTGGAATCGATCACGCTCCCACACTTTGATTAAGTCAATCAAAGTGCGGCGTGATCTAAGCGCGCCCGTTACGCGTCGGAGGGGACGTATGACCGCCTGGAACTGGTCGGGCTTCTGGAGCTATTTCACCAACGTCTATTTGCTGGAGGGCGCCCTCGTCACGCTGGGGCTGACGCTGGCGACGCTTGTGCTCGGCATGATGCTGGCGCTGGCGCTTGTTCTTCTTCGATTGTCGAAATGGAGCGCTTTTTCGGGCTTCGCCGTCTTCTATGTCTGGCTGTTCCGCGGCACGCCGCTGCTCGTGCAGCTCATCATCATCTATACCGGGCTGCCGCAACTTGGCTTCGTCAGGCTGAGCGTCGTCCAGTCAGCGCTGCTCGGGCTGGTGCTCAACGAGGCCGCCTATCTCTCGGAGATTCTGCGCGCCGGAATCCTGTCGGTGCCTCGCGGCCAGCGTGACGCGGCCATGGCGCTTGGCCTCAACAGGTGGAAGTCCTTCACGCTCGTCACCCTGCCTCAGGCGATGCGCGTCATCATTCCCGCGCTCGGCAATTCTGTGAACGGCCTTCTCAAGACCACCTCCATCGCGTCAGTCATCTCGATGGAGGAGTTGCTGCGCCGCGGGCAGATTCTGATGCAGCAGCGGTTCGAGGTGCTGGAGGTCTTCGTCTGCATCGCGATCATCTATCTCGCGATGACGACCTGCTGGGAGTTCGTGCAGAAGCGGATCGAAGCGCATTACGGAAAAGCGTATGGAGAGCGGAGCACACAGGCGCGGGAGCTCGATCGCAGCGCGAGGTAGATTGCCCTCGGCTATCTCGGGCCGAATTTCGCGCTACGATGATCATCCCCCAACCTGTCGCGAGAGCGCAATCATCCTGGCGATTTTTAGAACGTATGACAGTTGCCCAAGATCGCAGGGCCGGGCCGCGCGGTTCCCGGCTCTGCCCTTGCCAAGCGCGGAACATACACTGCAACAAGGTGCTCCTAGTAACGAAGTCCCAGAGCGAGCCCACGCTGCGTTCCAGAGATGAGGCCCAAAAGGAACCACAACCTCGCCAATGCGCTGGAGCGCTCCGCCGCCCGCGCCAGAAGAAGCTGACGTCAAAGCCGGCTGCTGTTCGATGTAGCCCTACGGAGTCTGGCGGCTGCTGAAAACTCCGTGCGGACTCAGTTTGAGTGTCTGGTATTGAGATGGAATTGGAACGTCCGCACATGGCGCATATGTGCGCCGATCGGTATCCGATCGCAGAGCGCTTCCGGTCAGATGTCTTGAAGATAGATCGGCGCGAGCATCTCAAGTTCAGCAACGCTGAAATCCGGATCGTCGCAAAGTTCTGAGAAGAGATTGTTTATTCTGGGGCAGTTAAATCCCGTGAGCAACGACGGCTTCGATCGATGGCCGCCGCCTGCTCATTCCGGCCCGATCGGGCAATCGCGTTCGCATCGTCTGGGCAGCTATTTCTCGAACTCGGGGTCAATCGGCACGCGATAGCCGTTCACCAGGCGGTTTGTCTCATTCGCCATGCCAACGACAGCGAGCAGTTCGCTGAACTGCTCCCTGCTCATTCCTGCCTTGGCCGCGGCGGCGCTGTGGCTGGCGATGCAGTAGCCGCAGTTGTTCGTCACGCTGACTGCGACATAGATCATTTCCTTGACGAGCGGATCGAGAGCGCCTGGAGCCATGACCTCTCGGAGGCTGTCCCAGGTGCGGCGCAAGGTTTTTTCGTCGTTGGCGAGGTATTTCCAGAAATTGTTGACATCGTCGAGATTTCTCGCCGACTTGATCTCATCGAATACGGCTTTCACCGCATCGGATGCTTCTTTGTATTCGATCGCGTTCGGCCGAGGCATCGATAATTTCCTCTCTGTTGTTGCGTGGAAATGTCGAAATCGGCTTCATTTCCACTTGGCGTGCGGAGTCAGGCGGCCGCGACCACCATGATCTCAACGAGAATATCGGGATAGGCCATGTCGCCGGTGACGCACGCTCGCGCGGGCGCGTGATCCGGATCGACCCAATGGTCCCAGACTTTGTTCATCGCGGAATAGTCGTTCATTGATTTCAGCCAGATGATCGCGGACAAGATCTTCGCGCGATCACTGCCGCATCGCGCGAGCATGTCATCAACCTTCGCGAGCGCCTGCTCAGTCTGCGCCTCGATCGGCGCCGAATGGTCATCCGCTACCTGGCCGGCGAGATAGACGGTCGAATTGTGTACGACAGCGCGGCTGCGACGTCCGTTCGAGTCGGCCCTTGTAATCAGCATGATTGGAGGTCTCCGCGCTCACTGCGCCGTGATGTTTTGCTGACGATGGCATGTGGAATGAAAGCGCCGCGGCTGTTGAACAGACGCATGATATCACTGCTCGCGGCGCGTTGGGCGACGATGATCGGGCGCGGCGTCTTGAGCATCGTTGTCGCTCGCGTGATCTGTGCTCAGCAGGCCATCAGGCGTTCGCCAGATTCGCGCGCTTCGCGTCTGCGGCGTCCGTCGATCGAGGGGGAATCATGCGGCGGGCGAATTCGAGATGTTTCGAAGCGAGGCGCGCCAGCAGCGATGCGTTTCTATTGAAGAACGCCTGGGCGATGGGTTCATGTTCGTTGACGGCCTTCGCCCAGTTTTCAGCCTGAAGGATGCCGAGATAGCGCGTGCGGTAGAGGCGCAAATTGAGCTGCTCATGCATTTCGATCAGCACCGGGTTGTGGGACGCCGCGGCGATCCCGAGATGGAAGGCTTGATTGGCGTCGAAGTAGGCATAGCGGTCGCTCGCCTGGTAAGCTTTCGACATTGCGGCCAGATGTCGCCGGATCGCTTCATCATCCGCCGCCGTTGCATTCTCGCAGGCCAGTTCGGCGGCGAAGATGTCGAGGCGCACATAGACTTGAAGCAAATGCCGAACCTCATCGTCTGATAGCGCCACGACGAGGGCTCCGCGATTCGGGATGATCTCGATCAGCCTTTGCGTCGCAAGAATCTGCAGCGCCTCGCGGAGCGGCGTTCGCGAAATTCCAAATTGTTCGGTGAGTGATTTCTCCCGGATCCATTCGCCGGGCTTGATATTGTCGTGAATGATTTCCGACCGGATATGATCGGAGATCTGCTGAGTCAGCGACATCGGCGCTATGAACACGGAAGCCTTTCTGGCCTCGACCGCTGTTATTGCGCCGCCCGGCGTCGCCGGTTTCCTCATGCCTCGCCTCCCGGTGAGCCGCTGACCGCCGAGAATTTCGGGGCGCGGCGATTTTGATGTTGTAAACCTACATCGGTTGCGTATTGTCGACAACATGAAATCGACAAAAGCGTGGCGAGGAGTGAACGAGGCCGTGAGCAAGGCGCGGCCCGGAACTGCTTGTGCGATTGGAGGCGGTCTTCAAACGCTGACGCGTGGTTCCAGCTTCCGGGCCGGGCTCAAGCGGATCGATGGTTCCGGATACGCGTTCGACCTCGCGGACGGGGATGATCGAGGCTTGCCTATCTGCCTGACGGTTCAATCAAAATAGGAGAATGTGCCATGTCGGATCATTCGCTTGTTCGTAATCGGATTTCGCGGCGCGGGCTTCTGGCCGCAGGCGCGGGGCTTGTTGCTGCGCCCTCCATCATTCGCCCGGCCTACGCCGCGGATAAGATCACTGTGGCTGATCCCGGCGGCGTATACGTCACCGGTTTCACGCCCGCCTTTTATGCGCCGTTCAGAAAGACGGGCGTCGACCTCATCAATGTCTCACGCGACTCTGAGCCCACGAGCCAGGTGAAGGCGCAAGTCGACGCGAAGTCCTATGTTTGGGATGTCGTTTCCCTCACCTTGTCATCGCGCAAGCTTCTCGCAGATGCTGGCTTGCTGGAGCCTCTGGAATTGTCGGGTCCGGACGTTGATCAACTGTTGCCTCTCGCGAAACAGCCGAACTGGATGGGCACGAATGTCTATGGCAGCGTTCTCGGCTACCGGACAGACACGATGAAATCCCGCCCGGCGAGCTGGGCCGACTTCTATGACGTCGCGAAATTTCCCGGGCGTCGCGCATTGCCGAAGAGCCCGATTCACACGCTGGAAGGCGCGTTGCTGGCGGACGGCGTCGATCCCAAGCAGCTCTACCCTCTCGATGTCGATCGCGCCTTTAAGAAGCTCGATACGATCAAGCGTCACATCGCAGTCTGGTGGACGAGCTTCACACAGACCACCCAGTTGCTTCAGAGCGGCGAGGTGGATTTCCTGCCGTCCAGCAATGCGCGGATCCAGGCCGCAATCGATAATGGCGCGCCTGTCGAAATCATCTGGGACGGAGGACTCTACGGTATGGAGGGATGGGCCATCCCGAAGGGCTGCCCTCGGGCCGATATCGCCAAGAAATTCATCTCCTCCTGCGCGAACGGCGAACGTCAAGCGCTTTACACGAAGGCGCTTGCTTACGGCCCGACTAATCAGACCGCCTTCAAGTTCATCGATGCGGCGCGGGCCAAGCAATTGCCCACGGAGCCTGCGAATTTCTCCAAGCTGATTCCAAGCAGCGACGAATGGTGGGGCGCCAACAAGGACAAGATGTTCGAGAATTTCAACGCGTGGCTCTTGCGCGGCTGAAGCGTCGTCATGCCGGAGAAGCTGAAGGTCGAGCAAATCACCAAGCGCTACCACAATGTCGTGGCGTTGAAGCCCGCCACGTTCTCAATGCGTGATGGTGAGTTTCTGACACTGCTCGGACCTTCAGGTTCCGGAAAGACGACCCTCCTTTCCCTGATCGCCGGATTGACCGAACCGACCGCCGGCGACATCTGGATCGATGGACGTCGCGTCACCCATGAATCCTCGGCGAAGCGAGGATTGGGGATGGTGTTCCAAAGCTACGCGCTTTTTCCGCATCTCTCGATCTACGAGAATGTCGCGTTTCCCCTGCGCATGCGCAAAATGCCCCGCGCAGAGATCGATGCTGCGGTGCGCCGCGTTCTCGACCTTGTTCACCTCCCGCATGTCGCAGAGCGTCTGCCGCGCGAGCTTTCTGGCGGCCAGCAGCAGCGAATCGCGTTGGCGCGCTGCATCGTCTACGAGCCCTCGATCATTCTTATGGATGAGCCTCTGGGCGCGCTGGACAAGAATCTGCGCGAACACATGCAGGCCGAAATCAAGCGGCTGCACGTCGAACTCGGCATCACCATCCTCTACGTTACGCATGATCAGGAAGAAGCATTGTCGATGTCCGACAGGATCTGCCTGATGAACAATGCGCATGTCGAGCAGATCGGCACGCCGGCCGAACTCTACTTCAAGCCGGCTTCGGTCTTTGCTGCGGGGTTTCTTGGCGGCTCCAACATCGCAGAAGCGACGGTGATTTCGAGCGGCCCTCGGGCGACGCTCCGCTCGGCGAACGGCGCGAGCGTGCGGGTGGCGACCGACGCGAAGTGTCGTGTGGACGACAGGGTTAATTGGATGATTCGGCCCGAGCGGCTGAGATTGCTGCGCAATGGTGACGCCAATGACAACATGATGCAGGGTCAACTCGTCGACGCCGTCTTCGCTGGAGGATTCACCAAGATCAATGTGCGTCTCGATGACGGCAGCATTTTTCTCGCGAAGGAATTGACCTCAGGAAGACCGCTTCCGGAACGAGGGCAAACGGTGACGCTTGGATGGTCGGCGGAAGACGCCACCATTCTGCCGTCAAGCGTGTGACGTGACGGCCGGTGCATCGAAAGTTCTGCAGCTGATCGGAAATTTGCGCCCTGCAGAAGCGCGCGGGAGCTCGTTTCTCCTGCGTACGAAGCCTATCTGGCCTCTGCTGCCGCTTTTCGTTTTTCTCTCTGTTTTCTTCTTTTTCCCGGTTGGGCAGATTCTCTCGCTCTCGGTGATCGGGACGGGCGGCGCGCTGACTTCCGCGAACTTCGCGAAAGCCTTTGTGGATCCGGTCTATTTCGAAGTCTTGCTGATCACCTTCAAGATCGCGGGCTGGACCACCGTTATCTCCGTGGTGGGAGGGTTTCCTGTCGCGTATTATCTTGCGAATGCAAACCCTCACGACCGCAACACGCTGATCATCTGGGTTCTGCTGCCGTTTTGGACCAGTTTTCTGGTCAGGACTTTCGCCTGGATGATCCTTTTGGGGCGCAACGGCGCCGTCAATCAGCTTCTCCTGGCGTTGGGCGTCGTCGATGCGCCAGCCTCGCTCATCTTCAACCTCACGGGTACGTTGATTGGCATGTCTCATGCGATGATGCCGCTCGCCGTGATGACAATGCTGCCGGTCATGTTGACGATCGACGGTAACCTGTCGCGCGCCGCTGCGACGCTCGGCGCCGGTCGCGCTCAGATCTTTTGGCGCATTTATGTCCCGCAATGCATGCCGGGCGTCAGCGCGGCTGCGATGATGGTCTTCATCAGTTCTCTCGGCTTTTTCATCACGCCCGCTCTGCTCGGCGGCGCTCGCGAAACGATGCTGACCCAGGTCATCATTACGCAAATCCAGGAGCTGCTGAATTGGCCGGCGGCCAGCACGCTCTCCGCTCTCCTGCTTGCGGCGTCCGTGATTGTCTTTGTCGCCTATGACCGGGTCGTCGGACTATCGAGCCTCGCCGGCGGGTCGACGGACCGTTCTGCGCGCTCGACCACCGCTTGGTCACGCGCCGTCGGCGGGGTCGGCCGTTCGATCGTGAATGCTCTTGGCAGCATCTGCGCCGCGATTGGCGCGGTGATCGCTGCGCTTCTTCCGGACCGGTTGTTTCGACGGCTGGGCGGCGGGGCGAGCTTGTGCCTGTTTGCGCTCGTTGTCGCGTTTCTTCTTGCGCCAACACTGTTCGTCATTCCAGCGTCCTTCACACCAGGCAATTCGGTTCAGGCCAACCCGAATGGATTTTCGTTGCGCTGGTATGAGACCGTTTTTGCGTCGACTGACTGGACCAGCGCCGCCTGGAATTCGCTGATCGTTGGGCTGGCGTCAGGCTTTCTCGCGCTTGTCCTTGGAACAATGGCCGCCTTCGCGCTGGCGTGGAGCCGCTTCCCCGGGAAGACCGCAGCGCTCGCCGTGATCCTGTCGCCGCTCATCGTGCCGCGCATCGTGATCGCGGTCGCTCTGTTCTTCCTCTACTCGAAGCTCGAGCTCGTCGGCACGGCGACGGGGCTGGTTATCGCGCACGCTGTGCTCGCCGTTCCCTATGTCGTCATCACCGTCATGGCGGTGCTGGCGACCTATGACCGGCGGCTCGATCAAGCGGCTGCGGTGATGGGCGCCGGGCGGTGGCAGATTTTGCGCCGCATCACCCTGCCCATCATCAAACCGGGCCTGCTCTCTGCGTTCCTGTTCGCTTTTGCGACGTCGTTCGACGAACTCACAGTCGCTCTGTTTCTCACCGGCGGGTCCTTCAGTACGCTGCCGCGCCAGATGTGGTCGGATCTCCTGCTTCAAATCAATCCAACGCTTGCCGCTGTCGCGACGCTGCTGCTTGCAGTCATGACTGGCCTTCTTTTCCTCAACGAGCGGATCCGGCGTTCGGCCGGTCGCGCCTGACGCCAAAGCGAGCAATCCGGAAGAACCCCATGCGTAACAATCTTCGCAAGAAAACCTATTACGGCGTCACGGTCGGCATTCTGATGGTGCGTAGTCACTTCAGGCGCTGGCCGGGCGATATTGGCCATGCCGGCACCTGGTCTTTTCCCGTGCAATACAAGATCGTGCATGACGCGGTGCCGTCTCGCATGACGCAGCTGCATCAATCCAGCCTTCTCGAGCCTTTCAAGCAGGCCGCGCAGGAATTGATCGACGCCGGCGTGGACGGCATCACCACCACCTGCGGCTTTCTTTCGATTTATCAACGCGAGCTTGCGGATTTCTGCTCCGTGCCGGTGGCCACGAGCGCGTTGCTGCAGGCGCCGATGGTCGAGCGGATGCTGCCAACCGGACGGAAGGTCGGCATCCTGACCTACAATGGCGAGGTCCTGAACGGCCCCTATCTCGACGCAGTCGGCATTGCAAAAGATACGCCTGTCGTGGGCCTGCCTCAGAACTCGGAATTCGTTCGCAGCATTCGGGAAGGCGACGATGCGGTTCCCTACAACGTGCTCCGCGACGAAGTCCTGCGCGCCGCAGCAGACCTCGTGACGAAGCATCCCGATGTTGGCGCGATCGTCAGCGAATGCACCAACCTCACTCCCTTCAGCGCGGACATCGCCGAGCGTTTCGGCCTGCCGGTCTTCGACGCCGTCACGATGGTGAATACGTTCCACGCAGCGCTCCGGCCGCGGCGGTTCGGCGTCGACTAGCGGATCGGGCCGGGCGGCATGGCCGGGGAAAGCACAACTGAATTCGCGGTCATTGGCGGGGGCATTGTCGGAGCAAGCGTCGCCTACGGACTTGCCTCGTCCGGCAAGAAGGCGACGCTGTTCGACGAAGGCGATGTTGCGTTCAGAGCGGCGCGGGGGAATCTTGGCAATGTCTGGGTGCAGGGAAAAGGCGCGGGCGGCCCGGCCTACGCCGATTTGACGCGACAGGCGGCAAAGGACTGGAACGAGTTCGCGCTGAAGCTGGAAAGCGAAAGCGGCATCGATCTTCATTTCCGCAGGCTTGGCGCGTTCTTCTTCTGCTTCTCCGACACCGAGCTTGAGCGTCGCACTCGGATGCTGTCCGATCTCGAAGCCAGCGCCACGGTGCGAAGCCATGTTGAGGTCATGGACAACGCCGGCATTCGCAAGATGTTGCCGGAGGTTGGAAAGGCGGTCGTCGGCGCGACATTCTGCAGCGACGATGGCGCGACGAATCCCTTCCATCTGCTTCGCGCGCTGATTGCGGTTTTCAGAAGGAGCGGCGACTACCGCGCTCATCACGCCGTTGAAAGCGTTTCGCCAGACGGAGCCGGCTTTCGCATCAAGACGGCGAAGGGCGAATGGACGGCGGATCGCGTCATCCTGGCGGCGGGGCTCGGAAACAGGCTGCTCGCGCCTTTTCTGGGACTCTCGGCGCCCGTTCGCCCCGTCAGAGGACAAATCCTTGTCACTGAAAAGCTCAATCCCTTCTTGCGCTATGGAATCAGCTTCATCCGCCAGACCGTGGAGGGCGGCGTCATCTTCGGAGAATCTTCCGAAGAGACCGGTTTGGATGATCGGACGACAACCGACGTGTTGCGGACGACGGCCCAGCGTGCGGTTGCGGCCCTGCCGCTGCTTGCCCGTGCGAGGGCCGTTCGCAGTTGGGGCGCGTTGCGCGTGATGTCGCCGGACGGGATGCCAATCTATACCGAGTCGGCGAAATATCCCGGCGCTTTTCTCGTTACTGTTCACAGCGGCGTCACGCTCGCGCCCTTTCACGCCGGCCCGCTTGCGGCGGCTCTTTCCGAAGGTCGGCTCGCTCCGGCCCATCACGCTTTCTCTCCGGACCGTTTCAGTGTTCCAGCTTCTTGATCCCGGCGAATTCGATGCTGCCTTCGATTTTGAAGGACGGACCATCTCCGCCTTCGAAGGAGAGAATCTTGCGGCGGCGCTGCTTCGCGCTGGCGTCAGAGCTTTTCGTCAGACGCCGCGTTCGGGCGCCGCTCGTGGTCCCTATTGCATGATGGGCGTCTGCTTCGAATGCCTGGTGACGGTGGACGGCGAACCCAATCGGCAGGCCTGTCTTGAGACGGTGCGAAGCGGCATGATCGTCGAGGCTCAGGCCGGCTCAGCGGAGATCATTCAATGAACGCGTCGTTCGATGTCGCGATCATTGGCGCGGGGCCGGCCGGGATGGCTGCCGCAATCGAAGCGCGCAAGCATGGGCTCAGCTGTGTGGTCTTTGACGAAGCGGCCCGTCCTGGCGGACAAATTTATCGAGATGTCGCTCAGCGCCCCGCGCAAGATCGCCTGAGCATTCTGGGGCCGGACTATTACGCCGGACTTGAACTCGTCGAGGCGTTCCAGCGTTGCGGCGCGGAGCATCGACCGCAGACGTTGGTCTGGTGCGTTTCTGAAGGCGAGATCTATTGGCGATCGCGCGAACAGTCTGGCCTGACCCTTGCGCGCCGGATCATAGCTGCCGCCGGCGCCATGGAGCGCCCCTTTCCGGTCCGCGGCTGGACCTTGCCGGGCGTCATGACGGCTGGCGCGCTTCAGATTCTGCTGAAATCCGCCAGTCTCGTCGAAGACGATATGATTTTCATCGGCGGCGGGCCGCTGCTCTACTTGGTCGCCGCACAGTATTGTCGCTCCGGCTTTCGGCCCCGGCTGATCCTTGAAACGACGCCTCGGCGGAACCTGATCCCGGCGCTTGCTCATCTGCCGCGCGCGCTTCTTGCCCCACATTACTTGATCAAGGGGCTTGGGATGCTGCGCGAACTCCGCGCCGCCGGCGTTCCAGTCGTCCGAGGCGTCGAGGAAATCGAGATCGAAGGCGATGACGCGGCTCGCGGCGTCAGGTGGCGCGTGGGGGAGCGCTGGCGCCGCGAAGACGCCGAGCGCGTGGCGCTGCATCATGGCCTCGCGCCGAATGTGAACCTCGCCATGGCGTTGCGATGCGAACATTTCTGGGACAATCGGCAACGGTGTTGGCGCCCGCGACTCGATGGCTGGGGTCGCTCCAGCCAGTCCTGGCTCTGGATCGCGGGCGACGAAGCCGGCATCGCCGGCGCGATATCGGCTCGGCTGAGCGGAGTTCTCACTGCAATCGATGTCGCTCATGATCTGGGTATGATCGGCGAGGACGAGCGGAACGCGATGAGCGCGCCTGTTCGCTCCGCGCTCGCGCAAGAGCGCGCCGTAAGGCCATTTCTGGAAGCGCTCTATCGGCCGGCCGAATGCTTCGTCGCGCCGGAGGCGGACGACATCATTCTATGTCGTTGCGAAGAGGTGACGCGCGGCGAGATCGCGCAAGCGGTGAGCGAAGGCGCTATGGGACCGAACCAGGTGAAAGGTTTCCTTCGTTGCGGGATGGGGCCATGTCAGGGCAGGTTGTGCGGGCATACGATCACCGAAGTCATGTCTTCTCTCAGCGGGCGAAGCCAGGAAGACGTCGGCTATTTCAGACAGCGCATGCCGATTAAACCTGTGACAGTTGGGCAAATCGCTGGCGCCTCTGTTTTGGTCGGGGCCAACGCGCGTTGAGTTTTCTTATTGCGCGCCGAAAATTCTCCGCAACGGCGCGACGACCGCCAAGTACTGGATTGTTCCCGCCGAACTTCTGGTCCAGTTCGCCAGTCGTGGCGCGCATGCGATGCCGACGTTGAAAAAACTGATCAAACCTCTGCGTTCAAATTATAGCTGACTCGTATAATTTCTCCCCAATTATTGATTTCAATACGCGGCGAACCAGAGGTTAAGGTCGATCTCGCCCGAAACGGCGGACAAAGAGGTCAAACGTGAGACTGACGCTGCTTGGAACCGGGTCGCCATTGCCCTCTTTGACACGAGCCTCCACCGGGCACCTGATCGAGGAAAACAATCAAAAAATATTGATCGATGTCGGACCTGGCGCAGTCACCCGTCTGCTTGAGTGCGGCGTTCAGCCGACAGACATCGACAATATCCTCTTGAGCCACCTTCATTTCGATCACGTCGGCGACTTGGCGCGAACTCTCTTTTGCTGTTGGGATCGCTTCGGAGGCATAAGGGCGTTGCCTGAGATCATCGGGCCGAAGGGCACACGCCGGATGATAGACAAGCTTTTTGGGCCGGACGGCGCTTTTCAGGCCGACTTGACCGCGCGAACGAGCCATGCGCGCAGCCTGGATATCTATTTAAGTCGCGGCGGACGGCTTCCACGCCCGTGGCCTAACTTCGCAGTCACGGAAATCGAGGGCGCCGGATCGTTCAATCTGCCCGATCTTCAAATTACATATTCTCCAGTGCAGCATCATCAGCCTTACCTCGATAGCTTTAGCTACCGTGTGGAAGGAAAGTCGGGTGTAGTTTGTTACACCAGCGACATTGCGATTGGTCGTGATCCTCAATATTGCGATAGTCTCCGCACGATCGCCAGTAATGTCGACGTGCTCGTGCACTACCTCAATTCTTTTGAATTTGACGCACAAGATGCTGCCTCATCAAAGCCCATCTTGATGGGGCAGCTCGCCAACGATCTGAACGTACGGCGGCTAGTAACGACCCATCACGGCCCAGCTATGGACAAGCCGGGCGTATCCGATGCAGTCCTCAATGCTGTAAGAAGCGTCTACAAGGGTGAGATCTATTGGGGCGTTGACAAGCTTACTTTCGATGTGAAGTCGCACGACGATGTTTCGATTTCGATTGCTCCGCCGCGCGGCTGAAGCTGTCGCATCTCGATGTCAAACGCTCGATGAAGGCCTCTCCAGCTGCAGAGAGCCTGAGCACAACGGAGCGAATGATCGAAAATCGAAATTCTATTGTAGGCCGGATGCGACGAAGAACGAGCCGGCGATCACTCAATCCGCTCGCTGTGATGGGGTCTATAATGGCTCGGCCGAGCCCCAAAGCGACGAGCTTGCACGCGGCCTGCGCCAGATTGACCTCCAGTCCCGTAACGGTCGGCATCCCCGGCGCTTGCGTTGCGCGGCGAACGCCGGAGGTGATTTCCGACCGAGAATCCATCCAGATAATGCTCTCGCTTTCCAACGAGCGGAGATCCACAATATTGTGCTTGGCTAGCGGGTCGTTCGCTGGCAAGGCGCAAACGCATGGTATCGAGAAAGTCGCAACGGATTCCACGCTGGCGTGCGAGACGGCCCCTGCGACGATCGCCAAATCTACAGCTCCGGCCGCCACTTGTTCGATGAGCGCTAACGAGCTGGTGATAGAGAGCGCAAGATTGACTTTCGGAAATTCGGCGCGGAAAGCAGCGACCAAAGGAGGCATCACGGCTTCGCTGAAAGCCGGGAAGATTCCCACTCGCAGGCGAACGCCGGAATTGTCCCTTAGCGCCGCCGCGACCCGTTCAAGATAATTTCCGCCAAGAAAAACCTTTTCAACTTCGTCTCGAAAAAGCATGGCTTCCTGACGGGGGCGTATGCTGCCCTGCTTCCGGTCAAACAATGTCAAGCCGGTCGACCGCTCGAGATCGCTCAGCAGGCGACTCACGGTCGGTTGCGTCACGTTCAGCCGTGCCGCGGCGCGCGAAACGCTTCCCGTTTCCATGACAAGTCGAAACGCCTCTAACTGTTTCGCTTGCATGAGGTCCTCCGGAGCTCGCTCCGCGTATTATAGAAAATACGCATAAGTTCGCACAATATCTCAATTTTACAACCATTTTTGCTTATCGTACCGTGCGGGAATTGCGAGGTGCGGTCCCCACGATGCATGGCAGAGTGCTTGTCGTCAGAAGCGAGGTCGACGCGCTAGCGATCGCGAAGGGGCATTACCGCTTTGGCGTCGGGCCGATCGCCCTTGTTAAGACAGAGCTTGGCTTGCGTGCGTCACGCAACGGTTTTGGCCCGATCGGTATGCTATCCGAAGGGCTCGACCGCAGACCAAAAGCTGCTCTGTTGAACCGCGCGACGAGAATACGGCAGTCCCCGGTAAATTAGCTCGGCGTGCATGCATACAGAAGAGGTCGAAGGACAACGTGACGTGACGATCGCTCCTTTCGCCTCCGCGCTTCCAAGCGCATCTACGCAGACGGCGCGGGTATCGCCAAATATCTGGATAGGCAGTCTTCTCGGCAGCACAGTCGAGTACTATGAATTCTCCATTTTCGTCGGCGCTTCGAGCCTCGTCTTTCGGAGTCAGTTTTTTCCGTCTTTCGACCCAACGCCCGGGGTGCTGCTCGCCTTTGCGACGTCGGCGGTTGCGTATTTGGCAAGACCATTGGGGGCCGTGCTGTTCGGCCACCTCGGCGATCGGATCGGACGCAAACCGACGATGTTGGCGACGTTCGTCATGATGGGCGCAGCGACCGTCCTCATGGGCCTGTTGCCTACATATAATCATATTGGAATATGGGCTGCGATATTGTTGGTCGCGCTCAGATTCATTCAAGGCCTGGCGAACGGCGGAGAGTTTGGCGGGGCTGCGTTGATGGCGAGCGAAAGCGCCCCCTCGCACCGCCGCGGGCTCTTTGCATCATCGGCGCTGTTTGGACTCGCCGTTGGAAACCTGCTCGGGACGGGCGTGTTTTCCGTTGCTGCAATGTTGCCCCATGACGCCTTTATAGCGTGGGGGTGGCGAATCCCTTTTATTCTTAGCCTCTTCTTGGTGATTCCTGGTATTCTTATTCGGCATAAATTGAAGGAGACGCCGGAGTTTGCAGGCGAGGCGGGCAAGCGTCCCACGCGCCCGCCGATCGCTGAGGTTTTGCTCAAGCAACCCGGGCGTCTGGCGCTCATAACGGGCGCGCGGATGGGTGAGACGATCTTGTTCAACATCGCGACGCTTTTTGCTCTCGACTATTGCGTGCGCAATTTAAAACTTCCGGCCACCCTCTATTTGACCGGCTTAAGCTTGGCTTCCTTCGTGTCGTTATTTGTGACACCGGCCTTTGGCGCTTTGTCGGATCGCATAGGACGCCGGAAGGTCGCGCTCATTGGCGGACTGGTCACCAGCCTATTGGGGCTCGTCTTCCTGCCAATGCTAAGTAGCGGTTCAAATATCCTCGTAATCATCGCCATCATAGCCGCGATGGGATTGGCGGCCGGGATCAACAATGCGACGCCCGGCGCGTGGTATCCAGAGCTGTTTGCCGTCCGATATCGATATACGGCTATCTCTCTTGGCTATCAGGTTGGCGCCATCGCCGGCGGAGTCACACCGATTTTGACGACGCTCCTGGTGTCCTCGTTCGGTTCATCGGCCGTTTCCGTTGTGCTTCTCTGCGCCGGCGCTCTGATCCTCGTTTGCGTCGCTGCATTGCCTGAAACCCTCCAAGCGACAGACATTCGATCGTAAGCAGAGGGGCGCATAGTTTCGTGAACTGATGAGATTCTCACCGCGCGCGAACATCTCCCAAGCGCTGCGTCCGAACAGCCGCACATAAGCCTTTCATTCCAGATTGATGATATTGACGGGCGAAGACCTGCCGGGGAGCTCACCTCATGCTGAGGGGAGTGTCCGCTTCGGGAATAGCGCGCCAATGTCCGGAAATGGCGCCAACGAGCCATCAACGGTTAGGGGCGAGCTCCGATTTTCTCGTGGTCGGCGCTTATCCCCTTACGGCAAGTACGACGAATGCGTTAGCGCCGAGGATCGCCGCGAAGCGATTGAGAGCATCGCGCAGACAAAGAAGCCCGAATGCGATCCGGTGCATGGGCGGCGGGGACCGCTGACGGCTCTCTGGCGCTAGTTTCAGGCGATCGCCCGCCGCCTTCGGAAGGCCCGCGTTGCAAGAGCAAACGGTATCGAGGACACGGAAATTCGCGGCCAGAGGCTTTTATCGGATAACGACGCAAATGACCGGCAAGTAGGCGAAATTCGACTTCGCAGACCGCTGTGTGCGCCGCCAACCCTTTGAAATTTAGCGCGTCTGAGAGAGCTGGGACACCGGCGTTGCTCGCGAGGGCTCGGTGGCGGCGGACGCAGTCCGGTGCGAGGGCGTCTCTATGCCGGCCTTCCCTGGTGCAGGGAAGGAAACAGGGAGGAATTTGCGGAATCAAGGCTTGGAGTCCGTAAAGTCGCTGGTGGATGGTCGACATGGCAGTTTGCCGAGATATTCGTCGATCGCAAAAGACTGGCCGACTGTTCAAAGTGCGAAGGCCCGAGCGCGTGATGAAGTGAGAGCGGGCAGTCGTGGATCTGCTACTGCGCTACTGAAGCGCGGCGGGCGCTGTTTGAAGATGTGCCGACGATGATCAGGCGCTTCCAAAACAGGGCTGACGTATTCGGAGAAGGGGCGGGACGGAGGTCGCCGACTACGGCCTCGTCGGCGACCTCTTCGCCGTCCTCCCAGAGCTTGAAATGAGACTGCAAACTTCGTGATGGTGTGAGCTGTTATCGCAAAAAGGCCAGGCTAAGCAGCCCTCGTCTGTCAGCGTCCTGTCCTTCCTGATGACACATCTCCCTGATGATGTGGCGACAGCCTCCGCGACGCGGTAAACGACCGCCCGCGACGCAAGAGTGGAGCAGAGTTCTCGTGCGCATCATCAATACGGTCGCTGAACTGCGCGATCGCCTCCAAGGCTTTCGTCTCGACGGCAAATCGATCGGCTTCGTGCCGACCATGGGCTATCTGCACAGGGGGCACATGGAGCTGGTCTCTCGCGCGAAAGCGGAAACCGATGTCGTCGTCGTCTCGATCTTCGTCAATCCGCTGCAGTTCGGCCAGAACGAGGATCTCGCGAAATATCCCCGCGATCTCGCGCGCGATAGTGCGATGCTGGTCGAAGCGGGAGTCGATGCGCTGTTCGCTCCCGGCGTCGCAGAGATGTATCCGCGCCCCATGCAAGCCGTCGTCGACGTGCCTGAACTTGGAAACAAGCTTGAGGGCGAGGTGCGGCCTGGACATTTCGCCGGTGTCGCCACCGTGGTCACCAAGCTCTTCAACCTTGTGCAGCCGCAGTCCGCATATTTCGGCGAGAAGGACTATCAGCAGGTCACGTTGATCAAGCGAATGGTGGAAGACCTCGCGCAACCCGTGCGCATTGTCGCCGTGCCGACAGTGCGAGAATCCGATGGGCTCGCTTGCTCCTCGCGCAACGTCTATCTCAGCGAGAAGGAACGAGCGGCGGCGGCTATCGTGCCCAGGGCGCTGGCAGAGGCGGAGCGGCTCTACGAAGCGGGCTGCGACGACCCGACGGAACTTGAGAACACGTTGAGCCGCTTTATCGCGACGGAGCCTCTCGCTGTGGCCGAGGTGGTGGCGGTTCGTCATCCCGATACGCTGGAGCGGCTTTCGTCGCTTCAGTCGGCTCCTGCGCTCGTGGCGCTCTTTGTGCGTGTTGGAGCGACGCGCCTCCTGGACAATCGGGTTCTCGGCACAAAGGCGAAAACCTTGGCGGGAGCCGAGGCATGAGCGCCCAAGGCGAACAAAAGCGGCTGACGACGAAAGCGATACAGGCGAGGAAAGGAGGCGAGCGCATCGTCTGCCTGACCGCCTATACGACGCCGATCGCCCGCCTTCTCGATCCACATTGCGATCTGCTTCTGGTCGGCGATTCCGTCGGCATGGTCCTCTATGGCATGGAGACCACGGTCGCTGTCACGCTCGACATGATGATCGCTCACGGCCGCGCCGTGCGGCGCGGTGTCGCGCATGCCTGCGTCATCGTCGATCTTCCCTTCGGCAGCTATCAGGAGTCGAAAGAACAGGCCTTCCGGAACGCGGCGCGGATCATGCAGGAAACGGGTTGTGATGGCGTGAAGCTAGAGGGCGGCCAGGAAATGGCGGAGACCGTCGCATTTCTGACCGCGAGAGGCATACCGGTTTGCGGCCATGTCGGATTGATGCCGCAGATGGTCAACACGGCTGGCGGCTTTCGCGCGCTGGGTCATACTGACGAAGAAGCCGCTAGAATCCGTGGGGATGCTGTCGCCATCGCCGAGGCCGGCGCCTTCGCGCTCGTGGTGGAGGGAACGGTCGAGCCGGTCGCGAGAGAGATCACCGCGGCGATCACCATTCCCACGATCGGCATTGGCGCCTCTGCGGCGTGCGACGGCCAGATACTGGTTTCCGACGACATGTTTGGCTTATTTTCGGAGTTCCAGCCGCGCTTCGTCAAACGGTTCGCAAATCTGGGTCCGCTGATCGCAGACGCCGCGCGAAGCTACGCGGACGATGTTCGCGCCGGACGATTTCCGGCGAAGGAGCACACCTTCCAGCCACGACGCCAATGATAAGAGGCTCGGTGCGCCGCCCAGTGTGACATCGCGTGTTTCAACGCGAACGAGGCTGCGCAGTGCTCAAAATTTTGCGCTCTGCCATGCCAAAAATTGACCCGAAGCTGCCGATCGTCGGGTCGAAAGTGCTCTCGTAAGCAGACGTTCGCTTCGCGATGAGCCTGACGTATGGCGAAACCCGATCATATCCGCCGCCTGAGCGCTCATCGGGGACACAAACTTGCCCGGCGCAACATGCGTCTATTGAAACGAATGGCGCATCATGCGCCTGCGTCATCTGCAGATGTGTTGAGCATGCTCCAGACGCTGGTAGGGACGGATAATGAGTTTGGCCGAAAGGGCGCCATGGGCTGCAAGGGTGATCTACTCAAAAACATCGAAACCAAAGATCGCGTGTTTGCGGACGTTTTCCATATTCAGCTCAACCCCGATTCCCGGCGCATCTGGCAAGGCGATGTGGCCATCCTCGACTATTGATTTTCCATTGTCGGGCGCTTGGACGTAACTGTCCCACACGGCGCGCTCTTCGAGGGCGTGCCACTCCAGCACGAGGAAGTTAGGCACTGTCGCGCAGACATGGCAGGTCGCCATTGTGCCAAGCGGCGTGGAAACGAGATGCGGAGCGAAGGGCAAATAATAGATCTCGGCGAGATGAGCGATTTTCCGGCTCTCGGAAAGACCGCCGCATTTTGGGACGTCCGGCATCACCACGTCGGCGCACTGCTGCTGGAATAATTCGCGGAAGCCCCAACGCAGATACAGATTTTCGCCCACGCAGATCGGCGTTTTGCTGCGTAACCGAATCTGTTTCAGCGCCTCGACATTCTCCGCCGGAATAGGCTCTTCCAGCCAGAGCAATTTGAAGCGCTCCATCTCGTCGGCGATGCGGCAAGCGCTTGGAACATCGTACCGCGCGTGCAAGTCGATACAAAGATCAACGTCGGGTCCGATGGCGTCGCGAACAGCGGCGACCCGCTCGACCATAGATCGCAACTCGGCGCCGTTAATCGTGTGATTGACAGCGTCGAATTTGGCCGGGTGTCTGAGATCGTCGATGTCGAACTTGAGGGCCGTGAAACCTTCTTCAACCATCCGCCTCGCTCTCGCGATGCAACCTTCTACGGACCCGGAGGGGTGGTCGCCGTCACCACAGTCGGCGTAAAGCCGGATGCGGTCGCGGAATTTCCCGCCGAACATGCGATAAAGAGGCTGGCCCGCCGCCTTGGCTGCGAGATCCCAAAGCGCCATCTCGATGCCGCTGAGCGCGATCAGAAAAACTCCTGATTGCGCGCCGGAAAACACATGTTTGCGGCGAATCTTCTCCCAGCAATATTCGACATTGCGGGGGTCTTCGCCGACCAGTTCGGACTTCAACTCGGAGATCAGTCCGACGATCGCTGCGGCTCCAGCGTCGGGGTTGGCTTCGCCATAGCCTGAAACGCCAATGTCGGTGTCGATCCTCACCAGCGTGGCCTTGCCATGGTAGGCGACGACAGCCGTCTTGACGTCGACGATCTTCATGAGGTCTCCTGCGAGATTGAAGAGGCGGTGCGAGAAGCTGGCAACATCGGGAAGTGGGCGGGAGGACGCCGCTTATCCCAAGCGCCAGCGGTCTGTGGATCAAGAGGTCTTATTGGCGGCGCGCCACGCCTCGTATTCGGCGTTCGCATCGGGGTGCAGCGGATAATATCGCTGCAGCGGGGCTCCCTCCAACAGCTTCATGCGTGAATAGACTTCCCATTCACTATGCTTTCTCGCTTCGTCTATGACAGCCTTCGCCATGGACACCGGGACCACGACAACCCCATCGTCGTCGGCGACTATGATATCGCCTGGGATCACAGTTACGCCGCCGCATGCGATGGGAACATTGACGGCGTTGGGGTAAATCGTGGTCTGAACGTGATAATTCGCCGTCCATCCGCGCAGCCACAACGGCAAGTCAAGCCGTTCGATATTGGGTCGATCACGCATGCAGCCGTCGATGACGATGCCGGCGCCGCCTTTTCCTTTGAAGTAGGTCGACATCATGTCGCCGAACACGCCCGAACTCATATCACCACGCGCATCCACCACAACGACGTCACCCTCTTGGACGTGATACAAGACGTGTCGATGCAACTGCGTCTCCGGGTCGGCGTACTCGCCTTCATTAAAGAGATCGGGACGCTGCGGCATAAACTGCAAGGTCAACGCCGGTCCTACGATCGACTTGTGGCGATTCTGCGCAACCGGGCCCACCATATGGGGATTGCGAAAGCCCATATGTCCCAGTGTGCCCGCGACCGTCGCCGCTCCAATATCCCTCAGCCCATCGACCAATTCCTTGGGCGGGCGCACGATTTCAGGCGTATGAGTCATTGCAGTCCTCGTTTCTCGCTATCGCCAGCGTTCACATATCTCAAATGAGAAGCTAGCCGAGGGCGAACTCTTGCATTGCGCCCGACGCGGCGCTGCATCAATTCGGCCTCAAAGCCATTTCGGTTTCACCATCGAACAGGTGGATATTTTCCTGGTCGAACTCCAGCCAGATTGGTTCGTCCGGAGAGACCGCGACGCTGGGCGGGACGCTGACATTGACCATGGCGCCAGAGAGCGACGCCTGCACGAAGGTTACATCGCCGGTCGGCTCGACCGTATAGACCCTGGCCGGAACCGCCCCAGACGCAGGGGTTTTCTTAAGCTTGATTGTGGAATGCCGCGCGCCCAGCACAACTTTTTTTGTCTTCGCGCGCTGCACCCTTTGGGCGTTGGCTGGCGATAGCGAAAGGGTCCAGTCCGTCGATCCGCTCAGGACGGCGCCGCCGTTGACCGTCGAGGCTTCAAGCGGGATCAGGCTCATAGCCGGGCTGCCGATGAAGCCAGCGACAAACATGTTCACCGGATGGGCGAACACCTGGGCGGGCGTATCATATTGTTGCAGGAATCCGCCGTTCATCACCGCCATTTTGTCCGCCATCGTCACAGCTTCAAGCTGGTCGTGCGTTACATATATGATCGTAGCTTTGAGCTGCTGATGAAAGCGCTTGAGCTCTGAACGCATCTGCACGCGCAGCTTGGCGTCGAGGTTAGAAAGAGGCTCGTCCATCAGGAATACAGAGGGAGCGCGCACGAGCGCTCGGCCCAAAGCAACACGCTGTTGTTGTCCACCCGACAACTCGCGCGGCTTCCGCTCGAGCAGATGCGCCATGTCGAGCACGCGCGCCGCTTCTCTGACCTTTCGGTCGATCTCGTCGCGAGGCAGCTTCCGCATCTGCAACGGGAATGCGAGATTCTTGTAGACCGTCTTTTGCGGATAAAGCGCATAATTTTGGAAAACCATGGCGATATCGCGATCCTTGGGATCGACGTCGTTGACGACTCGGTTTCCGATCGCGATCTGACCAGAGGTGACCGGGATAAGCCCGGCGATCAAGTTGAGAGTGGTCGTCTTGCCGCAGCCTGAGGGGCCTACAAGCGCGACGAATTCGCCGTCATTGACTGTCAACGATACGTCGTTAACAGCCTTGAAGCCGCTGTATGTCTTCAAAAGATTTCTGAGGACCACATGGGCCATGCGAACTGCCTTCTAATGTTTGACAGCGCCTTCAGTGAGTGCGCGCACGAAGTACCGCTGGAGCAGCAGGAAAAGCACGACGACAGGCACGCTCATCATGAAGCTCGCCGCCATGAGTCCAGGGAAATCCGACGTATTTTCTGAAAAGAAGCGTTGGATGCCGATTGGCAACGTCAGCTGCTCGTTTTTGTTCAGGAACGTGTAGGCGAAGATGTATTCGTTCCAGGCGCCGATGAAGGAGTAGATTGCCGTGGCGATGATCCCGGGCGTCGAAAGCGGCATCACGATCAAGAGAAACGCTTTGAAACGGGTCGCGCCATCAATCCGGGCGGCCTGCTCGAGCTGATAGGGAATGTTGTCGTAAAAGCCCTTGAGCAGCCAGATCGCGAGCGGCAGACCGAACGTGAGATAGGTGAGGATCAAGGAGCCATGAGTGTTCACAAGGCCGAGCAAGCGCATCAGGATAAAGAGCGGCACAAGAAAGATCACTGCGGGGAACATGTTTCGCAGCAGCACTGAAAAGAAAAGAAATTTCCGCCCAGGAAACTCGAACCGCGAGAATGCATAAGCTGCGGGAACCGCAACAATGACCGAAAGGATCGTCGACATCGTCGAAACGAAAAGGCTGTTCCAGAAGAAGCGCAGGAAATCCTGACCCACGCTGTTGTTTGGATCCAGAAGCTTCCGGTAGCTCGCCAGGGTTGGTTCGTTTGGCCACCATTGGGGTGGAAACTGCATCGCCGCGAAGCCGGACTTGAGCGACGTCAGCAGCATCCAGACCATGGGCAATGCAGTAAAGAGCAGCATAACAAGGAGGAAGAAACGCCCAGCCCAACGCCAGGCGTCGATAGGTTTGCGAACTTTCGATACAGTGTCGTTGGCCATCAACGTCATGCGCCGCGCTCTTTCCGCTCGCCGCCGCTGAGCGCTCGAACGTAGAAATAGCCAAGCGTCATCAGAATGAAGAACAGCAGCACCGAATATGCGGCCGCAATGCCCCAGCGCTGGCGACCGAAGGCGAGTTCATAGATATGCGTGATCCAGATGTGCGAAGCGTTTGAGGGGCCGCCGCCGGTCATGATCCAGGGAATGATGAACGAATTGAAATTCGCTACCGCAAGCAGCAGCACGGTAACGGTCGATACGCCCCGCAGATGAGGAAACGTGATGTGCCAGAAGCGCTGCCACGCGCTGGCGCCATCCACCCGCGCCGCCCGTAGCAGCTGGTCGGGCACTGTTTGAAGGCCCGCGGTCATCATGATCATCGCAAACGGAAATTCACGCCAAACATTCACAACGATCAGCGACGGCAAGACCGTGCCGACGCTGTCGATGAAGTTCGGAGGGCGGTTGACGAAGCCGAGTTCAACCAGAACAGCGCCGATGACGCCAAAATTCGAGTGATAAATCCACTTCCAGATATAGGACGCTGCGACAGCGCTGATGACCCAGGGGATGATCAAGATGGCCCGTAACACGCCGCGGCCATGGAATTCCCGGTTAAGAGCGAGCGCCGTCCCAAATCCAAGTCCAAAGGCGACGACGGTCGAGGCTATTGTCCAGATGAACGTGTTGAGAGTGACGCGCCAAAACACGTCGCTGCCGAGTATCACGGAATAATTGTCGAGTCCGATAAACTCTTTGTCGCGTAATTGAAGACTTGGCGGCGTATTAAAAAACGACAATTCGACGGTGTAGTAGATAGGGTAGGCAATGACGATCAGCATCACCACCAGCGCCGGCGCCACATAGAGATAATCCGCGCGATGGTCCCATGCCCGCCTTAGCGAGGCGAAAAACGTCGAACCTGGTCGCGGATTGGCCTCAGCCAGGCTTGTCGCCGCGGTCATCGATGGCGCCTTGGTGGTCAGAGATGGCGACCGGCGCCGATCTGTCGCCGGTCACGCTGGACATCAAGCTATTATAGCTTGCCGCCGTTCATGATGTTCTTGATCTTCTTGGCGGCGTCTTCCGCCGCCTCATCGACGCTCATTGTGCCCGTGAGCGCATTCTGCAGCATGTCAGGCACAACAATGTTCATAATCTCCGGCGTTTCCGGGATCGTCGGGAACGGAACCCCGTAAGGCAGCATGGACGTCGTAACGTCGAGGAACTTGATATTCTCCAGACGCTCTTTCATCCATTTGGTCTTGAAACCATTGAGATTGCCCGGATTCGATCCGGCATACGCCATCTTCAGAGACCATTCCGGGCTCGTCCAGAAGCAGGCGAGCGCCTTGGCGGCGGGCTGATCCACCTTTCCGCCATCCACATATTCGGGCTTAAGGATATGCATGTTGGAGCCGCCAAAGACGACGAAACGCTTGCCGTCCGGTCCGGTCGGGATAAGGCCGTAACGCATGTTGTCGATGACGGTCTGGGCTTTCTGGACGTCGCTCCCCGTGACCTTTTTCTTCAGGTCCTGCATGACGTCATAGTCAGAGGGATGCGAAATCATCATGCCAAGCTGACCAGCCAAAAACAGCGGCTGATTGTCAGCCTGTTGATTGGTCAACGCTGAGACAGGCACGGACTTGTCGCGCACATACATATCATATGACGCCTGCAGAGCCTTCTTGCTCGCCGGGCTGTTCAGCTGAATTTGCTTGTACTCTGGTCGCGACGCGGCCTCGTCAAACACGCCGCCGCCATAGCCCCATAGCTGCGGCAGGAATCGGTAGGGCGTATTGCCGGCGTTCTTTCTGGCGACGAGGCCGTATCCCGAGACTCCGAGCTTGTCGTGAATCTGCTTGGAATACTTGACCACATCGTCCCAGGTCGCCGGCGGCTTTTCGGGATCGAGTCCGGCACGCTTGAATATGTCAGCGTTCCAGATCAAAGCCATCGTCTCGTTGTTGGTCGGGATCCCGTAGGTCTTACCCTTCCACATGTTCGACTTCATGGCTCCAGGCCAGAAATCCTCGGTCGAGTAGCCGACATCTTCGGGTTTTAACTCCTGAAGATATCCTTTCGAGGCGAATTCGACCCCGCCCAGAATCTGAAGCCGCACCAACATCGGAGCGGCGTTGCCGAGCAGCGCTGTTCGGAACTTATCCAGCAGATCGTTGTAGGTGAGCGCCTGATCCTCGAGCTGAATGTTGGGATATGTTTTCCTGAACGCTGCAAAGAAGTCTTTGTAATATTGCCTCAGCAGATCAGGGTCGCCTTCGAAAACACCTTGATACCAAAACGTCAGACGTCCTTTGTAATCCAAAGGCGTCACCTTGCCGCAATCGGCCGCCGTATCGAAGTCCTTTGTGCCGGCGATCGAACGAACATATTCCGGCGACCACTTGGTCAAGTCGACGGGAGGTTGAGCCAATGCCGACGTGGCCATGAGCGACGCCGCAATGGCAGCCGACGACACGCCGCGACGAATGGCGCGGCCGAGATCGAGACTAGACATCAGTTCCTCCCTTTCCGCCGATGGCGGCTGGCTGGGTCGTTGAACTCCACCCTGATCTGAAGCTGTTTTTCTGAGACGTCGCTCCAATACCGGACGGTTGCAGAGCCAGGATTACGTGTCAATGTGGCTAGATCGTATATTATCTAACCGGATACACATACGGTCAGGGTCCGGGAGGCGTGTGACGTGGTCAGTGACTACAAGGCTCTACCGCCAGCGGGGATTGACCCGATTGGCGCCTCCACCGAAAGGGCCGCGCTCCTCTACAAGGCGATCCGCGAAGACATCGTCTCCGGGCGGCTCAAGGCCAACCAGCGGCTCGTTGTCGCGGATCTCGCGAAACATCACGGAAGCTCAACGACGCCTGTCCGGGAGGTGCTGCAGCTTTTGCGCGGCGAAGGGTTTGTCATCTTTACGCGCAATCGGGGCGCTCGCGTCCGGCCGATAGATCGCGATTTCATTCGCGACATCTACGAAATCGGCGTCCTGATCGAGCCGACGCTGACGCGGTGGTTTGTCGGGATGGCGACGGAGGCCGACATCGCCAAGCTTGAGTGGATCCAGAGCCAGATCGAAGCCAACAATTTTGCTGATCCCATCAGGCATAGCGACCTCGACACCAATTTTCACACGCTGATCTATGAGCGACATTACAATCAACACGCAGCGGAGCTTTGGTGGAAACATCGGGAGGTGCTTCGCGCGGTCAGTCGCCAGTTCAATTTCACACTCGCCCGACGAGCGCAGGTCATGAAGGATCACCGCGATCTTATCGCCTATATCAAAGCTGGCGACGCCGATCGCGCCGCCGAGCTCGTCGCGCGCCATGTCGAAGGGTCCGGCCAGCATATTCTTGAGCAAATGCGGGCGAGCGCAATAGCGCGCACGGGATAGCGCTCCGACCGAGCAAAAAGTGTTTCCTAGCGGGAGTGAAACAAATGAAAATCACAGGCGTCAAGCCTTGGCTCATCAAGTCAGGAGCCTCCTATTGGGGCGAGTTTTTGTTTGTAGAGGTTACGACTGACGAAGGCCTGAGCGGCTGGGGCGAGATCACCACAACAACAAAGATTGCGAACCGCGCTCTCACTGCAATGCTTCGGCAGATCAGCAATATGATGGTCGGCGAAAATCCGGCGCATATCGAGCGCCTTTGGCACAAGCTTTTCCGCAGCTTCACTTATATGGGCAGCCGGGGTGCGGCCGTGGAATGCGTCAGCGCGATCGATATCGCGCTTTGGGATATTCGCGGAAAGACTCTTGGCAAGCCGATATATGAGCTTCTAGGTGGACCGGTGCGTGATGAAATTGCGCTCTATACGCATCCAAACCAGCGCAAGTTCACGAGCAAGGAAGCCATCATCGCCGAAATCAGTGACATCGTGAAATCGGGTCACACTGCGCTCAAGTTCGACCCGTTTCCTCAACAAGGTCCGATCGTGGAGGGTGTCGCCCGTGAACAGCGCGAGGGCTACCTCGATGGCGGCATGACGCGCAGGGATGAGCAGAAGGCCGCAGAGTTGACGGCGCTAATCAGGGAAACCGCGGGCCGCGATATAGAAATCCTGATCGATGCGCATGGCCGCTTCGACGTGCCGACAGCGATACGCCTGTGCCGCTCTCTCGAAGAGGCCGGCGACATCGATTGGTTCGAAGAACCTTGCCCGCCCGAAAGCATCAATGCTCTCAAGCAGGTGCGCGAGAAGGTCAGCGCTCCGATTTCGTGGGGCGAACGCGGTCACACCAAGTGGGATTTCGTGCCGGTTCTTGAAAACAAGCTGGCCGACTACATCATGCCCGACGTGACATGGACCGGAGGCATCACTGAACTGAAGAAAATTTCCGCGCTATGCGAAGCCTACTACGTTCCGGTGTCGCCTCACGACGCCGCCGGACCAATTAACGTCGTGGCCGGCGCGCAGGTGATGATGACGGTGCCGAATTTCTACAAACTCGAGACCTCGGAATGGAATCTTTCGAAGTATGATCACCTTATCGACGCGCCGCTCGATAATTCCAACGGCAACCTCAAGCTCAATCGCGCGCCGGGCCTCGGCATCGAAATGAACCGCGCATTTCTCGAAGCCAACGTTGTCGAATAAGCGCCCACCAGAACGGAGCGCGGCCAGCGAAGATAGGGAGTCGAGTATCTTGAAAGTCACTCGTATCGACACGGTCATCGTCAACGCAATTCATCGGAACTGGATTTTCGTCAAAGTGCTGACGGATCAGCCAGGACTGCATGGCTGGGGCGAGGCGACGCTTGAATGGAAGACCCGAGCCGTCAAAGGCGCAATCGACGATCTGGCGCCGTTCGTCATCGGAGAAGATCCGATGCGCATCGAACATCTCGTCAACAGGATGACTCGCTTCAGCTTCTGGCCGCTGGGCTCGATCGGATTGACGGCGGTCTCAGGCATCGAGCAGGCGCTTTGGGACATCAAAGGGAAGTCGCTCGGAGCGCCTGTCTGGCAATTATTGGGCGGCAAGGCGCGCGACAAGGTGCGCGTCTACACGCACCTGGGACGCGGCGCGGCGGGATTCAAGGTCCCTGCCTCCGATATTGGCGCCTATTGCGACGCCGTTCAGAAAACTGTCGAGATGGGGTACGATGCTATCAAGCTCGGTTTCGTGCCTTACAATGGTTACGATGCGCCCATCAAAGCTGTGCGCCATACCGAAAAGCTTGCGCAGGCGGTTCGCGAACGCGTCGGCGACGACGTGGATATCATGGTTGATTTCCACGGACGTCCCGACTCGGTGGACGCCGCGATCGCCTTCGTCAACGCCATAGCGCCTATCAAGCCGCTCTTCTGCGAAGAAGTAATTCAGCCTGGCGATGCAAGAGCGATGGCCGATATTGCGCGTCGGGTGGAGTGCCCACTCGCGACTGGAGAAAGACTGTTCACGCCCCGCGAGTTCGCTGACATCGCTGAATCCCGCGCGGTCGCCTATATCCAGCCTGATCTCGCCCACTGTGTCGGTTTCTCTGGCGGTCGCAAGATCGCTGCGATTGCTGAAGCAGCGCATATGGGTGTATGCCCGCATAATCCTATGGGGCCTGTGGCGGGCGCAGTGGCGCTCAACTTCGACGTGGCGACCACCAACTTCGTCATTCAGGAAGAGGCGGTTGGCATTGTGCCGTGGTTCGAAGAGATTTGCTCCTTGCATCCGTTGCAACTTAGGGACCATAGCTGGATGGTTCCTGACATGCCGGGACTCGGCATTGAGATCGACGAAGCTGCGGCGGCCAGGCATCCTTTCGAACAGGAAGTCATTCCCGCGGTCGAGTCTGTCTTACCGGATGGACGGATCGCGAACTGGTAGCGTTCATGATTCTATCTTGCGCGCCTTGGCGATGCGTCTCCAGGAACCCATCGGCATGAGAGCGCGATCATGGCCGTCCCTGGCCATAATACGATTTCAGTCTTCTCGCGTCGTCACGTCTCGCGGCAAGACTCTCGGCTCGCGTCAGCTCTTCACTGCGCCGGCGGTGAGGCCACGCACCATTGAGCGCTGCACGATCGCGAAAAGCATCATCACCGGCAGAATGGAAATAATGCCGCCGGCCGCGAGCGATCCCCAGGGCAGTTGAAATTCGCCGACCATCAGTTGCAGCCCGACCGGCCACGTCCGCGATCCCGTGCTTGTCGTCAGCATCAGCGCAAACAGGAATTCGTTCCAGGCGCCGATAGCGATGAACACCGCCGTCGCCACGAGGCCGCCGACGACGAGCGGTAGCACGACACGGACCATCGCGCCGAGCCGGCTTGCGCCATCGATGCGCGCGGCGTCCTCCAGATCCGCCGGCACGGCTTCAAAGAAGCCTTTCATCATCCAGATGAAAACCGGCAGCAGGAACGTCGCATAGGCCAGAGCCAGGCCAAGCCGGCTGTCGAGCAACCCGAAGCCGCGCATGATGACGAACAGTGGAATAATGATCATCACCGCCGGAAACATGCGGACGACGAGATAGAACATCATCAGCCTGCGCCGCCCGGCGAAGCGGAAGCGCGTCACAGCGTAAGACGCGAGCGTTCCGACGATCGTGCAAAGCGCCACGGTGATCGTCGTCACCACGGCGCTGTTCCCGATCAGGATCGGAAAATTCGAGCGCGTCCAGATCGCGATATAATTCTCGAAGGTCACGCGCCGCGGAATGTAGGACATGGTCGCGGTGACGATATCCTCCTCCGGCTTCAGCGAGACCAGAAGCGTCCAGGCGATCGGGAAGATCGAGAAGGCGACGATCGCCGCGACAGCGATCGTCGCAAGGATATCGCCGATGCGCTTGCGGCCGGACATGCTGGAGACGTTGCGGAGGCGGGCCATCCCTAGTCCTTCATCACGTTGGAGAGACGGACATAGAGATAGGAAAACGCCATCAGCAGAATGAACAGCAGCACGGCGATGGCGCTTCCGGCGCCGAAATTGAATTCCTTGTTCACTTTCAGGAATGCGTGCAGCGACAGGACGAGCGTGGAGCGGCCGGGGCCGCCGCCGGTCAGAATGAGAATGATATCAGGCGAATTGACGAGGCTGATGACGCGCAAAACCACGGCGGCGACGATGATCGTGTTGAGCTGCGGCAGCGTCACATGGCGAAACTGCCTGACGGCGCCGGCGCCGTCGATCGCCGCGGCTTCGTAAAGATCCTGCGGAATGGCTTTCAAGCCCGCAAGCAGCAGCAGCGCAAAGAAGGGAAATCCGTGCCAGATTTCGACCACCAGCGCAGATGCGAGCGCCGTGTCGGGATCGGCGAACCAGGCCTTATATCCCGTGAGAAGGCCTGCCTTCACGAGAAGATCGTTGATGACGCCGAGCCGCGGATCGAGCATCAGCGCCCACATGTGGCCGGCGACGACGTTCGGCAGAAACCATGGCAGCAGGATGAGAACCGAGGCGAGCCGGAAGCCCGGCAGATCGCGGTTGATCAGCAGCGCGGCGGCGAGACCGAGCGCAAGCTCGCCAATCACGGCGCCGGTCGTCCAGACAATGGTGTTGCGCAGCGACAGCCAGAACACGGGATCGTCGAGCATCGCCTGATAATGTTTCAGGCCGACGAAGCCGGTTCCGAGATCAAGGCGGTTGAGCCGCATTTCGCGGAAGCTCAGCCCGATGCCCCACAACGTCGGATAGAGCACCACCGCGCAAATGAGAACGAGGCTTGGCGCCAGCAGATACCACGCCCAGTATCGGCTCTCGGATATATCGCCGACGGCATCCGCAAGGCGGCGCAGCGGGGCCGCCTTCGGAGCCGGATTGAGCGCTACGCCATCCATCGCTTACGCGCTTGTAGCGGCGTTACGCTCGACATGCGCCCAGTCGACATCATAACCGAGGCCAGGCTCGCCGGACACGTTGAGGTCGCCATTGATGATCGCGAGCTTGCCGAGCGTCTTCAGATTATTGATCTGCGTCTCATTGATGACGAGCTGCTCGTAATAGTCATTCACGCGGATCGCGGCGCAGAGCTGCGCGTTGGCGAGCCCCATGCCATGCACCTGACAGCGCATGCCGTGACTGTCGGACAAGTGGGCGATCTTCATCGATCCCGTGAAGCCGCCTTTGAAATTGGTGTTGACGCGAGTCATGTCGAGCGCCCCCATCTGGATCCATGTCGCCATATTCCAGTGGCAACCGTCCGATGTTTCTGCTGCGAGAACCGGTATATCAAGCGCGTCGCAAAGCTTTTTGTAGCCGTTGAGTTCGAATTCGCGCATTGGCTCCTCATACCAGAGAAAACCGCATTCCTCGAGCACGCGGCCGAACCACATCGAGGTGACGTAATCCCAACCGGCTGAGCCGTCGAACATCAGGTCGGCGTCGGGACCCGCCCATTTGCGCAGATTGCGCGACAGCTTCGCGTCTTCCTTTGCATCTCCCCAGGCGTGCAGCTTGAACGCTCTGAAGCCGACATCGACGCATTGTTTGATATAGCGCTCATATTCCTCCATCGTGTCCCACGTCACGGTTGAGGCATAGGCGGGCACCTTCGGATCGTTGCCGCCGAGCATCTGCCAGATCGGCATGTTCGCTTTCTTCGATTTGATGTCCCAGGCGAGCAAATCGACAAGTCCGAGATGCGTCATATGCATCTCATCGACGCGATCGATTTCCCAAATGAGATGCCAGAGCCGTTCGGTGTTCAGCGGGTTTTCTCCGACCAGGCTTTTGAGCCGGCGCTGTGTGAGGTCTAACACCGCGTGGGCGTAGCGGGCCGAGGATTCGATCTGCACGCCGCCGGTGATTCCTTCGTCCGTTTCCATGCGAAGGACGGCGGTGAACTGCTTGCGATCAGGCGTAATCCCGTCATGCGATCCCATTAGCCCTTTGCGCCAGCGATAACGATAAAGCGGCGGGCTGGTCTCGATCACGAAGCAGCGGATGTCGGTGACGCGCATGAGAATGTTCCGGAGCTGATCGCCGAGATGAATCAGGATGCTTTCGCCGGCGGTTTCGGCGCCAGCCGCGTGCCGCCCCACGATTGCGCGTGACGTTCGAGATCGGCCGGCAGGAATTCGCCGGACGCGCCGTCCTCATGGTCGAAATAATTCCAGCGATCGACGCCGCGCACGGGGATGGCCTTGTCGCGAACGCCGCCCGCCTGTTTCACATGCGCGGCGACATAGCGGATCGCGAAGCCGATGCGGCGATGATTTGATCGGTTGGGTTCGGAATTATGTGCGATCTTCACATGATGCAGCGACATCTCGCCGGGCTTCAGGACGACATCGACCACCTTGTCGAGATCGACGTCGACAGCGATTTCCTGCCCGCGCGAGAGAAGATTGTCCGCCGCCCAGGTTTCGCGATGCTCGACGAGGCCATCCTTGTGTGTGCCGGGAACAACGCGCATGCAGCCGCTTTCGACCGTGCTCGGCATGAAGGCGACCCAGGCGGTGACGATATCCGCCGGCTCGAGTCCCCAATACGTCGCGTCCTGATGCCAGCTCACATAGGCGTCGGAATGTGCTTCCTTCAGAAAGAAGTTCGCTCCCCAGACGAGAATGTTCGGTCCGATCAAGCCTTCGACCAGATCGAGAATACGCGGACTTCGGCAGATGTCGGTCAGGGTCTTTGAAACCATATGTGTCTTGTGCAGCAGAAGCCCTTTGCGCGTCTCGGCCGGCATCGCGTCGATGCGATCGATGACGCCGAGGCCAGCGGCGCGCTCTTTCTCCGTCAGCACGGAGAAAGGGAACAGGACGCCGTCATCGCGATAGGCTGCAACCTGATGCGGGCTTAAGGTCGCCATGATGATCGTTCCGCGGCGGTTAAAAGAATTGGCGGTGAGCTATGCAGCCACAACGCGCTCCCTCACTTCAGAGCGCTTTCGAGCCCCTTCATCATCGCGTCGACCGCC
The DNA here is from genome assembly GCF_022059845.1 of Terrirubrum flagellatum. Classification (GTDB taxonomy): domain Bacteria; phylum Pseudomonadota; class Alphaproteobacteria; order Rhizobiales; family Beijerinckiaceae; genus Terrirubrum; species Terrirubrum flagellatum. The sequence goes on along the minus strand of NZ_CP091851.1, from coordinate 3,098,532 downwards.
TGCTCCGGCGTCGCGCGGCCGACAAGCGCTTTCTGGAATTCCGGCAGCACGACAGTTTCAGACCAGCCGGCGACACCGACGAAGGTCGGCGGCAGACGCCCGATCCTGGTCGTTTCGACGGCCGCGGCGTAAACCGGATTTTTCACGATCCGCTCGTCGCTCGCGACCTTCGGCGATGACGGGAAATAGCCGGTCTCCTCAAGGAACGCGATCGCGGGCTCCGGCTCGGCCCAGAAAGAAATCCAAGCGAAGTCAGCGTCAAGCTTCGCCGAATTCGACACGGCGTTGAAGAGATAGGTGAGCCGCGCGATATGCGCCGCGGGCCCCGCCGGCATCGGCAGAGTGCCGAACTGTTCGGGCTTCAGCGCCGCCTGAATTTCAGTCAACGAGCCGGTGTGATGCCAGACCATAGCGGTCTGGCCGGTCTTGAACGCTTCCATGATCTGGCGATAGCCGTCATTCGGCGCGCTCGGCGGCGCGACCTTGTGCTTCGTCAGAAGCTCTGAATAGAACGCGACCGCTTCCGTCGCCTTCTTCTTGTCGATCGCCATCTTGCCGTCGACGACAATCGGCGAGCCCCAGCTTTCGATGAGATCGATCACATATTTGAATCCGCCTGCGCCGCCGCGCAAACTCAGGCCATAACGATTCTTCGCGGGGTCGCTGACCTTGATCGCGGCGTCGAGAAATTCCGCATAGGTTTTCGGCGGCGCGATGCCTTTCTCGGCGAACCAGTCCTTGCGATAATACATCCAGTCGACGAAGGTGAAGGCGGGGACGCCGTAGGTCTTGTTGTTCACCGTGCAGCCTGCCCAGGCCTGCGCGGGATATTCGCCGTAACGCGGCCACGCCTTGATCTTTTCGGTCAGATCGGCGAGCGCGCCCATCGCCACGAGATCACCGGCGCGCTCCGCCACCACCATACAGGTGTCCGGCTTCGCATTCGCGACGACAGCGGCCGTCATCTTCGACATGTATTCGGGATTCGGAATGTTCTCCTGGGTGACCGAGATATCCGGATATTTCTGCTTGAACAGGGCTACGACGCGCTCAAGACCCTTGAACTCCGTCGTCGAGGTGAAGTGATGCCAGTAGTTGATGCCCGCTTTCTGCGCAAAAGCCATGTCGGGCGACAGGCCCGCGATCGGAGTCGCGGCGAGCGCTTGCAGAACAGTCCGGCGATTCATTGTCATGCGCAGCTCCTCCCGTTTGTTCCGCGAACTCTGGTGGTTCGCTGTCTCTGTTGATTTATGCTGCGAGCCTGATTGGGCTCGACTGCGGCGGCGCCGGCAAATCCTCGGCGCGCGCGACATCGGGGCAGGCGTGCTCGCGACGCGCCGTTTCGCTCAGCGTCAGACCGTGGCCAGGGCGATCAGGCGCGATCGCATAGCCGTCGCCCATGGCGATCGGCTCCTCGACGAGATGATTATAGTTCTGAAAGGAATATTCGATCCATTCGGCGTGCGGCAGCGCAGCCGCCATATGTACGCCAAGCTCCAGCATCGTATTGCCCAGGCTGACAGGAATGCCATGCTCGGCCGCGAGCCAGCCGGCCCGCATCACGTCGCTGACGTTGCCATGGACGTTGAGGATATCGACGCCACGCGCCTCGATCAGTTTGCGCTTGCCGCGCAGATCGAGATATTCGCCGGAATTGACGTGAACCCACGGCGCGCCGGCGCGGATTTCGCGCAAGCCGTCGAAATCATCGCGCAGGCATGGATCCTCGGCCCAGAGAATATCGAAGCCGGCGCGGCGATAGGCGTCGAGACGACGCACCGCTTCCCGCGGTGACCAGGCTTCGTTTGAATCGACCATGATCGGGCCGCGATCGCCAACCGCCTGACGCAAAAGCGTCAGCCGATGCAGGTCCCAGTCGAGTTCGGGATGGCCGACCTTGATCTTGTAGCCACGAAAGCCCAGCGCCGCCGCTTGTGAAAAGAACTGGGCGTAGTGGTCGTCGCTGAGATGAAAATCGAGACCGCTGGCGTAGGCGCGCACCCGCGGATCATCGCCGCCCAGCATGCGGTAAAGCGGCAGCCCCACTTCTTTTGCCGCAAGATCCCAGCAGGCCTGGTTGATCGCTTCCTCGAAGGGCAGGGACATCCGCCGGATATTGCCGCCGCGCGGCCGGCGGATGCGATGGATCAGTCCGGCCGGCGCCTGCCCCTCCAGCCCAGGCCAGGCCTCCTCGCGGAAGATGCGCTCGATCTCGACGAGGGCCGGGAGCGGATGGAACAAGCTCGCTGCGAAGCCGAGCCCGACGCGGCCGCCATCAGCCAGCAACTCCAGCGTCGCGTAGTGAGCGTGCGCGATATGGACCTGGCTGTCGCCGATGACGCGGTCACGCGCATATTGGAACCGCGTGAGCCTGAAGCCCTCGATCCGCATTTCCGTCCCGCTCGTTCTATCGTATGGATATCAGATGGAGCATCTGATAGATCAGTTTGAATGAAAGACATATCAGCTTATTCGGCGGCCGCAAGCGCTCCCTATGCGGCGGGCGCTCCGGGGGAGACGGAGGAGGGCGCTCGCAACCTGAGCGACATCGCCCGCGACCGGTTCATGCAGGCGCTGTTCGCGCACCGGATCGAGCCGGGCGCCTATCTCTCGCAGGGCGAACTGGTGAAGATTTTGGGCGTGCCGGTCGGGCCGCTGCGCGACGCGCTGCGCACGTTGCAGGCCGAGGGCTGGCTCACCATCCATGCGCGATCCGGCATCGAACTGCGCAAGCCGGATTTCGCGCTGGTGCGTAACTCCTACCAGTTGCGCCTCATCCTCGAGCGCGCCGCCGTGCGCACCTTCGCGGAGCTTGCGCCAATGCCGCAGATCGAGGCGCTGGAGCAGGGCCATCGCAATGTGCTCGCCGAGATCGAGGGCAAGGAGCTTACGCGCGACATGGCGCGTTATTATGAAGGCGTCGATTTCGGCTTTCATCTCGAAGTGGTCGCGATCCTGTCGAATCCGCTGCTCGAAGCGGCTTACAAACAGGCGCAGGGCTTTGTGCAGCTCGTGCGGCTAGATCGTGAGTTCAAGTTGTCGGGACCTTTGGTCGCGCGCACCATGCATGAACATCTCGACATTCTCGCTGCTTGCCGAACGCGCGACGCCGGGGGCGCCGAGGCCGCGCTGGAGGTGCATTTCGGGCGAGCGATGCAGCGAGCGATCGGATTCTTTTAAGGCGGCGCATATTAGATTTGCGCACTACAGTTGGGAGCCGCCGCGTGCATTTTCGTCAATGAACCAAAGTCAACCCGCTGGAATTGAAGGCGCAAGGGGAGTTTGGCATTGTTGGCGCCAACGACGCTGTCGCCGTTCAGTGTGTCAAGTGACGCATAAGTGCGCGCGAGACTTGCCAATAATGCTCGATAAGTTGCAACGATAGATCTAGGCGCGTGTTCGGGAGCGCCATGTATTCTGGGAACTATCGCGGCGAACTGATATCTTGAGCTGTGCTGTATGTTTCGACTTCAAGAGCGTGAATATCCGCTTCGGATTCTGACCGTGAACGTCTGGAATTGGCGCGTCGCGTGAGTCGAGATTTTGCCTGTCAAAGCGGCCTAATTTTAGCGCCGCCACGCGGCCACACCTTGATAGGCCGATGAATGCTACAGACCCAGTCGATCCATGATCCTGCCGTGAAGCACGACGCTTCGAACGGCTAGGGGCCAGAAGGAATGAAAGCGGATGGGCTTTTGGGTGACGACTGGCAAGTCGAGCTGCGCGCTTGCGCCCTTTATCAGTCGTGCGGCCAGCTGCTCGGCGATCGCCGTTCCCAGCGCTACACCGCGGCCGTTACACCCGAGATAGATAAGGGCGTCATCGTCTGGCTCATGCAAATGAGGCCAATGATCCTGCGTCATTGCAAGCCGACTGTTCCAGCCATGGCTCCAGCGAATTTCTCGAAGATCCGGCCAGAGGCGTTGCGCATAGGCGAGGAGATATCCGATCTCGCCCGGCTTTGAAATTGGGCGCATTGGACCTCGCCCGCCGATGAGAAGACGGCCCTGGGCGTCGACGCGATAGTAGACTGTAATGCGGCCGCTTTCGTAGACGTTGGAGCGTGACGGGAGGATGCGCTTGGCCATCGCGGCAGGCAACGGTTCGCTCGCGGCGATCGCGCTGAACACAGGAACAATTGTCTGTTTCAATCCGCTCCAGAGATCGTCCGTGAAGCCATTCGTTGCGATCAGGATTTTTTCCGCCTGAACGCCGCCGCGATCGGTCTCGATTATCCAGCCATTGGCGGCGCGCTTGATGCTGCGGGCGGGCGTCTGTCCATACACGTTCGCGCCGGCTGCGATGGCGGCGCGCGCCAAGCCGCGAACATAGCTCAGCGGATTCACGTCGCCGCCGCGCGCGTCGAACATTGCGGCGACATATCGGTCGGTTCCCGTCGCCGCGGCAACCTTCCTCTCGTCGAAAATCGCGACAGGCATTCCGCGGGCGATGCATTGACGCGCGGTTTCCTCAACGCCAGTAGCGGCGCGTTCGCTGTAGGCTGCGCGCAAGGTTCCGTTCTGTCGCGCATCGCAATCGATGCCGAGGCGCTTGATCAGCGCCAGCGCCCGGTTCGGCGTATCATAGGCGAACGCGATCATGCGCCGGCCGAGATCGGCGCCATAGGTTTGTTCGATCGTGTCGGGGTCGTATTTCAGTCCTGGATTGAGCTGTCCGCCATTCGCGCCGGAGGCGCCCCAGCCGGGCTCCTGCGCCTCCAGGACTACAACTTCGACGCCGGCTTCCGCGAGATGAAGCGCTGTCGCCAAGCCGACGATTCCGCCGCCGATGATTGCAACATCCGCGCGGCGCGAACCGTCAAGGGGCGGCGTCTCCGGCGCGGGCGGCGCGTCAAGCTGATAGACGCTGGGCGGTAGTGGCTTCAATCCCGCTTCGATCACGCCATCACCTCCCGGCCAGGAAGATGGATCATATGTGGCTCCCGGCAAAATTGATGAAGCTCGAATCAAGTTCGCTCATCTTTGCGCATCCCAGAAAGCCGAGCGCTGCGACCATCTCGTCGCGCAGGAGGCGGAGCACATGCGCCGCGCCGGCTTCGCCGGCCGCCGCGGTTCCGTAAAGCGCCGCGCGCCCGATCAGCACGGACTTGGCGCCCAACGCGACGAGCTTCAAGATATCCGTTCCTCTCCGGACGCCGCCGTCGGCTATGATCTCGATCTTGTGGCCGACCGCAGCGGCGATGGCGGGCAGGGCGCGCATCGGCGCGACCGCGCCATCGAGATTGCGTGCGCCATGGTTCGACACCACAATGGCGTCGACGCCCAGATCGGCCGCCTTGCGGGCATCGTCGACGCGCAGCACCCCTTTCAAAACAAGCTTTCCACGCCAGCGGCGGCGCAGATCGCGCAGGTCGTCCCATGTCAAAGCATCGCTCAGTCGCACCTGCTCCCATGTCGCTGCGCGCGTGATCTTGGAGCGGAAGCTCGGCGGATAGTGCTGATAGGTCGGGACGCCGCCATTGAGGATGTAGCGCAGCAAGACCCGCCAGACCCAGAGCGGGTGGAGGATCATGTCCAATCCTCCTCGCAGCGAGGCGCGGATCGGCACTTCATATCCGTTGCGCGTGTTGTATTCGCGATTTGGTGTAGCGACCGTGTCGACGGTCAAAACGAGAGTCTCGATCCCGTTGCCCCATGCGCGTTCGACGAGCTCATGGGAAAGCGCGCGGTCGCGCCACATATAGAGCTGAAACCAGAGCGGCCCCTTGGCCGCAGCGACGATGCGCTCCATCGCGGTGATCGAGCCAGTCGCGGTGCAGAAGGGAATCCCGACTTCAGACGCGGCTCGTGCGAGCGCGATCTCGCCCTCATGCCAGCAGAGGCCGGCGGCGGCGGTCGGCGCAATCGCCAATGGCAACGGCTGCTTTCTTCCGAGCAGGGTCGTCGAAAGGTCTCTCGCGGAAACGTCGACAAGGACGCGCGGATTGAATGTCGTCGCGTCGAATAGCTGTCGCAGCCCGATGAGCCCGACTTCATCCTCCGCTCCGCGATCGATATATTCGAAGACGCCGCGCGGCAGCCGGCGACGCGCCAATTGCCTGACCTCCTCGATGTTCAGAGCGGACAAAGCCATCGGCGTCGGCTGTTTGCGGCGCTGCTGGTGTTAAGCCGCGTCGGGAAAGATCTTCCCGGGATTCATAAGGCCTGCCGGATCGAGCATTTTCTTGACGCTTCTCATCAGCTCAAGCTCGGGGCCGCCTTTCATATGAGCCAAACGTTTGCGATAGGTCGTTCCGACGCCGTGCTCGGCTGTGATACTCCCGTCCATCGCAATCACGATATCGTCGATGATGATGTCGATGGCGTGCGAAGCCTCCTCATAAGTCTCCTCGTCCGCAAAGCGGTGGTGTGGAAACAACACCACGACATGGATATTCCCGTCGCCGATATGACCGACCATCATCACATTCGCATCGGGATAGGCGGCCGAGACGCCTGCCTCAACGGCCGCCGTGAATTCCGGTTGCCGCGCGACCGGAACCGAACTGTCGTGCGACATGGTTTTGCCGGCAAGCTTGAACTCGCCTGTCACGCCGTGCCGTAACTTCCAGATCGCCTCCTCCTGGGCGAGGCTTGAGGCGATGGTCGCATCGCTGATCAAGCCGGCTTCGAACGCGTCGGCGAGGAGCTTCTCCATCGATTGCCCGATGTCCGCGTCGACCAGCGCGTCGCCAGCTTCGATCAGCAGATACCAAGGCGCCTTCTGACCAAATGGCGTCGCCGTTCCCTGGACATAACGCAGGACGAAATCCATGTAGGACGAACCAATGATCTCGAAACTTGAGATGCGTTCCCCGAACGTCGCTCGCGCGCGAGCGAACATCGCCAGCGCGTTCTCGACGCTTGCAAGTTGCATCAGAGCGATTGATCGCGTCCGGATCGCCGGAAACAGCTTGAGCGAGGCGGCTGTCACCACGCCCAACGTTCCCTCAGCGCCAATGAAAAGGTGCTTGAGGTCATATCCGGCGTTATCCTTGCGAAGCCGCCGCAGGCTGTTGAGCACGCTTCCGTCGGGAAGCACGACCTCCAGGCCAAGAACGAGCTGGCGCATATTGCCATAACGCAAGACGGCGATGCCGCCGGCGTTAGTCGATATGTTTCCGCCGATCTGGCAGCTGCCCTCCGCGCCAAGGCTCAAGGGAAACAGTAGACCTTCCCTGGCCGCCGCTGCCTGAACATCGGCGAGAGTGCAGCCGGCTTCGACGGTGATGGTTTCCTCCGCCGCCTCGACGCTCCGGATGCGATTGAGGCGATCAAGGCGCAGGATGATTCCGGGCTTTGCGGAAAGCGGCGTCGCGCCGCCGCACAGCCCCGTATTGCCGCCCTGCGGCGTGACGGCGACGCCGGTTTTTGCGCAGGCCGCGACGACGCGCGCCACTTCGTCTGTGCTCGACGGCTTCACAACGGCGAGAGCGGAGCCTCGATATCTCGCGCGATGGTCGGTCGCGAAAGGCTCCACGTCGCTTGGCTGGGTGACGACGTAGCGCTCGCCTGCGATCGCTTTCAGCTCACCGAGGAAAGAGTCATGTGTCATGATGGATGCGCTGTTTGAAAAATGGATCACCTCGCTCGACGAGGCCGAGCGAGGCGTTGCGGATGATACGCCTCAGGTCAGCATCCACTCGGCGTAGCGCTTCTGCACGGCCGTGTAGTTCGCGCTCCACCACTCCGCGTTGACGATGACGTTCTTTCCGTTCGTCAGATCGGGGAGATAGTCCTTCGAGGGCGACGCCTTCACTTGCTCCACGGCGGCGACCGTGTTCGGCAGGTAGTAGCCGCGAACCGCCCATTCGACCTGTCTGTCCGGTCGCAGGCAGAAATTAACGAAGCGCATGGCGGCTTCCTTGTTCTGCGATCCCTTGGGAACGGCGAAGTAATCGAGCGAATTGACCGTCTGCTCAAAAGAGAAGTCGAGCGGCGAACCGGCTTTCTGGGCCGCCTTCACGCGATTGAAGTAGCTATAGGAGAAATCGCCTTCATTCTGCGTGACCGAGGTGACCTGCTCCGGCGTGGTGCTCGTCCATTTCGTGACATGCGGCTTGATGCGATCAAGCACGCGGAACGCGCGTTCTACGTCCATCGGATAAAGATCCTTCGGCGCGACGCCGTCGGCGACGAGAGCGACCTCGAGTGTCTCTGAAGCGAGCGCACGCATGACGCGTCGTCCGGGATATTTCTTGATGTCGTAGAAGCCGGCGAAATCGACAGGGTGCTTGCCGTCGGGGTGCCGCTTGCTGTCCCAGAGGAGGCCGCCGCTATAGAGATAGATCGGCATGTAGGTCGGCGCGCCAGCCTGCACCACATCGCCCGGCTTGATGATCGACATGTCCAGCGGCTCCCAGAGATCGTCTCTGGCTCCGGAAGTTGCGAAAGCGGCGGGCGCGTCGATGACGTCCCATTGCACCGCCTTGCTTTGTACTTGCGCCTTGACCTTTGCCATGTCGCCATTGTCGACGAGCGTGACGGGGATGCCGGTTTCCTTGGTGAAGGGATCAGCGAAAACCTCGCGCACCGATTTGTTGTAGTCGCCGCCCCAGGATGTCACGGTGAGCGTCTTGTCGGCCGCCTGCGCGCGTCCTGTGAAGATCGCTGGCGCTGCGATCAGGCCCGCGAAGCCGACGCCGGCATGCAAAAGTGTGCGTCGCGACGCCCGAAATATCTTGTCAGTCATGGTCCTCTCTCCCTTCTGAATTCTGTTTTCTGCGCAACCCGTGCGATCAATGCGCGCGCGGAGACGGCAGAAGACGGGCGTGCGCCGGCCGCCATTCGATCCGGACGTTGTCGCCGCGCCGCGCGCTGGCTCGATCAGGTTGATTGAGTTCCTGAACGATGATTGTCGATTGATCGGCGCAGCGTACGAAATGCCTGACGACGCCGCCGAGCAGGATGGAGTCCTCGATCTTGCCCGCAACGCCGTCTGCGCGATCTTGGCCGGCGAGCATCATATTTTCGGGACGGATCAACAGCACCGCCTTGTCGCCTGCGGAGATTGCGAATTCGGCTGTTTGAGCAGGAAATGTCCCGATCGCCGTTCGCAGCGAAAGCCCGGCGTTGCTGGTTTCGACCGTTCCGGGGATGAGGTTCGAGCTGCCGATGAATTCCGCCGAGAAAACAGTCTCGGGCCTGAAATACAGCTCGTCAGGTTGGCCCTGCTGCTCGATTCTGCCGCCGTTCATCAGGATGATGCGGTCCGACATGGTCAGCGCCTCGTCCTGATCATGGGTGACGTAGAGCATGGTGACGCCGAGATCGGCGTGGAGACGCTTGATTTCGAGCTGCATCTGCTCGCGCAGCTTCTTGTCGAGCGCGCCGAGAGGCTCGTCCATGAGGATCAGCGCGGGGTTGTAAACGATGCAGCGGGCGAGCGAGACGCGTTGCTGCTGGCCGCCGGACAGCTCTCGTGGGCGGCGGTTCGCCACATGACGAAGCTGAATCAGGTCGAGCGCGCCCTCGACCTTCCGCTTGATTTCTTCTTTCGGCAGGCGCCTGACCTGCAGAGGAAATGCGATATTCTCGAACACCGTCATGTGCGGCATGAGGGCGTAATTCTGGAAAACCATGCCGAGGCCGCGCTGGTTCGTCGGCAATGTCGTGGCGTCGCGCCCGTCGATCACGATACGGCCTGAGCTTGGCGCGATCATGCCGGCGATCAGGTTGAGCAACGTCGATTTTCCCGATCCGCTCGGGCCGAGCAGTGTGACGAATTCGCCTTTGCGGATCGCGATATCGACGGGATGAAGCGCATCGACTGCGCCATAGCGCTTCGATACGCTCTGAAGCTCGACCATCGCCTGATCCTGTCCGGCGGATCTGGCGTTCGTCTGCGCCGACGCGTTATTCATGTTCGGTCTCGGTCTTGCGCTGCAGCGCGATGAGGCCAAGCGCGATCAGCAACGACAGCAGGGTGAGAAGTGTGGAGACCGCGGCGAGCACAGGCGTGATCTCCCAACGGATCGAGCTGTACATTTTGACTGGCAACGTCATGGATTTCGCGCCGGTGACGAAGTAGGCGACCACCACTTCATCCAGCGACATCAGGAAGGCGAAAAGCGCTCCCACGGCGATCGACGTCTTTATTTGCGGCAGCACGACGCGGAAGAAGACCGTCGGCCGCGATGCGCCCATGATCGAAGCCACGGTTTCCAGAGACGTGTCGGCATGTTGGAGACCCGACATCACGGAGATCACGACGAAGGGCGTCGTCAGCATGATGTGGGCGAGAACCACGCCTGTTGTCGTGTCCAGCAATCCCCAGTTCGAAAACTGAAGGTAAAGGCCGAGGCCGAGCACGATGACGGGCACGAGCATCGGGGTCATGAAGAGGCCGCGAAGCAGATTGCGTCCGGGAAGCCGGGAACGCGCCAGCGCATAAGCTGCGGGAACGGCAAGGGCCAAGGTCAACAGCGTCGTGACGACGGCGACAAACAGGCTCTGCGCCATCGAGCCCCACCAGGCGGGGTCGGTGAAGAATTGGCGATAAAGCGCGAGTGAAAACTGCCGCGGAGGAAATTCGATCTGACCGGGATTGCCGAATGAAATGGGAATGACGATCAGGCTGGGGATCAGCAGGAACACATAACAGGCCCACGCGGCCGTCGAGATCATGTGGCGATTGAGTGATCCGGAGCTGGCGAGCGTGCTCATGCCGCTGCTCCGATCGTTCCGCCGCCACGCGCCTTGCCAAGAAGCGCGACCAGCGCGCCTGAAATCGCGAGTAGAACAACCGCGGTCGCGGAGGCGGCGGTCCAGTCGAGCGTCTGGCGAGTATAGAAATCAACCAGATTCGCGACCATCATATCCTGTCGCCCGCCGAGCAGCGCAGGCGTGATGTACATGCCGATCGACAAAGTGACATTGATGAGCACGCCGGCGATCACGCCGGGAAGGCTGAGCGGCAGCGTGATTTTCCAGAAGATGCGAAGCGGCTTCGCACCCATGGTCTCGGCCGCGAGAACCAGTGTGCGATCTTGGGCAAGCAGGCTGCCGAGAATTGAAAGGATCATGAACGGCAGGAGAAAATTGATCATGCCCAGGATCACGCCGACGCGATTGAACATCATCGGCAGGTTGATCTGTCCGCCGCTCAGGAATCCGAGAAGCTGATTCACCAGCCCCTGATTTCCGAACACCGTCGTCAGCGCGAAGCTCTTGACGAGGATGCTCGTCCAGAAGGGCAGCATGACCATGATGAGATAGGCCGTGCGCCTGCGTGGCGACTGCGCCGCGAGATGCATGGCGACGGGATACCCGACGACGAGGCTGACCAGCGTGCCGGCGATGCTGATCTCGAACGTGTTGCGCAGAACTCTGAGAAAGAGGGTGCTGTTGATGAGGTCCGTATAGGCCTCAAGTGAGAACCGGCCGGGATGGATGCTGGTCCAGACAGTCAGCGCCAGCGGATAGACCAGCATGGCGATCATCAGAAGCGTCAAGGGCGCGAGCAGCATCAGCGCCGACGAAAGATTGAGCTCCGATGCTGCGCCTGACTGGGCCACCTGCAGCGCATCCCCCGATCGACGGGCGCCCTCGCGCCTCGCAAGGCTCCCCGGAAGCGGGAAGCTTGCTCGAACTATGACAGTCGAATTTCAGGAGTGCAACGCAATTTTTCAAAATTCTGAAAAGCGGGCGGTCAGATGTCAGCATTGACCCAGAAGACCGCGGCCGGTCCGCGACCGGGATTCGCGAAATGATGCGGCTTTGAACTGGCGAAGGCGAAGCAGTCGCCTTCATTCAGGGTGAAGGTCTCGCCGTCGATCTGCAGTTCAAGGACGCCTGACAGCAGGAACCCGATCTCCTCGCCTTTGTGGGAGTAGGGCTGTGCGCCGGAATTGCAGCCGGGTTGAATGACCATGAAAAACCCCCGCAGCCTCTCGCTGGCGGCGGGCGATGCGACATCCTTGCGGACGCCATCGAGATCAAACAGCCGCGAGCGCTGGCCGGCCCGCACAATATACCTGTTTTCGGCGTTTTTAGTGGGAATTTGCGATGGATCGATGAGCCAGGCGGGCATGACGCCCAGCGCGTTAGCCACCGTGTAGACCGTGCGGACGGTGGGAGACACAAGACCGCGCTCGAGCTGCGACAGGGTGCCGATCGACACGCCGGTCGCCTTTGAAAGATCGGTCAGCGTCAGGCCGGCCTTCGACCGCAGTTCGCGAATTCGGCGCCCAAGCTTCCGCGTCTCGTCATCGGGGTCGCTCCCGTTGGCCAGCGCGCCGGAGGCGTCATCCTCAACGATTTTGATCTGCGACATCGATCGGGCGCATCCGTTGTTGGGCCGGCCTCGCCTCTCCGAGGCGGGTCGGCGCAGCCTACAGGGATAACGCCATATCATGAAGAAGCCAAACCAATTTTCAGAAAACAAAAAATTTGGCTGGAGGGGACAGGGGAAACGCCCTATCATCCAGCCGGTCGACCGATAGGGTCGTCCCGTCCGGAAACAGATCATGTCCGCATCGATCGATTGGCGCGCCCGCGCCGCGACGCTCTCCATCAATGGCCAGGCGTTTGTCGGCGGCAAATATGTTCCCTCGCAGTCGGGCCGCACCTTCGATTGCATCAATCCAGCAACCGGACGGCTGTTGGCGAAGGTCGCCGCCTGCGACGCGAGGGATGTCGATCAGGCTGTTTCTGTTGCGCGCGCGGCATTTGCATCCGGCGTCTGGTCGCGTATGGCGCCGCGAGATCGCAAGAGCCGTTTGGCCGCTTTTGCGGACCTCATCGCCTCCCATAGCGAAGAGCTCGCTCTCCTCGAAACCCTGGATATGGGCAAACCGATCCGCGATAGCCTCGCCGTTGATCTGCCTCTCTCCGCCCAATGCATCCGCTGGTACGCGGAAGCAATCGATAAGATCTATGACGAGATCGCGCCGACTGCGCCCAGCGCGATTTCGCTGATCCGGCGCGAGCCCCTCGGCGTGGTGGCCGCAGTGGTGCCGTGGAATTTTCCGCTGCTCATGGCGGCCTGGAAAATCGGTCCCATTCTCGCGGCGGGTAATTCGATCATCTTGAAGCCCGCCGAGCAGTCGCCGCTGACTGCGATCAAGCTCGCCGAACTCTCGGCGGAGGCGGGCATTCCCGACGGCGTGTTCAACGTATTGCCCGGGTTTGGCGAATCCGCAGGCCGGGCGCTCGGTCTTCACATGGATGTCGACGCCGTGGCCTTCACCGGATCGACGGAGGTCGGAAAATATTTCCTCCAATATTCCGGCCAGTCCAACATGAAGCGTGTGGGACTTGAATGCGGCGGCAAGAGCCCGAACATCATCCTTGCCGACGCGCCTGATCTCGACGCCGCGGCGACCGCCGCGGCCTGGGGCGTCTTCTACAATCAGGGTGAGGTCTGCAACGCAGGCTCGCGTCTGATCGTCGAGCGCAGCGTGAAAGACCAGGTCGTCGAGAAGGTGATGGAAGTAGGGCGCGCGATTAGAGTTGGCGATCCCCTCGATCCTGCGACGGAAATGGGCGCGATGGTCGACCAGACCCAGACCGAACGCGTCATGGACTACATAGAGAAGGGCAGGGCGGAAGGCGCGAAGCTGCGCCTCGGAGGCAGACGGATGGAGAAGGAAGGATGCTTTATCGAAGCGACTCTGTTCGACGATGTGACGAGCAACATGACGATTGCGCGCGAGGAGATATTTGGCCCGGTTCTTTCCGCGATCGCAGCGAAGGATATCGACGAAGCCGTTTCGATCGGCAACGACACGATCTATGGTCTTGCCGCGGCCGTGTGGACGAAAGACATCAACAAAGCCTTCAAGGCGTCATCTACGCTGCGCGCCGGCGTAGTGTGGGTGAACTGCTTTGATCATGGCGACATCTCCTCGCCCTTCGGAGGCTTCAAGCAGTCCGGTTTCGGGCGCGACAAGTCGCTGCACGCGCTGGAGAAATACACGGAGCTGAAGGCGACCTGGATTCATCTGGGCCAATAGAGCGACGCGAGCGTGCGATGATTGACTTGATGTTCCGCGGCCTCATTCCCGCATTCCCCACGCCTCTCAAGGCGGACGGCTCCGTTGACGAGCGCGGTCTGGAACGCATTGTCGATTATCAGATCGAGAGAGGCGCATCAGGGCTGGTGCCGGTCGGCGGCACTGGCGAGGCGACGGCGCTCGGTATGAGCGCGCGCAAGCGCGTCGTGGAAATCACCGTGTCCGTTGCGGCGAAGCGGGTTCCCGTTGTCGCCGGCGTGCTGGATCCGGGCTTTGGCTACGCAATCGACGCTGGACGGCTTTACAGCGAAGCCGGCGCCGACGGGCTCATGATTATTCCGCCATACTACACGAGAGCCGATCAGGATGGAGTGCTGCGCTATTTCCGCGCCTTGAAGTCCGAATTGAAGTTGCCGATCATCTTCTACGACAATCCTTATCGCAGCCACATCGTCACTGCGCCCGCGACGATCGCGCGGATGGAGGAAGAGCGGCTTATTGTTGGAATGAAAGCCTCCAATACTGATCTTTATCATCTTGATCAGACGTCGAAGCTCGTCAGTGACGAATTCTGTCTGCTCAGCGGCCAGGACACGCTCTTTGTTCAGCAAGTCATCCTCGGCGCCAAAGGAGGCGTTCTGACGTCGGCGTCATTGCTGCCGGACTATTGGGCAAAGGTGCAGGCTCTCGCCGAGAGCGGACGCGTAGCGGAGGCGCTGGCGGCGCAGGGCAAACTCAACCCGCTGATGGATGCGCTGTTCGCCGAGCAGTTTCCGGAAGCTGTTAGAAGGGCGTTCGAGCTTCTCGGTCTGGCCGTCGGCCGGTCTTTGCCACCGATTGGGCCTCTCTCACAAAATGGAGATGAAAAATTACGCGCCGCTGTCAATGCGTTGCTTGCTTCGGGCGTGCTTCGGCGCGCTGAGTAGCGGCGCGTTCGGCGTCAGGAAGCCCTTGGGGCTGTACAATTCTGCGACGTGGCTCCGCTTTTTTAAGTTTCGCACCCAATGCTCTGTGAGGCGGCGAGGTATCGGGGCCAGCCGTCGCGACATGCTTTTGTCGCCTTCCGAACGTCCGCTTCGAAGAGCGAGCGCGAACAGCCGCTATTGGCGCCAAGCGGCATTCCCGAGCCTCGCAAATTATTCGAACCGTCTGCAGAAACGGCTGGCATCCGTTCGGAATTCGAGCATGTGTGTGGTTGTGAGCGCTGCGGGCTGAACCGCGCTTGATCCGCCCCATCGGTTTGATCCGGTCCGGGGCTTCTCCTGGTGACGGGGCTGGAATGGCCGGTCCTGCGACCGCAGGAGAGCAACATGACTATCAAATTGTCGAATGCGCAGCTCGTGCTGATGAGCGCGGCGGCCCAGCGCGATGATCGCTGCCTTGTCGCATCGCAACAGCTGAAGGGCGTGGCGGTGAAGAAGGTTGCAGAGAAGCTGATCGGCGCGGCGCTCGTCAAAGAGGTTCGCGCGAAAGCGGAGATGCCGGTCTGGCGACGCGATGAGGAGGGGCGGGGCTTTGCACTCAAACTGACGGTCGCGGGGCTGAAAGCGATCGCGGTGGAGGACGAGGCGGGCGACGATGGCGGCTCCTCTGAAGAGCGTGCCCGGGAAGGCAAGGCGGGTCTGGCAAAGCTGGCCGACGGCGTCGGCGTGGGTTCTTCGGACGCCGTCGCCGCGGCGCCTGGCCGCCAACTCGCGCCGCCGCGGGCGAACACCAAGCTCGCTGTGGTGGTCGACCTGATGCTGCGGACCGAGGGCGCGACCATCGAGGAGCTGACGGCCGCAACGGGCTGGCTGGCTCATACGACGCGGGCGGCCATCACCGGGCTGCGCAAACGCAACTTCAAGGTCTCGCTCGACAAGGCCGACAAGGAGATCGCTGCAGTCTGTCGCTACGCGGCAGCGGACCTCAGCCTGAAGCACAACTGAATCGCGAAGGGCGTGCGGTGTTTTCACGGCGAAAACGATGCCCTCTTAGCATTCCAGGACACGCGAAAATATCGCCAGAGACCGCACGCGCATTCTGCGCGCAAAGTCGTCGAATGCCGCGTTTCGAGGCGTCGCAGACCGAAATTGGGAGAGCTAACCCGCGGAAAATCCGCCGAATTTTAGAAAGCAGGACGAAGAGGCTGGGAGCGCGGACCGGGTGGTGGAGCTGAGCGGGATCGAACCGCTGACCTCCGCAGTGCGATTGCGGCGCTCTCCCAGCTGAGCTACAGCCCCGTTCCCGGGTTGGGCGGCTTTTAGGCGGCCCGATCGTATCCGTCAACGAGGGAATTCGAGCGGCCTCAACCATCGCCGGCGGCCCTGCGACAATCCGTTCCCAATCACGGAAAATGCTGATTTTGCCTGCTATTTCGAGCTGATCGGGCCCGTCGGCCGATCGGTGGCGCGCCTCCTCGCGGCTTTTCGGCCCATCCCGGCCGGTCGTTCGAACGGCTCGTTCTTGTCGCTCGGGCGCTGATTCCGCCGCCCGGAACCCTTGTTCCGGCGCGCCTGCGGCGTTGGGCGCTCCACATTCCCGATGCGCCGCCGGAAGCGGCTTGTTAATCTCCATGCGGACCACGCGTATCGGAAGCGCCCCATGTCAAAGCGAATCAAGCTCCCCTCCCACCCGGATCGCCGCCAGATGATCGCCAGCGCCGCCGCCGCCAGCGCCGCGGCGCTCCTCCCGACCGCGGCTCTCGCCCAGTCGCCGCGCCTCAAGCTGCGCATTCTCGAGACCACCGACATCCATGTGAATGTCGCGGCCTACGACTATTTCCGCGACACGGCCGACGACACGGTCGGCCTCGCCAAGACCGCGACGCTTCTCAAGGCCGCGCGCGCCGAAGTGAAGAACAGCATCACCTTCGATAATGGCGATTTCATCCAGGGCTCTCCGCTCGGCGATTACATGGCTTACAAGAAGGGCCTGAAGAAGGGCGACACCCATCCGATGGTCGCCGCGATGAACACGCTCGGTTACGCCTGCGGCACGCTCGGCAATCATGAATTCAATTACGGCCTCGATTATCTCGAAAATGGCTGCGCCGCCGCGAATTTCCCGCTCGTCTGCGCCAACGTGTTCAAGGCCGACGGCAAGCCGCTCCTCAAACCCTGGATCGTGGTCGAGCGCGAATTCGAGGATGACGCCGGCGCCAGGCAGAAACTGAAGCTCGGCGTCATCGGTTTCGTGCCGCCGCAGATCGCGCAATGGGACAAGGGCAATCTCGAAGGCAAGGCGACGGCGATCGACATCGTCGACGCGGCGAAGAAATATGTGCCGGAGCTGCGCCAGCAGAATGTCGATCTCGTCGTCGCGCTCTGTCATTCCGGCATCGCCGGCGGCGAGCGCAAGGGCGGCGAGGAGAATGCGGCGCTCTATCTCTCCATGGTCGACGGCGTCGATGTGATCCTCACCGGCCACCAGCATCTGGTGTTTCCGGGCAATCGCGCCTTCGACAATATTCCCGGCGTCGACAACAAGAAGGGCTCGCTCAACGGCAAGCCGGCGATCCAGCCCGGTTTCTGGGGCTCTCATCTCGGCATCATCGACCTCGATCTGGAGAAGCGCGGAAACGCCTGGGCCATCGCCGATTTCAAGGTCGATCCCAAGCCGATCTATGAGCGCACGCCCGATCGCAAGATCGTCTCCAAGGCTGATGCCGACGCCGGCGTCATGGCTGCGGTGAAGACGGATCACGAAGCGACTCTGGCTTACGTGCGCACGCCGGTGAGCGCGACGGCCGCGCCGATCACCAGCTATTTCGCGCTCGTCGCCGACGATCCTTCCGTGCAGATCGTGTCGAACGCGCAGCTCTGGTACGCGAAGCAATGGATCGTGAACACGCCCTACGCCAAGCTGCCGATCCTGTCTGCAGCGGCGCCGTTCAAGGCGGGCGGCCGCGGCGGTCCGAATTATTTCACCGACATTCCGCCAGGTCCGATCGCAATCAAGGATCTTGCCGACATCTACATCTATCCCAACACGCTGCAGATCGTGAAGGTGAATGGCGCGCAGCTGCGCGGCTGGCTCGAGCGTTCGGCCGGCATGTTCAACCGCATCGATCCCGCAAAGACCGAGGAGCAGCCGCTGCTCAACGATGCGTTTCCGGCTTTCAATTTCGACGTCATCGACGGCATCACCTATGCGATCGACGTGTCGCAGCCGTCGATGTTCGATGTCGAGGGCAAGGTCGTTGCGCCTGACGCGAAGCGCATCGTCGATCTCAAATTCGACGGCAAGCCGGTGGCGGATGCGCAGGAGTTTATCGTCGTCACCAACAATTATCGCGCGTCCGGCGGCGGCAATTTCCCCGGCACCAAGACGACCGTCGTCTTCGAGGCGCCCGACATGAATCGCGATGTGATCATGCGCTATCTCATCGAGGAGAAGACGGTGAATCCGACGGCGGACGGCAACTGGGTGTTCGCAGCCTTGCCGGCGACAACGAACGTCACTTTCCTTACAGGCCCGAAGGCGAAGGACTTCCTGCCGAAGACCTTGAAGGCCTCTCTTGTCGGCGACGGGCAGGACGGATTCATCAAGTACAAGCTGGTGTTCTGAGGCGCTTCGGAGATGATTCAATGGATCGTCGCTCTCGTCGTCGCGGCTCTCGCGGCGACGACGGAGCTTCGCGCGCAGCAGGCATGGCGCGTTATCAACGAATATCCCGCGAGTTCGCTGCCCGGCGAGGCTGACGCGCTGTTTGCGAAACTCGTCGCGGAGCGACTTGGCGGCAAGCTCTCGATCACGCCGGTCCCCGATGCGAAATCGGGATTGAAATCGTCCGAACAGGTCGACGCCGTCGCCGCCGGCCGTTTCGAGATGGCGAACAGTTTCGGCGGCGCGCTTGGCGGCGCCGGACCCTGGTTCCTGCTGTCGTCGCTGCCGTTCGTGACGGCCGACGCCGCCGACGCGAAGGCGTTGTTTGAAATCGCCGAGGCGCGTTATCACGAGATGTTCGCGAAGCGCAGCCAGAAGCTGCTCTATGTCTCGCCATGGCCTGCGTCCGGCGTCTGGTCCTCAGCGCCTCTTGGCGGCTCCGAGGCGTTGAAGGCTCTGCGCATCCGCACCTTCGACGCGACCGGGACGCAGCTTTTCGGGCGCATCGGCGCAAAGGCCGAGATCGTGTCTTTCGCCGATCTCGAAGGCAAGCTCGCGAGCGGCGAATTCAACGCTGTGCTGTCGTCCGGCGACGGCGGCGCCGGACGCAGCCTCTGGCGTCATCTGAAATATTTCAGCGAAATTGGCTACGCCGTGCCGCTCAGCTTTGCGACTGTCAATCTTGAAAAGTGGAATGCGCTGGACGCGGACGCGCGCGCCGAGATCGAGCGCATCGGCAAGGAGGTCAGCGAGCGGCAATGGGCGGCGATGAATGGCCGCGTTGACGCCAATTACGTCCGCATGCGCGACAACGGCATGTCGATCGCAAAGCCGCCCGTCGAGGTGATGCAGACGCTGCGCGAGGCCGCCGCCGATGTTCTCGCGAAGTGGACGGCCGACGCCGGCGGGGACGGCAAGGCGCTGCTGGCCGCCTATCGCGCCAGGCGCGGCAAATAGCTGAAGATATTCCGGCAGATTCACTAGATCACGCCGCATTTTGATTGAATCAATCAAAATGCGGGAACGTGATCGATTCCAAAAGTTGAGAGCATGGCTTTTTGCAGCGCGAACGCTAGCGTTCGTCGCGGAAAAACCGGTTCCCACTTTTTCGCGCCATGCTCTCGCGGCTCCACGTTCCGGAACAAGCTGCAGCGCGATTCGTTCTCAAGAGGGCGCGCGCAAAGATGAACGCGTTCGCTCGAACGGGAATGGCGCAATGCTGGATGAGGAAGCAAGGAATGACGTCACACGCGCGCGTCAGGGCGTGACAGGCCACAATGTCTGGAAAGTGCTGGCTCTGGGCGTGATCGGCGCGGCGATCGTCTTTCTGATCGCTTATCTGTTCTACTTCTCCGGCGCGCCCAATCCGTCAGCGGTGTCTTAGAGGCGATGAGATTAGCTTTGAATATTTCCGCCGTCATTCCGGGGCGCGCCGAAGGCGCGAGCCCGGAACCCAGACAATTGTGCAGTGGCTCAATGGGTCCCGGGCCCGCGCTGCGCGCGTCCCGGGATGACGGCGGAAGGATTCGAGCCAAATTCATCCTGCTCTAGCGGCGTCCGCCGGTAGATTGCATCGCGCGTTTACTTGCTTTCTTCGCAACGGCGTGCGTCCATGCCGTGCTCAGTGCGTAATTCAGCCGTTCGGCGCTCATCTCCGCCAGCTTTCCCTCCGTCCATCCCTGCCGGCCCCAGGCGTTCGGCAGAGCGGAGAAGGCTTCCGGCGCCATCATACAGTTGAACTCCTGCTCATCAGGCGTGAATTTGAAATTCGCGCTGCGGCCGTCGGCGGCGAGCGTGACATAGATGCGCGAGACCTTGAACGCCACGCGGTCGAAATGCGGCGTCTCCGTCGTGCCCTCAAGCGCCAGCGCCATTCGCCTGAGATCGTCGCCCGTCATCATCACCACAATCCGGGCGCGAGCCGGAAGCGAACCTTCTCACGATAGTCCTGATAGCCGGGGAGATTTCGCACGAGATAGGCTTCCTCGTCGAGGAGCCGCGCGGCGAGCAGCCAGATGACGAAGGGTGCGAGCAGCAACGCCCACCAGGAGCCGAGCGCGAGCGGAATGCCGAGAAAGATCGGCGTTGCTACAGCGTACATGGGATGCCGCACGATCGCGTAAGGCCCCGTCGAGATGACGGTCTGGTTTTCGGCGACGCCGATCGTCGCCGCGGCGAACGTGTTGGCTCGCAGTACATAAGTCACCGCGAGGAAGCCGATTGCAATGAAGATGTGGCCGAGGATGATCGCCGCGCGCGGCGCCGTCGACCAAGCGAAACGGCAATCGAGCGCGGCGATCAGGATTGTTGCGATCATCACGATCGAGATGGCGAGCTGGATACGCTTCTGCGCCGGCTCCGTTTCGGCGGTCGGTCCGCCGCGCAGGCGCCGCTCAAGCAACGCCGGATCGACGATGTAGAAATACCAGGTGAGGAGAGCCGACCAGAGCGAGAAGTGCGCCCAGAACAGCCATGGCGTCCATACTGTGAGTCCGGCGAGCGGAATCACAAGAATGGCCAGTGCAATGATGAACTTGATCGTCCCGGATGCAGCTCTTTTGCCAAGTTCTGCCCTGTCCATTGGCGTTTCTCCCGTTGGCTGTCGCGATAAGAGCGATCCGTCGCGACGCGTTTTCACGATGATAGCGCAAATGATGGCGTAAGAGCATGGCGCGAAAAGTGGGAACCGGTTTTTCCGCAACGAACGCTAGCGTTCGCGCTGTAAAAGCCATGCTCTAAACTTTTGGAATCGATCACGTTCCCGCATTTTGATTGATTCAATCAAAATGCGGCGTGATCCAGGGCGCCGTCCGAATGCGGGAGGCGCTCCGCAAAGCGCTGTTGTCGCGGAGAGGCGAGCATCGCCGCACATTTGCGACGCGGTGGCGTCGCCAAATGACCGCATCGTCTTCAGACGATCGCCGGATTCCGGCAATACGACTCATGCGTCAGCGTATCGAGCATCTTCTCCGCCACCCTGCAAGGAATCTGCGATGAAGCTGAATCCCACGCGCATCAACCAGACGCTCAGCCAGTTCGACGCCCAGCCTTTGCCGGAGACTCATCCGGCCATGCCGCAATTCAATGAACTGTTCGGCGAGCATACCTTCTTCATTAATGAAAACGGTCTCAGCATCGTGGAGCCTGACGCGCCGATCGATGGACAGGGCAAGACAGGACGGGTCGTCAAGATCGCAAGCTGGATCGACGAGAGCAGAAGCCGGCTTGCTCCGCATGAGCGCGAGTTCACCGACACTGTGATTCTGTTCGGCAAGGCGGCGTGAGAATATCTATGGCGCGCTGCGTTGCTGAAACCGCAGCGCGTCAAATCAATTTCCACCTTCGAGCAGCCTTCGCGCGATCACCTGCGCCTGGATTTCTGCGGCGCCCTCGAAGATGTTCAGGATGCGCGCGTCGCAGAGCACGCGGCTGATTGGATATTCCAGCGCAAATCCGTTGCCGCCATGGATCTGCAGCGCATTATCGGCCGCCGCCCAGGCGACGCGCGCGCCGAGCAGCTTGGCCATGCCCGCTTCGAGATCGCAGCGCTTGTCCTGATCCTTCTGCCGCGCTGCGTGATAGGTGAGCTGGCGGACGATCGTCAGTTCGACAGCCATCATCGCGAGCTTGTCGGCGACGCGCGGGAAAGCGATCAGCTTCTTGCCGAACTGCACGCGTTCATTGGCGTAGCGCATTCCAAGATCGAGCGCCGCCTGCGCCACGCCGATCGCGCGCGCCGCCGTCTGGATGCGCGCGGATTCAAACGTCTGCATGAGCTGCTTGAAGCCCTGGCCTTCGGCGTCGCCGAGCAGATTTTCCGCCTTCACCTCGAAGCCGTCGAAGGAGAGCTCGAACTCCTTCATGCCGCGATATCCCAGCACCTCGATCTCGCCGCCGCTCATGCCCTTTGCGGGGAAGGGGTCTTCGTCCGTGCCACGCGGCTTTTCCGCGAGCAGGATGGAAAGGCCCTTATAGCCGGGCTCGTTCGGATTGGTGCGCACCAGCATGGTCATCACGTCGGCGCGGACGGGATGCGTGATCCACGTCTTGTTTCCCGTCACCTTGTAGACGTCGCCGTCGCGCACCGCGCGCGTCTTGAGCGAAGCGAGATCGGAGCCGGTGTTCGGCTCGGTGAAGACGGCGGTCGGAAGGATTTCGCCTGATGCGATCTTCGGCAGCCAGCGATCTTTCTGCGCCTCGGTGCCGCCGGCGAGGATGAGTTCGCTTGCAATCTCGGAGCGCGTGCCGAGCGAACCGACGCCGATATAGCCGCGCGACAGCTCCTCGGAGACGACGCACATGGATTCCTTGCCGAGACCCAGGCCGCCGTAATTTTCCGGCAATGTCAGGCCGAACACGCCAAGCTCCGAGAGCTTCTCGATCACCTCCATCGGGATGTAATCGTTGCGCAAGTGCCATTCATGCGCGTGCGGCGTGACTTCCGCGTCGCAGAATTTGCGCATCTCGTCGCGGATCGCGACGAGCGTGTCGTCGAGGCCGGCGTCGCCGATGAGTCCGTCATGGGCGTCCGCGAAACCCGCAACAAGCGCCGCGCGATTTTCCGGCGTATTGCCTTCCGCGATAGCAGCGCGCACGGCCTCGCAATCAAATGCGGCGATCGCGCGTTCAGGCAGGCCAAGCGCGGACAGGCGCACGATCTCGCCCTGGCTCATGGGAACGCCGCCAAGGAGCTGCGCGCAATATTCGCCGAGCCCGATGCGCGTCAGCAGCTCTTCCGTCGCGCCGAAGCGGCCGGCGGCGCGCATCCGGTCGGCATAGGCCGCGAGCTGCCTGATCGACTCGACATAGGTTGCGATCCAGGAGAGGCCATGCGTCGCCGCCTGTTCGATCTCGAGCTGTTCGGCGGACAGTTTGCCGTCGATGAGGACGCGGGCGCGCACGGCGGCGACAGCCTCGGCGAGCAGCGCGTCGGCGGCTGCGGCGATCTCGGCCGCTAGGGCGGCAACATCATGCGACGAATTGGGATTCGCGGCGGCGAGGCGGCTCATCCTGATCTCCCCCGTTATTGTTGCGGCGCACAATACGCGCCGGGTCCGGAGGAGGCAATCAGACGAAGGGTCAGTCGGATGTCATGATCGCGCCGTCGCCAGCCATACGCCGGCGACTGTCAGCGCGAGGCCCGCGATCTGCACGGCGTTCAGCGTCTCGCCGAGCGTGACATAGGCCATGGCCGCCGTCACCGGCGGCACGAGATAGATGAGCGTCGCGACCTTCGACACCGCGCCGCGCCTGATCAGATAGATCAGCAGGCAGACGCCGCCGATCGACAGGACGATCACCGACCAGGCCATGGTCAGGATGATGGTGAAATTCCATTCGACGCGCATCGGCTCGAGCAGAAAGGCGAGCGGCGCGGTTATAATCGCCGCGCCGAAAAACTGCAGCGCGGTGACTGGCATGACATCCATGCCGGAGGCGTATTTCTTCTGGTAGAAGGTCCCGAGCGTGGCCGCGAGCATCGCAGCGACATTGATCGCGATGGGAATGAGCGCCGCCTGCAAGGTCGCGCCGTCGAGGCCTGCGAGGCGCGGCGCGAAGGCGACGCACAGCCCGAGAAAGCCGAGCGCGATGCCGAGCCATTGCCGGCCGGTCACCGTCTCCTTGAGGATGAGCGGTGCCAGCGCCGCGGTGAAGATCGGCTGCAGGGCCGCGATCACGCCCGATAGACCCGCAGGCACGCCGTGGCGCACCGCCCACCACACGCCCGCGAGATAGAGTCCGTTGAGCAGCACGCCGGCGACGATGGCGTGAACGATCAGCCGCGGCCGCGTCGGCCAGGGCGACCGCGCCATGAGCGCCAGCACCGCAAGCGCCAGAGCGGCCAGCGAGTGCCGGACGAGAAGGAAGGCGAGGGGGTCCGCATAGAGCGCGGCGTAGCCGGCGCTGATCCAGCCGGTTGACCAGATCAGCACAAACAGAATGGGTGTGGCGCGCGTGAACAGGTCGCGCGCGTCGTCTCGCATGGCGATGGACATGTCGCTGGGCGCTGGCGGCGCTCGAAGCGCCCGGGGCCGCGTCTTTAGGCCGAAATGGCGTCATTCAGGAGGCGGACGGGCGCAACGCAGATGCGAGCGCGAAGCAGCGCTGACCGGTCAAATCGCGAATCTTCCCCGGACCCGTTGCGCATCGCCTCGCATTGCTGTCCAAGGCGCGGACGGCGCCGGCGGCGCGCAATCCTGTGACCGTCTCCGATACGAACATCGATCCTGCTGGAATGTTTCGACGAATTCATCCTTTCCGGGTTGCGAGGACGGCGTTCTACGCATTTCTGTCCCATGACGGCTGGGCGATCGCGAGCCACATCGCCCTGTCGGGGCTGATGTCGCTGTTCCCCTTCCTGATCCTGGTCACGGCGCTCGCCGGCATGTTCGGCACGCGCGAACTCGCCGACGAGGCGGCGAAGCTGCTGCTCGAAGCCTGGCCGAAGGAAGTCGCGGGGCCGATCGCGCGCGAGATTTCGACGGTGCTGACCAGCGCGCGCAGCGATGCGCTGACGATCGGCGCCGCGCTCGCGCTCTATTTTGCGTCGAGCGGCGTTGAATCGCTGCGCATCGGCCTCAACCGCGCCTATGGCGACGTCGAGGCGCGCAGCTTTTACATCCTGCGGCTGGAATCGATTCTCTTCGTCATTCTCGGCGCCGGCGCGATGCTGGCGCTGGCGCTGTTCGTCGTGCTGGGGCCGACGGCGATCCGTTTTCTTGTCGCGCTTCAACCGGAGTTTGGCATTCTCTGGCGCGCGCTCAACTGGTGGCGACTTGTCATCGCGACGAGTTTGATCACCGCAGCGCTGCTGTTCGCGCATCTCTGGTTGCCGGCCGGCCGTCGCACGCTCGTCGGAATTTTGCCGGGCGCGATTCTGACGCTTGGCCTCTGGCTCGCCGCGGGCATCGCTTTTGGCCGCTATCTCGACGATTTCTCGCAGACTTATGTGACAACTTACGCCGGCCTCGCCACCGGCATGATCGCGCTCGTGTTTCTCTACTGGTCAGCGACGATGTTCCTGCTTGGCGCCGAGCTCAACGCCGCCGTCGCGCATGAGAAAACATTGATCGAGATGGAAGAGCGCGCGGAGGATGAGGACGAGAACGGCGTCCCCTCGGAAACGACCGTTGAAGAAACGCGAACGCCCGAGACGGCTTCACGCTGAAGCCGCGCAATTGACGCTGAAGAGAGCGGCGCGCCGATTGCTCCCTTGCCTCGGCGCGCCGGGACGACCCGCCTCCGTCGCCGGAGATCAGACCGTCGATCGCAAATCAAGCCGTATGCGGCGTGTGCCGGTTATCCCACACAGCCCAACCCGACGCGAT
The DNA here is from genome assembly GCF_022059845.1 of Terrirubrum flagellatum. Lineage (GTDB taxonomy): Bacteria > Pseudomonadota > Alphaproteobacteria > Rhizobiales > Beijerinckiaceae > Terrirubrum > Terrirubrum flagellatum. The sequence goes on along the minus strand of NZ_CP091851.1, from coordinate 3,072,663 downwards.
GATGATCAGCGCGCCGAAGATCACATGCGTCCACAGAATGGGCGCGGCTGCGGTGAAGCCCAGCAGCCAGGGCGAAACAACCAGCCAGGCGCCAAGCAGCACGTTGAGCCATTCCTCCCATTCGGCGAAGGCGGCGAGCGCCGCGATTGCGATGACGGCCAGGGCCACCGCCACGATCCAGGCGTTGCGCGCCGGCGCGACATCGCCGGCGAACCCCATCACCCACGGGGAGAGGAAAAGGCAGACGGCGAGCAGCAGGTTCACCCAGTCCTGAGGCCGCCGATTTTCAGTCATCGACATGACGTCCTCCACGAAGAAGGCCGCCCAAGCCGCAGTCCGCCGCGCCCTTGGGCGCACCATGAATGAGACGTGGTGTCGGCGGGGGAGGCGCGCAAGGGGAGGCTCGGCAGGCGATTTGCATAGACAAATGGACCGGCCCGCCGTAACCCTACGGAGGTCGCGATCGACAGGTCCCGCCATGCCATTCCCGATTGAGCCGTCGTCCCTGCTGCGGAAGCCGATTTGGCCGCGCGCCGCGCTCACCCGCCATGAGGAGACCCGCTGATGCCCGGCCGCGCCCGCATGCTGGAATTGCTCGACCGCCGCCGTCCGCGCTGGTCGCTGCCCGGGCCGTTCTATGCCGATCCCGATTTCTTCCAGCTCGACATGGAGGCGATCTATGAGCGGCGCTGGCTCTATGCCGGCCTCGAATGCGAGATCGCCGAGCCCGGCCAGTTCTTCACGCTCGAAATCGGCAAGACCTCGATCATCGTCTGTCGCGATCGCGCCGGCGAGGTGCGCGGCTTCTTCAACTCATGTCGCCATCGCGGCTCGATCATCTGCGACGCCGAGCGCGGCAAGCGCGCGACCTTCGTCTGCCCCTATCATCAATGGTCCTATGATTTCAGCGGCCGGCTTCTGCGCGCGCCCAACATGGATGACGCGATCGACAAGAGCGAGTTCGGTCTCAAGCCGATTCATGTCGCCGCCATCGCGGGCGTCATCTATGTCTGCCTCGCCGAGCGCGCGCCCGACATCGCACCCTTCGCCGCGGCGCTTGAACCGCGGCTCGCGCCGCATGGTTTGCGCGATGCGAAAGTGGTTCACGAGATCACCCTGCGCGAGCAGGGCAACTGGAAACTCGTGATGGAGAATTCGCGCGAGTGCGATCACTGCAACGCCGGCCATCCCGAATTGATGCGCACGCTGCTGCTGTTCGATTTCGCCGATCCCTGGTCGAACCCCTACATCTCGGAATTCTGGAAGCGTTGCGAGGCGCAGGGCGTGCCGAGCGTGACGACGGACGGCGCTGATTTCCGCGTCGGCCGCCTGCCGTTCCAGCCCGGCAATCTCTCGATCACGCCTGACGGCAAGGAAGCCTCGAAGAAGCGCCTTGGCAAATTGCCGAACCATGATTTCGGCTCGCTGCGCTGGGCGCTCTATCCCAGCAATTTCAATCACGCCCATGCCGACTACGCTATTTTGGTGCGCATGCTGCCGACGAGCGCGGAAGAAACGCTCGTCAATTGCAAATGGGTCGTGCACAAGGACGCCGTCGAAGGCGAAGACTATGATTTGAATCGTCTCGTCGAGGTGTGGGCGGCGACCAACGATCAGGATCGCGAACTGGTCGAGCGCAACCAGCGCGGCGTGCGCTCGATCGGCTATCAGCCCGGCCCTTACGCGGAATCCTCCGAGCACGGCGTCTGGACCTTCGTCGAATGGTATTGCCGCACCATGCAGGATCATCTGCGCGGGCCAGCGGCGAGCGTGCGAAGCGCGGCGTGAGGCGATCAGATCGCCGACGTTCCGCGTCGCCGCGTTTTCGTGTTATGAAATCGGCATGAGCACGCTTCCCAAGCAGCGCATGACGGTCGACGAATTCCTGGTCTGGGCGGAAGGCCGACCGGGGCGGTACGAACTTGAGGCCGGCGAAGTCATCGCGATGTCGCCGGAGCGGGCAAGGCACGCAGAAGGCAAGTTCGAGTGCCAGACAGCTCTTCGCTCGGCGATCCGCCGCGCGGGCCTGCCGTGCTTCATGATGCCCGACGGAATGACCGTCCGTATCGCCGACGACGTGGCCTATGAGCCCGACGCGCTCGTTTATTGCGGAGAGAGATTGCAGGGCGATCGGCTTGAGGTGCCGAATCCCGTGATCATCGTCGAGGTCGTCTCACCATCGACCGGTTCCGTTGACAAGGGAAAGAAACTCAGCGGCTATTTCTCGCTTGCCAGCGTGCGCCACTATCTTCTTGTCGATCCTGACAAACGCCTCATCACCCACCACGCGCGCGCTTCAAGCGACCTCATCGAAACGCGCATTCTTTCGAGCGGCCCGCTGCGCCTTGATCCGCCGGGACTCCACCTCTCCGTTGAGGAGATGTTCCCGGAAGCTTGACGCAACGCGCACACGAAGTCGCGCCTCAATACGCCAGCTCTTTCCGCCCCATCAGCCACAACCCGATTTTCCGTAAGCGAACGAGCGCGGGATAGAGCACGCGCGCGATGCGCGGCGAACGGAAGATCGGTCTCATAAGCACAGGCAGCCAGCCGCGTTCGTCCGACGCCAGCGCGAGAAAATTCATCGCCTCGGGACCGATGAGCCAGCGATCGTCCGCGATCACCACGAAAGCGTCGTTGAGCCTTGCGTGTCGTCGCGCCTCAGCGACACGCGGATCGTCATCATTGCGCGCATTGATCAACCGCACCGCGCCGAAATTTTCACGCAATCGCAAGAGCCGCGCGAAATTCGCGCAGAACACGCATTCGCCGTCATAGATGACGACGACCCGCGCTTCGCTCGCCATTCCGGCGTTACGCCGCCTGTCCCGCCTCGATCACGTCGTCGATCGTGCGTAGGCCCGTGCGCGGCGCGTTGACCAGCACCGCCATATTTCCCGGCGCATGCTGGTTCTTCCACATCTTCATGTGCGCCAGCGGTATCTTGTCCCAGGGAAACACCTCGCTCATGCAGGGATCGACGCGACGATCGATCACGAACTGATTCGCCGCCGCCGCCTGCTTGAGATGGGCGAAATGCGAGCCCTGGATGCGCTTCTGCCGCATCCAGACATAGCGCGCGTCGAAGGTGATGTTGAAGCCCGACGTCCCCGCGCAGAACACCACCATGCCGCCGCGCTTCACGACAAGGGCAGAAACCGGGAAAGTCGCTTCGCCCGGATGCTCGAAGACGAGATCGACATCCTGCTTGCCCGTGATGTCCCAGATCGCCTTGCCGAACTTGCGCGCCTCCTTCACCCACTCCGCATATTCGGGTGAATTCACTTTCGGCATCTGGCCCCAGCAGTTGAAATCCTTGCGATTGATCACGCCTTTCGCGCCAAGGCCGAGCACATAGTCGCGCTTTGATTCATCGGAGATGATTCCGATCGCATTCGCGCCTGACGCCGAGACGAGCTGCACGCCGAACACGCCGAGCCCGCCTGAGGCGCCCCACACCAGCACGTTCTGACTCGGGCGAAGGATATGCGGCGCATGGCCGAACAGCATGCGATAGGCGGTGGCGAGAGTGAGCGTGTAGCAGGCGCTCTCTTCCCACGTCAGATGCTTCGGGCGGCGCAGGAGCTGCCGCGACTGCACGCGGCAGAATTGCGCGAAGGAGCCGTCGGGCGTCTCATAGCCCCAGATGCGCTGCGACGGCGAGAACATGGGATCGCCGCCATTGCATTCCTCATCATCGCCGTCGTCCTGGTTGCAATGGACGATGACCTCATCGCCGACCTTCCAGCGCTTGACCTTGTTTCCGACAGCCCAGACCACGCCCGAAGCGTCGGAGCCCGCGACATGGAACGGCGCCTTGTGGCCGTCGAAGGGAGAGACAGGCTGGCCGAGCGCCGCCCAGACGCCGTTGTAGTTCACGCCCGCCGCCATCACGAGCACGAGCACTTCATCGTCGCCGATCGACCAGGTCGGGACGACCTCGACCTTCATCGCCTCGTCGGGCGGGCCGTGCCGATCCTTGCGGATGGCCCAAGCATACATCTTGTCAGGCACATGGCCGAGCGGGGGGATTTCTCCCAATTCGTAGAGGTCCTTGGCGCCCGTCTCCAGCTTGCGCGCGGTCGTCATCTCCACCCTCCCGTCTTTTTGCAGTGCAGCATGATAGGTCGGGGCGCGGTTTTTGGCCAGATCGCCCTTTGGCGGGGGCTCTCAACGCTTCCTTGACGGTTCGGGGCGATGCTCCCGCGGGCGGGTCCGGGGTTTTTCGATGCGCGATCTGGCGGCGCTGAGCTTTCTCAGGGGTTATGAAACTGCGGAGTTCTGGGTCCTCGGTTTCGTTATCTGCGTATTCCTGCTTCTGCTGGGACTGATGACCAACGCCATTCTCGGCCGCCGCGGCTTCGGCATCATCGGCAACGGCGTCATTGTCGCCGTCGGCGGATTTGGCGGCGTCTATGCGCATGACTGGCTGTTGCGTCAGCCCTGGTTCACCGCCTGGCAGATTCCGCAGCGGCCGCTGCTCATCGGCCTCGTGGCGTTCTGCGCGCCGTTCCTGCTTCTATTGCTCGCCTGGTTCAAGCGCTCATCGGCATGAGCCGACGCAGGCGGCGTCAGGCGTCATGCAGCCGGCGATAGAGCCCGTCGCTCTTCACCAGGTCGGCGTGGCGTCCCTGCTCGACGATGCCATTCGCATCGACCACGACGATGCGGTCGGCGTCGCGGATGGTCGCGAGCCGATGCGCGATGACAAGCGTCGTGCGGCCCTTCGACAGATCCGACAGCGACTGCTGGATGGCGCGCTCGGTCTCGACATCGAGCGCCGAGGTCGCCTCGTCGAGGATGAGGATCGGCGGATTTTTCAAAAAGATGCGCGCGATGGCGAGGCGCTGCTTCTGGCCGCCCGAGAGCTTCACGCCGCGCTCGCCGATGACGGTGTCGAGCCCGTCAGGCAGCGCCGCGATGACAGCGTCGAGCCGCGCGCGCCGCGCCGCCTCGATGATGTCAGCCTCGCTGGCGCCAAGCCTGCCATAGGCGATGTTCTCGCGCATCGTGCCGGCGAAGAGGAACACGTCCTGCTGCACGATGCCGATCTGGCTGCGCAACGAGGCGAGCGTCATGTCACGGATGTCGATCCCGTCGATCGTGATGCGCCCGCCGCTGACTTCATAGAAACGCGGCAGCAGCGAACAGATCGTGGTCTTGCCCGCGCCCGACGGGCCGACGAAGGCGATCGTCTCGCCGGGCCGGATTTTCAGATCGATGCCGGAGAGAACCGGTCGTTCCGTCTGATAGCCGAAAGACACGTTCTCGTAGGCGATCTCGCCTTTCAGCCGCGGCGCGACGATCGCTTTGGGCCGGTCGGCGATGTCGGGCTCGGTGTCGAGAAATTCGGTGTAGCGCCTGAACCCGGCGATGCCTTTGGGATAGGTCTCGATCACCGAATTGATCTTCTCGATCGGCCGGAAGAACACGCCGACGAGCAGGAGAAAGCCGACGAAGCCGCCCTGGCTCAGGCTGCCCGTGATGACGAAATAGCTGCCGCACACCATCGCCACCATCTGCGTCAGCCGCATGCTGAGATAGCTGAGCGACGTGGTCGCCGCCATGATGCGATAGGCGTCGAGTTTGGTGCGGCGATAATTCTGGTTGTCGTCGGCGAACAGCCTGCGTTCGTGATCCTCGTTGGCGAAGGCCTGTACGACGCGGATGCCGCCGACATTCTCCTCGATGCGCGCATTGAAGCTGCCGACGCGCCCGAACAAGGTCTGCCAGTTGCGCGTCATGCGTCCGCCATAGCGGCTCGTCACCCAGCCCGTGATCGGCACCACCGCGGCGATGATGAGGGCAAGCTCGACGCTCACCGTGAACATCAGCGCGAACGCGCCGATCAGCGTCATGATCGCGATGAAGAGATCTTCCGGCCCGTGATGGGCGACCTCGCCGATCTCCTCGAGATCCTTGGTGAGGCGGCCGACGAGATGGCCGGTCTTCTGGTTGTCGAAATAGCTGAAGGACAGCTTCTGCAGATGATCGAACGCCTTGCGGCGCATCTCGGTCTCGATGTTGATGCCGAGCATGTGGCCCCAATAGGTCACGATCGCCATCAGCCCGCCATTGATCAGATAGACCACGGTCAGCGCCGCGGCGCAGGCGAGGATCAGGCCCCATTCGCCGGTCGGCAGGAGCCGGTCGATGAATAATTTGACCGCGAGGGGGAAGGCGAGTTCGAGCAAGCCGGACAGGATCGCGCAGGAGAAATCCAGCGCGAACAGCGCCCGGTGCGGCCGGTAATAGGCGAAGAAGCGGCGGAGCATAAAAGCCTCGCGCGCCTTCTAAAGCATGCGGCGAAAAAAGGGAGGCCCGATTTTGCAGGCGGCCCATGTTCCCGTTACGGAGCATCAAGGACCGCGTCCGTCGCAGGGTCCGATGTGGAGTGAGCCTGCGACGCGGATTTTAAATGTGCGATACGCGCCGGAAGCAGGCGATCGCCAGTCGTCCGATCGCGCGCGCCATAGCCGGATCGATCAACAGCGCGCGCATCCGGATGTGAACATCTTCGGAGCGCGTAGCTCCGATAACGCCAGCGGCTATTTCAACACACGCGTCCTGACGGGCGCGTTCGGCGCGGGCGCGTCCAGCGCGATGGTGAAGCCCAGCTTGATCACATCGTCCTGGCGCCGGAATTTGTAGTTGAAGGCCGGCGAGGCCGCAGGCGCGTTGAATTTCGCGTCCTGCCACCAGGTATGCTGGTATTCGAGGAACAGCGACACCGGACGACCAAAGCCTTGCAGGAATTCCGGCTGCCACGCGCCGCCGACGCCTAAAGTCGCGCCCGGGACCGTCGTATCGCGGGAGCTCACGACCGGAAGGAAATTCACCCTGAGCGTCTGGTTGAGCAGGCTCACGCCCGCGACGCCGTAAAGCCAAAGTCCCGACGAAAGCTGCGGACCGACCTTGACGCCCGCCGTCGCCGCGAAATTGCTCCTCGTTCCGAGGAAGCTGCCGCCGACGAACGTATGGTTTACCGACATGTTCAGATATTCAAACGAGGCGAAGGGCGCCGCCACAATGTCGTTGGACCATGGCGTGAATTTCGCGCCGACAATGACGCCGAAACCGAGCGGGTCCTTATTGTCCGAGAACGAGTTGGTCTGTTGTCCGGTCGCGGCGAGCTTTTCGGCCGATTTCAGATCCTGCCAGCTCTTGACGAAATAGCCGCCGACGAACCAGCCGACCTGCGATCCCGGGTCGGTCCTGCAAACGGGGTAATTTTCGATTTCCCTCCGCTTGGCGTTCACGTTATTTATGTAGTTATCTATCCGGATAAGAGCCCTATTCCAACTTTTGTAGCTTACGCCACTCCTGGCTTCGCCGGCTTTGTTAGCCGCCAGTTGGTCAGCCCGCAGGCGCTCTCGAATGCGCGTAAGTTCGTCCGACATGGCATTCTTCTCGGACGGGGTCAGACACGGACGCGCATTGAGAACCGCCGCAATCGAATTCAACGCGGCGGCCACTTCGTTTCCAAGGTCATCCACATCCACGACCTGCGCCTGCGCCGCGCCGGGAGTCATCAACACGCCTGCGATCAGGGCTCCGGGGATCAAGGCCGTAAGAATCAACGCTCGAAGGAAATCTTTGCGAAGCAATCCGGGCGTCTTCAAAAAAGCGAACATCCCCATGGCCCCCCATGTTCGGCGGCCGATAAACAGACCGCTTCCATGAGGCTGCCGGATTGCACGGGCTGTTCAAGCGCTTTGTGTTGCGGTGCGTCAGCGAAACCGATGGGACGCAGCGAATCGCATCGGCAGTGATTTTTCCGCCACACCGACGGGAGACCGACAGGGCCTGAAGCGTTCGCTCACCGGCGCCCCACGCGCGCCGAAACGCCCATCTTCGTCGGCTTGCTTGCCAACCCTGATTGTGCGTTGCACCATCCGGGAAAGGGCGGGGGGACGGTGAGGCCATGGCAGACAACGACAAGCCGCAATCCGCTCCGCGCGACAGGCCGTGGATTTTCCGCACCTATGCCGGCCATTCCACGGCGGCGGAATCGAACGCGCTCTATCGCAAGAATCTCGCCAAGGGACAGACCGGCCTCTCCGTCGCCTTCGACCTGCCGACCCAGACCGGCTACGACGCCGACCATCCGCTGGCGAATGGCGAGGTCGGGAAAGTGGGCGTTTCGATCGCCCATCTCGGCGACATGAGGGCTTTGTTCGCTGACATCCCGCTCGCGACCATGAACACCTCGATGACGATCAATGCGACGGCCGGCTGGCTGCTGGCGCTCTATATCGCCGTCGCCGACGAGCAGGGCTGCCCGCGCGAACAGCTTCAGGGCACCACGCAGAACGACATCATCAAGGAATATCTTTCGCGCGGAACCTATGTCTTTCCGCCCGCGCCCTCGCTGCGACTGACACGCGATACGATCCTGTTCACAACGCGCGAGATGCCGAAATGGAATCCGATGAATGTCTGCTCCTATCATTTGCAGGAGGCGGGCGCGACGCCTGTGCAAGAATTGTCCTATGCGCTCGCCAACGCCATCGCTGTGCTCGACACGGTGAAGGCCGCCGGCGCCGTCGATGACGCGACCTTCGAGGATGTGGTCGGGCGCATCTCGTTCTTCGTCAACGCCGGCATGCGCTTCATCACCGAGATCGCGAAATTGCGCGCCTTCGTCGATCTCTGGGATGAAATCACCAGAGAGCGCTATGGCGTGAAGGACGCGAAGAAGCGCCTGTTCCGCTATGGCGTGCAGGTGAATTCGCTGGGGCTGACCGAGCAGCAGCCCGAGAATAACGTCTATCGCATCCTGATCGAGATGCTCGCCGTGACGCTTTCCAAAAAGGCGAGGGCGCGTGCGGTGCAGCTTCCCGCATGGAACGAGGCGTTGGGACTGCCGCGCGCCTTCGACCAGCAATGGTCGATCCGCATGCAGCAGATATTGGCCTACGAGACCGATCTTCTTGAATTCGGCGATATTTTCGACGGCTCGGCCGAGATGGATCGCAAGGTCGAGGAATTGAAGGCCGCGGCGCGCGAAGAATTGAAGCGCATCGACGCCATGGGCGGCGCCGTCGCCGCGATTGAAACAGGCGCGATGAAGAAAGCGCTTGTGGCTTCCAATGCAGATCGCCTCGCGCGCATCGAGCGCGGCGAGCAGGTGGTCGTCGGCGTCAACCGCTGGACCGAGACCGAGGAATCGCCGCTGACATCTGGCGACGGCGCGATCATGACCATCTCTGACAATGTCGAGATCGAGGCGATCACCAATCTTCGCAAATGGCGCGCTGCGCGCGACGAAAGCGCGGTCGCGGCTGCGCTTGAAGCGCTCGAAGCGGCGGCGCGATCAGGCGACAACATCATGGAGCCGTCGGTCGTCTGCGCGAAGGCCGGCGTCACCACGGGCGAATGGGGCGAGACCTTGCGCGGCGTGTTCGGCCAGTATCGCGCGCCGACCGGCGTCACCATGGAATCGCGCGCGACCGGCGATGAGATCGAGAAATTGCGCGCGCTCGTCTTGTCGCTTGAGCGCAAATTGGGAACGAAGGTGAGTTTTCTCGTCGGCAAGCCCGGACTCGACGGCCATTCCAACGGCGCCGAGCAGATCGCGGTGCGCGCCATCGAGGCCGGCATGAGCGTGATCTATGACGGCATACGCCAGACGCCGGACGAGATTGTCGAGAAGGCGAAGACGGAAAAGCCGCATGTGATCGGCCTTTCCATTCTCTCAGGCAGCCATGTGCCGCTGGTGCGCGCGGTGATCAACCGCTTGCGGCGTGAAGACCTCGACATTCCCGTCGTGGTTGGCGGCATCATTCCGCCTGACGATGAGAATGTGCTGAAGAATATCGGCGTCGCCGCCGTCTATACGCCGAAGGATTTTCAGGTGAACGATATTCTGGCCGATGTTGCGGGCATCGTGGAGAAAAGGATGCCGGCGAGCGCGGCGTGAGCGTGATATTTGAAGTTGAGGACGTATCAATTGCGATAGAGGCGATAAGGGGGCAAACACATGATCAGGAACGGCGCGTGCGCGCGCGGATTTCTGCGCGCAGCGATGAGAAGAACAATTTTGATTGTCATATTTGGATCTTGTTTTTTCCAGCCAACAATCCCGGCCCTTGCTCAATACTCAGCCACCTGCTTCGGCGCGGAAGGGCCATTCAGCGTAGGGACGGCGAATACTTATTTTCTGCATTTGCGAATTGCGTGGACCTGCTCGAAAGTCCTGAATTTCAGACGTGGTCTTTCGATTCAGTCCGCAGGTATCTCGAGTCGGCCCAATTACGGCAATGCAGGGGCTTCCGTTGAGCCAGCGCCTGCCGCGGATGGGCGACGAAGCGTCTTTATCGCCTATCGCGCTCCGGCAGCCTCCTCATCGGCGGAGAATGATCAGTTTACAGTTCGCGTCATAACAAAGGACGAAAAAAGCGGGGCTGTTCAAACCACATCGATTACTTATCGGGTGTCGCTGAGGCGACAATAAGCTCTTATGCGGGAGCGATATTCTCGCTGAGGTCGCGGGAATTGTAGAGACGAGAATGCCTGCAAGCTCGGCGTGAGAGGCTGAGAAGCTTTTCTTTTCGCGCGCTGACTTCCTCCAGATGTCATGCCCGGGCTTGACCCGGGCATCCAGCAATCGTTGGTCTCCGGCGCTGCGGTCTGGATCGCCGGCTCAGGGCCGGCGATGACGATGTGGAAAGTGAGCGCCAATCTGAATAACGCCCTTGATGTTCCGTTCCATGCTCCTTGACGCTCGGCGCAATCTGAACTGAACACTGCTGAGAACGTTCATCTCATGCCCTCCCTCTACCCGCCCCTCGAACCCCATTCCCACGGCATGCTCGATGTCGGCGACGGCCATCGGCTTTATTGGGAATGCTGCGGTTTGCCCGCTGGCAAGCCGGCGCTCGTGCTGCATGGCGGGCCGGGCTCCGGCGCCTCGGTGAACGCGCGGCGCTATTTCAATCCCGAGCTTTATCGCATCATCCTGTTTGATCAGCGCGGCGCCGGCCGCAGCACGCCGCATGCGAGCGAGCCTGACGCGGATCTCTCCACCAACACCACGGCGCATCTGATCTCCGACATCGAAAAGCTGCGTGATCATCTCGGCGTCGAACGCTGGCTTCTTTATGGCTCGTCCTGGGGCGCGACCTTGGCGCAAGCCTACGCGCAGCGCCATGCCGATCGCATCAGCGAGATCGTTCTCTCCAGCGTCACCATGACGAGCGCGCGCGAGATCGAATGGATCACGCGCGGCGTCGGCGCCTTTTTCCCCGAGGCGTTCGAGAGATTTCGCAACGGCGTCTCTGAAGCTGAACGTGAGGGCGATCTCGCCGCCGCCTATCACGGGCTGCTCATGAGCGATAATCCCGTCGCGCGCGAGAAAGCGGCGCGCCACTGGTGCGATTGGGAGATCGCCATCGCAGGCGTTCGCAAGGATGCGAAGCCCAATCCGCGCTATGAGGATGCGCGCTTCCGCCTCGGCTTTGCGCGCCTCGTTGCGCATTACTGGGCGAACAGGGCCTGGCTCGAAGAGGGCGAATTGCTGCGGAGCGCCGCGCGTCTCTCCCAAATTCCCGCCGTGCTCATTCATGGCCGGCTCGATGTCAGCGGCCCGCTGGTCACGCCATGGTTGCTGCATCGCGCCTGGCCGGGCAGCCGTCTCGTCGCGGTGGAGCAGGCGGGCCACAGCGCGAGCGATCCTGGGATGGCCGAGGCGATCGTCGCGGCGACGGATGAATTCGAGAACCGCGTGTGAATGCAGAGCGTCAGGGCAGCAGCGGTTTCGGCTTCAGCAATAAAGTCGCAGCGGCGGCCGCGACAAGATAAACCGCTGCGACGCCGCCGATCGTCGCCAGCGCGACATGCAGATCGAACGCATAGCCCATCACGACAGGCGAAATCGCGGAGGCGATCACCTGCAGCGATTGTGCGACAGCGCGGATCATGCCGATCTGTCCGGCGCCATAGATTTCAGCCAGCGCGGCGGTGATGACGACGCCGTTTGCGCCCGATGTGATTCCGAGCAGCGCAAAGAACCAGATAGCGCTCGCCGGGCCCGACATCGGACCGAGCGCAAGCGAGCAGGCGGCGAGCGGCAGAAGCTGGAAGCGCGAAATGCGGATGGCGCCGAAGCGGTCGATCAGCGCGCCAACGACGATGGAGCTGATCACGGATGCGAGCGCGCTGGCCGTGATGCTGAGCGCCAGGAGATCGAGGCTCCAGCTCTTGTCGTCCGCGAGAAAACGTTGGTGGAAGAAATAGCCTGTCGTGATCGCCGGCGGCCCGAGCATGGTCGGCAGCAGCACGAGAAACCGCCAGTCGCGGATGATGTCGCGCCGCCTGTGCTTGGCCTGCGATTGCGTCGCGGCGTGCTTCAGCGGCGCTTCGACGACTCCGCGCGCATAGGGAAACACCAGCACCGCGAACACGGCGGCGATGATGGCTGCGATGCGCCACATGCCGAGCCAGCCGAAAGTCGTCATGAGCGCGACGCCCGCCGCCGGAAAGGCCGCCGCGCCCGTCTGGAAGCCGAGATTGGCGAAGCCCATGGCGCGCCCGCGCACGCCGAGCGGAAGCCGCGCCGTGCTGGTGATCGAGGCGTGGCTGAGCGTGCCCTGGCCGAACAGCCTGAGACCAAACAGCGCCAGCCCCAGCAGCGCGATATTTTGCGCGAGTGAAAGCGTCAGCGCCGCGATCGCCAAGCCCGCAAGAGAAGCGGCGGCGTAGGCGCGTGGCGACACGCGGTCGAGCGTGCTGCCGATAACGATGAGGAAAAGTCCCGCAGTGAGCGTCGCTGCCGAAAAGACGGCGCCGAACTCGCCATGGCTGAGGTCGAATGCGTTCCGGATGTCAGGCGTCGAGAGGGCGACGAAATAGGTCTGCCCGAAGGAGGACAGGAAGGAAAACAGAAACCCGAACATGACCACCGCGCCATGCGCGCGGAAGATGCTGAAATAATTCAATGAGCCCATCCCTATCGTCAGATGTAGGGGATGCCTCCGGGCTTGTCCCGTCGTCTGGCGCAATCGGGCGATGCGATGCGCGCTGATCCCCGTGTGCGGTTTGGCTCTCCCTCCAGATGTCATCGCCGGGCTCGACCCGGCCATCCAGTCGTCGACATCGGCCTTGGTCTGGATCGCCGGGTCAAGCCCGGCGATGACGCTGGAAAAAGGATGCCGCTTGATTGCGCAACGGTGACCTTCTCTTGACATTTCCTGACTAAATTCCTACTATATGTTTGCCTCTGCTCTTCTCGGGGCCGTCCGGGTCAGGACCGAACGGGAGCAGAGGGCGGACCTGCGGGTTCTGATCGCGACCTGGCTTTCAGGACTCCCGGGGGCTTCCGACAGCACGCCCGCCCGACAATACGATCGGGCCGCCCCAGGAGGGCCTTAAGCGGTGCGCCGCGGAGAGCGTGCGACGGGAGGTCAAAGAATCCGCGCCGGGAGCGCCGGAAGGCGAAATCCCACCATTCATTTTGGCCGCGCCTATCAGGCGCTCCCGGCCTCCCCTTCGGAGGCGAGGTGAAGGGAAGATCAAAGCGGGAGGGCGAGCGAGCCGTGCGAACAGCGCGAGATCGGTTACATCTGTGCTTTCCCCAGAAGCGGGGATTGAGAGATGTATCGCATCATGATACATTCCGGCGAAAATTGGAGATCGCCCCACGCCGATCCGCGGCTTCAGCGACAAGCGGCTCGAAGCCGTGCTCGGCAGGCGCATTCCGAAAGGATTCCCCGCCGATTTGGCGAAACTTGTGCGGCGGAAACTCGTGATGCTCGACTCCGCCATTCGCCTCGACGATCTGCGGAGTCCGCCGGCGAACAGGCTGGAGGCTCTGAAGGGCGATCGGACCGGACAATATTCCATTCGCGTCAACGACCAGTTCCGGCTCTGCTTTCGTTGGACGCCGGAAGGACCGGCCGGCGTCGAATTCGTCGATTATCATTGAGAGAGGCGGCCAATGGCGACCTTGCCAGCAATTCATCCCGGCGAAATCCTGCGCGAGGAATTCCTTCAGCCGCTCGGCCTTTCGGCGGGGGCTGTGGCGCGGGCGGTTGGCGTGCCGCGGACCCGTATCGAGCGGCTGGTCGCCGAACAGGTCGAGCTCACGCCGGACACCGCGCTGCGGCTGGCGCGCTTTTTCAGCACCAGCCCGGAATTCTGGATGAATATCCAGAGCCGCTATGCGCTCGAAGCTGCGTCCGATCTGTCAGGTCGCGAAATCGATCAGATCGCGCCGTTCAAACAAGCAAGCTGAACGGCGCCCTCCGCATTGCCCGCCAGCCGATTCCGCCTTATCGACCGGCCATCATCCCCGGAGCCCGTGAAATGAAAGCCCGCGTCACCGTCACCCTGAAGAACGGCGTGCTGGATCCCCAGGGCAAGGCGATCGAGGGCGCCCTGAAGACGCTCGGCGTCGAGGGCGTGGCGAGCGTCCGCCAGGGCAAGGTGTTCGACATCGAATTCGACGGCGGCGACAAGGGCAAGGCCGAGGCGGCGCTGAAGTCGGCCTGCGAAAAGCTGCTCGCCAACACGGTGATCGAGAATTACCGGGTCGAGATCGGAGGCTGACTATGAAAGCGGCCGTCATCGTCTTCCCCGGCTCCAATCGCGAACGCGACATCGGGCGGGCGCTGAAGGCCGCTTCCGGCGTCGAGCCGCCTTATGTCTGGCACACCGAGACGGAGCTGCCGCGCGGCACTGATCTCGTGGTGCTGCCCGGCGGCTTCTCCTATGGCGACTATCTCCGTTGCGGCGCCATTGCGGCGCGCTCGCCCATCATGGATGCGGTGCGCGCCCATGCCGAACGCGGCGGCTATGCGCTCGCGGTCTGCAACGGCTTCCAGATCGCCTGCGAGGCTGGGCTTCTGCCGGGCGTTCTCGCGCGCAATGCGGGCCTGAAATTCGTCTGCAAGTTCCACCATCTCAGCGTCGCGCGCGCCGGCACCGCCTTCTCAGGCGAATATCAGCCTGATGAAGCGATCAAGGTGTGCAGCGCCCATGGCGAGGGCAATTACATCGCCGATGTCGAGACGATCGCGAAGCTTGAAGGCGAGGGGCTTGTCGCGTTCCGTTATTGCGACGAAAGCGGCAAGGTCGGCGGGCCCGCGAATTTCAACGGCTCGCTGAACGACATCGCGGGAATCTATTCCGACAATCTGCGCGTGCTCGGCATGATGCCGCATCCGGAGAATCTCATCGATCCGCTCGCCGGCGGCACTGATGGATTGCGCATGTTCTCGAGCCTCGTCGGCGCGAAGGCGGCGGCGTAAGGCTCACTCCGTCCCCGGTTCCGTGAAGTGAGCGTCAGCGAACGGAACGGAGACCGGGGTCCAGCGAAAGAAATTCGCGCCAAAGGCGCGACAATATTATTTGAGTTGAGTGCTCGCTTTGCTCGCGCTCTTTACGCTGGACCCCGGACACGGTTCCGCTCCACTTCGTTGCGCTTCACCGTTCCGGGGATGAGGGCGCATAACCTCAGACGTAATCGCTTCACTCGCTCTCCCTCGCGATGATGCGTCATCGGACAAGCCGATGACCAGCGAGGAGAAGACAATGAACCCGAACGACATCGCCGACGCCTATATCGCGCTGTGGAACGAGACCGACGGCGCGCGCCGCAAGGACATGCTGAGAAACGGCTGGGCCGCAGACGCGACTTACATCGATCCCCTGATGAAGGGAGAGGGACGCGATCAGATCGACGCGCTCATCGGCGCCGTGCATCAGCGCTTCCCTGGCCATGCCTTCGCGCTGCATGGAAAGCCGGACGGTCACAATGATCGCGTGCGCTTCTCATGGCGCCTGTCGGCTGATGGCGGCGATCCCGCCGCTGTTGGAACCGACATCGTGCTGCTTGATGGGGAAGGTCGCCTGAAGAGCGTGACCGGATTCCTCGATCACGTCGCCGGGCAGTAGGCGGAATATCTCGCGCGCGTCATGCGCGGACTTGTTCCGCGCATCCACGTCGTTTGAGGCTTAGGAAAGAAGACGTGGATGCTCGCGACAAGCGCGAGCATGACGTCAACGAACAGCGAAGCGATTAAATCGCGACCACGTCGTCGTCGGGCTTTGGCGCATTTCGCTCCGCGTCGCGGCGCGCGCGCTGCTCGCTCATCCGCGCGCGGAACTTCTCGCCCGCCTCCTTGAACGAATGTGCGAAAGCGCGGAACGGCGCTGTCAGCCGCATCGCATCCTCGACGCGGTCGAGCATCACGCCGCCGCGCGTCAGCGCGCGATCGAGCGCCGCCATGGTCTTGGAGAGATCGGGATCATCATCCTCGCGCAGCCAGCCATCGACGACGCGATTGAACGCGATCGCGAGCCCCTGCACCTTGAGATGGCCCATCGCATCCGACGTTGGAATGTTCGCCGCCGCCAGCATGTAGCGGTGCGAATTGAGCGCCGCCGAATTCAGCGCCGCGAGCGTCAACGGATCGCGCGGCATCGAGGCGCGCAGGCGCTTCAGAGCGCCCCTGTAGGGAACGAGCGCATCGATGCGGCGCATCAACACGTCGAACAACCGGTCCTTCGCCGGTTCGCCGGCGAGGTCGTCCTTCGTCCCCTCGAGCACCTTGCGGTCGATCATGCGGGCGAAGCCGCCGAGGATCGCATCCTTGGAGGGAAACGCGTCGCGCAGGTCGGCGAGGCTGACCTCGGCGCGATGGGCGATGTCAGGGAGTTCGATGGTCGGCCAGTCGCGCTCGGCGGCGAGAGCCATGGCCGCTTCGACAATGCGGGTGCGGGCGTCAGCCCTCTGGGCGTCGGTCATCAAAGCCTCCTGTCCGGCGCGGCGGAGCGATGCGACGCCCCACGGCTTCGGGAAACGATCGTAAGGGAAAGCTAGGGCGGCGACCGGCGCTTCGCCAGTGGAATCAGCCGGAGAGCTCTTCCGCGCGTCGCTTGGCCGCGGCGATCGCCTCGGTCATCAGCGCGGTCAGGCCCTTGTCGTCCATGAGCACCTTGAGGGCGGCGGCCGTGGTGCCGGCGGGCGAGGTGACGTTCTCACGCAGCGTTGAAGGCGGAAGCGGCGACTGGAACATCAGCTCGCCGGCGCCTTCCACGGTCGCGCGGGCGAGCCGCATGGCGAGATCGGTTGGCAGCCCGGCCTTCGCGCCCGCGGCCGCCATCGCCTCGACGAGGTGAAAGACATAGGCCGGGCCCGAGCCGGAGACGGCGGTGACCGCGTCGATCAGCCCTTCGTCGTCGAGCCATTCGACCCTGCCGATCGCCTTCAGCAACGCATCGGCCATTGCGCGCTGATCCGCTGAGACGGCAGGATTGGCGACCGCGGCGGTGATCCCGCGACCCACGGCGGCCGGCGTGTTCGGCATGGCGCGGACGATGGCCCCCGCCTTCGGCAGCCGCGCCTTGAGATCGGCGATCGTCTTGCCGGCGAGGATCGAGATCACAAGCGTCCGCGGCCCGACGATGCCGCCAAGGCCGGCTGCGGCCGCGTCGAGCATCTGCGGCTTGATCGCCAGCACCAGCGCCTGCGGCGGCGACAGGTCGGCCGCGCTCGCGACGATGGTCAGTCCCTTGTCCGCGAGTTCGTCGCGCGGCTCGTCCTTGAGGCCCGGATCGATGCAGGTGACGCGCTTGGGATCGAGCCCGAGCTTCAGCCAGCCCTCCAGCATCGCGGCGCCCATCTTCCCGGCGCCGACGAGGATCAGTGAGGACGGGAGCGAGCTCACGCTTCGCCCGCGGTCTCGAACAGCGACGCTTCGAGCGCGTCCTCGGCAGACTTGCCGGCCCAGACCACGAACTGGAACGCCTGAAAATGCCGGTCGCAGGCTTCGATCGCGAGCTTCAGCAGCGCTTCGCATTGCGAGCCCTGCGGCTCGGCGCCGCCGGTCAGAAGCAAGGCGTGGCGGAACATCACGACGTTCTCCTTGGTCCAGAGATCGAAATGCCCGACCCACATGCGCTCATTGATGCGCGAGATCAACGCCAGCGTTTCCGCCCGGCGCGGGCCCGACGCCTTGAGGTCGAAGGCGCAAGCGATATGCAGCGCCTCCATCTCGTCGAGCCAGGTGAAGGCGACATGGTAGTCCGACCATGAGCCCTTCACAGACAGCGAAATCTCGTCGTCCTGCTCGCGATCGAACGCCCATTCCTGCGACGCGGCGATGCGCTCGATCACATCGAGCGGATGCTCGCTGCGCTCGACGACCGTCTCCAGATTCGACATTCCGTGGCCTCTCATTTCGTCAGGGTATCGACGCCGCACGCAACAACGCCAACACACGCCACGGTCTGACTCCATCAACAAGCGCCGCCCTATGCGACGCTTCATCAACTCGAATCAAAACGTCGAACGATCATAGCCATCGTCGACGCAAACCCAACCGCCGCTCTCGCCAGCGACTGGAAGCTCACGGATTCGCGACTTTGAGACAATTCCCGCAAACGAGTCGTCCACAGACGGGCCATCGTCTGCGACCTTGTGACTCAGCGAAGCGAATCGACGTCTGGGCGCCGGGGCCGTCACGAGACGTTACGCCGCCGGAGGGCGCTAAGCCGGCGCTTCGTCCCTCGACGCCGGCGGGAGTTCCGAGGCGCGGTCCCGCCAGTCAGCGTGAACGCGATATTAAAGGATTTGCTGGAAATTGAGGGGCGGCGCCGTCGGGCTATCGCCGTCCCATAGACGTTTCAAGGCATCGGGGTCGCCGCCAGGCTGTTTGCGGGTGACCTCCAATGTTTTTCGTTACGTCAATTCAGCGCTGTATTGCTGCCACGCTGCTGCTTCTGGTCGCGCCGCTGGCGATCGGAGCGGTGTGGGTGATCAGTTCGGCGCTTTGGGATGTCGCCGCCGCCAATCGCACGATCCAGCTCGCCAAAGCCGACAAGACGCTGCTGCTGATGGCCTCGGTCATGCGCAGCCAGCGCGGCGACCTGCAGACGGCGCTGCTCGCCGCCGACGATCCGCGCCCTCTGGTCGCGCAACGCAAGAACGAGATCGGAAAAGCGGTCGCCGGAGCGATCGAGGATCTGCGCGCCACCGATCTTGTGAGGCGCGAAGAACTCGCCAAGTCTCTCGGCGACAACTGGGCGCTTGCCGCGCCGCTCTATGGCGATCTCGCCGCTGAGGGCGCCAAGCCGAAGGAGCAACGCACGCTTGCTGCGACCAACGCCTGGTATGACGGCGTGGATCGCACGCTCGGAAGCGTGCTTGCAGCGTCGGCCTCGACCAGTCGCGCGGTTCGTCGCGTCGACCCCTATTTCGCTCAGCTTCAGGATTTCAAGGAGGAAGCCTGGTTGATGCGCGCCAATCAGGGCGCCCAATGCACGCTGCTGCGCCAGTCCTTCGCGTCCAACAAGCCGATCGATATCGTCATAGCGCGAAAGCTTGGCGAGCTTCGCGGCAAGGTGGCGCAGAGCGCCGACAATCTTGCCGGCCTCGTTCAGAGTTCGAACGTTCCCGCCGCGCTGAGGACGCAGGCGCAGGCCGCTGTCGCCGCCGTTGCGCAAAATTCGAAACAGGCGGACGATCTTCTCGGCAAGCTCGGTTCCGGGCAGCCGCCGATCGGCCCCGGCGACTGGACGAAGCTGTGCAACGAGCCGTTCGGCGCGATTCTCACGGTCGTCACGACGTCTCTCGACGACATCGTCGATAACGCGTCGAAAACGTTCAACTGGTCGCTGATCAAGCTCGCTGGCGCGGTGATCGTCGCGCTTGTGATGGCGGGCGTCGCCGTCGCGAGCTGGATCGGGTTGCGCAACCGCATCTCGCGACCCGTTGTGGAAATTCGCAGCACTCTTGAGCGGCTGCAGGCCGGCAAGCTCGATGAGCCCGTCGCTGCGGCGCGCTATCCCGACGAGATCGGCGCCTTGTCGAGCGCGCTCGAAACCTATCGCGAGAATGCGCTGGCGCTCGAAAGCGCGCGCAAGGAGCGCGAGGCGCTGCAGGATCATCAGCTTGCCGAAGCCGCCGCGAGTCAGGCGCTCGTCGCCAATGTGGCGCAGGTGGTGGCCGGCGCGAAGATCGGCGACTTCTCCGGTCGCGTCGATGTCGGCGACGTCCGTGGATCGGTTCGGGAACTGGCCGAAGGCGTCAACGCCATCAACCAGGTGGTCGATCAGGCGACGACGGAATTGAGTGAGGCGCTGCGCGCGCTTTCGTCAGGCGATCTCACCCATGTCATCCACACGCGCCACGAGGGACGCTTCGGCGAATTGCGCGAGGCGGTGAACGAAACGACCGCGCGCCTGTCGCAAACGCTCTCTGCGATCCAGAATTCGGCGCGCGAAGTCTCGAATGCGGCGGCCGAGATTTCCGCGAGCACCACCGATCTCTCGCAACGCACGGAGGAACAGGCGGCCAGCCTGGAAGAGACATCGGCTTCCATGGAAGAGATCGCCGCGACCGTGAAGAAGAACGCCGAGAATGCGCAGGCGGCCAATCAGTCAGCGTCGGGCGCGGGCGCCGTCGCCGATCGCGGCGGCCAGGTCGTCGCGGAGGCCGTGCAAGCCATGGCGCGGATCGAAGAGAGTTCGCGCAAGATCTCCGACATCATCGGCGTGATCGACGAGATCGCACGTCAGACCAATCTGCTCGCGCTCAATGCCGCTGTAGAGGCGGCCAGAGCCGGCGAGGCGGGCCGCGGCTTCGCGGTGGTCGCGTCGGAAGTTCGCTCGCTGGCGCAGCGCTCCTCGCAGGCGGCGAAAGACATCAAGGATCTGATCGTCTCCAGCGGCGGCCAGGTGAAAGACGGCGTCGAACTGGTCAATCGCGCGGGCGGCGCTTTGAGCGAGATCGTCGCGTCGATCCGGCAGGTGGCGTCGATCGTCGCCGATATCGCGTCGGCGAGCGCGGAGCAGTCGATCGGCGTCGCCGAAGTGAACAAGGCGCTGCAGCAGATGGACGAGGCGACGCAGCAGAATTCGGCGCTGGTCGAAGAGAATGCGGCCACCGCGAAGACGCTGGAGGGGCAGTCGAAGGCGATGGACGAGCGCGTCAGCTATTTCCGCGTCGACGCTTCCGTCGTGCCAAATGCCGCGCCCGCATCGCAGCGCGCCTCTTCAAAGCCGTCAGCGCCGGCCCGTACCGCGACGCGCCCCGCGCCGCGCACGCAGGGCGCGCTGGCGCTCAAGAATGATCCGGAGTGGGAGGAGTTTTGAGCAGGCGCGCCGAACGCGAGCCCAAAATTTCCTCACCCGGCGGCAGGTTCGGCCTTTGTGCGTAAGCGTCAGTTAAAGGTCTCCTTTTAAAAGCTTTCGTCGTTTGGGGCAGGGCGAAACGATGTTCCGCAATACACGCATCAGCACCCGCATGGCGCTTGGCTTTGTGGCCGTGCTCGGATTGCTCGCGACTCTCACCGTCATCGGCGTATTCCAGGTCGGCAGGATCAGCGCCAGGCTGAAGGAGATCGGCGACGACGCCGGCATGATGCAGCGTTACGGCATCAATATGCGCGGCAGCGTGCATGACCGGTCGATTGGCGTGCGCGACGTCGTCCTGATCAACGAAGTCGGCGAATTGAACGCGGTGATTGCCGACATCGGACGTCTGGCGAAATTCTACGCGGAGTCGTCGGAAGCCTTGGACAAGATGATTGCGACCGAGGCGGGCGTCACCCAGGATGAGCGCGATCTCGTCAAGGCGATCAAGGAGACCGAGGCGAAGGCGCTTCCGATCATCAAGTCCGTGATCGATGAGAAGTCGAACGGCGACGCCTACAACTCCCGCGAGATCGTCATCGAGAAGGCGCGGCCGGTCTTCACGACGTGGTTGGCGCAGATCAACAAGTTTATCGACATTCAGGAGCAGCAGGTTCAAGCGGCGGCGACCGAAGCGCGCGTCACGGCCGAGCGGTTCGCGATGCTGATGATCGGCCTGACCGTGATCGCAGTGATGATCGGCGTCGCATTTGCGCTCTGGAACATTCTGTCGATCAGGCCGCTCAAGGATCTCACAGCCACCATGTCGCGGCTGGCCCAAGGCGATTTGAGCGCTGAAATCCGCGTCGATGGCAGCCGCAACGAGGTTGGACAGATCACGCGCGCGGCGCAGGCCTTCAAGGACCATGTTACGGAAAAGGCGCGCGAAGAGGCCGAAGCCGCCCTTGTGCGGCAACAGGAAGACACCGATCGTCAGGCCAAGGCTGCCCGCGTCGAAGCCGACGCGCAGGAGAAGGTTCATGCGCAGCAGCGTCGCGCGGCGGAAGAGCAGGCGCAGGTGATGCAGGCGCTGGGCGAAGGCCTGCGCAGCCTGTCGGCCGGCGATCTCACCTTCAGGCTGAGCGCTCAGGTGCCGGCCGATTACGAGCCGATCAAGGCCGATTTCAACGCCATGGTCGAACGCATCGCCGAAGCCATGGCCGCGATCACCGCTTCGACGCGTGAAGTCTCGAACGCGTCAGGCGAAATCTCTGCCAGCACCACCGATCTCTCCCAGCGCACGGAAGAGCAGGCGGCGAGTCTGGAACAGACCTCCGCCTCGATGGAGGAGATCGCCGCGACGGTGCGCAAGAATGCGGAGAACGCGCAGACGGCCAATCAGTCGGCGAACGGCGCGCGTGAAGTCGCCGAGCGCGGCGGCGCGGTGGTGGCGACGGCGGTCGACGCCATGGCGCGCATCGAGGAATCCTCACGCAAGATTTCCGACATCATCGGCGTCATCGACGAGATCGCGCGCCAGACCAATTTGCTCGCGCTCAATGCCGCGGTCGAGGCCGCGCGCGCCGGCGAGGCGGGACGTGGGTTTGCGGTCGTCGCTTCGGAAGTTCGCTCGCTCGCCCAGCGTTCATCGCAGGCGGCGAAGGACATCAAGGAATTGATCGTCTCGAGCGGCGGCCAGGTGAAGGACGGCGTCAATCTCGTCAATCGCGCCGGCGCGGCGCTCTCCGAGATCATGGAATCGATCAAGGGCGTGACCGCGATCGTGGCCGATATCGCGTCGGCCAGCGCCGAACAGTCGATCGGCATCGCCGAAGTCAACAAGGCGCTGCAGCAGATGGACGAGGCGACGCAGCAGAATTCGGCGCTGGTCGAGGAGAACGCCGCGACCGCCAAGACGCTGGAGAGCCAGGCGCAGGCGATGAACGAACGCGTGAGTTACTTCCGCGTCGAGAGCGTCGCGAGGCCCTCGGCCGCGCCTGCTCAGAAGCGCTCTCCGGCGCAGGCGAAAGCCGCGCCCGCAGCCCGGCCTGCCGCTGCGAGCCGTGGACCGGTGGCGCGGATGCAGGCTTCGGTTGCGACGGCCTTCGCCAACGAAGCCGACTGGCAGGAATTCTGAGCTCTCTACCGGCCGCCCGAATCCGGCCGGCGCTCATCCACAGGCGCGCCGCCTGACAGCCGCGCTTCAAGCGCGGCGATGCGCGCCTCCAGTTTCTCGTTCTCTTCGCGCGCCAGGATCGCCATTTCGCGCGCCGCATCAAATTCCTCGCGCGTCACGAGATTCATGTCGCGCAGCAGTCTTTCGAGGCCGGATTTCAGCGCGCCTTCCGCATCGCGTCGGAATCCCTGCGCCGCGCCGGCCGCCTCGGTCGCGAGTTTGGCGAGATCGTCAAGAATCCGGTTGGTGGTGTCGCGCATTGGCGCCTCCTGAAACTGTGTCGCTTGCGAAAACCGCTTGGCCGTCAGACCGTCAGAACGATTTTCCCGATATGGGCGCTCGACTCCATCAGCGCATGGGCCGCAGCCGCCTCGCGCAACGGGAAGGTCGCGTGGATCAGCGGCCGGCAACGGCCTGAACTCAATAGCGGCCACACCTTCTCTTCGAGCGCCTGCGCGATCGTAGCCTTCTCCGCCACGCTTCGGATGCGTAATGTCGAACCCGTGAGCGTCAGCCGCTTCAGCATCACGCGCAGCAGATCGACCTGAACTTTCGAGCCCTCCTGAAAGGCGATCTGCACGACGCGGCCTTCCTGCGCCGCCGCCTCGAGATTGCGCTGGATGTAGGAGCCGCCGACCATGTCGAGGATCACATCGACGCCCTTGCCCGCGGTGAAGGTCTTCGTCTCCGCGACGAAGTCCTGCGTGCGGTAATTGACGGCGAGATCGGCGCCGAGCTTGCGGCAAGCCTCGGCTTTCTCGTCGGAGCCGGCGGTCGCGATCACGCGTGCGTCGAACGCCTTGGCGAGCAAGATCGCCGTCGTGCCGATGCCGGACGAGCCGCCATGGACCATGAAAGTCTCGCCTGATTGCAGGCGCCCGCGCTCAAAGACGTTGGTCCAGACCGTGAAATAGGTCTCGGGCAGCGCCGCCGCTTCGACCAGCGTCATTCCCGCCGGGATGGGCAGCGCATTGTCCTGATGGACAACCGCATATTCGGCGTAGCCGCCGCCGGCGATCAGCGCGCAGACCTCATCGCCGATCGAATAGCGATGGGCGCCGGGACCCGCAGCGACGATCTCTCCAGCGATTTCGAGACCCGGAATGTCGGATGCGCCGGGCGGCGGCGGATAACCGCCCTTGCGCTGGAGAACGTCAGGCCGGTTCACGCCCGCGGCGGCGACCTTGACCAGAATTTCGCCCTCCTTCGGGACGGGCAAAGGCCGGCTTTCCGGCTTGAGCGCATCCGGCGGCCCCGGCCGGGCGACGCCGACAGCGGTCATGGTCTGGGGCAGATCGGCCATTTCAGCTCTCCGTATGTCGCGCCTTTTGACCGAGGCCGCGCGGGATGGCAACGCGCGCGGGGCGGGGTTATGAGAGCGCCTTAGAGCATGGCGCGAAAAAGTGGATACCGGTTTTTCGCAAAAGCCATGCTCTAAACTTTAGGAATCGATCACGTTCCCGCATTTTGATTGATTCAATCAAAATGCGGCGTGATCTTGAACGCTCCGGGACCCTGCGCCATGTCGAACCTGTTTGCTGACGATCTGCCGCGGCCGAAATCGACGAAGCATGAGCTTGGTCAGGACCTCTCGACTCTCTCCGTCTTCGAACTCACCGAGCGGATCGGCCAGCTCGAAGCGGAGATCGAGCGCATCAAGCAGGCGCGCGAGGCGAAGGAAAAGACCAAGAACGCCGCCGACTCCTTCTTCAAGAGCTGAACCGTCAATGCCCGAAACGATCGCGCCCGCGGAGCTCAAGACGCTCCGGGACTTCCTGCGCTACGCCGTCAGCCGCTTTCGCGCCGCCAACCTGTTCCATGGCCATGGTGCGACGAACGCGCTCGACGAGGCCGTGTTCATTATTCTCGAAGCGCTGCATCTCCCGGTCGACGACATCAATCCCTGGCTCGACGCGCGATTGACGCGAAGCGAAGCGGATCGCTTGGCCTCGCTGATCGAAACGCGCGTGACGATGCGCAAGCCCGCCGCCTATCTCCTCAACCGCGCTTATATCCAGGGCGCGCCCTTCTATGTCGATGAGCGCGTGATCGTGCCGCGCAGCTTCATCGGGGAGCTCCTGTTTCAGGAACATATTGTCGGCGGCGAGGGCGCGCTCATTCCTGATCCGAACGAGGTCTTGTCCGTGCTCGATCTCTGCACGGGATCGGGCTGCCTCGCGATTCTTGCGGCGCGCGCATTTCCGAATGCGACGATCGACGCGGTCGATCTGTCAAAGGACGCGCTCGACGTCGCGCGCCGCAATGTCGACGATTACGGGCTCGGCGATCGCATCACGCTGCATCAGGGCGATCTCTTCGCGCCGCTGAAGAGCAGGCGCTACGACCTCATCATCACCAATCCGCCCTATGTCGACGCGGAAACGATGGCGGCGCTACCGCCGGAATTCCGCGCCGAACCCGAGATGGCGCTCGCCGGCGGCGAAGATGGATTCGACATCGTGCGACGCATCCTGGCTGGCGCATCCGGCCATCTGACCGAGAGCGGCGGTCTGCTGTGCGAAATCGGAACCGATCGCGACGTGCTCGATCGCGATTATCCCGGCGCTCCATTTCTGTGGCTCGACAGTGAGGAGAGCGAAGGCGAGGTGTTCTGGATCGCAGGTGGCGACATCAAGCTCTGACGCGGTCCGATCGCTTGGCGCAAGCCGCAAAAGAAAGCCCCGGCGCATGGCCGGGGCTTTTCTGAAACCGCTGATCTCTCAGAGGATTGGTTGCGGGGGCAGGATTTGAACCTACGACCTTCAGGTTATGAGCCTGACGAGCTACCGGGCTGCTCCACCCCGCGCCGGGAGCCGCGTACATAAGCCTTTCGCCGGGAATGTAAAGCGCTCACGCCGTCTCTTTTTGCCGTCTTTGCAGCGGCTGTGGACAGCGGGCGCGGCGTTCAGTCGTCGACGGCGTAAGGATCGTGATCGGCGTCGATTTCCTCGCTTGCGGGCTGGTCGAAAGACTGGGCCGGAGCAGCCGTTTGCGGCGCAAGGCTCATCGGCGCGCCGACCGGGCGGGTGGG
This sequence comes from Terrirubrum flagellatum, assembly GCF_022059845.1. GTDB lineage: Bacteria > Pseudomonadota > Alphaproteobacteria > Rhizobiales > Beijerinckiaceae > Terrirubrum > Terrirubrum flagellatum. Next base: position 3,046,381 of record NZ_CP091851.1, on the reverse strand, counting down.
CGCAGCCGGATAGGTCGCCGCCGTCTGCTGGCGTGGATAGGCCTGCTGCGGGAAGGGCTGCACGCCGGGGATCGACCCTCGCGGCAGCAAGGCGCCTGGCGCTGCTGCGGCAGGCGCCGAGGCGATCGCTGTCGATGCTGGAGGTTGCTGACGATAGGTCATCACCGGTCGGTCGACCCGTCCTTCGCCGGGCGTCGGCTCGAACTTCAGCACCGGCTTGCAGAATGAGCGAATGCCACGCGGATCGTGTCGAGCGAGATCGAGATGGATGTGGTCGTAGTGGAACATGTCCGCGCCCGGTCCGAGCACGGTGGTGAACATCTGGCATGAGCCGGTGAAGACGGTGCGCAGGAACTGCTGCTCGTCTGGCGCGCCGCGCCAACCTGATTTCACCGCCACTTCGCGCCCGTCCGCGAATTTGAAACTGAAGACGTCCATCGCGTTGCCGAAGCCGTGCTCCGACAGTTTCGCGCCCGCCTGATTATTGCGGGGGCGGCAGGAGTATGAGCCCGATTTGATCTGGACGACGCGTGATCCGTAGGTCTGCTCGGCCGCGGGCTGAACGACGTCGGCGAGCCAGCGATCGGCGCGCGAGACCATGGGGCATCCGAGCGTGAGCTTGTTCGCGAGCGCGACTTCGCCGTCGGAATAGGCGGCCACGCGCAGCGGATGGTCCATGCCGCAGGGGCCAGGCCCGTTGATCGCGGAAATCTGCTGGATATAGGCGGACAATTTGACGTCGCCGGCCCTGAGACACTGAAGCTCGGCTTCAGCCCGCCAGGGTTCCCGTTCGATCACGCCGAAGCGTCCGCAGCCCGAGAGCAGCGCGAGAATGCCCGCGACAGCAACGAACGGGCCGACGCGATACAAACCGCCGTTCGTCATTTGCAGACAATGCGAACGAACGCATTAAGATTGCGTTGAGAAATGATGGCGCGATCGTGGCCTCGCGCGCGACATTTCGCGTCAAATGGTCAGCCGGTGCGCGCCCCCTGGGCCATGGAATGGCCCTGCCAGACGAAGCCCTTGTTGCGCCAGCCATGCAGCCAGACGAGGGGCAGCATCGCATCGCGCAGCATCATGGCCGGAATGACGCGAAACGTCGCCGGCCAGCCGGCGATGCGCGTCAGCGCCCATTCGAGCGCGAACCAGAGAAGCCAGAGGCCGGTGATGGTTCCCACGACGTCGTGATCCGTGGCGAGCGCCCACCAGATTGCAATCAGCGTCGGCGGCAGCACGCCGGCGAAAATCTCGACGACGTAGCAGGCGGGGAAGCTCATGCGCCTGAGCCGCGCCCAGCGCGTTTGGCGATTCCAGACGCTGCGCCAGTCGCGCAGGCCGAGCGGTTGCGGGAAGGGGCCGCTCGCAAGCCTGACCTCATAACCTTGCGCGCGCACGATCTTGGTCGCGGCGGCGTCTTCGGCGAGTTCACCGGCGAGCGCGCGCACGCCGCCGACTGGCCGCAGAATGTCGCGGCGGAACACCAGATTCTTGCCTTGCGCAAAGCCGAAACCGATGGCGTTCGCGGCATACTGCCAGCGCGCCTGATAGCTGTTGAGGAACGCCGCCTCGACCTCGGCTTCGAAATTGCCGACATGGGTTCCCGCGGGCGGCGCGGCGACGAGGCCAGTGCGCGCGTCCCATGGCTTGAGGCAGCGCTGAAGATAATCGCGCGGCAGAAGCACGTTGCTGTCGCACATGATGATCAGGTCGTGGCGCGCGACGCGCCAGCCCTTCACAACGTTATTGAGCTTGGGGTTGTCGCTGATTGGATCGTCGCCGACGAGCAGCCGCGCATTGGCCTGCGGATGGCGCGCCAGCAATGCGCGCACGATCGGGACGACGCGATCGCTCTCCGAAGCGGCGCAGAACAGGATCTCGTAGTCGGGATGATCGAGCCCGAAGGTCGATTCCAGCGTCTCCTCGATCATGAAATCGAGCCCCGACACAGGCCTGATGATGGAGACGGGCGGCATTGGCTTCGCGGCGACAAGCCGGCGGCGCGGCGTCGTGCGGCAGGAGAGGGCCGCGATCGCGATCGTCACCACATGGAGGCTGACGAGGGCCGCGAGAAACAGGCCGGGAATCGTGAAGGGGAGCACGATCACGAGCTAGTTGCGAAAGGCGACAGATCAATGACGAAGCGCGGCCGCCAGAGGCGGCGCGGAAGGTCTGTGCTGGTCTCGCCGGCCTCATTGCGCCTCGGAGCTGGCGGGAGTAATACTTTTCCGGGAAAGTATTACGTTTCAGCCATGTCCACAGCCGTTACGGTCAAAGGCCAGGTCACGCTGCCGAAGGCGGTGCGCGACGCCGTGGGAATCAAGCCCGGCGATCGCGTCACCGTGCGCGCCACCCCGCAGGGGCAGGTGGTGATCGAGCGCGAGCGTCGCGAGCCGGATCAGGCGGCGATCGAGGCCGCCGGGCGAAGGATCGACGCCGCCGTCGCCTATGCGCGCGAGCATGGCTTCAAGATGGATATGACGACCGACGAGTTTATGCAGCTCATGCGCGGCGATGACGATTGACGATCGTCGACTCAAATATCCTTCTCGATATTCTGTCGCATGATCCGGTTTGGGAGAATTGGTCCCGCTCAGCCTTGGCCAGTCAGGCGGAGAAGGGGACGCTGCTTTATGTCGATGTGATCTTCGCCGAGGTCGCGGTGGGATTCCCTGACGCTGACACCTGCGCACGGTTCATGCGTGACTCAAGGCTTCAGCGCGCGACGATGTCAGACGAGGCGCTCTGGCTCGCAGGGCAGGCTTTTGTGCTCTACCGACGCCAAGGCGGGACCAGGACCAGCGTGCTGCCCGATTTCTTCATCGGCGCGCAGGCGCAGGCGATGGGCCTGCCGATCCTGACGCGCGATGCGAAGCGCTATGAACGATATTTTCCCGAGGTGGAGTTGATCAGGCCGAGAGCGGCGTAATCCACAACGCACGCGCAACTCGCAACTTCGCAGCTCGCCTCACCTCGAAAACTTCTTGTACTGAATCCGCTTGGGAATGGTTGAATCAATCCCGAGCCGGCGCTTCTTGTCTTCCTCGTAGTCCTGGAAGTTGCCTTCGAACCATTCGACGTGACTGTCGCCTTCGAAGGCGAGGATGTGCGTCGCGATGCGGTCGAGGAACCAGCGATCGTGGCTGATGATCACGGCGCAGCCGGCGTAATCTTCAAGCGCTTCTTCGAGCGCGCGCAGCGTGTCGACGTCGAGATCGTTGGTCGGCTCGTCGAGCAGCAGCACGTTGGCGCCGCTCTTCAGCATCTTGGCGAGATGCACGCGGTTGCGCTCGCCGCCCGAGAGCATGCCGACCTTCTTCTCCTGATCGCCGCCCTTGAAATTGAAGGCGGAGACATAGGCGCGCGCCTTGATCTCGCGCTTGCCGAGATAGATGACGTCGTTACCTTCGGATAATTCCTCGAACACCGTGTTCTTGTCGTTGAGCGCGTCGCGCGACTGGTCGACATAGCCGAGCTTCACCGTGTCGCCGACGGCGATCGTTCCGGCGTCGGGCTTCTCCTGTCCGGTGATCATGCGGAAGAGCGTCGTCTTGCCGGCGCCATTCGGGCCGATGACGCCGACGATGCCGCCCGGCGGCAGCTTGAAGCTCAAATCGTCGATCAGCAGCCTGTCTCCAAACGCCTTCGACAGGCCCTCGAAATCCACGACATTGTTGCCCAGCCGCTCGGCGATGGGGATGATGATCTGGGCGTTCTGCGGCGTCTTGTCAGCCGCCTTCGCCACCAGCTCCTCATAGCGCTGGATGCGCGCCTTGCTCTTGGCCTGTCGCGCCTTGGGCGACGCCGCCACCCATTCCTGTTCGCGCGCCATGGTGCGCTGGCGAGCCGCTTCCTCGCGGCCCTCCTGTTCCAGGCGCTTCTGCTTCTGCACCAGCCATGAGGAGTAGTTGCCCTCGTAGGGGATGCCTCTGCCGCGATCGAGCTCGAGGATCCATCCGGTGACATTGTCGAGGAAGTAGCGATCGTGGGTGACGATCAGGATCGCGCCGGGATATTGCCGGAGATGGCCTTCGAGCCAGTTCACGCTCTCCGCGTCGAGATGGTTGGTCGGCTCGTCGAGCAGCAGCAGTTCCGGCTGCGATAGCAGGAGCTGGCACAGCGCCACGCGGCGACGTTCGCCGCCCGACAGCTTGGCCACATCGGAGTCGTCTGGCGGACAGCGCAGCGCGTCCATAGCCTGGTCGACCTGGGCGTCGAGGTCCCACAGATTCTGGGCGTCGATCTGGTCCTGAAGCTTGGCGCCTTCCTCGGCCGTCTCGTCCGAATAATTCGCCATCAATTCGTTGTAGCGATCGAGGATCGCCTTCTTCGGCGCGACGCCGAGCATGACGTTCTCGCGGACGCTGAGCGTCGGATCGAGCTGCGGCTCCTGGGCGAGGTAGCCGACGCGGGCCCCTTCCGCGACCCAGCCGTCGCCGGTCCATTCCTTGTCCACGCCGGCCATGATGCGCAGCAGCGTCGATTTGCCCGCGCCGTTGACGCCGAGCACGCCAATCTTTGCATCCGGATAGAAGGAAAGGTGTATATTATCGAGGATCTTCTTGCCGCCCGGATAGCTCTTCGAGAGGCCGCGCATATGATAGATGAATTGCCGGGACATGGTGACCTTGAGCGTCAGGCAGGCCGGCGCGAGCGCAGTGGCGCGCCGCGGCAGCCGGAAATGGGAGCCGGGGCGCGTTACCAGCGGTGGGCGTTGGCGGCAAGCCGGGATGTTCCGGAGGTGACTCTGACCCCTGAGATGTCATAAATGACACGCTGCTTGTTATATCCTTGATGACGCGCTCTTTGTCCTCGCTGGTCGGAAGCTTCCGGCAGCGCCTGTTTGCAACCCGCCTTGCGGCGGGGGCGGCGGCGCTTCTGTGCCCGGCGGCGATCGCGCAGTCGGCCTCCTGGGACATGGCGACGACGGCCGTGCCGGATTCCGCCCAGGCCCGCGTCATGCAGGCCTTTGTCGCCAATATCTCGGCCCGGGCGGAAGGACAGTTCGCGGTCACGATCTATCCGCCGAACAGCATCATGAAGCCGCCGGAGGTGAAGGACGCTGTGCGGCGGGGCGTCGTGCCGATCGGCGAATTCACCCTCTCGCTGCATGCCGGCGAAGCGCCGATTTACGGCGTTGATTCCGTGCCGTTTCTCGCCACCACCTATGAGGCCGCCCGCCGGCTCTACGAGGCGCAGAAGCCGTTTCTGGAGAAGCGGTTGGCGGACGAGGGGCTGAAGCTCCTTTATTCCGCGCCCTACATGCCTCAGGGGCTTTGCGCGGCGCAGCCCTTGCCGGAAGCGTCGGGCCTGCGCGGGCTGAAATTGCGCAGCTACAATCATATGACGAAGAAGCTGGCGCTCCTGTCCGGCGCAGTTCCGACCTCGATCGACACCGGCGAGATCGCGGCGGCCATGAAGGGCGGGCGCCTCGACGTGTTCACCGCGTCCGCGGGGCAGGTGGCGGCCCGCAAGGTCTGGACTTTCGCGCCTTACTTCTACGATGCGTCACTGTGGATTCCTCGGGACGCCGTCGTGGTCAACAAGGCGCAGTTCGAGGCGCTGCCGGCCGAGATTCGCAAGGCGATGCTGGACGCCGCCAAATTCGCCGAGGATCGCGCCTGGGAGGCGGCGGCCGCCGATTACGCCGAACAGCGGGCGGCGCTCAAGGCGGCGGGCGCGACCGTGATCCAGCCTACTCCCGGCTTTATGGCGGCCTTCGCCGGCGTTGGCCGCCAGATCGCCGACGAGTGGGTGAAGCTCGCCGGCGCGGACGGCGAAGCGATCATGCAGGCTTACCGGAAATAGCTCCAACTACGTAACGTCAACGATCCCCCCGACATTCTGAAAGCGAGGTAACCATTTCTTGGGCCTAGTCAGCATGGATTTCCGCGCTGGCCGCTGATCGTTCGACTTTTATGCAATTGCGGAAGAATCGTTTGAAGCATTGGTGATCGAGTCTCCCGTGTAATGTTGGGGGACCGCCATGCGGGATCTTTTTCACTCACGCTCTGTCGCGCGCCTTTGGCGCGACCGTCGCGGCGTCACCGCGCCGACCTTCGCGATCATGACGGTGCCCCTGCTCACCGCGGTTGGCGCAGCGATCGACTATTCCTCCGCCAGTTCGCAGCGGACCCAGATGCAGATGGCGCTCGACTCGGCTGCGGTGCGCGGATGCAAGGATATCCAGACGCAAACGGTCGCCACCACCAAGACCAACATTGCGAACGCCTTCGCCGCGCTCTATCCCGCGCCGACGACGATCACGATTGACGTGACGGCGGCGGTCGCGACAGGAGCCATCAAACTGACCGCGACATCGGCTTATACCTCAAGTTTCGGCGGCCTGTTCGGACAGACCAAGATCGATTTGCAGAGCAGTTCCGACTGCGAATACGCCAACAACACCTATGAGGTGGCGCTGGTGATGGACAATTCGGGCTCGATGAGCGAGTCCGCCGGCTCCAAGACCAAGATTCAGGCGTCAAAGGACGCCGCCTCATCGCTGATCGACTCCCTCTACTCCGGACCGACATCGAGCTCGCGCGTGAAAGTTTCGGTCGTGCCGTTCACGCTGTCGGTCAATGTCGGCTCGTCCTATCGCACCGCCTCCTGGGTCGACACGGCCGCGCAATCCTCGCGGCACTGGGACAATTTCGATTACTATAACAGCCCTTGGAAGCCCGCCAACCGCTTCACATTGTTCGATGAACTCGGCGTCACATTTGGCGGCTGCTTCGAGACGCGTCCGGGCGACTACGCTGTGACCGATGTCGGCGCGACGACCGGCCAGCCCGACAGTTATTTTGTGCCACAATTTGCGCCGGATGATCCGGGCAACAAGGCGTCGAGCACCTCCACCTACAGCTTCACTGTAAACGGGAAGGCGACGAGCTATTCTTACGAGAACAGCTATCTGGACGACAACACGTCCGGCTCCGGCCAGTGCACCTTTAACAAAGTAGCCTATGGCAACCAGTTGTCTGAAGTCGACAAGGCGCTGACGAAGCTCTGCAAATACAAGGGCAATCCGTCGAAAAACATCTCCAACTCGCGCGGCCCGAACTATATGTGCAATGGTCAGCCGCTTCTGCGCATGAGCAACGACACTGCGACCATCAAGAGCAAGATCAATTCGATGGTCGCCAATGGCAACACGAACATCTTCGAAGGCTTCATGTGGGGCTGGCGGACAATCTCGCCAAACGGTCCGTTCGCCGACGGCCGCATCTATGGCCAGCAGCCCGGCGGCCAGCCGAACAACGTCAAGGTGATCATCCTGCTCACTGACGGTATGAACGCCTGGCAGGCGCTGAGCAATCCTAACGGCTCGCGCTACGCCCCGGCGGGATTCCTGCAGAACACGGTCTCGACGGCGGCGGGCTATTCGAAGGTTGGCCGCTTCGCTCCCATCGTCACAACGACGGAAGCGCAAGGCGAAGCCGCCATGGATAGCCGCCTGACGACGGGGTGCGCCAACGCCAAGGCCAAGGGCGTGATCGTCTACACCATCGGCTTCGCTCAGACGGCCTCCGATGTGAATTCGACAGTGCTCAAGGCCTGCGCCTCGGCCGATCCGAACACCGGCAATCCGCTCTACTACTACGCGGCCAACTCGACGCAGGTCGACGCGGTGTTCAAGGACATCTCCAATCATCTGAGCGAACTGCGCCTCACCAAATAAGACGTGTCGAAGAAATCTCCCCCGGTTGGAGCGGCGGCTGATCGGCCGCCGCTTTTCGCTTGAGAGCGCAGGTTGCGCCTGTTCGCCCATCGCGCTAACCCCGGGCGGGGCCTGTAGCTCAATGGTTAGAGCCGACCGCTCATAACGGTCTGGTTGCAGGTTCAAGTCCTGCCGGGCCCACCAAAAGTTCTTTGACGCTTCCTTTCGCTCCGTTCGGATCACGCGGCCTGCAACGCGCCGGCGACGAGAGCGCCAAACTTCCTGGTGCCGACTTTGCCGCCGAGATCGGGCGTTCGCGACGCAGGGTCTTCGAGGACGGAGTCGATGGCCTTGTCGATCGCCGCGAAGGCGTTTTCAAATTCCGGCTTCTTGCGCGTCTCGCCAATCCAGCGCAGCAGCATCGCGCAGGACAGCATCATGGAAACGGGATTGGCCTTGTCCTGATTCTGGATATCCGGCGCGGATCCGTGCTGCGCCTGCGCGCAGCAATGGGTTTCGCTGGCGTTCATCGAGCCGGCGAGGCCAAGGCTGCCTGAGAGTTCGCTTGCGAGGTCCGAAATGATGTCGCCATAGAAGTTCGTGGCGCAGATCACGTCGAAACGTTCAGGGTTGCGAACGAGATGCGCGGTGGAGGCGTCGATCAACACTTCATCGAGCGCAACCTGCGGAAATTCAGCGGCGACCTTGCGCACCTCGCGCAGGAACAGGCCATCGGTTTGATGGAAGCTGTTGGCCTTGTGAACCGCGGTGACTTTTTTCTTCCGCTTCATCGCAAGCTCGAAGGAGCGGCGCGCGATGCGGCTGGAGCAGTGAGCCGTAATTTTCCTGATCGAGATCGCCATGTCGGGCGAAGGCATCAGCTCCGCCCATCCCAGATGCATGTTCCTGTCGGGATAGAAGCCTTCGGTCGCCTCCCGCATGATCACGAGGTCCATGGTGCGGCCGGGCTTCATATTCGACGGAATGAAAGGCCGGGTGCGGGCCGGGCGCACATTCGCGTAGAGATCGAGCCCCACCCGGAAACTGGCCGAGATATTGCGGCCGCCCTTCTCCGGCGCGGGATAGTCGGCGTGCGACTGTGTGCCGAGAATGACGCCGTCAAACTCATGGCGCGCGTGTTCGAGAACGCTTTCGCGAAGAGTCGTGCCATGCTTCTCCAGACTCTTGAAGCCGACATCCTCCTGGGCGAAGTCGAGTCCGAGGTTGAATTTCGTGCTCGCGACTTCCAGCACGGACATCGATGCTGCAATGATTTCCGGACCGATTCCGTCGCCTGGGAGGACCAGCAGCTTCATGGGCGTTCCTTTCAACGATTCCGGCAGGCAATATTTTGCGCCTTTGATTTTGGCTCTTTATTCATATAAAACCAAAATGGCGTCAAGTCGGCCTGTACGTCGAATTGAGGCTCGAAGCCGATGAGAGGCGACTGCGTTTCGATCGGGAGAATGATGGAAGATGTCGAGTAGCCCGCTCGCGCTGCGCATCGCTCAAGACATCGTTGCAAAAATCAGCGCCGGTGATCTTGGCGCGGGTTCGCATCTCGCGACGGAGGCGTTGGCGCGAACATTCCAGGTTTCGCGCTCGCCGGTGCGTGAAGCGCTCGGCATCCTGTCCGAGCGCGGGCTGATCGAGAACAAGAAAAATCGCGGCTATTTCGTTCGTGATGGCGCCGAGCAGTCGTCTTTGCCCGCGAGCGATCTCGCGGATCGAGAACAAGCTGAGAATCCATATTTCGCCTTCGCCGAGGACTGGCTGAACGACCGCGTCGACAGCGATCTCACGGAGCAGGGCGTTCGGGAGCGTTACGGGCTCACAAAGACGCAGGCGCTCGAAATGCTCACGCGCGCGGCGCGGGAAGGCTGGGCTGAGCCGAAGCCGGGCTACGGATGGCGTCTTCGTCCCGTGGCGAAGACATCCGAAGCGTTCGAAGAAATCTATCGCTTCCGATCTGTGATCGAGCCGGCGGCGATCCTGGAGCCGACATTTCATTTCGATCGCGCCGCAGCCGCGTCGCTGCGCAGGACGCAGGAACGGCTTGCCTCGGGGCAACTTGAAAAGCTTGCGCCCGAAGCCCTGACTTACGCCGGCTCGGTCTTCCATGAAGAACTGATCAAGATGTCGGGGAATTTCATGTTCTTCCAGGCGCTTGAACGCGCCAATCAGCTTCGGCGGCTGCTGGAATACAGGCTGAAAGTGAATCCCACGCGCATCATCGCGCAGGCGAGCGAGCATCTCCAGATCCTGGATTTTCTTGAGAGAGGGGAAAATCTCGACGCCGCCCATCTCATGCGCCGCCATCTCAGCGGCGCATTGGCCGTGAAATCTCCGGTTGTTCAGCGTTAAGTGGTTTTTTGGATTGTCAAAGCCAAAATATTGATTTACGCCTCCCGCTCAAGAACAGTTGGGAGGAATGAATGCTGTCTCGCCGTCAGTTTTTGGCGACCTCCGGCGCAATCGCGGCCTCGGGCGCCATGTCCGCCCTTCCGGCCTGGGGGCAGTCGGCTCCGGCCGGCTACACCGCCGCATATAAGGAGATCGTCGAAAAGGCTGTGAAGGAAGGCGTAGTCGCCATCTACACATCGACCGACGACGTGCAGGGCCGGCCGCTATTGGATGCGTTTCGCGCCGCCTATCCCGGCATCAGGATCGATTACAACGATCTTGGCACCAACGGCGCCTACAATCGCGTCATCTCCGAAGCGGCGGCGCGTCAGGTCGGATCGGACATCGTCTGGACGTCCGCCATGGACCTGCAGATGCTCCTCGTCTCGAAGGGCTATGCCGAGGCTTATAAATCGCCGGAAGCGGCGAATTTGCCGGCCTGGGCGGATTACAAGGACATGCTTTATGCGACCTCGGTCGAGCCGGTCGCGATCATGTACAACAAGCGGGCGATGGGTTCGCTGCAGCCGCCCAAAACGCGCGCCGAACTCATCGAATTCCTGAAGGCGAACAAGGACGCGCTCAAAGGCAAGGTCGCCTCCTTCGACCCTGAGAAAAGCGGCTCAGGTTTCCTGTTTTTCAACAACGACGCGCGCACGACGAACGACACATGGAATCTGGTCCGCGCCTTCGGCGCCACCGACCCCAAGGTCTATGGCAGCTCCGGCGCGATGCGCGAAAAGGTCGCCTCTGGCGAGCATGCGATCGCTTTCAATCTCATCGGCTCCTATGCGATCGAATGGGCAAGGAAAGACGCCAATCTCGGCGTCATCCTGCCGCCTGACCATGCGGCCGCCTTCTCGCGCGTCGTGAACATCTCCAAGGGCGCGCCGCATCCGAATGCGGCCCGGCTGTTCCTCGATTTCATGCTGTCGAAGGCGGGACAGACCGCCATGGCGGGCAGCGGCGCGCCATCGGTGCGGTCTGACGTCACTGAAGGCCTTAACATCGCGAAGCTCAACGAGATGGCCGGCGGCAAGCTGAAGCCGATACCGGTCTCCGAGGCCTTGCTTGAATCGACGGAGCCGAAGAACCGCGCCGAGTTCTTCCAGAAGTGGAAGCAGGCGCTGCGCGGCTGAGAGCCGATTCACAGTTCGGTCGCGGCGATGCTCATCGCTTACGATGCGCCGAAGTACAGGGCTGGAGTCATTCTGGCCCTGTTCATCATGGTCGCCGCGCCTGCGGCGCTGATCATCTATCAAAGCTTTCTTGATGCGCCGTTCTTTGACGACGGCGTCAGGTTCAGCCTCGACGCTTATCGTTACGTTCTCACCGATTCCGAATTCTATCGCGCTCTTGGAACAACGACGCTGTACGCGTTCGGCATTGTGCTGATCGCCGTCCCGCTTGGCGGATTGTTGGCGTTTCTCATCACGCGCACTGACCTCAAAGGCCGAAAGTGGATCGAGCCGTTGGTGCTCGTCCCCATGTTTCTGTCCTCGATCGTGCTGGCGTTCGGCTACACCGTGGCGATTGGCCCCACCGGCTTCATCACCATCGCATTCAGAAGCGTTTTCGGCATTGCGCCTTGGAGCATCTACACGCTCCCCGGCATCATTCTGATTGGTGGTCTGAGCCACGTTCCGAACGTCTATCTCTATGTCGCTTCCGCCATGCGCCGCTTGCCGAGCGACCTCGAGGAGGCGGCGCGCACCGCAGGCGCCAGCGTCTGGCGCGTTTCAATCGACGTCACATTGCCAATGGTGCTGCCAGCGCTCGTGTTCGCCGCCGCGCTCAATCTCCTCCTGGGATTCGAGACCTTTGGCATCCCGCTGGTTCTCGGCGATCCCAGCGGGCTGCTTGTGCTGACGACCTATATCTACAAGGTCAACACGATCTTCGGCGCGCCGACCTATCAGGTGATGGCGGCCGTCACCGTCTTCCTGATCCTCATCACGCTGCCGCTCGTGTTTTTCCAGCGGCGACTTCTCAGACATGCGCGACGCTTCGCCGCCGTCGGCGGCAAGGGCGCTCGCACAAACCTGCTGAAGCTTGGATCAAGCGGCCAGATCGTCGCACTCGGCGTGATTGGCCTGTGGTTTCTTGTGTCGGTCGCGTTTCCGGTCGGTGGAATCATCCTGCGCGCCTTCGTCGAGAACTGGGGGGAAGGAGTAAATCTCCTGCAGCAGTTCACGCTGGCGAATTTCAAGGCCGTGTTTGAGATTCCGAGCCTGTTCAGAGGCATCGCGAACACGATACTTCTGGCGGCGGTGGGCGGCGGCGTCGCTGTCGCGTTCTATCTCCTCGTCGGCCTCGCGGGACATCGCAACAGCGGGCCAACTGGAACGCTGCTGGACTATTCCGTCCTTGTTCCGCGCGCTCTGCCTGGCTTGATCGTCGGCCTCGCCTTCTTCTGGCTGTTCCTGTTTGTCCCCTTCCTTATACCGTTGAGGACGACGCTGCTCAGTCTGCTCATCGCCTATATCATCGTTGGTCTTTCCTACGGGCTCAGGATCATCCAGGCGACGCTCATTCAGGTTGGTCCCGAGCTTGAGGAATCCGCTCGCGTGACCGGCGCCACGACGTTCCGGACGTGGAAGGATGTGGTGATTCCGCTCGTCAGGCCCGGCCTCGCTGGCGCCTGGGCGATGATCATAATCGTGTTCCTTCGCGAATACGCCACCGGCGTCTATCTCATGAGCGCGGGAACCGAAGTCATCGGATCGCTGATGGTGTCGCTTCTGACATCCGGCGCAATGGATCACATCGCCGCGCTCTCCTTTATCTCTATTGCGCTGACCGCTGTCGGAATGACGCTCGCGTTGCGGTTCGGAGCCAAAATGCATGACTGAACTCGTCGTCGAAAACGTCCAGAAATGGCTCGGGGGCAATCAAATCCTCAGTGGCGCTTCGTTCACCGCCCAGAAAGGGCGAATCATCGCGCTGCTCGGCGCGTCGGGCAGCGGCAAGACGACCTTGCTGCGATGTATCGCCGGGCTGGAACAGCCGGAAATCGGCCGCATCGTGATTGGTGGAACGGTCGCGCTCGACGACAAGGCGAAGGTGCAGACGCCTCCGGAAGTGAGGGAGATCGGCCTCGTCTTCCAATCCTATGCTTTGTGGCCTCATCGCACGGTGTTCGAGAATGTCGCCTACGGGCTGCGTCTGCGAAAAGCAGGCGAGGACGACATCAAGCGTCGCCTCGCCGGCATCCTTGAGAAGATGGGGCTCGCGCATCTGGCGCAACGTTACCCCGATCAGCTCTCGGGCGGTCAACAGCAGCGCGTCGCCATCTGCCGCGCGCTTGTCTACGAGCCGAAGGTTCTTCTGCTTGACGAGCCATTATCGAATCTCGACGCGAAGCTCCGCGAGGAAGCGCGTTTCTGGATCCGCAAGCTCATCCTCGATCTGCAGATCTGCGCGATCATCGTCACTCATGATCAAAGCGAGGCGCTCGCGATCGCGGACGAAATCCTGCTCCTGAAGAATGGCGTCATTATTCAGCAGGGATCGCCGACAGAGATCTATGCGCATCCGCGCAGTTTCTACACCGCCGACTTCATGGGGACGAACAACATCCTAGCAGGCGCTCTCGGGAAGTCAGTTGATGGAGCCGAGACAATTTGCGGCGCGGGATGGGAGCTGAACGGCGTCTGGAAGGATGCCGAGTCTCCGCGCAACGCCGAAGATATTCGGGCAATCGTTCGAATCGAAACGATTGTGGCGGCGGATGAGCCGGCGCCGGGCAGCCAACCCTTCGATGTGGAAGGCTGCATCTATCTCGGCGACAGGTGGGAGTATCGCTTGCGCCGCGGTGAGATGCGCCTGCGCGCGCAAGGTGCCGTTGAGCTCAAGGGGAACACCGCTCATTGCGTCATCTCGCCTGCCGCGACCTGGCTGTTCAACCCATGAGCAAGGGAACGAGCATGCCTCGCATCGCGCTCATTCATGCAACGCCCGTCGCGATCGACCCCATCCGGTCGGCGTTCATGGCGCTGTGGCCGGAGGCCGAACTCGCGAATGTTCTCGATGATTCCCTATCGGTCGACCGCGCGAAGTTTGCTGAAATCACGCCTGCGATCGCTTCACGGATTCTGCGGCTTGCCGAATATGGCGCGTCGCTCGGGGCGGATGCAATCCTGTTCACATGCTCGGCTTTCGGTCCTGCGATCGAAGAGGCGGCGAGGCGTCTGCCTATGCCGGTGCTGAAGCCGAACGAGGCGATGTTCGAAGAGGCGCTCAAGCATGGCGACAGGATCGGCATGGTCGCGACCTTTCCGCCAGCCGTAGCGACCATGGAGGAAGAATTTGCGGATGAGGCGCGTCGGCTGCGACCGACCGCTCGCCTGACAATCGAACTTTGCGCCGATGCGATGACGGCGCTGCGCGACGGCGATGCAGAGACCCACAACGCGCTCGTTTCCGAGCGCTGCGGATCGCTTGCAAATGTGGACGCGATCATGCTGGCGCATTTTTCGACGTCGCGCGCCCTTGAAGCTGCTCGCGGCGTGACGGGCGCGCCCGTGCTGTCATCACCGGAGGCGGCGGTGAGGAAAGTCAGAAGCCTCGTTGCGCAGAACAGGGAATAAACAGCCTATCGGGAGAAACGTCATGGCGCGCCAGACAACACTTCGCCGAGCGCTTGCATGGGCCGGGGCCGCGATGGGGCTCGGTCTAAATTTCAGCCCGGCGCTCGCATTTCCCGACCGCCCGATCGCGCTGATCGTGCCTTTCGCGGCCGGCGGCGCAGCGGATTCAACCGGCCGCATCATCGCGGAGTCGATGGCGAAGACGCTCGGCAAGCCAGTCATTGTTGAGAATGTGGCGGGCGCCGGCGGCGCAGCCGGCGCCGTGCGCGTGAAGAATGCCGCGCCGGACGGCTACATCATCGGCTTGGGCCATACCGGCACGCATGCCGCAGCGGTGACGGTGAATCCGAAGCTCCCGCACAACCCAAAGAGAGATTTCGCCTATCTCGGTCTTGTGGCGTCGACTCCCAACGTCGTATTCTTCAGAAAGGACTTTCCCGCGAAAGACCTGAAGGAATTCATCGCGGTGGCGCGCAGCGAGCAGAGCAAACTGACGATGGGCCATTCCGGCAACGGCGCGGCGTCGCACATCACCTGCCTCCTGTTTTTCGGGCTAATCGATGTGCAGCCGACCTACGTGCCCTATCGCGGCTTCGGCCAGACGATCAACGACATCATGGGCGGAAAGATCGATGGCTCGTGCGATCTTGTCGCGTCGGTGAGCGGGCAGGTGCAGGGCGAAACCGTGAAAGCCTATGCGGTCGCCGCGACCGAGCGTTCGGAAGCCATCCCGAATGTTCCCACTGCAATTGAAGCCGGTCTTCCCGAATTCGTCGCTGAAACCTGGACCGGTCTTTTCGCGCCGAAGGGAACGCCAAAGGAAATATTCGACATTCTGCATAACGCTGTCGCGAGCGCGCTTGACGATCCCGGAGTCAAGCAAAAGCTCGCCAATATTGGCGCCCGCGTCCCACGGCCGGATGAAAGGGGTGGGGCGCACATGCAGAAACTGGTTGAGACCGAGATTGATCGCTGGGCGGCGATTCTGAACAAGGCCGGCTTCAAGCCTGATTGATTGCGTGGTGAAATCTTCTCCAACAGGTCCCGCGATCGCGCATTTTGCGACGGGCGCTGAAATCATCGCCTGTCTCGACCTGCCGAGGCTGCTGGGCGAAAGCTGCGCGCGGCTTCCCTATGTTCTGCGGATTCTCTTTGAGAATGCGGCGCGGCGTGCGCCGCTCGATGAAATCGCCGCGCTGATTCAGGCGTTTCGGGGTTGGCTTGAGAACGGGCGCGGCGACGTCGAGATTCCTTTCCTGCCGAACCGCATCATGATGCATGATACGACCTGCGGCCCCGCGCTTGTCGATATCGCCGCGATGCGCGACGTGCTCTTCGAACATGGTTGTGATCCCGCAGCCCTCAAGCCGCAAATCCCGGTCGATGTGTCGACAGATCATTCATCGGGCGTCGATTTTTCTGGGCGCAATGACTCCTTTCAACGCAATCTTGCAAAGGAGTTCGAGCGCAACGCGGAGCGATACCGCCTGATGAAATGGGCGGCTGACATGCTCCCGGGATTTCATGTGCATCCGCCCGGCTCGGGGATCATGCATACGATCAATCTCGAGCGGCTGTCGAAGGTGGTCGTCGTCGAGCAGCGCGAGGAGGGTCTCTTTGCGTTTCCCGACGCTTTGCTCGGCACCGACAGTCATACGCCGATGATCAATGGGCTTGGCGTGCTCGGATGGGGCGTCGGCGGCCTTGAGGCGGAAGGCGCGCTCTTTGGCGTGCCCGCGCTGCTTCGCATTCCGAAAGTCGTTGGCGTGAAGCTGACGGGCCAACTGTCGGAAGGGGTGTTGGCCACCGATCTCGCTTTGACAGTGACCGAACAATTGCGAAAGATCGGCGTGCTCGGCGCCTTCGTCGAGTTTTTCGGACCCGGCGTCTCCGGCCTGTCGATTGGCGAACGCGCAGCAGTTGCAAACATGGCGCCTGAATATGGCGCGACGACAGGTTATTTTCCGATCGACGACGCCTGCTGCATATACCTCGCGGGAATTGGACGCCCCGGCGCCGACATTGATCTCGTGCGTGATTATGCGAAGAGGGCAGGCCTTTGGTTCGACGCTGAGGGCGAGCCTCGTTTTACGCGCTCGATCACGATCGATCTTTCAGAAATCAGGCCGAGCGTCGCCGGCCCCCGCAGGCCGCAAGACAGGCTTCCCGCCGGCGAGACAAGGCGAATATTCGATCCGCCATTGAAGCGATCTGATGGAAGCGAAATTCCAGATGGCGCCATTGCGATTGCAGCGATCACAAGCTGCACAAACACCTCCGATCCGCGCCTGCTGATCGCCGCCGGGCTTCTCGCGCGCAATGCGCGTCGCGTCGGGATGCGTCCTCCGCCGCATTGGGTGAAGACGTCGCTTGCGCCAGGCTCGCCTTCAGCCGAACGTCTGCTGGTTCGCGCGGGCGTCATGGAGGATCTGGAGGCGCTAGGCTTCGGCATCGTCGGTTATGGCTGCACCACCTGCATCGGAAATTCGGGCGCGCTGAACAAATCGATCAGCGATCAACTTGCCAAACGCGATTTCCGGCCTGTCGCTGTTCTCTCGGGCAACCGGAATTTCCCCGGTCGCGTGCATCCCGATCTTGACATGGCGTTTCTGGCGTCGCCGCCGATGGTGATCGCCTTCGCCCTCGCGGGCTCTGTCGACATCGACATCATGAATGAGCCTGTTGGGTCGGGGCGTGATGGCGCGCCGGTGCGACTCGCTGACATCTGGCCGAGCGGCGCCGAGATTGATGCGGCGCTGCTAAGGGGCGCCGATCCCTCCGACTATGAGGCCGCTTATCGCGAGGCCGCGGAGAATCCTTTCTGGCGAAAGCTCGACGCGCCGCGCGGCGAACGCTTCGCGTGGAATCCTCGCTCGACTTATCTCAGGCGTCCGCCTTTCGTGCGTGCTGAGCTGCTTACATCATCATCGCGATGGGCGCGGCCTTTACTTGTGCTGGGTGACGACATCACGACGGACCATATTTCTCCCGCGAACCAGATTCGCGCAGAGAGCGAAGCCGGGCGCTATCTGGTCACGCAAGGCGACGATCCGTGCGATCTCAATGTGTTCGCGTCGCGCCGCGGCAATTTCGAGGTCATGGTGCGCGGCGCGTTCACCAATAGGCTGGTGGTCAATCACCTCGCGCCGACCGCCGCCGCCGGGTTGACGCTCCACGCGTCAAGCGGCGATCTCGTCTCTCTGCCGGAAGCGGCGCGGCGCTACGCCGCGGAAGGGACGCCGCTCGTGATTGTCGCGGGCCAGCGTTATGGCATGGGCTCGTCGCGCGACTGGGCGGCGAAGGCCGTGGCGCTGCTTGGCGTCCGCGCCGTCATCGCTTCCAGCATCGAGCGCATTCATCGCACCAATCTGATTGGCATGGGCGTGCTGCCGCTTCTGCTGCCTGAAGGGATCGGTCCTCTCGATCTTGCGCTGTCATCGACGGACCAATTCGCCATCGATTTGTCATTTGGCTCGATCTCGCCGCGATGTAAGGTTCGGGTTATGCTCTGTCGCGCGGACGGAGAGGTCGAGGAGCTCACATTGCAAGCCGCGATCGAGACTTCGCTCGAAGTTGAATTGCTGCGTTCCGGCGGCATTATTCCGCGTGTTCTGGCAGGCGAGATCGCGCGCCAGCGACGGCAGACGGTCGGCGCCGCGTGATTGTGACGCCAGAACTTCCTGCAGGCGCGTGCGACTGCCACGTCCATCTGTTTGGACCGCCGCAGTCATATCCCTTCGATGAAAACCGCGTCTATACGCCTCCTGACGCAAGCGAAGCGCAGTTGCTCGCTTTGCATGATCGCCTCGGGATGTCCCGCGTCGTCATCGTCCAGCCCAGCCCCTACGGAGCCGATAACCGCCGCACGCTCGATGGTCTCGCGGCGCTTGGATCGCGGGCAAGGGCGGTCGCCGTGATCGACGAGACAATCTCCGACGAGGAGCTTCGGCGCTGGCATGCGCTTGGCGTTCGCGGCGTCCGCGTCAATATCGCGACGCGCAGCATGCATGATCCCGCTGAGGCGTCGAGATTGATCAGCGATCAGGCGAAGCGTGTGGCGCCTCTGGGATGGCATGTGCAGGTGCTGACGACGCTCGCCGTCATCGAGGCGCTGAGCGACCGGCTTCGCACGCTGCCGGTTAAAGTCGTCATTGACCACTTTGGTTTGCCTGACATGCATGTGGACGTTCGGCAAGCTGGGTTCGCGACGTTGCTCAAGCTTGTCGGAGAAGGCCGCGCCTTTGTGAAGCTGTCGGCGATCGAGCGTCTGTGTGGTCACGGCCGGCTCGATCTGATCAGGCCATTCATTGCGGCTCTTGTCGAAGCGAACAGTGAAAATCTTGTCTGGGGATCGGACTGGCCGCATACAGGCGGTGGACGCGACAAGAACAGGCCGGTGGAAGAGATCGAACCGTTCCAAGCGATGGATGACGCGGATGCGTTGCGTGTCCTGCTGGATAGCGTTCATCAAGACCTTGCGCGCGCCATTCTCGTCGACAATCCGTCGCGCCTCTATGAATTCTGACGCAAGGGACCGGCCGTGAACCCGTTCGAAACGCCAACCGAACTGTCAGATGCGCCGATCGATATTGTGATTTGCGGATTTCCGGGCAAATCCACTTGCCATGGCGGATTGGGCTGGAGCTCGGTCGTGCTGATCCGATCCGGCGATCGGATCGCATTGGTTGACGCGGGTGGTTTTGGAGTGCGGAAGCTGATCCTTGAGCAACTCGATCGTCGCGGACTCAAGCCTTCCGATGTGACGGACCTGCTATTGACGCATTCGCACCATGATCATTCGGTGAACTGGACGCTCTTTCATGGCGCGCGCATCGTCGTCGGCGCGGTCGAAATGGAATGGGCGCTCAACGAGCCGTGGGGCGAAACGCCTGTGCCGGAACTTTATGTTCGCGTGCTGAACGACTGGCCGACTTGCGAGAAAGTCCCAGACGGCGCGGAAATCTTTCCCGGCATGACCGCGCATGTCGCGCCGGGCCACACGCCGGGATGCCTCGTCTTCTATTGGCGGACGGCGGCGCGCGATTTCATCTTCACCGGCGACGCGGCGAAGAACCGCGCGGAGTTGATCTCTGGCGATACGGATATGACTTACGATCCGGCGATCAGTCGCGCTTCGATCGAGATGATTTGGGAGCTCTGGCGCCGGCGGCCTGAAACGGTCGTCGTGCCTGGCCACGATCTTCCGATGATTCTTGTCGATGGCGAAGCAACCTATATCGGCAGCAGAAAAGCTGCGATCCAGGCTTGGTTCGGACGCGACATGACGACGCTGAGCGCATTTGACCTCACCGGGTCGTCGAAAGCATGACACGCTCGTCGCAATAACCGCCAGCCACGCGAGCGGCGCGATGAGTGTCGCGCCGCCTTGATCAAGACGGCGTTGCGACGAAGAGTTGCAAGGCGGGCTGCCACGATGGTCCGCAATTTCACTCCAGAGAGACGTGAGGAGAAGTCGGTTGGCGTCTGTTCCCACGGGAACAGTGGCGGCTCCGCTATCGCCATAGGGTGCGCGAACAATCCTCAACACTGGAAGGATAGCACCCATGGCGATCAAGGCCATCTTCAATCCCGCGACAGGGATTCTGTCGCTGTTCAGCGATGATCTCGATAACAATGTCGTCGTCAGCCGCAACGCCGCCGGGCAGATTCTGGTCAATGGCGGCGCCGTTCAGGTCATCGGCGGCACAGCGACTGTCGCGAACACCTCGCTCATTCAAGCTTTTGGACTCGCCGGCGCGGACTCGCTGGCGCTGAATGAAGCGAACGGCGCGTTGCCGGCTGCGCAATTGTTTGGCGGTTCCGACAACGACGTTCTCACTGGCGGCTCAGGCGCCGATCTGCTCTTCGGCCAAAGCGGAAATGATACGCTGCTCGGCAAGGGCGGCGCGGACATGCTGTTCGGCGGCGCGGGCAATGACACGCTGACGGGCGGCGACGGCGACGATCAGATGTTCGGCGAAGCCGGCAATGATCGCATGATCTGGAATCCAGGCGACGACAGCGATCTGATGGAAGGAGGCGACGGAATCGACACCGCCGAGGTGAATGGCGGCAACGGCGCGGAGACCTTCACCATCACCGCCAATGGAAGCCGCGTGCGGGTCGATCGCGTCAATCCCGCCCCCTTCTTCCTCGATATCGGCACCACCGAGAATATCGTCATCAACGCCAATGGCGGCAATGACATCATCACCGCCGGAAATGGACTCGCGGCGATCAAGCTCACCATCGATGGCGGCGCGGGCGACGACACCATCACCGGCGGTGATGGCGCCGACACTTTGCTCGGCGGCGACGGCAATGACCTCGTGACGGGCGGCCGCGGCAATGACGTCGCGCTGCTCGGCGCGGGCGACGATCGCTTCATCTGGAATCCCGGCGACGGCAGCGACATCGTCGAAGGCCAGGCCGGAACCGACACGCTCCAGTTCAACGGCGCCAACATCAACGAGACCATCACGATCTCGGCGAATGGCGGGCGGGCGCGCTTCTTCCGCGATATCGCCAATGTGACGATGGATCTGGACGATGTCGAGAAGGTCGAGTTCAACGCGCTCGGCGGCTCGGATGTGATCAATGTCAACGATCTCAGCGGAACCGACGTCAAGCAGGTGAACATCAATCTGGCGGCGACGCTGGGTGGAGCGGCCGGCGATGCGCAGGTTGATCGCGTCAATGTCTTTGGAACAAACGGCAATGACGTGATCCAGGTTCTCGGCCAGAGCGGATCGCTCTCGGTTGTGGGAACGCCGGCCGCGGTGAACATCACGCATGCCGACGCGAATGATCAACTTGTGATCCTCGCAGGCGCCGGCAACGATTCTATCTCCGCGGCTGGGCTCGTTGCGGGCAATGTCAATCTAACGATCGACGGCGGCGCTGGCAACGACACAATTGTCGGCAGCCAGGGAGCGGACATGCTCCTCGGCGGCGATGGCAATGATGTCGTCACAGGCGGACGCGGCGATGACGTGGCGTTTCTCGGCGCCGGGAACGACCAGTTCATCTGGAATCCCGGCGACGGCAGTGACACCGTGGAAGGGCAGGCGGGCGTCGACACGCTGGTCTTCAACGGCGCGAACATCGCGGAGACGATCGATATCTCAGCCAACGGCCCCCGCGCGCTGTTTCATCGCGACATCGCCAATGTGACGATGGATCTGAACGGCGTCGAGCATATCACCTTCAACGCGCTCGGCGGCGCCGACACCATCAATGTCGGCGATCTCAGCGGGACCGACGTGACGCTGGTCGACGTCAAGCTCGCGAGCGCGATTGGCGGCGCGGCTGGCGACGGTTCGGTCGATCATGTGAATGTCAACGCCACCAGTGGCGCGGATTCGATCGTGATCACGACGTCGGGCGCCAACGCGACGATCGCCGGGCTTCACACTACGACGGTGATCGAGTCGCTTGAGAGCTCCGATGTCGTGACGGTCAATGGGCTGGGCGGCGATGACGTGATCAACGGATCGGCCTCGCAGGTCTCGTTGACGCTGAATGGCGGCGCCGGCGCGGACTTTCTCTTCGGCGGCGCCAAGGCCGATGTGGTGAATGGCGGGCAGGGCAACGACACGGCGCTCCTTGGCGCCGGCGACGACCTGTTCGTCTGGAACCCCGGCGACGGCTCCGACATCGTCGAGGGGCAGGCCGGAACGGATACGCTCCTCTTCAACGGCGCCAACATCAGTGAAAGAATCGACATCTCGGCCAATGGCGGTCGCGCTTTGTTCCAACGCGATGTCGCCAGCATCACGATGGATCTGAACGACGTCGAGAATATCGATTTCCACGCGCTCGGCGGCGCGGATACGATCAACGTCCATGACCTCAGCGGCACCGATGTCAAGAAGGTCTCGATCGATCTGGCGGGAACGCTGGGCGGAACCGCCAGCGACGGCCAGGCCGACACGATCGTCATCGACGCGACCAACGCCGATGATGTGATCACCTTCTCGAACGTCAATGGCGTCGTCACTGTTCATGGCCTCGCCGCCGACATCCAGATCTCTCACTTCGGCGCCGAAGATCGCATCGTGATCAACGGCCTTGGCGGAGATGACGTGATCGATGGGACGGGCCTTGGGAACAGCATCGCGCTCACCGCCAATGGCGGGAACGGCGATGACATTCTCCTTGGCAGCGCTGCAGCCGACACCCTGAACGGCGACGCCGGCGACGACGTCCTGATCGGAGGGCTCGGCAACGACATCCTGAATGGTGGGACCGGCTCCAATATCATCATTCAATAACAGCCTGAACAAGATCCTCGCCGCGCGGTTCATCCCGCGCGGCGATTTTTTCGTCTGGATGATCGCCAGCGTCGCCTCGCGGCTCCCGCCTTGTCCCCAAGGGAACAGCCGGCGCTCCGGAGGCCCGCTACGTCAGTGGCGAAATCCCAACGAGAATCGCCACCATGACTTCGTTCCAGAAAAATCCGGCGTATCGCGATCTCTTCCTCGCGACGCTGTCGCGTTCGCGATCGGCCTTTCTCGCCATGGGATTCTTCTCGGGCGCGATCAATATTCTCACGCTGACCGGCTCGCTCTTCATGTTGCAGGTCTATGATCGCGTGCTGCCGAGCCGGAGCGTCCCGACGCTCGTCGCGCTGATCGGAATCGTCGTCGTGCTGTTCGGCGTTCAGGCCGCGCTCGAAGGGATCCGGTCGCGTATGGTTGCGCGTATCGGGCGTCGCTTCGATGAGGATCTTGCGGAGCCGGCGTTTCGCGCCGCCATCAGGTTGCCGCTGATCACGCCGGTTGGCCAGCAGAAGATGGAGCCGATGCGCGATCTCGACCATGTCAGGCAGTTCGTGAATTCGCCGGGGCCGGCGGCGTTGTTCGATCTCCCCTGGGTTCCGCTTTATGTGACGATCGCCTTCCTGTTTCATCCCTGGCTCGGCTGGCTGACGGTCGGCGGCGCGCTGATCGTGTCTTCGCTCGCCATCGCCGGCGAGATCATGTCGCGCAAAGCCGTAGCGGCCAGCACGCAGGCTGCGTCGCAACGGCAAACGGCGATCGACGGCGGCCGTCGCAACTTCGAAGTGCTGGCCACGATGAATCTGGCGAGCCGGGTCGAGCAGCGTTTCGCTGGGGCCAACGCGCAATTTCTCGATGCGCAGCAAAACAGCGTCGACGCCGCGAGCGGCGTCGGCGCAACGGTGCGCGGCCTGCGGGTGCTGCTGCAATCTCTGGTGCTTGCGCTCGCCGCGCTGCTGGCGATCCGTCAGGAGATTTCAGCGGGCACGATCATCGCAACCTCGATCCTGTCGTCGCGCGCGCTGGCGCCGATTGACGCCGCGGTCGCGCAGTGGCGCATCTTCGTCGCCGCGCGACAGGCTGTCGGCCGCTTGCGGCGCGCTCTTGCGGCGACGGCGATGCGCGAGCCCGAGACCAGATTGCCGACGCCGGTCGATCGATTCGACGTCTCCAGCGGCTTCGTCGCCCTTCCCGGAGCGACGGCGCCCATCCTTTCCGGCGTGCAGTTCTCGCTTCAGGCAGGAGATGGTCTTGGCGTGATCGGACCTTCCGGCTCTGGCAAGACGACGCTGGCGCGCGCTCTCGCTGGCGTCTGGCCGCTGGCTCGCGGCGAGATCACGCTCGATGGCGCGCCGTTGCACCAGTTCACCGCGGAGGACCGCGGCGCGTCGATCGGATATCTGCCGCAGGATGTCGATCTGTTCGACGGCACGATCGCGGAGAATATCGCCCGCTTCGATCCTGAACGCACGGACGAAGCCGTTGTGCGCGCCGGTCATCTCGCGAACGTCCACGAGCTGATCCTCTCCTTCCCCCATGGCTACGACACCAGGATCGGCGACGCCGGCCTCAAACTGTCCGCGGGGCAGCGGCAGCGCATCGGCCTTGCGCGTGCGCTCTATAGCGATCCGTTCGTCGTCGTTCTCGACGAGCCCTATTCAAATCTAGACGGAGACGGCGACGCGGCGCTTGGCGCAGCGCTCGCAGGCGTGCGCGCGCGACGCGGCATCGTCATCATCATTGCCCATCGCCGCAGCGCCATCGCGGCGATGAACAAGCTGGTCGCGATCAGGGACGGCCGGCAGGTCGCGTTTGGATTGCGAGACGAGGTTCTGGCTGAAGTCGCGGATGCGCCTGTGCGGAATCCGGCTTCTTCGCAAGCTGCGCCGTTGCGCACCATTGTCGCGTCTCAGCGTCGTCCCGAAATGAAGGTGGTGAGCCATGCGAACTGACATCGTGAAAAAGAGCAAGACCGATCGCTCGATCCGCAATCACGCTCTGGCCGGCGTTTTCATCGCTGTCGGGCTGCTCGGCGGCCTCTCCGCCTGGTCCGCCTTCGCGGAGATTTCAGGCGCCGTGATCGCGCAGGGGCAGGTCGCCGTCGAGACCAGCGCCAAGAAAGTGCAGCATCCTGAAGGCGGCGTCGTCGCCGATCTCAGGGTCCGTGAAGGCGATCGCGTCAGGGCAGGGGATCTGCTTCTGCGCCTCGACGATACGATCGTGCGCGCCAATCTTGCTATCTTCACGAAGGCGCTGGATGAGTTGACCGCGCAGGAGGCGCGGCTCATCTCGGAGCGCGATGGCGCGCCGGACGTGCGATTTCCCGAGAGATTGATCGAACGCTCCAAGGTTTCGGCGGATGCGCGATCCTCGCTCATGGGGCAGCGCACGATTTTCGAAAGCCGGAAGACGGCGCGCGAGACGGCGAAAACGCAGCTTGCCGAGCAGGTGGCGCAGCTTCAATCCGTCATCGAAGGTCTTGCAGCCCAGCGATCGGCGCGCGAAGCCGAGCTGAAGCTGATCGCCGAGGAGCTGAAGGGTGTTCGCGAGCTCTTCGCCAAGAATCTTGCGCCGATCTCGCGCGTCAATGCGCTTGATCGTGACCGCACGCGCATCGAAGGCGAACGCGGTAAGCTGATTGCCGACGCCGCGTCCGCGCGTGGTTCGATCGCCGAGAAGAAAATCCAGATGATCCGCGCCGACGATGATTTCCGCGCCGAGGTGGTCAAGGATCTCTCTGACGTGCGCAGCAAGATCAACGAGAATGTCGAGCGGAAGATCGCGGCCGAGGATCGTTTGACGCGCATCGATGTTCGCGCGCCTGCGTCCGGCATGATCCACCAGCTCAATGTCTTCACGGTTGGCGGCGTGGTCGCGAACGGCGAGGCGTTGATGCTGATCGTGCCAGAGAATGACAAGCTTGTTGTCGACGCCATGATCGAGCCGCAGGACATCGAGCATGTTCATCTCGGCCAGAAGGCGGAGATTCACTTCAGCGCCTTCGCCAATCGCAATCTCAAGGACTCCACGGGCGAAGTCATGACGATATCGCCCGATCTGGTCGAGGATCAGGCGACGCACCGCCGCTTCTACAAGGTGAAGCTCGCTGTCGAGCCGCCGTTGGGGACAGACGGAAAGGCGATGGCGCTGGTGCCGGGCATGCCGGCGGAAGCCTATCTGATCAAGAGCGACCGCACGGTGCTGGCCTATCTCGCGAAGCCGATCCGGGATCAGATGCAGCGCGTCTTCCGGGAGTAGGCGGCGCGCTTCGCTTTGCTTTTTACGGCTTCGCCGTATGCAAGACCGTGCGCCACGGACTCAGGCCGTGGCGCTGGCGGCAGGCTTTTGCGCCAGCAGTGCGAAGCGCGTCGAAGACGCAAGCCGGATCGCGTCATGGATCGGCGCGGTCATCTGCTGGGCGCGGACGACCTGGCCATAGTCGGCGGGGATGATGTTCGCGAATCCGGCGGCCTGGAGCATCGATCTCAAACGCTGTTCGGAAAGCCCGTCGCGGAAATAGAATCGGCTGTTGATCGAGGCGTGGGTCTCGCTGTCGATTTGATGGACCGGAGCCCCGCGTCGGTCGCGCAGCCAGTTGCCGAAGCGGCTGACCAGCGCTTGCCATTTCGTGCGGTTGATCCAGTCGCCGTCAATGATCAGCAGACGCCCGCCGGGACGGAGCACCCTGAACCATTCCTTGAACGCGCTTTCGGGATCGGTGAGCGTCCAGACGAGATGCCGCGTGACGAGCGCATCATAAGATTCGTCGCTGTCGAGAAGACGCTCGGCGTCGCCGAGCAGAATGCGCGCTTTGCCCTGATGCTTCGCCCGGGCGCGAGAGATCATCGCTTCCGAAAAATCGAGAGCAGTCACGCGATGGCCGAACGTGAGAAGCGCGCGCGTGATCTCACCGGTGCCGCAGGCGAGATCGAGCACGTCGCGCGGCTCGCTTCCAAAGGAGTCGCGAAGGAGCCTGCGGAACGCCTCCATTTCGCGGTCGGACTTGATGGCGTGCCCATAGGACAGATCGAACGTCTCCGCGCGCATCGACCAATAGGCCCGGATCTCTTCCTTGAGTGTGAAGTTGTTTTGAATTGGCGAGGTCATGGCGATCAGGCCTGAATGAAGGGTTCGACCAGAAGCGTGCCGCGGGCCGAGCGTTCGAGATGCACGCCGACGGAATAAGTTTCAGACACGACAGGGTGCGCGAGCACCTCGTCCGGGGCGCCGCCCTGCGCGATGCGCCCGTCATTGAGCACCATCACATGGTCGGCGAAGCGCGCCGCAAGAGACAGATCGTGGATGGCGACAATGGTCACGATGTCGCGGCGTCTCGTGGCCGCCCGCACGATCTCCATCACATCGAGCTGGCGGCGGACATCGAGCGCGCTTGTCGGTTCGTCGAGCAGCAAAATGTTCGGTTCGCGAACCAGAGCCTGTCCGATCGCCGCAAGCTGACGCTGACCGCCGGACAGGGTGCTGATGTCGCGCGAAGCGAAGGCGGACAGATTCAGCTCCTCGATCACGTTCTCGACCGCGCGCATATCGTCATGCGAGGCGGCGAGCGCAAATCCGCGATGGAGGCTCTTCCGTGCGAGCAGGATGACGTCGAAGACAGAGAGCGCGACGCGCGCTCCCGCATCCTGCGAGAGATAGAAGACTTTCCGCGCGCGTTCGCGCGCCGAGAGCGCGCCGAGCGATACGCCGTCGAACGCGATCGCGCCGCTGGCGGGATCGAGCAGACCGGCGATGCAGCGAAAGAAGGTCGATTTGCCCGAGCCGTTGGGGCCGACAAGCGCCGCCAGACGACCGCGTTGCAATGCGCCGGTGTCGAGGCCGCGCAGCACGGCGCCCGCGCCGTAGTCGAAGACAAGATTGCTGACAGATAGCGACATGAGGCTCGTCCTAGATCGCCCGGTTTCTGATCGACATCACGAGGCTGATGAAGAAGGGAACGCCGATCAGCGCTGTGATGATGCCGATGGGATAGATCACGCCGGGTGTGATCGCCTTGGAGATGCTGGAGGCGAGCGACAGGATCGTAGCGCTCGCGATCGCCGCCACCGGCACGAAGAAGCGCTGGTCCTCGCCGACCAGCAGGCGCGCGATGTGTGGACCGACGAGCCCGATGAAGCCAATGCCGCCAACGAAGGAAACCGCGACCGCGGCCAAAAGCGAGGTCATGCCGAGCACTTCGAGACGCAGCCGATCGACGCGCACGCCGAGACTTTCGGCGCGCTCATCGCCCATGCGCAGCGCGGTGAGCGCCCAGCCGCGCGCGAGGAAGAGGGGAACGACGAGCGCGATCAAAGCGAGCGCGATGGCGACTTTCGCCCATGTCGATCGCGCGAGGCTGCCCAGTGTCCAGAACACGATCTGCGTGAGCTGAACCTCATTCGAGCGATATTGCAGCAGCGCCGTGATCGCGTTGCAGGTGAAAAGCAGCGCGATGCCGACAAGGATCATGGTCTCCGGACTGACGC
The DNA here is from genome assembly GCF_022059845.1 of Terrirubrum flagellatum. Lineage (GTDB taxonomy): Bacteria > Pseudomonadota > Alphaproteobacteria > Rhizobiales > Beijerinckiaceae > Terrirubrum > Terrirubrum flagellatum. The sequence goes on along the minus strand of NZ_CP091851.1, from coordinate 3,017,964 downwards.
CGCGCAGCTTGGTCATGAAGAACAGCACAAGCGACGCGCCGAACGCGAAGACGAATGCGTTTGCCGTCACGATGAATGGGCCCGCGCCGGGAACGACGCTCCAGCCTGTGACGATCGCGAGCGAGGCGCCGACGGTCGCCGCAGCCGAAACGCCAAGCGTAAAGGGGTCGGCCAGCGGATTGGCGAGGATCGTCTGCATGCCCGCGCCCGCAAGCCCGAGCATCGCGCCGATGGCGAGCGCCATGAGCGCGATCGGCAAACGCAGATCCCAGACGATGACCGCCATGCGCGCATCGACGCCCTCGGGAGAGACGAGCGTGCGGACAATGTCGGCGATCGGCAGATTGCCGGGACCGGTCGAGACATCGATGACGAGCGCGGCGAAGAGCGCGAGAAGTCCGCCGGCGACAAGCTTCAGCCGGCGCAGATTGCGCCGGCGATAGTCGCTTGCGGCAGGTCCCGCGTTCAGTGTGATCGAAGCCACCGCGCTTACTGCAGCTTGGCCCAGAACACGCCGGAATAAGCGATCGGCAGGAACTTCTCATGGAACTCCCTGAACACCGCTTCGGGATCGACGTCCTGGAACAGGTCGGGATAGAACGTCTTGGCCATCGCGAGTTCGGCGACGAAGTAGTAAGGCGCGTCGTAGAACTGGTGATAGAACGCCATCACCTTTTTCGCCTTCACCGCCTTGAGCGCGGCGAAACCCGGACGCTGCATCAGCGCTGACAATTCCTTCTGCACCTTTTCCGGAGTCGCGTCGTAGCCGAGGCTGACCGCCGTCGTGTTGGGATTGCTGCCGTACCAATTGGCGCCGGTGAGGAAATAGATGTCGGGATTGTCAGTCAGCACTTTCTCTTGCGAAGCTTCCGCCTGGAAGCCGGCGAAGAACTGGCTGCCCCAGTTGCGGCCGCCTGCTTCTTCGATGAAGCGGCCGAAATTATAGGGGCCGAATGTCGCGCAGCATGGCAGCAGGCCGGCAGCGCGCTCGACGAACACCATTGGCTTCTTCGCGTCCGGAATCCCGCCGACTCGCGCGTAGATCCTGCGTGTCTGCCTGACATAGTAGTCAGTGAAAGAGCTGGCCTCGGCTTCGCGGCCAAGCACGCGCCCGAGCAGCAGCACGCTCGGAAGCACATTTTGCGTCGGGTCCTGGCGGAAGTCGACGAAGATGGTGGCGACGCCGGCCTTCTCGAGCTTGGCGAGCAGGCCGGTCTCCTGCGCCTTGAAATAGTTGGAGAGGTCGAGGACGTAGACCTCCGCGCCAAGCGAGGCGATTTTCTCCATACTCACATCGGCGGCGTAGGGATTGCCCATATTCGCCACGTTCTTCGCATGCGGGAACTTCGCCAGATATTTCTGCCATGCGCCCGGATCGTTCTCGATGAGATCGTTGCCCCAACCGACGACGCGCTTGAACGGATCATCTCTGTCGAGCATCGCGAGCGTGTAGAGCTGACGCCCTTCGCTGAGCACGATCTTCGACGGATTCTTCGTCACTCTCACCACGCGGCCGGCGAGATCGGTCACCTCGATCTGCTCGGCCGCGGCGGAGGTTGCGAAAGTCGTCGCGCCGGCAAGGGCAAAGGCGCCGACCAGATTAAAAAATGCTCGCCGATGCGTTGCGAGCGCTGCGGTCAAGGACGTCATTATCAACCCGGCAACGAGGAACTCGGCGAGGCCGTATCACAGTGCAATCGCGTCTTCAAAAATAAAGCGTCAGTTTTGAATAGTTTCAAATAAGCAGATTTGAGTTGTTTCAATGTAAATCTGGAGGTCGTCCAAGCGACAGTTCGCGGACTTGCAGTATGATTGATTGGAAGCGCTGAAGTCGCCGCATTTCGCAACCTCGTCGATGTCGCAAAATCATGTTCGCTTTCCCCTCATGCCGGGTCGCCGCGCGACGATCGCCAGGATTCGGGCCAGTCGATATCGCTCCCTGAAGAGCCATCATCTCTAACCATCTGATACACCTGTCGGCCATTTCGCTATGGAGCATTGGCGTTGGCCGTCAATTGACCGTTGCGCTTGGCCTGATGCGTGCTAGAGTAGTGTATCAGTCTATTGATACACATGTTCGAGATCGACGCCTTCAGCATCGACAGGTCGCTGCCCGTCCCGGTGGGCCGGCAGCTCTATGGGCTGTTGAGCTATTGTCTCGCTTTCGGCGAGGTCGCGCATGGCGCGCGGTTGAAGCCGGTGCGGCAGATGGCGGCCGATCTCGGCATTGCGCCGATGACGGTCAGCCAGGTCTACAAGCAATTGCGCGAGGCGGGTCTCATCGAGATGCGTCCGGGCCTCGGCGTGTTCGCCGCGAAACCGTCGCGACCGAAAGCGCTCAACATCGCGCCAGCGTCCGCGCTGCGCGCCGACATCGACGAATTGATCGACAAGGCCGAGCAACTCGGCGTTGCAGCGCCGGCGCTTGCGTCGATGATCAGCGCGCAGGCGCAGCTTCGCAGGCCGAAGGCAGGCCTGAGCATCATCTTCGCCGTGATCTTCGAGCGGCCGGGGCAAGATTACATTGAGCAGATACGCCCCGTTCTCGGCCCCGCCGATCGCATCCGCATGGTGACGATCGATGCGCTCAAAACATCTGATGAAGCGCGCCGCGCCTGCGAGGGCGCTGACCTTGTTCTCACTTTCATCCATCGCGAGACCGAGGTGAAAGCGCTCGTTCCGCGCGCCAATGTTTTGTCCCTGCGCTTCGTGCCATCGGCGAAGACGCGCATGGCGCTCGCCGGACTTGACCCGCGCGTGCGGATCGCCGCCGTGACTCACTTCAAGGATTACATCGCCATCATGCGGCCGAGCATTCGCGAATTCGCACCGCATGTCGCATCGATCGTCACCACCTGGTCGTCGGCGCCAGATCTCGCCGCCACGCTGGCCGAGAGCGACGTCGTCGTGTTCGCATCGGGCGCCGATCATGTGGCGCGGCTTGCGCCGCCGGGCGTCAATTGCTTCGAATATCGCCATGCGCCTGATCCCGGCGCGCTCGAAACGAGCCTCGCGCCTCAACTCGCGCAATTGAGGAGATCGAAAGTCGCCAAAGGTGAAAACGTCGCAGTCGCGAGGAGGGCGACCGACGCCGCATAAACGCATCAGGCTTCATCACGCAGGAAGAGGGGACCATGCCGATGAAAAAAACGCATCTTGCTCTCGTCGCGGCTTTCGCGCTCGCCGCGCCTTTCACAACGGCCGTCCGCGCCCAGACCGCAAAGCCCGTGGTGATCGGAACCGATGTTGACGCCGGAACGCTCGATCCGCGGCTCACGCGCGACACCACCGCCTATCGCACGACCGATCTCATCTATGCCGGGCTGGTGCATCTGACGCCGACGTTGGAGCCAAAGCCCGACCTTGCCGAGAGCTGGACGACGCCCGACCCCAAGACCTGGATATTCAAGCTGCGCGCGGGGCTCAAATTTTCCGACGGTTCGCCTCTGACGGCGGATGATGTCGTCTTCACCTATACGACGTTGCTCAATCCATCGATGAACGCGCCGCAGCGCGCGCTTTATACGCCGATCACGTCGATCGAGGCTGTTGACGCGCAGACGGTCAAGTTCACTTTGTCTGCACCCTATGCGCCGCTGCTCACCTATCTCGATCTTGGCGTCACGCCGAAGAAGCTCGTGGAGTCCGGACAGGATATCGGCCTGAAGCCAGTTGGTTCAGGACCGATGAAGCTCGTGTCCTGGACGCGTGGCAGCGAGATCGCTCTTGAAGCCAATCCGAATTACTGGGCCGGCGCGCCGAAGGTGCAGAGGCTGACGCTCAAGATCATTGGCGATAATACATCGCGCGCACAAGCGTTTGAGGCCGGCGACCTCGACGCGATCCAGTCGCCCCTTTCGCCGCAGGATATTGCCCGCCTCGCCAAGGATCAGCGCTTCGGCGCTGTTGTGACCGCCGGTCTCGGCGTCACCTATCTCAATTTCAACGCCAGAGACCCGCTGCTCGCCGAGCCGAAGATGCGCAAGGCGCTCGGCATGCTCGTCGATCAGAAGACGATCGTCGATGACATCTATCGCGGCGTCGATCAGGTCGCGAATTCGGTTCTGCTGCCATCGTCCTGGGCCTATTCCGCCAGCATCAAGCAGCCGGACTTCGATGTGAAAGGCGCCGCTGCTCTGTTCGCCGAGATGGGCTGGAAGAAGAACAAGGACGGGATTCTGGAGAAGGACGGCAAGAAGCTTGCGCTGACGCTCTCGACCCACAGCGAAGACCCCAATCGCGTGCAGACGCTGGAGTTCATGCAGGCGATTTTCCGTGAGGCCGGCGTGGAAGCGAAGGCGCAGATCACGGACTGGCCGTCCTTCTCCACCAACTATGTCCAGAAGAGCCAGCATCAGATCGCGCTGCTGGGCTGGTTGAATATCGTCGATCCCGATCGGTTGCTATTTGCGCAGTTGACGACTGGCGGCTCGACCAACTGGGGCGGCTATTCCAATCCTGCAGTCGATGCGGCGTTGCAGGAGGGCCGCTCGGCGCTCGATCAGGCAGGGCGCGCCGCAGCCTATCGCAAGGCGGCGACGATCCTCGCGGAAGAGCTGCCTTATTACATCATTTCGGATCAGGGCTATCAGCTCTTTTATTCCAGGAAGCTGCCGTTGACGGTGCAGGCGACGCCGCGCGGAAATCTGCGTGGGCTGATCGGCTTCAACGACTGAGCGGACGAGAGCCGCCGTATGCTCGCCTATGTCATACGCCGGCTCCTGCTGCTCATCCCGATGATCGCGGGAATGGTCGCAGTGACATTTGCATTGCTGCTGATCATCCCCGGCGATCCCGCCTCGGTGCTTCTCGGGCAGGAAGCGTCGCCTGACGCGATCGCGAGCCTGCGCGCCGCGCTGCGGCTCGACCAGCCCTGGCATGTGAGATTGCTCGACTATTACGCGTCGCTGCTCCGCGGCGACATGGGGCGTTCGATCTTCCAGAACGCGCCGGTGGCCGACATCATCGCGGGTCGCCTCGCTGCGACGATCGAACTCGCCGTCGTCGCGCTGCTGCTTGCGACCGCGATCGGCCTTGCGCTGGGCGTCGCCGCCGCCGTGCGGCAGGGAAGCCTTGTTGATACGGGCGCGATGCTGTTCGCGCAGCTTGGCGTCTCCATGCCGGTTTATTGGCTGGGCCTTCTCCTGATGCTCGCCTTCGCCGTGAAGCTCGGATGGGCGCCGGCGGTCGGGCGCGGCGAACCTTTGGCCCCTGCGATTGTCTCTACGCTTACAGGCCGTCCCGCAGCTCTCGCCGACGCCTTGAGCCACATCGCGTTGCCCGCCTTCGCGCTCGCGGCCAACTCCGCCGCCGTGATCAGCCGGCTTGTGCGCGCTTCGATGATCGATGTGCTGCAGGAGGATTTCGTCCGCACCGCCTATGCGAAGGGGCTGCGGCGGCCGCGCGTCATCTGGCGCCATGCGCTCGGCAATGCGCTTCTCCCCGTCCTCAGCATCATCGGCCTGCGCTTTGGCGCGCTGCTCGGCGGCGCGGTGTTGACGGAGACGATTTTCGCGTGGCCAGGCCTTGGCCAGCTCACCGTCGCCGCGATCGCGCAGCGCGATCTGCCTTTGATTCAGGGCATTGCGCTCAGCTTCGCGCTGATCTTCGCGATCGTGAACCTCATCGTCGACCTGCTTTACGCCGCAGTCGATCCGCGCGTGCGTCTTGGGTAAGGCGATGAGCGCGCGCTGGTTACGAAGCCCTTCTCTTATGCTCGGCGCGCTGATCTCTCTCGCGATCGTGCTTTGTGCGCTCTTCGCGCCCGCGATCGCCACGCATGGCGTCGAGCAGATGGACATGCGCAACCGCTTCGCCGGGCCAGGCATCCAGCACTGGCTTGGCACCGACAATTTTGGCCGCGATCTCTGGTCGCGACTGGTGTTCGGCGCGCGCGTTTCGCTTGGCATCGCCTTGCTGTCGGTTTCGGTCGCCGCCGCGATTGGCGCGACGGTCGGGTTGCTGACGGGGTATTTCGGCGGCTGGACGGATCATATTCTGATGCGGATCGCTGACATCTTTCTCGGCTTCCCCGCGATCGTGCTGTCGCTCGCGATCGTCGCCGTGCTCGGGCCCGGTGTCGTCAATGTCGCGATCGCGATCATCGTCGTGACCTGGACGGACTATGCGCGCGTGGTGCGCGCATCGACGCTCGTGCTGCGCGAGCAGAACTATGTGATGGCCGCGAAAGCCTTTGGCGCGAGCCATGCGCGCATCCTGTTTCGCGAGATTCTGCCGAATGCGCTGGGACCTATCATCGTGCTGGCGTCGCTTGGTCTTGGCACGGCCGTGATCGCGGAGTCCGCTCTGAGCTTCCTCGGTTTCGGATTGCCGCCGCCGACGCCGACCTGGGGTTGGACGCTCGCCTATGGCACGCGATTCATTCGCGATCAGCCTTGGCTTTCGATCGTGTCGGGGGCGACCATCATGCTCACCGTGCTGGGTTTCAATCTGCTCGGCGATGGCCTGCGCGATGCGCTCGACCCCAAACATCTGTCGCGACAAGGCGGCAAGAACTGAGCATCCCGATATTTCGAAGAGGACTGAAGCCATGGTCAAGTCAGCCACGCTGCATCGCCCGAAATTCACCACCCATGCCGATGGCAGTGATGCCGTGCTCTTCCTGCATGAGCTTGTCGGCGAGCAGGATGGTCCGACGATCGGCGTCAGTGGCTGCATCCATGGCAATGAGAATACGGGCTCGCAGGCGATCCTTGAACTTTATCGCGTGCTGAAGTCGATGCCACTGAAGGGGCGAATCCTGTTCCTGCCTGTGGCCAATGTGCGCGCCTTCGCCGTCAATCATCGTTTCACGCCGATCGACGAACTCAATCTCAATCGTGAATTTCCGGGCGATGTGAAGGGCAATTACACCCAGCAGCTTGCGGCCGCGATCACGCGCGAATTTCTCGAGAAGATCGACATCCATATCGATCTGCACGCCGGCACCGATCGGCCGACCGTCGATTATGTCTATATCTGGAATGACGAACATCTATCCCGCGCCTTCGGGTCGAAGATTCTTTATCGGCCAACGCAGGGAAAAGAAGGCACGGTGTTCTCAGGCACCACGAAGGCCGTCACGCTCGACAGGCGCAAGATTCCCTGCTGCGTGATCGAGCTCGGCGGCGGCATTGTCGATCAGACGCCCTATGTCGAGCGCACCGTCGCTGGGATGTTGAACATGCTGCGGCTGAAGGGCGTCATTCCGGGTGAGGCGAAGGCGCCGTCGAAGCAGATCGTCGTCAACGAACTCGCCGGAATCAGACCGACGCAGGGCGGTTGGCTGGAGCCGCTGTGTCCCGCCAACGGCGAGCCGATCAAGGGCGGCCAGCTTCTTGGTCGCGTGGTCAGCCCCTACACGTTCGAGACGCTGGAGGAGATTCCGACGCCTTACGAGAACGGCGTGATGATCATGCAGCATCTCACGCGCAACATCGTTGAATCCGGCGACTACGGCTTCATGGTTGGCAATCTTGACGGCGCCACGGACTGACCAGACCTCCAGCGTTGGCAAGATTCGTCGCGTAGCGAATGCGCCTGCGCTTGGGGTGAAAGATCTCGAAATCCGTATCCACAGCGATGCGGGCGCCTTTGTCGTGGTCTCCGGCATGTCGCTGTCTGTGGCGCCGGGCGAGACCGTTTGCTTGGTCGGCGAATCCGGATGCGGCAAGTCGATGACCGCGCTCTCCTTGCTCGGCCTTTTGCCGAAGGGCGCGCGCGTCACGGGTGGCGAGATCAAGATCGAGGGTCGCGATCTCAACGCGATGCCTCTGCGCGAGATCGAGGATTTGCGCGGCGATCGTATCGCGATGATCTTCCAGGATGCGCTCACAGCGCTCAATCCGGTGATGACGGTCGGCGAACAGATCGCGGAGTCTGTGCGCCGTCATCGCGGCGGCGTTGGCGCCTGGGAGCGCGCGCTGGAAACGCTGCGCCTTGTGCGCATGCCGGATCCGGAACGGCGAGCGAGGCAATATCCGCATGAACTGTCAGGCGGCATGCGCCAGCGCGCGATGATCGCGCTCGCGCTTGCCTGCGAGCCGCAGATCATCGTCGCGGATGAGCCGACGACGGCGCTCGACGTCACGATCCAGGCGCAGATTCTGGGATTGATCTCCGACCTTCAGCGAAGGCTGGGCGCGGCGCATTTGTTGATCACCCACGATCTCGGCGTCGTGTCTGAAGTCGCGGATCGCGTCGTCGTGATGTATGCGGGCCGGCCGGTCGAACAGGCGAGTGTGTTCGATCTCTTCGATCAACCGCTGCATCCCTACACCGTTGCGCTGATGGGCGCGATTCCGCGTTCCGTCCCCGGACGACCTCAGCAGGAGCGATTGACCGACATCAGCGGCGCCGTTCCCGCCATGTGGAATCTGCCGCCTGGCTGCGCTTTTGCGCCGCGCTGTCCGCGCGCAGTCGCGCGCTGCAGGTCGGAGCGCCCGCCCTATGAGGAAAAGCGCCGGGGCCATTTCGCCGCCTGCTGGGAGGTCGCGGTTGGCTGAGGATCGCGCGCCGCTTCTCACGGTCGAGAATTTGCATGTGCATTTTCCGATCCGCGCCGGCGTTCTGCGCCGTCAGGTCGGAACTGTGCGCGCCGTCGATGGCGTCAGCTTCGACATTCAACGCGGGGAAACGTTGAGCCTCGTGGGCGAATCCGGCTGCGGAAAATCGACGACGGGTCTGGCGCTCATGGGACTTGTCGCGGCGATCTCAGGGCGCATGCGCCTCGATGGCGAAGAGATGATTGCGTCAGGCCGCACGCGACCGCGCGCGTCGCGGCGGCGCATGCAGATCATTTTTCAGGACCCGTTCTCCTCGCTCAACCCGCGTCGTTCGGCGAGTGACGCTATTCGCGCGCCGCTCGACATCCATGGCGTGGGAACGATGCGTGAGCGCACGGAACAGGTGGCCTCGCTGATGAGCCGTGTCGGCCTGCGCCCCGATCAAGCGAAGCTTTATCCCCATCAATTCTCCGGTGGCCAGCGTCAGCGCATCGGCATCGCACGGGCGCTGACGTTGAAGCCCGACATTCTGATCTGCGACGAGCCAGTGTCGGCGCTTGATGTTTCCGTACAGGCGCAGGTGTTGAACCTGCTTGCCGATCTCCAGCGCGATCTCGGCGTCAGCTATCTCATGATTTCCCATGACCTCGGCGTCGTCGAGCATGTTTCGCATCGCGTCGCGGTGATGTATCTCGGCCGTATCGTCGAAATCGCGCCGGCGAAGCTGATCTTCGCTCAGCCCTTGCACCCCTACACCGAGCTGCTGATGGGTTCGGCGCCATCGCTGGATCCGCGCAGGCGCCGCGGCTTCTCGGCGCGGAATGATGACGTCGCGAGCGGCACGAACAAGCCCGGCGGCTGCGCCTTTCATCCGCGCTGCCCGCTTGCGACGGAGTTGTGCCGCAAGGATGATCCGCAGTTGACGGAGCGTGGCGATGGACGATCGGTCGCCTGCCATCATCGCTAGCGCGACAGGCGCTGTTCTCGACCTATTCCCGGAAGCCGGTGCTCGCGACGCCCTGAACGAAATTACGCCTGAGCACCGCGAACAAAGTGACGCTCGGGACCAGCACCAGCGCCGCCGCCGCGCTTAATCTCCCGAGATCGACGGTGAAGCCGGTCTGGAACAGCGCGAGCCCGACCTCGATCGTGTAGGACTCCTTCGTCGTCGCGATGATCAGCGGCCAGGCGAATGCGGTCCAGGCCTGAAAGAATGCGAGAACGGCGAGCGCGCCGAGGGGGCCGCGCAGCAGCGGCACAATCACCTTCCAGAAGATCCAGAATTCCCCCGCGCCGTCGATGCGCGCCGCCTCGATCAGCTCATCGGGAATGGTCGCAATGACATATTGCCGGATGAGAAAGATTCCGAAGCTCATCACGAGATAGCCGATCAACAATCCCCAGATCGAATTGAGCAGCCCGAGCTTCTGCACGTTGAAATAAAGCGGGATCATATAGACTTCGAACGGCACGATCGCCGTCGCAAGAATGATCGCGAACAAAGCGTTGATCAGCCGGTTGCGGAACTTGCCGAAGACGTAGCCTGAGATCGCCGATGTCGCGACGATCGCAATGGTCGAAAGGATCGCGAACAGGAAGCTGTTCAGCACCCATTGCAGCAAAGGCGTGTCGCCGATCACGCTGCGGAAATTATCGAGCGTGCCGGCGCGCGGCAGGATGGTCGGCGGCCATTGCAGCAGCTCCTGCGGGCTCTTGAACGCGTTCGCCACGAGCAGGAACAGAGGCAGCAGCATCGCGAGGCTGAAAATCAGAAGCACCGCGTCGATCGCGAGGTCGGTCACACGCTGTCGCGTCGCAGGCGAAAGCGCAGAGGATCGGGAAGTTGCGGCGTCGCTCATGCGCGGCCTCCGCGCTCGCGAAGCAAGCCGAACTGAATAGCCGTCAGCGACAGCACGACCAGAAGCAGCACCACAGCCTCTGCCGCCGCATAGCCGAAGCGATAATTGCGGAAACTGTTCTCCATCATGTCGAGCACGAGCACACGCACCAGCCGGCCGGGCGCGCCCTGCGAATCCGAGGCGAGCACGAAAGCCTGGGCATAGACGTTGAAGCCGGCGACGAGCGTCACCACCGAGACATAGAGCGTGATCGGCTTCAAGAGCGGGATCGAGATATAGCGGAAGGACTGCCAGGGCGAGGCGCCGTCGATCTTGGCGGCCTCGTAAGGCGCCGTCGGCAGGTTCTTGATGCCGACGAGGAAGATCAGCACGGCGTATCCGAGCGCCTGCCACGCGCCGAGCACGATGATGCAGACGACGGCCAGTACGGGATCGAACAGCCACGCTTTCGGCTGAACGCCGAACCAGCCGAGCAACGCGTTGAGCGGGCCAAGCCGCGCATCGAAGATCCATTTCCACGCCATCGCTGCGGGCACGAGCGAGGCGACATGCGGCAGGAAAATCGCGGTCTCGTAGAAGCCGGAGAGGCGTGATGCCGCGCGCGCATGGATCAGCATCGCAAGCCCCATTCCCAGCGGAATGGTGATGGCGAGAATGCCGAAAGCGATGATCGATGTGTTGGTGATAGCGTCGAGAAAGAGCTGGTCGTCGAGGAGCGCGCGGAAGTTCTCAAGCCCGATAAACGGCTTGTTTCGCGACAGCAGATTCCATTGATAGAGGCTGAGCCGGAGCACGTCCCCGATGGGATAAACGCGCACCCAGGCGTAGATCGCCAGCGTCGGCGCCAGCGCCAGAATCGCAAACAAAAACTTCCGGCGCTGCAGCATCGGCTGAAATTATCGGAGCGCGGCAAGAGCCGCCGCGCTCCGATCCGTCATTTCGCCAGCAATCCCTCGCGCTGCAGGATGCCGTCGGTCTCGGCGGCGGCCGCCTTGAGGAAAGCGTCGATCTTGTCGTCGCTCTTGACGAGCTCGGGATCGCCGAAGCCGGCGACGAGACGGGCGGCGATGCGCGTCAGGATTTCATCGATCGGCCCGATCGCCGGCAGCGTGAAGAAGCCATACTCCTTGGGATAGTTCACGAACGCGCCGAAGGCCGGCTTCGCCTTGATGATGGCGGAGAGATCGACCTTGCGGTTCGGCAGCCAGCCGACATTCTCCAGCAGCCACGACAGATTTTGCGGCTCATTCGCGGCCATGGCGAAAGCCCACGCTGCTTCCGCCTTCGCGCCGGTGCTTGGCGTCCAGAGATGGACGGTTGCGACGATCGATCCGCGCGGCAGCGGCGCCGTCGCATATTTCAGATCAGGCGCCTTCGTTGCGATGTCGCCGACGACCCAGGATTCGCGAATGAACATCGCGGTCTGCTTGCGCTCGAACGCGTCCGCGTCGGCGGGCATCTCGGGCGTCACGGTCTTGTCGACGTAGATGCTCTGGAGATACTGCTTCAGCGTATTGCGACCGGCCTCATTGGCGAAACTCGCCTGCCACTTGTCGCCCTTCTTCGTCAGAAGGCTGCCGCCGAACTGGAACATGTTGATCGCGAATTTCTCCGCGATGCCTTGACCTCCGCCGCTGAGGCGCAAGCTCCAGCCGCTGACCGTCGCCTTGCCCGACGCGTCGCGCTGCGTGAGCTTCTTCGCGAACTCGCTATATTCCGCCATCGTCTTCGGCGGTCCGCTGAGACCTGCAGCCGCGAACATCTCGGTGTTGTAGAAGAGCGAGCCCTGGCCGCGGAACAGCGGCACGGCCGACACCTTGCCTTCGAACGTCGCTTCATTGCTGAAGAAGGCGTCGAAATTCGCGGGGTCCTTCACAAAGGACGCGACGGCGGCCGGCGCCTCTTTCAGCAGGCCTGCTTCGAGATAGCGCTGCGCGCTGCCAAGCTGGATTTCGAGAATGTCGCCGGCGGAATTCGACGGCAAGGCCAGCGCCATGCGCTTCTCATGCTCGCGCAGCGGGATCGCCTGCACATTGACCTTGAGGTTGGGATATTTCGCCTTCATGCCTTCGGCGACGCGCTTGTAGAACGGCTCCATCTCGGGATACCCGCTCCACACCGTGATTTCCTGCGCGCGCGCCGGTCCGGCGAGGGCCGCGAAAACCAGCGCCGCGACCGCAACGCCTGCGCGAATTCCGCGCGTCGACCTCAAACCCCTGATGTCCATCGCTCCCTCCCGATGACCGCCGCGAGACCTGAAACGTGCTGTGCAACCGGTTTCGTGTCAAGAAGACTTGGATCGCCCCGGCGCCCGGCCGGTCGAGCCGCGCACAACGAGATGGGTGTCGAGCACATAGCGCACGTCGCGGATCGCCCGCGTGCGCAGCACATCGAGCAGGAGCGCCATCGCCGCTTCGCCTGCTTCGGCTGAACGGTTGGAGACGGTGGTCATCGGCGGCGAGGTGGTCGCGCCGATGACGTCGTCGCAGCCGACAACGCTGAAGCGGCCGGGAACGTCGATGCCGATTCCGGAAAGCCCGGCCAGAAGCCCCTGCGCGACAACCTCATCGAAGGCGACGGCGGCGGTCGCGCCGGTGGCGGCGACGGCTTTTGCTGATTTCAATCCCGCCTCGAAAGTGGGGCGTTGCGCCGCCACCGCGGACGCCGTGAGTTTTGCCGCGGTGCAGGCCTGCCGAAGCGCCTGCCGCCGCTGGCGGTTCGACCAGGAGGCGGCCGGTCCGCTGACATAGACGATGTGGCGATGGCCGAGGCCCGCGAGATGTTCGACAGCGGCGCGCACGCCGCTTGCGCTGTCGATCAGCACGCGGGGAATGCCCGCCACATCGCGATTAATCAGCACCAGCGGCTTGCGCTCGGCGTGGCGGCGGATCTGCGCGTCGTCGAGCCGCGACGAAGCGAGGACGACGCCCTCCACCTGCCCGAGAAAGCGGCCGAGCAGCTTGTCCTCAAGATCGGGGTCCTCATCGGAATTGCCGAGGAAGAGACAGAAGTCCGACTGATCGGCGCGCTTCTGCGCCGCGCGGATCAAGGGCGGAAAAAATGGATTGGCCACATCGGGCACGATCAGCGCGAAATTGCCGTGGCGACCGGTCGAAAGCGCGCGCGCCACCTGGTTGGGCGTATAGCCCAGCTGCGCCGCGACCTCCTGGACGCGCGCCACTGTCTGCGGGCTCAGGATCTCGGGCCGCGTGAAAGCGCGCGAGACTGTCGCGCGTGACACGCCGGCTTCGGCCGCTACCCGGCTGATGGTGGGCGCCTCGCCGCGCGGCGTCGTGGCCTTTTCCTTCATGCGCCCCCCGATCGGCTGGCCGCGCCGGCCGCGATCATGCGCCGGCCGGCTTATGGCATGGTACAGGTCCGCGCTTGACGCGCAACCGGTTGCAGGAAAGAGTCCGTTCGATGCGGCGCGGGTAGACGGGCCGCGGGATCAGGATGCGGAAATGTCGGTGCGGATGGCCCCTGTGAATGCGCGAACGCCTGAGATCAGGGTCTTCGCAACGCGCGCCGAGATGGGAGCCACCGCGGCGCGCGATGTCGCCGCCGAATTGCGCCATCGACTCGCGTCGCAGAAAACCGTGCGCATCATTTTTGCTGCGGCGCCGAGTCAGCAGGAGATGCTCGCGGCCCTGGCGCGAGAGCCTGACATCGACTGGGCCAAAGTCGAAGCCTTCCACATGGACGAATATATCGGATTGGCGACTGACGCCCCGCAGCGCTTCGGTCTCTGGTTGCGCGCGCATATTTTCGATCGGCTGCCCTTCGGCGCCATTCACCTGATCGAGCCCGGCGATGACCCCGCTGCAACTGCGAGCGACTACGCCGGGCGTCTGCGCGCGGCGCCGATCGACATCGTCTGTCTTGGCATCGGCGTGAATGGTCATCTCGCCTTCAATGATCCGCCTGTCGCTGATCTCGATGATCCGCTCGATGTGAAGGTGGTGGAACTCGACGATGTCTGCCGTCAGCAGCAGGTGGACGATGAATGTTTTGCAACCTTCGCCGATGTGCCGGAAACGGCGATCACGCTGACCATCCCGCGGCTGCTCGACGCCGACAGGTTGTTCTGCGTCGTGCCGGGAAAGGCGAAGCGCGAAGCGGTGCGTCGCGCGCTGAACGATCCCATGGGCGAGGCTTGTCCGGCGACCGCGCTGCGCAAGCATCCCGCCTGCGCGCTCTATCTCGATGCGGGGTCAAACCCCAATGGCTGAGATCGACGCGGACCTTCTGTGCGCGACTTATTTTGAGCGCGTCACGACGCTGATGAAAGCGATCGAGATCGAGGAGCGCGATGCGCTCGATCGCGCCGCCGAGAAGCTCGCCGATCAGATCGCCGCGGATCGTCTGATCCATGTGTTCGGCCCCGGCGGCCATTCCAATCTCGCCTCGCAGGAGATTTTCTTTCGCGCCGGCGGGCTGATGCATGTGTCGGCGATCCTCGATGAAGGCACGCTGCTGTCCAACGGCGCGCTGCGCTCCATGGCGATGGAGCGCACGCCGGGCTATGGCAAGCTCGTCATCGCCGACCGGCGACTGGGCGAGGGCGATCTTCTGCTGCTCACCAACGCCTACGGCATCAACGCCGCGCTCATCGATGCGGCGCTGGAGGCGAAGCGCCGCAACGTCTTCGTGATTGGCGTGAGTTCACGCCGGCACGCCGAGAGCACGTCGCTCGATCATCCCGCGCGCCATCCCACGAAGCAGAATTTGCACGACATCGTCGACATCGCCATCGATGTGAAGGTGCCGATCGGCGACGCCGTGATGGAGATTCCCGGCGTCGGCCAGCCGATCGCAGCGGTGTCGACTTTCGCCAACGCATTTGCGCTCAATTGCCTTATATTGCGCACCGTGGCGAAACTCGCCGCGCGTGGGCTGGAGCCGCCGGTCTGGCGCAGCGGCAATGCGCCTGATGGAGATGAAGCCAATGCGCGTTTCATCGACAGGTTCCGCGAGCGGGTGCGCGCGCTGTGACGATGCTTGTCGGCCGCGATCCCGCGACGGGGCAACCTGTCGAAATCAGTGTCGCTAATGGACGCATCGCGGCGATCGAGCCAAGCGGCCACGACATCGATCATTTCATCTCGCCCGGCCTGATCGACCTTCAGGTCAACGGTTACGACGGCCATGATCTCAATGACGGCGCGCTCGCGCCCGAGACGGTGATCGCTCTCGCAGCCGCGATGCGTCGCGTCGGCGTGACGACGTTTTTACCCACGCTGATCACTGCGAGCGAAGAGCGTATTGTTGCGGCATTACGCGCCATCGCCGAAGCGCGGCGCGCGGATGAGACGACGGCTCGGATGATTCCGTTCGTCCATGTCGAAGGGCCGTTTCTCTCTGCTGAGGATGGTCCGCGCGGCGCCCATCCCCGCGAATGGGTGAGGGCGCCCGATCTCGCTGAAGTGGAGCGGTGGCGGGTTGTGGGTGAGGGGCTTGTCGGCCTCGTCACGCTCTCTCCGCATTTCGACGAGGCGCCTGATTTCATTAGCGCGCTTGTCGCGAGGGGAATTCGGGTTTCGATCGGCCATACCCATGCAAGCGCTGATCAGATCCGCGCCGCCGCTGCAGTAGGCGCCTCGCTCTCGACCCATCTCGGCAATGGCGCCGCGGCGAATCTCCCGCGCCATCCCAACTTCATCTGGGCGCAACTCGCGGAAGATCGCCTCACCGCGACCTTTATCGCCGACGGGCATCATCTGCCGGCGGACGCTTTCACCGCGATGCTGCGCGCGAAATCGCTCGATCGCGCGATCCTTGTGTCCGATGTGACCGCGCTCGGCGGCAAGCCGTCGGGAATCTACGAACAGGCGATCGGCGGGCGCGTCGAACTCAGCGCTGACGGCAGGCTTGGCATTCCCGGCACGCCCTATCTCGCCGGCGCCGCGCGATCGCTGAAGGACAATGTCGCGATTGCGGCGCGCATGGCGGGTCTTTCTCTCGCCGACGCGCTGCGGCTTGCCGCGACCAATCCCGGAAAAATCATTGGCGGACGTGGCGCCTTCGCTATTGGCGCTCCTGCCGATCTGATCATGTTTCGATGGTCGCCCGGCGACGAAACGCTCGACATCCAATCCGTTTTCGTTGGCGGTCGCGAGATCGATTGAGACATGCGGGTCGGCGCGGCGATCATCGATGTGACGCCGCCGGCGGGGCTCGCGATGGCCGGATTCGCAGCGCGCGCAAAGCCCGCTCAGGGAGCGCATGACGCGCTGACCGTGCGCGCCATCGCGGTCGACGACACGGCGATCGTCTGCGCTGATGTGATCGGCCTCCATGAAGGAAGCTGCGAGCGAATTCGCGCACAAGCGTCGCTCGATGCTGATCGCATCATCGTCGCGGCGTTGCATACCCATGGCGGGCCAGCCTGCATGCCCGGCCGCATTGGCGGACGCGTCGATGAAGATTACATCACGCAACTGGAGACGGCCTGCGTCGCGGCGATAGATCGGGCGGTCGCCAATCAAAAACCTGCGCGAATTCTGTTCGGATTGGGCGCTGATCCCGATATCGCGCGCAACAGACGGCATGCAGGTGGGCTTGTCGACGCGCATCTCCCGGTGATGCGTTTTGAAGCTGAAGACGGCGCGCGGATCGCCATCGTCACGGCCTATGCCTGCCATCCCGTCGTGCTTGGCGCTGACAATCTCCTGTGGACCGCCGACTATCCCGGGTTCGTTCGCCAGCAGTTGGAGGCTGCGCATCCCGGCGCCGTCGTGGTATTTCTGACAGGCTGCGCGGCTGACGCCAATACGGGGCATTCCGCGCATGCCTCGATCAGTCTTGCCGCGAATCCGGATCGGACATTCGAGGCCGCGGCGCGCACAGCTTCGCGCATCGCGGGCAGTGTGTTGTCTGCGCCTCTCGTGATCACACATGGCGCAACCGCTGTCGCCAGCAGGGCGATCGAACTGGGGCTTGCGCGAAGGGAAATGGAGACTCAGCAAGCGCTCGCTGCACAGTGGCGTGGAGAGTTCGAGATCGCCGACTCTGCGCGGCGCGCGCTGCTCGCCGAATGGATCGCATGGGCGGAAACGCGCACGGACGAGCCGCTACATCCGTGGCCGGCGCGCGTGACCGTCATGACATGGGGCGGCAAGCGCATCGTCGCGTTGCCAGGCGAAATCTTCGCGGAGACGGCGATATCGATCCGCGCGCGGCTGAACGATCCCGATACAATCGTCATTGGTTTCTGCGACGGCTGCCCCGGCTATATCGCGCCAGCGTCCGAATTCCCGCATGGCGGTTACGAGATCGACGAAGCGCATCGTTATTACGGCATGCCCGCGACATTCGCGCCAGGCGCAGCAGAAAAACTCGCCGACGCGGCGGTCGAACTTGCGGCGGAGCTTGAGGAGCGCGCGACAGCCGCACGGAGCTATCCATGAGCGACACCGGGGATTTCCTGCGCGAGGCGCGCGACATCTATGTGCGCGTCATCAGGAAGACGCTGGAGTGGATGCTGGCGCGGCCAACACTGCATGCCGCCTTTCTTAACACCAAGCAGAATAGCATCACATTGCAGGACTATGACGCCGGCGACGGCTGGCGCGCGCCCGATATCCTCTATGGCTGGATTCAGGGGCGCGGCCTCGAAGCGTTGATGCGGCATGCGCAATTCTTTGAGCGCGAAGCGCCGGAACTATCGAAGCCTTTGTTCGCGGTTGCCGAGCCACTCTATCGCGCGCTGGCGTCGCTATGGGCGCGCGACGGTCACGCCTATTTCACCTATAATGTTGATCTCGCGCCGATCATTCCCGGCTCTGACGGAAAACCGTCGCCGCGGAGCCCGGCTGGCGATCTCTTTTCGTACAGCGATATTTTCGTCGCCAAGGGGCTGCTGATCGCGTCGATGAAGTTCGATCCGGCTTCGACCTCGAAATATCTCAGCGATCTCGCCTCTATCGTCGAAGCGGTGGAGCAAGGCCGCTTCATGATAGACGAGAAGCGCGACTTTGCGCTGGGCGCGCCCGCGACGGACGCCGAGGAGTATGGACCGCGCATGATCCTGATGAGCGCATCGGCTCTGCTGCGCGATCTTGGCTTCGAGCACGAGGCGTCGTTTTCGAACCGCTTCGTCGCGCGCATTGTCGAGCGTCATCTGGAGCGGAGCGCCGCTGCGCGTGCTTATGGCCTGCTGCGCGATCGCGCCGGTCGTGACCGCTGCAATCCCGGCCACGCCATCGAATTCGTCGGCTTCGCGCTGGAATGCCATGCGGCGCGCAATAACAGGGAATTGTTGCGCAATCTCAGCCTGATCGTGAAATCATCCTTTCACGCCGGTTTCCGCGAGCCTGGCCTTGTTCTTGGCCTCAGCGCTGCGACGCTTGCGCCCGAGAGCGACCTTTGCCCCTGGTGGTCATTGCCTGAAGCGATGCGAACGGCGGCGTTGCTCTATCGCGAGACGCGCGAGCCCGAAGCGTTGGAGATCTGGCGGCGGACGCATGAGGCGTTCTTCCGCTTCTACTGGCGAGACGACGCCTCGCTCGCCTATCAGATGCGCAACGCGGTGGGCCCCGTCGATCATGCTCCCGCGACGCCCGACCTTGACCCGGGCTATCACACCGGCCTGAGCTTCCTCTCGACGATCGGCGCGATCGACGGCCTGCTGGCGGAACGCGCGGACTGATCGACGCAGCGCCTTCCCTACCGTCAGTGACAATTTGAATCAAAATTTTAGCTGACCGTTACGCATCGATCGACGCCGGCGCTCGTCAGAAACAATTTTACCCCTCTCGCTTTAACGAGGAATTTGAGGTTCCGGGGCATAGGTTGCGGTTGGTGAGGACCTGTCAACCAAGTGAATTCGACGCGAGCCGCGATCTTGTTCGAACCATCAGGCGCAGACATTCCGTCGACGCCGGCGTTCGACATCCGCGAAGCCGCTATTGCGGCGGCCCCTGACGGGATTTGGGCGCTCGACGACCAGGGGCGTCTCGCTTTTGCGAATCCGCTCTTTCTTGAATTCCATGACCTGCCGGCGGAGGCGGCGCCGGCGGGTTTGCCCTGGCGCGACCTTCTTGCGCTGATCGCATGGCGCGGCGCGCTCGACGCTTTGGCGTGCGAGGAGCTGCGCCGCCGATGCGAGATCGGGTTTGCAAGCGGCGCGGCCTTTGATGAGCGGTACGCATTGTGCGACGGGCGCCGCATCCTTGCGAGATTTCGCCCGATGGCTCGGGGCGGCTGGGTCGCGGTCTGCCAGGATATGACGGAGCGCGAGCCGCCGGGAGAGGAGTTGCGCCGGAAAGCCAGGCGCTTCGATCAGATTCTCAAGTCGATGCCGCAGGGTTTCGCGCTCTACGATGCGAACGAAACTCTCGTGATCCGCAACGATCGCTACCTCAGCCTGTACGGGTTCGATCCGGCGATCATCCGCCCGGGCGTCAGCCTTCGCGACGTCACCGATTATTGCGTCAGGCATGGCGTCTATCAGGATATCACTGCGGATGAGCTTTATCGGGATTCACATGAGCGCTTGTATGAGTCCGACTCTCATCTTCGCAGGCTCGCCGACGGGCGTTGCCTGACCGTCCACAAGCATCAGCTTCCCGAGGGCGGCTGGATCATCATCTGCGAGGATGTGACCAGCCGCGAGCGAGCCGCAGCCGAATTGCGTGAGCAGCATCGGCGCTTCGACGCTGCGCTGAACAACATGTCGCAAGGCCTGTGCATGTTCGATGCGGAGCATCGTCTGATCGTCTGCAACGAGCGCTATGTCTCGATTTTTCGCGCCGACGCCGATGTCGTGAAGCCGGGCGTCACCTTGCGGGAAATCTTCGAACATGGCGTCGCGCGGGGCGTCTATCCCGGCCTGACGCCCGATGAGCTGGTGAAGCGCCGCCTTGCGACGATCGCGGGCGTTGGGCCGGGCTCCTATGATCAGCAGATGGCGGATGGGCGGATCATCGAGGTCGCGGTGTCGAATCTTGCCGATGGCGGATGGATCGCGACCTTTGAGGATGTGACGGCGCGCCGTCGTCTCGAAGCCGAGCGCGCCGCCGCCGTCTCCGCCTTGCAGGAAATGAATCTCCAGCTTGATACGACGCTGGAGAGCATGGCGCAGGGGCTTTGCGTCTATGACAGCGATTTCAGGATCGTCATCCGCAATCAGCGCTATCTCGATATTTACGGCCTCGACGCCGAAATGGTTCGGCCGGGAATGGCGTTACGCGACGTGATCGGCCAGAGCGTGGCGAGAGGCACGCATCTGGATGGCGTCGAGGCCGGCGCCATCTATCAGGAATTCATCGCGAGCGTCATCGATCGCAGCGAGCCGGTCTTCCAGCGCCGTCTTGCGAACGGGCGTGTCGTCGCCGTGCGGACGAGCCCCATGGCCAATGGCGGCTGGGTCGCGACCTTCGAGGACATCACGGATCGCGAACATGCGGCCGAGGCGCTGCGCGAGCAGCATCGGCGCTTCGACGCCGCTCTCAACAACATGGCGCACGGCCTGGTCATGCTTGACGAGGAGCTGCGGCTCATCGTCTGCAACCGCCGCTATCTCGAAATGTATCGGCTGTCGCCGGAGATCGTGAAGCCCGGCGTCACCATGACCGAGATCATGCGTTACAGCATCAGGCTCGGCAATCATCTCAACGTAACAGCCGAACAGCGGGTGCACGATCTCAAGGAGAGGCTGATCGCAGGCGATTTCGTTGCTCATCGCGATCTCGCCGACGGCCGCGTGATCAAGGTGATCTATCGCTCGATGCGCCATGGCGGCTGGGTCGCGCTCCATGAGGACGTCACCGAAAAGCGCAGGGCGGAAGAGCATATCGCTCATCTCGCGCATCATGATTCCCTGACCAATCTGCCGAACCGCGCCTTGTTCAGGCAGCGCCTGGAGGATGATCTGGTGCGCGTGCGCGCCGGTCGCGAACGGCTGGCGCTGATCTGTCTTGACCTTGATCATTTCAAGAGCGTCAACGATACGCTCGGCCATCCCACGGGCGACAGGCTGCTCTGCTGCGTCACGCAGCGCTTGCGCGACGCGGTCGGCGCTCATGATATGGTGGCGCGGCTCGGCGGCGACGAGTTCGCGATCCTGTTGCGCGAAGGCGATCGCGAAGCGGCGCAGGAGCTCGCAAAGCGCCTCATTGAAGTCATCGACGCGCCTTTCCAGATCGAGGGGCATACGATCAATTCCGGCGTCAGCGTCGGCGTGGCGATCGCGCCTGATGACGGCGATGCGGTTGATGAATTGATGAAGCGCGCCGATCTCGCGCTCTATCGTGCGAAATCGTCGGGCTGCAGCGCCTATCGCTTCTATGAGTCCGAGATGGGCGCGCGCGTCGAAACGCGCCGCGAACTCGAGCTTGATTTGCGTCAGGCGTTGGCGGCGGGCGATTTCGAACTCGTCTTTCAGCCGCAGGTGCGCGCCGCCAATCAGGCGCTGACGGGATTCGAAGCGTTGCTGCGCTGGCGCCGTCAGAATGGCGATGTCGTTTCGCCGGCCGAGTTCATTCCGCTCGCCGAAGAGACCGGGCTCATCAATCCGATTGGCGAATGGGTGTTGCGCCGCGCTTGCGCCGAGGCGGCGCATTGGCCTGATCCGATCAGGATTGCGGTGAACATGTCGCCGATCCAGTTCCGCAATCGCGAATTGCCAATCCTGGTCATGAACGCGCTCGCCGCGTCAGGTCTGCCGCCGCGACGCCTGGAGATCGAGATCACCGAAGCGGCGCTGATGACCCATGACGCAGCGACCATTGCGATCCTGCACGAGCTGCGCGGGCTGGGCGTCCGCATCTCGATGGATGATTTCGGCGTCGGCTATTCCTCGCTGAGTTATTTGCGCAGCTTTCCCTTCGACAAGATCAAGATCGACCGTTCCTTCGTCGCCGATCTCGATCGCAACAAGGACAACGCCACGATCATCCGCGCGGTCGCCTCGCTTGGCGCGAGTCTCAACATCGAAACCACGGCGGAAGGGGTGGAGACCGCCGAGCAGCTCGCGATCGTTCGCGAATGCGGTTGCTCGGAAATCCAGGGCCATCTCGTCAGCCGGCCGCGGAGCGCGGCCGGCGTGCATGAATTGATCGCGAGATTGACGCCGCGCGTCGACGCCGCCTGAACGGCTGAGTCAGCCGTAGATCGCGTGCCGGAGCATCAGCGCCGTCGCGCCGACAGCGAGCAGCAGGATGCTCATTCCGACGGCCGATCCCCAGCCATACCACTTCATCACTTCTTCCTCGGCGCGCCATTCGATCTTGCGCGGTTGAGTCGTCTCGGCGCCTGAGTTGGCGATATCCATGTTCACGTGCAGTTCCTCCAAGGGGTTGAAAGACGCCTCGACAGAAGATCGGCCTGTGGGCATAATCTTGAGGTCAAAGTATCTTGGAAAACGAGAATAATGGAGTCGGAGAGAACGAGTCAAGCCGGCCGGGCGCAGGCGGCTGAAAGGCTGGGGTTGGCGGTCCGCCGGTCGTCCGCGGCCGGGGTGCTGCACAGCCAGGCGGTCGCGCGCCGGGTCGGGATCAATTCGTCGGATCTCGAATGCCTCGACCTGATCCTGACGGGCGGCCCCGCGACGGCGGGCGAGATCGGCCGGCGCACCGGCCTCACCAGCGGCTCGGTGACGGGGCTGATCGACCGGCTGGAAAAGATGGGCCTTGTCGCCCGCAATCCCGATCCGAGTGACCGCCGCAAGGTTCTGGTGTCGGTGCGCGAAGATCGCATCGGCGCGATCGGCGCCTATTTCGCGCCGATGGAAAAGGCGTTCCGCGCGTTGCTTGAGCGTTACAGCGAGGACGAACTCAATCTGCTCGCGGATTTTTCCGAACGCGCGACCGAGATGGCGCTTGTGCGCGTCGCGGAACTCAACGCCGGCAAGGATTGACGGAGCGCGATCGAGCGGCCTGCTCGTTAGGCCGAGCGGATGCTGGCGACGAGAAAGACGCCTCTGCCGCCGCAAAGACGCATCGGCTTCTGCGCCTCGATGCGCAGGGCGTGATCCGGCCGCAGCGACACGACCCTGTCGTCAATGATGAATTCGGCGGGGTCGCCAGGCGCGTAGGCGACATGTTGTCCGGAGGTGAAAGTCAGCTCCTTGCCTGCATCCATGACCGCGAGAGCGATCGCGACCATCCTCCGGTCGGCGATCAGATTGACCACCTCCACCGGCCCGTCATCGAGGCGCGAGACGATTGGCGTGTCGCCGGAGAATCGCGCCGGCCGGAAGGGGACCCGCATGTCGATCTCCCCGTCAGGCGTCTGCAAGGACAGGCCGCGGCCTGCGATCACGACTTGCAGCCGGTCATATCCCCGGAGATCGGAGAACGGCGCGGGCTCGACGATCGATGTGCGCCCGAAGCGCCAGATGACGCCGCTCCAGCCTTCGACGCCAACGCGCTGTTCGCCGGCGATGTCGATGGTGACGCCGCCGCCATTCTTCCACGGCGTGCGCCGATAGGTCGACGGATCGATCGCGGTCAGCGTCGGGGCGGAGGATTTCATGTCCGCATCGTCGCGCGATGCGACGAGCTTTTCAATGCGCCGTTGGCGAGCCCGCGTCGATGCGGAACTCATGGGCGGCGAGCGGCGCGCCGTCGAGGGTGAGCTGCACGCGATAGAGACCGGTCGGCCAATCGCGCGGCAGACGCACATTGAAAATCAGATCGCTGTTGTCGAGCGGAAGCTGCGCGATCGTCGTCGAATAGATGTCCGGATCCGGACCGGCGTCAGTGTCGAGCGCGCTGAGCGTCCAGCCGATCGTCGCGCCTTCGGTGCGGACGCCTGACGTGCTTGCGGTGAAGCGCAGGCTGCGGTCGCCGGGACGCGGCTCCGGCGCGGGTTCGAGCGTCTCGACCTCGGTCAGGCGGCTGATGCGGATCGCCGACACGGCGATCGGCGTGGCGCGCGATTGCGCCGCCTTCACGAGGTAGCTCAGCACGCCGAGTTCGCGGCCGCCCCGGGAGATGACGACGTCATACGCGCCGATCGGCCAGTTGCGCGCCAGCGGCAGCGTGAAATGCAGTTTCCCTTCACGATCGATCGTCGCTTCGTCGCTATAGGCGATGCGGCCGAGGCCGGCGCTCGTCTTTGCGAGGCGCAGGCTGAATCGCACCTTCTGGCCGGCGGCGCTTTTGTCGAACTCCACCGTGCCGAGCTGTTGGCGCTGCGTGTCGGGAAAGACATTTTCGGGCAGAGGATTGCCGAAATGGCCGCGCCTCGTATCTGCGAACAGCCGCAGCGATTTCGGCGTCAGGTCAGGCGCGGGCTGCGCGCTCGCCGCTGCGATCAACGCGCCGATGATCGTGATCGGCGTGAGCGCATGGCGGACGGTGACGGCGGCGGAGAGATGCGACATGGCTGATATCGAGGAGGCAGCCTGTGTGAGTTCCTGACGACGCACGATCGTCGCGACCAGCGGCGTTCACATGTCGCGCGACGGGCGGCGGCTCGAAAACCAGACCGAGAACGCCATGATCGCAATCGAGACAGTCTTCAGCGCCGTGATGACGGGACCGGCCTGGATATCGAACGCGATCCACAGCAGCGCGCCGGGGATGAAGACGCCGCACATGATCGCGGTCATGCGCCAGCACTGGAAACGGATCTTCGCCGCAAGCGCAGCGTCGCGCGCATCTGGCGCGACGCCGCTGAGATCGACGCCGCCCGCGCTCAAACGCGACGCCAGCGCCATCGCGGCGGGAACGCCGAACCCAATGGTGATGAAGCAGCACATCGCCAGAATGCAAACGAAGACATAGGCCGGCGTTCGCGCTGGATCGGGATAGAGCCAGGTGAGAAAGGCGAACAGGACGGCGATCGCGACGGCCGCCAGCGCAATGAAGATCGCGGCGGTCCAGAGCTGGAATTTAATGATCGAGGAGTCACGGACATGCTCGGCGAGCGCGCGCATGCGCGTCATCTCGCTCTCGGAATAAGAGAAGCCGGGCCACGACATGCCGGCGTCATCGACGCGCGCCATGTAGGAAGACCAGAAAACGAACGGAATCGAAATTCTGGGTTGCGGCGCGGCCTGCGCCACGAAAGTCGTGCTCATCATAGGTCCTTGGCGCCGGAGCGCGAATAGCGGGTTGATGATGAGATAGCGCGTTTCTGTTTCAACGGATTGTCGCAGGCCCGCGAGAATTGTTTCGCCGATGTCGTCTGGCCGGCGAAAAGCTGGGAAATCTGCGTAGAAATACCTGGGATTCCGCCCTCAGTGCGTCAGTTTTTTCCCGAGAAAGGCGGCCAGCGCGAAGGTTCCGAGCGCAGCCGCGCCCTTGGCCGCGCCGGGCGTCAGGAGGCGCGCGGCGCTGGGCGCTGCCAAGAGGGCGGCG
This sequence comes from Terrirubrum flagellatum, assembly GCF_022059845.1. Lineage (GTDB taxonomy): Bacteria > Pseudomonadota > Alphaproteobacteria > Rhizobiales > Beijerinckiaceae > Terrirubrum > Terrirubrum flagellatum. The sequence goes on along the minus strand of NZ_CP091851.1, from coordinate 2,992,296 downwards.
GTCGCAACCATTTCGCCGGTTCTCGGCCGCGGCCGCCAGTAGCGGGCGACAAGAAACACGATCAGCGCGAAGAGCAGCAGGCCGCCGGAGATCGAAAAGCTCGCGACGATCTGCCCATATTCCATGGCAAGAATGGTGTGCAGGCCGCCGAGCGCGAAGCCGAGTGAACCCACGACGAGGAACGCCGCGAGCGCATAGAGAAAATAACGCGCCGCCTTGCGCTTTCCCGCGACGACCAGTTCGGTCGCCGCCAGCGCCGTGAGCTCCTTCATCATGACTCACCGGTTCGCGAGAAGCCCGAACAGAAGTCCGACGCCGGCCGCGATCGCGAGCGATCGGAATGGCCGCGCCTTCAATTCGTCGCTCAACATCTTCTGCAGATCGGTCATCTGATCCTTCGCGGCGTCCGTCATGACGCTCGTGTCGACGCCGACGGATTTAAGCTTGCTGTTGATATTCGCCGCCACGCCGCCGACGGTCTCGATTGCAGTGTCAGCCGCGTCGCGCGCAGCGTCTTTGGCCGCGTCGAACTTGTCAGCGACATCGTCGATGTCGTCGTTCAGACGCTTTCCGGTAGTCGCCTTCGACATGTCAATCTCCTGTCATGCGGGATGTCGTCAGGAGCGATCCGCTGCGATGCGAATCTCCCCCATTTCATCTGGCTAACGTTTTGCAGGATTGAAGGTTCCTGACGGCGATCAGGCGTCGAGCGGCGACGCCTGTTCCGCTTCCTTTCTGATTTCGCGATATTTCGCGAAGCTTTCCTGCGCTGCGAGCATGACCAGCAGCAACGGCGTCGACAGCACGGCGCCGACGGGTCCCCAGACCCACAGCCAGAAAATAAAGGAGAGGAAGACCGCGAAAGGCGAAACGGTGAGTCGATTGCCGACCAGCATCGGCGTCACCCAGTTCCCTTCGAGAAGATGTATGGCGTAATATAAGGCGGCGGGCCAAATCGCTGCGAGCAACGTCGTGTCGCTGAGCAATCCTGCGGCGAACAGCAGTATGGCGACGATGATGGGGCCGATGAAAGCGAGGTAGTTGAGAACGAACGCCAGCGCGCCCCAGAAGATCGGAGAGGGCACGCCGGCGACCCAGGCGATCGTCATGGCGATCGCGCCAATGCCGATGTTCACGACGGTCACCACGCTGAGATAGATCGCAACGCGCGTCTCGATTTCGTTGAAGAACTCCCCAGCGGATTTTCGCGCGTCCTGGCCGAGGCAAAGCCTGAGCACGCGCGCCTTCAGATGGCGACGCGTAGCGAGATAAAAATAGACGGTGAAGATGAAGATCAGGAATCCCGCCGCGATCGTCGAGGACGAGATAGCGATGCTCATCAGCGGATTGCCATCGGAGACGTTGAGCCGCACGCCCTTGTTTCCGGAGACGGAGGCGGCCGCATCCTCGATCTGCTGGGCAAGATCGAATACGCTCAGCAGGCGCGATCTGAGCGCGGCCATCATCGCCGGAAATTGATCGCTCCAGGCGGCGATCGGCGCGGTGAGAACGGCCAGCGCCGCAACGCCGATGATGAAGCCGACGATCACGATCGACGCGGCCGCCAGATGCTGCGGAATGTTCCGGCGCACCATCCAATCGACCGCCGGCCCGAGCACCAGACCGAAGATCACGCCGGCGGCGATGGGAAGCGCGATGACTTTCGACTCCCGCAGCGCCGCAATCGCGAGGATCGCGAAGATGCCGACGATGGCGTAGCGCACGATGAGATCATGCTCCGATGCGTTCACGTCGCGCGCCGTTGGCTCGACGTCGTCGAAGCGCGGCAGGCGGGTGAATGCGAATCGGGAGGAGGGCGCGTTCATGCTCGGTTCCGGGCGGACGGGAGGCGTCCGCGCGTGAGCCCCAATGCGGAGGAAACCGCGATGTTCCCCTTTCGGTCCTCTGCGCCCCTCTCGGGCGACGGCGATTCAGCCCTTAGCCGCGAAACAGACGAAACAAGAAACGCCTGTCCGCGAAACCCTGACGATACAGCCGGCGCCCAGAATCCGGAACTTGATGCGGGCGTTCCGCGCCGGCTTTGTCCGTTGCGTACAAGACAGGGTTTTTTGTTCGTCTGATGACTGTTGAGACGTTGTTTCCGATCACCCGCCGGTCGCTGTTGCGGGGCCTTGGCGGCGCGTCCGCGGTCCTGTCGACCGTCCCGGCTGCAGGCGCGCAGGATCCGCGGCCCTATCGCGTCGTGATCCCCTTTCCGCCGGGCGGAGCGGGCACGGCCACCATGGCGCCGCTGATGGGGCCGCTCGCCGAACGGCTCGGCGCCCCGGTCGAACTCGACTACCGGCCGGGCGCCGGCGGCAATGTCGCGACCCTTCACGTCGTTCGTTCCGACGCAGACGGCCACACGCTGCTGCTCGGCCATCCCGGCCCGCTGGCCATCAATCAGCACATCAATCCGCGCAGCTATTTCGATCCGCTGAAGGATCTCGCCCCCGTTGCCGGGATTACGCGCTACCCGCTCGTGATCTGCATCGTGTCGCGCTTCGGGGTGAGGACGCTGGCCGATTTCATCAAGCTGGCGCGCTCGCGCGAACTGGTCTTCGGCTCCTCCGGCAACGGCTCGATCCAGCACGTCGCCGGCGAGATTTTCCGGCTCAATGTCGGTTTCAAGATGCTGCATGTGCCGTTCGCAGGCGATGGGCCGATGCAGGAGGCGCTCATCCGCGGCGACATCGAGGTGCTCTTCGAGACCGGCTCGAACATCGTCCAGCATGTGAAGTCGGGGCTGCTCACGCCGCTCGCGGTCATGGGGCCGGAGCGCCTGTCGATGCTGCCGGACACGCCGATCCTGTCCGAACTGGGCTATCCCGGCCTCTATGTTTCGGCCTGGTTCGGGCTTCTGGCCCCCGCCGCGACGCCGGTCGCCGTCCGGGACGCCCAGACCGCGGCGATCTTTGACGTCTTCCGCAGCTCCGAAATCCAGAAGCAGTTCGAAGCGATGGGCGCGTCGCCCGTGCCCGTCGGACCGTCGGCCTTCGCCGCCTTGATCGAAGAGGAAAGCGACCGATGGAGCGTCGTGGTGCGCGACGCTAAGATCAAGCCGGACTAACGAAACGTCTGGCTGGCGGCTACGCAATGACCGAGGCTCCCCCCGCGCAGTCTTCCTCCTCGCCGATCGGCGGGCTTGAGGCGTTGCGCGATCGGCTGCGCGCGCGAGAGATCAGCCTTCTCATCGGCGGCGGCGTCGCGCTTCTCTGCCTCATCATCGTGATTGGCGCGGTCAGCGCCGTGCTTGGTTTGCGCGCCATCGCTGCGGGTTATGCGCGGCAGCAATCCTACGACGCGGTCGTGCAGACGGCCGCTTCGATCGATGAAAATCTGCTGCGCCTGCGCGTCGCCGCCAATGAATATCTTGCGACCGGGCGTCCGGTCGAACGGACGCGCATGCTCGACGCGGCGCAGGCTCTCGCGTCGCGCGTGGACTCGGGCTCGCTCACCTTGCGCGAAGTCGGTTTCGGTGAAGTCGTTGAAGCGATGCGGGCGCGGCTCGATTTGTTGCGCGACGTCATCGCGACGCTTGGCGATTTGCGGGAGAGGCGCAGTCAGACATCGGAACGCTTCGTGATGCTCGGCGCCAAGGCGCTGGCGACGCTCGACGAGATCGGGCCGCGCGCCTTCGAGTTCGGCGATTTCGAGGGATCGAATCGCGCGCTTCGCCTGCGTGAAAGCCTTCTCCAGGCGCAGGGCGACGTGCTCGCCTGGTTGATCACGCGTCGAGCCTCCTCGCTTGCGGCGATGGGCGAGCGCTGGACGGAGCTGAACGCAGCGACGCGGCGCCTTCAGCTCACCTTGCGCGAACAGCGGGATCGCGAGGCGGTCGCGGGAGTTCGCGACGCGATCGAGCCGCAGGGCGCTCTTCTCGCCGATCTCGATCGCATCACTCAGGACGAATCCAATCTCGACCGCATTCTCGATCAGGAGAATGGTCTGGTTCAGGCGCTGTCGGATCAATTGCGCGCTCGCGCGCAGCAGGCGGAGGCGGCGGTCGCGGCGAGCGTGAACGAGACTTTCGGCCGCGCGCGGCAATGGACCATCCTGTTCGCGTCGCTGGCGATCGGCATCGGGCTTCTCGGCGTCTGGTACGCGTTCCGCCGCACGGTGCGGCCGATCCGCGTGATCACCAAGACTCTCGATGCGCTGGCGTCGGGCAATCTCGACACGCGTGTTCCCTTCACGCGCGCCCGCAACGAACTCGGCCAGATGGCGCGCGCCGCCGACGTGTTCAAGAACGCGATGATCGAGGTTGAGCGCTCGCGCAATGTATTCCAGACGGTGCTCGACAATCTGCCCGACGGCGTGATGCTGTTCGACAAGGACAAGCGCTGGCTGATGTGGAACCGGCAGCTCGTCTCGTTCCAGCGCTTCCCGCCCGAAGTCGCGCAGGTCGGCTCGGCGGCGGAAGACATTCTGCGCTATCAGGCGGTGCGCGGCGATTTCGGTCCTGGCGATCCCGAACCTTATGTGCAAGCGGGACTGGAGCGCATGTGGACGCCCGGCGGCGTCCGCTACCATCGCTGGGCCGCGTCCGGCCGCTACATCGAGTTCAACTTCAAGCCGCTGCCGGGCGGCGAACTGCTCGCCTATTATCGCGATCTCACCGAGATGAAGGAGATCGAGGATGAGGTGCAGAAGGCGCGCGAGCGCCTGCAGGGAGCGATCGAGGGGCTTGCGAGCGGCTTCGCGCTTTATGATTCCGACGATCGCCTGGTGATCTGGAACAAGCGTTTCGAGGAATTCACGCCGGGCATTTCGGACTTCCTCAAGGTCGGCGCGAAATTCTCCGACATCGTGCAGGCGGCGGCGGACAAGGGACAGTTCCGCGACGCGATCGGCAATGAAGAGGCGTGGCTGCACGAGCGGCTGGTTTATCACAGCGAGCCCGAAGGCTATCTCATCAACCAGTTACCTGACGGCCGTTGGGTGCAGCTCAACAAGCGCCGCACCGCCGGCGGCGACACCGTCTCCGTTTTCACCGACATCACCGAGATCAAGCAGAAGGAGCAGGAGGTCACCAAGGCCACAGAACTGCTGCGCGATGCGATCGAAAGCCTCGCCAGCGGCTTTGCGCTTTACGACGCGGAAGATCGCCTGGTGATCTGGAACAAGCGCTTCGAGGAGTTCGCGCCCGGCGTCTCCGACGTGATCAGGAAAGGCGCGAAGTTCGAGGACATCATTCGCACGTCCGTTGAGCGCGGCATGATCGCGAACGCCATTGGCCGCGAAGAGGAATGGATCGCCCAGCGCGTCGCCTATCACAGGCTGCCGGAAGGTTATCAGATCAACCGCGTGCCGGATGGACGGTGGATCCAGCTCAACAAGCGGCGCACCAGCGGCGGCGACATGGTCGCCGTGTTCACCGATATCACCGAGATCAAGCAGAAGGAGGAGGAGGTCACCAAGGCCACCGAACTTCTGCAGGACGCGATCGAAGGTCTCGCCAGCGGCTTTGCGATCTATGACGAGCAGGATCGCCTCGTCATCTGCAACAAGCGTTATGAGGAGCTGACCCCGAGCATCGATGGTTTCCGCAAGCCCGGCGCCAATTTCGAGGAAATGCTCCGGGCCGCCGTTGCTGCGGGACAGATCCCGGAAGCGCGCGGGCGCGAAGAGGAGTGGCTGAAATTCCGTATCAGGCATCATCGCCAGCCGAATGAGCGCATCGTCACGCGAGTCGATGACGGGCGCTGGGTGCATATCGAGAAACAGGTGACCAAGGCCAACCATGTCGTGTCGGTTTTCACTGACGTCAGCGACATGAAGAAGACCGAGCAGGCGGTGCGTGACGCGCAGGACCGCCTGCAGGACGCCGTCGACAGCCTCGGCAGCGGCTTTCTGCTGTGCGATTCAGATTCGCGCCTGATCGTCTGGAACGAGCATCTCAACGAAATGCTGCCGGGCCTCGAGGACGTGCTGAAGGTTGGCGCGCGCTTCGGCGATCTCGTGCGCGTGGCGATCTCAAGAGGCATTCTCCGCGGCGTCGACATGAAGTCCGAAGAATGGATTTCGGATCGCCGCATCGACAAGGCCAACGCCGCTGCGCGGCTCTCGCAGACGACGGTGGAGACCATCACCGGCCGCTGGGTGCAGATGACGCGCCAGCGCAGCGCCAACGGCAACACGGTCGCGATCCTCGTCGACATCACCGAGATGAAAAACCGCGAGATCGAGCTTGATCGTCTCGTCGTCGCGCTTGAGGCGGCGCGCGATACGGCCGACAAGGCGCGCGCCGACGCTGAAGCCGCAAACCAGGCGAAATCGACCTTCCTCGCGACCATGAGCCACGAAATCCGCACGCCGATGAATGGCGTGCTCGGCATGCTCGAAGTGATCGAACATGGCGATCTCGCCGAACGTCAGCGCACGCAGGTGAAGCTTGCGCGCTCTTCGGCCACATCGCTCCTGAACATCATCGACGACGTGCTCGACTTCTCCAAGATCGAGGCCGGCCGGCTTGAACTGGAGAAGGTCGACGTCGATCTGCTCAGCCTCGTCGAAGGCGTCGCGGAGACGATGACGGAGGGCGCAAGACGCAAGGGGCTTTCGCTTTACGCCGAGGTCGATCCGCTGCTGCCGGAAAAGATCGTCGGCGACCCCACGCGGCTCCGGCAGATTCTCTTCAATCTCGTCGGCAACGGCATCAAGTTCACCGAAGCAGGCTCCGTCAGCATCGTCGCCGAAAGCATCGCGCGCGATGGCGACGCCTTCATGCGTCTGACCGTCGGCGACACCGGCATCGGCATGACGGGGGAACAGCGCGACCGTCTGTTCACGCCTTTCGAGCAGGCCGATGCGACCACGACGCGCCGTTTCGGCGGCACGGGTCTTGGCCTGTCGATCGTCGCTCGCCTTGTCAATCTCATGGGCGGAACCGTTACGGCGCAGAGCGCGCCAGGCCATGGCTCCGTCTTCATCGTCGAAATCCCGATCGTCTCGGCGGCGAAGCAGTCTGCGCGTCCGCAGGTGCTGGCCGGCCTTTCGATCGCCGTCGCCATGGCCGACACCGATGCGGCCAAGCGGCTTGCCGGACATTTGAGCCAGCGCGGCGCGTCGGTTGAAATCCTCAGCGCCGATCTCGACAGCGGTCACAGCGCCAATATGGGCCTCGCCTGCGACATGCTCGTCGCCGAACGCGCGGCCTGGTCGGCACCCGGCGCCATCGACCGTCGGCGCGGCCCGGCGCGGCATATCTTTCTCGATGGGTGGGACGCGAAGCCCGGCGATGAGACAAGCCGCTCCGTCGGCATGCCGTGGCGCGTCGAGAGCATCGTCGCGGCCGCAGCCAGCCTCGATGGTCGATCATTCAAGGCGTCCGCGTCTGCGGCGTTCGATACGAGCGGAAGATGGGCGCGCGGCGCGGAAGAAGTTGGCTCCGACGCGCCAGGCTCGCCCGCCGGGCGCGCGAAAGCGAACGGCGCGGCGCCGCGCGCCGACAGAGCTGCGACGGCGAAGCCGTCGGGCGCGGAGATTCTCATCGTCGACGATCATCCCGTGAATCGCGAAGTGATCCGCCGCCAGCTCGAACTTCTCGGTCATGCGACAGACGAGGCCGATAATGGATCGACCGCTTTTGCGTTGTGGCAGGGGGGCCGGCACCGACTCGTGATCACTGACTGCCACATGCCTGTTCTCGATGGCTTTGGATTGACCGCGGCGATCCGCGCGGCGGAAGAGGGCGGCGCCCACCGCACGCCGATCGTCGCCCTGACCGCGAACGCGCTTGCCGGCGAATCCGATCGCTGCCTCGCGGCGGGCATGGACGATTATCTCGCCAAGCCCGTGCCGCTCGACAAACTTCGCGCCACCATCGATCGATGGCTCGAGCGCGCCGGCGCAGGAGATCAAGCGAAAATGAACGATGCAGCCGACAAGAGCGAAGCGGCGCTGGATCGAAGCGTGCTGGCTGATCTCTTCGGCGATGATGACGCGACGATTGCGCGGCTCATCGGGACCTTTGTCGAGACGACGCGCGCCTCGCTGTCCGACATCGATCATGCGTTCGGCGATGGAAACTCCTCGACCATCGCCGAGATCGCCCATCGCATGAAAGGTTCGGCGCGCATGGTTGGCGCGCAAAAGCTGGCGCAGGTGGCGGAATCGATCGAGAAGGCGGCGAAGGCTGGTGACGTCGCCGCGGCGCGCGCGCACCAGCGCAGTTTGCAGAGCGCGGCGGAGAAGACGTTCGCGGCGGCGGGCGCGTAGAGCCTTTTGGCGGCGCGATAGCCCCGCGCCGAACGCGCGCGAAGAGCACAGGAATATCGCGATTATCGCTGGCTCTTGCAAAATATCGCGCAATGTGCGATATTGGTGGCTTGAAAACAATTGTCTTCACCACTGCGGCGGCAAAGGATCTCGATGCGCTTCCGCCGGACGCGCGGGAACAGGTAGCTGACGCGTTGTCTCGCTACGCGATTTCAGGCGAGGGCGATGTGAAGCGATTGTCGGGACGGGGCGGTCTGCGTCTCCGGGTCGGACGATATCGGGTGATCTTCGACGAAGACTCCCGGACGATTCTCGCAATCTATGTAGGTCTCCGGCAGACCACGACTTATCGAAAGAGTGAAGGAGGTCGCCATGGCTGAGGTTCAGATTATCAAGAGCCCCACCGGCGAGGAAATGGTGGTGCTCTCGCGCGCTGACTACAATGCGCTTGTCGCTGCCGCGGCTGACGTGGAGGAAGATGAGAACGACGTCGCGACCTATGATCGGCGTAAGCTGGAGTTGGCGTCGGGTGAAGAGGAGTTATTGCCGGCGGACGTCAGCGCCATGCTGCTCGACGGACACACCCTCCTGAGGGCCCTGCGAAAATGGCGCAGTCTTACGCAAACGGAGCTGAGTAATCTGTCTGGCGTCGGGCAGGGTTTCATCTCCGATATCGAGGCGGGGCGGCGGATCGGCGCCGACGACACGTTGAAAAAACTAGCGGTAGCGCTTTCCGTGCCGGAGTCGTGGCTGCGAAGAAAATAGATTCTCCGACAGGACTCGGGCGCCAATTGCCCTTCCAGCGAAGCCTTTCTTACGCGGCGCGCGAAGTGTCTTCGAGCCGGCGCTTAATTTTGGAGCGTAAAATGATTGCCGTCAGCCGCCGATGGCGCCGAAAGCTCATGGTTAAATGTGTCGACTGGCTGTCGCGTCTGTTTACAGAGGGTGAAAGAGTTGATTTGCTTCGGGGAAAGTGTTTTTTGTTCTTGCCTGCGCGGAATGAAGGGATAGCGCGATTTTTTATTGAAGCTTGGGACGCGTCCACTAGCAACAAAATTAGTTTGGATGACGCGGCGGAAATCATGAATTGCTGGGATAAGGCTCTGTCCGCCGAAGAAACTCAAGTGACGTTTAGACGTGGGGAATTCCGAGTTCACATGATGAAGCAAGGGCGGAAATTCATCGTTGATGTCGTAACATTCTATGGAGCTCATTATCTTATAGGTCAGTTGGAAGATGCCGAACTGGCTCTCACGCGCTATTCAGACGCGCGGAAACGCTTGAGCCTCATTCAAAAATAGAGGCGCCAAATGGCCGATACTCGGACTATCGGCTGAGACGCATGCGAGATGGAGGGAAGGAAGGGCGAAGCCGCATAGTCGAGAAGCTCGCCTCAAACGTATGCGCCTCTGGAACGGATCGGGAACATTGGCAAGAGCGTGGGTCTGCGCCTGACGCAGCGCCGATTTTCGCGGTCGAAAATCGACTCCGTTCGCGCAACGCGCCAATATGAGGTCCGACTCAGCCTTGCGCCGTCACGCCGGCCCGCGCTTTGCGAGTCCTACCCCAGGATGAGCAATGCGCCGGTTCCTCGAGACCCGCCTTGACCCTGTTGCGCCTCCGCCCGCCGGCGATCCGCCGGATCGGTTGATTGCGTTCTATTGGCGGTTCCTCTCGCAGGCGAAAGGCGTGTTCGCGCTGCTCGTCGTCGTCAGCATCGCGCTCGCTTTTCTTGAAACGTCGGTGCCTTATTTCATCGGCCGGCTCGTGCATGTGCTGGAGACGACGCCGCGCGATTCCCTGCTCCAGGACGCCTGGCCGACGCTGGCGACGATGGTGTTCGTCGTTCTCGTGCTGCGTCCCTTCACGCTCTACGTCCAGCGCCTGATCGTGAACCAGACGATCGTGCCGCCTTTCAACACGATGATCCGCTGGCAGAGCCATTTCCACGTCGTGCGCCAGTCGCTCGGATTCTTCCAGAGCGATTTCGCCGGCCGCATCGCCAATCGCGTGATGCAGGCGGGGCCGGCGGTCCGCGAGACGCTGGTCGCGCTGATCCGCTCGGTGCTGCACATCATCTTCTATGGTCTCGGTTCGGTCGCGCTGATGCTGGCGCAGGACTGGCGGCTCGCCGCGCCGATGGTTGTCTGGTTCGCGCTCTACATGGCGTTGATGGCGCTGAGCATTCCTCGCATGCGCGATCTCTCTCGCGCGGCGTCGGAGAAGCGTTCGGCCGTGACCGGCAAGGTGGTCGACAGTTACTCCAACATCCTCACCGTCAAGCTGTTCGCGAAGAATGCGGACGAGGATCGCTATGTCCGCGACAGCATGGTCGAGTTGAGCGACGCGTTCATGGCGCAGATGCGTATGAACACCCTGTTCGTATCGCTGTTGACGATTCTCAACGCGATCCTGCTGACCGCGACCGGCGCCATCGCAGTGTGGCTGTGGACTCATGGCCGCGTCGATATCGGCACGCTCGCCATGGCGCTGCCGCTGACGTCGCAGATCATCGCCATGTCGGGCTGGGTGGCGTTCGAGATCCAGGGCATCTTCGAGAATGTGGGCATGGTGCAGGAGAGCATGCTCTCGATCGCAAAGCCGCTGACCATGCAGGATGAAAAGGACGCGCAGCCTCTCGCCATGGCGGGCGGCGAGATCAAATTCGATCATGTCAGCTTCGGCTATGGCCGCACCGACATTCCCATTATCGATGATCTCTCGTTGACCGTGCGCGCCGGCGAGAAGGTGGGCCTTGTCGGACGCTCTGGCGCTGGCAAGTCGACGATCGTCAGCCTGCTGTTGCGCTTCCATGATGTCGAGAGCGGCGCGATCACGATCGATCAGCAGAATGTCAGCGACGTCACGCAGGAAACCTTGCGCGGCGCGATCTCGGTCGTGACGCAGGACACGTCGCTGCTGCATCGCTCGATCCGCGACAACATCACCTACGGCCGGCCGGAGGCGACCGACGAGATGGTTGTGGCGGCGGCAGAGAGGGCGCAGGCGGCGGGCTTCATCACGGGCTTGCAGGATTCGTTCGGGCGCGAGGGCTATGACGCCCATGTCGGCGAGCGCGGCGTGAAACTGTCGGGCGGCCAGCGCCAGCGCATCGCAATCGCGCGCGTCATTCTTAAAGATGCGCCGATCCTCGTTCTCGACGAGGCGACGTCGGCGCTCGATTCAGAGGTCGAGGCGGCGATTCAGGACAGCCTCGCCGATCTCATGCGCGGCAAGACGGTGATCGCGATCGCGCATCGTCTCTCGACGCTGCAGATCATGGATCGGCTGATCGTGATGGATCGCGGCCGCATCATCGAGGAAGGCACGCACGCCGACCTGATCGCGCGCAACGGCCTGTACGCCGAACTCTGGGCGCGCCAGTCCGGCGGCTTCATCATCGAGCCGAAGATGAGCGCCAAGGCGGCGGAATAGCCGCCGCCTTTCGCGACGATCGCCGAGTCGCTGCGGCTCGGTTGGCGCAAAACCCCTGATTCTGCGCCTTGTGCGGCAAAGCACCGCCAGACCCCGTGAAATCGCTATTGTGACGGCATGGTTTTCTGCGGCGTCGGTTCCGCAAGGAAGCGCGCGGGTCAGGAGCCTTTCTTCACGGGGGCTTGCGATGGGCGATACGATTCCGGTTCCGGCGGATGTGGCGAACGGGCTGGCCGTCAACGCCTGCTTCGATCACGACAAAGTCGACGCCTATATGTGGCTCGCCGCCTGCAACAAGGCGCTGGTGAAGCACACCATCCTGCGCACAACCAACGCCAGCAACGCTGTGCTGGATGCATTCTTTGTCGCCGCGGCGATTTCGTCTGCGCCGCTTGGACCGCTCGGCCCCGCCGCCTACTACTGGCTGCGCGGCAAGCTCACCGACACAAAGACGGTCGAGACCGATAGTCGGCGCGAATTGTATCAGGACGCCATCGCGGACTATGCAAGATATCACGAAATGTTCGTCCATTTCGCCGATCGCGGCCAGGCCGCTCTTTTCGCCGAAGAAAAGCGCGCCCAGGCGTGGCGCGACTGGCAAGCGGTGCAAGAGAAATTTGAAGAAGCGAGACGCATCAATGACAACGTCACGGCCGCGCTAAGCACGGCCTACGACACCACGCATCGCGTCAAGGTTCTCGCTGACGTCGGAATGATTGTCGTGGGCGCGATCGTGCCGCTTGGATTTGTGGCCAACAGCGCGGCCGGTCTTGCCTATTCGATTGGATGCAAGCTCGCGAACACCATGAGCGATGTCGCGACCTCCAACATCCAGACTTACGTGCGCAGCGGCGACGGCGTTCCCGCAGACGCCGCAGGCGTCGCCTTCAATGGAGCACAATCCGTCGCGGACGCTTATGGCGAATCGCTACGGCAGGCGGAGGCGAAGCGTTTCGTCGCCATGTGCGAAAAGCTCGCTGCGCGCAAAGGCGATCAGTTGGTCGCCGCGTTTGACCGCGCGATGGCGGATCCTGTCCAGAACGCAGCCGTGAAGGCGGGATTTGGCCTTCCGAAGCCGGATGTGGCGCGCGCTGCGCGCGGGGCGATTGAGGCCGAAAAGACGCTCGCCGCAGCAGCGCGCAACGCCGCGCCCCGCAGCGGCAACGCCATGGAGTCCTTCGCCGGCGCGCCGACAAAGCTCAGCAAGGGCCTGATCGCCAGCACCCGCGTCGCCTCGATTGCGGTGGGCATCTACTTCATGTGGGATGACATCAAGATCGCCTGGGAGGGCAAGACCGCCTATGACGAGCGCATGAGGCGCGGGCGGTAATGTGAAGGCGCGCCGGGATCAGCGCGCCTCTTCCTCGTACTTCACGCCGAGCGACGAGAGCGCCTTCCAGTAATCGGGATAGGTCTTCGCGACGCAGCCGGGGTCTTCGATCGCGACGCCGCGGATTTTCAGCCCGGCGAGCGCAAAGCTCATGGCGATGCGATGATCGGCATGGGTGTCGATCGAGGCGGGAAGCGTCTGGCCCGCAAGCGCGGGATCAGACGCAACGATGAGATCATCGCCCTCTTCGCTGCCGAGACCCGGCCTGATGCGCGACAATCCCTGCGACAGCGCCGAAACGCGATCGCATTCTTTCACGCGCAGATTGGCGATGCCGGTGAAACGCACGGGCTTCTCATTGAACGCGGCAAGCACCGCGAGCGTCGGGATCGCGTCCTGCATCTGCGATCCGTCGATTGAGTCGGGCAGATGCGGGAACTTCGCGATGACGTCGTAGGCGCGCGCGTCAGGCTGCGTGAAGGCGTTCGCCGGCACGCCGAGATCGATGGCGCCGCCGGTGAGAATTTCCGCCGCCCAGAGATAGGTCGCGGCCGACGCGTCGGGCTCGACGAGAAAATCCGCGGCGCGATAGCCGGTCGGCTTCACGCGCCAGAGGGAGAATGACGCCTGCTCGGCTTCAGCGCCGAACGCCTTCATCGCCGCGAGCGTGAGATCGATATAGCCGCGCGCGCCGATCTGATCGCCGGTCAGCGCGATCTCGATCAGGCCGTCGCCGCAGGCGGCCGCCATCAGCAGCGCCGAGACATATTGGCTCGACAGGCCGCCATCGATCTCGACGCGTCCCGCGGGCAGCGCTCCGCGCCCGACGATCTTCACCGGCGGGCAGCCAGTATCGGTTACGGCCTCGACGCCGAGCGAACGCAGCGCGGTCACGAGCGGCATGATCGGCCGCTTGCGCATGTGCGCGTCGCCATCGACGACGACTTCGCCATCAACCAGCGCCGCCGCCGCCGCGAGAAAGCGTGTCGCCGTGCCGGCGTTGCCGAGGAACAAGGGTTTCGCCGGCGCGCGCAATTGTCCATCGCCAGTGACGACGAAGCTCGTGGCGTCAGGCTCTTCGATCGCCACGCCCATCGCGCGCAGCGCGTCGGCCATGTAGCGCGTATCGTCGCTCTTGAGCGCGCCTGAAAGCCGGCTCGTTCCCCTGGCGAGCGCCGCCAGCAGCAGCGCGCGATTGGTGATCGATTTTGAGCCCGGCGGCGTGACGCGGCCGCGCAACGGGTGTTCCGGCGGAATGGGGGTGAGGGTGTCTGTCATCGGCCTTCCATTCCCGGAACGGCTCACGCTGCGAGGGAATGGTCTTGGTGACGCCGCGAACGGCTTTCGCGGCGCTCCCTCACCATGAAAGGGGCGAGCGGGCAAGCGCGGCGTCAGCGCATAAAAAAAACCGGCGCTTGTGGCGCCGGTGGAAGTCAGGGTCTCGAAACGAAGGTGGGCAGGGTGGATATCAGCGCAAGACAACGACCTTCGTTCCAACTCGCACGCGCTGATAGAGGTCGATGACGTCTTCATTCGTCATCCGGATGCAGCCTGACGACACGGCCTGGCCGATCGTCTCCGGCTCGTTCGAGCCGTGAATGCGGAACAGCGAACCCGAGAGATACATGGCGCGGGCGCCGAGCGGATTGTCGATGCCGCCTTCCATATGGGTCGGCAGGTCGGGCCGGCGCTTCAGCATCTGGGCCGGAGGCGTCCAGGCCGGCCACTCGGCCTTGCGCTCGACATGCTTCACGCCGCCCCAGCCGAAGCCCGGCCGGCCGACGCCGACCGCGTACTTCACGGCGCGACCGCCGGGCAGCACGAAATAGAGGCGACGCTCCTCGCTGTTGACGATGATCGTGCCGGCGGCTTCGCGGCCGGAATAGGCGACTTCCTCGCGCGGGATCGCAGTCACTTCCGCGCGGGTCGGATTGGCGTCCGGAACCAGCAGCGGCTTGCCGGTGAGAATGTCGATTTCATAGGCCGAGGCCGGCGAGGCGACGGCGAAGAGCGCGGCGGCGGTGGCGATCGAGATGGCGATGGAGCGGATCATTGTTGCCTCGTGATTTTGATTTGGCTGGCGGAGAAATTGTGAAAGCGGATTTCAGTTCCGGGCGACGCGCGGGGTTGGCTGGGAGGCCGTGGCGGCGACGGGCTTGATGGAAACGGTGGAAACGTCGCGGGCGATGACGCGAACCGGGCGGCGGTTCGATGCGCCGTCGGCCGGCGTCAGGCATTCGGCGGGAACGTCCGGCCAGGAGAAGCCCTTACAGTCGAGCGCGGCGATCTGCTGCGCGGTCTGGTCAGGCCGCGCGCCGGTCAGGCCGTGGGCCATGCGGATGCGGGCCATGGCTTCCGACTGGGTGGCGGGCTGGGCGGCGCCGGGAAGGCGGGTCGCGATCTTGCCCTGGCTGGTGAGGGCCGGGCCCTCGACCTGCGGGCGGGCGGAAAAGGCGGGCTCGATCATGGCCAGCGCGGCGAAGGAGGCCAGCGCGGAAAAGCCGAGGATCGCTTTCGAAACCGTTTTCATCACCGTCTCCCTGGCGCTTGTTGGTCGCCATCTCTGATGGGACCGTTCTAGACATCAGCTCCTTCGTCCCGATGTCGCGCGCTCTCCTATCTTGTTTCTCTTGCGATCCGATTGTTTCGTCGGTTCGCGCTTGAAGAAACAAATTGAATTTTTAAAAACCAATTCAAACGCTGCGGATTTCCCCGGCGGCGGCGTCATTGCGGCCTTGCGCACGGGCGGCCGTCCGCGCAAAGCAATTGAGCGCGCATTGTCGAGTCCGATAGGTGCGCTGCAGCACTTTCGGGGAGGCCCGTCGGCTTTCTGTTGGCGGCCGGGGGACTTGCATTGACCCATGGGATTCGCGCCGCCATCATCCTCCGAGGGGCGGCCAGGACGTTTTGAGGGCTTTATGAGCGGCGGAACGCCGGCCGGGGGAGCCACGCCGGCCATCGTGGTGGTCGAGGACGACGCGTTTCAGCGCGACGCCGTTGTCGAGTACCTCACCAAACAGGGATTCAAGGTGACCGGCGTCGAAGGCGGCGCGGGGCTGCGGCGCATCGCCGAGCGGACGATGCCCGACCTCGTGATCCTCGATGTCAGCCTGCCCGGCGAGGACGGCTTCGTGCTCGCCCGCTATCTCCGCGAGCGCAGCTCCAAGGTCGGCGTCATCATGCTGACCGCCAGCGCTGACACGGTCGACCGGGTGATCGGGCTTGAGTCCGGCGCCGACGACTATGTCACCAAGCCCTTCAATGCCCGCGAGCTTCTGGCCCGGGTGAAGAGCGTGCTGCGCCGCGCCAGCAAGTCCGGCCCCCAGCCCAAGCTCGATCGCGTTCGCATGGGCTCCGGCACGCTCGATCTGACGCGTCGCGTGCTTATCGACGCCGACGGCGTCGAGCAGACGCTGGCGGCAAGCGAATTCGACCTGCTGAAACTGTTCGCCGACAATCCCAATCGTCCGCTGGCGCGTGACTGGCTGCTCGAAAGCACCAGCCATCGCGATCTCGAAGCGTTCGATCGCGCCATCGATCTCCGCATCCTTCGCTTGCGCCGCAAGATCGAGAAGGATCCGAGCCATCCCGAAGCGATCCGCACGGTGCGCGGCATCGGCTATATGTTCGTCCCGCCGAGCGATTGAGCGGACGCAGGCGCTAGAGCATGGCGCGAAAAAGTGGGAACCGGTTTTTCCGCGACGAACGCGAGCGTTCGCGCTGCAAGAGCCATGCTCTAGGTTTTGGGAATCGATCACGTTCCCGCATTTTAATTGATTCAATCAAAATGCGGCGGGATCTAAGCGATGCAAGATGACGAGAAGGCGCTGGAGGCTGAGCCTGCGGCGCCGGAGCAGATCGATCCTACTTTCCGCAGCGGATCGCTGACCGCGATCAGCCTGCTGCTCGGTTTCTCCCTGAGCTTCCTCACGCGTTGGGCCGGCGCTCCCGGAAATTGGGCGTCATATGATTACGTCGCCCTGGCCGCGATCACGATTGGCATCATCCTCCAGCTTGCCGCCGTCATCATGCTGATGTCGGTGAATTCGCTCATCAAGGCGAATTACGAGAAGATGACCCGCCTTTTCATGATCGGGCTCGTCCTCGTCGTCGTTGGCGTGCTGATTGCCGTCTTCGCCGATATCGTAGGCGGCGCGCCGAAGCTGCTCGCATCCTGAGCGCGGCGCTCACGTCGCGCCGCGCATCCGCCTGGAATAGGCGATGTCGATCTTCTCACGCAGCATCTTCGCGCTGAATGGTTTGGCGATGAAGCCGTCGACGTCGGCTTCGAGCGCGGTCGCGACGTCGGCGGCGCTCGGCGCCGCGCCAATCATGATGAAGGGCGTGCGCGCAAGACCCGCATCCTCGCGGACGGCGCGGAGCAGCTCTTGCCCCGACATTCCAGACATCTGCAAATCGCAGATAATGAGCGCGTAGTGGCGACGCTTCGCCATCCGCAACGCAACCTCTCCATCCCGCGCGTCATCGACTTCGGTGAAGCCGAGCATGGCGAGCAGATTGTGAAGAATCCTGATCATCACCGAATAATCATCGACGATCAGAATCGGCGCGTCCTGACAGATCCTGGCGCGAGCGTCGAATGCGTCTGCGGCATGGGAATGAATCTCACTCTGCTCGTCGCCCCGAGCGACCTGTGCTGGCTCCGTCCCCATCGTCTTCCATGTGATATCCGCCTCGCAAGCGGAAGTGTTTGCTCGATCAGGCGACGTCAACGTGAAATCTTCGTCGCGGCGCAAGCGCGCGGCGGTCTGCTCATTTGCGCCATCATGTCGCGAGGCGCCTGATATCCATGACGAATGTTCGTTCAGCCATTCTCTCATGCGGATTGTAAACGCGGTCGCGCGCGCTCCCGGCTGCATAGCATTCGTGCTGCGGTCGTTAGCTCTCATCGCGCTTCAATCATCCTTCTTTCGCGTCAACGTCGCGCCCGGCGTTTCCGAAGGCGCGTAGCCGAACAGTTCGCCATAGGCGCGCGTGAAAGCGGAATGGCTGGCGTAGCCGACCGCTTCGCACGCTTCGCTGATCGACATGGCGCCGGCCGAGATGCGATTATGCGCCCACTCAAGACGAAGGCGCCGCAGATATTCATGCGGCGTCATGCCGAACATCTCGCGAAATCCGTCGTTCAGCTTGTTGCGGTTGAGGCCGAGTCGTTGCGCCAGTTCGCGCAGGCTTGGCGGGCAGCGCATCTCGCGCCGATATATCAAAGCGGCCGTTTCGATCCGCGTCTGCTCGCGCCGCGCCGCCGGAACGCGGAAATTATTGGCGGGCTTGTCGATCAGATTGACATAGGTGACGGCTTCGCAAACCATTTCGATGATCTTGGCGCGCAGATAGGTCGATCGCATCGGCTCCGCGAACCGGCAGTCGAGCACCTGATCCATCGCGATCCATGACCAGGGTGGAAGCGGCACCTCCATAGAAAAATCGACGCTCTCGTCGCCCTGACGGAGCGCGCGGAAATCGTCGGGAAAGCGGTCGAAATCGAGACCGAACCGTTCGATCAGACATTCCTGATCGATAAAGACGGTAAGGCCTCCGAGCTTTTGATGCGGTTCCTGCGCCGTATGCTGCGCGATCGACTCCGCGGCGATCGTCATTCGCGCCATCGCGGGCTTCGTCGAATAGAGCTGCGGGCCAAGCTGGATCGAATAGCCGCCGTCTCTGACGAAGGTGAAGGAGACATGCTTGCGCCTGATCGTTCGCAGGCGATAGGGCGCATGGATGTCGTGATCGAAGATGCTTGCGATCACGCCGTCCTCGATGCGGCGATATTCGCTGGTCCTGGACGAAACGACTTGGTCGAGCGACCCACGGACCTGTTGGAATGAGAGGACTTCTTCAGTTCTTAGCCCGTGAAGAAGGTCCTTGAGATCGACTTCAAAACTCTGCGTCATATGTTGCGCGACTGCACCCCCTGCGACCGCTTGCGTCTCGTCGCCCCTGAGACAACGCGATCATCCATCAAGTAAACCAAATGGAGGCTGAACAGCGCTACGAGTTTTATGAGCGCGTGAAAGACAAAAGCGGTTTGAACGCGTTTGGATGAGCGCCGGAGGCGCTTCGGCAAAGAAAACGTGACGTGGCGCCAATCAACGTCGATGCGTAAAACCGGTTCGGAGTCGCGCGGCAATGAACATATTTGGCATGCCTGTCCGAATCGCATGCGTGCGGGCCGACAAATCAGACATGGCGCCGGCCTCGGGCCCTTGCGAATTATTGAAACGCGTTTGCGCAAAATGGAACGAAAAGGCCGGCGACGCCTCGCAGCGTCGCCGGCCGCCTTGATCCGGTTCGTTAGGTGAGGCGTTTCTAACGAACCGGAACAAGCGTCTCGCGGCCGACGCCCTGCGTGTCGGCGAGAGTCCAGAGGCCCTGCATCGAGCCGTCATTCATGACCTGATAGATCACCAGGCCGATTTTTCCGCGGAGCGAATAGGCGGCGGTGAAGGCGTTGTTGTTGCGCATGCAAATGCCTTCCGAAACGCCACCGGTATTCCAGACGATCCGGCAGGTGTTCTGCGACGTCGCCGTGATCTGCGCCGTGCCGCGATAGGCGGAGCCGTCGAGATTGGCGCCGACGACGTCGTAGCGTCCGCCGATCGACTGCGCCTGCGCGGCGCCGAGCGACATGATCGCGAATGCGGCGCTGAACATCATGGTGCGCATCTCAATTCCTTTCAGGAGCAGAGCGGAAGGAAGAATGTGGAGCGGTCTCGTCAGCTTCTCACGCCGTAGCCGGGCAGGGCGCGTTCGTTCGCGACGACGGCGCCGCTGTCGCAGGCGGAGAGGCCGGCGCAGGCGAGCGTGATGGTCGCCGACGCGAACAGCGATCCGATGAGCAGGATGGCGATGAAGGCGCTGAGCAGCGTCTGGCCGCGCGTGACGCCAAGCGTCGGCATGAAAACGTTTGCGGGCGCTTTCTGGCTGAGCGTGATGGACATCCTCGCCTCCCTCGCGCGGCGCTCTCTGGAAGCGCCCTGTTCGACGGAGGCAAGCTAGCGTCGGACGCCTTCGCCAAGATGTCGCGACGCTGGGGAAAGCGTATCGAGTGTAACGTTTTGTTTCGCCGCGGGCGGCTTCGCGAAACATGGCCGCCGGCGGCGCCATTCTTGCTCCTGTTTGCTCGTCCTCGTTTTGCGCCCTCCCGCCATCGATATTCTTCCGGCGAACAGTGCCCGCTTTTGATTCGCCCCTGTTTTCACTCGGCTGCTTCGCCCTTGGCTTTGCTCTCGCTGCAGCCGTCGCATTCGCCGCCGGCCGCGTCTGGCTGAAACGCATCGACGCGCTGGTCGCCGCCGCGGGAGCGATCGCGCGGCAGGATCGGTTCGTCCGCATCCCCTATCAGGCAAGGTCAGGCGCGCTCGGCGATCTCGCGCGGGGCCTGAGCCTGCTGCGCGAGCAGGTCGTGCGCGCCGATACGCTGGCGGTCGAGGAAAAGGCCGCTCACGACCAGCGGCGGACGATCCAGAGCGCGCAATCCTGGTTCATCCGCGAACTCGAGCAGGCGACCGGCGGCACGATCGACGACCTCGCCAACGCCGCGGACATGCTGCGCGTCACCGCCGTCCAGATGACGAAACAGGCCGACGAGACGCTGCAGCGCTCAACCGAAAGCTCCAATATGGCCGGCGTCGCGGCCGCCAGCATGAGCAGCGTGGCCGCCGCGGCCAACCAGCTCACCCTGATGGTCGACCGTTTGCGCGATGAGATCGACTCCGCCCGGAAGACCTCGGGCGCGGCCGTCGGCTCGATCGTGACGACCGATGAGACTGTGCAGGAGCTGGCCATCGGCGCCCAGCGCATCGGCCGGATCATCGCACTGATCGACTCGATCGCGCGCCAGACCAAGCTGCTCGCGCTCAACGCCACCATCGAGGCGCAGCGCGGCGGCGAGGCGGGGCAGGGCTTCGCCGTGGTTGCGACCGAGGTGCGCAATCTCTCGACCCAGACCGGCGAGGCGACCGCCAATATCCGCGCCGACATCGACCGCACCAACCATGCGGTCGCTGACGCGGTCGCCGCCCTCAGCGGCGCCGGTGAAGCCATCCGCTCGATCGAGCGCGTGACGGCGGAGCTGAGCGCGCTGATATCGGAGGGCGCTCAGGCCGCGAACCAGATCAGCCGTCACGCCGATGAGGTGGCGGCGAGCGTCCACAGCATGTCGGGCCACGCAGCGGCGGTGACGCGCTCCTCGTCCGAGACGCGCCACGCCGCCGAACATCTTGAGGCCGCCGCCGATCGCCTGACCGCGCAATCCGCCTCGCTGCGCGACAGCGTGTCCGGCTTCCTCCGCAACATCCAGGGCGGCGCGATCCGCATCGGCGTGTTGCATTCGCTCTCCGGCACCATGGCGAGCGCCGAGCGGCCGTTGAAGGACCTGCTGGTGATGCTGGTCGACGACGTCAATCGCAGCGGCGGCCTGCTTGGCCGTCCGCTCGAACTCGTCATCGTCAACACCAGGTCGGACTGGTCGTCCTACGGGCCCCTTTCGCGCAAGCTTCTTACCGAGGACAAGGTCGCCGCGATCTTCGGCTGCTGGACCTCGATCAGCCGCAAGGAGGCGCTGCCCGTCATCGAGGAATGCGACGGGCTGCTCTTCTATCCCATTCAGTATGAGGGGCAGGAGCAATCGCCGAATATCTTCTATACTGGCGCGACGCCGAACCAGCAGGCCATTCCCGCCGTGGATTTTCTCATGAGTCCGCAGGGCGGAGGTTTCCGCCGCTTCGCGATGATCGGGACCGACTACATCTATCCCCAGACGACCCATCGCATCCTCATCGGCTATCTCAAGCAGAAGGGACTTGTCGACGACGATCTCTCCGCCGAGCTCACGCCCTTCGGCCATGAGGATTGGGAGCCTGTCGTCGGCCGCATCAAACGCTTTGCGAAAGGCGGCCGCACGGCGATCATCTCGACTGTCAATGGCGACGCCAACGCCTTCTTCTTTCGCGAACTCGCCCGCCAGCGCGTCAGCGCAAGCGACGTTCCGGCGATGGCGTTCTCGATCGGCGAGAACGAGGCGGCCGCGCTCGATTCAGGCCTGCTCGCGGGGCATTATGTCGCCTGGAGCTATTTGCAGAGCCTCGACACCGCGGAGAATCGCAGCTTCCGCGAACGCTGGAGCGCCCATACCGGCGACGCGAATGCGATCACCGATGATCCCATGGAGGCGACCTGGATCGGCTTTAACATGTGGCGCGAGGCGGCGACGCGCGCCGGCTCGGTCGATGTCGCGGCCGTGCGCGCCGCGCTGGTGGGACAGAGACTGCGCGCGCCGAGCGGCGTCGATGTGATCATGGACGCCAATCATCACCTGCATAAGCCGCTGGCGATCGGACGCGTGACGAAGTCTGGCGCGATCGAAATCGTTTCGAAGCAGACGACGCCGATCGCGCCGCAGCCTTTCAGCCCCTATCTCGCGGCGTGAGGGGCGCGCCGCTCTTCGCGCTGAAACAGCGAACCGCGAGCCTCAGATTCGAAGAAGAATAATCCTAAAGTGTGTTGAGTTTCTTCGCTCGTCGCTCCGCGGATTCTTGCGCTGGGCCCCGGTCTCCATTCCGCTCCGGCTTCACCGTCGCTTCATGGAACCGGGGACGGAGACAGCTTCGATAGCGACGATTGAAGCTGTCTCCGTCCCCGGAACGGTGGAGCGCAACGAAGTGAAGCGGAACCGTGTCCGGGGCCCAGCGCAAGACTCCGCGAAGCGACGATATTTCCTGATCATAGGGCTCTCTCTCGTATTCCAAATCAACTTCTGGAAAATCAAATCTGAAATTCTGGATTCCGGCAAACGAAAAAACCCTCGCCAAATCTGGAGCGATTCAAAACAGAAATATTATATCTGATCGCGCAATTTCAACTTCGAAAAATTCAAAACTAAAAAAATTGACGGACAATAATTCATGCTGATAGCGGCGCGTGTCTGCGTTCGGAATCGCGTCGTGACTCTCCGTCTTCTTCTTCTCGCCTCATCTTCCCTGCTTCTCGCGTCGCAAGCCGCGCTGGCGCAAACAGGCGCTGCGCGCGCGCAATCAACCGATGAAATCATTGTCGAAGGGCAGAAAGGAAGCGGCGCGCCGGGCGTGATCTCGACCAACGGCTATGTCGCGACGTCCGGTCGCAGCACGATGAAGACCGACACGCCTTTGCTTGAGACGCCGCAATCAGTGTCGACGGTCACGCAGAAGCAGATCGAGGAGCGCAAGCCGCAAACGCTGATCGAAGCGCTGTCCTATACGCCCGGCGCGCGCGTCGGAACTTACGGATTCGATCCGCGCTATGACGCTTTCACCATTCGCGGCGTCGACGTCACCTATACCGGCGTGTTCCGCGACGGGTTGCGACAGGTGAACAGCCCGAACGGATTGTTCCGCCTCGAACCCTACGGAATCGAAGCGATCTCCGTGCTGAGAGGGCCTGCCGCATCCATCTATGGCGCGAGCAGCACCGGCGGCGTCATCGATCTCATTTCGAAGCGCCCGACCGAGACGCCGTTCCGCGAGATCGAATTGCAGACCGGCTCCTTCGGCCGTCTTCAGGGCGCGTTCGATCTCTCGGGGCCGGCCAATCCTGAGGGAACGCTGCTCTATCGCCTGACCGGCCTTGCGCGCGACGCGAAGGCCGAGATCAGCGCGATCAAGGATGATCGCGTCTTCATCGCGCCGGCGCTGACCTGGAAGCCGAACGAGACGACGAAACTCACCGTGCTTGGCGAATATATGGATTCGACCACCGGCGGCACAGCAGCCTACATCAACCAGTACGCGCCTTACGTCGATCGTCAGGGCGCCGTGCTTTCCAAGTCGATCGGCGCGACCAAAGTGTTCGGCGGCGACGGCCGCTACAACGACTTCAACCAGAAGCAGGGCCGCATCGGCTACGAGTTCGAACATCAGTTCAGCGAGATGTTCACGCTGCGCCAGCGCGCGCGTTATTCCGCGCTGAGCACGAACCAGGAATATGTCTTCGCCGGCTATCCCGGCCTCGTGCGCGAAAGCAATGAAGGCTTCGTCGTCGACACGATGCTGGAGACGCGCCTGCGCATCGGCGACGTCAAGCACACCATTCTCACCGGTGTCGATTTCAGCCGCCTGACTTACGAGTCGAAGGAAGGCTATGGCGGAACCGTCGGCGTCGACCCCGATATTTCGGTTCGTTCGCGCCAGACGCAGACGATGACCGGCGTCTATGCGCAGGATCAGATGAGCTGGGGGCCGTGGCGCCTTGCCACCGGCGCGCGTTACGATTGGCTGCGCAGCAAGTTCGGAACCGGCGCCGCGACCGGCGACCTCACGGACTACAAAAGCAGCGAAGGCAAGTTCACCGGCCGCGCCGCGCTGAGCTACGTCACTGACTTCGGCCTCGCGCCCTATGTCAGCTACGGAACCTCCTTCACGCCCAATCCCGGCGCGATCCTCGGCGGCTCCGTCGCCGCGCCGACGACAGGCGAGCAGACTGAAATCGGCGTGAAATACGATATTCCCGGCTACAACGCCTCGCTGCGCGCCGCCGTGTTCGACATGCGCCAGAAGAATGCTGTGGTCTATGAGGTCGTCGAAGGCATCAACCGCCAAGTGCAGCTCGACCTCCATTCCCAAGGCTTCGAGATCGAGGGCGTTGCGTCGCTCGCCAACGGCTGGAGCGCGCAGGCCTCTTACTCCTACAACGACGCGCGCATCACGCGCCTCACCGCGGAGACGGTCGGCAACCGCCTGTCGAGCATCCCCTATCACATGGCCTCGCTCTGGCTCGATTACGCCGTGCAGGGCGGCCCTGCGAAGGGTCTTGGGCTGGGCGGCGGCGTGCGCTATGTCGGCTCGAGCCTTGGCGACAATCTCGGCCGCGCCGTGCTCAACAATGAACCGCGCACGCTGCTCGACGCGTCCATCCGCTATGATCTCGAAAATCTCGACGCGCGGCTGAAGGGCGTGCGCGTGCAGTTGAGCGCGACGAACCTGCTCGACGAGGTGCGTCAGGTCTGCACATCAGGCTTCTGCTATTATGACGAAGGTCGCAAGATCATCGCCAGCCTGCGTTACCGCTGGTGAGCGCGGTCTCCGCGCGCATGGCTTCGGCGCGCGAATTCAGCGCGCCGACGGCCGTCGTCCTCTCTGTCGGCGGGCTCTATGTCGGCCAGAGCATCATCGGCGGATTGAGCTTCTTCGGTCTGCCGAGCGTGCTGCGCGAGCGCGGTCTGCCGCTCGACCGGATCGGGCTCATCTATCTCTCGATCCTGCCCTGGGCGCTGAAATTCCTGTGGTCGCCCGTCATCGAGCGTTATCGCTCGCCGAAGCAGGGCGTCAGCCGCTCGCGTGTGATCGTGCTCGTGGGCGGCGTCATCTCGGCGCTCGGCCTTTCCGCCGTCGCGTTCGCGGGCGTCGATCATCCCGCGCTGCTTGTAGGCTTCTTCATCCTGATCGCTTTCGCCGCCTCGACAGTCGACATCGCTTGCGATGGACACGCGGTCGAGGCGCTGTCGGAGAAGCATCACGGCTGGGGCAATGCGGCGCAGGTTGGCGGCGCCTATCTCGGTTCGGCGATTGGCTCCGGATTGTTTCTTGTGCTTGTCGAACTTTATGGCTGGCGCGCCGCGACTTTTGCGATGGCGGCGCTGCTGCTCGTTCTGGCGCTGCCCTTTCTGCTCTCGCAGCCGCGCCCGTCGCCCGGAGTTTCCGGCCATCAGCCGTCGCTGCGCAACGCGCTTCGCCGCGACGACATGCGGGCGGGGCTTGCACTCGCGGCCGTCTATGTCGTCGCGCAGAAATGGGGCCTGAGCATGCTGGGCCCGTTTCTCGTCGATTCCGGTCTCGATCTGACCTCGCTTGGAATGATCAATGGCGTCGGCGGCATGATTGTCGGCTTCCTCTGCGCGCTGGCCGGCGGCGCGTTGGTGCGCATCTTTGGCGCGCGAACGATCATGACGTTTGCGCTCGTTCTCCAGGCTCTTGCGCTCGCCGGACTCGCATTCGCTGCGTTGCGTGGCGGCTTTCCGCAGGCGGCGTTAGTCGCGCTGGCGATTGCGAGTTCATCCGGGCTGATGGCGTTCGGTTTCGTCGCGCTCTACGCGCAATTCATGGCGCTGGCGGATGCGCGGCAGGCTGGCGTCGATTTCACGCTGCTGCAATGCATGGACGCGCTCGTAAGCATGGCCGGCGGCGTTTGCGCCGGCTTCATCTCGCAGCATTTCGGCTATGGCGCTTGCTTCGCGCTTGCCGCCATCTTCGCTGCAATCGCCGCGCCGGCCGTCTGGCGCCTCGCCCGGCGCGCGGCGCAGGCGAGCGATCTGGCGCGCGACGAAGTCGCTGCGACGTGATCGCCTCGCTCGCGCCCTGCTTCGTCGGAAATCTCGCGTGCGCTGAGGACAGTCTTGCGCTGCCGGGCGAGCATGCCTCATCCGTGTCGGGCAGGGATCTGCTCTATGCCGACACGGCGAAGCAGATTCTTGTTCGCTATGGCGGCTTCTTTGGCGAAGCCGACTGGCGCGCGGTCGTGTCGATGTGGACGCAATGGCATTTCGGCGCGCTCATCATTCCGACGACGGCGGCCATCGTCATGCTGCGCCGTGGGCTACCGGTCGAACTCGATCGCATCGAGATCGCGCTCCATGAGAGAGGACGCACTGCGGCGGTGATCATCCCCGACGAGGGGAAGTGTTTCGATGACGAGGCAGGCCGGCATTTCGCGCGCCTGTTCGACGGCCATGTCGAGCCGCTGATCGACCATTTCTCCAGACATCTCGGCGTCTCGCAGCGCCTGCTCTGGTGCAACGCCGCTGCGATCTTTGAATGGACGTTGCGAGAGCTTCGCGAGATCGACGCGCCGCCGGCCGCGCTCCAGGCCGGCCAGGATTGTCTCGAACGTCGCGCAGGCGCGCGCGGGGAGCGCAATCCGATGTTCGCGCAGGTGAGATATCCCATTGAGAATGGCGCGCCGGTGCGGCGGCGGAAACTCTGCTGCCTGCGCTATCTCCTGCCCGGCGTCGCCGATTGCGGCGATCTCTGCCCCTTGCCGCTTGCGAATCGTAAACCTGCGGCGGCGATGAGCGGGAGTTGAAAAGTCATTCCGGAATGTCGCTTCGCGAGTCTTTCGCTGGGCCCCGGACACGGTTCCGCTCAACTTCGTTTCGCTTCACCGTTCCGGGGACGGAGAGAGCCTCTTTGTCGCAGTATGAAGCTGTCTCCGTCCCCGGATTCATGAAACGAGCGTCAGCGAGTGGAATGAAGTCCGGGGCCCAGCGAAAGACTCCGCGAAGCGGCGATATTTGAAATTCAAGCCACGTCAGCCCTAATGCAGCGGCGCGGGCTTCGCCGGCAGATTGCGCGATGACCATTCCGAACGCGGGATCGCATCGCCGACGAGATATTCAAAGCTGAGCACCGTCTTGCGATCGGCTGATGTGCGGCAGGTGAAGGAGAGATTGGTCCAGCCTTCGCGTCCATGCATCGCCGCGCCCTTGGCCACGATCACGTCGCGCCGGATCTGCGTGTCGGCCATGGCGTAGGCGATCACGCTGTCCGGCCTGATCTCGGGAAAGCGATCGCTGATCTGCGCCATCGCCTCGATGTTGCAGAGCTGCTCGATGCGGCCGTCATCGTCGAGCGACTTCAGAAAGGCGACCGAAGCGCGGCTGCGCGGCTGCGCGAGCACCGCGGCGGACATCATCGTCGTCGCGTGAATCGTTTCGTGGCGCGGCGTTGCGGGCGCCGGGGCCGGAGCGGGAGTCGGAGGCGTCGGAGCCGGCGTGGGAACGGGCGTCGCCGGAGCCGGGATCATGGCCGAGGGGGGCGGCGGAGCCGCAGGCGGGGAAGGGGCTGTGGGCCGGGGAGGGGCCGGAGGCGTCAGCGCCGCGAACTCGTCCGACGTGACGATTTCCACAGGGGTCGCTTCGGTCAACGGCTCCACTGTCTTCTCAGGCGCGAAAAGCAGCGCCGCCGCCACGAGCGCATGCAGCGCCGCCGAAATCGCCACTGCCCAGACCGGAGCGCGCGAGTCTCCCGATCTCTCGCCAAGCCAACCGGCGCCGGCCGGGCCGCCCGGCCCGGCTGACGATCCCGCTTCTACGGCTGACGTCACCTCAAAATCGCCCCTGCGGAGCTCCGCGAACCCCGGTTCCCGCTCCTGCCGGGCGATTGCGGCGATTTATGTCCCGATGTCCACCTTAGGTTCTGTTGATGGAGACGCCGCCATCGACCAGCATTGCGGCCCCGGTCATGAAGCTCGAGGCGTCCGAGGCGAGGAAGAGGGCGGCGCGGGCGATCTCGTCGGGCTGCGCCACGCGTTTGAGCGCATGTAAGCCCTCGATGAAGCTCCGCACCTCGGGGCCGGCGCCCGGCGCGTTCCACACCGCGATTGGCGTTTCCGTTCCGCCGGGAAGCAGCGCGTTGACGCGCACGCCGCGCGCGCCGCATTCGACGGCCAGCGTCTCGGTCAGGCCGATCAGTCCGGCTTTGCTCGCGGCATAGGCGCCCATGCCGGGCATCCCCGCGGTGTGGCCGACAAAGCTCGATGTGAAGATCAGCGAGCCGCCGCCGCGTGCAAGCAGCGCGGGAAGCTGATGACGCGCGGCGAAATAGGCGCTGGTGAGATTGGTCTCCAGCGTCTCGCGCCATTCCTCCAGGGAAAGCTCCGCGACCGGCTTCATGGCGCCGACGATGCCGGCATTGTTGAAGGCGATGTCGAGCCCGCCGAATTTTTCGATCGCAGTGCTCACGAGCGCCTGCGCATGCGCTTCATCGGTCACGTCGCCGGCGATCGCAATCGCTTCGCCATCCTGCGCGGCGATTTCTGAAACGAGCGCGTCGAGCGCGTCTTTACGCCGGCCGGAAAGAACGAGCTTCGCGCCTTCGCGCGCAAACAACAGAGCCGTTGCGCGGCCTATTCCCGAACTCGCGCCGGTGATGATGGCGACCTTTTTCTTGAGCGTGTTCATCAGAGCCTCCTCTCGCGTCGATCGCGATGTCGAGGCTCCTGTTCTCACGCGGGGCGCATCGGCCCCACCCGTTTCTTGCGATTCAGATCATCAAGCGGCTGAAGCATGTTGGACGGTGGAAGAGTCGCGGCGGCGCAGCAGCGCGCGCCCTTCCTCCGTCACGCGCACCATCGAGCGACCGCCCTCACTTACGCGCGTGACGAGCCCGCGATCATTCGCGTCCTCCCATACCGGCAGCCGTGGGCAGGAGGTGCGCCAGGCGTCCATCACGTCGGCGTAGGTGCGTTCGTCGCGATCGATCCATTCGATGAGGTCGAGCAATAGCGCATCATTGGAGTCGCGCATCGGACTCTCCGCGAGAAAGTTGCTGCTTCCTATAGCATCCTTCGCCGAGGGGGCGAAGCGCGGGCGCAAGGCTGATCGAGCCTAACGCTTGCGCGCTTTCTTCGCTGCCGCCGCTTTCGCCGGCGTTTTTTTCGTCCCGGCTACGCGAGCCGGGGCGCGACGGCGCGACAGCTTCTCGATTTCGGTTGCAAAACCGGCGGAAAGCCGTGTCTTGAGGCCGTGTTGCTCGTCAAGAAGAATCAGGCTCGACGTTATCGCCGCCGACCATTTCGGGCCGCGTGCGGCCGCTTCATTCATGATCGCCGCCAGCGCGTCAGGATTGTCGCGCGCCAACGCTTCGATCAACTCCGCCGCTTGCACGAGGTCTTTCGCGCGCTTGGCGCGATCGCGCTCGGGCTGGGCCGCAACAATCAGCTTGTGCGTGGCGTAGCGTTCCGGTTGCGGAATCCTGACGCGCACGCCGGAGCCATAGAGCGCGACCGCTGGCATGGCGTCCTCGATCAGAAATTCGAGATAGTGAAGCGGGGTGGCCGACGCTGCGATGTTCTTCACCGCGACGGGGTCCTCATCCCGGCGCGATCTGATTGGGGTAAGGATTTCTACTTCGAATCCGTTCGCCGCGCGAAAGCGCTTCGGCAGGGCGGATTTCTTCAGCTGATTTTGTGGAGCGAATGAAGGGTCGCCGCGCTGAAGGACGGTGGTCAGTTCCGCGTCGCCCCGAATGTCGATAATCGAAGCCACTGCGAAATTGGCGTCGTTCGTCATCATTCCCGCATTCGCAAGATGATGTCCGATGATGATCGGATACATCTGGAACGCAATTGTGCCGACCACGATGAGCCCGCTGTCGAAAAGCCCGGCGCGTTCAAGCGCCTCAAGAATCTGCCCGGTCTGCTTTGACGGGCCAGCGACCCCAGCGCGCTTGATCATCTGAACGATCTCGCGCCGTTGGTTGGAATCGCCGCGGGCGCGGCGGAGCGCAGCCGCTTTTTCGGCGGCGTCCGGGTCGTCGGCGGGGCCGAGATAGGTTTCGACTTGCGCCGAGCCGTGCTTTTCGCGGGCGTAGAGATATTTGCGGCCGCCGCGTCGGATGCGTGTTTTGACAGTTGCAGGGGTAAGTCCGCCGAAATCGGCCCGCTGGGCCAGTTCAGCGTACAGGGTGCGCGCGGACAGGCTGATCGCGATCATCAGGGCAGGATGACATGTTGCCCCCTGAAAAGCAATTTAAGGGGGCAACAATGTTGCCCCTGAAATCTGGAAATCAGGGGGCAACGCCTCAAGTTATCCCAGAGATTGCGATGTAATGGGATAACCGGCGTGGACGACGACTTGCCAGAGAAAAGCGCTGTCTCTCCGGCAAGGCTCCTCCCAACAAAAAGCCCGGCGTTACAGCCGGGCTTCAAGCCTTTCGAAGTCAGTGCGCTCTAAGCCTGCGCGCCCTCGACATACCAGTCCATCTTGTTCAGCGCCTCGTCGGTCGCCTTCTCGCCGGCCTTGAGGCGCTCGGCGCCCTTGTTGTCCTTGATCGGGCCGGTAAAGGGATGAAGCGCGCCGGACGCGATGTCGGTCTTCACCTTGTCTGCGGCGGCGCGCGCTTCCGGCGTCACCGCGTCGTTATAGGCGGAGATGTTGACGAAGCCTTCCTTGATGCCGCCCCACACATCGCCCGACGTCCACTTGCCTTCAAGCGCGAGCTTCACGCGCTCGACATAATAGCCGGACCAGTTGTCAACAATCGCGGTGAGATGCGCCTTCGGCGCGAAGCTCTTCATGTCGGAAGCCTGTCCGAAGGCGTAGACGCCGCGCTGCTCCGCCGCCTGCAGCGGCGCCGGCGAATCCGTGTGCTGGGTGATGATGTCGCAGCCCTGATCGATCAGCGCCTTTGCGGCGTCGGCCTCCTTCGCCGGATCGTACCAGGTCGAGGCCCAGATCACCTTCGTCTCGAATTTCGGATTGATCTTGCGCGCCGCCAGCGTGAACGCGTTGATGCCCATCACCACTTCCGGGATCGGGAAGGAGGCGACATAGCCGGCCTTGCCCGATTTCGACATCAGGCCGGCGATCGTGCCGATCACCGCGCGGCCTTCATAGAAGCGCGCGTTGTAGGTCGCGAGATTCTTGTCGCGCATATAGCCGGTGGCGTGCTCGAAATTCACATTCGGGAACGCCTTCGCCACTTTCGCCGTCTGCTGCATGAAGCCGAACGAGGTCGTGAAGATCAGCTTGTTTCCGCCCTGCGCGAGCTGGCGGATGACGCGCTCCGCGTCAGGGCCTTCAGCGACGTTCTCGACGAAGCTTGTCTTCACTTTCGCGCCGAACTCTTTTTCGACGGCGAGGCGTCCCTGATTGTGCATGTAGGACCAGCCGAAATCGCCGATCGGGCCGACATAGATGAAGCCGACGCCAAGCGGCGATTGAGCCGCGGCTTCGCCGCCGATGAGCGGCAAGGTCGCAGCGGCGCCTGCGCCTGCGATGAGCGTCCTGCGGTCGATGCGGTGTGACATGGAAGACCCCTCTCTGTTGAATTGAAGCGATATTAGGCGGCGGCGAATGGTTTGCCGAGGCAGGCGGGCGCCGATCCCTCGCCCGCCCGGCGCATGGAGATCAGCGTCAGCACGACCACGGTCGCGAGATAGGGGAGCATGGCGAGGAACTCCGGCGCAAGCCATGTCACGCCCATCGCCTTCGCCTGCAGCTCGAACGTCATGACCGCGCCGAACAGCCAGGCGCCGATCAGCAGCCGGCCCGGCTTCCATGAGGCGAAGACGACGAGCGCCAGCGCGATCCAGCCGCGGCCGGCGGTCAGGCGGTCGGCCCACATCGGCGTCAGCGCCAGCGAGAAATAGGCGCCCGCGATTCCGGCGAGCGCGCCGCCGAAAGCAGTCGCGGCGTAGCGGATCGCGAGCACGGGATAGCCGATCATATGCGCGGACGAATCCGCTTCGCCGACGGCGCGCAGGATGAGGCCGGGTCGCGTCGATTTCAGGAACCATCCGACGAGCGCCACCAGCGCGATCGCGCCATAGACGATGACGTCATAGCCGAAGACGACGCGCAGAATGGGATGATCAGACAGCGCGCTCGGGAACAGTGCGCCGAGCCGGCCGACCGTGCGGCCGACGAAGGGCTTGCCGATCAGCGAGGAGACGCCGACGCCGAAGATCGTCAGCGCCAGCCCCGTCGCCACCTGATTGGAAGTGAGGCTGAGCGCCAGCGCGGCGAAGATCATCGAAGCGATCACGCCGGCGATCATCGCGGCGAGAAAGCCGATCCAGAGCGAGCCTGTCGCTGCTGTCGCGGCGAAGCCCGCGACCGCGCCGCACAGCATCATGCCTTCGACGCCGAGATTGAGCACGCCCGATTTCTCGACCACGAGTTCGCCCAGCGCCGCAAGCAGAATCGGCGTCGCCGCGACCAGGATCGTCATGATGATGGAAATCATGATCGCGCTGGTCATGCGATGTGCGCCGGAATCTTCGAGACTGGCTCTCCCTCTCCCCCGGCGGGAGAGGAGGATGCGTCGTTCAACATTTCACAGGCGAGATGCCAATCGTTTCCCTCCCCCCGCGTAGCGGTGGGGAGGGTGAGGGTGGGGGGAATCGGAACATTCTCGCGCGCGGCGGAGGAGTCGTCGAAAGCATATCTCCTGAATCTTTCAACGTGCGGGCGACGCCCCCCACCCCTGCCCCTCCCCACCGCTGCGCGGGGGGAGGGAAAGCTAATCCCGATCGATCGCAGGCTCTCCGGAATTGTCATCTTCACGCCGCTCTCACATGCGAGCGCGCAACGACGATGCGGTAGCGGATCAGCACATCCACCGCGAGCAGGAAGAACAGCAGCATCGCCTGAAACACGCCGGCCGCCGCCTGCGGCAATCCGGCTGACGTTTGCGCCAGTTCGCCGCCGACATAGGTCACCGCCAGCACCAGCGCGCCGACGATGGCGCCGAGCGGATCAAGCCGCCCGAGAAAAGCGACGATGATCGCGGTGAATCCGTAGTTGGTCGGGAATTGCGGGACGAGCTGGCCGAACGGCCCGGCTGCTTCAAGCGCGCCGGCGAGGCCCGAGAGCGCGCCGCCAATCAGCAGCGACGCCCAGATCGTGCGGCTCTCGCTGAAGCCGGCATGGCGCGCCGCCGCCGGCGCGAGCCCGACCACGCGCACGCCATAGCCGAACAGGGTTTTCCCCATCACCACCCAGGCGATCAACGCGGCGATGATCGCGATGGCGACGCCGAGATGAATGACGGTTCCCTCCATCAACATCGGCAGCGTCTGGCTGTCGTTGAACATGCGCGTTTGCGGAAAATTGAATCCTTGCGGGTCCTTCCATGGCCCGCGC
The DNA here is from genome assembly GCF_022059845.1 of Terrirubrum flagellatum. Taxonomy (GTDB): domain Bacteria; phylum Pseudomonadota; class Alphaproteobacteria; order Rhizobiales; family Beijerinckiaceae; genus Terrirubrum; species Terrirubrum flagellatum. Next base: position 2,958,670 of record NZ_CP091851.1, on the reverse strand, counting down.
ACGAGATAGTAGAGAAGTTGAATCGCGACATAGGTGAGCATCAGGCTCGACAGGATTTCGCTGACGCGCCAGCGCACGCGCAGCGCCGCGGGGATTGCGGCCCAAAGCGCGCCGCCGATCATCCCGGCGACCAGCATCAGCGGCAGGATCCAGAAGCCCGACATTTCCCAGGTCGCGAGCGCGACGCCGGTTCCGAAAATGCCGCCGAGCACATATTGCCCCTCGGCGCCGATGTTCCAGACATTGGCGCGAAAGCCGATGGAGAGGCCGGTCGCGATCAGGATCAGCGGCGCCGCCTTCACGAGAAGATCGGGCCAGCGCGTGGGATCGATCACGGGCGCGATCGCCATCTGCTCGATGGCGAGGCCGCCGGAATAGCCCATCAGCGTGAACAGCACGAAGCCGGCGATGAGCGTCAATGCGACAGCGATCACGGGCGCGAGCCCGCGCATCAGCGCGCTGGGTTCGCGGCGACGCTCAAGCCGCAGCATGCGCGGCCTCCGTGGGGGGATCACCGGCATGTTCACCATGCACGCCGCCCATGAGCAGGCCAAGCTCGTCGATCGATACGCCGCTCACATCAAGCGCGCGCGACAGCCGGCCTTCATTGATGACGGCGATGCGGTCGCAGAGCGTCAGCAACTCGTCGAGGTCCTGCGAGATCACGAGGATGGCGGAGCCGCGCGTCGCGAGATCGACCAGCGCCTGATGGATCGCGGCGGCGGCGCCGGCGTCGACGCCCCATGTCGGCTGCGACACCACGAGCACGTCGGGCGTCTGCAGGATTTCGCGGCCCATGATGAATTTCTGCAAATTGCCGCCGGAAAGACTGCGCGCCAGCGCGGAAAATCCGTTCGCCTTCACGCCGAAGCGCTCGATGATTTTGGCGGTGTAGCTTTCGGTCTTTCCGGCGCCGATGAAACCGCTGGCGACGAGCCCGATGCGCTGGCGCGCCGTGAGCACGGTGTTCTCCGCGAGCGAGAGATCGGGCACCGCGGCGTGGCCGTTGCGCTCTTCCGGCACGGCGCAGAGGCCGAGCTTGCGGCGCTGGTCGGGGCCGAGATCGCCGATCGGCTTGCCGTCGAGCGTGATCGTCGATGGAGCGCAGGGGATTTCGCCTGAGAGCGCCAGCAGCAACTCGCCCTGGCCATTGCCGGCGACGCCCGCAACGCCGAAAATCTCGCCCGATTTCACCGACAGCGAAATATTCTTTAGGCTCGCGCCGAAATGGCTTTCGGCGGTTTGCGAGAGATTGTTCACGGCAAAGCGCGGCTTCGCTTCCGCAGAAGCTGCGCGTTCGGCGCGCGTGACTGTCTTGAGTTCAGCGCCGATCATCAGTTCGGCCATGCGGCGCGTCGTCTCGATCTTCGGATCGCACTCTGCGACCTTCTTGCCGCCGCGCAGGATGGTGGCGCTGTCGCACAAAGTTTTGATCTCGCCGAGCTTGTGCGAGATATAGAGGATCGAGCATCCCTCGCGCGCGAGCTGTCGCAACGTATCGAACAGCCGCTCCGCCTCCTGCGGCGTCAGCACCGATGTCGGCTCGTCCATGATGAGGAGCTTTGGATTCTGCAGCAGGCAGCGCACGATCTCGATGCGCTGGCGTTCCCCGACCGAGAGCGTATGCACGGCGCGATGCGGATCGAGCGGAATGGAATAGGCGGACAGCACCTTCTCGACTTGGCGCTCGAGCTCCTTGCGGTCGATCGCATGATCGAAGCCAAGCGCGATATTCTCGATCACGGTCATCGGCTCGAACAGTGAGAAATGCTGAAACACCATGCCGATGCCGAGCTTGCGCGCCGCCTTGGGATTGGGGATCGAGACGCGTTCGCCCTGCCAGAAGATGTCGCCTTCGTCGGCCTGCTGCACGCCATAGATGATCTTGACCAGCGTCGATTTGCCGGCGCCGTTCTCGCCGATCAGCGCATGGATTTTGCCTGACGCGACGGAGAAGCTGATATCGTCGTTGGCGCGCACGCCGGGAAAACTCTTGCCGATGCCGGCGAGCGCGAGTCGCGGCGGTTCAGGCGGCCCGGCCATTCATGTCCCCCTCCGCCGACGCGCGTGACAGATGAACCGCGCGCACGATGTCGGCCGCCGTCAGGGCCGCGATGATCTCCGGCCTCTTGTCGCGCACGTCGCCGCCTCCGATCGGGCAGGTCAGCCGCTTCAGCGCCGCGCGCGTGCCGCCGCGCTGGATGAACCATTTCTCGAAGCGCGCGCGTTTGGTCTTCGAACCGATCATGCCGACATAAGCCGCATCGCCGCGCCGGAGCGCGGCGTCAGCAAGGCGATAGTCGAGCGCGTGGCTATGGGTGAGGATGACATAGGCCGCGTGCGGCGACGCTGACCTGATCGCATCTTCGGGATCGTCGAGGCGCTCGCAAGAGATGCTTGCGGGCAGATCATCGAACACGCCGTCGCGATCATCGATCAGCCGCGTCTGCGAAGGCAGCAGCGCCAGCATGCGCGCCAGCGCGCGGCCGGTATGGCCGGCGCCGAAGATCAGCGCTTCGGCGTCGCGCGCGAGCTCGGCTTCGTCGGCGCGCGCCAGCGCCGCAACATCGGCTTCATCAGCGATGCGCAGATGCACCAACACGCGACCACCGCAACACTGGCCGAGATGCGGCCCGAGCGGCAGGTCGATCGCGCGTTCGCTCTCGCCCGTCGCCATCATCTCGCGCGCCACATCGATCGCATGGAATTCAAGTTGGCCGCCGCCGATGGAGCCCAGCGCGTCGTTGGCTGTGACCAGCATGGTCGCGCCGGCCTCGCGCGGCGTCGAACCCACGGCTTCGTCGATGCGGATCATCATCACGCGTTCGCGCCGCTTGAGTTTTTCCGCGAGGAAGGGCGCGAGCGGTTTCACGTCACACGCCTTTCGCTTGCGCGCGCACACGCTCGACGGCGAAGAGCACACGCTCGGGCGTCGCCGGCGCATCGAGCCGCGGGCAGATGCGATAATCGCCGCAGCTTGCAATGGCGTCCGATAGCGCATGCAGCACCGACATGCCGAGCATCAAAGGCGGTTCGCCCACCGCCTTCGAGCGATGGATCGTCTCCTCGCGATTGACGACATCCGACATGAGTTCGACATTGAAGATGCGCGGTCGGTCCGATGCGACGGGGATCTTGTAGGTCGAGGGCGCGTGCGTGCGCAGGCGGCCCTTCGCGTCCCACCACAATTCCTCCATCGTCAGCCAGCCCATGCCCTGCACGAAGCCGCCTTCGATCTGCCCCTTGTCAACAGCGGGATTGAGCGACTTGCCGACGTCATGGAGAATATCGACGCGTTCGACGCGATATTCGCCGGTCAGCGTGTCGATCGCGACCTCGGACGCGGCTGCGCCATAGGCGTAGTAGAAGAACGGACGGCCGGTCCCCTTGGCGCGGTCCCAGTGAATCTTCGGCGTCTTGTAGAAGCCGGTCGAGGACAGAGACACGCGCGCCATGTAGGCGGCTTTGACGACCTCGGCGAAGGCGATCTCCTGATTTCCGACGCGCAGCCGGTTCGGCAGGAACTCCACCTGATCCTTCGGCGCATGCCAGTGCGCGGCGGCGAAATCGATGAGCCGTTCCTTCAGCGTCTCACAGGCCGCGAGCGCCGCCATGCCGTTGAGATCGGTTCCGGATGATGCTGCGGTCGCGGACGTGTTCGGCACCTTGCCCGTCGTCGTCGCGGTGATCTTCACCCTGTCGACGTCGATCTGGAAGGCGTTGGCGACGACTTGCGCCACCTTGACATAGAGGCCCTGGCCCATCTCCGTGCCGCCATGATTGAGATGGACGGAGCCGTCGGCGTAGATGTGAACCAGCGCGCCGGCCTGATTGTACCAGGTGGCGGTGAAGGAGATGCCGAACTTGACAGGCGTCAGCGCGATTCCGCGCTTGATGATCTTGCTCTTCGCGTTGAACTCGCGCGTCGCCGCCTTGCGCGCGTGATAATCGCAGCGCGTCTCCAGCGCAGCGATCACGTCAGTGATGATGTTGTCCTCTACCGTCTGGTGGTAGGGCGTCACATTGCGGTCGGCTGCGCCGTAGAAATTCAGCTTGCGGATATCGAGCGGGTCTTTTCCCGTGGCGTAGGCGACTTCATCGATGAAGCGTTCGGCGCCGACCATGCCTTGCGGGCCGCCGAAGCCGCGGAACGCGGTGTTCGAACAGGTGGTGGTTTTCAGTGGCTCCGAGCGCAGCCGCACAGCGGGATAGAAATAGGCGTTGTCGGCGTGGAACAGCGCGCGATCGGTCACAGGTCCGGAGAGATCGGCGGAGAATCCGCAGCGCGCGGCGTAGATCGCATCAACCGCATGGATGCGGCCGTCATCATCAAAGCCGATCTCGTAATCGACGACGAAGTCATGCCGCTTGCCGGTGATGATCATGTCATCGTCGCGGTCGGGCCTGATCTTCACCGCGCGGCCGAGTTTCTTCGCCGCGATCGCGGCGGCGACGGCGAACAGGTTCGCCTGCGTCTCCTTGCCGCCGAAGCCGCCGCCCATGCGCCGGCATTCCACCGTCACCGCATGGGAGGAAACGCCGAGCGCGTGCCCGACCATGTGCTGCACTTCGCTCGGATGCTGCGTTGAGGAATAGATCGCAACGTCGCCATCCTCGCCAGGCACTGCGAGCGCGATCTGGCTTTCGAGATAGAAATGATCCTGCCCGCCGATCTCCATCGAGCCCTTGATGCGGCGCGGCGCGGCCGCCATCGCGCCCGCGATATCGCCGCGTTCGAGTTTCAACGGATCGGTGACGAGCTTGCCGCCGGCGGCGCGCGCCGCCGCAACATCAGTGATGGGCGCGAGATCGACATATTCTATCTTCGCGAGCTTCGCCGCGAGCCGGGCCTGATCGCGCGTCGCGGCGGCGACGGCAAAGATCGGCTGTCCGTGATATTCGATCCTGTCGGTCGCGAAGATCGGTTCGTCATGGCGGCCGGTCGAGCTGATGTCGTTGACGCCGGGAACGTCGGCTGCGGTGAAGACGGCGAGGACGCCTGGCGCCGCGCGAACCTTTGCAAGATCGATTGAAGCGATCATCGCATGGGCGTGGTCGGCGACGCCGAGATAGAGATGCGCCGTTCCCGTGGGCTCGGGAATATCGTCGATATAGAGCGCTTCGCCCGCCACATGTTTGTGGCCGGAATCATGCGCCTGCGATTTGTGGACGCCACCCTTGATGGCGCGCGTGGGGGAGAGAGGCGCTGCGTCAGCCATGGACGGCTCCCGCCAGCGGTCCCGCGACGCGCAATTTCACATCGGGCTCTGTCGTCTCGATCAGGAATCGGCGCAGCAGCGCGCCCGCGACCATGGCGCGATAGCGCGCGCTGGCGCGCATGTCGTCGAGCGGCTTGAAATCGACAGCGAGGCAGCCGATCGCGGATGCGACGGCGCTTTCGTCCCATGCGCGGCCTTTCAGGATCGTCTCGGCGTTGTGCGCGCGCTTCGGCGTCGCCGCCATGCCGCCATAGACGAGGCGCGCCTGCGCGATCGTTCCGTCGGCCGCGCGCCTCAGGAGAAACGCGCCGCAGACCGAGGAGATATCCTCGTCGAAACGCTTCGATATTTTCGAGATATGGATCAACGCGTCGCGCGGCGGCTTCGGCACCGTGATCGATTGCAGGAATTCGCCGTCCTTCCGATCCTGCTTTTTATACGCGATGAAATATTGTTCGAGCGGAATGACGCGCCGGCCGGCGCCGCGCCGCAGCGTGATCGACGCGCCCAGCGCGATCAGCGCCGGCGGCAGATCGCCAATTGGCGAGCCGTTGGCGATATTGCCGCCGATCGTGCCGGCGTTGCGGATCTGCTCGCCGCCGAACCGCCGCATCAATTCGTCGAGATGCGGATGCAGTTTGCCGAGCGCCTTGCGGACATCGATATGGTTGACGCCGGCGCCGAAGATCAGCGCGTCGCCGACATCCTCGATCTTCTTCAGCGCATCGACGCGGCCGAGATAGATCAGCGGCGCGATATCGCGCATCTCCTTCGTCACCCACAGCCCGACATCGGTGCCGCCGGCGAGCACCGTGGCCTTGGGCTCATGCGCGATCAGGCGCGCGAGTTCATCCGCCGTGGCGGGCGCGAGGAAGCGGCGCTCGCCGCTCGCCATCTCCACGGTGGAATCGTCGCGCCATTTCGTCAGCGTCGCCGTGATCTCGGCCGAACGCTTCACCATGAGGTCTTCGGCGCGGGCGCCGAGATCATACATCCCGCGCGCGGCCGACAGGATCGGCTCGTAGCCGGTGCAGCGGCAGAGATTGCCGGCGAGGGCGTCCTCGATGCGCGTGTCGGACGGGCGGTCCTCGTTCAGCCACAGCGCGAACAGCGACATGACGATGCCCGGCGTGCAGAAGCCGCATTGCGAGCCGTGGTGATCGACCATCGCCTGCTGCACCGGATGCAGCGTTCCGTCCGGCCGCTTCAAATGCTCGACCGTGACGAGATGACAGCCGTCGAGCGTGCCGAGGAAGCGGATGCAGGAATTGATCGCCTCGTAGCGCAGCTGGCCGCCCTCCAGCCGGCCGATCACGACCGTACAGGCGCCGCAATCGCCCTCGGCGCAGCCCTCCTTGGTTCCGCGCAGGCGCGCCTCGCCGCGCAGCCAGTCGAGCAGGGTCGCGGTCGGGTCGCAGGAAGAGACCTCCCGCGCCTCGCTTCCGAGGAGAAACCGTATGGTTCGACGCATCGCCGGCATTGGGATTGCTTCGCTTTAACGAGACGCCGCGGCGGCCGCGCCGGCGGCATCATCGCCCGCCCGCCTGGCTCCACAATCGCAGGCGTCTGGAATCATTTTCAAGATTATCCGTAAGATGGCGTCGGCTTTCAGGTCTATCAAAGGGATTGGCGTCGCAGGGTGGCCGAGAGCGGAGGCGGGTGCAAGATGCAGGCCGGGCAGGCGGACGAACGGGCGGGGACGGGCGAGGCGTTGATCATCCGGGGCCGGCTGCTCTGGTTCGACGGCGACCCCGAATTCGAGGGCGAGGCCGCCCGTCGCTTCATCGAGGATGGGGCGCTGCTGGTGCGGGAGGGGCGCATCGCCGCGGTCGGCGACGCCCGCGACATTCTCAGCCAGGCGCCGCGCGCGCCGGTCGCCGACCACCGGCCGCATCTCGTGACGCCTGGATTCATCGACCCGCATATCCATTTTCCCCAGACGCAGGTGATCGCGTCTTACGGTGCTCAGCTTCTCGACTGGCTCAACCGCTACACCTTCGTCGAGGAGCAGAAATTCGCCGATCCCGCTCACGCCGCGCGCAACGCGACGTTCTTCCTCGACGAGCTGATCCGCAACGGCACGACCACGGCCGTCGCCTATTGCTCCGTGCATCGGGCGTCGGCGGAAGCTTTCTTCGCGGAGTCGGAAAAGCGCGGCGCGCGCATGATCGGCGGCAAGGTGATGATGGACCGCCATTGCCCCGAGGCGCTGCGCGACACGCCCGAGAGCGGCTATCGCGATTCGAAGGAGCTGATCGCGCAGTGGCATGGACGGAGCCGCATCGGCTACGCCATCTCCCCGCGCTTCGCCATCACGTCGAGCGAGGCGCAGCTTGAGGTTTCGCGCGCGCTGGTCGCGGAGCATCCCGATTGCCATATGCAGACCCATATGAGCGAGAACCGGCGCGAGATCGAAACCGTGCTGTCGATGTTCCCGGACGCGAAGGATTATCTCGCGATCTATGAGAGCTACGGGCTTGTGACGGAGAAATCGCTCATCGGCCATTGCATCCATATGAGCGGGAGCGAATGGGCGCGCATGGCGGAGAGGCGCGCCGTTCCGGTCTTTTGCCCGACCTCCAACACGTTCCTCGGCAGCGGCCTGTTCGACTGGCGCGCCGCGCGCGATCCGAAGCGGCCGCTGCGCGTGGCGCTCGCCACCGATGTCGGTGGCGGCACAAGCTATTCCATGCTGCGCACGGCCGGCGAGGCCTACAAGGTGCTGCAGCTCAACGGCCAGAGCTTTTCGCCTGATCAGGCGTTCCACGCCATGACGCGCGGCAACGCGGTCGCGCTCGGACTTGACGACAAAATTGGCGGCTTCTTCGTTGGCGCCGAATGCGACGCTGTCGTGCTCGATGCGCGCGCGACGCCGGCCATGGCGCACCGCATGGAGACCGTGTCGTCGCTCGATGAGGAATTGTTCGTGCTGTCGACGCTCGGCGACGAGCGCAGCGTGGTCGAGACTTATATGATGGGGAAAGGCGTGAAAAGCGGGTCGGCGAGCTGACCTCGCAGGCGGAGCTCTTTCAGGTTCGTCATCCCGGGGCTGAGCGAAGCGAGGAGCCCGGGATCCAGAAATATTCGACGCTGCGCTATGGATTCCGGGCTCGCGCCTTCAGCGCGCCCCGGAATGACGGGCTTCTGTGAAAACGCGAACCTACTCCGCCACCACAGCGGTCGCTTCGATCTCGATCAGCGCTGCGGGCTCGACGAGCCTCACCACCTGCACCACCGCCATCGCGGGATAATTCGCGCCGAAGCAGTCGCGATAGGCGCGGCCGATATCGCGAAGCTCGGCGTTGTAATCCTCGATGCTGGTGACATACCAAGTGAGGCGCACGAGATCGCGCGGCTTCGCGCCGCCGGCGTCGAGAATGGCGACGATGTTCTCGAAAGCCTGGCGCGCTTGCGCCGCAAGCCCTTCGGGAAACTGGCCCATGAGGTCCCATCCGACGACGCCGCCGGTGACGACGAGCCGGCCCTTCGCGCTCATGCCGTTGGCGTAGCCGCGCGGCCGCAACCATCCCTTCGGCAGCAGCGTGCGCGGCTCTTCGTCGTCGCTCAGCGGGGAAGGGATGATCTTTGTCGTCATGAGATTGACCTCTACTCCGCGGCGCTGCGCGTCGCCATCGCTTCGCGCGCGGCCATTTCGCGCAGCGCGAAACGCTGCAGCTTGCCGCTTTCCGTGCGCGGCAGCGCGCTGACGAAATCGATCGCGCGCGGATATTTGAACGGCGCGATTTCCTGCTTCACGAAATCCTGCAGCGTCTTCTTGAGCGCGTCATCGCCGGCGAAGCCGGCGCGCAGCACGATATAGGCCTTCACGATCATGCCGCGCTCGGGGCAGGGCTGTCCGACCACGCCGCATTCCGCCACGGCGGGATGCGCCATCAGCGCGCTTTCCACTTCGGGGCCGGCGATATTGTAGCCCGCCGACACGATCATGTCGTCGGAGCGCGCCTGATACCAGAAGTAGCCGTCGCCATCCATGAGATACGTGTCGCCAGTGACGTTCCAGCCATCGATCACATATTTTTTCTGGCGCTCATCGGCGAGATAGCGACATCCTGTCGGACCGCGCACCGCAAGCCGGCCGACCGTTCCAACCGCTGCGTCCTTGCCATCCGCATCGATGATCTTTGCTTCATAGCCCGGCACCGGCTTGCCCGTGGCGCCCGGCCTGATCTCCTCTTCGCGCGCGGCGATGAAGATATGCAGCATCTCCGTTGCGCCGATGCCGTCGAGCAGCTTGATTCCTGTGGCCTTTTCCCACGCCTCGAAAGTCGCCTTCGGCAGATGCTCGCCGGCCGACACGCATTTGCGAAGTGAAGAAACGTCGAATTGGCCGATCTTTCCAAGCATGGCGCGATAGGCGGTCGGCGCGGTGAAGCAGACCGTCGCCTTGAATTTTGCGATCGCGGCGATGAGATCGTCCGGCCCCGCTCTCTCCAGCAGCACGCCGGTCGCGCCGACGCGCAGCGGAAACAGCACGAGGCCGCCAAGGCCGAAGGTGAAGGCGAGCGGCGGCGAGCCGATGAACACGTCATCCTTGTCAGCGCGCAGCACGTTGCGCGCATAGCCGTCGCAGATCGCGAGCATGTCGCGATGGAAATGCATCGTGCCCTTGGGCTCGCCTGTGGTGCCCGAGGTGAACCCGATGAGGCAGACGTCATCGCTCGCGGTGTCGCAGGCGGTGAAGTCGGGCGAACAGTCTGCGATCAACGCGTCGAGACTATCCGGTTCGCCGCTTCCCCAATAGATCACCTTTTCAAGCTCGGGCGCGAGCGGCCGCGTTTTCTCCATTTCATCGCGCAGCCGCGCATCGCAGATGGCGAGCGCGATCTTCGACTTCCTGATGGGATAGGCGAGCTCTTTCGCGCGCAGGAGCGGCATGGTGGCGACGACGATGCCGCCCGCCTTGATGACCGCGAAATAGACCGCGACCATCATCGGATTGTTGGCCGAGCGCAGCAGCACGCGATAGCCGGGCTTCAAGCCGACCTTCGTCGTCAGCGCATTCGCGATGCGATTGATGCGCGCCTGCAATTCGGCGTAGGTCAGCGTTTCCGAAGGCGAGATGAGGCAGGGATGATCGCCGCGTCCTTCGTTCACCCAGCGATCGACGAATTCCGTGATGCAGTTGAAGCGCTGGGGATATTGAAGCTCCGGCCGCGTGAAGAGATAGGCTGGTTGCAATTCCGCCGGCGGCAGGTTGTCGCGCGCGAAACTGTCGAGATGTGCGCTTCTTTCCATCATCGCCTCCGTCAGATCTCCCGCGATGAAAGCAATTACTCTGCCGCTTTCGCGAAAGGCTGCGCGCCCTTCAGCGTCTCGCGCGCGATCACGATCTTCTGCACGTCGGTCGCGCCTTCATAGATGCGCAGCGCGCGGATCTCGCGATAAAGCGTCTCGACCTTCACGCCCGATCTGACGCCGAGGCCGCCGAAAATCTGCACCGCCTTGTCGATCACGCTCTGCGCGGTCTCGGTCGCGACCATCTTCGCCATCGCCGCTTCGCGCGTCACGCGCGGCGCGACCTTGTCCTTCGTCCAGGCGGCGCGATAGACGAGCAGCGCCGACGCATCGACGTCGGTCGCCATTTCCGCCAGCGCCGCCTGCGTCAGCGGCAATTCGCTCATCGCTGCTCCGAACATCTGCCGCGTCGTCGCGCGATGAAGCGCCTCGTCGAGCGCCCGGCGCGCGAAGCCGAGCGCCGCGGCGCCGACCGTCGAGCGGAACACGTCGAGCGTCGCCATGGCGACCTTGAATCCTTCGCCGGGGCCGCCGATGCGGTTCGCGGCGGGAATGCGGCAATCCGTGAATTTCAGTCGCGCCAGCGGATGCGGCGCGATCACGTCGATGCGCTCGGCGATTTCGAGGCCGGGCGTGTCGGCGTCGACGATGAAGGCGGAGACGCCTTTCGCGCCCGGCGCCTCATTGGTGCGCGCGAAGACGACGTAATGGTCGGCGATGCCGCCATTCGAGATCCACATCTTCTCGCCATTGAGCCTGACATGCGTGTTGCCGTCGGGCGTAGCGCTCGTCGTCATGGCGGCGGCGTCGGAGCCGGCGTCCGGTTCGGAGAGCGCGAAGGCCGCGATATGTTTGCCGTGCGCCACAGGGGGAAGATATTTCGCCTTCTGCTCCGGCGTTCCCGCAATCGAGATCGGCCCCGTGCCCAGCCCCTGCATGGCGAAGGCGAAATCGGCGAGCCCGTCATGATAGGCGAGCGTCTCGCGCGCGAGGCAGAGCGAGCGCACATCATAACTCGCGAACAGCCCGCCATATTCCTTCGGCGCGACGGCCTTCAGAAAGCCGGCTTCTCCGAGCGCCGCGACGAGCTTGCGGCAGGAGCCGTCGACATCGTGATGATCAACGAGTTTCAGCCCGACATCGCGCGCCCATTGGTCGACTTGGCGCTTCCACTCCGCATGCGCGGGATCGAAGAACGGCCAGTTGAGGAAGGACGAGTCAGTCATCTCGAAATTTTCCGTCATCCTGGGGCCGAGCCAACGGATCACACCTTTGGCGTGTCCGATGATGAACTCCGCGAGGAGCCCGGGATCCAGAAGATGATTCAGCGGCGCGATTTTCTGGATTCCGGGCTCGCTCCTGCGGAGCGCCCCGGAATGACGCAAAAGGAAAGAGTCGCGAGCTCGTCACGAGAATCAATCCCCTGCAAACACAGGCGTCTGCTTCGCGGCGAAGGCGCGATAGGCTCTGGCGAAATCTTCCGTCGTCATGCACAGCGCCTGCGCCACGGCTTCGGATTCGATCGCGTCATTGATCGACATCGCCCATTCCATCTCAAGCATGCGCTTTGTCATGGCGTTGGCGTAGGTCGGGCCGTCGGCGATTTCCTTCGCAAGCTTCTGCGCCTCGGCGAGCAGCGCGCCGGCGTCGACGAGACGATTGAAGAAGCCCCAGCGTTCCGCCTCTTCGCCGCGCATCGGGCGGCCGGTGTAGAGCAGTTCGCTCGCGCGGCCCTGGCCGATGATGCGCGGCAGGATCGCGCAGGCGCCCATGTCGCAGCCGGCGAGGCCGACCTTGTTGAAGAGGAACATCACGCGCGCGCTCGCAGCCCCGATGCGCAGGTCGGACGCCATGGCGATGATCGCTCCGGCGCCGGCGCAGACGCCTTCCACCGCCGAGATGATCGGCTGCGGAGAGGCGCGCATCGCCTTCACCAGTTCGCCGGTCATCCGGGTGAATTTCGTCAGGTCTTTCGTATTCATCTCGACCAGCGGACCGATGATCTCGAACACGTCGCCGCCCGAGGAGAAATTGCCGCCGGCGCCTCTGATGACAAAGGCCTTGATCTCGTCGTCCTTCGCCGCGGCGTGGAAGAAATCTGTCAATTCGCGATAGCTCTCGAAGGTCAGCGGATTCTTCTTCTCCGGCCGGTTGAGCGTGATCGTCGCGACCTTGTCCTCGACCACGAGCAGGAAATGCTGCGGCTTGAAAGCGGAGAGAGGAAGCGTCGTGGCGTTGGCGAAAGTCATGGGGCGCTCATTTTTTCCGCTGCGGCGCGGGCGGAACTCTTCAATTTGCCGAGGCTGCGCATCAGGTCGGCGAGATCCTTCGGAGTCAATTCCGACATCATCTCGGCGATCCAGTCCTCGTGCGCGGTCGCCATCTTGCGGAACGCCTTGCGGCCGTTCGGCGTCAGCGCCACCATCTGCGCGCGCCGATCGGAAGGCGCGGCGCGGCGCGTCACCTGGCCGGCCTCGACCAGCCGCTCCACCAAAGCGGTGAGATTGCCGTTCGACACCATCATGCGTTGCGCGAGCTCGGACAGCGTCATGCCGTCGGGCGCGCGGTCGAGCTGCGCCATCAGGTCGAAGCGCGGCAAAGTCTCATCGAATCCGTCGCGCAATTTGCGGCGCACGGTCGCTTCGATCAAGTTGGCGCAGGTGAGGAGCCTGAGCCACAGGCGCAGCTCTTCCTTGTGGTCGTGCGGCGCTTCGAGCGCCTTGGCTTCCGCATCGAGCGCGACGAGTTCGTCTGTCATGATCACATCACTTCGCCGCCGGCGACGGCGATCGACTGGCCCGTGATCGCCGAAGCCGCCGGCCCGATGAGCCAAGCCACGGCGTCAGCGACTTCCTCGGGCGCGATAAGCCGTCCCTGCGGATTGTGCTTGGCGAGTTCGGCCAGCGCCTGATCGCGCTTCCGTCCCGTCTTCTCCATGATTTTCGCGATGCTCTCTTCGGTCATGTCGGTGTCGGCGAAACCCGGGCAGACCGCATTGATGGTGACGCCGCTCCTCGCCGTTTCGAGCGCGAGCGAGCGCACGAGGCCGATGACGGCGTGCTTGGAAGCGACATAGGCCGAGACATAGGCGTAGCCGCGCAAGCCCGCCGTCGAGGCGACCGCGATGATGCGGCCTTTTCTGCGCTCGATCATGCCGGGCAGCACCGCGCGCGCGCCGTTCGCGACGCCCATCACATTGAGATCGAACATGCGCTGGAACGCGGCTGCGTTCGTTTTCAGGAAAGGCGCGCTTTCGGCGCCGCCGGCGTTGGCGATGAGAACATCGATCGGGCCATTCTTCGCGGCGGCTTTCGCGCACGCCTCCGCCATCGCAGCCTCGCTGGTGACGTCGGCCGTTTCATAGGACGCGGCTGCGCCCCGCGCGACGAGCGCCTGCAACGGCGCTTCGGAGCGGCCGAGTGCGGTGACGCGCGCGCCATCCCTCGTCAGCCTCGCGGCGATCGCCGCGCCGATTCCGCGGCCGGCGCCGGTCACCAGAACATGTTGATCGACAAGGCTCATCACATCAGTCTTGACGCGGGCCGCAACCCCGATATGTTTTAAGCATAAAATAATTGCCGGGCCTGCGCAACGGCGGGAAACAGGGGAAGATCGGTTGGCGGCGGCGCGGGAGATGGCGCTGATACAGCCGAGGCGGAGCCATGATCGACTGGGAAAAGGAATACGACAACCGCGCGCGTGTGGCGTCCCATCCGACGATCATCGCGCGCTGGGGAAACGACGCGAAAGCCTTCCGCGACAAGGCCAAGATGGAGGCCGACGTCTCCTTCGGAAAAACGCCGCGCTGCGTCATGGACATCTTCTTTCCGGCGCAGGCCGACGACGCGCCGGTGACGGTGTTCATCCATGGCGGCTACTGGCGCGCCTTCGATCAGAAGTCTTTCAGCCATATGGCGAAGGGTCTGGTGGCGAAGGGCGCGATCGTCGCCGTGCCGACCTATGATCTCTCGCCCTATGTCTCGCTCGCGGAGATTCTCGAGGAGATGCGCCAGTGCGCCGCCCATCTCTGGCGGCGATTCAAGCGGCCATTGACGGTGAGCGGCCATTCCGCCGGTGGCCATCTGGCGGCGGCGCTGATGGCGACGGATTGGCCGGCCTGGGCCGCCGATCTCCCCGCCGACATCATCAAGGCGTCCTATCCCATTTCGGCGCTGCCCGATCTGATTCCGATGACGAAGATTTCGCTCAATGCGGATTTCAAGCTCGATGAGGAAGAGGCGCGCCGCCTGTCGCCGCTTTATTGGCCGGCGCCGAAGCAGGGCCGGGCGATCGTCGCCGTCGGCGAGACGGAGTCCGACGAATATCATCGGCAGACCAGCGATCTCGTGAAGCATTGGCGCAAGGCTGGGCTCGACGTGACGAAGCGCGTCGTCAATGGCTGCAACCACTTCACCGTGCTGAACGAGTTGCCTGTTCCCGACAGCCGCATGGTCGAGGAGATCTGGGGCCTGGCGACGACTTAAGGCCGGGTTGGCAGCGTGGTGGGCGCGCGCCAAGATGGCGCAGCGGATTTTTAAGGGGCGGCGTAAGCCGCGGAGGAGAGTGAAATGATGAAGCGAACTGGCGGCGCATTGCTTGCGCTCGCTCTGGCTGCGGCGCTTGGCGGCCCGGCCGCCGCGCAGGAGAAGCTGAAGATCGGCATGATCCTGACGCTGTCAGGGCCCGCCGCCAATCTCGGCGAGCAGGCGCGCGACGCGATCAATCTCGCCGTCAAGAATCTCGGCGGCAAGGTCGGCGGCGTCGACACCGAGGTCATCACCGTCGATGACGAATTGAAGCCCGACGTCGCGGTGGCGAAGGTGAAGGCGCTGGTCGAGCGCGATGGCGCGCAGTTCGTCGTCGGTCCGATCTTCTCGAACGTGCTGCAGGCGATCTTCAAACCGGTCACGGATTCGAACGCGATCCTGATCAGCCCGAACGCGGGGCCGTCGAGCTACGCCGGGAAGCAGTGCAACGCGAATTTCTTCGTCACGTCCTATCAGAACGACCAGGTCCACGCGATCCTCGGCAAATATGCGCAGGACAAGGGCTACAAGCGCGTCTATCTGCTGACGCCGAACTATCAGGCCGGCAAGGATTCGATGGCCGGCTTCAAGAGCAAGTTCAAGGGCGAGATCGTCGAGGAATCCTATGCGCCGCTGAACACCATGGATTTCTCCGCCGATCTCGCGAAGATCGCAGCGGCGAAGCCGGATGCGGTGTTCACCTTCATGCCGGGCGGCATGGGCGTGAATCTTGTGAAGCAGTATCGTCAGGCTGGTCTGCAGACGATCCCGTTCCTGTCGGCCTTCACGGTCGATGAATCGACGCTGCCGGCGCAGCAGGATGCGGCTGTCGGATTCTTCGGCGGCGCGAACTGGGCGCCGAACTTCGATAACCCCGTCTCGAAGAAATTCGTCGCGGACTATGAAGCGGCGACCGGCAAGGTGCCCGGCACCTACGCCATGCAGGCCTATGACGCGATCATGCTGATCGACAGCGCGATCAGGGCCGCGGGCGGCAAGCTTGGCGACAAGAAGGCGATCACGGCGGCGATGAAGAAGGCGGACTTCAAGTCGCTGCGCGGGTCGTTCGCCTTCTCCAACAACAATTACCCGATCCAGGACCTCTATCTCGTGCAGGTGGCCAAGCGCGCCGACGGCAAGTTCGAGACGCAGATCCGCGAGAAGATCTTCGCAAACGACGTCGATCCCTACACGAAGGAATGCGAGATGAAGTGAGAGGCTTCCTTCTCCCCGCTTGCGGGGAGAAGGTGGCGAGCGAAGCGAGCCGGATGAGGGGCCGCATTTAATGATCACACCGCCCCTCACCCGGATTGCGTTCCGCAATCCACCCTCTCCCCGCGAGCGGGGAGAGGGGACTGCGGCGACTTTGCGTTCTTAAATGTCCCTCACGCTTTTCCTCGTGCAGTCGCTCAACGGGCTGCAGTTCGGCGTGCTGCTGTTCCTGATCGCGGCCGGGCTCACGCTCGTCTTTGGCGTGATGGATTTCATCAATCTCGCCCATGGCGTGCAATATATGGTCGGAGCCTATCTCGCCGCCTGGTTCACGGCGATGACGGGGAATTTCTTCTTTGGCCTCATGCTCGCGCTGCCGACGGCGCTGCTGTTCGGGCTGGCGTTGGAAGCGCTTGTGTTCCGCCATCTCTATGGGCGCGATCATCTCGATCAGGTGCTCGCGACTTTCGGCATCATTCTCTTTCTCAACGAGGCGGTGAAGGTCGCCTGGGGCGCGGCGCCGCTGAGCGTGCCGATCCCTGACGCGCTCTCGGGCAGCGTGCGTCTGATGGACGGGTTGCTTTATCCCGTCTGGCGTCTCGTCGTGATCGGCTCGGGCTTCGCGGTTGCGGTGCTGCTCGCCGTTCTCGTCAGCCGCACGCGCATCGGCATGCTGGTGCGCGCAGGAGCTGCGAATGCGCCGATGGTGTCGGCGCTCGGCGTCGATATCGGCCGTCTCTTCATGATCGTTTTCGGCTTCGGCGCGATGCTCGCAGGATTCGCCGGCGCGATGGTGGCGCCGATCCTCTCGGTCGAACCCGGCATGGGCGACAATCTCTTGATCCTCACCTTCGTCGTCATCGTCATCGGCGGCATCGGCTCGATCCGCGGCGCGTTCGCGGCGGCCTTGCTCGTCGGTCTCGTCGATACGCTGGGCCGCTCATTCGGCCCGCAATTGCTGCGCATGATGCTTGATCCTTCCGCGGCGAGCCAGACCGGCCGCGCGCTCGCGCCGATGCTGATTTACATTTTGATGGCCGCCATTCTGTTTTTCAGGCCGGCCGGCCTGTTCCCGGCGCAGCGATGATGTTGCTGCAAGCCCGCTGTTATTTCAGTCGAGCCGCGACGGCGCCATTCCTTCCCCCCGCTTGCGGAGGGGAGGGTAAGGGTGGGGGGATTAGCCGCCGCTCGCGGCTTAAAGGCGCCCCCCACCCTCGGTCCCTCCCCTCCGCAAACGGGGGGAGGGAGGCGAACGGCGAGTGCGCGCCTTGATCGCCGCCGTGAGAGAAAATCGTCCTTTCAACGCTCGCGAAATCGCATTCGCGATCCTGATCGCTTGTCTCGCGCTTGTCCCGCTCCTCGCGAAAGCAGGCGCTGAAAGCTACATCATCGATCTCGTCATGCGGATGATGATCTTTGCGATCGCAGCGCTGTCGCTTGATCTCATCCTTGGCTTCGGCGCCATGGTGTCGTTCGGCCACGCCGCTTTCATCGGCATCGGCGCTTATGCCGTCGGGATTCTCTCCTCGCACGGCGTCGAGGAATTCTCACTTCAGCTCATCGCCGCGCTTGTCGCCTCGGCGCTGTTCGCGCTCGTGACAGGCGCTTTGTCGCTCAGGACGAAGGGCGTCTATTTCATCATGATCACGCTGGCATTCAGCCAGATGATCTTCTTCTTCGCGGTGTCGCTCTCCGCCTATGGCGGCGATGACGGGCTGACGCTGCCTGGCCGCAGCCGACTCCTTGGCGCGCCGTTATTCGCCAGCAATAGCGGCATGTATTACGCGGTGCTTGTCGCGCTCATCGGATGCTTTCTGCTGTTGCGCGCCGTGGTCGCGTCGCGCTTCGGCCGCGTGCTGCGCGGCGCGAAGGAGAACGCTGTGCGCATGGAGGCGATCGGCTTCTCAGCCTTCCGCTATCAGCTCGCAGCCTATGTCATCTCGGGCATGATGGCTTCGCTCGCGGGCGCGCTGCTCGCCAACCAGACCGGCTTCGTCTCGCCGGCCTATATGTCCTGGCAGCGCTCGGGCGAATTGCTCGCAATGACGATCTTCGGCGGCGTCGGCACGCTCGCAGGCCCGATCTTCGGCGCCTTGGCCTTCCTGCTGCTGGAGGAATGGCTCGCTGGCGTCACGCAGCATTGGAAGATGATTTTCGGTCCCATTCTCGTGCTCGTCGTGCTGTTCGCGCGCGGCGGCGTCATGGGAGTCGCGGCGCGACTGACGGGCGCGCGCCATGGCTGAACCGCTGCTGCGCGTCGACAATCTCTGCAAGCGCTATGGCGCGCTGACGGTCTCGGATGGCGTCTCGCTCGATGTCGCGCCGGGCGAACTGCATGCGCTGATCGGCCCGAATGGCGCGGGCAAGACGACGCTCATCCATCAGCTTTCGGGATGGCTGCGCTCGGATTCCGGCCGCGTCAGCCTCGCCGGCGAAGACGTCACAAGGCTTCCCATGAGCGAACGCGTGAAGCGCGGACTGGCGCGATCTTTCCAGATCACCTCGATCTTGCCGGGCTTTTCCGTGTTGGAAAATGTCGCGCTCGCCGTGCAGGCGCGCGAGGGATCGAGCTTCCGCTTCTTCGCCGCCGCCGCGAAGGAGAAGAGCCTCAATGATCAGGCGATGGCGGCGATCGAGCTTGTTGGGCTCGGGCCGCGCGCCATGATTCCGGCCGGCGCGCTCTCCCATGGCGAGAAGCGCCTGCTTGAAATCGCGATCGCGCTTGCGACCGAGCCCAAGGCGCTGCTGCTCGACGAGCCGCTGGCGGGAACCGGCAAGGAGGAGTCGCTCGCCGTGACCGCGAAGCTCGCGGAGCTCAAGGGCCGCTTCGCCATCGTGCTGATCGAGCACGACATGGAGGCGGTGTTCGCGCTCGCGGACCGCGTCAGCGTGCTCGTCTATGGCAAGGTCATCGCGACGGGAACGCCGGACGCCATCCGCAGCGATCCCGCCGTGCGCGCCGCCTATCTCGGCGAGGAGGCGGCGTGATGATGCGAAGCTTTGACACCCCGCTCCCTTACCCTCCCCCACCAGGGGGGAGGGGAGCGGAAGCATCGCGCGCTGATCCCAACAACCGTGTTGTTCGCAAGAAAACGCGGATTGTCGTTTCAAGAGGCAGCCATAGTGCCGCGCGTTCCCTCCCCCCTTGTGGGGGAGGGTGGTCCGCAGGACCGGGAGGGGGGTCTTCAAGATCAACTCATCAGGAACTCCGCCATGCTTGAGGTGCGCGGACTTCAGGCGGCCTATGGCGACAGCCAGGTGCTGTTCGATGTCAATCTCGATATCGGCCCCGGTGAAGTCGCGACGCTGCTCGGCCGCAACGGCATGGGCAAGACGACGACCATCCGCACGATCTTCGGCCTGATGAAGGCGAAGGCGGGCAAGGTGAGTTTCGCCGGGAAGGACGTCACCAATGCGCGGCCCTTCGCCATCGCGCAGCTTGGCCTTGGACTGGTGCCGGAAGGCAGGCAGATTTTCCCGACGCTTAATGTCGAGGAGAATCTCATCGCCACGGCCGCGTCGCGGTTCGGCCCGGCGCGCTGGACTCTGGAGCGGATTTATCAGCTCTTTCCCAGGTTGCAGGAGCGCAGGCGAAATATGGGCAACCAGCTCTCCGGCGGCGAGCAGCAGATGCTCGCGATCGGCCGCGCGCTGATGACCAATCCAAAGCTCGTCGTGCTCGACGAGGCGACCGAAGGGCTGGCGCCTCTGATCCGCGCCGAAATCTGGGCCTGCCTCGCCGCTCTGAAGAAGGACGGCGAATCCATTCTCGTCATCGACAAGAATGTCGATGCGCTGGCGAAGCTCGCCGACCGTCATGTGGTGATCGAGAAGGGCCGCGTGGTCTGGGCGGGATCGAACGAAGATTTGAAGAAAGCGCCCGAAATCAAGGATCGTTATTTGCATGTGTGAGGATTTCCGGAAGAACGCGCTCCATCCCCGGAACGGTGGAGCGAAGCGCAGCGGAGCGGAACCGTGTCCGGGGTCCAGCGGAAAAATGGCGCCGCTCGCCTCGGCGAAGCCGGAGCGACTTCGCTCCGGCGTAGCCGGGCAGGCGCGCGTGAATTTTATCCCTATTGAAGCGCTCGCTCCGCTCGCGATTCTTTCGCTGGACCTCGGTCTCCATTCCGCTCGGCTCGCGCCTCGCTTCATGGAACCGGGGACGGGGAGCGAGTGAAGGGCCGATGCAAACTAAAAGGAGAACCGCATGATGAAAATGTCTGCTGGCGTCACGCGCGCCGATGAAGGAATCGACCGAATCTCCTGGAACATCCTCGGCCAGACCTATGTGCCGAAGCAGGTGAGCGAGCATTCCATGTCATGGCATGCGACCTTTCCTGTTGGCACGTTTGTGCCGCCGCACATTCATCCGACTCAGGATGAATTCATCTACATGCTCGAAGGCCGCTTCGATCTCCTGCTCGACGGCAAGGAAGTGACGGCGGAAGCCGGCGATCTCATCCGCCTGCCGATGGGCATCCCGCACGGCATCTTCAACAAGACCGACCGCACGGTGAAATGCTTCTTCTGGGTCGCGCCGACGCGAAGGCTTTATGATCTCTTCTGGGCGATCCACAATATGAAGGAGCAGTCGCCGCCGGAGGTGGTCGCGCTTTCGGCGAAGCACGAGGTCGATTTCCTGCCGCCGCCGGAGGCGTGAGGCGCGTCGCTCAATTCACTGCATATGGTCGCGCCTGCGGCGCGACATCTTGCGCTGGGCCCCGGACTTCATTCCGCTGCGGCTTCGCCTCGCTACATGAATCCGGGGACGGAGAGAGCTTCATTCCAAAACATTGAAGCTGTCTCCGTCCCCGGAACGGTGCAGCGGAACGAAGTGAGCGGAACCGTGTCCGGGGCCCAGCGCAAGAATTCGCGAAGCGGCTTCTCTACTGCGTCGCGACAACAAACAACCTCGGAAACGGCAACAGCACCGTCCCGTCATCAAGCGCGGGATAGGCCTTCGCCAGTTCAGCGCGATAGCGATCGAGATAAGCCTCGCGCTCGGCTTCGCTGAGCGGATTGATGAAGGGCCTGAGCCCTGTCGCCTTGAACCACTCGACGATTCCGTTCGCGCCGCCGGCGAGCGGATGATGATAGATCGTGCGCCAGACATCGACGCGAACGCAGTGCGGCTTCATCAGATTGTAGTACCAGTCCGGGGACTCCCGCGGCGCGCGCGCCCCGGCGGCTTTGGCGAGCTTGTCCTTCCACGGCCCGTCGGCGGCCACCTCGCGCATCAGCCGGTGGGCCGGCTCATCGAGATTATCGGGCGTCTGCACCGCG
This sequence comes from Terrirubrum flagellatum, assembly GCF_022059845.1. GTDB lineage: Bacteria > Pseudomonadota > Alphaproteobacteria > Rhizobiales > Beijerinckiaceae > Terrirubrum > Terrirubrum flagellatum. The sequence goes on along the minus strand of NZ_CP091851.1, from coordinate 2,937,174 downwards.
AGGCTGCCGCCGGGCGCGAGCTGCGCCACAAGGCGGGGATAAAGCGAGACGTGGTCCGGCACCCATTGCAGCGCGGCGTTGGCGAAGATCACGTCGAGCGGCTCTTTCGCGCTCCAGGTCTCGATCGCCGCAACCTCGAAGGGAATGTTGGGCAGCCTCTTGCGCGCCGCCTCGATCATCTCGGGCGAACTGTCCATGCCGGAGACCGCGGCTTGAGGAAAATGCGCCGCCAGCGCCTCGGTTGAATTTCCGGGCCCGCAGCCGAGATCGATGGCCCGGCGCGCGTCGGTCGTCGGAATGGCGCGCAGGAGATCGCGCACCGGCCGCGTCCGCTCATCCTCGAACGTGACATATTGTTTGACGGACCAGCTCATGAACGGCCTCCAACGGCGGATTGCGCCTCTTAACCCAGCTACGCCCCGCGGTCGCGCGCCGCCACGCCGCAGGGCGCATGCCCGGCCGGCTCGGGCCACAGCCCCTTTACGAGCCGGCCGGAACCAATTATTTTAAGCTTAAAGCATTTTTGGACGGCGGAGATCGAGATGGAGATCGGCGTCATCGGCGGCGGCCCGGCCGGGCTCTACGCCGCCATCCTGATCAAAAAGAGCTTCCCCGAGGCCCATATCCGCATCATCGAGCGCAACCGCTTTGATGACACCTTTGGCTTCGGCGTCGTCTTCTCCGACCAGACGCTGGACGCCTTCGAGTCGGCGGACCGCGAGAGCTATCGCGCCATCACCGACGCCTTCTCCTACTGGGACGATATCGAAATCGTGTTCGGCGGCCGCCGCCAGCGCATTGGCGGCAACGGCTTCTGCGGCTGCTCGCGCCGCACGCTGCTGCTGATCCTGCAGAAGCGTGCGCGCGAACTCGGCGTCGAAATCTCGTTCCAGCAGGAGGCGCCGGGCCTCGACGCCTTCCCCAACGCTGATCTCATCATCGCGGCTGATGGCATCAACAGCCGCGTGCGCGAGACGTTTCGCGATCACTTCCAGCCCGAGACTGATCTCAGGCCCAACCATTTCACCTGGATGGGATCGACGCGGCCGTTCGACGCCTTCAACTTCTTCTTCCGAGAAACCGAGCATGGCGTTTTCATCGCCCATTGCTATCAGTATGAGGCCGGCGCCTCGACCTGGGTGCTCGAAACCGATCCGCAAACTTTCGCGAAGGCCGGACTCGGCGCGATGGATGAGGCGCAATCCGCGCGCTTTCTCGAAAAGGTGTTCGCCGAGGAGTTGCAAGGCCACAAGCTCATTACCAACCGTTCGCTCTGGCGCCAGTTCCCAATGATCCGCAACAAGCGCTGGACCATGGATGATCGCGTCGTTCTTCTCGGCGACGCCAAGGCGACCGCGCATTTCTCGATTGGCGCCGGCACCAAGCTCGCGATGGAGGATGCGATCGCGCTTGATCGCGCGCTCGTCACGGCGAAAGGTAATGTGAAGGACGGGCTTGCGCGCTTCGAGACCGGGCGGCGCGAGGAGGTCGAGAAGACGCAGCATTCCGCCGACGTCTCTCTCGTCTGGTTCGAGCATGTCTCGCGCTACATCAAGATGCCGCCGCTGCAATTCGCTTTCGGCCTGATGACGCGCGCGAAATCGATCACCTACGACAATCTCGAATTGCGCGCGCCGGAATTTGTCGCGGAAGTCACCGCCGACTTCGCCAGGAGCGTCGAGCATGCGGGAATCGTCGCGAAAGCCGAGCGCAAGCGGCAGCCGGCCTATCAGCCTTTCCGGATGCGCGACATGGCGCTCGCCAATCGCCTCGTGATGTCGCCGATGTGCATGTATTCCGCGGTCGATGGCATGCCGCAGGATTTCCATCTCGTGCATTACGGCTCGCGCGCCATGGGCGGCGCCGGCCTCGTCTTCACCGAGATGGTGTGCGTGTCGGAAGATGCGCGCATCACGCCGGGCTGCGCCGGACTCTGGAATGATGCGCAGCTTGCGGCCTGGCGAAAGATCGTCGATTTCGTCCACGGTCATTCGCATGCGAAGATCTGTCTTCAGCTCGGCCATGCCGGCCGCAAGGGCGCATCGAAATTGATGTGGGACGGCATGGACCGGCCGCTGCAATCAGGCGGCTGGGAGATCATGTCGGCGTCGCCGCTGCCCTATTACCCCGAAAGCCGGACGCCGCGTGAAATGACGCGCGCCGACATGGATCGCGTGAAGGCGGATTTCGTGCGCGCCGCCGAGCTTGGCGATCGCGCCGGCTTCGACATGCTGGAGATGCACGCCGCCCACGGCTATCTCCTCGCGAGTTTCATCTCGCCGATCACCAATCATCGCGCCGATGAATATGGCGGCTCGCTTGCGAACCGGCTGCGCTATCCGCTCGAAGTGTTCGCAGCCATGCGCGACGCCTGGCCGAAGGAGAAGCCGATGTCGGTGCGCATTTCCGCGACCGACTGGATCGAGGGCGGCATCGACGGCGACGATGCGGTCGAGATCGCGGAAGCCTTTGCGCAAGCGGGCGTCGATCTCGTCGATGTCTCGACCGGCCAGACTTCGCCGAAGTCGCGCCCGATTTATGGCCGCATGTTCCAGACGCCTTTCGCCGAGCAGGTGCGCAATGTCGCGAAGGTGTCGACCATGTGCGTCGGCAATATCACCTCGGTCGATCAGGCGAACACGCTGCTGATCTCGGGCCGCGCCGATCTCATCGCGTTCGGCCGGCCGCATCTCGCCGATCCCGCCTTCGCGCTGCGCGGCGGCGCCTGGGCCGGCGTGAGCGACATGGGCGTGCCGAAGCCCTACCAGCCGGGCTATGACCAGCAGCTCCGCAACGCGCCGCGCGACAAGGCCGATTTGATTGATCTCAAAATGCGGGCGAAGCCGAAGAGTCGTCTCGGCGAATCCCGTCTCGACGCAGCAGCGCGCGAGCGTTTGCAGGCGAAGGCGTGGACATAAGAGACGATGCGCATAGATTGAGCGCATCGCGGCGGAGGAGGCGGGCGCCGTCCCCGGTTCCATGCAGCGAGCGTCAAGCGAGCGGAATGGAGACCGGGGTCCAGCGGGAGAAGTTGCGCCGAAGGCGCTCTCAATTTGCGCTCGCTCCCGCCTTCGCAAAGCTGATGGCTTTGCTTCGGCGTGGCGGGTCGCTCGCAAGTCATTCTCTGGCCCCGGACACGGTTCCGCTTCACTTCGTTCGCTTCACCGTTCCGGGGACGGCGAGAGCGTGAATTGAATAACGCGCGAGCGCTGATAAGAATCAGCGCATCGGAGGAACAGCATGAAAGTGATCATCGCAGGCGCCGGCATCGGCGGATTGACGCTGGCGCTGATGCTGCACAAGCGCGGTCTTGATGCGGTGATCTATGAGCAGGCGAGCCAGGTGCGCGAGATCGGGGTCGGCATCAACACGCTGCCGCATGCGATCAAGGAGCTCGCCGATCTCGGCCTGCTTCCCGCGCTCGACAAGGTCGGCGTGCGCACGCGCGAATTGATCTATCTCAACATGCAGGGGCAGGAGGTGTGGCGCGAATTCCGCGGCCTCGACGCCGGATTCGACGTGCCGCAATTCTCCATCCATCGCGGCAAATTCCAGAAGGCGCTTTATGACGCCGTGATCGAGCGGCTCGGCAAGGATGCGGTGCGCACCGGCCGCAGGCTTGCAGGCTTCATTCAGGGCGAGGGCGGCGTCACCGCGCATTTTCTCGATACGGCCGACGGTCTGTCGAGCGAAACCGTGCGCGGCGATATTCTCGTTGGCGCCGATGGAATCCACTCCGCCGTGCGCGCGCATTTCTATCCGCAGGAAAAAGATCCAAGCTGGAACGGCGTGATGATGTGGCGCGGCGCAACCGACTGGCCGACCCATCTCGACGGGAAGACCATGTACATCTCGGGCGGCATGGGCGCGAAGTTTGTCTTCTATCCCATCGGCGCCGGCGAGAGCGACAAGACGCGCCTCACCAATTGGGTCGTCAATGTGAAGGTGGCGGATGGCGCGACGTCGCCGCCGCCGAAGAATTCATGGTCGCGTCAGGCGCGGCTCGAAGAAGTGCTGCCTTTCGCGCGCCGTTTCAAAATTCCCGATATCGACATCGAGGCGCTGGTGCGCGCGACGCCGGGCGTGTGGGAATATCCCATGTGCGACCGCGATCCGCTGCCGCGCTGGCATTTCGGCCGCGTGACTTTGCTCGGCGATGCGGCCCATCCCATGTATCCCGTAGGATCGAACGGGGCGTCGCAGGCGATCCTCGATGCGCGCTGTCTCGCCGACGCGCTGGCGAAGTCGGAGCATCCGCTGCGCGCGTTGATGCTCTATGAGCAGGAGCGATTGCCGAAGACCGCTGACATCGTGAAGGTCAATCGCGTCGGCGGCCCCGAGCGCGTCATCGATGCGGTGGAGAAGCTGAAGCCCGCGGGCTTCGACGATATCGACAATGTGCTGAGCTACAATCTGCGCAAGGCGATCGTGAAGGGCTATGCGGAGACCGCCGCCTTCACCGTGGCGCAGGTCAACAAGCGATAGGCGCTCGCTTCGCGCTCGCTGGCGCTCGCGAGTCTTTCGCTGGGCCCCGGTCTCCATTCCGCTCGGCTCCCGCCTTCGCGAAGCAAAGCTTCGCTTCGGCGTGGCGGGTCGCCTCGCTTCATGGAACCGGGGACGGAGAGAGCTTCATTCTAACGCATTGAAGCTGTCTCCGTCCCCGGAACGGTGGAGCGCAACGAAGTGGAGCGGAACCGTGTCCGGGGCCCAGCGAAAGAAGCTGCGCCGCAGGCGCTCAACCAACTTCAGCCCACCCCGGACTCGCCATTTCCGGTCATAACATTGCTCAGCAGCCCCCAATTTCGCAATCGCTCCCGGCTTGACCCCGGCCTGATCGGCGCCATCGTGGCCGGCATTGCCGCTTTCGAGCCCGCCATGCCGATTTCCGCCCGCGACCTCGCCCTTCTCGGCCAGTTGGAGAAGAAGGCGCTGTGGCTTTCGTCCTGGATGATCCACAACGCCAATCATTTGAGGCCAAGCGAGGACGGGCTGAAGGTCGGCGGCCATCAGGCGTCGTCGGCCTCGCTCTGCGCGATCATGACCGCGCTCTATCTGCGCGCGCTCAGGCCGCAGGATCGCGTCGCGGTGAAGCCGCACGCTTCGCCCATTTTCCACGCGCTGCAATATCTCATGGGCAAGCAGACGCGCGAGAAGATGGAGAATTTCCGCGGCTACAAGGGCGCGCAGAGCTATCCCTCGCGCACCAAGGATTCAGACGACGTCGATTTCTCCACGGGATCGGTTGGCCTCGGCATCGCGCAGACTTTGTTCTCGTCGTTGGTGCAGGACTATGTGAAGGCGAAGGGCTGGGCGAAGGGCTGGCCGGAAGGCCGCATGGTTGCGCTCTGCGGCGACGCCGAGATGGACGAAGGCAACATCTTCGAGTCGCTGCTCGAAGGCTGGAAGCATGGCCTGCGCAATTGCTGGTGGATCATCGACTATAACAGGCAGTCGCTCGACGCCGTCATCCGCGAAGGGCTGTGGGAGCGTTTCGAGACGATCTTCCGCAACTTTGGCTGGGACGTCATCATCCTGAAATATGGCGCGCTGATGCAGGCGGCGTTCAAAGAACCCGGCGGCGAGCGATTGCGCGACTGGATCGATAAGTGTCCGAACCAGCTTTATTCCGCGCTGACCTATCAGGGCGGCGCCGCGTGGCGGAAGCGCCTCAACGACGAGATCGGCGATCAGGGCGCGGCCACGAAGCTGATCGAGAAGCGCAGCGACGACGAGTTGCAGAAGCTGATGACCAATCTCGGCGGCCATGATCTGCCGGGATTGTGCGACGCATTCGAGAAAGCGTCGAAGCATGACCGCCCGACCTGCTTCATCGCCTACACGATCAAGGGCTGCGGCCTGCCGCTCGCCGGCCACAAGGATAATCATGCGGGATTGCTGACGCCGGCGCAGATGGAAAGCGTGCGTGCGGCGATGAATATTCGCCCCGGCCACGAGTGGGACAAGTTCGAAGGACTCGACTCGCCAGAGTTCGAGATCCAGATGTTCCTCGACAAGATTCCGTTCGCTCAAGCAACGCAACGTCGTCTGCCGTCGTCGCGGGTCGCCATTCCCGCGACGCTGCCGACGCCAGCGGCTGGCGCAAAGCCCCTGTCGACGCAAATGGCGTTCGGGCAGATTCTCAACGAGGTCGCGCGCGAGGACTCCGATTTCGCGAAACGCATCGTCACGACCTCGCCCGACGTGACCGTGTCGACCAATCTCGGTCCCTTCATCAACCGCAGAGGATTGTTCGCCCGCGCCAGCATGGCCGACACGTTCAAGAACGAGCGCGTGCCCTCGACCTATTCCTGGGAGTTTTCGCCGAAGGGCCAGCATTGGGAGCTCGGCATCGCCGAATCCAATCTCTTCATCATGCTGTCCGCGCTCGGCCTCTCCCATTCGATCTTTGGCGAAAGGCTGCTGCCGATCGGCACGGTCTATGATCCCTTCATCTATCGCGGCGCCGATCAGCTCAATTACGCCTGCTATCAGGACGCGCGCTTCATCCTCGTTGCGACCCCTTCGGGGATTTCGCTGGCGCCGGAAGGCGGCGCGCATCAGTCGATCGGCACGCCACTGATCGGCATGGCGCAGGATGGCCTCTGCGCCTTCGAGCCCGCCTTCGCCGATGAGCTCGCGGTGATGATGCGGTTTGCGTTCGACTATATCCAGCGCGATGGCGGATCGGGTGGAAGCGAGCCAAATGAAAAGACATGGCTGCGCGATGAAACCGGCGGTTCGATCTATCTCAGATTGACGACGCGCGCGCTGGAGCAGCCGATGCGCGAGATGAGCGCGGAATTGAAGGAAGACATCGTCGACGGCGCCTACTGGCTGCGCAAGCCGGGACCGAACGCGCAGATCATCGTCTGCTATCAGGGAACGGTCGCGCCGGAGGCGATCGAGGCCGTGGGGCTGATGGGCGAGGATCGCCGCGACATCGGCCTGCTCGCGATCACGTCGGCCGATCGTTTGAACGCAGGCTGGACGGCGGCGCAGCGCGCGCGCGAGCGTGGCCTCGTGCATGCGACAAGCCACATCGAACGGCTGCTCAGCCTCGCGCCGCCCCATTGCGGTCTTGTCACTGTGATCGACGGCCATCCCGCGACGCTCGCCTGGCTGGGCGCCGTGCATGGCCATCGCACGCGCACGCTCGGCGTCGAGCATTTCGGCCAGACCGGCTCGCTCGCCGATCTCTATCGCCATCACGGCATTGATGCTGAGGGGATTCTCAAAGCGGCGGAGGCGCTGAGCCCCGGCCGCCCGATCCGGGCGCTGAGCAGGGTGGCTTAGGGCTCGATCTTTTCCAAATCGTCATTCCGGGGCGTCGCGCAGCGACGAGCCCGGAACCCAGAAAACCTCTGAGCCGCACATGGGTTCCGGGCTCGCGCCTTCGGCGCGCCCCGGAATGACGATCTGGATCAAAAGCGCGCTCAGCAGTCGCAGACCTTACGTCTTCTCAACATCAATCTCGAATGTCCGCACCGCATCAACAACAAGCTGGCGGCGCGAAAACAGCCAGCCGCTCCCCGCTCGCGCGAATTCATCGAGATAGCGGATCGTCATTTCATAGCAGAGATGGCGCTTCGCCTCTTCCGCGAAGAAGTGCCGCGCGATGCAATAGGTCTGCGCGTGCGCCGTATCGCCGGTGAAAGAGGGAACTTGGTTGAACACCGCATGGAACGTGCCGCGATAGCGCTCGCGCATCATCGGCGGCACGCCGCGCAACTGCTCGCGCCCGACGAAGCGCCCGCGCGGCGCCTCGAGCGCGCCGTCTTCGGTGAATTGCGCCGCGAAGAGATCGGCGTCGGCCGTATCGACCGCGAGCGCGTAATTTTCCGCGAGCCGCTTAAGATGCAACGCGTCGAGAAGTTCGCGCGACTCCATCGCCGCTCACGCCTTTGGATTACTTTGCGCGATCGCGATCGCTTCCTTTAGCGCGCGACCGGCGTCGTTCCGGCGATAACCGAGCAGCTTTGTCTCCGCCGGGTCGGGCTCGTAGGCGAGGGTGACGCCGCGGCCAGGGATGATGAAGGCGTCCGGCAGCAGCGGATGCTCGGCGTCGCGCATCTCCAACTGGTGCGGATTGCCGACCGCATCGAAGATCGACTGGAAATATTTTTGGAACGACCAGTTCTCGTCGCCGATGAGATAGGCCTTGCCGGATTCAGCGCGCACGAACGCGCCCGCGATCGCTTCCGATAGCGATTGCACCGACATGTAGTTCGTGCCGCCCGGCGGCGCGAAGAGCGGCGCGCTCTTTATGTCGCCCCTGGCGTAGGCGATCAACGTCTCGTAGCGCTTCGAGGCGAGGCCCGGAATGGCGCCGATGATCGAAGGCGGATTGAGCGTCGAGACGTTGAAATCCTTCGTCGCCAGCGCGCGCGATTTTTCGTCCGCCAGTTTGCGCGCGCGAACATAAGGATCCGTGTCGGCGAGATGCGGCATCACCTGATGGTAATAGCTGCCGATATGGACGACGCGCTTCACGCCGGCGTCGCGCGCCCGCGCGATGAAGGCGGGCACGCCTGCGATTTGCGTCTCGTTCCAGAAGGCGTGCTGATCGCTTCCGCGCGGGAGATGGCGGATGTCGTTTCCGGCCGCGAACAGGATCGCGTCATAGGGCGCAAGATCGGCTTCGCTGAAATCGCCCCTGACATAGTCGCCGATCACAACGGGGAATTTCGCCATCGGCGTTTCCGCGCCGGGCGGCCGGCGGGCGGCGAGAACGACCTCATGCCCCTCAGCCGCGAGATGGCCGGCGGCGTGGCCGCCGATCATGCCGGTTCCGCCAACGACGAGAATTTTCAAAGCCTTGCTCCCGATCAGGACAGGAGCGCACTCTTCGCCCGAAGGCCCGCCCGGCATCGTTCAGATCGACTAGCTGAGCGTCGCTCTAAAAAAAGATCAAAATCCTAGGAAAAAAGTCGTTGACAGCGTGACGATCCTCGGGTAGAGATAGGGCACGCTCAAGAATTGTGAGCGGACGAGACCAGCGCCGATCCGGCCCTCTCCGCTCTTTCCACGCCACAGGACATCCCATGCCGACCCCGCGCCCGCCGCGCGCGACTTCGCGCGCCTCAACGCCGTCTTCTTCCCTTCAGCGCACCGCCGCCCCGCAGCCGCGCAAGCCGAACACGCCCGACAACGCCGCCTCGGCCGATCGATCGCGCGCCGTCGCTGCGCACGCGGCCGCGCCGGAGCGCCGCTGATGGCGCGCGCGCCTTTCACGTTGCTGTCGCGCGAGACGGTCGCAGCCGCCAAAGAGCTTTATGAAGGCGGCGCGACGATCGCCGCGACGGCTGCAGGGGCGGGAATCTCGACAGTGTCGGTCTCGCGTTATGCCAAGCTTGAGGGATGGCGAAGACCGGGCGCCGGGAAAAAGAAGAAATCGATATCGAAAGACGCGAAAGCCCCGACAAAGGCCCTGCCGCAGCGCGCGTCTTTGAAACGCAGCGTCGCAGCAGCGACAAAACCCGCGTTGGGGGCCGCAGACAGGGCTGCGCCGAGCAAAGCGCGTGCCCGAAGCGAGATTGATGACGCGCCAACAGACCCAGGCGCGCGCCGCGCCGCGCTCATCGCGCGCCTGCATGCCGCCGTCGAACGGCAGGTGAGCGAAGTCGAGAAGCGGCTTGGCGCCCACGCCGACGATGTCTCCAGCGAACGTGAAGCGCGCGCGCTCGCTGTGCTGGTGCGGTTGCTGAAAGAACTCGATGAGCTGGAAGGCCCCGCGCCGCAGCAGCTTTCAGGCGCAGCCGCACGAGAGGACGAGGATGTCGAAGCCGCTGCACAGCGATACAGCGCGGAGCTTGCGCGCCTTATTGACAGTTTGCGCGAACGAAGGCGGGAGCACGCCGGAACTGATCCAGCGAATGCCACTCTGCCTGAAGACGGCGCTGAGCCGAAGCTGGGCCTTCCAGGGGCGTGACGATCAGCTTCCGCCTGAAGGCGATTGGACCATCTGGCTGATGCTCGGCGGGCGCGGCGCGGGCAAGACGCGCGCCGGCGCCGAATGGGTGAAGGCGCTGGCGCTGGGCTTGCCGCCTTTCGCGGAAAGGCCGGCATCTCCGATCGCGCTTGTGGGCGAGACGGCCGCCGATGTGCGCGAGGTGATGATCGACGGCGTCTCGGGCCTGCGCGCAATCCATGCGCGGGATCAGCGCCCCGCTTACGAAGCGACGCGCCGCCGCCTCGTCTGGCCGAATGGCGCCGTGGCGCAATGTTTTTCCGCGGAGGATCCCGATCAGTTGCGCGGGCCGCAATTCGCGGCGGCCTGGGCCGATGAGCTGGCGAAATGGCGTTACGCCGACGCGGCCTGGGACAATCTGCAGTTCGGGCTTCGCCTCGGAGACAAGCCGCGCGAGATGGTCACCACGACGCCGCGGCCGATCCCGCTGCTGAAGAAATTGATGAGCGATCCGCGCGTTGCGCTGACTCGCGCGAAAACCAGCGCCAATCAATGGTTTCTCGCGCCGGCCTTTCTCGATGCTGTGGTGTCGCGCTATGTCGGCACGCGCCTCGGCCGGCAGGAACTGGACGGCGAGATGATCGAGGAGTGCGAGGGCGCGCTGTTCTCGCGCGAGATGATCGAGCGTTCGCGCATCGACGCGGCGCCGTCGCTGGCGCGTATCGTGGTGGCGGTCGATCCGCCGGCGTCGTCGGGCAAGCGCGCCGACGCCTGCGGCATTGTCGCCGCCGGCGTCGATGCGCAGGGACATATTTTCGTGCTGGCGGATGAGACCGCGCAACGCGTGCGTCCATCCGAATGGGCGGAGCGCGCGCTGTCGCTCTATCGCAGGCTCGAAGCCGACGCTGTTGTCGCCGAGATCAACCAGGGCGGCGAGATGGTGATGGCGGTGCTGCGCGAAGCCGACGCCGGCGTTCCCGTGACGCCGGTGCGCGCGACGCGCGGAAAATATCTGCGCGCCGAGCCTGTCGCGCAGGCGATGGAACAGGGGCGCATCCGTTTTGTCGGCGCCTTTCCCGCGCTGGAGGACGAGATGTGCGATTTCTCCGCCGCCGGACTTTCATCCGGCCGTTCGCCCGATCGGCTCGACGCGTTTGTCTGGGCGGCATCGGCGCTGATGCGCGACGAGCGCTCAGGGCCGCGGATCAGGACGGTGTGATGAAGGTCTTGAGCTGCTGCGGATCGTAATAGAATTGTTCGCGATAGACCTTGTCGCCGCGCCATTCCTGGATGGAGAGTTCTTCGAGTCGCTTCATGCGGCCTTCCTCGTCTGTCATCTCGAAGATCCAGTTGATGACGACGAGATCGCCATCGAGCAGCGCATGTTTCGCCGGATGCGTCTTCATCTTGAATTTCGCCAGCGCCTGCCGCTCGCGCTCCATCAGATTGAGCCGGCCGACATGCGGCGGGTTCTGGTTCTCCTGCATGGAGGCGTCGTCATGATAAAATCGTTCGATGGCGCCAACATGGTCGCCGCTTTCGACCGCGGCGATGAAATCTCTGAGCCTGTCCTTCGTGGGCATGCGCGTTCCTCGCAAGTGAATTCTTGAATCGAAGCATAGGCTTCTCCTCGCATGCGCTCAACCGCGGCGAGACGATCGATGAAATGGATCCGGTGATCGATGGCGTCTCTCTTTCAAAGATGGTTCGCGCGCGGCCGCGCGCCGGAGATCAAGGAGTCGCGGACTGCGCCGCTGATCGCCTTCTACGATCACGGCCGGCCGCGCTGGACGCCGCGCGATTATGCCGCGCTGGCGCGCGAGGGCTATCAGCGCAATGCGATCGCCTTTCGCTGCGTGCGGCTGGTGGCGGAAGCGGTCGCCGCCGCGCCTGTGCTGCTGTTTGATGGGCGGCGCGAGCTCGACGAGCATCCGTTCCTCTCGCTGATGGCGGCGCCCAATGCGCGTGACGCCGGCGCGGCCTTCATCGAGGCGCTGACCTCGCATCTGCTCGTCGCCGGCAACGCCTATGTCGAGAGCGTGCTGATCGGGGATGCGCCACGCGAGCTTTATGCGCTGCGGCCGGATCGCATGCGCGTCGTGCCGGGCGCCAACGGCTGGGCCGACGCCTATGACTATACCGTGGGTTCGGAGACCGTGCGCTTCCGCCAGGATCGCGCGCCGCTTCCGCCGATCCTGCATCTCAACTTCTTTCATCCGCTTGACGATCATTATGGCCTTGCGCCGATGGAGGCGGCGGCCGTCGCGCTCGATATTCACAACGCGGCCGGACAATGGAACAAGGCGCTGCTCGACAATGCGGCGCGTCCATCCGGCGCGCTTGTCTACGCCGCCGGCGATCACGCGCAGATGTCGGACGCGCAATTCGCGCGGTTGAAGAACGAGCTCGAAGAGAATTTTCAGGGAACGGCGAATGCAGGCCGGCCGCTGCTGCTCGAAGGCGGGCTCGACTGGAAGCCTCTGTCGCTGACGCCGAAGGATATGGATTTCATCGAGGCGAAGGCGGCGGCGGCGCGCGAGATTGCGCTCGCTTTCGGCGTGCCGCCGATGCTGGTTGGCCTGCCGGGCGATGCGACCTATGCGAATTATCAGGAGGCCAATCGCGCCTTCTGGCGCCAGACGGTGACGCCGCTTGCGCTGCGCGTTTATCGCGCGCTGCTGCAATGGCTGAAGCCCGCCTGGCGCGACGGCGCGGGTTTGCGCGTCGACATCGATCTCGATGCGATCTCCGCGCTCTCCGACGAGAGAAAAGCGTTGTGGGATCGCGTTCTCTCGGCCGGCGGCGTGCTGACCGAAGACGAGCAGCGCGCCGCGCTGGGATATGGAGCGAAGAGTTAAGGAGCATCGCATGGACGTGTTGCAAACGATCGTCGACGCGATCGTCGAGAATGGCGATCTCGCTCATCTCGCGCTGGCTCTGTGGGCGTTGGCTGCGTCCGGCCTCTGCTTCGCGCTGATGCGCGCGCTCAGCCTCGCCAATCGCGAACTGGCGGCCGCCGCGCATGAGGTGTCGACCGCCAACACCCATGTGAAGGATTTCGTGCGCGAGCTCGCGCGTTTCAATCGCGAAAACGCTGCGAAGGCATAGAGCGCATCCACGCAATCGCATTGCGCCGCTGTTATTTTCACAACCTGGAGACGATCATGAAGAAGCCTGCGCGTTCCTCCGCGCCGCGCTCGCGCGCGCCCGTGCGTTCCGACCAGACGATCCGCTCGTTTTTCCAGACCATCGCGCGCATGAGCGACAAGCCGCCGCGTCGCGCGGCGGCGTCGCGCCCGCCGAAGACGGAGCAGGCATGACAAGAGCGCCGGACAACAGAACTGCGCCCGAATTCAAGCCGCTTCGTCATGGGTTTCGTACGTCCGGCGATGACGGTCTGATCGAGGGTTACGCCAGCCTGTTCGGCGAGATCGACATGTCGAACGATCTTGTCGAGGCGGGCGCTTTCCGCGACTCGCTGAAAAAGCGCGGGCCGGATGGCGTGCGCATGCTCTGGCAGCATGACGCAAAGGAGCCGATTGGCGCCTGGCTGTCGATTGCGGAGGACGGGCGCGGGCTCTTCGTGCGCGGCCGGCTCGATCCGGGCGTGCAGCGCGCGCAGGAAGTGTTTTCGCTGATCGCGAACGGCGCGGTCGATGGCCTCTCCATTGGCTTCAAGGCCGAACGCGCCACGAAAGATGCGCGCGGGGGTTCACGCCGCCTGACCAAAATCGACCTCTGGGAAATCTCAATCGTGACTTTTCCCATGCTCAACGGGGCGCGCGTGTCCGCCGTCGCGCATGACGCCTCGTCATCCCAGGGCGAGGCCGCGCTGGCGGCGAAAATCCGCCGTGCGGCGGCGCTCTTCAACACTGCAAGGAGACCTTTATGACCGAAATCGCATCGCCTGAAACCAAGGCCGTGACGCGCGACCTCGATCGCGCCTTCGATGAATTCCGCCGCGGCTTCGAAGCCTACAAGGCCGAGAATGAGGAGCGGATGTCGCAGATGGAGAAGCGCGGCTCTGCCGATGTCGTGACGACGGAGAAATCGGCGCGCATCGAGGATTTCCTCGATCGCCAGCAGAAGCGCATCGACGAGATGCTGCTGAAGCAGGCGCGTCCCCGCTTCGGCGCCGACAACCGCTCCGCGGAAAATCATCTCGATCGCGAGCACAAGCAGGCTTTCGAGACCTATGTGCGCGCCGGCGAATTCTCCGGACTGAAAGCGATCGAGCAGAAGGCGCTCTCCGCGGGCTCCGGCCCCGATGGCGGCTATCTCGCGCCTGCCAATGTCGAGGACGAGGTGATGCGCCGTCTCTCCATGCTGTCGCCGATCCGCGGCATTGCGTCGGTGCGCAGCGTCTCGGTCGGAACCTACAAGAAGGCGTTCTCGACGGCAGGCGCCGCGTCCGGCTGGGTCGCTGAGACGGCGGCGCGTCCGCAGACCAACACGCCGACGCTCGCCGAGATGAGCTTCCCGACGATGGAGCTCTACGCCATGCCGGCGGCGACGCAGACCATTCTCGATGACGCCGCGCTGAATATCGACAGTTGGCTCGCCGACGAGGTCGAGACGGCTTTCGCCGAGCAGGAGAGCGCGGCTTTGGTGAATGGTTCGGGAACGAGCCAGCCCAAGGGCTTTCTCAACTACACCAAGGTTGCGAACGGCTCCTGGAGCTGGGGCAATATCGGCTATCTCGCGACCGGCGTCGCCGGCGGATTCTCCGCCACCAATCCGTCCGACCAACTTGTTGATCTCATCTACGCGCTGAAAGGCCCGTTCCGTCAGAACGGTTCATTCGTGATGAATCGCAAGACGCAGGCCGCGGTGCGCAAGTTCAAGGCGTCGACCGGCGAATATCTCTGGACGCCGCCGGCCGCCGTCGGCCAACCCGCTCTGCTCATGGGCTTCCCTGTCGTTGAAGTGGAGGAGATGCCCGACATCGCGACGGCTTCCTATTCCGTCGCCTTCGGCGATTTCCGCCGCGGCTATCTCATCGTCGATCGCATCGGGCTGCGCATCCTGCGCGATCCCTATTCAGCGAAACCCTACGTGCTGTTCTATACGACGAAGCGCGTCGGCGGCGGCGTGCAGGATTTCGACGCGATCAAGCTGTTGAAGTTCGATGTGAGCTGAGCGTCAGCGCCCCTCCGTCCCCGGTCTCCATTCCGTTCGGCTCCCGCCTTCGCGAAGCAAAAGCTTCGCTTCGGCGTGGCGGGTCGCCTCACTTCATGGAACCGGGGATGAGCGAGCGCTTAGCGCGAGCTGTCGCGCGTCAGGTCGGGAAAGGCCGCGCCGATCGAAGGCGTTGCGCGTCGCGCCGCATTGGCGACGCGCGGCGCGGTCGCCATCGTCTCGTTCGATGCGCGAAGCTCGGCGCCGGCGGCGTTGATCCAGCGCGTATGCTCGCTGACTTCGGTCGCCATGGTCAGCCCGCCGCAGGAGCTCTTCGCGCCGGGCGCGCCGGAGGACCAGCTCACGATGCCGACGACGCTCGTTGCGTCAGGCCCGTAGAGCGGGCCGCCGGAATCGCCGCGGCAGCCGCCGAGCCCCACGATCGCCTCATCGGCGGTGCCGCCGATCGCGGCGATCATCCTGTTGTCGCGCCAGTTGAGCGCCCGCGCCCGCATCGGCGCTTCGCGCAGCGTGCCGGCCCTGCCGGAGCCCGCGCTGCCGCGCGCGCCGCCGATGCCGAAGCCGGACAGCGTAAGGTCGCCGGCGTCGCCGAAGCGCGCGATCGGCGCCGGGCTCATGTCGGCCGGCGCCGGCTGCGCGAGGCGGATGAGCGCGAGATCGGCGCCCTCCGCATCGATCGGCCGGTCGGCGTAGCGGAAACTCGGATGCACGGTCGCGGCGGCGACGCTGAGAAAACGCGGCTTCATCGCGCCATCGAGCGCGACCACGGAGCGCACGCGATTGCGCGTGAGGCAATGGGCGGCCGTCAGCACGAGGTCGCGCTCGACCAGCACGCCGGTGCAAAGGCCGCGCTGCAGGACGATGGCGACCGTATGCCGACGCGATCCCGAGGGATCGGTGGCGGCCGGCGCGCCGACCACGGCGAGCGCCGGAGCGGCGAGGGCGGCCGACATCGCCGCCGCAAGGAGAATGCGCTTCATGCGCCTGAGTCTAGCCTGATCTGTGGCGCAGTCGAGGCGGGGAGGCGGCCTCTATTCCCATTGCGCTTGCGCGCCCCATTGCGAGAGCGTGCTGTCGATCCATTGGCGCTGCGGGCCGACGAGCACGCCCTGCGCCGGGCCGCGGCATCCGCTCGCGCCTGTGGTGCCGCCCCAGGCGATGATGGCGGCGAGGCGGCCGCTCGCATCGAGCATTGCGCCGCCGGAATCGCCGGGACAGATGCCGGCGCTAGACGACGACGTCCACAGCAGGATTTCGCTGGGCCCATAGGGCGCGGCGGCGGAGAAATTGGCGCGGCGCATGACGCCCGCGCTTTTCGGATCCTTGCGGCTGGTCGGGCCGAAGCCGAGCGCGGTGACGCGATCGCCGGGCTCGATGCGGCCATTGGCCGCGAGCGACACGCCCGAGAATTGCGAGGGAAGATTCTCGGCCAGCCGCACGAGGCCGAGATCGATCGAGCGCTTTCGCTTCTGCACGGCGTCGGCG
This sequence comes from Terrirubrum flagellatum, assembly GCF_022059845.1. Lineage (GTDB taxonomy): Bacteria > Pseudomonadota > Alphaproteobacteria > Rhizobiales > Beijerinckiaceae > Terrirubrum > Terrirubrum flagellatum. The sequence continues at coordinate 2,920,643 of NZ_CP091851.1, read as the reverse complement.
ACGTAATTCGGATGGATGGCGACGCTGGTCGCGCCGCGCATCACCGGCTGGCCGCCCTCGCCCGGCCAATAGACGCGCATGTCGCGGCCGCCGGCGAGACAATGGCCGGCGGTGATCAGCGTGCGCGGGTCAATGACCAGCGCGCTGCAGAAGCTGCCGCCCTCGTTGAGGATCATCACCGCCTGCGAGGCTGAGGCCGCATCGGCCGCGCCGCCATCGAGCGCGCGCGCCGGCGGGGCGAACAACGTTGCGGCTGACGCGGCGATCGCAAGACATTTCGACAGTAGAGACCAGGACATGAATGCGACCCTGCTGGAAGGACCCGCGGCCGAGCCGGTTTCGCTCGCCGAGGTGAAAGCTCTGTTGCGGCTGTCTTCTTCCGACGAAGACGGCCTGATTGGCAAACTGATTTCGGCTGCGCGGCTGACCATCGAGGCGGCGAGCGGCTGCGAACTGATTTCGCAGCGCTGGCGCGTGACGCTGGATTGCTGGCCGCGCGACGGAATCGTGCGTCTGCCATTGAAGCCGATCATCTCCTGCGACGCGGTGCGCGTCTGGTCCGATGCGACGGCGAATGCGACGCTTGGCGCCGATGCGCTCTATGTCGACGCCTTCGCATCGCCGCCACGCCTCGTTCTGCTGAATGCGCCGCCGGCGCCGGGTCGCGCGACGTCGGGAATCGAGATCGATCTCACGGTCGGATTTGGCGCCGCTGCAGGCGATGTTCCCGCCGGCCTGCGCCAGGCGATCGCCTTGCTCGCGGCGCGCTGGTTCGAACGCCGCGGCGATGACGCGTCGGAGAAGGGCGAGCAACCGCTGCCGCCGGAGGTCGTCGCGCTCGTCGCGCCCTATCGCAGCGTGAGGATCTGATCATGACGCGCACGCTTTTTGCGCGCCTGAAGCGGCTGCCGGTCGGCGCCATGCGCCATCGCGTCGCGATCGAGGCGCCGGTCGATATCGCTGACGGCGCCGGCGGCCTGACGCGCAGCTATGAAACCATCGACACGGTGTGGGCGGCGATCGAGACGCTCGAGGCCGACGCGGCGCTGACCGATAATCGCGCCGGTGCGCGCTTCTCCTACCGCATCACCATGCGCTGGCGCGCCGACATCGACAATTCGCGCCGGTTGCGCTTCGAGGATCGCGTCTTCGTCATCCGCGCCGTGTCGGACGCCGATGGCAAGCGCCGCCGTCTCTCCGTTCTCGCCGACGAGGACGCGCCATGACGCAGCCGCTTCTCGCCTTGCAGGCTGCTATTGTCGCGACGCTGAACGGCGACGCCGAACTCGTCGCGCTGCTCGGCGGCGCCAAAACCTATGAGCAGGCGCCGGCCGCGACGATCTATCCCTGGATCGCCTTCGAGGAGATGCGCGCGCGCGACAACAGCGTTTCGGATTTTCCCGGACATGAGCTGCGCGTCTCGCTGCTCTGCGTGTCGCGTCAGCCGGGATCGGCGGAGGCGCTGACGATCGCGGCGCGCGTGGTCGAACTGCTCGATGACGCCAATCTCACGCTTGACGGCCATCGCCTCATCCATCTCGCCGCGACGTCGGTCGATCTCATCCGCGCCGGCAAGGACCCCGTTCGCAAGGCGCGGATTTCGCTGCGCGCCGTCACCGAAACCATCTGACCGGAGATATCCATGGCCGCCCAGAAGGGAAAAGATCTGCTGCTGAAGCTCGACGACGGAACCGGCGCCTTCATCTCCGTCGCCGGCCTGCGCACGCGGCAATTGTCGTTCAACGCGCAGACCGTCGACGTCACCCATGCAGAATCCGTCGGGCGCTGGCGCGAATTGCTCGCGGGCGCCGGCGTCAAACGCGCCTCGATCACCGGCTCCGGCGTGTTCAAGGACGATGCGTCGGACGCGCAGGTGCGAACCTTGTTCTTCGATGATGTGATCCGCGTCTGGCAGATCACCATTCCCGATTTCGGCCGCATCGAAGGGCCGTTCCAGATCACATCGCTCGAATATCGTGGCGAACATGCGGGCGAGGCGACCTTCGAGCTGGCGCTCGAATCCGCGGGGCAGCTTGCGTTTGCGGCGATCTGACATGGCGAATTGTCATCGCGGGGAAGTCGACTGCGAGATCGGCGGCCGGAGATTTCGACTGTGCCTGACGCTTGGCGCGCTGGCGGAGATCGAATCCGCATTCGCAGTCGAGGGGCTTGCTGCGCTGGGCGAACGGTTGTCGTCGGGAAAGCTCGGGGCGAAGGACTTCATCGCGATCCTGGGCGCCGCCGCGCGCGGCGGCGGCGAGCGAATTGAGGATCGTGAACTCGCCGCATTGAATATCGCGCGCGAGTTGCCTCTCGTCATCGATGCGGTCGCGAAGCTGCTGCGCCTCGCTTTCGCCGACGAGGCGGCGCCTGAAAACCCTCTCTAGCCGCAGGCGCCGCGCCGGCCGCTTTCCCCTGGCGGGAGGCGATGGCGTTCGGTTTCGGTGTGCTGCGGCTTTCGTCTTTTGAATTCTGGTCGATGAGTCCGCGCGAACTCGCCGCTGCGGCGCGCGGAATTTTCGGCGACGCACAGCGCGCCATGCGCCGCGATGAGCTTGCGGCGCTGATCGCGCTCTATCCCGACAAGGAGACCGATGATGGCTGACGATGATACTGACGAAAGCCTCTCATCTTCGCTGAAGACGGCGCGCGCGCTTAAATCGACGACGGATGCGCTGGGGAAAAGCATCAGCAACGCGTTTGCGCGCGGCATCGTCGACGGCAGGCGTTTCGAGGACGTGTTGCGCTCGATCGGCGAGCGTATGGTGTCGTTCGGTCTGCGGCTCGCCTTCAAGCCTGTCGAAAGTGCGCTGCAGGGCGCGCTCGGTTCGCTTGTCTCTGGCGTGTTCGGGGGAACGACGACTGCGAGCGCACTGGGCAATGTCTTTCAGTCCGGGCAGGTGAGGCCCTTTGCGGCTGGCGGCGTTGTGGCGCAGCCGACCTATTTTCCCTTGAATGGCGGCCTCGGTCTCATGGGCGAGCGCGGCGCCGAAGCGGTGATGCCGCTCGCGCGCGGCTCCGACGGGCGTCTCGGCGTGCGCGGCGACGCCGGCGGTTCCACCGCGATCACCGTCAATATCGCGACGCAGGACGCCGACAGTTTCCGCCGCTCGCAGGCGCAGATCGCAGGCGCATTGGCGCGCGCGGTTGCGCGCGGCCGTCGCTCGGTGTGAGGACGCGATGCCTTCCGATTTTCACGAGATCAGGTTTCCGCTCGACATTGCGCTCGGCAGTCAGGGCGGCCCGGAGCGCCGCACCGAGATCGTCACGCTCGGCTCCGGACGCGAGGAGCGCAACACGCGCTGGGCTCATTCGCGACGGCGCTATGATGCCGGCTATGGCGTGAAGACGCTCGATGCGCTGCATGACGTCATCGCTTTCTTCGAGGAGAGGCGAGGGCGTCTGTACGGATTTCGCTGGCGCGACCGCGCCGACTGGAAATCCTGCGCGCCCTCGCAAAGCGTGTCGCCGCTCGATCAGGCGATCGGAATGGGCGACGGCGCGATCGCGAGCTTCCAGCTCGTCAAACGTTATGGCGCGGCGCACGCGCCCTATGACAGGCCGATCAGGAAGCCGGCCGCGGGAAGCGTGCGCGTCGCCGTGAATGGCGTCGAGCGCGCTTCGTCGGATTTCTCCGTCGATACGACAACGGGAGTCGTGACTTTCATTTCGGGCGCCATTCCCGCGTCCGGCGCCGCTATCACAGCCGGCTTCACGTTCGATACCCCGGTCAGGTTCGAGGATGATCAATTGACGATCGATTTCTCCGCCTTTGACGCCGGCGTCATTCCGAAGATTCCCTTGATCGAGATCATCGTCTGACCATGCGCGCTCTTTCCTCTTCTTTTGTGGCTGCGGCGAGCGGCGGCGCGACGACGCTCGCGCGCTGCTGGAAGCTGACGCGGCGCGACGGCGTCGTGCTCGGCTTCACCGATCATGATCGCGATCTCACCTTCGATGGCGTGACCTTCGCCGCGCGCACGGGCGCGCAGGCGTCGGAGACGGAGTCGCATTTCGATTTCGCGGTCGGCGGCGGCGAGGTGGCCGGCGCGCTGTCGTCGGACGGTCTCTCCGAGATCGATCTCGCGAAAGGGCTCTGGGACAAGGCGCGCATCGAGGTCTTCGCCGTCGATTGGACCAATCCGGCGGCGCGTCTGCTCCTCGATGAAGGCGTCGTTGGCGAAGTCAGGCGGCAGGATTCCGCCTATGTCACCGAGATGCGCGCGCTTGCGCATCAACTCGATGAGGAGCGCGGCCGCCTCTTCGCGGCGCGTTGCCCGGCCGCCCTCGGAGATTCGCGCTGCCGCGTCGATCTCGCGGGCTGGCGCGTGACGGGAACTGTAAGCGCGACCGACGGTCAATCCTATCTCCGCGCCGCTGCGTTGACGTCATTCGCCAGCGGCGTGTTTCGAGCTGGGTCGCTGAAATGGACCTCGGGCGCCAATGCGAATCTCACGCAGGATGTGCGCGATCATTCGCAGGGCGAAGGCTCCCTGCTGCTCTGGAGCGCGCCGCCGCGGCCGATTGCGATCGGCGACGCGTTCATCGCGACGGCGGGCTGCGACAAGCAATTCTCCACATGCCGCGATCGCTTCGGCAACGCCGTCAATTTCCGCGGTTTTCCCCACATTCCCGGCAACGACGTGTTGATGCGCGTCGCGCGCGACGGCGAGCCCAACATGGATGGCGGGAGCTTGTTCCAGTGACGGAGCTTTCGCGCGCCGTCCTTGTCGCAGAGGCGCGCCGCTGGATCGGCACGCCTTACGCGCATCAGGCGTCGCTCATTCATGTCGGCTGCGATTGCCTTGGCCTTGTGCGCGGCGTCTGGCGCGGCGTGATCGGCGCGGAGCCTGAGGCGATGACGCCTTATGCGCCGGCCTGGTCGCTGTCTTCCTCGCGCGAGACGCTGCTCGATGCGGCGAGGCGTCATCTCGTCGAAATCGCTTCTCGATACGCGCGCGAAGGCGATGTGCTGCTGTTTCGCTGGCGCGACGGATTGCCCGCGGCGCATGCGGCGATTCTCGCTGCGTCACAGTCGTTTATTCACGCCCATGACGGCGCGGCGGTGGCGGAAGTTCATTTCTCGCAGTGGTGGCGGCGTCATCTCGTCGCCGCCTTTTCCTTCCCCGGAGCGACAGGCTGATGGCGACGCTCGTTCTGCAACTCGCCGGCGCCGCGCTTGGCAATGCGATCGGCGGCCCAATCGGCGCCATGGCCGGACGCGTTCTCGGCGCCGTGCTTGGCGCCTCGATCGACACGTCGCTCCTGCGCCGTCCCACTTCGAGTGAAGGGCCGCGCGTCACCGAGATGTCGGGGCTTGAATCGACCGAAGGCGCGTCGATCCCGCGCGTCTACGGCCGCGCCCGTATTGGCGGCGAATTGATCTGGGCGACGCGCTTCGAGGAGATCGTCAACGTCACGCGCTCCGGCGGCGGCGTCTTCGGCGGCAAGGGCGGATTGTTCGGCGGCGGCGCCTCGACGAGCACGACCTACAGCTATTTCGCCAATCTCGCGATCGGCCTCTGCGAAGGGCCGATCGCGTTCGTGCGCCGCGTCTGGGCCGATGGACAGTTGCTCGATTTGACGACGGTGACGATGCGCCTCCATCGCGGCGACGAATCGCAGGAGGCCGATCCGCTTGTTGTTGCGAAGGAAGGCGCGGCGAATGCGCCGGCCTATCGCGGCACGGCCTATGTCGTGTTCGAGCGGCTGCCGCTCGCCGATTTCGGCAATCGCATTCCGCAATTTTCTTTTGAAGTTGCGCGGCCCGTCGGTTCGCTCAACGCCATGGCGCGGGGCGTGAACCTGATCCCGGGCGCCGGCGAATTCGCCTATGAGACGACGCAGGTGTTTCGCGATGCGGGCGATGGCGTCTCGCGGCCGGAGAATGTCAATCAGCTTACGCATGCGGTCGATCTGCGCGCCTCGCTCGATCAGTTGCAGGCGCTGTGCCCCAACCTCGAAAGCGTGACGCTGATCGTGACCTGGTTCGGCGACGATCTGCGCGCCGGTCTTTGCAGCGTGAGGCCGAAGGTCGAGGTCGCGAACAAATTCACGACGCCTTTGTTCTGGAGCGTCAGCGGCGTGACGCGGTTCGACGCGCAGATTGTATCTGTTGTGAACGGCTTGCCGGCCTATGGCGGCACGCCGTCGGATCATTCGGTGCTCGCGGCGATCGCGGAGATCAGATCGTGCGGACTGAAGATCAATCTTCATCCGTTCATCATGATGGATATCGCGGCCGACAACGCGTTGCCAGATCCCTGGACCGGCGCCTCCGCGCAGCCTGCCTATCCCTGGCGCGGCGAGATCACGGTCGATCCCGCGCCGGGAGTTGGCGGCACGGTCGACGGCTCTTCGTCTGCTGCAACGCAGATCGCGTCTTTCGTGGGCTCTGCGGCGCCAGCGCATTTCGTCGCAAGCGACGGCGCCGTGATCTATTCCGGCCCTGATGAATGGACGTTGCGCCGGCTCGTGCTGCATTGCGCGATGCTGGCGGCGATCGCTGGCGGCGTCGACGCCTTCATTCTCTCATCCGAATTGCGCGGCCTGACGCGCGTGCGCGGCGCCGGCGGCTCGTTTCCGATGACGGATTCGCTCATCTCGATCGCGAATGACGTGCGTGCGATTCTCGGCGGCTCAACAAATATCACCTACGCCGCCGACTGGACGGAATATGGCGCTATCGTTCCCGCCGCGGGCGAATTGATCTTCCCGCTCGACGCGCTCTGGGCGTCAGCTGACATCGATATGGTCGGCATCAACTGGTATGTCCCGCTCTCCGACTGGCGCGACGGCGTCGGCCATGCTGATGCGCAGATTGCGAACAGTCCGGCGAATTTCGACTATCTCCGCAGCCGCGTCGCATCAGGCGAAGGTTATCACTGGTACTACGCTAATGACGGCGAGCGCGATGCGCAGATCAGGCGCGACATCACGGACGGCGCCTATGGCAAGCCGTGGGTCTATCGCGTCAAGGATCTCGCGAACTGGTGGTCGAATGCGCATGTCGCGCGATCGGGCAATGTCGAAACATTCGTCACGCCCTGGTCGCCGCAATCGAAACCGATCTGGCTGACGGAGGTCGGTTGCCCCGCCGTCGACAATGGCGCGAACGGGCCGAATGCGTTTCCCGATGTGAAGTCGGCGTCCGCCGCGCGGCCGCCTTTCTCCCATGGCGCGCGCGACGATCTCGTCGCCATGCGCGCCAATGCGGCGACGCTTGCCCATTTCGATCCCGCGCAACTCTTGTCGCCCGCCGACAATCCCGTGTCGCCGGTCTATGGCGGGCGCATGGTCGATGTCGCGCGAACGCATCTCTGGGCTTGGGACGCGCGGCCTTTTCCGGCTTTCCCGACTCTCGGAAAAGTCTGGGGCGACGCCGCGAATTACGAGACGGGCCACTGGCTCAACGGTCGTCTTGAAGGGGCTGCGCTCGATGATCTCGTGCGCGCCATAGCCGCTGATTTCGAGGTCGATGGAATTTCCTGCGAGGGGCTCGACGCGTTTGTCGACGGTTATGTCGTGGACAAACCGATGTCGCTCCGAAGCGCGCTGGAGCCGTTGGCCGGCCTCTATAATTTCGGATTGCGCGGCGGCGGTCTCTCTTTTGTCGGTGGACGGCGTTCGTCGGTGGCGTCATTTGCCGATGGCGATCTGGTTCCCGATCGCGACGGCAAGGCGGTCGAGAAGATTCGCGCGCAGGAGACGGAGCTTCCCGCGGAGACAACGATCGGCTTCGCCGACGCCGAAACCGACTATCGCCGCGCTGCGGCTTCGTCGCGGCGTCTGTCGGGCATGAGCAAGCGTCAGGCGCAGATGGATGTCGCGCTGACCGCGCGGCGCGCGGAGATGCAATTGCTTGCCGATGTCAGATTGCAGGAAGCGTGGACAGCGCGCGAGAGCGTGCGTTTCTCGGCGCCGCTCTCGCAATGGGCGCTGGAGGCGGGCGATCGCGTCACGCTCGTCGGCGCCGATTTTTCGCGCGTCTACGAAATTCAGCGCATCACCGATGGCGCCGCGCGGGCGATCGAGGCGCGCGCCATCGACGACATGGCGCGTGAACATCTGCCTGCGTTCGTGGAGCCGAGGCCCGCCGCGCCGCCTGCGATCCCGGGCGCCCCGCAGATTGTTGTTCTCGATCTTCCCATCGCGGCGGGCTCGCCGACTATTCTTCAATATGTCGCGGCCTTCGCCGATCCCTGGCCAGGTTCGCTGACGATCTGGCGCAAGAGTGGCGCTGATTTCGTCGCCGAGCGGCTCATTCCGGCGCGCGCGACGATGGGAAACTTGCTCGATGCGCTGCCGCCAGGGTTTCCCGCGCGCTGGGATCGCGGCTCGTCTTTCCGCGTCGAACTTCGCGGCGGAACGGTCGCGTCGATCGATGACGAGAACGCGCTTGCCAGCGGCAACGCGTTTGCGATCCGCAAACCCGATGGCGCATGGGAGATCATCATTGCGCAGGAAGCCGTGCTGGTCGCGTCGCGGACCTGGCGCCTGTCGCGGTTGCTGCGCGGTCTCGGCGGATCGGAAGAGGCGGCCGCGATCGAGGCGCCTGCGGGCGCGACGATCGTGCGATTGAACGGCGCGGTGACGGCGCTTGCGGATTCGCTCGATCGCATCGGCGTCGAGACGATCTATCGCATTGGCCCGTCGAAACTCGATCACGGCGATGCGCGCGTTGTCGAGATCGCGGCGACGGCGACGCCGCTTGCGCTGAAACCTTATTCGCCTGTTGGCGCGCGCGCGGCGCGAAGCGTCGATGGCATGACGGTAAGCTTCACCAGGCGGTCGCGCATCGATGGCGACGCCTGGGAGACTCTGGAAATTCCTCTTGGCGAGGATAGCGAGCGCTATGAGCTCGACATTCTCGACGGTTTTGGAGGGGTGAAGCGCACGCTGTCCGCGACAGCGCCATCCATTCTCTATGCGGCGGCTGATGAAATCGCCGATTTTGGCGCGCCGCAGACTTCGCTTGCGATCTCTCTTTCACAGGTGAGCGCGGTTGTCGGTCGCGGCTTTCCGCTACGCGCGACGTTGGCGGTGGCCTGAAGCGCTGCTCTTTCCCGTCCCCGGAGCGGTGAAGCGAAACGAAGTGAAGCGGAACCGTGTCCGGGGTCCAGCGAACAACTTCTGCGCCGAAGGCGCAGTCTCAATTTCTTTCAAAGATGCGCTCGCTCCGCTTCGCAGAGTCTCTTGCTGGACCCCGGTCTCCCTTTCGCTCGCTCAAGCTCGCTGCAGGGAACCGGGGATGGAGAGAGCTTTATCCTCAAACACTGAAGCTCTCTTCGTCCCCGGAACGGTGGAGCGGAACGAAGTGAAGCGGAACCGTGTCCGGGGTCCAGCGAACAATTTCTGCGCCGAAGGCGCAGCCTGAATTTTTTCAACTCAAACGGAAACATCACGATGCCTGCATGGCCTTCGCAATCACCGTCGGCGATGAATGAGTTCTATGGCGATCCGGACTCCGGCCGCGACGGCCGCGCCGATCCCGCCTGGATGAGCGCCAACCTCGTGCGCGTGAAGCCGCCCTACCGCATGCGCTGGTCATGGGGCGGTGAGGTCGCGACGCTGACCGTCCACAAGAAATGCGCGGAGTCGCTGCTGCGCGTGCTCGACGGCGTCGCGAAGCATTATGGCTCGCAGGACGCAATCGAGCAGGCGCGCATGCATCTCTGCGGCGGCGCCTTCAATTTCCGTCTGAAGCGCGGCGGCTCGACTCTGTCGATCCATTCCTGGGGCGCCGCGATCGATCTCGATCCCGAGCGCAACGCCTTCGGCCGCCGTTATCGCACCAGCCTCGGCATGATGCCGCAGCCGGTCGTCGAACTCTTCGCCGCCGAAGGCTGGGAGTGGGGCGGCCTGTGGTCGAAGCCGGACGCGATGCATTTCCAGGCCGCGAAGGTCGGCGCCGCGGCGAAGCCGCAGCCCGCGCCGACGGGCCGCGGCGCGAGACTCATTGAACAGGTTTTTTCAGCAAGGAGCACCCCATGAACGATATGAAGACCCTCTGGCAATCAAAGACCTTCTGGGCCGGCGCGATCGGCTTCGGCGCCTCGCTCGCCGGCCTTGTCGGCGTGAAGATCAACGCCGCCGACGCGGCCCAGCTCGCGGACGTGGCGCCCCTGATCGTGACGAACGTCACCAGCGCCGCCGGCGTCGTCTTCCGCATCCTGGCGGACTCGAAGATCGGATCGGCGAAGAGCGGCTAGCTCCCGGCCGTTCAATCCGGTCAGAACTTCACGCTCACGAACAATCGTCCGCCGCGTCCGGGCATGACAACGTCGTCCTTGCGGAACGAGGTCGCGTTGCGGATCGTTTCGTTGAGCAGGTTGGTTCCCGATACGCCGATGGTGAGTTCGGCGCCTTTCGGCAATCCTGCCTGTCGCAGTGACGTGGTGTAATTAATCTCCGCATTGAGAAGATTGTAGCCCGGCGTGGGCGTATCGTTCTCGCCGGGCCGGTTCTGCGCGTAGGCGTGCAGGAGACTCACGCGCGCGAACCATGTTTCGCTTCTGAAATAGGCGCCGCCGCCAAATCGCTGCGGCGGGATGCGCGGAACATTTCCGCCGTCGGTGAAGCGCGCGCGCACGATATCGTACTGGCCTTCGACGCCGACGAAGCCGCCGCCGATCTCCCGGAGATCATATTGCGTTCGCGCTTCAGCGCCGGTGAAGGTCGCGTTGCGCTGGCTGTAGACGATCTGCTGAAAATCATCCTCGATGCCGCAACTCGCGAAATCATCGCCGCAGCGAACGCCAGTGGCGCGCTTGTAGATGAAGCCGTCATAGCGCGTGTGATAAATCGTTCCGTCGAAACGCCATGGGCCGGCCGCGCGGCGCAGGCCGAGTTCGATGGTCTTCGCCGTCTCCTTCTTGAGATTGGGATCGCCGATCTCGAACGTCCCGGGCGCATCATGGGCGCCGCGCGAGAACAGTTCCGGCGCGCGGGGCGCGCGCTCGACATATTGGCCGGTCAGGCTGGCGGTGAAGCCGAACGGAATATCCTGCTGCAGGCCGAGACTCGCGCTGAAGGGAGTGAATCGACGCGTGCGCGGATCGTCGACCGGATCGCCCGAGGCGCCGAGGAGATCGGCGGGGAAGATCGCGGCGGTTCCGCCCACCCGCGCATGCTCCAGGCGCAGCGCTGTTTGCAGGCGCGTGGCGGGAAGAAGGCTGAGTTCGCCGAAGGCGTAGGCGGCGAGTGTCGTTGTCGTCGCTGGCGCAAGCAGGCTTCCCGCGTCGCCGGCCGTGCCGATTGACTGGCGGCCGGCCTGCACGCCGAGCGCGCTCACCCACCGGCCGAGCGGCGTATCGATCGCCTTGAACTGACTTTCGACGCGCGCTTCAATTTCGCGATTGCGGAAAATCGCGCCGGTGTCGAAACCGCCGGCGTCATTGATGTTCTCTTCCCGGTGCTTGTAGAACGAGCCGCCGATCCAGAAGCGCAGCGCGTCGACGCCGCCCGCGTCGATCCGGTATTCGCCCTTGCTCGTGATTTTCGTCTGTTCGAGATCAATGCGCGTCCGGTTTGTTGGCGCGTCGGCGCCGGGAATGCCGTAGAGGCTGGTGAAATGCGAGATCGCGGCGCCGACATAACCGCCGGGAAAAAACCAGGAGCCGCCGAGCGACTGGCCTTCGGAGCGGACGAAGCTGTTGAGCTGCGTGCCGCCGGGAATGCGATAGTCGCTGGCGCTGCGCTTATAGATGTCGGCATGCGCGACGAAGTCGCCGCTGCGCGCGTCCATCAGCGTCGAAGCCTCATAACCCTTGTCGACTGACGAGACGCCGCCGCGCGTCACCGCGTGAAAGCCGGGATCGATGAGCGCGTCCGGGATGCGGTTGTTTTCGGCGCTGACCACGCCGCCGATCGCCTGCGATCCATAGCGCAAGGTGGCGGGGCCGCGGATGATTTCGATGCGCTGGGCCGCGAGCGGATCGATCGGCACGCCGTGGTCCTCGCCGAGGTCCGAGACGTCCTGCGAGCCGATCCCGTTCTCCTGGATGCGGACGCGGAAATTATCGAGGCCGCGAATGATCGGCCGGTTGGCGGCGCCGGGCGCGAAGCCGGAATTCGAGACGCCGGGGAGGGCGGAGAGCTGGTCCCCCAGCGTCCGCCCGCCATTGGTGATGATCTCGCGCTGGGTCAGGAACGTCACGGGCGCGAACGCTCGGTCGATGACCGTCAGCGCGCCGGGGCTTGCTGGCGCGGTCGAGCGTGGCGCGGCGATCGGGCTGTCCGCCGTCACGGTGATCTCCAGCGTTTCGCCTTGCGCCCGCGCGGCCGAGAGCAGGCCGGCGAGCGCGCAGCCCGCCAGCGCCCAACGCAATATTTCTTTCATCACAGAGTCCCCGATCGGCGCCGCGCGCAGCCGCAGCGTATAAGTGATGTTATACTGTTACATATTTTGGGCCGGGAATGGCAAGAGGATTTCCGCCGCCGCCTTCGAAGCAGGTTCTTCAGACAGGCGCGGGCGATGGATCACGCCGCATTTTGATTGAATCAATCAAAATGCGGGAACGTGATCGATTCCCATAGTTTGGAGTATGGCTTTCGCAGAGCGAATGCTCGCGTTCGTCTCGGAAAAACCGGTTTCACTTTTTCGCGCCATGCTCCAGGCGGTGGCGCGCGTCTTCACGCAAATCCCGATGATTTCACGCGCCTCCGCCGCTTTTCAAACATGAACTCTTGTTCAGTAGCGGTTCAGCCGCCCCCACGGCATCATGACCCCGATGCATCTCCCCACCGCGCTCCTGTTTTCCCTGTTGCTCCTTGCCGGCTGCGGCGGGCCGGCGCTCGCCCAGGCGCAGACCGAATGTCTGTCGTCCAACGCGACGCAGGAAGCCGTGGCGGAAAAGAAGGCCGTCGCTCCCAGCCAGGCCCTGCGCGCCGCCCGCAACCACGCGAGCGGCGAAACCTTGCGCGTCCGCCTCTGCCAACATAACGACCAGCTTGTGTATTGGGTGACGGTGCTTCAGCGCAGCGGCAAGGTCGGCCGGGTTCTGGTCGACGCCTCCGACGGGCACGTCATGGAGATGCGCTAGCCGCACAGGCGCGCCAGGAGGCTTGATTGCGCATTCTCGTCGTCGAGGACGAACGCGACCTCAACCGGCAGCTTGTCGCTGCGCTCGAGCAGGCCGGTTACGCCGTTGATTCGGCGATTGACGGCGAAGATGGCCAGTTCCTTGGCGAGACCGAACCTTACGACGCCATCGTGCTCGATCTTGGCCTGCCCAAGATCGACGGCGTCAGCGTGCTCAAGGCCTGGCGCAAGTCGGGCAAGAAGACGCCGGTGCTGATTCTCACCGCGCGCGATCGCTGGAGCGACAAGGTCGAGGCCTTTGACGTCGGCGCCGACGATTATGTCGCGAAACCGTTCCATATCGAGGAGGTGCTGGCGCGCCTGCGGGCGCTGCTCAGGCGCTCGGCCGGGCATGCGACGAACGAGCTCGAATGCGGTCCTGTGAGACTCGACGCGCGCGCCGGCCGCGTCACCGTCGACGGCCAGCCGATCAAGCTCACTTCGCACGAATTCCGGCTGCTCTCCTATCTCATGCATCATTCCGGCCGGGTGATCTCGCGCAACGAGATCGTCGAGCATCTCTATGATCAGGATTTCGATCGCGACTCGAACACGATCGAGGTGTTCGTCGGGCGCATCCGCCGCAAGCTTGGCGTCGACATCATCCAGACTGTGCGCGGGCTCGGCTACATCCTGAACCCGCCGGACGCGAAGGCGTAGCGGAGGATGACCGCGAAGCCTGCCGAAGGCGGAGCTTCCATTGCCACCCGCCTGTTCGCCTCGGCGGCGATTCTCTCCGCCGTCATTCTCTTCATCGCGGGAATCGTCCTCTCCACCATCTATCGCCGCACCACCGAGGCGGCGTTCGACGAGCGCCTCAACGTTTATCTGAAGGAGCTCGTCGGCGATCTCTCCGCGCCGACCGAACAGGAGCGCAACGAGCTCGGCAATCTCGGCGAGCCCAGATTCAATCTGCAGGGCTCGGGCTGGTACTGGGAGGTGACCAAGGCTGACGGCGGCACCTTCAAGGCGTCGCGCTCGTTGTTCGGACAATCGCTGCCGAAGCTCGGCGAGTCGGTGCCGCTTGAGCGTTTCCAGGCCTGGCGGCGCGGCTATGTCTCGCTCGCCGACGACAAGCGCCTGCGCATCATCGAGCGGCCGATCGATCTCGGCGAGGACGGGCAGTTCGAGATTTCCGTCGCCGCCGACGCGACGGAGGTCGAGGACGAGATCAAGGAATTCGAACTCGCGCTGGGCTTGACGTTTCTGCTGCTGGGCGTCGCGCTGGTCGGCTCGGCTTTGTTCCAGGTGACGTTCGGCCTGCGTCCGCTGACCGATCTGCGCCGCGCCGTGTCGCGCATTCGTGAAGGCGACGCCGAGCGCATCGAAGGCGATTATCCCCGCGACGTCGCGCCGCTCGCCGACGAGCTCAATCTCCTCATCGACGCTAACAGGGAGATTCTCGATCGCGCCCGCACGCAGGTCGGCAATCTCGCGCATGCGCTGAAGACGCCGCTCAGCGTGATGACGAATGAAGTCGATGCGGCGGGCGGCCCGCTCACCGAGAAGATCAACGAACAGGTGGGGCTGATGCGCCACCAGATCGACTATTATCTCAATCGCGCCCGCGCCGCCGCTCTTGCCGGCGCGCTCGGCGCCGCGACCGATGTGAAGCCGACGCTCGAAGGGCTCACGCGCGCTTTCTCCAAGATCTATCGCGAGCGCGATTTCGATCTCGAAACGCCGGAGGATTCGACCATTCGCTTTCGCGGCGAGAAGCAGGATTTCGAGGAGATGGTCGGCAATCTCATCGACAACGCCGGCAAATATTCAAAGCTGCAGGTGAAAGTGTCGATCGGCGTCGAGGAGGCGGGCGATCGCCGCCAGCTTGCGCTTGTCGTCGATGATGACGGGCCGGGATTGCCGCCGGACAAGCGCGACGGCGCGCTGCGCCGCGGCGAGCGCCTCGATGAGACCAAGCCGGGCTCAGGCCTTGGCCTTTCCATCGTGCGCGATCTCGCGGCCATGTATGGCGGTAAGGTGGAGTTCGAGACCGCGCCGCTCGGCGGGCTGAGAGCGCGCCTGTTGTTGCCGGCGGTGTGACGCGGCGAGCTACAGCCAGTTCTCGACGCGCAATCCGGGAATGCGGTCAAACTCACGCCTGTTGTTGGTGACGAGGATCAATCCTTCGCTTCGCGCATGCGCGCCGATGAGCAGATCATTGTTGCCGATTGGCGTTCCCGCGCGTTCGAGGTCGGCGCGAATTTGGCCGTAATGTTCAGCCGCGCTCGTTGTGAATGGAAAAATCTCCAACCTCCCGGCGAACTCTTCGAGCTTCCTTAGATTTTCTAAGCGTCGCGCCGATTTCTCAACGCCATAGCGCAACTCGCCGTAAGTGATCGATGAAATGCACATCTGCTCGGCGCTCGCGTTGAAGCGTTCGACGAGATGCATCGGCATCTCCTTGGTGACGTAGATGCAGATATTGGTGTCCAGCATGTAGCGCGACATCGCCGACGCTCGCTTGTCACCGTTACATCGGCTCCCGTTCTTGCGGCGGCGGATCAACTCGCTCGGTCATGAAGTCGTCGGACATCCGGTTCTCCGGGCGGAAAAAATCATCCCACCGATGCCCGACGGGGCTGATGAGCCGGTTCGCGCCGATCGCGATGATTTCCACCTCATGGACGCCCTCGGGGAAGGCGACGGCCTTGGGCAGCCTGACGGCCTGGGAGCGGTTGCTTTTAAAGACGGTCGAGCGGGCCATGATGCGCCCTCCACTTGTATATCCCACTGGGATATACATAGCTCCTCGCTTGATCCGTCTCAAGGCGACTCATTGACGAAAGTGCGAATGGAGTCCGCCGTTTGACGCCACCCTCATTTCGCCGCAAGGACCGGCGAAACGCGCGAGGCAGGCGGCGGGCGATGGGCGAGAACTGGCGCATTTTGAGCATTTCGATCGGTTTGGCGCTTGTCTTGGTCGGCTGCACGGGCGGCGGCGCGCCGCGCGCGGTCGCTGATCCCCCCGCCGGCGAACTCGACGACAGCGAGAAGGGCATGGCCGAGCAGGCGGTGCTCGACGCCGCGTCTTCCGGCTCGCCCCGACGCTGGACGGCCTCGCGGCCGGGCTTTTACGGCTATGTCGAGCCGGGCGCCCTGTCCGCCGGCGATGACGGGCCGTGCCGTGACTACGCCCATACGATCTTCATCGATGGGCGGCCAAAGCGCGAGACCGGGAAGGCCTGCCGGGTCGCCGGCGGCTCCTGGAAGATCATGCCGGCCAGCTAATTCCGATGGTTGCGCTTTGGGCGATCCTTGCGGCGATGACCGGAGCGGCGGCACTGCTGCTGCTCTGGCCGCTGGCGCGCGTCAGTCCGCGCGCCGAGGCGCGCACCGCCGATGATGCGGCTTTTTATCGCGCGGCGCTCGCCGACATCGATCGCGACGCCGCGCGCGGGTTGATTGGCGAGCAGGAAGCTGGCGCCGCGCGTACGGAGGCGGCGCGCCGTCTGCTGCGCAGCGATAGCGACGCGCCCGCGCAGGGAAATTCGCTCGATGCCGCGCGCCGTCGCCGCACCCTAGCGTCGCTGCTGGCGCTGATGCTCGTTCCCGCTGTTGCGCTGGTGTTTTATGGCGCGACCGGTTCTCCCCATCTTCCCGACCAGCCGATTGCGTCGCGCAGAGCGGTCGATCCCGCAACTCTCGATCTCGCACAGGCGGTGGCGCGCATCGAAGCGCATCTCCAGCAGGATCCGAACGACGGTGCGGGCTATGAAGTCATCGCGCCCGTGTATTTCCGGCTCGGCCGCATCGACGACGCCATTCGCGCTTATTCCGAAGCGCTGCGCCTTCTCGGCGAGAATCCGGACCGTCTCGCCAATCTCGCCGAAGGTCTGATCGCCCGCGCCGATGGCATTGTCACAGCGGACGCGAAAGAGAAGCTGGCGCGCGCCGCCGAGCTCAATCCGAAACAGCCGAAGGCGCGCTATTATCTCGCGCTGGCGCGCGAACAGGATGGCGACCGCGCCGGCGCGATTGCGGGATTTGAAAATCTGCTCGCTGACTCCACCGCGGATGCGCCCTGGATCGACGCCGTCCGCGAAAGGCTCGTGAGATTGCGCGGCGTTCCGTCGTCTGGCGCGACGCCCGAAGGCGTTCCAAAAGGCGGCGAGGCGATTGCAAATCTGCCGCCTGAAGAACGCGCCGCGGCGATCCGTGGCATGGTCGATGGTCTGGCGCAGCGGCTTGCGTCGCAGGGCGGATCGCCTGACGAATGGGCGCGGCTGATCCGCGCGCATATGGCGCTCGGCGAGAAGGAGAAGGCGGCGAAAGCGCTCGCTGACGCGCGCCGCGCCTTGAGCGCTGAGGCGGTGGGCGACAGGCTCGACGCGTTGTCGCGCGAGTTCGGACTTTGAAGGTATGACGCGGAAGCAACGAAGATTGACGATCATAGGCGCGGGGCTCGCGGTGCTCGGGCTCGCCGTCGCGCTTGTGCTCGTCGCGCTGCGCGATTCAATCGTGTTCTTCTATTCGCCGAGTGAAGCCGCGGCGAAGTCGCTGCAGCCGGGAACGCGTTTTCGCCTTGGTGGACTCGTGAAGGAAGGTTCGATCGTGCGCGGCGACGGTCAGAATGTGCGCTTCACTGTGACGGACACCAAATCCGATTTGCCAGTGTCCTATGTCGGCCTGTTGCCCGATCTCTTCCGCGAAGGGCAGGGCGTCGTCGCTGAAGGCGTGTTGCAGGTTGATGGCCGCTTCCGCGCCGACAGTGTTCTCGCCAAGCATGACGAGAAATACATGCCGCGCGAGGTCGCGGATTCGCTGAAAAAGCAGGGTCTCTGGAACGAAGGGACGAAAAGCCCGTGATCGCCGAAACCGGCCACTACGCGCTCGTTCTCGCGCTGGCGCTGTCGATCGTGCAGAGCGCCGTCGGGCTGTGGGGCGCGCGCACGCGCGACGCGGCGCTCATCGCCATGACGCGGGCCGCGGCGCTCGGCGCCTGCGCTTTCGTCGCGATTTCGTTCGCGGCGCTTACGCGCGCCTATGTCGCGTCCGATTTCTCGCTGCGCAACGTCGCCGATAATTCCAATTCGCTGATGCCGCTGATCTACAAATTCACCGGCGTGTGGGGCAATCACGAAGGCTCGATGCTGCTCTGGGCGCTGGTGCTCGTGATTTTCGCAGCCATGGTCGCACTGCGCGGCGGCGATCTGCCCGACGCGTTGCGATCGAATGCGCTCGCCGTGCAGGGCATGATCGCGACGCTCTTCCTGCTCTTCATCCTGACGACGTCGAATCCGTTCCTGCGTCTTGATCCCGCGCCGTTCGAAGGCGCCGATCTCAATCCGGTGCTGCAGGATTTCGGCCTCGCGATCCATCCGCCGCTGCTTTATCTCGGCTATGTCGGATTTTCCGTCGCTTTCGCTTTTGCAATCGCCGCGCTGATCGAAGGCCGCATCGATGTGGTTTGGGCTCGCCATGTCAGGCCGTGGACGCTGACGGCCTGGATGTTCCTCACGCTCGGCATCGCGATGGGCTCCTACTGGGCCTATTACGAACTGGGCTGGGGCGGCTTCTGGTTCTGGGACCCCGTCGAGAACGCCTCGCTGATGCCGTGGCTCGCCGGCACGGCGCTCGTTCATTCCGCCATCGTCATGGAGAAGCGCGAGGCGCTGAAAATCTGGACGATCCTGCTCGCCATCGTCGCCTTCTCGCTGTCGCTGATCGGCACCTTCCTGGTCCGCTCCGGGGTGCTGACCTCGGTGCATTCCTTCGCCAACGATCCTGCGCGCGGCCTCTTCATTCTCATCATTCTCGTGCTCGTCATCGGCGGCGGGCTCGCGCTGTTCGCCTGGCGCGCGCCTGCATTGAAGCAGGGTGGATTGTTCGCCCCGGTGTCGCGCGAAGGCGCGCTCGTCTTCAACAATCTGTTCCTTGCCGCGGCCTGCGCCGCCGTGTTCGTCGGCACGCTCTATCCGCTCGCGCTCGAAGCGCTGACCGGCGACAGGATTTCCGTCGGCGCGCCCTTCTTCAATCTCACCGTCATTCCGCTGATGCTGCCGCTCGTCGCCGTGATGCCGATCGGGCAGGCATTGGCATGGAAGCGCGGCGATCTCCTGGGCGCGGCGCAGCGCGTGCAGTTCGCTTTCGCCATGGCGATCGTCGTGACCGCGATCGTGATGGCCGCGACCTGGGGCGGCCCCATGCTCGCTCCACTCGCAATCGGCGCCGGCGTCTGGTTGATTGTCGGCGGATTCGCCGAGATTGCGACGCGCAGCTTTTCACGAAAGCAGAACGCAGCGACGAACTGGGCCCGCTTGAGCGGATTGCCGCGCTCCGCCTTTGGAACAGCGATCGCTCATGCAGGCTTCGGCGTGACGCTGATTGGCCTCGCGGCGACGGCGTGGAGCGATGAACGCATCGCGTCGTTGAAGCCGACGGATACTCTCTCCGTCGGCGGCTATGTGCTGCGGCTTGAATCGATCGAGCCGCGTCGCGGCCCGAATTATCGCGAGGACGCGGCGCGTTTCTCCATTCGATTGAACGGCGCCGAGATCGGCTCGCTTGAAAGCGCCAAGCGCGTCTATCCCGCGCGCCAGATGCCGACGACGGAAGCGGGCCTTTGGACGCGCGGCTTAAGCCAGCTCTATGTCAGCGTCGGCGAAACGGAGCCCAACGGCGCAATCGCCGTGCGCGCCTATTACAAGCCGCTTGTGCTGCTGATCTGGCTCGGCGCCGTGGTGATGGCTTCGGGCGGCGCGCTGTCGCTCAGCGATCGCCGTCGCCGCATCGGCGCGCCGAAACCCGCGCGCGCGAAAGCGGCCGTCGTTTCGACGCCGGCGGAATAGAGTGATGTCGGTTTCTGATGCCGCGAGTGCGCGAACTGTTTTCCCCAATGATAACGCGCGTGTCCCTCTCCCCTTGCGGGAGAGGGTGTCGCCGAAGGCGACGGGTGAGGGGGGAACTCCTCGCATCGTGATTCCCCCTCATCCGTCGCTGCGCCAAGCGCAGCGACACCTTCTCCCGCAAGGGGAGAAGGGCGCTCGTTTAAATCGCGCTCCAATTCGGTTTCTTCGCTCTCCTTTCCGATTCGCCGCTTGCATCGTCACTCTCGCGCTCACATCTCCCGCCTTCGCGGTGACGCCGAACGAGGTGTTGCCCAACCCCGCGCTTGAAAGCCGCGCCCGCGCGCTGTCGTCGGAATTGCGCTGCCTCGTCTGCCAGAACCAGTCGATCGATGATTCCGATGCGCCGCTCGCGCATGATCTGCGCGTGCTGGTGCGCGAGCGCATCGTCGCCGGCGACACGGACGCTGAGGTGAAGCAGTTCCTCGTGCAGCGCTATGGCGAGTTCGTGCTGCTGCGTCCGGCCTTCTCCTGGCGCACGGCGTTGCTCTGGGGCGCGCCGGCGCTTGTTCTGGTCTTTGGCGGGCTGCTGGCCTGGGGCGCGGCGCGGGGGCGTCGCGTCGCCGCCGCCATCGAGCCCTTGTCCGCGGACGAGCAGCGCAGGCTCAAGAAACTCGCCGGCGACTAGCGAACCTTACCAAAGCTTCATCACGCCGAAATCGCGCGGTGATGCCGGGACCACCAGATTGGACGTCGAAGGAGAGGCCGACAGGCCTATTCCAATGAGGTCCAACATGTCTTCCGAATCCACCAATCACTTCATGCCCGCTCCGCGTCCCCGCCGTCGCTGGATGGTGGGCGCCGCCGCCGGCGCGCTGGGCGTCGCCGCCGCGCTCGCCTTCGTTCCCGCCTTCTCCCAGACGGGCGTTCCCGCCCCGCAGGCGCAAACCCAGACCCAGGGCGGCCTCATCGCGCCGCGTCCGCCGGCGCTCGCGCCTGTCTCCTTCGCCGACATCGTCGAGCGCGTCCGCCCGGCGGTCGTCTCGGTGAAGGTGAAGATCGCCCAGGCCTCCGCGCAGGACGATGAGGACGATCAGCAGTCGCAGCAGATGCCCGACTCGCTGCAGAAGTTCTTCCGCCAGTTCGGCGCGCCCGGCATGAACGATCCGCGCTTCGGCGGCGGTCGTCAGCGCCGCGGCGGCGCCATCCAGATGGGCCAGGGCTCCGGCTTCTTCATCTCGGCCGACGGCGAGATCGTCACCAACAACCATGTCGTGCAGAACGCGACCGAGGTTGAAGTGGTGACCGACGATGGCCGCACGCTGCAGGCGAAGGTGGTCGGCACCGATCCGCGCACCGACGTCGCGCTGCTGAAGGTGAAGGACAAGGGCAATTTCCCCTATGTCCAGCTGTCGCAGAGCGCGCCGCGCGTCGGCGACTGGGTGCTCGCGGTCGGCAATCCCTTCGGCCTCGGCGGCACCGTCACGTCGGGCATCGTCTCGGCCCGCGGCCGCGACATCGGCTCCGGCCCCTATGACGACTTCCTGCAGATCGACGCGCCCGTGAACCGCGGCAACTCCGGCGGCCCGACCTTCGGGCTCGACGGAAAAGTGGTTGGCGTGAACACGGCGATCTATTCGCCGTCGGGCGGCAGCGTCGGCATCGCCTTCGCCATCCCGTCGCAGACGGTCGAGAAGGTGGTCGCGGCTCTGCGCGAGGGCAAGTCGGTCGCGCGCGGCTTCATCGGCGTCAGCCTGCAGCCGGTGTCGAGCGAGCTCGCCGATGCGCTTGGCCTCTCCGACGCCCATGGCGCGATGGTCGCAGCGGTCACCGACAACAGCCCGGCTGAAAAGGCTGGCTTGAAGAAGGGCGATCTCGTCACCGCGATCGACGGCGAGAAGGTCAGCGATCCCCGCGAACTCGCCCGCAAGATCGGCACGATGAATCCCGGCCAGACCGCCAAGCTGACCGTTCTTCATCGCGGTCAGGAGCGCACGGTCTCGATCGAGCTGGCCCGCCAGCCGGCCGAGAAGGCCGCCAACGACAGCCGCTCGAAAGGCCAGGGCTGACCTGAGCTGACGGAACCGCTGCGCCGACCATTTCGTCGCCCGGAAGGCGTAGCGAGCGTGGACCGGCTCTGAGGCCGAGTAATCGACCGACGATCGGACCGCAAAGGCAGGCTGGACAGTCCCCGTCCAGCCTGCCGTTTTTTTTGAGGATCAAATCGCTATGCTTCCCGGCATGAAGATTCTGGTGATCGAGGACGACCGCGCGGCCGTCGACTATCTCGTCAAGGCGTTCCGCGAGGCGGGGCACGCCGTGGATGCGGCGACCGACGGCCTCGCCGGCTACGGGCTGGCGGAAGAGTCGGCCCATGACGTGCTCGTGGTCGACCGCATGCTGCCGAAGATGGACGGGCTGTCGCTGATCCGCGGGCTGCGCGAGCAGGGCGTGACGACGCCGGCGCTGATCCTCTCGGCGCTTGGTCAGGTCGATGACCGCGTGAAGGGATTGCGCGCCGGCGGCGACGACTATCTGCCGAAGCCCTACGCCTTCTCCGAATTGCTCGCGCGCGTCGAGGCTCTGGGCCGCCGTCAGGGAACCGCGGCGAAGACGGAGGAGACCACTTTATCGGTCGGCGATCTCGCTCTCGATCGCCTTGCGCGCCGCGTCACGCGCGGAGGCCAGGAGATCGCGTTGCAGCCGCGCGAGTTTCGCCTGCTCGAATTTCTGATGCAGCATGCCGGCCAGGTGGTGACGCGGACCATGCTGCTCGAAGGGGTGTGGGACTATCACTTCGATCCCCAGACCAATGTGATCGATGTGCATGTCTCGCGCCTGCGCGCCAAGATCGACCGCGGCTCCGACCGGCCGCTGCTGCACACGGTGCGCGGCGCGGGATACATGATACGTGACGGCGCTCGGTAAGCTCTGGCGCACGACGGCGTTCCGCATCACGCTGGTCAATCTCGCGGTCTTCTGCGTCTTCGCCTTCGCGGCGTTTGGCTATGTCGCGTGGAACGCGCGGCGTGTGGTCGATGGCGAAATCACCAGCACGATCGACGCCGAGATCAACGGGCTTGCCGAGCAATATAATCAGGGCGGCATCCGCCGGCTTCTTGCGGTCGTGTTTCAGCGCTCCGCACAACCCGGCGCGTCGCTCTATCTCATCACCAATTTCGCCGGCGAGCGGCTCGCCGGCAACATCGTGGCGCTGCAACCCGGCGTGCTCGACCGTTCCGGCGCCTTCGAGACCGGATATCAGGCGACCGAAGACGCGGAGCGTCCGCGCGGCCGCGCGCTGGTGCGCGTCAATCTCCTGCCGAACGGCTTTCGCGTCGTCGTCGGCCGCGACCTCATCGACCGCGACAGGCTGGTGTTCGCAACGCGCCGCGCTTTCAACTGGGTGATCGCGCTGGTCGCCGTGCTCGGCGTCGCGACAGGCGTTCTCGTGACGCGCCGCGTGCTGAAGCGCGTCGACGCCATGACCGACGCCGCGCAGCAGATCATGGGGGGAAGCGTCGAGCGGCGCCTTCCGGTCGCGGGCTCCGGCGACGAGTTCGATCGTCTTGCGGTCAATCTTAATTCGATGCTCGACCGCATCGGCGACCTCATGACTGGCCTGCAGCAGGTGTCCGACAATATCGCCCATGATCTCAAGACGCCGCTGACGCGTCTGCGCAACCGGGCCGAGGGCGCGCTGCGCGCCGCCTCGTCGCCCGAGGATTATCGTCGCGCGCTGGAAGGCTGCATCGAGGAGTCGGACGGGCTCATCCGCGTGTTCAACGCGCTTCTCACCATCGCGCGGCTGGAGAGCGGCCAGACGCAGGGCGTGATGTCCGACTTCGACGCCGCCGATGTGATCCGCGACGTCGCCGAGCTTTATGAACCCATTGCAGAAGAGTCTGGCGCGACGCTGGCGATCGATGCGCCGAAATCGCTTCCCCTGCGCGCCAGCCGCGAGCTGGTCGGGCAGGCGGTGGCGAACCTCATCGACAACGCCATCAAATATGGTCGCTGCGAGAGCGGTGGCGCCGCGCCGCGCATCGAAGTGTCGGCGCGTGAAGTCGCAGGCGAGGGCGTCGCCTTTGTCGTCGCCGATCGCGGTCCCGGCATTCCCGACGCCGACCGCGAGCGCGTGGTGAAGCGCTTCGAGCGTCTGGAAAGCGCGCGCACCAAGAGCGGCTTCGGCCTTGGCTTGAGTCTCGCAGCCGCGGTGGCGAAGATGCATCATGGAACGCTCGCTCTTGAAGACAACCAGCCGGGACTGCGCGTGCGCCTGCTCATTCCCAGCGCGCCGGCGGCGTGAAGCATGAAGACGGAGCATTCGCCCGCCACGATTTCGCTCGCCGCATCCGTCGCGACGGCGCCATTGACGCCGCCGCGTCGGCGCGCCGATCGCATCTGCAAGGAGCAGCTTCTCGATAATGTCGATGACGCCGAGCGCGCCGCTTTCGCGAAACTGTTTGAGCGTCATCCACGCGCGCGCGACCTCATCGGCGGCGCGCTGGCCCATTCGCCTTTTCTCGCGAGCCTGATCCGTCGGCGGCCCATATGGCTGCTGGAGAGTCTGAGCGAAGCGCCTGACGCGTTGTTCTCGCGCCTCATCGCCGAGACGGATGCGGCGGCGGAGTTCGAGGACGAGGCCGATATCATGCGCACGCTGCGCCAGACGCGGGCGCGGTCGGCGCTGCTGATCGCGCTCGCTGATCTCGGCGGCGTCTGGAGCGTCGATGACGTCGTGCAGGCGCTGACCCGTTTCGCCGACGCCGCCATGAACGCCGCTGTCCGCTGGCTGCTGCGGCAGGCGCGCGAACGCGGCAAGCTCGTTGCGGCGTCGGACAAGGATCTCGATCAGGCCTCGGGCCTGATCGTGCTCGCGCTCGGCAAGCACGGCGCCGGCGAACTGAACTATTCCAGCGATATCGACATCATTGTCTTCTACGACCCTGAATGCGCGCATCTGGCGCCTGATGTCGACGCCTCCGATTTCTTCGTGCGCCTGACCAAAGGGATCGTGCGGCTGCTCCACCAGCACACGCCTGACGGCTATGTCGCGCGCGTCGATCTGAGATTGCGGCCCGATCCTGGATCGACGGCGAGCGCGATCTCGGTCAACGCCGCGCACGCCTATTACGAGACGGTGGGGCAGAACTGGGAGCGCGCAGCCTTCATCAAGGCGCGTCCGATTGCTGGTGACCGCGCGCTTGGCGCGGCTTTTCTTGAGCAGATGCGGCCGTTCATCTGGCGCAAATATTTCGATTTCGCCGCCATCGCCGATATCCATGCGATGAAGCGGCAGATCCAGACCGTCAAAGGGCATGACGAGATCGCGCTCGCCGGCCACGATATCAAGCTCGGCCGCGGCGGCATCCGCGAGATCGAATTCTTCGTGCAGACGCAGCAGCTTGTGTTCGGCGGCCGCCGGCCCGCGCTGCGCGGGTCGCGCACGCTGGACATGCTTGGCGTTCTTGTGACTGAAGGCTGGATCGACGCGAAGGCGCGTGACGAACTCAGCGAATGCTATCGCTTCCTGCGCTCGATCGAACATCGCCTGCAGATGCGCAATGACGAGCAGACGCAGCGTCTGCCGCTTGATGAGAATGATCTCTCGCTTTTCGCGCGTTTCGCCGGCTTCGAGCGGACCGCCTCCTTCGCATCGAAACTGTCGCGCATCGCGCGCATCGTGCAGAAGCACTACGCGCTTCTGTTCGAGGAGGGCGAAACGCTTGCAGTCGAGGCCGGCAGCCTCGTCTTCACCGGCAAGGCGAATGATCCGGAAACGCTCGCAACTCTGCGCGGCATGGGCTTTCGCGATCCTGCTGCAGCCGCGGAGACCGTGCGCGGCTGGCACTTCGGCCGCCGCCCTGCGGTGACGACGCCGCGCGCGAGGGAAATTCTCACCGAGCTTGCGCCGATCCTGCTGCAGGCGCTGGGACGCACCGTCGATCCCGATGGCGCCATCGTCGCCTTCGACAAGGCGCTGGCGTCGATGCCCGCGGCGATCGAATTGTTCTCGATCCTGAAATCCTATCCCGCTTTGTTGTCGCTGTTCGCTGATATTCTCGGCTCCGCGCCACGTCTGACCGAAATCGTCGGCGCCAATCCGCATGTGCTCGACGCCGTCATCGACCCCTCCTTCGTCAAGGGAGCGTCCGATTTCGCGGCGATCGAGGACAGGATTTCACGCGCGCTCGAAGCGTCAGGCGACGTCGAGGATTTTCTCGATCGCGCTCGCGACATTGCGCGTCAGGAGATGTTTCTCACCGGCGCGCGGCTCCTCTCCGGCGTGATCTCGCCCGAGATGGCGGGTCAGGCCTATGCGCGCATC
Organism: Terrirubrum flagellatum; assembly: GCF_022059845.1. Taxonomy (GTDB): domain Bacteria; phylum Pseudomonadota; class Alphaproteobacteria; order Rhizobiales; family Beijerinckiaceae; genus Terrirubrum; species Terrirubrum flagellatum. Next base: position 2,894,443 of record NZ_CP091851.1, on the reverse strand, counting down.
GCCGAGGCGATCATCGCGCGCGCGCTCGCCGTCACGCGCGCGGCCTTCGAGAAGGAGCATGGCCGCGTCCCCGGCGCGCGTATCGCCGTGCTGGCGCTCGGGCGTCTTGGCGCGCGCGATCTCACCGCCTCGTCCGATCTCGATCTTATCGTGGTCTATGATTTCGATCCGGAGAAGCCATCGAGCTCGGGCGCGCGGCCGTTGCACGCGACCACCTATTTCATCCGCCTCGTGCAGCGTCTGGTGACGGCGCTGACGGCGCCGACGCGCCGCGGCCTTCTCTACGACATCGATCTTCGCTTGCGTCCCGATGGCAAGAAGAGCCCGATTGCGACGCAATGGCGCGGCTTCCTCAGCTATCACGAAAGCGAGGCTGAGACCTGGGAGCAAATGGCGCTGACAAGAGCCCGCGTCATCGCCGGCGACGCCGCTTTCGCGCGCGAAGTGACGGACGCTGTTTCGGCGATCCTGCGCAAGCCGCGCGACCATAAAAAGATCTCGCGCGACGTCGCGGAAATGCGCAAATTGATTGCGTCGGAGAAGGGCGAAGACGATCCTGATGATCTCAAGAATGCCGCGGGCGGCCTGACTGATTGCGAGTTCCTCGCCCAGCATCTCACGCTCGCCCACGCTGCGTCCGAAACCGCGCTGGTTGGCGCCACGTCCGTCGAGGCTTTCAGGATCGCGCGCGACAAGGGATGGCTGACGGCTGACGAAGAGGCGACGCTCGAGGAAGCCTATGGTCTGCTGCGCGATGTGCTGCAATTGCAGCGGCTTGCCGTCAAAGGCGCGTTCGTCTCGGAGGAGACGCCGCTGCAAGTGCGCAACCGTATCGCCAATGCGGTCGGCCTGCCTGACGATCGTGCGCTGGCCGCGCATCTCACGGACACGAGGCGGCGCGTTCGCGAGATATTCCGGGCGAGGCTGAGACCGTAGGCGTGTTAGGCGCTCTTGAGCAGCGGCAGCCAGGCGTCGTTGCGATTTTCGCCCATCGGCAGGCACACGCGGACGATCGTTCCCTTGCCGGGCGCCGAGCGGATGCGCAGCGTGCCGCCATGCATTTCGATCAGCGAGCGCGCAATCGCGAGGCCGAGGCCCGAGCCGCGATAGGATTTACTGTCATGGTTCTCGACCTGCTCGAACGGGCGACCGAGGCTGGCGAGCGCCTCGCGCGCCATGCCGATGCCGCTGTCCTCGACGAACAGCAGCACTTCGCTCTCGGTCTTGCGCGCGCGCAACGCGACGCGCCCGCCCTCCGGCGTGAACTTGATGGCGTTCTGGAGCAGATGCGACATCGCCTGCTGGATGGCGAGGCTGTCGATTGGAAAAGAGATGTTCTCCAGCCGCTCCGAGACGAGGGCGACGCGCTTGGCGTCGGCGTCGCCCTGCACGCGCAGCACGGCTTCCTGAATGGATTCATCGACGCTGGTTTCTTTCCGCTGCAGCACGCGGCGTCCGGACTCGATGCGCGACATCTCAAGAATGTCGTCGACGAATTGCAGCAGGAAGAGGCCGCTCTCGCGGATATGGGTGCAATATTGCGTATGGCGGTCGTTAAGCTGACCGAACACGCCGCTGCTCATCAGTTCGGAGAATCCGATGATGGCGTTGAGCGGCGTGCGCAGCTCATGGCTCATATTGGAGAGGAAATTCAGCTTGGCGCGATTGGCGCTTTCGGCTTCGGACTTCTGTTCGAGATAGCGTTCGGCGAGCTCAGCGAATTGCTGCGCCTGCGCTTCCAGCGCCTGACGCGAGCGCTTGAGGTCAGCGATCATCATCGTCAGCCGCCGCTCGGATTCGATGAGCTGATCCTGCTGGCGCTTGACCGACGTGATCTCCATGCCGACGCTGACGAAGCCGCCATCGGTCGTGCGCCTTTCGCTGATCTGCAACCATCGTCCATCCGAGAGGCCGGTTTCAATGCGCCGCGCGCTGCTTTGCGCTGAGCCGGGCGCGTCCTGCTCGATTTGCACCAGAGGTGGCCTGGCGCGCGCCATCACCTCGCGATAGGCCCGTCCCGCCACGGCGTCCGCCGACGAAAGCCCGTTCAGTTCGCGGAATTTCGAATTGCAAAGCACGAGCCGGTTTTCAGCGTCCCAGAGAACGAAGGCTTCGGAGATCTGATCGATGGCGTCGCGCAGTCTGCTGTCGGCGCGATCTATTGCCGTCTTCATGCGATGCTGGTCGGAGACGTCGATGGCGACGCCGGTCAATCGCATCGTCTTGTCGGCCGCATCCTCGATCAGGCGGGCGCGGGCGCGCAGCCATACCCATTCGCCTTCGGCGTCGCGGATGCGGAACTCATGATCGATGAGCGCGTCGCCGTTGGCCGTGACTCCGGTCGCGAGGTCGGCGAGCGGAACATCATCGGGGTGAACACGGTCCGCGATCTCATCGAAGGTGAGCGGCGTCGAGCGGGGCGTCAGCCCCAACATTTCATACATCGAGCGCGACCAGTGAATGCGGCCGGCGGCGACATCCCAGTCCCAGAGGCCGCAGCGGCCGCTGTCGAGCGCCGTGTTGACGCGATCATAAAAGCGCTCGCATGCGTCCTCGGCGATATCGGCGCGCCGGCCCTGTCGACGTGCGAACAAGGCGAAGCAGACGACGAGGCCCGTCGCGCCCGTCAACAGCCATCCATAGGAATAGGCGTGCGCGCTCCAGCCCGACAGGGCGGCGTCGACATTCCCGCCGGTCCATAGCGCGTAGCGTCCTTCCTCGATGGCGCGTGACACGGTGATCGCCGACGAGCCGTCCGGCAGGACAGATTCCCGTGGCGCGGCGGTCGATCGGGCGCCGGCGGTTTCCTGCGCGAGCCACGCCGCGGGGAGCGGCGCGCCGCCAGCCTGCGCGACGACGCGGGTCACGCCATCGGGGCCGCGCTCGATCAACGCCAGCCGAACGCTGCGCTTCGCCGCGTCCGGCGTCTGTCGGCGCACGATCGCGATCGCCTCAAGCAACGCGAGTTCTGTCGGCCGCGCGTCGTTGCGCATCATGCCGGACTCGATGCGCCACGCGACGCGTTCGCAGAAGCTTTCGATCGTGGCGGCCGCGTTGGCGAATGCGTCGCTCTTTCCGGCGACGAACAGGACCCAGGCGGAAAGGCCCACGGTGCCGACATAAATGATGAGGAGGGGAATGAGGCTGGCGCGCAGCCACGCTGCAAGAGGGCTGCCGGATTCACTTGCCGGGCACTTCAGCCAAGCCGCCAAAATTGCAAACGAACCTGCGCGCGCAGGCTCGCACGCCGCGCCGCCACGCGTCATGCGCCACACCTCGGAATCCTGTGAAGGGAACTAAACGCCGCTTTCGGATCGACGTGCCGCATCTTTCCGAATCAACAACAATAGAATCTCGCGCCGCCGATTTGTCCATCTCTTAATGGTCATTAACGAATCGAATTTTGGCTCCGTGACTCAAAAGACTCGGTTCATGGGAATCAGAAGTTGCAGGCGGGACTCAGGCGCAATCTGGACTCGCGTTCGGGAGCCGCATCTCGCGCAAATCGCGTCCTGAAATGAGGCGCGTGCGCGGAGCGATCCGCTCCGCACAACCGGATTCAACCGAGAGTGCGCGTGACGATGTCGGCGACGTCGCGCGACAGGGCGCCGGCGCCGGCGAGGCGTTCGAGCTGGGTCCTGGCGCTGCCGCGCCGTCCACTCTCCAGGCTCTTCCAGGTGCGGAAGCTGGTCGCGAGCCGCGAGGCGACCTGCGGATTGCGCGCGTCGAGCTCAAGAATGAGATCGGCGATGAAGCGATGGCCTTCGCCGTCGGGGCGATGGAACTCGCGCGGATTCCCTTGCGCGAAGCTCATGATGAGCGCGTAGACGCGATTGGGCGTCGACAATGAAAAAACGGGATGCGCCATCAGGCGGCGCACCCGCGCCAGCGTCTCGCGCTCGGGAATTGTCGCCTGAAGCGCCATCCATTTGTCGAGAACGAGCGGCTCCGTATGATAGCGCGCCTCGAACGCCTCGAAGAGTCGCTCGCGCGTCTCGCCCGGCTTGTCATGCAGCGCGATGAGCGCCGCCTGACGATCCGTGAGGTTGTCGGCCTGTTCATAGAACGCTTCGACCTGTGCGAGCGCAGCGGGCTCGCGCACATCCGCCGCGGCGTAGAGCGCCGCATGACGCAACGCGCGACGACCGGCGCTTGCCGCGTCCGGAGAATAGAGATTCGTTGCGGGCGCGTCGGCGACGAGGCCGGACAGGATCGGCGCCAGCCGCGCCGCCAGCGTCGAACGCAGCCGCGAGCGCGCGGCGTGAATCGCATCAGGATCGATATCATGGCCGATCTCGCGCGCGATGTCGTTGTCGCGCGGCATCGCGAGGAGATAGGCGGCGAAGGCTGGATCGCGGCGCGCTTCGCCTTCAATGATCGAGGCGAGGGCGTCGGCGAGCGGCGTCTCGCCAGCCGGCGTCTGGCCTTGGCGCAGCGCCACCACGTCGCGTTTGAGCGTGCGGATCGCAAGTTGCTGCGCGGCCTGCCAGCGATTGAACGAATCCGTATCGTGGCGCAGAAGCGTGACGAGATCGGCGTCGGCGAGATCGATCTCGAGCTTCACCGGCGCCGAGAATTGCCGGAACAGGCTTGGGATTGGTGGGGTTGCGACATTCTTCACCACGAGCGTCTGGCTTTCGCGCGTCAGCGCCAGCACGCCATGGGCATAGTCGGGATCATCGGTCGCGATCTCGATCGTCGCGCCGTCCTGCGCGACGAGCCCCAGCGCGACCGGGATGACCACAGGCTGCTTCACGTCCTGGTTAGGCGTCGGCGCCGTCGCCTGTGTGAGCCGCAGCGTATAGGTTCGTGCGGCCGCATCATATTCGCCTCTCGCCGAGACGAGCGGCGTTCCCGCCTGATCATACCAGCGGAAGAATTGCGTGAGGTCGCGTCCGGCCGCTTCGGCGAAGCAGGCGATGAACTGTTCGACAGTGGCGGCCTCACCATCATGGCGCTCGAAATAAAGATCCATGCCGCGCGCAAACGCGTCGTCGCCGACCAGCGTCTTCAGCATGCGGATGATTTCGGCGCCTTTCTCATAGACAGTCGCCGTGTAGAAATTGTTGATTTCGCGATATTGCGACGGGCGTACGGGATGGGCGAGGGGGCCTGCATCCTCGACGAATTGCGCGCTGCGCAGGCGGATCACGTCCGCGATGCGCTTGATCGGGCGCGAACGTTCGTCTGAAGAAAACTCCTGATCACGGAAGACGGTGAGGCCTTCCTTGAGGCAGAGCTGGAACCAGTCGCGGCAGGTGATGCGGTTGCCGGTCCAGTTGTGGAAATATTCGTGCGCGATGATCGCTTCGATATTGGCGTAGTCGGCGTCAGCCGCCGTGTCCTTGTCGGCGAGGACATATTTGTCGTTGAAGATATTGAGGCCCTTGTTCTCCATCGCGCCCATGTTGAAATCGGGCACGGCGACGACGTTAAACACGTCGAGATCATATTCGCGGCCGAAGACGCGCTCGTCCCATTGCATGCAGCGCACGAGCGAATCCATCGCCCAGCCGCAGCGATCTTCCTTGCCCTTCTCGACATGGAGGCCGAGCGTCACCTTCCGCCCTGATTTCGTGACGAAGGGCTGATGCACGCTGGCGAGATCGCCGGCGACGAGCGCGAAGAGATAGCAGGGCTTAGGCCAGGGATCGCTCCACACGGCGTAATGACGCTCGCCGCCTTCGCAAACGCCGGCTTCGCCGGGATTGCCGTTGCCGAGCAGCAGCGGCGCCTCCTTGCGATCAGCTTCGATCCTAGTCGTGTAGACTGACAAGATGTCGGGCCGATCGAGGAAGTAGGCGATGCGCCTGAAGCCATCCGCCTCACATTGCGTGCAGTAGGCGCCGCCGGAGCGATAAAGCCCCATCAGCTTCGTGTTCGCGGTGGGATCGACTGTCGTTTCGATTTCAAGTTTGAACGGACGCGCAGGCGGCGCGCGTAGCGTGAAGGAGGATGGCGTCGCCTGATAATCGTCAGGGGCAAGCGGCGCGCCATCGAGACGCGCGGTGACGAAGTTCAGTTCATCGCCATCCAAAATGAGCGATCCGGCGCCGCTCGACGTCGGATTGGCGCGGATATGGAGCTCCGCGATGATGCGCGTCTTCGTCGCGTGAAGACGGATGTCGAGATTGACGCGATCGATCAGAAAGGCGGGCGGACGATAGTCCGCGAGCCTGATGACCTGTGGCGTCTGCCTATCCATGTTCTCAACATTCCCAAGGGCTCCGCTGGTCTAGATCGCGTCGGCGGGCGCTGCAAGCGTGGCCTCCTCCCGCGGCTCGCTCGCAGGCTCGATTGCGCGCTCGCGCACCATCTTCTCCGTGGTGACGAAGTCGATCTTGCCTGAGCCGAGAACCGGCATCTGTTCAATGAGCATCAGCTCCGAGGGAATTGCGAGCGGCGACACGCCGCGCGCTCTCAGATGCGCGGAGGCGTCCTGCAGCGTCGCCCTCTTCGCTGTCGTGACAAGCACGAGCCGCTCGCCCTTGCGCGCATCCGGGATCGCGATCACTGCATGGAGCCAGTTCGGTTCATAATCGGAAAGCGCGGCCTCGATGGCGGCGAGCGACACCATCTCGCCGCCGATCTTGGCGAAGCGCTTCACGCGGCCGCGGATGGTGACGAATCCGTCCGCGTCGATCGTGACGATGTCGCCCGTGTCGTGCCATCCATCGACGGGCGGCTGCAGAACGCCGGGATTGGTTGCGAGCAGATAGCCCTTCATGATGTTTGGGCCGCGCAGGAACAGACGGCCGCCTTCCGCGACGCCGGGAACCTTGTCGAGCCTTGCCTCCATATCGGGCATCAATTTGCCGACCGTGCCCGCCTTCGCGAACATCGGCGTGTTGATCGCGACGACCGGCGCCGCTTCGGTGACGCCATAGCCTTCGAGAATGCGCGCGCCGAATTTCTCGAGATAGGTGCGCCGCGTCTCCGCCTGCACCGGCTCCGCGCCCGCGCCCACGATGCGGAGACTGCGGAAGTCGTAGGCGTGCGCCATGCGCGCATAGCCACGCAGGAAGGTGTCGGTGCCGAACAGGATCGTGGCGTTCACGCCATAGACCAGTTCAGGGATCAGTCGGTAATGCAGCGGCGTCGGATAGAGAAAGAGCGGCACGCCTTCGAGAACCGGCAATGCCATGCCGACAGTCAGCCCGAACGAATGGAACACGGGCAGCACGTTGAAGAGCAGATCGGACGGGCCGAAATCGATTGTCGATTTCACCTGCGCGCAATTCGCGAGAATATTGCGATGCGACAGCACCACGCCTTTCGGCGCGCCTTCCGAGCCTGAGGTGAACAGGATCGCGGCCTCATCGTCGGCTGCGCGCTGGACGCCATGGCTTTTTGCGCCCAGCAAGGCGCGGACCTTGTCGACGCTGCTGATCGTCGTGCGAACGTCTTCCAAGAACACCACGCGCGCCTTGTCCGACAGCGCGGCGATCACGGGTTCGAGCTTCGCTTTTTCGATGAAGACCTTCGACGTCAGCACCAGCTTGATCTGAGCAGTCACGCAAGCAGAGACGATATTGGTCGGGCCGGCCGAGAAATTGAGCATCGCCGGCACTCGACCGAAGCGTTGCAGCGCGAAGAAAGTCACGACAACGCCATTGCTGTTGGGCAGAAGCACGCCGACGCGCTCGCCGACCTCGGACATCGCGGCGATCTTGCGGCCGAGCGCGTGCGCGCCAATCAGCAGCTTGCGATAGGAGAGCGCGCCGGTCAGCGGGTCCTGCACGATCTGCTTCGATCCGCCGTCATGCTCGACGCGCGCGAGCAGCGCGTCGAACAGGTTGCGATCGAGATTCGTGGATTCCATCCGAAGCTGCATCATGAGATCGGTGAGCGCGGCGCCGGCGGCGCGCCGTCGCACACGGCCGACGAGTGCGGGGTCGATCTTGAGGTCGCGCGCCGGGGCGACGGTCATGGTGATCTTCGGGAACCATTTGCGCGCGACCTGGTCCGGCTTCAGCTTGCTGAAGGGCGTGCGCTCGGCGCCCTCGATCAGAACGGGCAGGATTTCAGCTTCGCCCTTGTCGGCCGCGAGAGCCGAGCCCTCATAGATCTTCATGAGCGAGCCGGTGACGGTGATGCGGCCCTCCGGGAAGATCACCAGCGTCTCGCCATTCTTCACCGCATTGATGAGCACGCGCGCGCCGAGCGGATTGACCGGATCGATCGGGATCAGACGCGAGATGCGCGTGAAAGGCTTCACCCACCATTGCTGCAGCATGGTGCGATCGATCGCGAACAGCGGATCATCGTCGGTCAGCGTGGCGAGCAGCGCGCCGTCGAGAAAGCTGACATGGTTCGCGACGATGACGCGATGGCGACCGTTGCTCTTCAGATTCTCCGCGCCCTTGATTTCGACGCGGAAGAACAGGCGCAGGATCAACGCCGTCGCATCGCGGAAGCCATTCATCGGCAGCAGGCGCATGAAGACGAGCGAGGCGATGATGGTCGCGAGCCCGACGACAAGCAGCAGCGTCGGCAGCGAGAGGCCGGCGTTGCGCAACGCGCCCGCGGCCAGCGTGCCGCCGACGATGAAACCCGCGGAGACGACGTTGCCGCCGGCGATGACGCGCGCGCGCCGGTCTTCGCCGGCCCAGCTCTGCACGGCCGCGAACACCGGCACGATGAACAGGCCGCCGCTGAAGGCGATCGCGATCACGAGATAGATGAAGCCGCGCATTTCAGGGTCGGCGATGAATGCGCGCCAGCCGATCTCCGGCAGCTTTTGCACGGTCACGCCGGCTTTCCACGCAAGCAGCGCGCAGAACAGGCCGATCAGGAAGCCGCCGATCACAGTGAGGAACAGGATCTGACGGCCGCCGGACAGCCACGCGGCGCCGAGCGAGCCGAGCGCGATGCCGATGGTGAAAGCGAGCGTCAGCGTGGTCGCCACCGAAGCCGAGCCGCCGATGACGTCCTTCGCCATGAAGGTGACGAGCATCATCAGCACAGCGCCGGTCATCCAGAACCAGGAGACCGCGATCGTGCCCCACCAGATGCGTCCGCCGTCGCGCACTTCGCTGAGCGTGTCCCACGTCGAGCGCAGGATATTCGGATCGATCTTCAGCGTCGGCGCGGCTTCGCCCGTCTTCGGGATCATGCGCGCCGAAAGCCAGCAGGCGACGGCGACGGCGAGAGTGCCGCCCGCGATGAAGAAGGAATGCGAGGGATCTTCCGCCAGCGTGTTGCCGACGATCGTCCCGATCAAGATGGCGATGAAGGTCGCGCCCTCGACCAGCGCGTTGCCGGCAGGCAACTCATCTTTCTTCAGATGGTCAGGCAGGATGCCGTATTTGATCGGCCCAAACAGGGCCGACACCACGCCGAACAGAAAGAGCGCAAAGAACAGGGAGGGGATCGACTGGAGCAGGAAGCCCGCCGCCGCGAAGCCTGCCGCTGCGATCTCCGCGAATTTCAGCCGCTTGGCGATCAGCGCCTTGTCGAAACGGTCGGCGATCTGACCGCCGAGGCCCGACAGGAAGAAGAAAGGAGCGACCAGGATCGCGCCGGCGAGCGTCACCAAAAGTTCGGCGCGGGCCGGGTCGGAGCGGCCGATCCCGAACAGGATCAGAATGGCGAGGCCGTTCTTCAGGATATTGTCGTTGAAGGCCGAAAAGGCTTGGCACCAGAATAGCGGGGCGAAACGGCGCGACTTCAGAAGCGAGGCAAACATCAGAACGACTCCGGATCGGATCGTGACAATGGCTTAATGAACAATGTTCATAGCGCCTCTTTGAACAATGTTCAAGTGCGGCGGCGCACATTCTTTGGAGCTTCGGCCGCAGCAGGCATGATCACCCTCTGCGCCCCGCCTTGTCTACAGTACGGGTCGCTGGAGGCGCTCAAATCCGGTTTTTGAACGCGTCAGGCGTCCCGCCGCGGCTCCGCATGGCCGACGACCCGGTGAATGTCGGGATTTTCGTGGCGCAGCTTCTGTTCGATCGAATCGACCTCGTCATGGACGGCCGCCACCGGCAGGGCCGGATCAACCCGGCAATGATAATTGACCACCAGCCCCGCGCTGGTCGTCCGCGCCCGCACGCTGTGGATGTCGGCGATGGCGGCCGTGTCGTGAGCGAAGCGGGCGAGCGCTTCCGCCATCCTGGCGCGGGTCTCTTCGTCCGTGTCGGCCCCCGCCCATTCGCTGATCTCCAGCGGTTCAATATGAGTGTCGACCTCGATGCCGGATCCCAATTCCCCGCGGATCGCTTCTTCGAGCGAGGAGGCCAGGCCATGGGCCTCGCCGAGCGGCATCGAGCCATCGACCTCGAGGTCGAGGCTGATCGAAAGCCGCTCCTCGACATGCTGGATGGTGACGTGATGCACCGGCAGATGCAGGCGCGCCGCGATCACCAGCACGCGCTCGCGCAAGCTCTCGTCATCAAGCGCGATGGGATTGGCGGTGACGACAATCTTCGCGGCCGGAGACTCTTCCACAATCGCATCGGCGATCCTGCATTTGAGGTCCGACACCCGTTCGAGCGGCAGCGTGCGCGAGACGAGCACGCCGATCTCGCCGAGAATGTCAGGGCCGGCCTTGCGCAGCTTGATCGTCTCGACATTGACCACGCCAGGAATGGCTTGCGCGCGCGCTGCGATCTTCTGCGATAATTCTTTTGGCGCGGCGTCGACGAGCGAGTCGATCGTGCGTCGGCCAAGACGCCATCCCGCCGCGCCGATGAAGATCGCGACGGCGACGGCGACAAAGGCGTCGACCTGGGGATAACCGATCGCCGCGGCGCCAAGCGCGACGATCACGAGCGCCGAATTGACGAGGTCGGACGAGAAATGCAGCGCATCCGCCGCAAGCGCTTCGCTTCCCGTCGCCTTCGCTGTCTTCGTCAGCGCGCGCCAGCGCCAGGCGTCGACCGCGATGGAAATGATCAGCACGACGAATGCGACGATCGACGTCTCGACATGCGATTCATTCGCAAGAAGACGGCGCACGCCCTCGAAGGCGACGATGCCTGACAGGGCGCAAAGCAGCGCGGTTTGGCCGAGCGCCGCCACGGATTCGAACTTGGCGTGGCCGTAAGGATGCTCTTCGTCAGGCGGCTGATCGGCCGCGCGCACCACGAGGTAGGTGATGGTCGTCGCCGCCACGTCAAGAAGACTTTGCGCCGCATCCGACTGCAATGCGAGCGAGCCCGTGATCCAGCCCGTGACGCCTTTCGCCGCCGTGATGAGAACGGTTGTCAGGATCGAAATGAGCGCGACGCGCTCTTTCGCGGTCATCAATGAATTTCCTTTGACTTATGCGTCGGGCGGGTCATGTGTAGGAGAAACGCAAGGGAGACAAGTGATGGAATATTTGCATACCATGGTTCGCGTCGGCGATCTCGATAAGTCGCTCGACTTCTGGGTCAAGAAGCTCGGCCTCGTCGAAGTCAGGCGCGTCGATCGGCCGGAAGGCAAATATACGCTGGTGTTTCTCGCGGCGCCCGACGACATCGGCAAGGACAAGGAAAGCCGTTGGCCGCTGCTCGAACTCACCTACAACTGGGATGAGAAGGAATATCAGGGCGGCCGCAATTTCGGCCATCTCGCCTATCGCGTCGACGACATCTATGCGCTCTGCGACAAATTGATGAAGGCGGGCGTCACCATCAATCGCCCGCCGCGCGACGGCAATATGGCTTTCGTCCGTTCGCCCGACGGCATCTCGATCGAATTGTTGCAAAAGGGCGAACCGAAAGCGAAGGCCGAGCCCTGGGCCTCCATGCCGAACACGGGAACCTGGTGATGAAGCCTGCCGTTTTCGGCGTCCTTCCCGATGGGCGCGAAATCCGCGAAGTGACGTTGCGCTCGAAGGCGGGCGCGACGGCGAAGATCATCGAATGGGGCGCGGTGGTGCGGGACCTGCAGGTCCCACTCGCCGACGGCAAGATGCAGCGCGTCGTGCTTGGCCTCAACAGCCTCGAAGATTATCTCGATCATTCGCCGCATTTCGGCGCCATCGCCGGCCGTTTCGCCAATCGCATCGCCGGCGGAAAATTCACGCTCGACGGCAAGACCCATCAATTGCCGATCAACGAATTCGACCGCAACTCGCTGCATGGCGGCGGCGGCGGATTCGGGCAGCGGCCCTGGACCATTCTCGATCAGGCCGATCATTACGTCGTGATGGCGCTGCATTCGCCTGACGGCGACAAGGGCTATCCCGGCGCTCTGACGCTGACGTGCCGTTACACTCTGCTTGAGCCGGCGATCCTGCGCATGGGGCTTGTCGCCACCTGCAACGGGCCGACGGTGGTGAATTTCTGTCATCACTCCTATTTCAATCTCGACGGCTCGGCGGACATTCTCGATCATACGCTTGAGGTTCGCGCCGACGTCTATACGCCGGTCGATGAATATCTCATCCCGACTGGCGAGATGCGCAACGTCGCGGGCACGCCGCTCGATTTCAGGACGGCGCGGCCGATCCGCATGCAGGGCGCGGATGGTCAGCGCATCCGCTACGACAATAATTTCATGCTGCGCGGCGATCGACGTGAAGCGATCGCAAAGAGCGGCATGGATGTCGTGCATGCGGCGACCACGGCATCGAAAAAATCAGGCCTTTCGATGGAGGTCTGGACGACCGAACCGGCGATGCAATTCTACGACGCATTCAAGATGCAGATGTCTGTTCCCGGACTAGACGGCGTTCCCTATCAGCCGAGCGGCGGCATGTGCTTCGAGCCGCAGCATGTGCCGAACTCGCCGAACCTGCCGCAATTCCCCTCGACGGTGCTGCGGCCGGGTGAGCTCTATCGGCAGGTCACGGAATACCGGTTCGTGAATGGGCGATGACGCCGTCGGAAACGCAGCGCCAGATGAAGTCCTGACGCTGGAGCTGCGTCTCCTTGAAACATCGGTGCGTTCGGACGCCGCTGCGCTCGAAAGCTTGTTGACCGAAGACTTCGTTGAATTTGGCCGCTCTGGCCGCGTGTATGACCGCAGCAGCGTCATCGACGCCCTGATGCGCAATCCCACGCCCTCGGAGCAGCTAGCGATCGTCGATTTCAGGCTTAGACGACTGAGCGCCGACATCGTGATCGCGACCTATGTCGCGGTTGGCGGGAGCGGGCGGCGAACCAACCGAAGCTCGATTTGGGTCCGCGGAACGCACGGCTGGAGAATGACGTTTCATCAGGGAACACCGGCTGAAACTGCAGTCTTGTAAAAGATATAAGACTTGATAGTTTGCCGGGGATCAAGGCCCGGCGTCTCGCGCCGGCTCCTTGGCGCTTCCCACGCCGCCCGCTCGAGCCCAACCCACTGATGATCAGCGTTCTTTGTCTCGGCATCGCGACGCAGGACCATGTCTATGGCGTGCCGGGCTTCCCCACGACCGGGGAGAAGCACCGCGCCCACTCGGTCGAGATCGTCGGCGGCGGGATCGCCGCGAACGCCTCCGTGGCGGTGGCGCGGCTTGGCGGCCGCGCGCTTCTGGCGAGCCGACTGGGCGAGGATTCCACCGGCCGCAACATTATCGAGGCGCTGGAGGCGGAGGGGGTGGACTGCAGCCTCTGCCGTCGCTTTCCCGGCCTCAAATCCTCGTCCTCGGCGGTGCTTGTTGATGGCGCCGGCGAGCGCATGGTGATCAATTACGCCGATCCTGGCATTCCCGACGATCCCTCCTGGTTGCCGGCGGACCTGCCGCGCGGCGTGCAATCCGTGATGGCGGACACGCGCTGGCAGGCGGGCGCGCTGCGCATGTTCGGGGCGGCGCGCGCGGCGGGCGCGTTTGGCGTGCTCGATGGCGATCGCGCGCCTGAAAATCGCGAACTTCTTTCGGCCGCTACTCATCTTGTCTTCGCCATGCAGGCAGCGCGCGAGATGACCGGCCACGACGATGCGCTGCAGGCGATCCGCGCCTTTCCCGCACCTGATCATGTCTCGCTCGCGATCACGGACGGCGTGCGCGGGACCTATTTACGCCAGGGGCGCGAGATCATCGTCACACCCGCCTTTCCCGTGACCGCGGTGGATACGCTTGGCGCCGGCGACGTCTTTCACGGCGCCTTCGCCTATGCGCTCGCTGCGGGAATGGATGAGCTTCAAGCCATTCGCTTTTCCTCCGCCACGGCGGCGATCAAATGCACGCGCTTCGGCGGCCGCGCCGGCGCGCCGCGTCTCGCGGAAGTCGAAGCTTTTCTGAGAGAACGCGCATGATGAATCTGTCCGCAGGCAAGCTGTGGGGCATGCGCCGGCTCGCCGATGCGCGCGGCCTGTTCAAGATGGTGGCCGTCGATCAACGCCCTCCGATCATCAACCCGATCAAGGCGGCGCGCGGCGGCGAAGCGCCCTATGACGATGTCGCCCGCTTCAAATTGATGCTCGTGGAGGAGTTGCAGGACGACGCGACGGCGCTGCTGCTTGATCCCGTCTATGCGCTGCCGCGCGGCCTTTCCCTGATGTCGCCAGCGAAGGGGCTGATCGTCACGCTGGAAGAGCACCAGTTCCGCGATGCGCCGAGCGGCCGCCTTTCGTCGGAGATCGACGACTGGTCGGTAGAGAAGATCAAACGCGTCGGCGGCGATGCGGTGAAGGTGCTTGCCTGGTATCGGCCCGACGCTGATCTCGCGGTGCGCATCGCCCAGCAGGATTTCGCTAAACGCATCGGCGAAGCCTGCGCGCGCTATGATATTCCCTATCTCTTCGAACTTCTCGTCTATCCCCTTGCGAGCGACGCGACGCAGACCAAGGATTATGTTGAGATGTCCGGCAAGCACGCCGACCACGTGCTTGAAAGCGTGCGCGTGTTCGCGGATTCCGCCTATGGCATTGATATTTTCAAGCTTGAGAGCCCGGTCGAGGCGAAATCGATCAAGGCCGACGATAGCGCGACGCAGGATCTCTTCAGCGAGATGGGGCGTCTCGCCGGGCGGCCGTGGGTTATGCTGTCGGCTGGCGCGGGCATGAAAGAGTTCCGCACGGTTCTCGACTACGCCTACAAGGCCGGAGCGTCGGGCTATCTCGCGGGGCGCGCGATCTGGTCGGAGCCGTTCAAGGCGTTTCCCGATTGGGACGCTATTCGTTCGGGATTGCGCGCTGAGAGCAAGCCCTACATGAGCGATATCAACGCGCTGACGGATGCGAAGGCGACGCCCTGGAGCGCGCATCCTTGCTTCGGCGGGAAACCCGCTCTCGCTCACGAGGATGCGGCGTTTCGCGCGCATTATTCGGCGTTCTAAGATGATGAAGCGCCAGGCATCGCCAGATATTCGTCTCAATTCGGGCGTGAGTTCGCATTCATGACTCTTCGCATCGGCGTATTGCCGCTCGCTCGCCCGACATTCGATGTGCCCTATGCCGAGGAGATGGCGCGTGGCGCTTTCGCGTCGCTCGACGCGACGGGCTGCGAAATTCTTGGCGGTCGCGCGCTTCTGTTCGACGCCGCGGCGACGGAAACGGCGCTCGCGGCGCTGAAGGAAGAAAAGCTTGATCTCGTTCTCATCCTGCAGGTGACGTTCACCGACGCGACGATGACGGTGAAGATCGCGGAAAGCCTGTCGGCGCCGCTGGCGATCTGGGCGTTTCCAGAACCGCGCACCGGCGGACGCCTGCGGCTCAACGGTTTCTGCGGCCTCAATCTCGCGGGCCATGCGTTGGGCCGCGCCGGAAAGAGATTCGGTTGGCTCTACGCTCAACCTGATGCGGCGAATCTTCGCGGCGATCTCGCCGCCATCGCCGAAGGACGGTTCCACGAGGTCGCGGCGCCAGACTCGCGCGTCGCCATGACGGCGGTCGATGGCGAGCGCGCGCGCGCCGTTCTCTCGAAACTCAAGAGCGCGCGCATCGGTCTTGTCGGCGAGCATCCCGCAGGCTTCGACACCTGCCGCTATGATGCTGCGGAGTTGGCCTCGCTTTCCGGCGTCTCGGTCGAGAAAATCGAACTGCCGCAGCTTTTCTCGCGCGCCGCGAAAGTCGCCGACGCGGATGTCGGCCGCTTTCGCGCCGATGCGGAGAAGCGTCTTGGCGGACTCGACGAGGTCGATCAGCCGCAGTTGGCGAAATCCTTCCAGCTTCTCGGCGCGTTCGACGAAATCAAAAACGAGCAGAAGTTGTCGGCGCTGGCCGTCCGCTGCTGGCCCGAAATGTTCACGGAGTTTGGCTGCGCCGCCTGCGGCCCCATGGGCGTGCTCAACGAACGCAAGACGCCGTGCGCCTGTGAAGCCGATATGTATGGCGCGGTGACGGCGCTGATGCTTCAGGAGCTTGCCGGCGCGCCGTCCTATCTCGTCGATGTCGTCGATATGGATGCGGAGTCCAACACTGGAGTCGTCTGGCATTGCGGATCGGCGCCGATCTCGATGGCTGACCCGGAGACGCCGCCGGTCGCGACGATTCACTCCAACCGGCGCATGCCGCTGCTGCAGGAGTTCGCGCTGCGGCCCGGCCGCGTCACCGTTGCGCGCATCTCACAGGCGAAGAATGGCAGAACGCTCTTCATCGGCGGGGCCGAGATGATCCGCGCGCCGAAGAGTTTTTCAGGCGCCTCAGGCGTTTTGCGCTTCGATGCGCCGACCGGCACCGTCGCCGCGCGCATGATGGGCGAGGCGCTCGAACATCATGTGGCGATCGTCTATGGCGACCACCGCGCGCCGCTGCGCGCCATTGGCGACAGGCTCAATCTTCCCGTCAAGGAACTCGGTTGAACATGACGAATCTTCGCTACGGGTTGATCGGCGCGGGCATGATGGGCCGTGAACACATCCGCAATCTCGCGCTCATCCCTGGCTCCGAGGTGACGGCTTACAGCGATCCGGACGCGGGATCACGCAGCGAAACCGGCGCCGCCTTGAATGGTGGCGCGAAGGCGTTCGAGGATCATCGCGCGCTGATCGATTCCGGCCTTGTCGACGCGCTTGTCATAGCGAGCCCGAACGACACGCACGCGGCGATTCTTGGCGACATTTTCAGCGCTGCGAAGAAGCTGCCGGTGCTCGTGGAAAAACCGGTCTGTACGCGCAGCGAGGATTGCGAGACGCTGGCCAAGCGCGCCGCGGCGCATGGCGCGCCGGTCTGGGTCGCGATGGAATATCGCTACATGCCGCCGCTGGCTGAACTCATCAAGGCCGTTCACGGCGGTGAAATCGGCTCGCTCAAGATGTTCGCGATCCGCGAGCATCGCTATCCCTTCCTGCACAAGGTCGGCGACTGGAATCGCTTTTCCGCGCGCACAGGCGGCACGCTCGTCGAGAAATGCTGCCACTTCTTCGATCTTATGCGGCTCGTCGTGAAGGACGAGCCTGCGCGCGTTTATGCCTCCGGCGCAATCGATGTGAACCATCGCGACGAACGCTATGACGGCCGCGCGCCCGATATCATCGACAATGCCTTCGTGATCGTCGATTTCAAAAGCGGCGTGCGCGCCATGCTCGATCTCTGCATGTTCGCGGAAGGATCGTTCTGGCAGGAGGAGATCGCCGCGACCGGCGACAAGGCGAAGTTCGAATGCTTCATTCCCGGCCCGACGCGCTTCTGGTCAGGCGGCGAGAAGCCGGAATCCGAAGTCGCGCTCAGCCCGCGCGAGAGCAAGCTCTCGAAGCGCTGGAAGGTGCATGTCGACGAGACGGTGATGAAGGCCGGCGATCATCACGGCTCGACCTATTATCAGCATCTCGCCTTCCGCCGCGCCGTACTCGAAAATGGCGATGTGGAAGTCAGCATGATGGATGGGCTGAAGGCGGTGACGATCGGGCTCGCCGCGGAGAGATCGGCGCGTGAGAAGCGCGCCGTCGAGATCGACGGTTTGTTGATCCGCTGATCAATTTGAAACGGCCTCAATCCCTGCGGACTGGACAACGGCGCGCAACCGCATCAGCTCGCTCGTCAGCTTCTTGCCATGCGCTTCGCGGCTGCGCTCATTCTCAGGGAAGGGCAGCGTGCCGAGATCGTCGAACCGTTGCAGCACAGTCTTGTCGGCCAGCGCCTCCTGCAGCGCGGCGTGAACCTTGTTGAGGATCTCCACAGGCGTTCCCCGCGGCGCGTAAAGCCCGTGCCAGACATTGACGTCAAGCGTCGGCAATCCGACCTCCGCCATCGTGGGGATATCCTTGAATTGCGGGCTGCGTTGCGCCGAGGTGATGGCGAACGCCTTGATCGTCTTCGCCGCGATCTGCGGGAAGGTGTTCGTGGTCTGATCGCAGAGCACGTCGACCTGTCCTGCGACGACATCGTTGAGCGCCGGTCCCGTGCCGCGATAGGCGACGAAGTCGCTCTTGAAGCCCAGCGCCTGCATCAGCACCAGTCCGCAAAGATGAGAGCCCGATCCGACGCCGGCATGGGCGAAAGTGATCTTCGCCGCATTCTTGCGAAAGGAATCGAAAAGCTCGGCCGGCGTCTTCGCGGGATAGTCGAGCTTTGTCGTGAGAACATACGGCCCGTAATTGATGAGGCCGAGCGGCTCGAACGCAGTCGCCGTATCGTAGGGAAGGTTCTTGTAGAGCGAAGCGCCGAGCGGCAGCGCGATATGGTGGATGAGCAACGTATAGCCGTCAGGCGCCATGCGTGCGACGCGACCCGCGGCTGTGGTGCCGCCGGCGCCGGCGATGTTCTCGATGATGATCTGCTGGCCGAGCTTCTGGCCCATCACCACGCCGAGCAGCCGCGCGATCACGTCGGTCGGCCCGCCGGCGGCGAAGGGGACGATCAGCGTGATTGGCTTCTCCGGATAATTCTGCGCCTTGGCCGGCAACGCCGTCAGAAGTCCGGCGAGCAAAGCTGCGCCGGCGGCCTTCAACAGGAATTTCATGTATTTCCTCCGCCAGCTCGGCGCTTTGAAGGGATAGTTTTCTTCGGAAATGGCAGCCGTCAACTGCGGCGCCGCAAAAGAAATATTCCGCTCTGCAGCATCATGCGGAGAGAGCGTCGTGTTTGAAATCGTGCGTCAGGCGAAGCGCCGTTCTCAGTACGCGACCTCGACCATCGCAAAGCCGACGAGCGCGGCGATCACCAGCGCCAGCTTGATCCAGTCCATCATGACGACCTCCCATTTGGCGGAGGCGCCTGCCGGCGCGTCCAGTTCAGGTCAGATCTGAAATATAGTGGAATTCGTCGGTCAGGCACAGGCTCACGCGCCACTCGACGGGGCGGCCGTCGAGCGCGATCGCCAGCCGGTCGATTTGCAGCGCTGCGACGCCTCGCTCGACGGCGAGCCATTCCGCGTCCTTCGCATTCAGCATCACCGCCTTCAGCTTCTCCTGCGCGCGAGCGATGGTAACGCCGAACCGGTCGGCGTAGAGCCCGTAGATATTGTTGGGAATCTCGCCATGTTCGAGACCAGGAAACACCGAGCGCGGCACGGTAATAGTCTCTAGAATAACGGGCCGCCCGCCGAGCGAGCGCACGCGGCGAATGCGCGTCACCTGCGCCTTCTCCGGCAGCGACAGGACGGCGCGTTCGGTCTCGTCGGCTGTTCGCGACACGACCTCCAGAGCCCGGCTTTCCGGGAAGACGCGCTCGCCGTCAGCGTCCGACGCCATCTTGAAGAACTGGAAGAGCACGCGGGCGTCGTCATGCTCGGCGACGAAGGTGCCGCGACCCTGCCGGCGCACCAGCAGCCGCTCGGCCGCCATTTCATCGAGCGCCTTGCGCACGGTGCCCTGGCTGACGCCGAGTTCGCCTGCAAGTTCGATCTCGCTGGGCAGCAAGTGCCCCGGCGGCCAGGCGCGATTGAGCAGGCGCTGGACGAGCCTGTTCTTCACCTGCCGGTAGAGCGGCAGGAAGCCGATCGCGTCAGCCGCGGCTCGTTGCGCCAAGAAAACCTCTCCAACTCTTGCCAGCTCTCTTCTATCTTATATAAGACCATCGCCTTTCGCCGTCGAGTGACGGCGTCGCCTGAGATGGGACCAGAGGTCCGGCGGGCGGCCGAGTTGGAGACGCCCATGAAGCCCCACCTGCTGGTTCACGAAAAGAAGGACAATGTCGGCGTCGTCGTCGTCGAGGGGCTGAAGGCCGGGACCGACATGCTGGCGGTCGTCACCCACGACAATTCCGATTTCCGCATCACGGCCAGGCAGGACATTCCGATCGGCCACAAGATCGCGCTGAAGGATCTGAAGGCCGGCGACACGATCTGGAAGTATGGCCAGGACGTCGGCAAGACCACCGCCGACGTGAAGAAGGGCGAGCATCTTCACATCCACAACGCCCGGACCAAGCGCTGGTGAGCGTTTCACGCTGAACCCGATCTCCCATTTCCAAAGGATCAGCCATGTCGATCGTCGCCAATTTCGATCTCGTGAAGGACAAGCTCGCTCTGGTGAAGGGACGCCAGATCGAGGCGCCCGATTTCAAGACGCCGGTCATTCACAACAAGAAGAAGGCGACGACGGACTCCTTCTTCGGCTGGCGGCGCGAGAACGGCCGCGTCGGAGTGCGCAACCATGTGCTGATGCTGCCACTTGACGATCTCTCCAATTCGGCCTGCGAGGCGGTGGCGAACAATATCAAGGGCGTGCTCGCAGTGCCGCACGCCTATGGCCGCCTTCAGTTCGGCGCCGATCTCGATCTGCATTTCCGCACGTTGATCGGCACGGGCGCCAATCCCAACGTCGCCGCGGTCATCGTGATCGGCATCGAGGATGGCTGGACGAAGCGCGTCGTCGACGGAATCGCGAAGACCGGCAAGCCGGTGGTCGGTTTCGGCATCGAAGGACATGGCGACATCGCGACGATCGCGAGGGCCTCCTATGTCGCGAAGGAATTCCTGCAATGGGCCACCGAGCTGCAGCGCGAGAAATGCGGCATCGAGGATCTCTGGGTGTCGACGAAGTGCGGCGAGTCCGACACGACGACGGGCCTGTCCTCATGCCCGACCGTCGGCAACATGTATGACAAGCTGATCCCGCGCGGCATCTATGGCGTGTTCGGAGAGACGTCCGAGATCACCGGCGCGGAGCATCTGTGCAAGGCGCGCGCGATCGACAAGAAGGTCGGCGAGCGCTGGTACAAGATGTGGAAGTCCTATCAGGACGATGTGATCGAGGCCCATAAGGTCGACGATCTCTCGGAGAGCCAGCCGACCAAGGGCAACATCGCCGGCGGCTTGACGACGATCGAGGAGAAGGCGCTCGGCAATCTCGAAAAGATCGGCCGCGAGTGCAAATATATCGACATTCTCGAGCCGGCCGAGGAGCCGAAGTCGGGTCCCGGCCTCTACTACATGGACACTTCCTCGGCTGCGGCGGAATGCGTCACCCTGATGGCTGCGGGCGGCTATGTCGTTCACACCTTCCCGACGGGGCAGGGCAACGTCATCGGCAATCCGATCGTTCCCGTGATCAAGATCTCGGGCAATCCCAAGACGTTGCGCACCATGCCCGAGCATATCGATCTTGACGTGACCGGCGTGTTGTCTCGCGACATGACCATACCGCAGGCTGGCGATGCGTTGATCTTCTCGATCATCCGTACGGCCAATGGTCGCTTGACAGCCGCGGAGGCCCTGGGCCATCGCGAGTTCGTCATGACGAAGCTCTACCGCAGCGCGTGACGAGAGAGGGCTTGGGACCTTCCTGATGTCGACTGATGCGATCGCCGCGCCAGACCGCAAACCCGCGCTGTGGCAGACGCTCGCGCCGGGAATCGCTATCTCTGTCGCAGTTGCGATCGCGTCCGACATCGCCGAGCCTCTGCTGACGAAGGCCACGTCGGGCCGCGTCCACCTCCCCGAGACGGTGATCGCGCTCATCATCGGCGTGATTTTTTACAGCTTCGCCAATCGCGCCGTCTTCCAGCCCGGCATGGTCTGGTGCGTGAAAGTGCTGCTGCGCTACGCGATCGGGCTGCTGGGGCTGCGCATTGCTTTCGGCGACATCCTCAATCTCGGCGTCGGCGTCGCTGCGCTTGTCGTCGGCGCGATGACGGCGACGGCGGCGAGCGGCGTGATCCTCGCGCGCCTTGTCGATCGTGAAGTCGGATTTGGCGCGCTCGCGGGCGCGGCGAATGCGGTCTGCGGCGCCTCGGCGTGCCTCGCGACAGCGACCGTCGTGCCCGACTATCGCAACAAGGCGGCGGATATCGCCTTCACGGTCGTGATGGCGAATGCGATCTCGACGCTTGCCATGATCGCCTATCCCCCGCTGTGCTCGTGGCTGGGTCTTACGCCGCACGAAACCGGCATCATGATCGGCGCGACGGTGCATGACATGGCGCAGGTCGTTGGCGCTGGTTACGCGGTCAGCGAGTCGGTCGGCAACACGGCCGTCATCGTGAAGCTGTTCCGCGTCTTCCTGCTGTTGCCGATGGTGCTCGCGATCGGCGCCTGGTTCGTGCGTCAGGGCGCGCATGCCGGCGTGGCGAAAGTGCCGGCGCCGATGTTCGCGCTGGCGTTCCTTGCGCTTTGCATCGTCAACAGCGTCTTGGCGACGCAGCCTTCGCTGTCGGCCGCGATCCACTATCCCACCATCAAGTTCGCGCTTGGCGAGGTTTCGCGCTGGGGCCTTTTGATCGCGATCGCAGCGCTTGGTCTCGGCACGTCGCTTGGCGCGATCCTGAAGCTCGGCTGGCGTCATCTCGCGGTTTTCGCCGGCTGCACGATCGTTATTCTTGCGATTGTGGTCGGCGGCCTGTTCGCCCTGCGTTGAGGTTCCATGCCTGACATCGTGGTCGCCGAATTCATGGATGAAGAGGCGGTGAGCAAGGGGCTCGCGGGTCACGATGTTTTTTATGATCCGAAGCTCGTCGATCGCCCTGACGACCTTGCGCGCCTCGTCGCGGATGCGCGCGCGCTGATCGTCCGCAACCGCACGCAGGTGCGCGGCGCGCTGCTCGACGCGGCGCCGAAGCTGAAGGTCGTCGGCCGTCTCGGCGTCGGCCTCGACAATATCGATGTCGAGGCCTGCAAGGCGCGCGGCATCAAGGTCTTTCCCGCGACCGGCGCGAATGATCTCTCGGTCGCGGAATATGTCATTTCAGCTGCGATGATCTTGTTGCGCGGCGCTTATCACGCGACGTCGCGCGTCATCGCCGGCGAATGGCCGCGCAACGCGCTCATGGGCCGCGAACTCTCCGGCAAAGTGATGGGTCTCGTCGGCTTCGGCGCCATCGCGCGCGAGGTGGCGAGGCGCGCGCAGGCGCTCGGCATGCAGGCGATTGCGTTTGATCCCTATGCGCCCGACGCTGCCTTCGCCGCCGCCGACGTGAAGCGTCATGGCCTGGAGCCGCTGTTGCGCGAGGCCGATGTGGTGAGCCTGCATGTGCCGCTCGATGACGGCACGCGCAACATGATCGACGCGCTGCGACTGCAGCGCATGAAGCCGGGCTCGATCCTGATCAATGCGGCGCGCGGCGGCGTGGTCGACGAGGCGGCTGTCGTGGCGGCGCTGCGCAGCGGCCATCTCGGCGGCGCGGCGCTCGATGTGTTCGCGGAGGAGCCGCTGACGGCCGAGAAGGCGAAATTGTTCGACGGCGCGCCCAATCTCATCCTCACGCCGCATATCGCCGGCGTGACGCAGGAATCGAATGTGCGCGTCTCCTGGGTCACGGTCGAGAATGTGAAGAAGGCGCTCGGAGCATGACGAAATCGCTGGCTGAGGCGACCGATTGGGTCGCGTCCGCTTTCGCGCGCCATGGCGCCAGTGACGGGAATGCGCGATCGGTCGCGCGCGCGCTGATCGCCGCCGAGGCGGACGGGCTGAAGGGCCATGGCCTCTCGCGCGTGCCGACCTATCTCGGCATGCTCCGTAGCGGCAAGATCGACGGCAAGGCGCAGCCTGCGGCGTCGCGACCGAAACCCGGCGTGCTCGCGATCGACGCCGCCTTCGGCTTCGCCTATCCCGCGATCGATCTCGCGATCGGGAAGCTGCCGGCGCTGGCGCGCGAGCAGGGGATCATCGTTGCGCCTGTTGTGCGCTCCAATCATTGCGGCGCGGCCGGATTGCCGTGCGAGGCGCTGGCGCGCGAGGGGCTGGTCGCGATGCTGTTTGCGAACACGCCTGGCGCCATCGCCCCCTGGGGCGGATCGAAGCCCGTGTTCGGCACCAACCCCATCGCCTTTGCCGCGCCGCTCGCCGGCCGCGATCCCGTCGTCGTCGATCTCGCGGTGTCGAAGGTCGCGCGCGGTCCCGTCGTTGCGGCAAAACAGAAGGGCGAAAAGATTCCCGAGGGCTGGGCGCTCGACGTCGAGGGCAAGCCGACGACCGACCCGGCCGCCGCGCTGGCGGGCACCATGGTTCCCCTCGGCGACGCCAAGGGCGCGGCGCTGGCGCTGATGGTCGAGGTGCTCGCGGGCTGCCTCGTCGGCGCCAATCTCGCGTTCGAGGCCTCGTCCTTCCTCGACGAGCAAGGACCTCCTCCGGCGACCGGCCAGCTGATCCTCGCGATTGATCCCACCTCGTTCGGCCACAGCAGGTTCGGCGAGCGGATCGGCGCGCTGGCCGCCGCGATCGAATGCCAGACCGGCGCGCGGCTGCCCGGCGTGCGCCGCCTCAAGCTCCGTGCGAAGACCGCCGCCGAGGGCCTGACCATCCCGCCGGAGGTCGAATCGGCGGTCGCGAAGCTCGGCTAAATCCGGGAAAGCCCCGACCGCCGCTCAACGGCCTCCCGCGGCCCTCAGGATGTGCCCTGTGACGTAAGACGCGGCGTCCGAGAGAAGATAGAGGGTCACGTCGGCCATCTCCTCAGGAGCGCCCACGCGCTTCAGAGGCACCATCTGTGCGAGCTTGTTGGCGCGCTCGGGATCGCCGCCGCTGGCGTGAATGTCGGTGGCGATGAGGCCCGGCGCCAGCGCATTCACACGGATTCCGTCGTCGGCCAGCTCCTGGGCCAATCCGATCGTCATACTGTCGACCGCGCCCTTCGATGCCGCGTACCACACGAACACATTGCCCATTCCAAGCGTCGCGCCTGCCGAGGACATATTGACGATCGCCCCGCCCCGCCCGCCATGCTTCGTCGACATCAGCGGGATGGCGGCGCGGGCCGCAAGCAGCACGCCCGTGACGTTGATGTCGATCACCTCGCGAATATGGTCAGGGTCGGCGTTCTCCAGCCGTCCCATGCGGCCGGTGACGCCGGCGTTGTTCACGAAACCGTCGAGAAAGCCGAAATGCTCGCGCGCCTGCGCGAACAGGCTCTCGGTCTCGTCAAGCTTCGCCGCGTCGGCCTTGACCGCATAGGCCTTCGCGCCGGCGGCCTCGCAATCCGCGACAACCGCCGCCGCCGCATTGGCGTTCGAGGCGTAGCTGATCATCACGTTCCAGCCGCTCCTGGCCGCCTTGCGCGCGATCGCGGCCCCGATGCCGCGGCCGCCGCCGGTGATGAGCAGGTTCTTGCGGGTCGTCTCAGCCATAGATCACCTTGCCTCCCGGCGGATGCGGAACGTCAGCGTTCCGCCCTCGCGCGCGCTGTCGATCAGGGTGTCTCCTGTCTCGCGGATCATGTTCGGGATGTCGATGGCGGCGAGCGGATCGGTGCATTGCACAGCGATCACGTCGCCCGGCGCGAGCGGGCCGAGGGCCTTGCGCGTCCGCAGGACGGGGAGGGGGCATTTCAGCCCCTTGAGATCGAGTTCGAGGTCGGACATCAGGCGTTTCGCGGGCAGGCGCGACCAGATATAGGCGGGGCGGGCAGGCTGTCGACAGATCGCGATCCTGCGTGGGGTGCGCCCCGACCGACAGGATGGTGTGAATGCGCGTGATCGGCCTTGCTGGCTGGAGCGGATCAGGCAAGACGACATTGCTGGCGAGGCTCATTCCGCGCCTCCGCGAGCGCGGGCTGTCCGTCTCGACCATCAAGCACGCGCATCACGCTTTCGACGTGGACAAGCCGGGCAAGGATTCGCACACCCACCGCATGGCGGGCGCGAGCGAGGTGCTGATCTCGTCGGCCCATCGCTTTGCGCTCATGCGCGAACTGCGCGACGAGGCGGAATGGACGCTGCCGCAGCTTCTCGCGAAGCTCTCGCCCGTCGATCTCGTGCTGATCGAGGGCTTCAAGTTTGAGTCGACGCCCAAGCTCGAAGTCTGGCGGCCGAGCGTCGACAAAGCGCTGCGCGCGCCGGATGATCCCTATGTCCGCGCCATCCTGACCGATGATCCCGCGGCCGTGACAAGCGACAGGCCCGTGATTGATCTCGCTGATCTCGACGCCATCGCCGACGCCGTGATGCGATACGCCGAGCTCGCCGGTGATGTGATCGCTCACTGCAAGGGCGCCAAGACGCCGTGATTTCGCCGCCTCTGTCGCTATTCACGTCGCGATCGATTTGGATTGATATGATGCGACGTCTGATTTTCAGCTTTTTCGTATTTTTCACCGCGGCCGCCCCCGCCTTGGCGAACTGCGAGCCTGTCGCCGATCGCGGCAAATCGTACACGGTCTGCACATTCAGCGCCGGCGCCGACGCCATCAGGCTGTTCTGGAAGGATGGCGACGGCCGCGCCTTCGGCAGCCTCGACCATCTCGCGGAGAAACTGGCCGCGCGTGGCGAGCGTCTCGCCTTCGCCATGAACGCCGGCATGTATGAAGAGGATCTCTCGCCGGTCGGGCTCTATGTTGAGAACGGCCGCCAGTTGCGCGGCGCCAATTTGCGCAACGGCTCCGGCAATTTTCATCTCAAGCCGAATGGCGTTTTCTATATCGGCCGCGACGGTGCCGGTGTGATGGAGACGGCGCGATATCTCAGGGAAAAACCGCCCGCGATCTTCGCCACGCAATCGGGGCCAATGCTTGTGGTCAACGGCGCGGTGCATCCCAAAATCAGAGATACAGGCGTCTCCGAGAAAATCCGCAACGGCGTCGGCGTGCGCGATGGACGGACTGTGGTGTTCGCAATCTCACGCGAGCCCGTGACGTTTCATGATTTCGCGGCCTTGTTCCGCGATCGGCTGAAGACCCCCGATGCGCTCTTTCTCGACGGCTCGATCTCGTCGCTTTATGCGCCGCCGCAGCCGAAATTCGGCGGCTTGCGCGCCATCGGTCCGATCGTCGGCGTCGTTGAAGCCGCGCGCTGAATCGCGGCTACGCCTGGGGATGCGCGGCGATGATCCGCTCCGCATCCGCGATGTCATCGCGCGTGTTGGCGTTGAAGAAGGGATCGTAAGCGTCTGTGCTCCATTCGGCTCGCGCGATATGATAGCGCGCCATGAAGCGGCTGACCTTCCGCTCACCCTCTTCGACCAGCGCGCGCCTGAGATCAGGCGCGAGCGAGACCGGCCACAGCGCGATCACGGGATGATCGCGTCCGCCTGACGTCGCGCAGGCGAGATCGGCGTTCGCGCCCTCGCGCGCCTGATGCAATCGTGTCACGAGATCGCGTGGCAGGAAGGGCGTGTCGCCCGCGACGCTCGCGACCCATAAAATGTCCGGGCGGTGGCCCGCGGCCCATTCGAGCCCCGCGAGGATTCCGGCGAGCGGTCCCGCAAATCCCTGCACGCTGTCTGCAATAACTGGCAAGTCGTAAGCGGCGAAACGCGAGGCGTCGCCATTGGCGTTAAGCAGCAGGGTGTCGCATTGCGGAGCAAGACGGTCGATCATGCGCGCGAGAACCGATCGGCCGCCGATCTCGATCAAGGGCTTGTCGACGCCGCTCATGCGGCGAGCCAGGCCGCCGGCGAGGATCAATCCGAGAGTCGGCGGCGGTTTCGGGGCCATCCCAATTCCATCGGCCGTCGCGTGCGCCGGCGCAAGCCGGGACAATCGGCCGCCGCCCGTCAAGGTTTCGGCAAGGCGGCGGGTCTAGGCTCCAGCCGAGATGGCCATCGCTCCGATCCAGGCCGTTTCCACGGCGGCAGCCGCCGTCCCGGAAACGCTCACGCAGCTCGCCGCCGGCGGGGCGGTCGAAGCGCGCGTGGCCGCGGTTGCGTCGCAGGAGCTGATCAAGGTCCTGCTGGACGGGCTGCCGATCGCGATCTCGGTTCCCGACACGACGAAGCTCCAGGCCGGCGATCGGGTCGCGCTGCAGAAGCAGGCGGGCGACGATGCCGCCTCCCTCAATCTCGCGCGCCTATCCCCTGGCGAGAACGCCCGACAGGCGCTGGCTGGCGCTGACGCGTCGCGCGTCGTCGCCGCGCGATTGCAGCCTCTTCCGACGGCCGTCGCGACGCCGGAGATCGAACCGGATGCGCCGGCCGCCGCGGCGCGCGCGTTGGATGCGCTGGTCCAGCGAGTTCCTGCCGATCCCGTCGAAAGCTTGCCCGCTCAGCCGGCCACGGTCGCCGATGCGCGCGCGGCGCTGACGCCCGTCGCCCGCGAGGCGCTGCAGACGCAGGCGCCGCTGACGCAGCTTTTCGCGCGGCTGCAGAGCGTGCTGAACGCGCCTGCGGACGCCACGCCGACGCAGCTTCGCGCCGCGATCGCCACCGTGGCGCAGACCGCTCTCGATGGCGGCCAGCCGATTGACGGCGAGCAACTGCGCGCCGCTGTCGAACGCTCCGGCGTATTCCTCGAATCCGCTCCTGTTCAAACCAGCGCGACCGCGCAACAACGCCCCGACCTGAAAGCGGCGTTGCTCGATCTGCGCGCGGCGCTTCAGACGGTCGCTGGCGACGACGATGCGCCTGTTGTCGCGGTTCCCACGACGGTGACGACGCCCGCCGCGCCTGCGCCGCAGCCGGCTGCAGTTCCCGCCGCAACGATCGCCAATGCGGCGGCTGAGGCCGCAGACACTGCCCAGCCTCAGCCTGCCGTCGTGGTTCCAGCAGCGCCGCCGCAAACCCCATCGCCACAGACGCTCACACCGGCGATCGTCGCGGCGCTCGCGCCATCCTTGCGCGGCGATCTGCAGGCGACCTTGCTCGCGCTGCGCGCCGCTTTCGGTGATGAGAGCGTCAACGCGCCGACGCCTTTGGCGCGCGCCGACGCTGTGTCGCCGCCGACTCCGATCGCCGCACTCGACGCGCCGGAGCCTGTCGCCACGACGCCGCATCGTCCCGACACGCAAGGCCATATTGATCTTTCTGCGAGAGCGCCGCTCAAGGGCGAGCTTCATCCGCTCCAGATGCCGGCTGCGCGCGAAGCAGGCGTCGAGCAAGTCGCAACTGACATGCGGTCGTCTGATCTGCTCAGGGACGTCGACGGCGCGCTTGATCGCCTGCGCCTGCTGCAATTCGCATCGCTGCCAGACGTGAGCAATGACAGCCAGCCGCTATCGAACAATCAGATCGCGACGCGGCAATGGCAGGTCGAACTTCCCATTGCGCTGGCGCAGGGCCATGCATCGCTGCCTCTGATGATCGAGCGCGATGCGCCGCAGCGGAGCAATGGCGCAGCTCCGGTCGGCGCGACATGGCGGATGCGCTTCTCCGCCGAGACCGCCGAACTCGGCGCCGTCGATGTCGCGATCACGCTGCGCGACGGCCGCGTTGATGTGCGCTTCTGGGCCGATCGCCCGGAGACGGTGAATCTGCTCAATCAGGAAAGCGGCGATCTCGCGAAATCGTTGGCGGACTCCGGCGCGCCGGCGGAAGCGATCCGCTGCGTTGGCGGCCGCCGGACGGCACCGCGCCCCGCGCCCACGCCGCCCGGTCAATTCATGGATGTACGCTCATGAGCGGGGCGGCCGAGCGCGTCGCCGTTGCGATCGCCTATGATCGCGAGACCGACCACGCGCCGCGCGTCATCGCCAAGGGGCGCGGCGAACTCGCCGAACGCATCATCGCGACCGCGCGCGAACATGGCGTCGCCATCGAAGCCAATCCGGCGCTTGCAGCCGCGTTGAGCTTCGTCGAACTCGACGACCATATTCCCGAGGAACTCTATCGCGCCGTGGCCGCCGTGATCAGCTTCGTACTGAAGATGCAGCAGAAGAGCAGCAGCGCTCGTTAAAGCCGCGCGATCATCGCGCGGTCTTCGTCGTCGAGCTTGAAATCGAAGATCGCGAGATTGGCGCGCAAATTGGTCTCGCTCGACGCTTTCGGAATCGCCGAGACGCCTTCCTGCTCGATCAGCCAGCGCAGCGCGATTTGGCTCGCCGACTTGCCATATTTCGCGCCGATCTTTGCAAGCGTCCGATCGCTCGCAAGCCCGCCTTTGCCGAGCGGCGAATAGGCTGTGATCGCAACTCCTTTCGGGCGTGCGACAGCGAGAAGATCATCCTGCGCAGCGCCGACATGGAAGCGCACCTGATCGCAGGCGACCGGTTTCGGGCTCGCAGCGATTGCGCGCCCGAGAAGATCGGGCGGAAAATTGCTGACGCCGATCGCGCGCGTCTTTCCTTCTTCGAGGAGGCGCGACATTTCGCCGAGCGTTTCCGCCAGTGGCACGGAGTCGTTTGGCCAATGCATCAAGAGGAGATCGACATGATCGAGCTTGAGCGCGCGCAGCGACGCTTCGGCTGATCGGCGCGCCGCCGAGGCGCGGAAATTCGAGTTCCAGATCTTCGTGGTGACGAAGAGATCGCCGCGTGACACGCCTGACTCAGCGATCGCATCGCCGACTTCATTTTCGTTGCCATACATCTCGGCGGTGTCGATATGGCGATAGCCGAGCGACAGCGCGAGCTTGACGACGCGCGCGCAGTCGCGGCCGCGCAACTGCCAGGTGCCCAGCCCGAGCGCGGGCATTTTTCCGCCGCCAGCGATCTCGATCATATGCATGGGCGTCTCCGATGCCGACAAGTTAGGAGCCCGCCGCGCAATTGGAAACGCGGGCGCGCGAAAATGCGCCATGCGGCTGTCGCGCGGCGAACGGCTCTTTAGTCGGCGAGCACGGGAAAATCCGGCGCGCTGACCACCGTCGCCTCCCAGAGCGACTTCTCTCGCTCCAGGGGGCAAGACTCGTTGAGCATATCTGATGTCTTTTCTGCCTCCAAAATCAAGGATCGACCTCGAAGGATGGCTGCAGGCCGCTGGCCTGCTGGAGATGGCGGCGCATCAGGGCGGCGGCGATGTCCTGATCGCGCGCCTCGAGCCGCTCCAGGATTTCGAGATGCTCCCGACAATTGACCAGCACGCGGGTCGCGCCATGGGTCCAGTCATAGTTCGAGAGCCGCCGCAGACGGTTCTGGCGCTCGATGGCGTTGGCGAGATAGCGGTTGCCCGAGGCGCGCCCGACTCCTTCGTGAAAGTCGGCGTTCATCTCGAAAAAGGCGACGCTGGAGGAGGCCTCCCAGCGGCCGGAGAGGGCGGAGGCGAGCGTCTCTTCGTGCCGGCGGCGCATGTCGTCGGCCCACCCTTCCGGCAACGCGAAGCCGGGCTCGAGGATCGCCGCGACTTCGATGATGATGCGGAAGCGATAGCTCTCCGCGCGCGCCGCCTTGTCCTGCAGCGTATCGAGAAAGCGCCAGCCATAGCCCGCTTTCCGCTCGACCACGCCGAGATCGGCGAGCCGCGCCAGCGCGCCGCGCACCGCCTGGCGGCTCAGCCCGTAGAAGCGCATCGCCTCGGTTTCGGAAATATCGACCGGCAGCTTGTTGCGGCCGCGATCGCGCGCGATGCGGATGAGAATGTCGTCATCGCCGTCATCTGCGGCCAGCTCCCCCCCGGGCGCCGGCGGCAGCGCGACCAGCGCGATGCCGAGATTGGGCTTGCGCTCGACGAAGCCGTCCGCCGCGAGATGGACCAGCGCCGCCCGGACCGGCGTGCGGGACACGCCGAGCTGCTGCGCCAGCCGGTTCTCATTGAGGCGGTCGCCCGGCTGAAGCCCCTCGTCATGGATCAGGCGCACGATCTGGCCGAGCAGATCCTGCTGCAGCCGGGTCGGTCCCTCGGCGATTTTTTCGCTTGATTGTTTCATAAATTCACGAAATACAATTTGTGGGCGGCGAAAGCAACCGTCGCCCCGGAGCATGGCGCGAAAAAGTGGGAACCGGTTTTTCGCAAAAGCCAGCTCCAAGCTTTTGGAATCGATCACGTTCCCGCACTTTGATTGGTTCAATCAAAGTGCGGCGTGATCTTGAGAAGTATCGGGTCGCGCGTCCTCTGGCGACGGCCTCTGAACAGGAGCCAGGCCGCATGTCCCCTCACGCCGATCCGAAGGCCGCTACACAATTCGCGCGCCAGACGGTGACGCCCTGTCCGCTGGTGACGGTGAGCGGCGGTCCGCGTGAGCGCGGCCGGCAATATGGCGAGCAGGCGAAGGTGCGCATCCGCCGCGGCGTCGAGCATTATTCGGCGCAGCTTGAAGCCGGCAAGCTCGACTGGGCGGGCGTCGAAGCGCTGGTCGCGCGCTTCGAGCCGACGATCGCGGCGTTCGACGCGACCTATCTCGAAGAGATGCGCGGCATCGCCGAAGGTTCGGGCGAAAAATACGCCGCCATCATGCTGCTCAATGCGCGCACCGAAATTCTCAAGCTCGCCCAGCGCAAGCAGCGCGGCGAGCCGACGCCTGACGATCCCGACGGTTGCACGGGCGTCGTCGCGCTTCCCACGGCGACCGCCGAGGGGCGATTGATCCATGCGCAGAACTGGGACTGGAAGGCCGAATGCGCGGAAACCGCCATCGTTCTCAAGATCAGGCGCGAGGACGGGCCTGACATTCTCACCTTCACCGAAGCGGGCGGATTGGCGCGCGCCGGATTCAATTCGGCCGGCGTCTCGATCACGGCGAATTATCTCGAATGCGACCGCGACTATCGCAAACTCGGCGTGCCGCTGGCGCTGATCCGGCGCAAGGTGCTGGAGCAGCAGCAGGTCGCGCTCGCCATGCGCGCCGTCTATGTCACGGAGAAATCGGCGGCGAACAACATGATCGTCGCGCAGGCGAATGGCGTCGTGATCGATTTCGAATGCGCGCCTGACGAGACGTTCCAGGTGTTGCCGCAGCAGGGGCTGATCGTTCACGCCAATCATTTCCAGAGCCCGGTGGCGCTCGGCAAACTCGTCGACAAGGGCGTCGCAAACACGCCTGACACACTCTATCGCGATCTGCGCGTGCGCTCGCTGCTCGAACCGCATATCGGCCGCCTCACGACTGATATCGTCAAGAACGCGCTGTTCGATGATTTCGAGTCGCCCTGGGCCGTGTGCCGGCCGCCGCGCATGAATTTCAGCAACAATCTCTCGGCCACGGTCGCCATGCTGGTGATGGAGCCGGCGCGCGGCGTGCTTGAAGTGGCGATGCTGCCCGCGCTCAACAGGAATTTCGAGACCTATCGTCTCGACATGGACATTCAGCAGCCGAATATCGCCGTTCCGCGCCAGCAGGCCGCCTGAACGCGAATTCGCATCATCGCGACGAGACGTATCAAAGCCGCCGTCGATTAGAGCAGAGGGGAATGAGATGAAGCATCGTTCGATCATTCTGTCCGCCGTCGCGATCGGGCTTGCGGGCCTCATTGCATCGCCTGCCTCCGCACAAGAGGACACGCTGCGCATCCGCCTCAATGCGGATATTCGCTCGACCGATCCCGGCATCAATCGCGACGCCAACACCGACGCCGTCGTGCTGCATATGGTGGAAGGGCTCGTCGCCTATTGCGAGGATACGTCGGTTGGCCCGCTGCTTGCTAAATCCGTCGATGTCTCGCCTGACGGCAAGGTTTACACTTTCAATCTGCGCGACGACGTCAAATTCCATAACGGCGCGCCGCTCACTGCGGACGACGTGCTGTTCTCGTGGAAACGCTACGTCGACCCCGCGAATAACTGGCGTTGTCTTCCCGAAGTGGACGGGCGTGGGCTGGCCAAGGTTGTGAACGTCGAGGCGAAGGACGCGAAGACCGTCGTTTTCACGCTGGAGAAGCCGTCCGCGCTTTTCCTCACGGTGCTCGCGCGCCCCGATTGCGGAGAGACCGCGATCTATCATCGCGACTCCCTGACATCGGATGGCAAGTGGAAGGACCCGATCGGCACCGGGCCCTTCAAGATGGGCGAGTGGAAGCGCGGGCAATATATCGATCTTCTGCGCAACGACTCCTATGCCGCGCTGCCCGGCAAGCGCGACGGCCATACCGGCGGCAAGGCGCCGCTTGTCGCGAAGGTGCGATTCCCGATCATCCCCGACAGTTCAGCGGCCAAGGCGGCGCTTCTCTCCGGCGGCCTCGACGTCATCTATGACGTCCAGAATTCCGATATTCCCGATTATAAGCAGCGCAAGGATGTCACTTTGCGCGAGCAGGCGACGATGGACATCAACGGGCTTCTGTTCCAGACGCGCGATCCTCTGCTGAAGGATGTTCGTATTCGTCGCGCGCTGACGCTGGCGCTCGATATTCCGCAGCTCGTCGAGACCGTCACCGAAGGCGCGTCGAAACCCAGTCTCTCGATCATCCCGACGCCAAGCAGCTATTACGGCAAGACACAGGCGGAATTGCCGAAGCGCGACATCGCCGCGGCCAAGAAGCTGCTCGCTGAAGCCGGCTACAACGGCCAGCCGATCAAAATGCTCGCGACAAAACGCTATCCCTCGATCTTCGATATGGCCGTGCTGGCGCAGGCGATGGCGCAGGAAGCCGGCGTGAAGATCGACGTCGAGGTGCTGGATTGGGCGACTTTGCTCGATCGCTACAACAAGGGCGACTATCAGGCGATGTCGTTTTCCTATTCGTCGCGTCTCGATCCCTCGCTGTCGTTCGAGATGATCAGCGGCGACAAGGACGCGCAGCCGCGCAAGGTCTGGGACAATGCCGAAAGCCGCAAGCTGATGACGCGCTCCATGGAGATCAGCGATCGCGCGCAGCGTCAGGCTCTCTTTGACGACCTCGAGGCGAAGTTCCGCGCCGATGCGCCGATGATCGTGCTCTACTCCGCGGTCGAGACGAGCGCCGCGCGCGCGAACGTGCAGAATTATTCCGGCTGGGCGCTGGGCCAGCCGCGCGCCTGGGGCGTGTCGCTGAAATCGGGAAGCTGATCGCTCGATCAGGATTCGCGCGATGTCCGCGCTGCTCTCCTATGTCGCGAAGCGTCTGATCTGGACGCTGCCCACGCTTCTCCTTGTCGGCTTCGTCGTCTTCGTGATCGTCAGGCTCATCCCCGGCGATCCCGCGCAGATCATCCTCGGCGATTCCGCGTCGCCTGAGCAGGTGGCGGCGCTGCGCGCGCAATACGGCCTCGACCGGCCGATCTTTGTGCAATTCGCGTTCTGGCTCGGCCGCGCTGCGCAGGGCGATCTCGGCCGCTCGATCACAGATGGGCAGGCTGTGTTGCCACTGCTGATCGAGCGCTTTCAGGTCAGCGCCATGATCGTGTTCATCGCGGTCGGCTTCGCCGTGCTGATCGCGGTGCCAGCCGGCCTCATCGCGGCGTGGAAGCAGAACAGCGGCTTTGACATCGCCATCGTCGCCGGCGCGACGCTGCTTCTCTCGATCCCGAGCTTCTGGCTTGGATTGATCCTGCTGCTGGTCTTCGGCCTCAAGCTCGGCTGGGTTCCGGTGATCGGATACACGCCGTTCAGCCAGAGCCCGACGCAGGCGCTGCTCTACATCGCGCTGCCCGTTGTCACGCTGACGCTCATCGAGACGGGCGTTCTCACGCGCATGGCGCGCGCCAGCGCGATCGAGGTGCTCAGGCTCGAATATGTCATGCATGCGCGCGCCAAGGGATTGTCCGAACGGCGCGTGCTGCTGCGCCATGTGCTGCCGAACGCATTTGCGCCGACCTGGACCGTGATCGGCCTCGTGCTCGGCAATCTGCTCGGCGGCATTGCGGTTCTCGAAACCGTTTTCACCTTGCCTGGCCTCGGCCGTCTTCTGGTCGACGCCATCTTCGCTCGCGACTATCCGGTGGTGCAGGGATGTCTGCTGTTCACGGCTCTGATCTACGTGCTGGTCAATCTCGTCGTCGACCTCTGCTATCCCTTGTTCGACCCGCGCGTGTCGGCGTCCTGACGAGGATGCGAATCTTCCCACGCTTCAGGGCGAATGCGCTGATCGGCGGCGCATTGATCGGCGCGATCACGCTGATGGCTGTTGCCTCGATGGTCTGGACGCCGTTTCCGCCATTGACGATCAATCTCAGGCAGCGCCTGAAGCCGCCGTCTGACATCTATTGGCTTGGCACCGATGAATTCGGTCGCGACGTGCTCTCGCGCGTGATGGCCGGCGCCGCTACAAGTTTGACGGTGGCGCTACTGACGGTCGCCTGCGCGGTTGTGCTTGGGACCGTGCTCGGGCTCACCGCCGGTTATCTCCGTGGGCTTGTCGATCGCATCCTCATGGTGATCAGCGACGCGCTGCTCGCCTTTCCCGGCATTCTGCTTGCGCTCGGCATCATGGTGATCGTTGGCGCGAACAAATACGGCATCATCGTCGCGCTTGGCCTCGCTTATGCGCCGTCCGTGCTGCGCGTGGTGCGCGCGACCGTGCTGTCGGTGCGCGAGCGTGAATATGTCGAGGCGTCGCGCGTCATCGGCAATTCCGAATGGACGACGATGCGCCGCCACGTCCTGCCGAACTGCACCGCGCCAATCGTCGTGCTCGCGACATCGATGATGGGCTGGGTGATCCTGTCGGAAAGCGCTTTGAGCTTCCTTGGCCTTGGCGTGCCGCCGCCGGCGCCGACATGGGGCAACATGCTCTCGTCGGGGCGGCCCTATATCGAAAGCGCGCCGTGGCTTGGCGTGGCGCCCGGACTTTGCATCGCGATCACGCTGCTTGGCGTCAACCTGCTCGGCGACGCGCTGCGCGACAAGCTCGACCCGCGAATGGAGCGCGTGTGATGGCGGACGCGTCGGCGAATGCGCTGCTGTCCGTTCGTGGCCTCGGCATGCAGGGGCCGAGCGGCCTCTCGATCCTGCAGGATGTGTCCTTCGATGTCCCCGCCGGCGAGATCGTGGCGCTGGTCGGCGAGTCCGGCAGCGGCAAGACGATGGCGGCGCGCGCGGCGTTGCGCCTGCTTCCTCCGGGCGTGCGGCGCTCGGGCGGCGAATTGCTGTTCGAGGGCCGGGATGTCGACGCGCTCTCCGATGAGGAGATGCGGCGCTTGCGCGGCGGCGCGATCGGCATGGTGTTTCAGGAGCCGATGGTGTCGCTCAATCCGGCGATGACGATCGGCGCGCAATTGATCGAAGGCTTGCGCCTGCATGAGGGATTGTCGTCAGGCGAGGCGCGCCGCCGCGCCGCGGATATGCTCACGCGCGTGCAGATCGCTGATCCCGAACGCTGCCTTTCCGCCTATCCCCATCAATTCTCCGGCGGCATGCGCCAGCGCATCATGCTGGCCTCGGTGATGCTGCTGAAGCCGAAGCTGCTGATCGCGGATGAGCCAACCACCGCGCTCGACACGCTCACGCAGCGCGAAGTGCTGCAGCTCATGGTCGAGCTCACGCGCACGGCGGGAACGGCGGTGCTGCTGATCACGCACAATCTCGGTCTCGTCGCGCAATATGCGCGCTCCGTCGTGGTGCTGGAGCGTGGCCGCCTGGTCGAGAAGGGCGGTGTGGCCGACGTTCTCACGCGTCCGCGCGAAACCTATACGAAGGCGCTGATCGACGCTCTGCCGCGCCGCGATGATTCCCGCGCGCCTGTCGCGGAGGCGACGCCGCTGATCGAGGCGCAGAATGTCAGCGTACGATTTCCGGGCTCTGGCGGCGTGTTTTCCTCGACGCCGCCGAAACTTGCTGTCGATGGCGTGACGCTCGCGGTGCGCCCCGGCGAAGCGGTCGCCGTTGTCGGCGGCTCGGGCTCGGGCAAGACGACGCTCGGTCGCGCCATGATCGGCCTCTTGCCGCTCGCAGGCGGCGCGGTCGCGTTTCGCGGCAAGCCCGTGACAGGCGGACCGCGCGATGTGCAGCGCGACTTCCGCCTGAACTGCCAGCTTGTCTTTCAGGATCCTTATTCCTCGCTCGATCCGCGCCAGCGCATCGGCGACATCGTGGCGGAGCCGCTTGATCACGGACCGAAATTGTCGCGCGCCGAAAAAGCGGAACGCGTGAAGGAGATGTTGGCTGAAGTAGGTCTGTCCGGCTTCGCCGATCGATTTCCCCATGCACTGTCCGGCGGCCAGCGCCAGCGCGTGGCGATCGCGCGCGCCGTGATCCGCAACCCGGCTTTCGTCGTCGCCGACGAGCCAGTGTCGGCGCTCGACATGACGATCCAGAAGCAGGTGCTCGAACTGTTCCGTCGCCTGCAGGCGCGGCACGGTTTCGCCTGCCTGTTCATTTCGCATGATCTCGGCGCCGTCTCGGCGGTCGCCGATCGCATCGTGGTGATGAAGGAGGGCCGCATCGTCGAGCACGGCGGCGTCGCGGATATCCTCGATCACCCGCAGCATGACTACACCAGGGCGCTGCTCGCCGCGGCGCCGACGATTGCAGTGGAAACGAAAGCCTACGCTTGAACTGCGCCTCAGTAGAGGTTCGTGGTGTAGGCGACTTCGAGATTGGCGTTGGCCTTCTCGCCATCGACGCCAGGAATCTGGTCCGCAAGAATGGTGCCAAGCCGCGGAAAATCCTCGCGGCTGAGCTTCTTCTCGGAATTCCAGAGATCAGCGCGCAGAAGCGAGCGACCGCAGTGGAAATAGACCTGCCTGATCTTCACTTCGAGCGCTGAAGCGGGAATCAGCTTCTTGATCGCCAGCGGCTCGAGCAGCGCCTTGTCCGTGACGATTGTCGCGGCGCCGTTGACGCGCAGCGT
This sequence comes from Terrirubrum flagellatum, assembly GCF_022059845.1. Lineage (GTDB taxonomy): Bacteria > Pseudomonadota > Alphaproteobacteria > Rhizobiales > Beijerinckiaceae > Terrirubrum > Terrirubrum flagellatum. Next base: position 2,855,985 of record NZ_CP091851.1, on the reverse strand, counting down.
TTCGTTGATCCCGGGCACGAAGAAGAGAAGCCCGACTTCCGGTTTCGCCAGCACATTCTGCATCGTGTCGAGCAGATTGTTGCCGCGCCTGTCCGGCAGGCGCAGCGTCACATCGTCAACCACCTGCACGAAGCCTGGCTCGTCGCCGCGCGGCGAACAATCGGCGCCGTCCGCGCCATAGGTCGCGATCGTCAGGAAGGGCGAGAGCGAAATGAAGCGTTTCGCATGGGCGTCGAGCACAGCAAGGATCTTCTTCGGCGTGTTCTCGCCCGGCTGCGCGTAATGCTCGCGCAGCTCAGTAACCGTGGTGACGCCGTCGCTCATGAGGACCTCTCGTGATGCGGCCAGACTATCTCCGGTCAGGAGCAGAGCCGCAAGCCGTCAGCGATGGTCGAGAAGATGCGGTCGATCTCGGAATCGTTGATGATGAGCGGCGGCGACAGCACGATTGTGTCGCCGGCGCCGCGCACCAGCACGCCCTTTTCGAAGCAATAGCTCGCGACGAAGGCGCCGCGCGCCGCCGGCTCGCCTTCGCGCGGCGCGAGTTCGATCGCGGCCAGCAGGCCAAGATTGCGGATGTCGATGACATGCGGCGCGCCCTTCAGCCCATGCGCGGCATTCTCCCAGATAGGCGCAGTCTTCGCGGCGCGCTCGAACAGATCAAGCTCCTCATAGGTTTCGATCGAGGCGAGCGCGGCGGCGCAGGCGAGGGGATGGCCGGAATAGGTGTAGCCATGCATGAACTCCGTCACATTCGCCGGACCCTGCATGAAGGCGTCATGCACCTTGTCGTTGACGATAACGCCGCCCATGGGCACGGCGGCGTTCGTCATGCCCTTGGCGCAAGTGATGATATCGGGCGTGACATTGAGCGCGACCGAGCCGAAGGAAGCGCCGAGGCGACCGAACCCGGTGATGACTTCATCGAGGATCAGCAGGATACCGTGCTTGTCGCAGATGGCGCGCAGCTTTTCGAGATAGCCGACGGGCGGCGGCAGCACGCCGCCGGCACCCGTCACGGGTTCAACGATCACGGCGGCGATCGTCGAGGGATCATAAATCGCGCAGAGATTTTCGAGCTCGTCGGCGAGATGCGCCCCCCATTTCGGCTGGCCGCGCGAGAACGCGTTGTGTTCGAGATTGCGCGTGTGCGGCAGGTGCGAAACGTCGGGAAGCAGCGGTCCGAAATCGCGCCGATGCGGCGCGATGCCCGCGACCGACAATCCGCCGAAGCCGACGCCGTGATAGGCCTTGGCGCGGCCGATCAGGCGGGTGCGATGCGCCTCGCCGCGCGCCTTGTGATAGGCGCGCGCGATCTTCAGCGCGGTGTCGACCGCCTCCGACCCTGAGTTGACGTAGAAGACGTGATTGAGGCCCTCCGGCGCGAGCGCAGCGATGCGCTCCGCCAGCGTGAAAGCCAGCGGATGGCTCATCTGGAAGGACGAGACATAATCGAGCTGGTCGATCTGGTTCTTGATCGCCGCCGAGATGCGCGGCTGGTTGTGCCCGGCGTTGACGCACCAGAGACCGGCCATGCCGTCGAGAATGCGGCGTCCATCCGCCGCAATGTAGTACATGCCTTCCGCGCCGACGAAGAGCCTGGGCTTCGTCTTGAACTGCCGGTTGGGCGTGAAGGGCATCCAGTAGGCCTTCATGCGCTCTTCGGTCAGCGGCTCGTTCGATCCGTGGTTCGGGGTGTGGGCGGCGTAGTTCATGGCGCTCCTTCCGAGGCGGCGGATCAGGTTCGGGCGATATTCGTACTATGTGAACAAAAAATACAAAAGGCAAGTTCGGAACAGCTTAGCCGGGCCAGACTCGCAGGCAGGGCGCGGCGGTCTTTCGATAGGCGTTATGGGAAACGCGCTCAACGTCTTTTTGGGGAGTCTGCGCACGCGATGGGCAGATTGAACCCGCCGCAGCAATTAGACTCAATTCCGCCTGCGCGACCGGCATTTTGAACGCGAGGTGCGAGAACTCCGTCAATATCAGCCCGCGGGAGGCGGCGAATTCTAAGCGGGGTCGTTTTGCCGGCGCCGTTCTGGCGGCGGGAGCGTCGAAATCTCGCGAGAAGAGCGGGTCGCGCGCGATTTGGCGCTTGCAAAGCGGCTGTGGCTTGTTGTTTCATCTCGCCACAAAGAGCAGTCTCGGGACCGATCGGTCTCCACGGACTTCGGGAGCCCATGGACAATCCGACGCCCCAGCCGCCCGCCCGCCTTTCCTCTTCGGGAGCGCCGACCGAACTCTGGCGGATGGAGGCGCGCGAGGTCGCGACGCTGATCCGCCATGGCCGCGCGTCTGCGCGCGAGGCGGTCGAGTCCTGCCTCTCCCGGCTCGAAAAGGTGAACCCCGTCGTCAATGCAGTTGCACGCGTGCTCGCCGATGAGGCGCGCGCCGAAGCCGATCGCGCTGACGCCGCGCAGCGGCGTGGCGAAGCTCTAGGCGCGTTGCACGGCGTGCCTGTCACAATCAAGGTCAATATCGATCAGACGGGTTTGCCGACCGATAACGGCGTCGTCGCCTACAAGAACCTCATCGCGATCGAGGATAATCCTGTCGTCCGCAATTTTCGTCATGCGGGCGCGATCGTGATCGGCCGCACCAACACGCCCTGCTATTCCATGCGCTGGTTCACGGACAATGCGTTGCACGGGCTGACGCTCAATCCCTGGGATGCGAAGCGCACCTGCGGCGGATCGAGCGGCGGCGCGGCCGCGGCCGTCGCGACAGGCATGGGGCCGATCGCCCATGGCAACGATATCGCGGGCTCGGTGCGTTATCCCGCCTATTGCTGCGGCCTCGTGGGGCTTCGCCCGAGTTATGGCCGCGTGCCCTCATTCAACGCCAGCGCGACCGGCGCCGGCACGATTTCTTCGGCGTTGATGGCGGTGCAGGGGCCGCTGACGCGCACTGTCGCGGACAACAGATTGGCTTTCGCCGCAATGGCGCGCGAAGATCTGCGCGACGCGCGCTGGACACCGGTTGAATCAGCGCCAGAGCGCAACGCGCCATTGCGCGTTGCGCTTGTTCGCAACGGTTTTGGCTCGCCGCAACATCCCGCTGTGACGGCCGCGCTTGATGTCGCTGCGAAGGCGCTCGCCGCCGCAGGCTACATCGTTGAGGAGATTGCGGCGCCGGCGCTGCGGGAGTGCGCGGCGCTCTGGCCGCAGATCGCGATGCCTGACGTCATCGCGAGTCTCGAGCCGCTGATCGAGAAGAACGGCGACGATGGCATCAAGCGCGCAATCGCGTTGTGGCGCGGCGCATGGCCGAAATTCGACGCCGCCGACGCGCTCGCAGGGCTCGGTCAGCGTCTTTCGCTGCTGAGGAAATGGCGACAGTTCCTGGTCGATTATCCCGTTGTGCTGATGCCGGTATCGCTCGACTTGCCGTTTCCTGTCGGAAGCGATGTCGAAAGCGTCGAAGCGACAGCGCGCATCCTCGCGGCGCAGGCGCCGATGACGGCGATCTCGGTGCTTGGTTTGCCGGGCCTCGCGGTTCCCACAGGTCTTCACGAGGGCGTTCCCGTCGGCGTGCAGATTGTCGCCGGACAAGGACGCGAAGATCTCTGTTTCGATGCGGCTGAAACCATCGAGGCGCATGCGTCGATCGAGACGCCGATCGACCCCCGCAACAAGGATTGAACATGCGACGTCAACCCGGCCACGGCGACAAGCTGTCCTATTATGATTTCGGCCGGACGACGGTCTATGCCTGCGCCTATGATCAGCGCTTCGCCTACTGCCTCTATGTGCCTGACAGCTACGATGAGGCGGATGATCGCCGCTATGACCTGCTCGTCAATATCCATGGGACCGCGCGCAATATCTTCGCCTGCCGCGAGCAGTTCGTTGCTCTTGCCGAGAAACGCGATGTGATTGTTCTCGTTCCGCTGTTCCCCGGCGGCATCGAGGAGCGTGGCGAGTTGTCGAGCTACAAGATGCTGCGGCCGGGCGCGGTGCGCTATGATTTTGTTCTGCTCGCCATGATCGAAGAGATCGCCGCGCGCTATCGCCTGAATGTCGATCGTTTTGCGTTGTCGGGCTTTTCCGGCGGCGGGCATTTCGCGCATCGGTTTCTCTATCTCCATCCCAAGCGGCTGTCGGCGGTGTCGATCGGCGCGCCGGGCGTGGTGACGCTGCTCGATTTCGATCACGACTATTGGGTCGGCGTGCGCGATTTCTCCGGCAAGTTCGGGAGATCGATCGATCTCAAGGCGATGCGCAACGTCGCCGTACAGATGGTGATTGGCGGCGACGATAAAGAGACCTGGGAGATCGCCATGACGCCGAAGAGTCCACTCTGGATGACCGGCGCCGATCTCATGGGCGGCGACCGGCTGGAGCGGATGGAGGCGCTGAAGAAAAGTTTTCTCCATCACGGAATCGCCGTGCGGCATGATGTCGTCCCTGGCGTCGCTCACGGCGCCGATGGGCTCGGTCCGGCGGTCGTCAGTTTCTTCGATGAGTTCTATGGCGCGCGCGGCGCCCATGCTGTGCTTTCGGCCGCGGGAGGGTCGAGATGATGAAATCCTTGCTGCGCGCGGCGCTCTTCACGACGCTGGCGGCGAGTTTCGCTCATGCCCAGGAACCGGTACGCGGCGGCTCTTTGATCGTGCGGCTGAACTCCGACATCCGCAGCCTCGAGCCCGGCATCAATCGCGACGCGCAGACCGATACGGTCGCCCATCAGATTTTCGAGGGGCTGGTGGCGTTTCAGGCCGACCTCACCGTTGGACCGGCGCTGGCGGAAAGCTGGACGATTTCGGAGGACGGCAAGACTTACACATTCAAGCTCCGCTCCGGCGTGACTTTTCACAATGGCGCGCCGCTGACTTCGGCCGAGGTGAAATGGAGCTGGGATCGGCAGTTCACGCAAGCCGCATGGACCTGCAAACGCCTGTTCGACGACAATCAGGGATTGAAAGTCGAGGCGCTGGAGACGCCTGCGCCTGATACGGTCGTCTACAAACTGGCGCGTCCGAACGCGCTGTTCCTGAAGCAGCTTGCGAATATCCAGTGCGGCATTCTCGTCAGCCATCCCCGGAGCGTCGAAGCGGAGGGAAAGTGGAATCCTATCGGCACCGGTCCGCTGAAGCTGAAGGAATGGAAACGCGGTGAAGCCATTACGCTTGAGCGCTTTGCGAACTACAGTGCGAGCAAGGCGCCGCCGAGCGGCTATGCCGGCGCGCGCATCATGAATTTCGACCAGGTCGTCTTCCGCGTGGTGCCGGACGCCAGCGCGGCGGAGGCGGCGCTGCAAACCGGCGCCGTGGACATCCTGCCTGATATTGAAAGCGATCGCGTCGAGGAACTGAAGAAGCGCAAGGTCGCGATTTCCACCAAACCGGGCCTCGGTTTCGCGGCGATCCTGATCCAGACGAAGGACCCGCTTCTCTCCAATCAAAAACTGAGGCTGGCGCTCGCGCACGCGATCGACCGCGAGCAGATCGCCGAAGTGAGAAGCTCTGGGCTGACCAAGGCCAATCCTTCCGGCGTCAGCGATTCCAGCTCCTATTATGACGAGAGCTTCATGGCGTGGCCCGATTACGATCCGAAAAAAGCGCAGGCGCTCGCGAAGGAGGCGGGTTACGCCGGCCAGACTCTGAAGATCCAGACCAACAAGCGCTACACCAGCATGTATGACAACGCCGTGCTTACGCAGGCGATGCTGACGCAGGCGGGATTCAAGGTGGAGCTCGAAGTTCTTGATTGGGCGACGCAGCTCGACAATTATCTCAAAGGCAATTTCCAGCTTCAGTCTTTCGGCTATTCCGCGCGCTTCGATCCGACGCAGATGTATGCGGCTCTCATTGCCGAGAAGGACAAGAACCCGTGGGCGCAATGGGATGATCCGCAGGCGATCACGATTCTCGCAGACAGCGGGACCGTGCTCGATGACGCCAGGCGCAAGGAAGACTTCAGGAAGCTGCACGCGATGATGCGTGAGCAGATCCCGATCGTCGGCCTCTACTACGATCCCGTGATCGAGGCGGCGCATCCGCGCGTGAAGAATTATGCGAGCTGGGCGCCGGGCAAGACGATCACCTGGGGCGCCTGGAAAGAGAAGTGAGGCGCGTCACTTCTGTTCCTCGGGCGGCCGCACATGCCGAAACTGGAGGAGGAGCAGAAAATCATAGGCGATCTTCAGGCCGCCGCAGATCAGAAGCGGCCATGCGCGATAGGAGGCTGCGAAAAGCGCGCCGGCCAGCGCCGGACTGGCCGCCGCTGCGAGACTGCGTGGAACCGACGTGAAGCTCGCAGCCGCAGGCCGCTCAAGCGGCGTGACGACCGCCATCACATAGGATGATCGCGTAGGCACATCCATCTGCGACAGCGCGGCGCGGATCAGCAGCAAAGCGAGCGCCAACGGCAATGTTGGAGCGATCGCCGCGAAGATCAGGCACAGGCTGGACGGGATATGCGTGAACACCATCGTGTTCACGAGGCCGACCCGGCGCGACAGCCACGCCGCGACCGGGAATGAGAACGCCGAAAGCAGACCCGACCAGAAGAAGAAAAAGCCGGCGGCGGAGAGCGACATGTCGAAGCGCTCGAACAGCCAGAGCGCGAGCAAGGATTGCACAACAAAACCTCCGGCGAACGCGTCGAGGCTGAAGAGGGCCGCCAGCTTGATGACGATCGCCCGCGAGGGTCCGAGCGGCGCCGTGGCAAGCCCTCCTGCGGGCGCAGCGCGGGCCGGGATGCGGGCATACGCGAGGCCGCCGGCGAGTCCGAGCAGCGCATAGACGACAAACATCATTCTGACGCTGGCGAGAAGATCAAAGCCGATCGGCGCGAGGAAGTCTGGAATCGCAGCGGTTGTTGCGCCGATGGCCCCGGCCATCGCGCCGACGAAACTGTAGCGGGCGAACGCCGCTGTCCGCCCCGCGTCCGAGGTCTCCCGCGTCAGAACGGCGTGCTCCAGGGGCACGAAGATGCTGACGCTGCCGGCCGATGGATTGATCGTCCCGACGAAAGCGATAATCAGCAGAAGGGCGTAGTCATGAACGATCGAGAATGCGACGCCGGTCGCCGTCATTGCAGCGGCTGCAATCAGCAGCAGTTGGCGGCTGTCATATCTGATCCCGAGAAGCCCGATGGCCAGCGTCAGCAAAGCTGATCCCAGCAGCGCCACGGTGGCGACGACGCCGACCTGGAAAGGCGTGAAACCGAGCGCCGTCAGATAGGCCGGCAAAAGCACGGCGACGAAGCCGTCGCCGAAATCCCGCAACGCGCGCGCCGTGAAGAGATAGGTCGCTGGGCGGATCAGCGCCATTCTCCGATGTTCTTTCTCGCGTATGGCGTCCACGTAGGGTCTCAATTATCGCGATGAGTGTAAGCTGAGAGGATCAGGAGACTGATGGCGTTCCATCTCAGGACCGTTTCGCCGGCCGTTGCAGAACACCTTCATCGTGAATATCGAGACCCGGCCGCCGAAGCTGGATTTGTTTGCCGGACATCCAGACTTCGTAGCAACGGACGGCGTCGTTCGAGCGTTCGATGCAGAGCTCATTTCTCCGCACGCGCCAGGTTCCGGCTTGCTTCGCTCCCATCGAAAAGGATTGAAACCTGCTCTGTTGCAAGAAAACGAAAGCCCAGTGAACCTCGTCGGTGAGCTCCATCCCGGTCAGATGCGCCGAAATTTCACGTCCGTTGAGTTGACGAAACGCTTCGGCCGCACTGGCGCCGTAGCCATGCAAGATCGCTGCGAGGGCGAAGAGAGCGGCCGCTCTTCCGTTCATGGCAGATCGTCGATAACAAGATCATCGAAATGCGTCACGCTGTCCGCCTTTGTCCAGAGCGCGATACGTCCTGCATTCGCGAATGTTCGATCCGGGATAGCAAACAGCTCGCGATCGTTGAAGAGAATCGTGAAGCGATCATCCGTCGCACGCAGACCAAGGCGATGCCACTCTCCGGCGGTCACTTTGACGTTCGCCCCGGCAAGCTCTTTCCGGCGTCCGCTGACGACTCTGTAGAAGCGCACATTGTCTTCAAGCGCATTGGCTCGCACGACATAGTAGTTATTGGCGTCGACGACACGGACCGCGACGCCGGCGGCGCGATCGACCGCGCCAGCGACGGCCTTGAACCGAACAAGGACGCTGACATTGCGCGCCTCTTTCGACTTGTAGATCGCCAACGGAAATCGATAGTCAGTCTTGTCGGCGCTGAGCTGGGCGAGCGCGTAGCCTGAGCCCGACGTCTTGTCTGCGACAACCTGCCATACAGGAGGCGGTCCGCCGCCAGTGAGCGCGGTCTCAAAGGTCGAAGGGAGGCGGCCGAGGTTGTCGGCGGTGAATGAGATTGGCTCTGAGCGGAGTGGCGTTGGCGTCAACATCGCGAGAAGCCCTATGCAGGCGAGAACGCCTCTCATGCCGCGATCATCCCGGTGAGATAGAGCGCCACGCCCGCCGCGGAGCAGGCGATCAGCGTTGCGATCATGTCGGCTTTGAAGCGGAAGACGGCGACAATGGCGGCGATTGAGAGAATGAGCGCCCAGACGTTCACGCTGGCGAAAACAGGCGCATCGAATGCGAGACCGAATCCGGCGACATGCTGAACCTGATGGAACAGCGTGTGAATGCCGAACCAGATCGCCAGATTGAGGATGACGCCGACGACCGCGGCGGTGATCGCGGAGAGCGCGCCGGCGAGCGCCTTGTCGCCGCGCATCACTTCGATGAAGGGCGCGCCAAGGAAAATCCAGAGGAAGCAGGGCGCAAACGTCACCCAGGTTGCAAGCAATCCGCCGAGCGTGCCGGCGAGCATCGGCGGCAGCGATCCGGGATCGCGATAGGCGGCCATGAAGCCCACGAATTGCAGCACCATGATCAGCGGGCCGGGCGTCGTCTCGGCCATGCCAAGCCCGTCGAGCATCTCGCCAGGCTTCAGCCAGTGATATTGTTCCACAGCCTGCTGCGCGACATAGGCGAGCACGGCGTAGGCGCCGCCGAAGGTCACCATCGCCATCTTCGAGAAATAGAGCGCGATCTGGCTGAACGTGTCCGCCGTTCCGAACATGGCGAGAAGCGCGGCCACGGGAATGAGCCAGAGCGCGAGGCAGATCGCGGCGATCCGCAGCGAGGCGGAGACGGCTGGTTGCGCATGCGCCTCCGCATCGTCGCCGAGCAGAAAGGTCCGGTCGTCGGCTTTCGCGCCGGCCGACCCATGGCCTCCGCCGACCGCGAACTGACGCAAGCCAAAGCGCGCGCCGATATAGCCGATCAGCGCGGCAACGAGGATGATGAGCGGGAAGGGCGCTTCGAGGAAGAAGATCGCAATAAAGGCGGCGGCTGCGAGCGCGATCATGACGCGGTTTTTCAGCGCCCGCGCGCCGACGCGCGCCACCGCTTGCAGCACGATCGCGAGCACGGCCGCCTTCAACCCGAAGAACAGCGCCGAGACGATGCCGACATTGCCATAGGCGGCGTAGATATAGCTCAGCCCCATGATGGCGACGACGCCGGGCAGAATGAACAGGCCGCCGGCGATGACGCCGCCGCGCACGCCATGCATCAGCCAGCCGATATAGGTCGCGAGCTGCTGCGCTTCAGGGCCGGGCAGCAGCATGCAGTAGTTCAGCGCGTGCAGGAAACGGTTCTCCGAGATCCAGCGCTTCTCATCGACGAGAATGCGATGCATCACCGCGATCTGTCCGGCCGGTCCGCCGAACGAGAGGAGCGCGACCCGCAGCCACACGGGAAACGCTTCCGCCAGAGTCGGATGATGCATGGGCGCGCTTGACGCGGCGGGCGGCGCGCCTGCGGTCGCGATCGCGTCGCTCATGCCGGGGCTTTCTCTGTCTGCGGCTTCACGCTCGGCCAATTGTGAGTCTCCCCGGTCGCCTCGCGGCACCAGATATAGAAGGCGTCATAGATCGTCATGCCGGCGTCGAGTTGTTTGAGATCATCGTCGACAAGACGCGACAGGCCAAGCGAGACGGCGAGAAGTCCCGGCGCCTGCGGCGCGAGATCGGGCCGCGCCGTGTCGGCGCCGCGCACGATTGTCGCAAGTCGATCAAGCGCCTCGGACTTGAGCCCAAATTCCTCGATCATCGTGTCGAAGGTGCAACGCTCGCCGCGATGGGTCCAGAACACGCCATCGATATCGAACGGAGTCGCATTGAAGCGATCGGCGACAGGCGCGACCTGCGACGCCTCGACGAACAGGAAGACGGCGTTGGGATCAACGAAGCGGCGGATCAGCCAGGGGCAGGCGATGCGGTCGACCTTGGGCCGTTCGCGCGTCACCCAAACCGTGCGCCCCTTGGCGTCGCGCTGTGGAACGGCCTCCGCGCGCACCAACGGCGCATCGGCGCGCACCCAGGCCTCGAAGCCGCCTTCGAGATTTTTCGCGTCGATCCCTTCATGCCGCAGCCAGGCGGCAACGCCCTGGCTCAGCTTTTCGCCGCGCTGGCAGGAGACGACGACGGAGCGGCCGGCGAATTCGCCAATCCAGTCAGCGACGAGCTTGTGGCTGCGGCGGATCGAGGCCGGCATCAACCGGGGATCGCGCGCGAAATCATCGTCGATCCTGACGTCGATGAGATCAGGCTGGTCCGCGGTGCCGGCGAGCCGGGCGAGGTCCTGAACAGAGATGTTGGTTGAGGCGGTCATGAGGTCCATCCGGGTGCGCGGGCGGCGCCCGGCGATGGCCGCTTGTTAGGGCGCAAGCGGGCTTGTCCGCAAAGCATGCTTTCTCTACCCTTCATTAGTTTTTCTCATGATTCAGGGATATGCGCCGACGACTTCCCAACCTCAATGCGCTGCGGGCGTTTGAAGCCGCCGCGAGGCATGAGAGCTTCACCAAAGCGGCCGCCGAACTCAGCGTCACGCAGGGCGCGGTCAGCCATCAGGTGAAGGCGCTGGAGGTCGAACTCGGGCTTGCGCTGTTTCATCGCGAGCGCCAGCGGCTCGTGCTGACCGAGGCGGGCCGCGATTATCTCGAAGTGGCGCGCGACGTGTTCGATCGCCTTGCGGCCGGGACCGAGCATCTGCTCGATCGGCAGAGCACCGGCGTGCTCACCGTGAGCATGTCGCCGAATTTCGCTGCGAAATGGCTTGTGCCGCGACTGGGACGGTTTGTCGCCGCGCATCCGGAGATTGATCTGCGTGTCGCAGCCTCGATGCATCATGTCGATTTCGCGCGCGAGGATGTCGATCTCGCGATCCGGCATGGCGAAGGCGAATGGCCCGGACTGCATGTCACGCGCCTGTGCTCGGAAGAGTTGTTTCCCGTCTGCAATCCGCGCCTCGTCGAAGGTCGAAATCCGCTTCGCGAACTCTCACATCTCAGGCGCCACACGCTTCTGCACAGCGACGAGCGGCAGAGCTGGCGTCAATGGCTCGAACTCGCCGGCGTCGATGACGTCGATTCCACGCGCGGCGTGATCTTCAATCAGGCGAGCATGGCGATTGATGCGGCGATCGACGGCCAAGGCGTTGCGCTCAGTCGTTCGGCGCTGGTCGCGCTCGATCTGCTGGCCGGGCGGCTGGTGCGTCTCTTCGACGTCAAGTTCGCCGCTCCCTTCGCTTACTACATCGTCTGCCCCAAGGTCGCGGCGAAGAAGCCGAAGATCGCGACCTTCACCAATTGGCTGCTGAACGAGACGCGCGAAGACGCGGCGCGGCTCGCCGCCTTGCTGGCCGAGCCGACGCCCACCTGATCCGCGCCCTCATCCCGCGCGCGGAACGCTATCGAGCGTCTGCTTCACCCGCTCGGGCGTGAAGGGAACATATCGCAGGCGCGCGCCGGTCGCATCGAACACCGCGTTGGCGATGGCCGCCGCTACCGGGCTCGCCGCGGCTTCTCCCGCGCCCATGGGCGGTTCCGTCGACCGATCGATAAGAGCGATGTCGAGCTTCGGCGCGTCGGGCATTGTCAGGATCGGATAGGAGCTCCAATCCGTCGATGTCACGGCTTTGGCGTCGAACTTCACTTCTTCGAAGAGCGCGCGGCTGATCGTCTGGAGGATGCAGCCCTCGACCTGTGCGCGGACATTGTCGGGCGAGATGATCTGGCCGCAATCATGAGCGCAAGCGACGCGCAGCACGCGAATGACGCCGCTCTTCGCATCGACTTCGACATCCATCCCCATGGCGAGAAGCGTCTCGTTGTTCTTGTAGTGGGTGTAGGCGACGCCGCGTCCCTTGCCGTCGCGGCGCGGCGTGGCGCGCGGCTCCCAGCGCATCATCTCTCCGACCTTGCGCAGAACTTCGAGGCCGCGCGGATTTTTGATGGCGGCGATTCTGAATTCGAGCGGATCCTTGCCGGCGGTGAAGGCGAGTTCATCCATGAACGCCTCGACCGCCATGACATTGCCGATCTTCCCCGGCGCCCTCAGATTGGACGTGCGCAACGGCGCGCTCTTCAGCCAGTGAACGCGCAGCTCCATGTTCGGCATGTCGTAGGGCGGGTCGCCATTCCCGGTGACGAGGCCGGTGGAGAATCCCTGCTGCTGCGGTATTCCCGCCGCGTCCGCCCCGAGCAGGGGGATGTGCGGAAGATTGGCCGTCGCCTTCGTGACCCACATCTCCGTGCGCCACGCCTCGATTTTTCCTTCGGGCGACAGCGACGCCTCAAGGCGCAGCAATTGCGGCGGTCCCTTCGGGTCCCAGCCATGCTCGTCTTCGCGCGACCATTGCACGCGCACGGGCCGGCCGACCGCGCGCGACAGCAGCGCCGCGTCCATCGCCGCGTCCTCATGGCCGTTGGTGCCGTAACAACCCGCGCCGTCGAGATAGATCATGCGCACCTTGTCGTCGGGCAGCCCGAGCAGCTTCGCGAAAGCTTGCGCCCATCGATGCGTGCCTTGCGAGCCGCACCAGATCGTTGCGCCATCGTTGCGCATGTCGGCGACGGCGCAGGACGGCCCCATTGAGGCGTGCGATTGCATCGGCCAGTAATAGGCCGCTTCGATCCGCTTCTGATTTCCCGCGAATGCGGTGGCGACGTCGCCGCGCTTGAGAGGCGTTTCATCGCCCGCCGCGGCTTCCGCCGAGCGCATCCACTCAGGCAGGGCCGCATCGCCGATGAGAGCGGGACCATCGTTCCATTTTGCTTTCAGCGCCGCCAGCGCGCGAACCGCATCCCACTCGTCCGCGGCGACGACTCCGAGGAAATCCTTGATGCGGACGATGCGCGCGCGAGGAATCTGCGCGATCGAGGATTCATCAACCGATGCGAGCGAGGCGCCAATGCTTGGCGGGCGCGCCACCCGGCCATGCAGCATCCCTTCGACCGCGAAATCGTGGATATAGACATGCCGTCCCGTGAGTTTTGCGGGAAGGTCCGGCCGCGGAACGGGTTTTCCGACCACGCGATAGGTCGCAGGATTACGCAGCGATGCTTTCGCATCGACTTTGAGCGCGAAGCGGCGATCGCCGATCAGCGCGCCGAAACCAACGCTCGCGCCACCGTTCCGGGCGCGAATCTCGCCATTCTCCGTGTCGAGATCGGCGACGGGAACGCCAAGCCGCTGCGCGGCCATGTCGATCAGCGCGGCGCGCGCGGTCGCGGCGGCGCGACGGATTTGCATGCCGCCTTGCGCGATGCCGGTGCTGCCTGAAGTCGGCCCCTGATTAGGCGTCAGCGCCGTGTCGCCTTCGACCAGATGAATGCGATCGACGCCGACGCCGAGCTCTTCCGCGACGATCTGCCTGTAGGCGATCCGCAATCCGGTTCCGAGATCGACCTTGCCGCTGAACAAGGTCACCGATCCATCGCCATGGATTGCAAAGAAGGCGTCGACTTCGCTGGTCGCGAGTGGCCGGCCGCGCGTCGCCTCATCGATTGCGCGCGCAATCTGGCCGCGCGCCGCCGGCGCGGCGCCGATCATCAGCAGCGCCCCGCTGGCCTTCAGGAATTGCCTGCGCGAAGGAACGATCGTCATGATTACGCCCTCCCTGCCGCGCGCAGCACGGCATGCACGATGCGATCATGCGTCCCGCATCGACAGAGATTGGCGGCCAGCGCTTCTCTGATCTCAGCCTCATCCGGCTTCGCCTTGCGCGCGAGCAATGCCGCGCTCGTCATGATCATGCCGTTGGCGCAATAGCCGCACTGCGCCGCCTGCTCTTCGATGAAGGCGGCCTGCACCCTATGCGGATTTTCAGGTGAGCCAAGCCCTTCGAGCGTGGTCACCGCACGATCGCCCACGCTCGACAGCGGCGTCTGACAGGAGCGCACGGCTTCGCCGTCGATGATCACGGTGCAGGCGCCGCACTGGCCGAGCCCGCATCCGAATTTCGCTCCCTTGAGATTGAGCGCGTTGCGAAGCGCATAGAGCAGCGGTTGGTTGGGATCGCTCGCCTCGACG